>NZ_JBIYCS010000003.1:0-829414 GCF_044907935.1 Paenibacillus sp. RC21
AGACCCCTTGAAGACGACGAGGTAGATAGGTTGGGGGTGGAAGTGCAGTAATGCATGGAGCTGACCAATACTAATCGGTCGAGGGCTTATCCTAAAGTATAGGACGCAATGGAGTTTCGGATCCAGTTTTCAGGGTGTAACACCTTGAAGGTATGTAGAAGATACATACGATAAGCGCATGGCTATTCATTTACACGATTAGTGATGAACTGAATATCCATACGGAAGAATTTGTTTTACAAATTCATGTTTGGTGGCGATAGCGGAGGGGTTCCACACGTACCCATCCCGAACACGACCGTTAAGCCCTCCAGCGCCGATGGTACTTGGACCGCAGGGTCCTGGGAGAGTAGGACGTCGCCAAGCAAAAGTAAAAAGAACCACAATCTCAAGGAGAATGTGGTTCTTTTTTTGTGTTGAAAAGGTAAGACATATATACTTAACTTAATGGAAAGGTACAAATTGAGACTAACTCATATCAATTGAAGCTAATTTGAAATAAATTAGTACCAGGTATTAGTATCAGGTGTTATAATAGGGCAAGGATTATAAAGGAGAGTGATCAGATTGTTGAATTCTAAAGCAAAGCTTACGGCCCTGGGTACTTATGTACCTGAACGGATTTTGACGAATGCTGACTTGGAGACGCTTGTGGATACTAGTGACGAGTGGATTGTGCAACGAACGGGTATGCGTGAACGGCGAATTGCGGCTGAAGATCAATATGTATCTGATTTATGTATTCAGGCCGTTACACGTATGATTAACCTCTATAACGTAAATATAAACGAAGTTGATATGATCATTGTAGCAACAAGTACACCTGATTACTACTTTCCAAGTACAGCTTCACGGATTCAGGCGCATTTTAATATTCCAGATACGGGATCCATGGATGTAAGTGCAGCATGTGCAGGGTTCACCTATGGACTTCACCTGGCTAATGGCCTTATTACGGGTGGTCTACACCGTAAGGTGTTAGTGGTGGGAGCGGAAACGTTGTCTAAAATTACAGATTATACGGACCGGACGACTTGTATACTTTTTGGAGACGGCGCAGGGGCTGCTCTTGTTGAATATGACGAGGATGAAGGATCATTTTTAACCGCAGATATCGGAACTTATGGACAAGGGGGAGTACATCTATATCGTGCAGGTTTATCTGATTATTTAGATGGAGAAAAGCTGCAAACTAATGGATTTCTTGTTCAAAATGGACGTGAGGTTTATAAATGGGCTGTTCGCTCTGTCCCAGCGGGAGTAGAACGGTTATTGGAGCAGGCTGGAATGAAGAATGAGGATCTTGACTGGTTTGTACCGCATAGCGCCAATCTGAGAATGATCGAATCCATATGTGAACGAGGGACAATACCTTTGGAAAAGACGCTGACAAGTGTAGAGTTTTATGGCAATACATCGGCGGCATCTATTCCTTTGGCTTTACAGTGCGGTTTGGATGATGGGCGTTTACGGTATGGGCAGCGGGTATTGTTATATGGGTTCGGAGGGGGCCTGACTTATGCAGGTCTGCTGTTAAAATGGAGCGTGCCTGATTTGTAAGCTGTCCTATAAAATGTAGAAGTAATAGTATGTACAATCACGTCTTTGAGAGCCGTTGGCATTTGATTTATCGTAAGATGGGAGGATGGTATAATTAACAATATAAGAGAAAGGGGCGTAACATGAAGGTATTAGTATTAGCAGAAAAACCATCCGTAGCCAGAGAGATTGCACGTGTGATGGGAAGCCGTGAGAAGCATAAAAGCTATATAGAGGGGCCTAAGTATGTTGTGACGTGGGCGTTAGGACATTTGGTTGGACTGGCAGAGCCGGAGGATTATGATTCTAAGTATGCGACCTGGAATTTGGAGGACCTGCCGATCCTTCCAAAGAGTACCAAGCTGAAGGTACTGCGGGAAAGCAATCATCAGTTCAAGGCTGTGCAGCAGCTCATGAAGCGGCAGGACATTGGAGAGCTTATTGTGGCAACGGATGCTGCTCGTGAAGGGGAGCTGTTGGCACGTTGGATTATACAAATGGCGAACTGGAAAAAGCCTTTCCACCGCTTGTGGATTTCATCACAGACGGACAAGGCGATTAAGGAAGGTTTCGCGAAGCTGTTGCCTGGACAGCAGTTTGATCGTTTGTATGAATCGGCTCGTTGTCGGGCTGAAGCAGACTGGATGATTGGTCTGAATGTGACTCGCGCATTGACCTGTCGCTATAACGCTCAGCTTTCGGCGGGAAGAGTACAGACACCGACGCTGGGGATGATTATGGAACGTGAGAAGGAAATTACTCAGTTTCGTTCTCAGGAATATGATACATTGACGGCGGACTTTGGTGATTTTCAGGCAACTTGGCGTGCGGAAAATGGCGATTCACGCATGTTTGACCGTACTCAAGCAGAGGCTTTGCGCCGCAAATTGGAAGGCGTCAAAGGCATGGTTGCCAGTGTCAAAAAAAGTGAAAAGAATGAGCCACACCCGTTGGCTTATGATTTAACCGAGCTGCAAAGGGATGCCAACCAGCGCTACGGCTTTTCGGCCAAGCAGACATCTAATGTGCTTCAACGTCTGTATGAGCAGCATAAGCTGGTCACGTATCCACGTACAGACAGCCGTTATCTGACATCCGATATGGTGGATACCCTTAAGGAACGGCTTAATAGTGTGGCTGTAGGCCCGTATGCTTCCTTGGCACGTCCGTTACTGCGCAAGAGCTTGACGGTCTCGAAGCGAATTGTGGATGACAGCAAAGTAACAGATCACCATGCGATCATCCCTACAGAGCAGACGTTGTTACTTAATCAGCTAGGCCCGGAGGAACGTAAGCTGTATGATCTGATTGCGCGGCGATTTATCAGTCTTTTCTATCCACCTGCTCGTTATGATGCTGTAGCGGTTGCAGTAACGGTAGAGCAGGAAACGTTTCAAGTCAAAGGCACGACAATAAAAGATAGTGGCTGGCGTGCTGTATATGACGGAAGTCTCTATGATACGGACGACGAAGCAGAGGAACGTGAGGACAACGGAAGTGGTGTTATTTTACCTGAACTGAAAAAAGGGGATTCCGTCCGGGTTCAGCGTTGCCTTGTGCGTGCTGGACGAACGATGCCGCCGAAGCGGTATACGGAAGCGGCACTACTTGCTCAGATGGAGAAGCATGGTCTGGGTACTCCTGCTACTCGCGCGGATCTGATTGAGAAGCTGGTTAGCTCGGATACAATTGAGCGTCAGGGAAATGTAATGCATCCAACGGGGAAAGGCAAGCAACTGATTGAGCTGGCAGCTCCACAGCTAAGAACACCGGAGCTGACGGCACGTTGGGAAGCGGAGCTGGAACGAATCGCGCGTGGTCAAGGGCAACCAGGACCGTTCCTGGACTCCATTCGTGCGATGGCGAAAGAGCTGGTTTCCACTGTGAAAAATAGCAGTGCCGAATACAAGCCCCATAACGTGACAAACAGCCATTGCCCGGATTGTGGTGCAAAGCTTTTGGAGAAGAAGGGCAAACAGGGCAAGTTCCTCGTATGTCCAAGTGTGGATTGCGGCTATCGCCGTTCGGGAGAAAAACGTTTGTCGAATCGTCGTTGTCCGCAGTGCCATAAAAAAATGGAAATGAAAGAGGGCAAGGCGGGGTTGTATGTAAGATGTCTGTCTTGTGGCATTACCGAGACGCTGGACAAGGACAAGCAACGGGTAAACAAACGTGAACAGCAGAAGCTGGTAAGACAATATGAAAAGCAGGAGCCTCTTGGCTCCAGTCTGGGTGATCTACTGAAAGCAGCCTTGGAACAAAAGCAGGGGAAATAACTGAAAGCTAACAGTAGACCAATACTAAGGCAGCAGTAATGACAAGAAGCAAGCAGCAAAATCGGTATAAAAGCTCTCTCTCTTTGGCATGGTAAGCCTAGGAGGTGAGTAGTTATGCCCAAGCATAAACCGCTTAAAATCAACAATCAGCAAAATAAATCAAGTATATTGGAGGAAGAAATCGCTCCACATCCAGAGAAGCAAGCGAAATATCCTCCAAGCCTGAATGGAATTCCTAAACAGCAGTCTTGATACGAAGTGGCAGGAGCCATGGATTGTATCAAAAATGGAATCAGTTATCCATTGAATGGTATGGATTTAACCATCTGACAGGCAAACTTAAACTTGAAGCTATATCAAGGCTGAGACAATTGGCCTCCGTATGGAGTTGTAGGTTGTCATTGTCTTGCGAAAAAGGAGCAACAGTTACGGTATATCACCGTTACTGCTGCTCCATTTTTTTTGTGAGCTGGCTTTTATATCTTATTGTTCATTGAGAATGCTTATTTGGATTTTCACAAATCCTTATTTACTCATTTATTAGTATTCATTAAAGAAGGACTGAATTTCTTTAACATCATGCGTTTGAGTCAAAGCAAGCATGAGCAAGATCCGTGCTTTTTGCGGATTGAGCGAGTCAGTGGAAACAAAGTTGGACGCTGCGTCTTTCGTTGACGGAGAGACGATCCCGCTCCCTACACGGCTGGAACGTGCGATGATGACTCCTTTTTTACCTGCTGCCTCAGCACCTTCTGTAGAGGTCTTGGACAAGGAACCATTGCCGGAGCCTGCCACGACGATCCCTTTGGCACCTGCCGCTACGGCTGCATCATACAGATAGCGCCCGTTATTTTGATATTCGTATAAAATATCTACCTGAGGCAGTTGGGTCAGAATGGAAATATCGAACATAGAAGCAGTTGTATGCTTGTGTGTAGATTTGTTGTAGTAGTACACTTGATCTCCCACAACAGCTCCCAGGTATCCCTGCTCCACAGACTTGAACGTATCGACTGCTGTCGTGTTCGTTTTGGTAATGTATCTCGCTGCACCGATACGGTCATTTAGCAGTACGAGTACGCCTTGACCTTTGGAGGCTGAAGCCCCGGCGACTTTGACAGCATTATAAAGGTTAAAAGGACCATCGGCGCTGATTGCTGTAGCTGGACGCATGGAGCCAACGACAACCACAGGCTTATCGCTATTGACGACCAGATTGAGGAAATAAGCGGTTTCTTCCAGCGTATCTGTACCATGAGTAATAACGATTCCGTCTACATCATCTCTGGCGAGCAGTTCATTCGTACGTTTGGCGAGTTTTAAAAGGATATCATTATTAATGTCAGGACTGCCCACGTTGACAACCTGTTCACCGCTGACGTTTGCAATACTTTTCATTTCAGGAACGGCGTTAATCAGAGTCTCGACACCCAACGCGCCTGCTTTGTAGTCGGTTGTATCGGTGTTGACGGCAGATGACCCTGCGATGGTTCCCCCAGTAGCAAGTATTTTAATGTTGGGTAGATTATTCGTTTGTGGTTTCTCAGATTTATCGGTGATGGTAGTGGCAGATGGAGGTACAGTCGTGCTGGTGGTAGCTGCTGCCGCAGCGTTAGCGGTAAAACCACCACTCCATAAGGTACTTCCGAGAATAAAGCTGGCCAGCAGGGGAATCATTGTCATTTTTTTCATGTTAGTCATATAAAGCTCCTCTCCAATGTGAAAAACATAGATATGAATGATAGATTAACTGACAAATATTTTGTCGAATTACGTTAATATCACGAATTATAGAGGCTGAAATTGTTTTTAGTCAATATATATGTCATATAATATGACGTAATAACTTATTTTTTATGAATGTAATCGTTTTATTGTTTGTATAAGGTGTTTTGTAAGGTGATAGCAATTACTTTTTATATGATTTTGTATAGAGTTCATTAGTAGGATGATAGGGGGAGCTAACTTTATGTAAGTCATACGATTACACAGGGTAAACCGAAATTGACCGGTCTTCCGGCCGTTCTACAATATACAGTATTCAATGAATTAGATGCTATCACTCGTTCTGTACGTTTTGAAAATATAGGCAGTTCAAATGTAACGCTTCGACGGGCTTTGAGCTGTAATGTGGATTTCGTGACGGTGATTATGATATGTGCAATTGTCTGGTTCATGAGGTAGGGAGAGTCATTCCAGACGCCGGAAGCTGTACTGGTTCGTTCCTGGGAAGAATTGTATGATATGTCGCGCACCTATCATCGCTTATATTGAACAAGACTGTCAAGAGGAGGATTTCGTGATCAGGTCGTCCGGTGCTGATTAAAAACTGTGGGAAAGCCACGTATTTTAATTTTAATGGGGATCGGATTAAAGAAATTGCTTCGGCTGGTCAGGAACTTGGAATTGAGCTGTTTGTACTGGACGATGGTTGGTTGTCTGTCTGGGTAGACTGGGAGAAGAGATTACTGCGACAGGATAGAAGTGAACATCGAAATTACAATAAGCAGACACCTCAAAGGGAGCCTGCTTGTTGTTTTTGCAGAAGCTAAAAGAAGGTAATGTATCTGGTTTTTGCAACATCTAAAGTAAATACATTGCAATCCAAACTGACATTATACGTGAATAACATGGTTTTACAGCAGGGTACCTGCAATTAAGGATTGTTGGTATGCTGTTTGGTTGGCAAGCTGGCGCTGGGAGTTCCTTTTCCTCTTTTACGGTTGCGTTCTGCCTTTTTTGCATTTTCCCGCAGCTTTTCGACGTATTCATGGGTGCTTTCCATCGTAGTCCCTCCTTTAATTCAAGGATATCCGTCATACAACGTTACTATATCCGCAAAAGCGGTATTTCAGTCAGGAGAAGGCGTTGTTTCTGCAAAAGGGGTGGAGTTATAATGAAGGGGAGAGGGCTTAGAGGGGCTAATGCCTGGACTCGGTACGGTGTGTAAAAGGAGGGGAGACATTGCAGACAGGCTTGTTGGTGTGGCTGCTGTTTATAAATGCAGTAGGCTATCTGGTAATGTCGGAAGACAAAAAGAGGGCGCGTAAGCACCGTGATCGGGTACCCGAACGGACGCTATTTTTGCTGGCCCTGATTGGGGGAGCGTTGGGCGTGCTGATTGCAATGTACCGCAAACGCCACAAAACGCGGCATATGAGCTTCAGACTGGGTATTCCTGCGTTGCTGTTCGTTAATGCATTGCTGTACGGGTATTTTTTACGGTAAAGCCGTGGTTTAGGCTCTCATGGGGATGTTTAATGATGAGTAAGGCGGCTATGCTAGCGTCCGGCAATGTGAATGTATGAGCGGCCAAGGGAATACATATTTCAGGCGTTGTTCTGACAAACTGAATAGGAAGAGGTGCATATGTATGTTATTTTCGAAAATATTGCTTGCTTATGACGGTTCCGAGGCATCCAACAAGGCCTTGCTGAAGGCAGCAGAATTAACCAAGGCATCACCGTCCTCGCAGCTTGAGGTTGTAACAGCATTTGATTTTCCGCGTATATTCATGGGGGAAGGTTTGGCTCCGATTCCAGCTTCGGTGAATAAAGAATATTACGATTTGGCGGAGCAAACCACGGATGAGGTCAAAAAACGGCTTGCCGACCAGGGCATTGACGCTAAGGTGGAGCTGATTCAGGGTTCGCCAGCTGAAGTTATTTTGGATTATGCGAATGAAAATGGCTTTGATGTGATTGTGATCGGCAGCCGTGGTTTGGGCGGTATTCGTGAATTTGTGTTAGGCAGCGTCAGTCATAATGTGGTGCAGCATGCACGCATTCCTGTGCTGGTCGTGAAGTAACAGAATAGAAGGAATAAAAGTCGGATTACTGCCTGTACAGGAAGTACCGGCTTTTATTTTTTTGTGGAGCATAGAGCCGATCTATGATGGTAGTCTGAGGCAAAGAGTCGGCTAAATGTATAGCTACCGTCCCGTCTTGCGGGTAGAAAAGGGTTTGTGTTTTGTAAAACACGAACATTCAATTGGTTGATTTTAATAATGTTCGTTTCCAAGTTGACATAAGGTGTAGGGAATTGTTAAACTATGAAGTGTATTGTCGATAAAAAAAGAACTTTAGGTAAAAATTAATAAGGTACACATGCTTGAGCCGAAACAGACCACGATTATACTTGTAAAGAATATGTTTAAAGGTCGAGTAGGCAAAATGATGACTCGTATAATGCCGGGGATATGGCCCGGAAGTTTCTACCTGGAAACCTTAAATTTCCGGACTACGGGAGACATACGGCTGAAGCCGCATTTGTTGCGGTGAAACAGGCTTGCCTTTGGCATGCCCTTGAGAGGCTTTGTCGTTTGTTTTTCGTAGTCCGGTGTCTTGAAAATAACATTATTTTCGAGTGCCGGATTTTTGGCGCTTATTGATAAACAGGGAGTGAAGGACATGTCAGTGCAGGTCGCTGTTATTATGGGCAGCACATCGGACTGGGACACCATGCAGCATGCATGTGCAGTGCTGGACGAGCTTGAAATCGGATATGAAAAAAAGGTAGTCTCAGCCCATCGAACGCCGGATCTGATGTTTCGTTTTGCAGAGGAAGCCGCTGGGCGCGGGCTGAAGGTTATTATTGCTGGAGCGGGTGGCGCGGCGCATTTGCCGGGTATGGTGGCGGCCAAGACGACATTGCCAGTCATCGGTGTGCCTGTCCAGTCGAAGGCGCTGAACGGTCTGGACTCCTTGCTCTCCATTGTGCAGATGCCGGGAGGCATTCCGGTCGCTACTGTAGCAATTGGTAAAGCAGGCGCTACGAATGCAGGGCTGCTGGCAGCACAAATATTGGCTGCTTTTGATGAAAAAGTGCGCCAGCGGGTCGAAGCAAGACGCGACCGTATCCGTGATGAGGTGCTGGAAGGCAGTGACTCGCTATGAATGAGGCATGTAAACCCGCAGGCTGTGTTCGACCTCCCGGTACAACGATTGGACTTTTGGGAGGCGGACAGCTGGGGAGAATGCTGGTACTGGCGGGAGCAAAGATGGGATACCGTTTTGTGACGCTGGACCCGACACCGGATAGTCCGTGCGGGCAGGTGTCAGAGCAGATTTTCGCTGCCTATGATGATGAGCATGCAGCCAGAGAGTTGGCCGGGCGATGCGATGTGATCACGTATGAGTTTGAAAATGTGGATGCAGGAGTAGCCGCGCTTTTGGAACAGGAATCAAGTGTGCCGCAGGGTAGCCGTTTATTGTACACAACACAGCATCGACTACGGGAGAAACGCTCCATTGAAGCCGCTGGCGTTCCGGTCGCTCCGTATCGTGAAATCGGCAGCGCTGCTGATATGGTTCAAGCGGTAGCCGAGTTGGGCGTGCCATGTGTACTCAAGACAGCCGTCGGCGGTTATGATGGTAAGGGGCAGGCGGTCATTCGCCAAACTGGGGAAGCTGTAGCTGCCTACGAACGGCTGGCTGGTAGCGGTGCGGAACTGGTGCTAGAACAGTTCATTCGTTTTCGCTGTGAAATCTCGGTAATCGTCGCACGCAGCACGAACGGGGAAGCCAAAGCCTTCCCACCTGCGGAAAACATTCATGTGAACAATATTTTGCACACGTCGATTGTACCCGCGCGCGTGCCACAATCCGTGCAGGAGGAAGCAAGCAAGCTGGCTGTGGCTGTGGCGGAATCGTTAGGTGCGGTGGGGCTGCTTGCTGTAGAAATGTTCGTTACCGAAGACGGACAATTGTACGTCAATGAGTTGGCACCGAGGCCACATAACTCCGGTCATTATACGATGGAGGGATGCGCAACGTCGCAATTTGAGCAGCATATACGTGCCATTTGTGGCTTGCCGCTGGGAAGCACAAAGCTGCTGACTCCAGTCGTTATGGTCAATGTGTTAGGTGAGCATTTGGAGGACGTGATTCAGCGGTTCGTGCAGGCGGATGCCGAAGCTGAAAGATTGGATGTTGTACCCAAGCTGCATTTGTATGGAAAAAGCGAAGCCAAACCAGGCCGAAAGATGGGACATATGAATCTACTGTGCCAGGATGCGGAACAAGCGCTGGAATGGATCGAACAAACCAATATTTGGGGGAATAAATAGTTATGATCGAACGCTATAGCAGACCGGAAATGAGAGCCATTTGGACGGAAGAAAATAAATTTAAAGCATGGCTGGAAGTAGAATTGTGTGCCTGTGAAGCTTGGGCAGAATTGGGCGTTATTCCGAAAGAGGACACTGTGGCGCTGCGTAAGAACGCAAGCTTTGATATTGACCGGATCTATGAAATCGAACAGGAAACAAGACATGATGTCATTGCTTTTACCCGCACGGTGTCCGAAAGCCTTGGCGATGAGCGCAAATGGGTGCATTACGGCCTGACCTCCACGGATGTGGTAGATACCGCACTGGGCTACCTGTTGAAGCAGGCGAATGAAATTCTAGAGCGCGATATCTTGAATTTTATTGAAATTTTGAAAGAAAAAGCACTGGCTTATAAGCATACGCCGATGATGGGCCGTACACACGGGGTACACGCTGAACCGACGACGTTTGGCCTGAAAATGGCTCTGTGGTACGAGGAAATGAAGCGCAATCTGGAGCGTTTCCACTTTGCGGCTGACCAGGTAGAGTACGGTAAAATGTCTGGCGCAGTCGGAACGTACGCTAACATTGATCCAGCGGTAGAAGAGTTTGTATGCCGCAAGCTGGGCACCAAGCCTGCGCCAATCTCCACGCAAACGCTCCAGCGTGACCGTCATGCCGAATACATGGCGACATTGGCACTGGTAGCCACATCGTTGGATAAATTTGCAACCGAAGTCCGCGCCCTGCAAAAGAGTGAATTCCGTGAGGTGGAAGAAGCCTTCGCGAAGGGTCAAAAAGGTTCCTCTGCGATGCCGCATAAACGCAATCCAATCGGTAGCGAAAATATTTCCGGTCTGGCGCGTGTGATTCGCGGGCATATGGTATCCGCGTATGAGAACGTAACACTGTGGCATGAACGAGACATTTCGCATTCTTCCGTGGAACGTATCATTTTGCCGGATGCAACGATGCTGTTGAACTACATGCTGAACCGTTTTGGCAATATCGTGAAGAACCTGACGGTATTCCCTGAAAATATGAAGCGCAATATGGCGCGTACGTATGGTGTACCGTTCTCCGGTCGTATTATGACGAAGCTGATCGACAAGGGCTTTAGCCGTGAAAAAGCCTACGATACCGTACAGCCGCGTGCTATGCAGGCATGGGAAGAGCAACGTCAATTCCGTGAAATCGTCGAGGCGACTCCGGAAATTACCGCTGTACTCAGCCCGGATGAAATCGAGGATGCGTTCAACCCGGCATGGCATCTGAAAAACGTAGATACGATCTTTAAAAAGCTGGGATTAGGGGAGTAGGAGCGAAGGTTGGCGCTTGGTGAGGCCGCTGCGCGAACGGATCATTCTTCCGATTGCTGTTGCCCCTGGATTCCTGGATTGAAATAAACCCGTAAAGGTTGGAATCCATGGGCAAAGGCAAGCGCTGACGCTTCTCCAGAACGATTCCGTTCGCTTCGCTGCAATCCAGCACCAACCCTCGTGTGGGAGCAGGAATAGGGGGAGGTGCGGTGTATAACATGCCGCACACCCCAAAGAGTGATAGAAAAGCGTGTTCCACTGCTTTTCTGTCGCGAAGCAACGTTCTTGGGAGGGCTGCCGAATTTGCGTAGCAAACAGCCTGCAGCCCTCCCAAGAACGCGCAAGGCTCAAGGAGCGAAGCCTTGAGCCAACGTATAAGTGCGTATGCGTAGCATATGCGCACGACAGGCAAAGCCTTAATGCTCGGCCGCATGGCATGCCGAGCCACGGCCACGGGCCGAATGGTAGGCGACATGTAATACGCCGAGCCATGGTACAACCGTAAGCTGCATATAAAATTGCAGCTTAGAGCTTTCAAAGTTGATACGAAGCAAACGCTCGTAAAAACGTCGATATGCGCCAACGTAAAAGCGTTGCTGGATTAAAGCTTGTGCCAACAAGCCTTAATCCAGCGGAACGCGCTCACACCACCCCAGCTCCAGTAACCCGTCATCCCCTGCTCACTGCGCCAACCCTTGCGGGAGTCCCGAGGGCAGCAGCCCTGGGGGTCCTCCCCGAGGGGAGGATTTAGGAGGGGCAAGGTTCGATTTAGGAGGGGCCAAGGTTTGAGGGGCAAACTCTTTTAGAGGAGGAAGTTAGAAATGTCATTGTCTACTGCCGAGGGTCTGATCCATGCGCCGCTGCTCTACAAAGGCAAGGTGCGTGAGCTGTATGATCTCGGAGAGCATTTTCTGATTGTCGTGACGGACCGGATTTCGGCCTTTGATTATGTGCTGGAGCCACCCGTGCCCGAAAAGGGGAATGTGCTGAATAAGCTCAGCGCTTTCTGGTTTGAACAGACGAAGGACTTGTTGGAAAACCATGTCGTGCATACCGATGTGAACAAGCTCGGACATGTGATCGACGAACAGAATAAAGAATTGCTGAAAGATCGGATCATGGTCACGCTGAAGGCTGAACGTATCGACATTGAGTGTGTGGTGCGCGGATATATTACTGGAGGCGGCTGGCGTCAGTATGAGCAGAACGGTGAGGTGAACGGCATTCCATTGCCGAAGGGGCTACGTAAAAATGAACGTTTTCCCAAGCCTTTATTTACACCTGCTGCGAAAAATGATGTTGGACACGACGAGGACATTTCCCTTCATCAGATGAAAGAACTGGTCGGGGCTGAACTGACAGGCGAGCTTGAGGAAAAAAGCTTGGCATTGTACGAATTTGCGCGTGCTTTCTGCGAGAAGCGTGGAATTATTTTAGCTGACTGCAAGTTTGAGTTTGGTCTTGTTGGTGGAAAGGTTATTTTGATTGACGAAATTTTCACCCCGGATTCATCCCGTTTTTGGGCACAGGAAAAGTATGAGCTGGATGTCGAGATTGACAGCATGGACAAGGAACCGGTGCGAAGCTATTTAGCTGCATCCGGTTGGGACAAGAACAGCAAGCCCGATCCGTTGCCTGCTGAGGTCGTAGAAGAAACGACTGCAAGATATACGGATATTTGGCGGCGTCTGACGGCACAGTAAATAGTAATCATAATTCAACCAATAGGATTCATCCATTCGGAGGAGGAACTGAAGGAACATGATTAAAGCAACGGTCTATGTCACAATTAAGCAAAGCGTTTTGGACCCGCAGGGGGTTGCGGTGCAAGGCGCACTGCATTCTATGGGCTTCGGAGAAGTGGACAGCGTCAGAATTGGTAAGTATATGGAATTGAATCTGGATACAACAGACCGCGAGAGTGCAGAAAAGCGCGTCATCGAGATGTGCGAAAAGCTGTTGGCCAACACGGTCATTGAAGACTACCGCTACGAACTGGAGGGCTGATTCCATGAAATTTGCAGTTCTGGTTTTTCCGGGCTCCAACTGTGATATTGACTGCTATAAGGCGGTAGAGGACACGGTCGGTGAACCTGTCGATTATGTTTGGCATACTGCGACGGATCTGTCGCCTTATGATTGTATTCTTGTTCCAGGAGGCTTCTCCTACGGGGATTACCTGCGTTGCGGCGCGATTTCCCGGTTTGCCCCGGTGATGAAGGAAGTAGCCAAAGCGGCTGCCGAGGGCAAATACATTTTGGGTATTTGCAACGGTTTTCAAATTTTGACCGAGGCCGGGCTGTTGCCTGGTGCTTTACGCCGTAATCTGTCGATGAAGTTCCGTTGCCACGATACGGTGTTGAAGGTTGCGAATAACGAAACGCCTTTTACAAAAGATTATGCTGCCGGTGAAGAGATCGTCATTCCGATCGCCCACGGTGAAGGCAACTATTACTGTGATGATGAGACGCTGGCTCGCTTGCAGGCGAATAACCAGATCGTATTTACGTATAAAGATAATCCTAACGGTTCCGTAACGGATATCGCAGGGATTTGTAATCAGCAAGGAAACGTACTGGGCATGATGCCTCACCCGGAACGCGCGGTGGACGCATTGCTTGGAACGGATGACGGCAAACGTATGTTTACATCTATTTTGAACGCTTGGAGGGATCGTCATGGCGCAGCAAGTGTCCGCTAAGGAACCAACGGCAGAGCAGGTTGCCGAGCATAAACTGTATCAACAGATGGGTGTGTCGGACAGCGAATATGCGTTGATCTGTGAATTCATGGGACGTCAGCCGAACTATACAGAGATTGGCGTATTTAGTGTCATGTGGTCAGAGCATTGTGCTTACAAAAACTCCAAGCCGTTGCTGCGTCGTTTTCCAACGAGTGGTCCGCGAGTTCTGATGGGACCGGGTGAAGGCGCAGGGATTGTAGATATCGGTGATAACCAGGCGGTTGTTTTTAAAATCGAAAGTCATAACCATCCGTCGGCTGTAGAACCTTTTCAGGGGGCAGCGACAGGGGTCGGCGGCATCATCCGTGATATTTTCTCGATGGGTGCAAGACCTGTGGCGGTGCTGAACTCCCTGCGTTTTGGCAAGCTGGAGAGCGACCGTGTGAAATATTTGTTCGAGCATGTGGTATCCGGTATTGCGGGATATGGGAACTGTATCGGTATTCCGACGGTAGGCGGCGAGGTTGTATTTGATGAAAGCTACGAAGGCAATCCACTCGTCAATGCGATGTGTGTCGGACTGATTGACCATGATAAAATCCAGCGCGGTGTTGCTAAAGGGGTCGGTAACCCGGTGTTTTATGTGGGACCGCCGACAGGCCGTGACGGGATTCACGGAGCGACATTCGCATCGGTTGAGCTGACCGAGGAATCCGAAGCGAATCGCACGGCGGTTCAGGTAGGCGATCCATTCATGGAGAAGCTGGTCATGGAATCATGTCTGGAGCTGATCGACAGCGGTATTGTACTGGGTATTCAGGATATGGGCGCGGCAGGGCTTACCTGCTCCAGTGCGGAGATGGCGAGTAAGGCTGGCAACGGCCTTGAGCTGTATCTGGATCAGGTACCGCAGCGTGAAGAGGGCATGACACCTTATGAAATGATGCTTTCTGAATCACAGGAACGCATGCTGTTCGTAGTAGAACCGAAGGATGAAGCACAGGCGCTGGAAATTTTCGAGCGTTGGGGTGTCATTTGTGCCAAGGTCGGCAAGGTGACGGATGACGGGCGTCTGCGTTTGTTCCACCACGATGAAGTGGTGGGTGACATGCCAGTGACAGCGCTGGTGGACGAGTGTCCGATTTACGATAAGCCATCTGAGGTTCCTGCTTATTATGAGCAAAACGCTGCCATTGACACACTGCGTTATGCAGAAGTGACGGATTTGAACGATGCGCTGAAAAAGGTATTGTCTTCGCCAAGTGTAGCCAGCAAGAAATGGGTATATGAGCAGTATGATTACATGGTTCGCACTAGCACGGCCGTTCGTCCGGGCTCAGATGCAGCCGTAGTGACGGTGCGCGGAACCCGCAAGGGACTCGCCATGACGACGGATTGTAACGGACGTTACGTATACCTTGATCCAGAGGTAGGCGGACGGATTGCGGTCAGCGAAGCAGCACGTAATATTGTATGCTCCGGCGGCGAGCCACTGGCGATCACGGACAACCTGAACTTCGGCAACCCTGAGAAACCGGATATTTTCTGGCAAATGGAAAAAGCTGTAGACGGGATGGCAGAAGCTTGCCGCGTACTGGATACCCCCGTTATCGGGGGCAATGTCAGCTTGTACAACGAAAATGCCAAAGGCTCCATCTATCCGACGCCTGTTGTGGGCATGGTAGGTCTGGTGCATGATACGGATCATATTACGACACAAGGCTTTAAAGCCGAAGGTGACGTGATTTTCCTGGTGGGAGAAACGAAGGCCGAGCTGGGAGGCAGTGAGTTCCAGGCTGTCGTACACGGTGTATCTGAGGGACGCCCGCCTGAGCTGGATTTGAACGTAGAGAAAAAACTGCTGACTGCGGTGCTTAGCGCCATCCAATCAGGCTTGGTACAATCCGCGCATGATCTGGCAGAGGGCGGATTGGCTGTAGCGCTTGCCGAATCCGGGATTAGCGGCGGATTGGGAGCACAGGTCAACGTAGAAACAACCTTGCGTCCTGACCATGCTTTGTTTAGCGAAAGTCAGTCCCGCATTTTGTTATCTGCATCGCCGGATCAAGCGTCTGCGCTGGAAGCACATCTGCGTGGTTTAGAAGTGCCAGTTACCGTATTAGGAAAAGTTGAAGGATCACAATTGACAGTTGAGGTGAACGGACAACCCGCTTTGAACGAGGCAGTCGCCAGTTTGAAGCAAATCTGGGAGGATGTCATTCCATGTCTGATGAAATAACAGCACGGACGTTGTGGACTGGAGATTATTATAATGAAGGCTCTGGTAAAGAGGGGCTGTTTGATAAATTAAAAGAGGAGTGCGGCGTATTCGGGGTGTACAGACACTCCGATGCTGCTTCTCTAGCATATTACGGATTGCATGCGCTCCAGCATCGTGGGGAGGAAAGCGCGGGCATCTGTGTGAGCAGTGGCGACGAGTTCCATTATCATCGTGGAATGGGCCTTGTTAAAGAAGTGTTCAATAAAGATTTGATGGCTTCGCTGACAGGCGACATTGCCATAGGACATGTGCGCTACTCGACAAGTGGAGACAGTAAGCTGACGAATGCACAGCCATTGGTTTTCAAATACCGTGATGGTGATCTGGCGGTAGCGACGAACGGGAATATCGTGAATGCTTTGCAAATCCGGCATGAGCTGGAGCAGGGCGGGTCTATTTTTCAAACGACAAGCGATACAGAAGTAGTAGCGCATTTGATAGCTCGGTCGTCCAAGGATTTGGTGGAGGCCGCCAAAGATGCATTGAAACGTATCGTCGGCGGGTTTGCTTTCCTCATTATGACCAACGATAAACTGCTAGTTGCTTCTGATCCCAACGGCTTGCGTCCGTTGACGATGGGCAGATTGGGTGATGCATATTTGTTTGCTTCTGAATCCTGTGCTTTGGAAACGATTGGAGCAGAGCTGTTGCGCGATATCGAGCCGGGTGAACTGTTGGTGTTGGACAAAAATGGACTGCACGAAGACCGTTACAGTGAAGGCAAGCATCGTAAAGCATTGTGCGCGATGGAATATATTTATTTTGCCCGTCCGGACAGTGACTTGAACGGAGCCAATCTTCATGCTGCACGTAAAAGAATGGGCAGCCAAATGGCGTTGGAAGCTTTTGTCGATGCTGATTTGGTTACCGGGGTACCGGATTCCAGTATTTCTGCAGCGATTGGTTATGCAGAGCAGACAGGTATTCCTTATGAATTGGGCATGATTAAAAATAAATACACCGGACGTACCTTCATCCAACCGAGTCAGGAGCTGCGCGAGCAAGGTGTGAAAATGAAGCTGAGCGCCGTACGCCGCGTTGTCGAAGGTAAACGGGTCATCATGATCGACGATTCCATTGTGCGGGGCACCACATCCCGTCGAATCGTGAATATGCTACGGGATGCGGGGGCGCTAGAGGTACATGTACGTATCACCTCGCCGCCTTTCAAAAACCCGTGCTTCTACGGTATCGACACGCCGGATCGCCGGGAACTGATCGCGTCGTCCAAAACAGTCGAGGAAATCCGCCAGGAGATTAACGCCGATTCGCTCTATTTTATGAGCGCTGAGGGCTTGATCGCCGCTGTAGGCGGATATAACGAAGAGGATTACAAAGGTGGTTTGTGCCTGGCCTGCTTCGATAATGATTATCCCACTCAAGTGGATTTCAAAGGCGAAGAAAAGCTCGGATGTAGTTGTTGAGAAAAAGGGAACAAAAGAGGTACAACGGTGCATGGTGGGGATGGGGATGGCGGTTCTGAGGGGGCCACTCCGCGAGTGGAAGGTTCTTCCGATCGCTGTTGCCGCTGGATTCCTGGATTGGAATAACCCTTACAGGGTTGGAATCCAGCGGCAAAGGCGAACGCTTCGCTTCTCCAGAATCCTTCCACCCGCTGCGTTCCTCAGTTATACATCCCTTTGCAGCCGTGCCTGTACCTCTTCTGTTCCCCACGGGGAAGAGGATAGGAAAGGCAGTTAAAAACTCATGGCATAACTATTTCATGCCATGAGTTTTTAAAGGGGCGGTGACTCATATAAAGTCACCCTGCTCTTATAAGGTTGAGCCAGCGAAGCGAGGCTCAATAGCAGGCTGGGCGAAGCTGCCTGCCTCAAACCTGAGGGCAAAGAAGTAAGCCAGCCATTGGCGCTGCTCACTACTTTGCCCGGCACATCCCCGCCTTTGCGAAGCAAACAGCCCGGGATGTGCCCTGCCGCCGCTGCGAAAGGCGGCCGCGCTCTAAAGCGTGTCCTTGTGGTTGGTGGGAAAATCCCGCAAACCACAAGGAAAACACGCGACTCCCAGCACGAACCAATCACCAAGCAACACCAACCCTACGCATCTGACCGACTCTTGAGGGGTCCAGGGGGAGCAGCCCCATGGAATCCTCCCTATTAGGGAGGACTTAGGAGGGTCAATCATTTGAAGGAGTGTTCATGAATGTCCGAAGCATACAAAAACGCAGGGGTAGATATCGCTGCCGGTAATGAAGCAGTAGAACGGATGAAAAAGCACGTCAAACGTACCTTCCGTCCCGAAGTGCTGACGGATTTGGGCGGATTCGGTGCGTTGTTCGGCCTGAATAAGGATAAGTACGAGGAGCCTGTACTCGTTTCCGGTACGGATGGAGTCGGCACAAAGTTGAAGCTTGCTTTCGCGATGGATCGTCATGACACCATTGGTATTGATGCGGTTGCGATGTGTGTGAACGACATTGTCGTCGGGGGCGCGGAGCCGCTCTTTTTTCTCGACTATCTCGCTTGTGACAAGGTTATACCTGAGAAAATCGAAGCTATTGTTGCTGGAATCGCAGAGGGCTGCCATCAGTCGGGTTGTGCGCTGGTCGGCGGTGAAACAGCAGAAATGCCGGGGATGTACAGCGAAGGTGAATATGATATTGCCGGATTTACGGTCGGGATTGTAGATAAAAGCAAGATCATTAACGGCAGTTCCATTACCCCCGGAAATACGGTTATCGGACTGGCCTCCAGCGGAGTACACAGTAATGGCTTCTCACTGGTTCGCAAGCTGTTATTGGAACAGCAAGGATACAGTCTGCATGATGAAATCGAAGGCTTGAACGGCAAACTGGGCGATGTACTGCTGGAGCCAACGAAAATTTACGTGAAATCCGTTTTGGCTTTGCTGGACAAGGTAAAGGTAAAAGGCATGGCGCATATCACGGGCGGCGGTTTTATCGAAAATATCCCTAGAGTGCTGCCGGATCACGTTAATGTGGATATAGAATACGGCGCTTGGCCGATTCTGCCGATCTTCCAGCTCATGCAGGAAAAAGGCGCAATCTCCAACAAAGACATGTTCACAACCTTTAACATGGGAATTGGAATGGTTATCGTTGTAGGCGAAGAGCATGCACAGACTGCACTGGAAGTTCTGAAAGAACAGGGCGAAGCCGCTTATGTGATCGGAAAAGTAACGGAAGGCAGTTCTATCGTGACCTTTACGGGAGCCGAGGTGTAATGAACGAGTACCGAGTTGCTGTTTTTGCATCAGGTGAAGGAACGAATTTTCAGTCATTGGTGGATGCGGCTGTGCGGGAAGAACTGGGCGGGGCAACGGTAGAACTGCTGATCTGTGACAAGCCTGCGGCTCCTGCCGTAGCCAGAGCACAGAAGGCCGGAATTGCGTGTCACACTTTTCGACCCAAGGAATATGCTTCCCGCGAAGATTATGAGCGTGAACTGGTTGCTTTGCTGGAGCAGAAATCCATTGATCTCATCGTGTTAGCAGGCTACATGCGTTTGCTATCCAGTGTTATGGTAGATGCCTACGCCGGAAAAATTATCAATATTCATCCGTCACTACTTCCTGCATTTCCAGGGAAAGATGCTGTTGGACAGGCATTGGCCTATGGGGTCAAGGTCAGTGGGGTTACCGTTCATTTTGTGGACGGGGGGATGGATACGGGAGCAATTATTGCCCAGCGTGTCGTAGAAGTACACGACCATGATACAGCAGAATCCTTATCCGCAGCTATTCAATCCGTGGAACGTCAGCTATATCCAGAGGTGGTTGGCAGACTGTCTCAAGGCAAAATCCAATTGGATGGGCGCAAGGTAATTTCACTTCTCTAAAGATGATTGTAATTTGTCATATCATTGTCATATCAAGGATGCCGTACAGGCATTTTCCGATATTTCTCGGGAAATAAATTGATAAAACCGAATTTTGCAAAATCCTGAAGAGCTAAAGGAGGAGAAATGGTGAGTATTAAAAGAGCGCTCGTCAGCGTATCAGATAAACGGGGGATCGTGGAATTTTGCCGCGAGTTGTCCAAATTGGGTGTGGAGATCGTTTCGACAGGGGGAACGAGCAGCTTGTTGTCAAAGGAGGGTATTCCTGTCATCGGCATTTCTGAGGTAACAGGATTTCCTGAAATTATGGACGGACGTGTTAAAACACTTCATCCTGCGGTACACAGCGGCTTGCTGGCTGTTCGGGATAATGAGGAGCATCAGCGTCAGATGAAGGAGCTTGGACTGGACTATATTGATCTGGTCGTTGTGAATCTGTATCCTTTTGCGGAAACGATCGCCAAACCCGGTGTAACCTATGAGGACGCGATTGAAAATATTGATATCGGCGGTCCAACCATGCTGCGTTCTGCGGCGAAAAACCATGCATTCGTAAGTGTGGTAGTAGATGCGGACGATTATAGCACGGTGCTGGACGAAATCCGCAAGGATGGCGATACCGAGCTGAACACTCGTAAGCGTTTGGCAGCAAAGGTTTTCCGTCATACCGCATCATACGACGCGCTCATCTCCGATTATTTGTCGAATGTGACAGGCGAGCCTTTGCCTGAGCGTTACACGGTAACCTATGAAAAAATTCAGGATTTGCGCTATGGCGAAAATCCGCATCAACAGGCGGCATTTTACCGTCAGCCGTTGGCGGCAAAGGGTACACTGACGACAGCGAAGCAGCTTCACGGCAAGGAACTGTCCTACAATAATATCAACGATGCTAACGCGGCCCTGCAAATTGTTAAAGAATTCAGCGAGCCAGCAGTGGTAGCTGTTAAGCATATGAATCCTTGCGGCGTGGGAATCGGCGGCAGCATTTATGAAGCGTACAGCAAGGCGTACGCGGCTGATCCAACTTCCATTTTTGGCGGCATCGTAGCGGCTAATCGGATTATTGACGGCGATACAGCGAAGAAGCTGAGCGAAATCTTTTTGGAAATTGTACAGGCACCGGGCTTTACGGAAGAAGCACTGGAGATTTTGACGAAAAAGAAAAACATCCGTTTGCTCGATCTGGGCGAGTTGTCCACATCTGAACAGGCTGAAAGTCGCTTCGTCGTTACTTCCATTGAAGGCGGCATGGTTGTTCAGCAGAACGACATTCACGCTGTCGACCCGGACGCGCTTACCGTAGTGACGGAGCGTGCGCCATCCGAGGAAGAATTGAAACAGCTTTTGTTTAGCTGGAAAGTTGTTAAGCATGTGAAGTCCAATGCGATCGTACTGGCGGCAGACAACATGACCATTGGCGTGGGTGCGGGACAAATGAACCGTGTCGGAGCGGCTAAAATCGCTATCGAGCAGGCTGGAGACAAAGCAAAAGGTGCTGTGCTGGCATCTGACGCATTTTTCCCGATGGGCGATACGCTGGAACTGGCAGCCCAAGCAGGCATTACGGCAATTATTCAGCCGGGCGGCTCCATCAAGGACGAAGAATCCATCAAGGTTGCTAACGAACACGGCATTGCGATGGTCTTCACAGGCGTGCGTCATTTCAAGCACTAGCTTGTATTAGCTGAGGATGCAGAGCATTCTCTCACACGAGGATTTTGCAAAATCTTGACACCATAACGGGAGCGGGAGGAATCACCTGAATGGATATTTTGGTTATCGGTGGGGGCGGCCGTGAGCATGCGATTGTGTGGGCACTGAAAAAAAGCCCCAAGGCCGGACAAATCTACTGCGCGCCGGGCAATGCCGGCATCGGGCATTTGGCGGAGTGCGTGCCGATTCCGGTGAGTGATTTTGACGCGTTGACAGAGCTGGCGGAATCCAAAAAGGTCGGACTTGTCGTGGTTGGCCCCGATGATCCGTTGGCAGACGGTATTGTGGATGCTTTCGAAGCGAAAGGCATTCCGGTATTCGGACCGCGTAAAAATGCAGCAGAAATTGAAGGCAGCAAAATCTTCATGAAGGATCTGCTGCACAAATACCATATTCCGACAGCAATCTATCGGAAGTTTTATACCTATGAGGAAGCACATGCCTATTTGAAGGAGCAGCCGATTCCTGTGGTCATTAAGGCGGATGGACTGGCAGCAGGCAAAGGGGTAACGGTCGCTTACTCTATGGAGGAAGCAGAAAAAGCTTTATCCGACATTATGGTAGCGAAGGTGTTCGGAGAAGCTGGGGCGCAGGTCGTGATCGAGGAGTTTCTGGCGGGACAGGAAATGTCGATTCTTTCCTTTGTGGATGGTGAAACGGTTCGTCCGATGGCAGCGGCGCAAGATCATAAGCCTATTTTTGATGGTGACAAAGGGCCGAATACCGGGGGGATGGGCACGTATTCCCCATTACCGCATATAGCGGATTCGATTATTGAGGAAGCCATTGAGACCATCATTAAGCCGACGGCAAAAGCGATGGTGGCTGAAGGTCGTCCGTTCCGGGGCGTTTTATTCGCGGGATTGATGATTTCTCCGGACGGTAAGCCGAAGACGATTGAGTTTAACGCACGCTTCGGTGATCCGGAAACGCAGGTTGTACTGCCACGGCTAAAATCTGATCTGCTTGATATTTTCCTGGCTGCTGTGAATGGCACGCTGGATCAGGTAGAGATTGAGTGGAAAGATGAAGCGGCGGTATGTGTGGTGTTGGCTTCCGGGGGCTATCCCGGTTCGTACGCCAAAGGGGTGCCGATCCACGGACTGGATCAGGCGAATGAAGCCACCGTGTTTCATGCCGGTACAGGCATCAATGAACAGGGCGAGTGGATCACAAACGGCGGACGTGTGTTGGGCGTGGTCGGCTTGGGACGTGATATTGCCGAAGCGCGGGACAAGGCGTATGAACAGGCGGCACGTATTACCTTTGAAGGCAAGCAAAACCGTACGGATATTGCGGCAAAAGCACTGCTATAGAAGCGTTTTTACAAGATAGAGAGGACCTCTTCGGAGGCTCTTTTTTTCGTTTGACAAAAGTATACTTATCCTATAGGATTAAAAAATACGAAACTGACTGACTGATCAATCGGGAGGAGGAAATCCATGCAGCCACGGAAGGCGAAGCAGTCCAAGACTACCGCGAATGAACCATTGGTTGATCACGCGGGAGAAGAAACAGCCGAAACCGATCGCAGAACGCAGCTTCTTCACATTGCGTTGAAGCGATTCGCCGAGCAAGGGTACCATCAAACGAAGATTTCAGATATCGTGGTGGAGGCCGGAGTGGCCCAAGGCACGTTTTATTGGCATTTTAAAAGTAAAGAAGCGCTGGCACTGGAGATTATCGCTACAGGCCGCGAACAACTGCTGGCAGCGATAGGACAAGGATACCGCCGTGATGCAGGTACGCTGGCTGATATGGTTAAAGCGTCCGAAGCGCTGTTTGTCCGTCTGTTTGATTTTGCATTGGAGAACCGCTATCTGATGGGATTACTCCTGATCGGCAGCGGTGTTGATGAACCGGTACGACAGAGTATTCGGGAGACGAGAATCGCGATGGAACTGGCCTTTCGACGCAATATGGAGCGAGCGATAGAGCTGAACATGCTACCCGCTGAATTGGATGTCGAACTACGGGCAGCGCTGCTCATGAGCATGATCGAAGGTGTTATTACACGCTGGCTATTCGGTTCCGAGGGAACACATGACAACATTACACAGGTAACAGCTAAACAATTGGCGGAAGAAGCGGCTAATTTTGAATTTTACGGGCTGTTGGGTCAAGGCTAGGCGGGTGGGAGACCACATCGCATGAATTGGCAGTAAGAGGCGAATAATAGAGCCAAAATACACATATGTACTCAATCATTTACATCCAGACAGGAGAGAACGATTCATGAAAACACGTAAAAGAGGGTTCCTTGTAACTACACTGATGGCTTTGGCCATGTTCAGTCTGGTGCTGAGCGCTTGCGGAACGAAGCCGGAAGCTGCCAACAGCAGCAACGGAGCGGGCAGCAGCAATG
The DNA here is from genome assembly GCF_044907935.1 of Paenibacillus sp. RC21. Taxonomy (NCBI): domain Bacteria; kingdom Bacillati; phylum Bacillota; class Bacilli; order Caryophanales; family Paenibacillaceae; genus Paenibacillus; species Paenibacillus sp. RC21. The sequence goes on from NZ_JBIYCS010000003.1 coordinate 24,044, forward strand.
AGGCGGCAGCGGGCAATCAGCTCGAAGCAATCAAGAAGGCAGGAGTGATCAAGGTTGGAATGATGGGTACGTACCAGCCTTACAATTTTTTGAACGATAAAAAGGAATTGGACGGGTTTGATGTTGATATCGCGAATGAATTGGCGAAGCGTATCGGGGTCAAAGCGGAGTTCACGGCACAAGAATTTTCGGGACTCATTCCAAGTCTGCAAAAGAAGAAATTCGATGCGGTGATTAGCCAGGTGACGATTACGCCAGACCGTGAAAAGGTCATTGATTTCACAGAGCCGTATATCACAAACAATGTAAATATTATCGTAAACAACAAAACAAACGATATTACCAAGCTGGAGGATTTTAAAGGTAAAACGATTGGTGTCGGCTTGGGAACAAATGATGAGTCTTATCTGCGTAACGAAGTGCTGCCGAAGGTTGGCGATTTCGAGATTAAAACGTATGATGATGTTATTACTTCCTTGAAGGATCTGAACTCTGGTCGAATTGACGCAACCATCAACAATCTGTATGCGCTCAAGCCCATTGTTGATAAAAACGGCTTCCAGATTAAGGCGGTAGGCGAGCCGATCAAATCCGATCAAGCGGGTGTGGCTATTAACAAGGACACTCCTGAGCTTAAAGCAGCCTTGAACAAGGCTTTGAAAGAAATGAAGGAAGACGGCACCTATAAAACGATTTTCAAAAAATGGTTCGGCGAGGAGCCAAAAGAATAACGTAAGCCTGTTACAGGCGTCTGGCTCCGGTCTTGGCTTTTATGCTGACATGGGGCCACTCGTCTGAAAGAAGGGAATATAACCGATGCTTGAATTAATGTGGGAAAACGTCCCTTTTTTGTTGAAGGGTGCTTATTATACGCTGTATATCACGATTGTTTCCATGCTATTTGGCCTTATGATCGGCTTGGTGGTGGCAGTCGCCCGGTTGAAGGGGAATCGTCCGGTTCGTTGGCTGGCGCGCAGTTATGTATCTATCATTCGGGGAACGCCGGTTTTGGTGCAGATTGCGGTCATTTACTATGGACTGGATGATTACGGAATATCGTTCGGCTCGCTGACTGCTGCTTGTCTTGCACTGAGTATCAATACAGGGGCGTATTTATCGGAGACGTTTCGTGGGGCTATTTTAGCGGTGCCAAAGGGTCAAACCGAGGCGGCCTATGCAACCGGAATGTCTCCGGGTCAAACGATGTGGCGCATCATTCTTCCGCAGGCCGTGCGAATTGCGATTCCGCCGATGGGCAATACATTTGTCGGTATGCTTAAGGAAACATCGCTCGTTTCGGTGATTGGAGTAAGTGAGCTGATGCGTCAGGCACAACTTTTACAGGCACAGTATCTGCGCTACATGCCGTTTCTGCTCGAAATTGGCATCATGTACTGGATCATGAGCATTGGGTTCTCCGCTATACTGGAGCGGGTGGAAAAGCGTCTGGCCCGAGCTTATTAAGGTGGAGATGATAGAGGATGATAACAACAAGCGGTTTGGGTAAACGCTTCGGTCAGATGGAAGTGTTAAAAAGCATTGATTTTCAGGTGGCCGCGCGTGAAATCGTCGTGTTGCTCGGCCCGAGTGGTTCGGGTAAAAGCACCTTGCTACGCTGCCTGAACGGTCTGGAGGAATTGTCTTCCGGCAAGTTTGAGGTGAACGGGATCGAGGTAAATGCTACGGCTCCTCTCCGTACCCGGCAAGCGGCCATTCGTGATATTCGCAGGCAGACGGGGATGGTATTTCAGCAATTCAATCTGTATCCGCACAAAACAGCAATCGGCAATGTCATTGAAGGGCTGCTGACAGTGAAAAAAATGCCGCGTGACAAGGCTATGTCCATCGGACAGCGGTTGCTGGAGCGTGTGGGTTTGTCGGACAAGCAGGATGCTCATCCTGCGCGTTTGTCCGGTGGACAGCAGCAGCGGGTAGCGATTGCGCGTGCGCTCGCGATGGACCCGGCGATTATGCTGTTCGACGAGCCGACATCGGCGCTCGATCCCGAGCTGGTCGGGGAAGTGCTGAGCGTAATGCGTGAGCTGGCCCAGGACGGGATGACGATGGTTGTCGTCACCCATGAGATGAAATTTGCCCGCGAGGTGGCGGACAAGGTTGTATTTATGGCGGACGGTGTGATTTTGGAGGAGGCTGCGCCACAGGCATTTTTCGAGGCTCCCCAGCATGAGAGAACACAGAAATTTTTACGTCAAATTAGTGAGTTTTGAAGCGAGAATAAGAATAGATTATACATTATGAAGATGGAAAGAAGGCCTTTGAACATGAAAGTATCTACAACTTGGCACGGTAAACGCGCGTTTACTTCGGAGGGACCGTCCGGTTATTCCGTTGGGATGGATGCTACGGCAGCTTATGGCGGCGATGGCAAAGGCATGACACCGATGGAGTTGCTGCTGGCGGGTCTGGCGGGATGTATTGGCATTGATATTACGATGATTCTGGATCGCTTCCTGTCGGACATTACCCGTATTGATATTGACGCAGAAGGTGAGCGTAAGGAAGAAATGCCGAAGGGTTTTACAGCGATTGATCTGACGTTCCATGTAGATGGCGATGTTCCGGATTATCGCGTGTGGAAAGCGATTCAGATGGGTAAGGAAAAATATTGTGCCGTATCCGATTCCTTAAAAGCGGAGATTCGCATGCACCTGATCCTAAACGGAACAGAAGTACCACATCCAGCGTAAGGGTGGAAGGTTAGTGAAGGAGAGTCAACCTGTGTTATATGCAGGGAGGCTCTCCTTTTTGAATTTATTTTCAAATATTACATGTAATGAAACTTTTTATGCTTTGTTTTCGTTTACAATAGAAACTGAAGTATAAAAATGGGAAAATAAACCTGTATGCTGAGTGCATACGGGGGGAGGTATATAGTGAAACGAAAGCAGCTTGTGATCATAGCGGTGGGCTTGGCTGCGGTACTCATCGTGATTGGTATGGCTGTGGGATTGCCATCATCGAAGCAGGACAGAATGGCTAATACCCCGGATACTGTTCGGCCCGCAACTGCCATTGCAGCTGACGCTAAGGAGGAAACGATTGAGCAGGATAGCGCCCATCGCGTGCTGCGCTTTTTAGAGGAACATCCAGAGAAAGCATCCATTACGATTCTGAGGGATGGAAAGAAGCTGGCAGGTCGTGAGGAACACCGGATGATGCCCTTGGCGAGTACGGTCAAGACGGTGATTGCGGTGGAATATGCCAAGCAGGCGGCAGCAGGCACAATCAACCCGGATGAACGGATCAAGCTGACTGCGCTGGAGCGATTCTATCTACCGCGTCTGAATGGTGGCGCACATCCGGCATGGTTGAAGGAGATGGAAGCCAAAGGACAGTTGAAGAACGGAACCGTGTCTATGCGCGAAGTCGCTAAAGGTATGATTCGGTTTAGCTCCAATGCCAATACCGAGTATTTAATGGACAGACTGGGCTTGGAACAGATTAACCAAACGAAATCTGACCTGAGACTCCAGGATCATGATCCGATTTATCCATTTGTATCTTCCATTCTGATTCCTTATGAATGGATGAGAGAGGCCCAGGGACGGGCATGGGATGGTGCAAGAAATAGCAATTCTGCCAAAGCAGCCGTTCAAGCGATGTCTGATGCGGAGTTTCGCCAACATGCCCAGATGATCCATAACAAGCTGGCTCGTGATACGAGCGGTTCTTATAAGAGAAATGCCGCTATCGCGACATGGTATGATCGGGAATTTGATCGAATGAATACGGAACGTTTTATAGCTTCGACGACGGCGGATTATGCGTCCTTGATGAGTAAGCTGAATAGCCGTCAAGGCTTTTCGAAAGCTGAGCAAAAATTATTGTCTGAGGTCATGGAGCAGCTGATGGATCATCCGAAAAATCAGGAATGGCTGCAACATTCCGGACAAAAGGGCGGATCTACCGAATATGTCCTCACCCTGGCCATGTATGCGACGGACAAGGAAGGACATTCGACGGAGATGGCGGTCTTCTTTAACGACCTGGACCCGTTCACGAATGCCTCCTTGCAAAATATGATGAATGAATTTAAAGAACGGCTATTGCGTGATGAATCGTTCAGAAAAGAAATCAATCAGCGCATTGGTGTACAGGTGGAAATGTAACCCCTACCCGTTGCCTTTTTGCTTGCGTTCCCGTAACAGAAATACAGAAAATACGGTGCGCCAATGATAGCTGTCACGATGCCTGCGGGAATTTCATACAGGGCAGAGGTGATCATATAACGAAAGGATAATCCCAACAGCCCGGTGACCACCAGCACTAAAAGGGATATGAAAAGGATTAGTTTTGTCTGAAAACGCATGTGCATTCACCGCCGTCAAGCAAGATATAGGTGCCGATTCGCCTGATTTTTTCTCCAACACGATCCATTTTACTGTATTACAGGAACGCCCGCACTTTTAATCTGTTGAATGAATGGTCTATAATAGAAATAGTTACATAATGTGAGGAGGAAAATATCATGATTATTATTCATGCTGATATGAAAGTTTTACCTGAAAAAAGAGAGGCTTTTCTGCAACAAACCCAAGGATTAATCAGCGCATCACAAGCCGAAGAAGGTAATGTACGCTACACGCTGATGCAGGATCTGAATGATGCCAACGCTTTTACCATGGTTGAAGAGTGGAAGGATGCTGCTGCTGTAGATTTCCATAACAAGTCTGCCCATTTCCAGGCATTTGTTGCCGCAGCTAAAGAATTGCTGGCCGCTCCGCTTCAAGTCAATGCTTTTCAGGATGCAACCAAGCTGTAATTAGCCCGTTTTCTAAATCATAATCAGGAACAGGAGGAGATAGACATGGGGAACATTGCGGATACAACTGTACTGAATAATGGAGTTCAGATGCCTTGGCTGGGTTTTGGTACGTACAAGGCGGAAGGCAATGAGGTCTACGAAGCAGTTAAAACGGCCATCGAGGTGGGCTATCGTCACATTGATACGGCGGCGATCTACGGCAATGAGGAACTGGTTGGACAAGCTATTCGTGACAGCGGGGCGGACAGAGAAAAACTGTTCATTACTACCAAGCTGTGGAATGAAGATCAGGGCTTTGATTCAACACTGCGTGCCTTCGAGGAAAACCGCAAGCGACTGGGTCTGGACATCATTGATCTGTATCTCATTCATTGGCCTGGCAAGGACAAGTACAAGGAAACCTGGAAGGCATTTGAGCGCCTGTATGAAGAAGGAAGCGTACGCGCCATCGGAGTAAGCAACTTCCAAGTTCACCACCTCGAAAACCTCCTGAAAGACAGCAATATCGTACCTGCAATCAACCAAGTGGAGCTTCACCCGCGTCTGACACAGCAAGAGCTGCATCAATACTGCCGGGAGCACCAGATTCAGCTTGAATCCTGGAGTCCACTGATGAAGGGTAAATTGACCGAGCAAGCGGATATCGTTGAGATTGCTGCAAAATACGGCAAAACCTCGTCGCAGGTTATTTTGCGCTGGCATCTGGATCGGGGTATCGTGACGATTCCCAAATCTGTAACCGCACATCGTATCCGCGAAAATGCCGACTTGTTCGATTTTGAACTGACGGAAGAGGATATTAACCGAATCAACGCACTTCATCTTGATGAGCGTGTGGGCACTCATCCCGATAAGCTGTTGTTCTAGTTTTAGAATGAAATAGAACCTTCAATTCCACGTGCATCGTGGTTTTGGAGGTTCTTTGTTTATTTATGCATTGGGATCGTCTCATACGCTTTTGTCCGTCTGGACAGAGTTACTACGTCCTGCATGCCTACTTTTGGTTTAATTTGCGATAAAGGAGGAAGGAATAGAGTATGGGGGCGACGACGGATATAGCCAGTCCAGTAAGAAAAATGACCGTTCCCGCCACTCCATCGACCCATGCTGCCACCAAGCCCGAAGCACCCCCGAGCATCATCATAGGGCCGCCGAAACGGTGCGTTTTACGCCAAACCTCAGGATTGGACAGGGTCCAGGGTGTACGGATACCGAAGGTATAGTTTGGCTGTACCTGAGTCAAATAATTACCGAGCATCAGCAGCATCAGGCCTACCAACCCGCAAATTATAGTATTCATTTGCAGCAGTATGTTCAGGCTATACAGAAGCATGCCCCAACCGGCTACAGCGAGTACAACGGCAAGACCTGCACGTGTTACTTCGTAGGCTTTAGAAAATTTTTCGTAATTCGCTCGATTCGGGTCCATGTAGCGGGCTAACCGGAACAATAGCGGTATCAGGCCCATCAGCACCAGCATGACGATAGCGCCCGTTTTACCCATATATCTGTCAGCCGTATTGTCAAAGCTAAAATGGGAAGCCATCATGGCAGGAAGGCGGTCATACAGCAGCAAAGCCCCTATAGCGGGTGATAGGGCAATCAAAGTCGTCAAAACATCCGTAAAGCTCCATTTCATTCGAGATTTCATTCAGATTCCTCCGTATCCTTGATGTCATTCGCATTTTGTTTCGCAGGGGCATCGGAGTGGGCAATGCTGAACATCCAACCGATGACATCCGCGACAACCGTTGTATGCAGGGTGTAAATAATGTTTTGCCCTTGTCGCTCATCCAGCACCAGCGCGGCCTGCTTCAGGATATTCAGATGGTGGGAGATGCTGGGCTTGCTGATTTGAAAATGCTCAGCCACTTCGCCTGCGCTCATGCTTTTCTCTTTCAAGAGCTGTAATATTTTACGCCGGGTCGGATCAGCTAAAGCTTTGAAGGCATCATTCAAAATCCATTTCCTCCTTTAGATATTTAGATAATATTCTAAATATCTAAAGCAATAGTAAAATAGAGCTATGATACTTGTCAACGGATAAATACATCATTTTAGAAAAAGGTTTAGAGCAGGTTTGCTGATTTCGATTGTAAAAGGTCGGGAAGTTCGCTATAATTCATTTATATCAAAAATAAGAATCTTAATTTAAAATAAAAAAATTAGAGGAGGATATATATGAAACACGTATTCCGTAAAGGAAGTCATCCGCAGGCCCCGGTTATTTTGCTGTTGCACGGGACAGGAGGGAATGAACAAGACCTGATCCCTTTGGCTGATTTGGTAGCACCGGGAGCGTCTGTGTTAGGCGTAAGGGGAAATGTGTTGGAAAATGGGATGCCGCGTTTCTTCCGCCGTTTGGCAGAAGGGGTGTTCGACTTCGAGGATCTCGTATTCCGTACCAAGGAACTGAGTGAATTTGTGGATACGGCTGCGGAGCAATACGATTTTGACCGCAACAACGTTGTGGCTCTTGGGTACTCCAACGGGGCGAACATAGCGGCCAGCATGCTCTTTCACGATGCTAAGGCGCTGCGCGGAGCTATTCTGCACCATGCGATGGTGCCGCTGCGTGGGCTGAATCTGCCAGATTTGAACGGTGTCCCTGTATTTATGTCTTCCGGTGAGAACGACCCGATTGTTCCGGTTGCGGAATCCCGTGAGCTGCAAACCTTGCTGGAAGGCGCAGGCGCGCAGGTAGATGCACACTGGGAACGCAACGGTCACCAATTGACCCGTACCGAGGCCGAAGCCGCAGGCAAGTGGTTTGGTGAGCATTTTAATGCATAAAATGATCCGATAGCGTTCAAGCTACAGATTAGCGCTCCAGTGAGCGATTCCATGATTAGGAGGCGACAAACGAAATGGCAAAACCAGATAATCGAGCCGATAATGTTGAACATTTGCAACAAAGTATTCAGAATACACAGCAGAACCTGTATGAAGCTGAAGGGTATCTGAACGAATTTTCCTCTGAAATCAGTGACGAGGAGCGTAAGCAAATCGAAGAAAAAAATAATCGCCGTAAAGAAAGTATTAGATCGTTTCGAGAAGAAGTGAAGGACGAAGCAGCACATTCTCAAGAGTAGTTAAAAAAACGCGACCCAGCTCCGAGTTTCAATTCGAGTTGGGTCGTTTTTTATGCAAAAATCATCATAACCCCATTCAATTCATTTTCCCCCTATAATGCAATGTAGGCGCTAGTGTTGCGCTAAAAATGAATTTCTTATAAATAATGTTCTTGTAAACTAATTTGGCTTGATGTTAAATAGAAAAGAAAGCGCAATCATTTTAAGGAATCATCTTTTCATCATGCGAAGGGGGAAGGATATGCTGCTGCGAAGAAAAAGCATGGCGTTGATGCTCATGGCGGTGGTTCTGCTGGCTGGACTGCTGCAAGGCTGTTCTGGCAAGGCCGACGAACAGGATGGGCCGGGAACTGAACTGGTATTGTGGACGTTTAATGAATTGCATGAGAAGTTTTTTCTGCAAATGGCCGACCAATGGAACCAACTGCACCCTGATGAACCGATTATTTTGAAAGCGAATACATTTCCGTATGATAACCACCACAGCAAGCTGTCGATTGCGTTGCAATCAGGGGTGGGGGCACCGGATATTGCGGATATCGAGGTGAACAAGATCGGTAATTTCCTCAAAGGGATACCGCAACTGGTTCCGCTCAATCCGGTGATTGACCCGGAGCTGAAAAACATTGTGCCTTCCAGAGTACAGATTTACGGTAAGGACGGTAAGTATTACGGTATTGATTTTCATGTCGGAGCCGAAGTGATGTATTACAATAAAGAAATTTTGGATCAGGCGGGGGTAAACCCGGATTCCATTGTGACATGGGCAGATTATGCTGCGTCGGGCAAGCAAGTGCTGGCGAAGACAGGCAAGCCGATGGCGACCGTGGAGACGAATGACCTGTGGAATTACTGGCCGATGATCTCCCAGCAAAAATCGGATTTCCTGGATGACAAGGGCCAGCTGACACTGGATAACGAAACGAATATTAAAACACTTGAATTTCTCCAGCAAATGGTGAAGGACAAAATCGCCATTCCCGCGCCGGGCGGCGGACACCATATGGAGGAATACTACGGGTTTATGAACAAAGGAGGGGCCGCTTCGGTGTGGATGCCGATGTGGTATATGGGACGTTTTACGGATTACATGCCTGACCTGAAAGGGAAAATCATCATCCGACCGTTGCCAGCGTGGGAAAAAGGCGGCTCTCGTTCAGCGGGGATGGGCGGAACCGGTACGGTGGTCACGAACCAATCGAAGCACCAGGATCTGGCGATGCGTTTTCTGGCTTTTGCCAAGCTGTCCAAGCAAGGGAATGTAGAGATTTGGAAGCAGCTCGGCTTTGATCCGATCCGCAGTGAAGTATGGACGATGCCGGAAGTCAAAGCGAAGAATAAGTTTACGGATTATTTCGGAACGAATATTTTTGATACGCTCATTGAGGTAAAAGATGAGATCAATGCGGTGCATATCGGACCGAAAACGCCTGATATCGCCAGTGCAGTTCGCAATAAAATACTTTACCGAACACTGCTGAATGGCGAAGATCCGGCCACGGTGCTGCATGAGCTGGCAGATGAATTGAGATAGACCCTAATAGGAAAGGGAGTGAGATTCATGGCAACGCCCGTTCATACGAACGCAAATGTACCGACAGGTCAGCCGCCGAAGCCTCAGCGTCCGACCAGAAGCAGATGGAGCCGCTTTATTCATTCCAGCCGCACGGCGCCGTATGTGTTTGTCCTTCCGTTTCTACTGTCTTTTGCGCTGTTTTTTGCGTACCCGGTCATCTCGACAGTCATTATGAGCTTTCAGGAAGTGCTGCCTGGCATAACGACTTATGTCGGATTGGAAAATTATAAAGATTTGATCAATCCCACGTTTGGAAAAGCGATTCTGAACAGCGTCCTGTATACCTTGCTTACGTTGGTGGTGCTGATTCCGCTGCCGCTGGTGCTGGCGGTATTGCTGAATTCTCCTAAAATGCCGGGCAGAGGTCTGTTTCGCTCGGTGATGTTTATACCTGCACTGACCTCGGTGGTGGTCGCGGGAACGATTTTCCGGCTCATGTTCGGGGAATTGGACGGCTCGCTGATGAATTCCTTACTGGGTGCGTTCGGTCTGGAGCCGTACAAATGGCTGATGAACGCCAACACCGGATTTTTAGCGTTGATCGTACTGGCCTTGTGGAGATGGCTGGGCGTGAACATGTTGTATTACATGTCGGGACTGCAAAACATTCCCCCCGAGCTGTATGAAGCCGCACAGATTGATGGAGCCAGTCGCTTTGATTCCTTTTGGCGGATTACGATTCCGATGCTAAAACCAGTGACGATCTACGTATTTACGATTAGTATCTATGCGGGGTTGTCCATGTTTACGGAGAGCTACATGCTGTGGAACGGGAACAACTCTCCGAATGATATCGGCTTAACGATTGTCGGTTATCTGTACCGTCAAGGTCTGGAGCAAAACAGTATGGGCTTCGGAGCCGCAGTAGGCATTGTATTGCTCGTATTTACGCTGCTGCTGAACCTGGTCCAGCTCAAATTTTTTGGCTTGTTTCGGAAGGAGGACTAAGCGATGGTTCAGAAGCAAAAAGGCCCGTTATCCGCACTGCTCATTGTTCTGTTCATCCTGTTTGCCGGGTTTGCCCTGTTTCCGTTATTTGCCGTGACGCTGGCCTCGTTCAAGCCATCGACGGAGCTGCTGCGGTACGGCTTGAATCTCAAGCTGGAGTGGAGCATCATGTCCTTGAAAAATTACGCGTTCATCTTTCAGGGGACGACGGATTATTTTCAATGGTACTGGAACAGTATTGTCATAACCGTTTTATTCACGGTGTTATGTCTGATATTGTCCGCGATGGTGGGCTATGGACTGGAGATGTATCGGTTCAAGCTGAAAAATGTGATTTTTACGCTAGTGCTGGTCGTGATGATGATTCCAGTAGAAATTATTATGCTTCCACTCTATAAGCTGATGATCGGCATGAAGCTGATTAACACGGTATGGGGCGTCATTCTGCCATTTGTCGTTGCGCCGATTCCGATCTTTTTCTTCCGTCAATATTTGAGTGGGGTCCCGAAGGATTTTATGGATGCTGCACGGGTTGACGGCTGTTCGGAGTATGGCATTTTCGTGCGGATTATGATGCCTCTGATGGCGCCCGCATTCGCGGCAATGGCTATTTTGCAGGCGATGAACAGTTGGAATAACTTCCTATGGCCGATGATCGTACTTCGCACCAACGACATGCTGACGCTACCGATTGGTCTGTCCAGTCTGCTTACGCCGTATGGTAATAATTATGATGTGCTGATCGCCGGGTCGGTGCTGGCTATTTTGCCAATTCTCGTCGTGTTCCTGTTCTTCCAGCGTTACTTTATTGAGGGAATGACCGCAGGCGGGGTAAAAGGATAATCGTTGCGGTAATATGAATTGAGAGATTGAATAAAAGAAGCGTGTAACGTCAGGAAAAGCAGGTCGGGATTCACCCCGGTCTGCTTTTTTTTGAATATAATTGATTTTCATTCTCATTTTCATGCTCTATGACCTGCACAAGCTATAGGTAAACGTGGTATGATATTTGAAAGATTTCAAATACAGACATATTCAGGCGGAGCGTGGAGAACCTATGGAACCAACAGAAACCCAGAAAACCGATCCGGCCCCGATGGCGTCAACCGTCAGCATGGAGGATATTGTACGGGCGCATCATATGCTGCGTGAGGTCATTGTACGTACACCTTTGCAGCGGGATGCCGTCCTGTCGGCCAAATATAACTGTAACGTGTATCTCAAAAGAGAGGATCTCCAGGTCGTGCGGTCCTTTAAAATCCGTGGAGCCTACAACATGATTCGCAGCCTGACTCCCGAGCAGATGGAAAAGGGCATCGTGTGTGCGAGTGCGGGGAACCATGCGCAGGGTGTGGCTTTTTCATGTAATGCGCTGGGCATTCACGGCAAAATATTTATGCCGAGCACAACACCCAATCAGAAGGTGAAGCAGGTTCGTCGCTTTGGCGGCAACAGTGTGGAGGTCATTTTGACCGGGGATACGTTCGACGATGCTTATGATGAGGCCATAAAGGTGTGCAGCGAGCAGGAGATGACCTTTATCCATCCGTTTGATCAGCCGAAGATTATAGCAGGCAACGGTACGATTGCGATGGAAGTGATGGAAAGTTTGGATACGCCAGCAGATTATGTGTTCGTGACCATCGGCGGTGGCGGTTTGGCGGCAGGCGTAGGCACGTATTTCAAAACGGTCAGTCCATCCACCAAGGTAATTGGCGTAGAACCGCTTGGCGCGGCGTCGATGACGGAGGCGATGCGTTTGAACAAGGTGGTTACGCTGGAGCAAATAGACAAGTTCGTTGACGGAGCCGCTGTTAAGCGTGTCGGTCAGTTAACGTATGACATTTGTACACGTACCCTGGACGATATTGTGAAGGTGCCGGAAGGTAAGGCGTGTACTGCGATTTTGGAATTGTATAATGAAAATGCGATTGTAGTGGAGCCTGCGGGCTCGTTGCCTGTAGCAGCATTGGATATGTATCGTGAACAGATTCAGGGCAAAACGGTTGTCTGCATCGTCAGTGGTGGCAACAACGATATTGACCGTATGCAGGAGATTAAGGAACGGTCCCTGATTTACGAAGGACTGAAGCATTATTTTATGGTAAAGTTCCCGCAAAGAGCAGGAGCGCTGCGTGAGTTTCTTCAGGATGTGCTTGGACCGGACGATGACATCACAAGGTTTGAGTATACGAAAAAGAACGACAAGGAGAACGGCCCGGCGCTGGTCGGCATTGAGCTGTTTCACAAGGAAGACTACCTTCCTTTGATTGAACGAATGAACCGCAAGGGGCTCGAATATACGGAACTGAACAAAAACGAAAATCTGTTTAATATGCTGATTTAACAAGGGAGGAGCCTAGGGGCTCCTTTTTTATACCAGGATTTTGCAAAATTCGATTCCAGTCGCTCCAGGATACATAACGTTATGCGTAGTTTATGAATTTCTTTTTATTTGAAATAAAGCGTTTACAAAACTGAAGTTGATAGGTTAATATATATGTAACTTCATAAGTATAAACACTAATGTAATAGTGTATTACCTGATTCTCATCATATAAAACGAATTTGGAGGTGCGTAAGAGTGTTGAAATCCTGGAAAAAATCAGTACAGGGTAAATTGGCTCGAACGGCGTTTGCTGCCGTAACCTCGGCTGCATTATTGCTATCAGTGGTGCCTTCGGCATCGGCAGAGCATTGGGCATTAACTGGTGATGTCGCGGTACATGATCCATCTATCACGAAGGAAGGCAATGCGTGGTATATTTTCTCTACGGGTCAGGGAATACAGGTACAAAGGTCGGATGATGGACGCAATTTTTACAGATTGCCGCAAATATTCCTGTCACCGCCATCATGGTGGAAATCGTATGTACCTAAGCAGAAGACTAATGATGTATGGGCACCGGATGCTCAAAAGTACAATGGACGTGTGTGGGTTTACTATTCCATTTCTACTTTCGGGTCACGCATTTCGGCCATTGGATTGACTTCAGCAACGAGCATTGGCGCGGGAAGCTGGAGAGATGATGGACTAGTGCTGCGTACGACGGATTCTAACGATTATAATGCCATTGATCCGAATCTGGTCATTGACGCTTCCGGTAACCCGTGGCTTTCCTTCGGTTCCTGGAACACAGGCCTGAAAATTACCCGTTTGGACAAAAATACGATGAAGCCTACGGGGCAGATTTATTCCATCGCGAAGCGTACCGCTGGCGGTCTGGAAGCTCCACATGTTACATACCGAGACGGTTATTATTATCTGTTTGCTTCTATTGATAACTGTTGCCAGGGTGTAAACAGTAATTACAAAATTATTTATGGTCGCTCCACCAGTATCACTGGACCTTATGTGGACAAGAGTGGTAAAAACCTGATGGATGGCGGTGGAACCGTATTGGATGCGGGGAATGACCGTTGGAAGGGACCGGGCGGTCAGTCTATTTATAACAATAGTGTGATTGCGCGTCATGCCTATGATGCGACTGATAACGGAAATCCAAAGCTGCTGATTAGTGATCTGAAATGGGACTCCGCAGGTTGGCCTACGTACTAAAAAATGTGGGCTACATGGAGTCATCCATATAGCGATCTCACATAGGTATATCCAAAAACTGTTCCTCCATAGGAGGAGCAGTTTTTGGCTTGCAATGTCATAGAAACATGCTATTATAAATCAAGTTGATAATAATTATCATTATCGCCATCGTCATGAGCGTTATGGTGGTTTCAGGTATGGAGGGAGTGACCTCACGAATGCAGTTTAAAGGCAGAGCAGATAAACATGCGGCTCGGACAGAAGGCACAGCTCCCGAAGTAGCCTTGGTAGCCCGTCCTTTACTCCGGGCGGGCCGGATTCGGCAGGCGCTGCTATTCATAGGTTCTGCTGTGTTGCTGGCCTTGGCTATGTTTGCCGCGATTTCCCTTGGAGCCAAGGACTTGACCTTAGGCACGGTATGGGCGGCGATATTTCACTATGATCGTTCATTGATGACACATCAGATCATTCATGAGCTAAGATTACCGCGTGTGCTGGGGGCGGCTGTCATCGGAGCTGCACTGGCGGTAGCAGGCTCTCTGATTCAAGGTATTACGCGCAATCCGCTGGGAGATACAGGTGTGCTGGGCATTAACGCAGGAGCGATGTTCGTGGTCGCTGTAAGTTTTGCCTTTTTCCCCAACCTTCCTTATGGGACGTTAATCGTATTGTCGTTCCTCGGGGCGCTGATGAGCACCTTGCTGGTATTTGGTCTGGGAGCTTCCGCGCCCGGGGGATTGACGCCGATGAGACTGACCGTATCCGGAGCAGTGACGGCTGCTCTGCTAGGCTCTATGACTTCGGGAATTGCGATTTATTTTAATCTGAGTCAGGATTTAGCCTTTTGGTATGCGGGCGGTGTCGCAGGAATCAAATGGTCACAGCTTGAGATTCTTGCGCCGATTTTGCTGATTGTGATCGCCTGGTCTATGGGGCTGGCACGCTCTATTTCCCTGATTTCGATGGGCGATGAGGTGGCGCTGAATCTTGGATTAAATCTCAAGCGTATCCGGCTGCTGGGTCTGCTGACCGTGGTGGTACTGGCCGGGTTGTCCGTGTCCGCAGCCGGGGCCATTGGCTTTGTAGGGCTGGTTATTCCGCATATTGCCCGCAAGCTGATCGGTGTGGATTATCGCCAGATCGTACCGCTGTCTGCGTTATTGGGAGCTGTGCTGCTGGTGTTGGCTGATTTGGGGGCGAGAATGGCGAATCCGCCCGAGGAGCTCGCTATTGGAATTATGGTGTCCTTTATCGGAGTGCCTTTTTTCCTCTTTCTTGCCCGTAAGGAAAGGAGGGATTTGTAATGAGTCGCTCTTTAGGAACCGGGGATGCAAGAAGGGCAAAGGCTTTGATCGTCTGCTTGGCTTTGGCGGCGATCAGCTTTGCCGTCATTGTATTGAGTTTGAATACCGGAACGATTCGTATTCCACCGCTGCGTGTGCTGGATACACTGTTTGGTGGTGGCAGCGGGCGTGATCATATCGTCCTGTTCGAATACCGTCTGCCGCGTATCGTTGTAACGGTACTGGCTGGGGCCGGATTAGGAGCAGCCGGAGCTGTTATGCAGGGCTTGTCGCGGAACGCACTCGCTGACCCGGGGGTGCTGGGGCTTCACGCGGGGGCTGCGTTGGGACTGGTGATGTTCGTCAGTTTCTTTCGCGATCTTGAAGGATCGGCAGCCGTGCTGATCCCCCTGTTTACTTTTGCAGGAGGTGTCGTGGCGGCGGTGCTGATTGTGCTGTTGTCCTATAATCGGAACAGAGGAATCGTGCCTGTGCGTCTGATCCTGTCCGGCATCGGTGTAGCCTCGGGCCTCAGCGCTATAACGCTGTATTGGTCCTTGCGACTCGATGAGGATACTTACGCGTTCACCGCACGTTGGTTGGCTGGCAGCGTATGGGGTCGGGACTGGATACATGCGGCGGCTTTGCTGCCGTGGATAGTTATTGTGTTGCCTTACGTTCTGTCACAGACGCGCAGCCTGAACAATCTGTCGCTGGGCGACGAGACGGCCGCTGGAATCGGGACAAGTGTGAAGCGTCAGCGTCTGTTGCTGCTGGGTGCAGCCGTGGCCCTATCCAGCGCCAGTGTGTCTATGGCTGGAGGTATTGGCTTCATTGGGCTGATTGCGCCTCATCTGGCTCGCCGTCTGGTTGGGCCAATGTACCAGCATTTGCTGCCAGTGGCCTGCTTTGTCGGAATCGTCATTTTGGTCACTGCGGATACGATTGGACGCTCTGTGTTCCAGCCGAATGCGATTCCGGCGGGTGTGGTGGTTGCTGTGGTAGGGGCTCCGTATTTTTTATTTTTGCTGTCCCGTACGAAATGACAGATGGAATAGGTACATAAACCAACAAGCTGAAGCTTTCTATATAGATCATTTTATATGGAGCTTTTATGACATAGGAGGAATAGTAATGACAAAAAATGGTTCAAATCATTCAGGAATCAAGCGTTCATGGGTGGGCATGGTTCTTATTTTATATATGGTGGTGCTGTCCGCTTGTGGACAAGCAGCAGACAACAAAGCTGCCGATACGAAAGCGGCGGACAACGGTAAGAAAACGGTCAGCGCGGATTCGCGTATTGCTTCTATGTCCATTCATTTAACGAACAATTTGCTGGCGCTGGGCATTACTCCGGCTGGTTCGGTCATTGGCGGAGATGTTAAGGACTTTTTGCCACATGTAAAAGATCGTCTCCAAAATACCCGCAAGCTGGGTGTTGTCACAGACCCGGATATGGAAGCCGTGCTGGAGCTGCAACCTGACCATATTTTTCTCGACAAAAAATATTCGGGAGCCGATGTAGCCAAGTATGAAAAAATCGCGCCGACCGAGGTCTTTGATCTGGACGAGGGCACATGGAAGGACCAACTGAAAAAAATAGCTGTTATGGTCAAGCATGAAGCGCAGGCGGACGCTTTCCTGAAAGATTACGACGCCCAACAGGAACGGGTTAAAAAGCTGATCCACCAAAAAATCGGCGACGGAACCGTTATGGCTATTCGTGTTACGGCGAAGGAAGTCCGCGTAATGGGTATGAAGCGCCCGGTAGGACCGCTGTTGTATCAGGATTTGGGCTTGAAGCCAGCCAAGGGTGTGGAAAAGATCAACAAGGCATATCAGGTCGTATCCCAGGAGGTTTTGCCGGATTATGATGCCGATGCGATCTTTGTCATTATTAGTAAAGGCGCGGATGCCCAAAAGGTGTACACACAACTGGAAGGAAACGCGGTATGGCAAGGACTCAAAGCAGTGAAGCAGGGTCATGTCTACATGCTGGACGGACAGCCTTGGCTGGATTATTCGGCAATGGGACACAAAATCGCTCTGGATAATGCAGAGCAACTCTTTTCCAAATAAACTTTAGCATATATCAGAGCCGTATTCCCTTATGCACTTATTGCAGGCGGGGAATACGGCTTTTTGGCGAACACCTAAGCTGCAAGTCGGATGCCAGATCATTCTCAGGTCAGCCGACAGCCGCTTTCTTTTCTAATATTATGTACGTAATTGGGAGTTGTAAAATAACCAAAAGAGCCGCCGCGAACAAAAATCGGGCAGCTCCAAGTACAGATGAGGATTGCGTCTTATGAACGTTTTTTGCGTAAAAAAATCGGCTTGAGACCGATGAAGCCGATGGCAGCAAGGATCAGATTCACCCAGGGTGAAATGCTGAACACGGGTAGTACGCGGCGCAGGGCCAGCCCGGCGACGAGAATCACCACGACTAATACAACATACCGCAAGATGGACTTGAGGTCTATGCGGGGCTTCACGGGCGTATAGTCCTGCTGTGCTTCCTCTCCTTCTTCCGGGCGGTCCATAAAATTCATCAGCGCTTCAACCAGCAGGATGGCTCCTGCGGCGATGATGATCAGGGTGGACAGGTTAACTTTTTCAAAAGGAGCAACATCTCCGCCTGTAAACGTTACAAACCATCCGATGATCGCCTGTGTCAAAAAAAACATGGACAAGGCAATCCATGCAATAAGTGTATAATTTTTGGCTTTATTCATTGCTTCCTCCTGCTTTGCGGGCGTATTCCGATCTGGCGGAACCGCCAATACGTAACAAAAACAGTATACGTGAGTAAGCTGCGGATGGCAAAAGGCTTTATCTGCGAAATGTATATTACCGCTGCATTCTCCTCAAACTGGATAAAGGGTGAGCAGGCGGAGCATCCTGAATGTAAATGTGGAGAGGATGTGGCATCATGAAGCTGGATAAGCAGGCGGGTTATACGGTTAATAAACGGCTGGAAGCCGCTCCAGTTAGAAACAGCGTGGAGGCCATACCTGTGAACGTGAGTCATCGGAGCGTTCAGGGAACATCCCCGACGTACCGTATTCTGAACGATGCTGAATGGGCTCAGGATACCGAGTTTGCAGGTGATCTGGGCGAAGAGAGCTACCGCAGCTTATGGCATGAGGATCAGAATAGCGGTGTCTCTTGCAGACTGGAATGGGAGGGGCGTACGGAGACGCACGAAATGTTCAGGAACAGCTACGAATAGTCTGCGGGATGAAAGTAATTTTCCCCGCCAAGTAATGCAATATGGCGCTCTCCGTTATTCGTTGCGGGGAGCGCCATTTGTTCCCTTTTTCTCCGTTATAACTGACAGGTTGACAAGGAAGCAGGGCAATGATAGACTGACTTTACTATAAAACTTATTAAACTTATCGGAATTAAAGTAAATAGATATTTTGCTGAGCATCCATGTTACAATATACGTTTGACATATTCGCTTTAAATCATTAATTACCAATCATTAATCATCACAAGAAGCTTCGCAAGATAGGGTTGCCAATACAGCATACCAGGTTGGTGACGGTGAAGCTTGAAACAGGGGGACAATCATGATGGAACGGCAAATTGGAATTCGCTTTGAAAATGAGGAGCTGGCCGCAACAATTCATTATCCAAGCAATCCGAATGAAGGAGACCGTCAGAGACGGGTACCGCTTGTAGTGATATGCCACGGATTTGTGGGCAATCGTATCGGGGTAGATCGGTTATTCGTAAAGACTGCCCGTGAGCTTGCAGAAGGGGGATATTTTGTCCTGCGCTTTGATTTTGCAGGTTGCGGGGAAAGTACGGGTGAATACGGCAAGCAAGGGCTGGAGTCGATGATTAATCAGACACGTACCGTGCTTGATTATGCCGTGAATTGTGCAGATATCGACCCGACCAAGGTGACGCTGATCGGTCACAGTCTGGGTGGCGCGGTCGCTCTTCTCACAGCAGTACGGGACAAGAGAGTACAAAATCTGGTGCTTTGGTCTGCGGTCGGCTACCCGTTCAATGACATTGTTAAAATTACGGAGCGGAGCGTGTACGATGAGTCTGTGAAAAGCGGTCAGGCCGACTATTTGGGCTATAAGTTCACACCTTCATATTTTGAGTCGCTTGCCCAGTTCCAGCCGTTTCAGGAGGCCGTCAAGTTTAACGGCGATGTGCTCGTTATTCACGGAACCTCGGATGATATCATTCCTGTGGACTATGCATTCCTGTTCCAAAAGGTATTTTGGATGCGTCCAGAGGGACGCTGCGACAAAGAGATTATTTTTCAGGGAGACCACACCTTCTCTTCCGGTAAAGAGCGGCAGCGGTTGATCGACCGGACGCTGGAATGGCTGGATGAGCAGGAGAATATTCAGCGGGATTGGCAGCACTGGATGATCTGATTTCAGGCTGTAACGGATTGTATTGGAAATTGCGCCTCCACCGGAGTAAAATGGAAGAGTAACACTATACTGGCGTGTGGAGGTTGGCAGCGATGACATTACCCTCAATTTTTGTTGCGCACGGTTCACCAACACTAGCTTTAGAAAACAACGCATACACCAGCTTTCTTGCAGAGCTGGGCGCGAGCCTGCCCCGACCCAAAGGAATAGTCATTTTTTCCGCGCATTGGGATAGTGCTGATCAATGCATAGGCGCGGATGACCAGCATGCAGCGTTGCACGATTTCTATGGCTTTCCTGAACAAATGTACACACTTGATTACCCTGCACCAGGCGATCCGAAGCTGTATGAGGAGATAGAGCATCTGTTCAGTCAGCATAACCTGTTCCACCAGCCGGTACGGAACCGGGGACTGGACCATGGAGCATGGGTGGTTTTGCGGCATATATATCCTGATGCGGACATCCCGGTCGTCCCGCTCTCCATTGATTCCAGGCGCGCTCCGCAGGAGCAATACGAGATTGGGCGGATGCTGGCACCGTTGCGTGAACAGGGCATTTTGATCATCGGTAGCGGCGGATTGGTCCACAACTTGCGAACACTCAAGCAGACGAATGAGCCAGCAGATTGGGCGGTTCAATATGATAACTGGATCGGTCAGCAGCTTCAGGAATGGAATTTACGTCATTTGTTCCAATATGATAAAAAGGCTCCTTATGCCAAACAGGCGGTTCCCTCTTATGGGATAGAGCATTTTTCGCCGCTGTTTTACGCGATGGGGGCTGCGGATGACCAGCGCTCGGCGCAGAAGCTTTTTCAGTCCTATGTCCTGGGCTCACTGAGTCTCAATTGTTGGGCTTTCGGTCAAGAACGTGATATGTAA
Source organism: Paenibacillus sp. RC21 (assembly GCF_044907935.1). Taxonomy (NCBI): domain Bacteria; kingdom Bacillati; phylum Bacillota; class Bacilli; order Caryophanales; family Paenibacillaceae; genus Paenibacillus; species Paenibacillus sp. RC21. The sequence continues at coordinate 44,560 of NZ_JBIYCS010000003.1, forward strand.
ATGTGAAAAAAGAACTTCCTAATCCACATGGCAAGTGGGAATGGAAGTTCTTTTGTGTATATAACATGAGTTCCTGTATGGTGTGTTCCTGTAAAACTTGATCAGGAAGTAGGTACGTTCTTTTTCAGCCAGTCGGATACCTGTGCAGTGTGTTTATCTCCGTTTTGATCCAGTAGAGCCACGAAGGCTTTTAGTTTTTGTATATAAGGACTAGCTGAGCCGCTGTTGTGTTGAATTACCAGTTGATATCCTTTTTTAGCGTTAGGAAGAATCTTCTTGGTATCGTAATCGAATAATGGCGTATTGTTCGTGCCGTAGAAGGTATGGAAATAGTACAGATCATGCAATTCTTTGACAGCTAGTGTACGGTTGGAATGTGGATATTTGTTTAAAAAGTCTTCCTGTGCCAGCACCCGTCCAGACAACTGCTGATATCCGATATGCAGTGCGGCATCCTTGGTAGCCGCCTGTCCAGATTCCACTGCCATGATGTCAATATAGCTGCGGATATCTGCCGTGGTGTGCTTTCCGAAAACTTTATATTTTTCATAGTTTATGACAGGATAATACATACCTTCTGCGGTTTCCAGTTTGTATCCGGCATCTCTGGTTTGGGTCAGTAATTTCTTCAGGTTCGTATCTTTGGTGCGGCTAATTACATTTGTGAACGAATCGCCGGGTTTATAAATAGTATTGATTTTGGTCTGAACAGAAGCTGGGTATAAGGCTTGTGAATAAGAATCCAATTGCTTGGTCTGTGCATTTTCCAGATGAAGCGTCATGATGGTGGCTTGAGAGGCTGGAATGGATTGAATGTGTTTTTGCAAATAAGCGAATGCCTGAGGAAGTTTGCCGGGTTGACGTAGCAGTTGCTCGAAGGTGTTGGAGATATTTTGCACACTTTCCGATTGAGACGTTGTCGTAGTCGATACTGCCGCTTTGGCTTGTGATGGATATCCCAGTCCCATAGTCTGTACTGTGAAAGTTACTGTCGCGAGCATGAGGTAGGCTTTGGTGATTTTTTTCATGATATAACCCTCCATGGCTTTCTTTGATGTAACTGTAGTGTATAGGGGGAATGTATCGTGAGCATTCCGGGTTGTATCCAACTTGTAAACGTTTGGGGAAATGATGAATCGGATATAAAAGAAAGTCAGCAGCATAGTGCACAAAAAAACAACCATTAGCCCGGAGGGTAACGGTTGTTTTTTTGGTAGCTTAAGCTATTTTTCGAGCGGGGTCTGCTGGAAAGGTATCTTTATTTTTACGGAACAGTCCACGCAGGATGGGAAGTACCCAACGATCCAAGCCAATCCGTCCAGCGTTTGCGCCAGCAACTACAAGGAAGATTTCAAACAGCAGGTAGATTGCATTGGTGCTTACTGTGCCCGAGAACAGGAACGAGAAGTTCATGACCATTGCCATCAAGGCAGCTAATGTAGTCAGTGTACCAAGAAGCAGGCCAACTCCGACCAGGAACTCACCCAGTGGGATCAGGACGTTGAACAGACCGACATTAGGTAGGGCAAAGGCTTCAAGGAACGATCCCCACCAGCCTTGTACAGCGGGATGTTCTCCGCCTGTCTTAGCAATGGCCCCCGAGATAAATCCGCCTGCATCGAATCCGCCAGTCAGCTTCTCAAGTCCATGGGTCATCCATTCATATCCCAGATAAACCCGTACTACAGTCAGCAGCCACATTGCTACTTTATTTTCACGCAACCAGTTGTTAAACATTCAAACCACTCCTCTTTCTTATCTTATAATGTTGGTTGTATTTCATTTGGTTTGGGATGATCATCTCTGCTACACCCTTATTGTATTAGGTTCAGTTACAGTTATTTGTGATAAAAATCACAAAGTCTGAATATTTTTTAAATTTTAATGTCTTCAGATAAGTATTCTATAGTGATGATGAGTTTCAATCAAGACAAAAACAGGAAATAACGCTTATAATGAGAAAAATGTCTAACTGGAGGGATGAATTTGTCCGGGCCCATTTTCAATCGAAGCCAATGGTTGTGTGTGATGACCTCGGTTTTGCTATGTATGACCATGATGTCCTGTTCTGCTATGTCCAAATCGGGTGAATCAGAACCCGCGCCCCAACCGGTTAAGCAAGAAACACAGCCGGAGGCGCTTGAGCCGCCCAAGGAACCGACTATTCCGGCATTTACAGCTCCGCTTACCGGCCTTCCGGTGGAGCAGCCTGTTCTGGAACGACCGCTTGCAATTATGATTAATAATGCTCCAGCCGCACGACCTCAGGCGGGACTTAGCGAGGCTGACATGGTATATGAAGTTCTCGCAGAAGGTGGAATTACACGTTTGGTAGCTTTTTTCCAAAGTCATGGCGGTGATGTGAAAATAGGCCCGGTCCGCAGCATCCGGCCGTATCTGATTGAGCTGGGCGAAACTTACGGGGCGTTGCCGATACACGCCGGGGGAAGTACAGATGCCTATGCGATTTTACAGCAGCAACGAAAAGAGCATCTGGATGAGATTTCGAATGGGGGAGCTTACTTCTGGAGAAGCAAGGATCGCCGTCCACCACACAATCTGTACACAGATGTGAACAGACTTCGCCAAGGAAGCGAAAGTAAAGGCTACGCCAAGCAGACGGTGGTTCCGGTATATAAATATCTTAAATCCGGTGAAGCTTCGATCATGGGGGACGGGGAGGCAGTATCTTTGCAAATCCGCTTTTTGCTTAAAAGCTACAAGGTATCTTACACCTACGATCCGTCAGATCAGCAATATAAGCGTTTTGTGAACGAAAAGTCACATGTGGATCAAAACAATAACAAGCAGCTCTCTGCGGCCAATGTCATTGTGATGAGCACCAGGCACCAAACGCTGGATGATGTAGGTCGATTGAGCGTTGAGCTTAAAGGCGGTGGAGAGGCTATGTTGTTTCAACAAGGGAAGTTGATACACGCCGAGTGGCAGCATACGCCCGGTGATGCTATTCGTTTTATGAAAAATGGAGTTGAAATTCCGTTGGTACCGGGTACATCCTATATACATGTGGTTCCGGCGGACGTTTCGCTGAACGAGCATGTAAGTGTAGAAGCAAAGTGAGGAATCCATAATCCACCTTTTTAGATATAATTTGTCGGATAATGAACTTCCTTGTCGGGCAATGTATACTTAATATTGTGAAATTTGCCTTTACAAACTTTACAAAAACATTGATGAGTGTGATAAGATAGCAAAGGTTGTCTAATGCAGTCGAAACAGGTTGCGGATATTTTCGTAAAGGGGTAATCGTTAATGAGATTGAAGAAAAAGGATATATTCTTCGAGACGTTGGAAAATATGGCAGATACAATCGTGCAAGCAGCTGATTATTTTGCCCAACATACTTCAAATCTTCAAGATGTGGTTCTGTTTACTAATGAAATGAAGAAGTATGAAAATAAGTGTGATGATTACACACACACGATTATTACTGAGCTGAACAAAACCTTCATTACGCCGCTGGAACGCGACGATATCATGGAACTGACAACGACCATGGATGATGTGCTGGACGGTCTGGAAGCGACAGCCTCTCGTTTTTATATGTACAACATTACGGAGCCGGACGAGTATATTGTGCAGTTCGCTGATATTTTGCGTCAGTCGGCTTATGAAATTCAGAAGGCTGTACATTTGCTTTCACAGAAGAAGCTGCTGGCCATCCGTGAATACACCATTCGCCTGAATGATTTGGAAAATCAGGGGGATGAGCTGTTGCGTATTTGCATCAAAAACCTGTTTGCAACTGTAACTGATCCCATTGAACTGATTAAACGCAAAGAATTGTACGAACGCCTTGAAACGACAACGGATTCATGCGAGGATGTTGCAAATATGCTGGAATCCATCATTATGCGTAACTCGTAAGGGAGTCCTTTTACATGGATACAAGTTTACTGGTATTGGGTATTGTTATTTTTCTTGCTCTGGCATTTGATTTTATTAACGGTTTTCATGATACGGCGAACGCTATCGCAACCTCGGTATCTACCCGTGCGTTGACGCCGCGTCGTGCGATTATTATGGCTGCGGTCATGAACTTTCTGGGAGCCATATTGTTTACAGGGGTTGCCAAGACGATTGGTGGCAGTGTCGCTGACCCTACCAAGCTTACGAACGGGATTGATATCGTCATTGCGACACTGATCGCAGCGATTATCTGGAATCTGCTCACATGGTGGTTCGGTATTCCTTCATCCTCTTCCCACGCCTTGATTGGTGCGCTGGCCGGGGCTGTGTATGTAGGTGCGGGATCAGAGAAATTGAACTGGAGCGGCTTCATCGGGATTGTTGAGGGACTTATTTTCTCCCCGCTGATTGCTTTTGTAATTGGTTATATTGTAATGATGATTTTAAAATACATCTTCGCTCGTCGCAGTCCGCATACGGTGAACAAAGGTTTTCGCACGATGCAGGTCATTACAGCAGCGCTTCAATCGTTCACGCACGGTACGAATGATGCCCAAAAGGCAATGGGGATTATCACATTTGCACTCGTTTCGGCGGGTTATCAGGATCATCTTGAAGTGCCGATGTGGGTTAAAATTTCGGCCGCAACAGCAATGGCGCTCGGTACGTCCATTGGGGGCTGGAAGATCATCAAGACGATGGGCACCAAGATTTTTAAAATCGAGCCGATCAATGGCTTCGCCGCTGATATTTCCGGAGCTTCGGTTATTTTCACAGCCACACTGCTTCATTTACCAGTAAGTACCACTCATGCCATTACTTCGGCTATTTTGGGTGTTGGTTCTGCGAAGCGTTTTTCCGCTGTGCGTTGGTCGCTGGCTGGTCGCATTGTCATTACTTGGGTTATTACTATCCCAATTTCTGCTTTACTAGCAGGTTTGATTTTCAAAATTCTTTTCTAGTTCATCATTATTTCTCAGAAAATAAGTACACACTATAGGATACACAATAAGCTTCCTTCCGCTTTTTGCGGCAGGGGCTTATTGGCATTACAGGGGCAAAAAACAGGTCCTTTAAACCTTACCCGATCAGACAGGTCCATGAAACATCTTTCAAAAAATATCTGACATCAAAGTAGTCAATTTTTAATAACTCCTGTAGAATAAACAGAAAACTTTGAACCGTTCAACTGACTGGAGGAACTTATGCAAAAATCTGGAAAACTAACAGCACTCATGATTTGTCTGTTTTTTGTGGTTGCCCTGGCCGGTAATTTTGGCGTAGTGGCACATGCAGAAAACAAAACAAAATATGATATCGGCACGGATACAACGTTCGCGCCTTTTGAGTTTGAAGATGTAGATGGTAAATTTGTCGGAATCGACATGGATCTGCTGGCTGCTATTGCCAGGGATCAGAATTTTGACTATACCATCAAGCCTCTTGGCTTTAATGCGGCAGTGCAGGCACTTGAAACGAATCAAGTGGACGGCGTTATTGCCGGGATGAGTATTACAGATGAACGTAAGCAAAAATTTGATTTTTCTGAACCGTATTTTGATTCAGGTGTCGTCATGGCGGTCCGTAAGGATAATGATACGATTAAGCGCTATGAGGACCTGAAAGGGCAGCGTGTCGCTGTCAAAACGGGAACAGAAGGGTACACGTTCGCGGAGTCCATTAAGGCCAAATATGGCTTTACTACGGTTCCGTTCGATGATTCCTCTCAAATGTACGATGAGGTTAAGACTGGAAACTCAGTTGCATGTTTTGATGATTATCCGGTGCTGGCATACGGAGTGACACAGAATAATGGACTCAAGCTTGTGACGGATAAGGAAAAAGGTGGTTCATACGGTTTCGCTGTCAATAAAGGCAAAAACCAGGAACTGGTGGAGAAATTTAATGCAGGGCTTGTGAATCTTCGCAACAGCGGGGAATATGACAAAATCATGTCCAAGTATCTGGGCGAATCCGGTAAAGGTGCGGCACCTGTTGAACGTGGGCGCTGGGAACTCATTTCCGCTTCCCTGCCTTCGCTGATCAAAGGAATGGGAAATACGCTGCTGTATACACTTGTATCCCTGCTGGTAGCTTTTGTGCTGGGTCTGGTGTTCGGCTTTATGAAGGTGAGTCACAATAAACTGTTCCGTGGTATTGCAACAGTTTTTGTCGATGTATTCCGTGGTATTCCGCTGATCGTACTTGCTTTCTTTATTTACTTTGGGATTCCGCAGGCACTGGATTTTAAAATGCCGCTCTTTGTCGCGGCTGTACTGACGTTGTCTCTCAATGCGGGAGCTTATGTGACGGAGATCATCCGTGGCGGTATTCAGTCCATTGATCCGGGACAAATGGAAGCGGCTCGTTCTCTTGGGTTGCCATACCGGACGGCTATGCTCAAAATCATTTTGCCGCAGGCTGTGAAAATCATGATCCCGTCGTTTATCAATCAGTTGGTTATTACGTTGAAGGATACTTCGATTTTGTCCGTTATTGGCCTGGTCGAATTGACCCAATCGGGTAAGATTATTATTGCGCGGACGTTCCAATCCTTTGATATTTGGCTGGTGGTTGCGGTGATGTATCTTATCGTCATTACAGTCCTGACCAAAATTTCCAACCGCCTTGAAGGGAGAGTTCGCCGTGGGTAAAATTATCGTCAAGAACCTGAAAAAAAGCTATGGCAGTAACGAGGTGCTGAAAGGCATTGATATGCAAGTGCAGGAAGGTGAGGTTGTCTGCGTCATTGGCCCCTCGGGTTCAGGGAAAAGCACGTTTTTGCGTTGTATGAATATGCTGGAGGAAATTACAGCAGGCGAGGTCATCGTGGATGACTACAACTTGAGTGACAAGAGCGTGGACATTAACAAGGTCCGTGAAAATATAGGCATGGTGTTTCAACATTTCAACCTGTTTCCGCATATGACGGTGCTCAAGAACATTATGTTTGCGCCAACAGAATTGGGTAAACAGTCCAAGGCAGAGGCCCGGGAGACGGCCATGAAGCTGCTGGAGCGTGTGGGCTTGTCCGATAAGGCAGATGCCTTGCCAGGACAGTTGTCCGGCGGTCAAAAGCAGCGCGTGGCGATTGCACGCGCGCTGGCAATGAACCCGGATATTATGCTGTTCGACGAGCCGACCTCGGCGCTTGATCCTGAAATGGTCGGAGAAGTGCTCGGCGTCATGAACGATCTGGCCCGTGAAGGTATGACGATGATGATCGTGACGCATGAGATGGGTTTTGCACGCGAAGTAAGCGACCGTGTCGTGTTCATGGACGGAGGCTACATCGTCGAGGAAGGAACGCCACAAGAGGTATTCGGTAATCCGCAAAATGAGCGGACGATTAGTTTCTTGGAGAAAGTATTGTAAGTGGGGCAGGGTTTGCGTTGAATGTGTGAGATGTGCTCGTTGTGAAACGCTCCGCGGTCCATTTGATCTTTCGATCGCTGTTGCCCCTGAATTTTTGGATTGTATAAGACATGAAAAGGTGAAAATTCAGGGGCAAAGGCGAGCGCTGACGCTTCTTCAGATTCAAATGTACCGCTGCGCTACTACTCGCTGATCGCCCCCTTTCGTCAAAAGCCTGCCTCACTTTTGAATGAGTGGATGCAGTGGAAGGGAAGGGGCGCCGCGCGGTGCTTGCTGCGCCGATAGTAGGCTGGGAGTGAATGGGCTCGGTTAAAGTGTGGTTTAGTGAGTAGGTACATGGCTAGATGTGATCTCTTGTGATTGTAAGAGAGAGTCTTTATTACCTGATATAAATCCTTATGTATATCCTTCAAAGGAGTGGGTAATTTGAAGATCAGGACTGCTAGACAAGAGGATATTCCGGCGTTGGCTTATTTAATGGAGGAGCTTGGTTATCCTACATCAGTTGAAGATATGAAGCAGAGATATGATCGTATCGCTTCTAATCCTGACTATCATACCCTGGTTGCTGAAATTGAAGGGGAAGTGGTTGGGATGGTTGGGCTACACTATGATATCTTTTATGAAAGAAATGAAGATTATGCGCGTATCGTTGTTTTTGTGATGGATTCGAAACATCGTAATAAAGGCATCGGCAAGGCGCTAAATCAGGAAGTGGAAGCTTGGGCAAAAGAAAAAGGTTTGGTTGCCATTGCTTTGAACAGCGGTAATCGGAGTGAGCGACAGGATGCGCATCAATTTTATCGACGGTTAGGCTATGAAGCGACAAGCACAGGCTTTGTGAAATTAATTGAAGCATAGTTATCATTATAAGTTGGGGATTTTGCAAAATCCTGAAGTTAGCTTCTTATCAGATAGAGAGATGGAACATATCGTTTGAGTTGGATTTATATTTTATAAGGATATCTTGGGGGATTGTGATGGCCCGGAGATATCCTTTTCTTTATTTTGCTGTATGAAGCATGAATATGGGGCTTGAGATTTGTATAACGCTGAATAGCTTATATACAATGTAAATAGAATCAATGACAGTAGTGTTAGGCGAGGGGGACGTACGGTGATACGTACATTGGTTATAGGCCATGATCATCAGGTGACGGTGGGGCTGCCACTGGAGCAGATCGTCATGGAGGATTATATATGGATGTGGGTGGATTTTAGCGAGCCTACCGATCATGAATCAGAGCTTCTGACGAGTTATTTCCATTTTCATCCGTTGGCTGTGGAGGATTGTTTGCATGTTCTGCAACGTCCGAAACTGGACTATTATGAGGATGTGCAGTTTCTGGTGGTACATGCGCTGGATGTAGATACATTGGATGCGGAAGAAGTGGATATGTTCATTAGCAGCCGTTTCTTGGTGACATACCATCATCATGAACTGGAGGAGCTGGATCAGGCTTGGGAACGGATTGTCCAGCATGCCAATGAACGCAAAATTTGGTCGCGTGGGCCGCTGGCTGCGGCTTATACGGTGGTGGACAAGCTGGTGGATAACTATTTCCCGAGTTTGTTCATGATTGAGGATGAGCTGGCAGAGCTGGAGGGCCTGGGCGGGCGTGAATCGGTGGAGGACTTGATGAAGCAGGTATTTGCTCTGCGAGGCAGGCTGCTCAAGCTGCGCCGTACAATTGTGCCGATGCGGGATTTGATGTACAGGGTCCTTAATTCGCAGCATGTGCAGGGTAAAGGGGAGCATATGGCCTATTTTACGGATATTTATGACCATCTGCTGAAGCTGACCGACATGCTGGAGGCCGACCGCGAGATGACAGCCGACCTGAGAGACAGTTATATTTCGCTAAATTCCAACCGTATGAATTCAATCATGAAGACACTGACCGTCATTACGACTGTTTTTATGCCCTTGACGCTGATTGCGGGTATCTATGGTATGAATTTTTCGTATATGCCCGAGCTGGGCTGGAAATATGGTTATTTTGGAGTGCTGTTCTTTATGTTCATATTAAGTGCAGCGATGGTAATCTGGTTTATGCGTCGGGGCTGGTTCAAATAAAATAACCTACTTTCTTTTGCGCTTGCGCGGACGTCTGCGCGGGGTAGTGGTGCTTTTGCGCTGCGTCTTTTTCCGGCGTGGGCGCGGTGGTGTGTATTCATCCAATTCCTCGGCGATTTCCGTTGCAGAATTTTTGCCCGCGGATTTGCCGAATGCTGGGAGCGCGCCCATTATCAGCTTCGCCATCGGAGCAAACTGCTGCACGCTGGACATGACCTTTTGTACCTTGCCGAAAGTAGCAACAATCCCGTCAATACCGCCCATACGGTCAATGATGCCTTTAATTTCGCCGAGATTGGGAAGGTTACCAAGGTTGCCGAGACCGCCGAGCAGTCCTCCTTTGGCCGGGATCGGATCAGGTGTGACCACGGCGGCGGATTCTGTAATACTTGATGGTGCCTCATAAGGCACGATTCCGGAGGAATCGACTTGCGGAACATCGCTGTACGTGTCGAGTCCCGGATACGAAGATGAATTATACGGATCGGAAAGGGAACGCTGTGGCGGCCTCCGATGATAGTAGTTTCCAGGCATGAGATCACATTCCTTTGTAGGTTGATACTCTACTGTATGTTACAAACGCACAGTGGGTTTAGGCGCGTGTCCCGAAATCAGGTATAAAAGCGGATTTGGGCTCAAGCACAGTACGATCCTGCTGAAAAATAATGCTGTTCTGTGATGCGTGAAATCGTTAACGCTTGAAAAACCGACTATTCCTCGGGTACAATGGGGATAGATCGTAACCTTGGGAGATGATAATCCATGCAGCTCAAAAAGCTTAATGATAAAAGTATTGATCAATTGTTCGAAGCCATCCTAACTTTAAAAAATTTGGAAGAGTGCTATGTATTCTTCGATGATTTGTGCACAATTAATGAAATTCAATCCCTCTCTCAACGTCTGGAAGTTGCCCGTATGCTGGGCAAAGGCAGTACGTATAACCAGATTGAAGCAGAGACGGGTGCCAGCACAGCTACGATTTCACGTGTTAAACGTTGCTTGAACTACGGTAATGACGGGTATAAATTGACACTTGAGCGTCTGGGGCGCTAATGCGAAGCCCTGGGGTACTGGTCATTAGCCATGGCTCAAGGGAGTCGTATTGGGTGGAACAGGTGGATCAGGCAGCCGCAAAGCTTCATTTGCCGAAGGACATGAGTTTAGAGGTTTCATTTTTGGAAACGGTTAAAGGAAGATTGATCCAGGATGGTATTGACCGTTTGGAAGCCCGAGGTGTGACAGATTTGCTGGTTGTGCCCTTATTTATGTCGTCCGGCAGCACGCATGTAGACGAGATCAGTTATGCGCTGGGAGTCAAGGATACGCCAGACAAAGAAACAGATTTGGAGCCTTTTCGAGTCAAGGCGCGTGTGCATTTTGGCAGTCCGCTGGATGATGGAGAAGATGTGGCTCACATGGTTTGGGACAAGGTTAGCCCATTGTCGGTCAACCCTGCGAGAGAGACTATTTTGCTTGTGGGACATGGCAGTGTGCATGATGGCTTTTTTCAGCGCTGGGAGCGAGGGATTTCTTCGTTAGCCCGTACGGTGCAAAGGGTGAGTAGTATCGCAACGGACTACGCCTTGCTGAATCCTGAGAGTGTATATGATAAGGTAGCGTATTGGAAGCAGGAGCGGGGTCATGATGTTATTGTGGCACCGCTTTTTTTAAGCTCGGGATATTTTACAAGTCATATCATTCCTGGACGATTACAAGGGCTTGAATTCCGTTATTCAGGAGATCCTCTGCTGCCGCATCCCCTGCTCACAAGCTGGATGAACGGGCAAATTTGTGAACTGCTGCAAAGAATTCAGAAGCAAGATTGAGCAACAGGCCGCTTGTTTCAGCTACAGCTTTATCATAGCCTGAAATTTCCGTATTTAGGCAAGCGTTGGCTTCTTTTATTGTAAAAGAGGCCTTTTTCCAGTATGATGATATTTTGTATAGAGTGAATATGATGAATGAGAATATAAACATAAATATCATTAAATATACGGGTGGCGTAACGGGAATGAAAAGTGCTAGATTGATCTATAATCCGACCTCCGGACGTGAGGAAATGAAGCGTCGCCTTGCGGACATTTTGCAGCGTCTGGATGAAGGTGGTATTGAAGCCTCTTGCCATGCAACTACGGGCGAAGGGGATGCAACTCGTGCGACAGCAGAAGCCATTGAGCGCGGGTATGATATGATCATCGCCGCAGGCGGGGATGGTACATTGTACGAAGTTATTAACGGGATGGCCGAAAAGGAAAACCGTCCGCCCTTGGGCGTATTCCCGCTAGGGACGACGAATGATTTTGCAAGGGCATTGGGCATACCGAGGCAGTGGGAGGATTATTGTGATTTGGTTATTCGCCAAAATCCGAAGCCGCTGGATATCGGAAAAGCCAATGACCGCTATTTTATTAACATCGCGGGTGGCGGTACTTTGACCGAGCTTACGTATGAAGTTCCCAGTAAGCTGAAAACGATGATTGGACAGTTGGCTTATTATTTTAAGGGTGTGGAGAAAATGGTCAGCCTTGCCCCACAAGAACTGATTATCAAGGCATCGGGTCAGGAAGTGATACACGACGAGTTCATGCTTTTCCTGATTGCTAATACGAACTCGGTAGGCGGATTCGAAAAGCTGGCGCCCAGCGCGACCATTGATGATGGGCTGCTCGATGTGATCGCTGTGCGCAAATGTAATTTGGCGGAAATGATCCGGTTGGTGACACTCGCGCTGCGTGGTGAGCATTTGCAGGACAAGAAGATTGTTTATTTTAAAACGGATTACATGGAAGTAACCTCGCCCGGCTATGTCCAGCTTAATCTGGATGGCGAACTGGGTGGTACCCTGCCAGCTACTTTCCGTAATTTGCCGCAGCATTTGAATGTTTTTCGGTAAGGAATGACGGTGAGTGTTCTCGCTTTTCATCGCAGTACAGTACAGTATATGGAATGTAGAGTTGGAAGTTATTTTTCGCTGTGACGATATCGGTTCTTGCCGTTCTCCGTGGGGAGTAACGGCATTTTCGAGTTCACGGTATTGGTGTTAATGTGTAGAGCGATGACCGTATGATTATATATGGGGTTGTATGCCAATCATGAGCATAAACAGGTTTGAAAAGATTATCAGAAAGAAGTGACATCTATAATGACGACTAACCGTAGCGGACGTGGAAAAAGCCGCCGGAATGCAGCAGCTCCCATTCAAGGGAAGCCGGAGAAAAAGACCGTGCCGATGAACAGTGAAAGAGGACAAGGACAGCTTCGAGCTGGAAGCGGAAATGGAAGTGCGCAGGAAAGGGAACGGAAGACATCGGAAAAGGCACGTGGATCGCGTCGTTCTTCCGGTGGTGGACGGAGTCAGGATGCATCCAATCGTAACCGAGTCAGCGCAGAGTGTACCGATCTGCCTGTGCAAAAAAACGATGAAGCCGTGATGGACATCATTGGCATGAACCATGACGGCGAAGGTGTGGGACGCGTTGAGGGTTTTACGCTGTTCGTTCCAGGCGCGTTGCCGGGTGAAAAGGTGCGGATAAAGGTGCTGAAAACGAAAAAGCAGTATGGCTATGCCAAACTTCTGGATATCGTACAGGCAAGCCCTGACCGGATTGCAGCTCCCTGCGCCATCTACGATCAGTGCGGCGGCTGTCAGATCCAGCATATGAGCTACGAAGCGCAGCTAGGCTGGAAGCGCCAGCATGTCGTGGACGTGCTGGAGCGTATCGGGAAGCTGAATGTGGAGGGAAATGAAGGTTCCATTGCAGGTGAGCAAGCTGCTGTAAAGGTACTTCCTGCGCTGGGCATGAGCGAGCCGTGGAGATACCGCAACAAAGCCCAAGTGCCGATCGGCGTCACCGAAGGCGGACTTGTCGGCGGCTTCTACGCACGTGGCAGTCATCGTATCGTGGATATGGACACCTGTCTCATTCAGGACGAGCGTAACGACGAGGTCGTTGCACATGTTAAAGAGATTGGGCGGACGCTGGGCATCAGCGCATATAATGAAGAAACCGGACGCGGACTACTGCGCCATGTCGTCGTCAAGACTGCTTTTCATACAGGTGAAATGATGCTGGTCCTCGTCACGAATGGACGAGATATCCCGCACGCAGATGCCTGGATCGGCAGTATTCGTGAGCATATCCCACACGTGGCAAGCATTTGCCAGAACGTGAATACCAAGCGAACGAACGTTATTTTTGGCGACGAAACCCGTGTACTATGGGGCCGTGACGTGATCTATGATTACATCGGAAACGTCCAATTTGCTATTTCCGCGAGGTCCTTTTATCAGGTGAACCCCGTTCAAACCGAAGTGCTGTATAGCAAAACCGTCGAATATGCCGGACTCACGGGTAAAGAAACGGTGATCGACGCATACTGCGGTATCGGCACCATTTCCTTGTTCCTCGCTCAACATGCGGATCAGGTATACGGAGTGGAGATCGTCAAAGAAGCTATTGAGGATGCACGGAGTAATGCGCTGTTGAACAATATGCGCAATGTGAAGTTTGAGGTAGGCGCGTCCGAAGACGTCATCCCCGCATGGAAAGAGCAAGGCATCACAGCCGACGTCATCGTCGTCGATCCACCCCGCAAGGGCTGCGATCCTCGCCTGCTCGAAACCATTCTGGAGATGAAGCCAGAGCGCGTGGTCTATGTATCCTGCAATCCGAGCACGCTGGCACGGGATTTAAGGATACTGGAGGATGGAGGGTATAGAACGGTGGAGGTTCAGCCCGTAGACATGTTCCCGCATACGGTGCATGTGGAGGCTGTTGTGAGGATTGAAAGGTTGAAAGATTGTTGGAAAATAAAAGATGAGGATTCATCTTATGCCAAAAAATGATAATATGCTGGCCATTCTATGGATGCTGAATTCAGGCGTAAAAATGACTGCAAAACAAATATCCGAAAAGTTAGAAATAAATATAAGGACAGTTTATCGGTATATTGATGCACTATGTGCCAGTGGAGTGCCTATAATATCCGACACAGGTCATAATGGCGGGTATAGCTTGCTGAATAATTTTATCAGAGCACCTCTGCTATTTGATATTGAAGAAAAAAAGGCACTCCTTCATGCTGCTGTTTTTGCAAAAGAAGCCGGATACCCTTTGAGTGAGGCGTTAGGCAATGCGACATCAAAATTGAAAATGTATTCGAATCAGGAGCAGGAAAGTATACTTAGCCGTCATTTAGCCGGATTTGAAGTTATAAACCGCATGGGAGACCCTTCTGTTCAGCCGGTATTGGCGGAATTGGAGCAGGCTGTAGCAAACGAATTCTCTGTAGAAATTGATTATCGCACAAGCCATGAAGAACAACCCAAGAATAGGGTGATAGACCCCTATGGAATGGTCTACTGGAACAATAAATGGTATACTGTTGCATTTTGCCACCTAAGGAATGAGATCCGCAGCTTTCGGGCAGATCGAATTCTACAAATCAAGCGTACTCAAATCATATTTAAGCGTCCCGAAGCTTTTTCGGCCCGTGAATTTTTTATGCAAAATCTGTTACCTGATTTAGTGGGCAAGGACGGGTTAATTTCTTTAATTATCGGGGGCAGGTCAGAGGCATTGGATGACTTATGCCTGCATTGGTTTATGGGGCATCATCTGAAAGAGCGGACATCAGATCAAGCAATCTTTTTACTTGAGGAAAAATCAATTCATATATATGTCCCTTATTTTCTTCTATCCTACGGGAAATCCATTCAAGTAATCGAACCACAGAGTTTGAAGGAAAAACTTGTTGCTGTTGCGTCGGAGTTAATGGAATATTATCAACTTTAATAGCTTCACTGACAGCAGATGTCAGTGAAGCTATTTTATAATGATGATAATCATTGATTACCGATGGAAAGTTGGTATCACTTGATGAATTATCCAATGAAGGTATAAGCATAAAATTGATATGTTATGATCATTTAAAGGAGGAGTAAAAATGACTGAAAGCAGAGAATATATGGGAGTGTCAGGTAAATATACAAAGAATGGAACACCCAACGGCTTTACATCTATTACCCCATTTATAACAGTGAAGAATCCTTCTGAGGCAATAGAGTTCTATAAAACTGTTTTTAATGCAAGGGTTAAGGATATTACTGAATATCCTGATGGAAATGGCGATAAAATAATTGCTCATGCGGAATTAGATTTTGGAAATGGTTTTTTGCAGCTGGGAGCAGCGAATCCGGCATATAAATTGGCCTTGCCGCCAGATGAAGACAATGCGTGTTATTCTTTAGGAATTTACGTAATTAATGTTGATCAGGTACTTGAAAATGCGGTAGCAAGAGGAGCAAAAGTAAGGGAACCGGTTGTAAGCTTTGTTTCAGGTGATCGATTCGGAAGTATATTGGATCCTTTTGGAGTAAGATGGTCTATTATGGCTAGGATTGAGGATTTGTCAGAAGAAGAAAGTAGTCGGAGGGTTGCTGAATGGGCCAAAAGCTTTAGTGGAGAATAAATGCAATAACTGTCTTGATAAAAAGTGTTAAATTTTAAGGTTGAAAAAGCAACCCTTCGAAAATATACCGTGTCGCCAAGGGGCTACCAGCTTCATATGGCATCATGATCACCGCCACAAGGCATGTGGAGAGCATCGCACGCTTGGTATATAAGGGTGTAGAGTGAGTAGAGGGGTTCGTTGGGGACGAAATGAGGACGTGAGCTATTCACGTCTTCTTTTGTATGTCTATAATGAATGGTTATATGAATCTCCTCTTTTCATGCTGAATATATTTTTCAACCCACTAATTATAAACGAACATATGTTTTCATAAAAGCTTGTGCTACTCCAACTAAAAATGCAGATGGATAGATGAAGTTTTGTATGAATTCTGGTGATACAAACCAAGAAAGCCTGACCAATCAACAGCTCAATTTAACTTTCCACGTAAGTTTGTAAATAAAGAAGATGGTTCGAGATATGAAGAAGACCTGCAAGTATGTTATATTTAACAAACGGCAATCATGATAAACATCAAATGGAGTGATTTTTTAGTAAAGTCACAGGGTTGAAGAACAGGTGAACAAAGCGTTCTGATGGTGGAACCGTTATAGGATCGAATATAGATTGACTCAGATATAGAAAAGGATGAGATTATTTTGGAAAACAACGAAACTCAACAGGAATTTACAGAAGTATATGAGCAGCTTAAAGTAGCCGTAAACCGAACCTCCGATTGGAAAACGCGTCTAGCTGCGGTGAATGATCTGGGTGCATGGAAGAACCAACAGACGATTGACGTGCTAACACACCGATTGAATAATGATACGGTATATGCCGTTCAGGAAGCCGCTTACCGCAAGCTTCAGGAATGGGGCGAGAATGTACAGCCCCCTGTGCGCAAAGAGGGTGAGCTTGTTAAGGGCTTGACGAAGATCCTGGTGCGGATTAAAAAAAGCCTGCCAGCCGACCATACCTATAACGATTTTCGCGAGAAGTTGCACAAGATGAGAGTCGATATTTTTGACGTCTATGAAGGTGACAAGGGTGCTGAGTTTGATCAGTGGCTGGAGCAAAAATGGGCTTCGTTATCCACAAGATAATGTCGGAATCCTACAACTGAATGTATTTTAAGGATTGTTACTGGTAATGCAGACAAAACCTTAACAGGGATAAGGGGTTATCTTTGTTAAGGTTTTTTTACTTATGATATTGGGAGTGGGTATGTTTGTATCTTTTCCTCGTTTGTGTGATTTTTAATGTGTTACATCTTATTTAATTGCCGAATTTCTTTGAAATATGGGTCACATTCATTGGAGAATTGAATGTATTCCGACTCGGTATTAGATAATTTATGGTTATTATATTTCTTCAAAATAAAATGAACTGAGGATGTATATAAATGATAAAGTTTATGGTCGATGAAATGCTGAAAGACAGGGAAATGACGATGTATGCTTTGGCAAAAAAAATCAGGGATACGCCCCAATACGATAAGTCAGTGGGTGTCTGACGGTGGGGCAGACGTTAAATCCATTACATTGGATACACTTGACCGTATTTGTGCTGCGCTGGATTGCCAGCCTGGAGAATTGCTCAAGTATGTGAAAGATACAAACCAATAATATTTCTATTCTATAACGTTAAAGGAATACTTTTTGAGCAAGCTATGAAATACATATCAGGAATGCAAAGAAAGCAACTAAGAATTATCTGTAGATAAATTGTAGGAAAATGATCATTTTTGATGGTGTAATAGTGAAGTTTGTCGTTGATAAACACGTTTCCGTGAAATATATTAGCTCTAAGCGTGGTCATAGTGAATAAGCTGTTGCAACGACAAATTTGCTCCTCTATTTTTTACCATTATTCTTTAACCATTGGTTAATTAACAAGTGTTGATTTTCCGTTTTTTTTGTCATACAATTCTTTCATTGCTACAGGGTCGGACTCAGGAACAGCAAGGCTTGATTCATATTTGGACGTGATTTCCTTGTGCGCACTCGGATGATGAAGTATCTCTATATTGGCAAAATCAGCATCACGGCAGCCTGATATCTCGATATCCTTTTTGGGATAGGGGCTGTTTTCCATATCTTTCAGTTTGATGATGAACATATACGAAGGGGAGCGTTTTTTTGGAATCGAAACAATTAACGAGAGGGCTAAAGCCACGGCATGTTGAGCTGATTGCGCTTGGAGGCACCATTGGCGTTGGCTTGTTTATGGGGTCAGCAAGTACGATAAAATGGGCGGGGCCTTCTGTGCTGTTGGCCTATCTCTTAGCCGGGATTATTATGTTTTTTGTCATGCGGATGATGGGAGAAATGCTGATTCTCGAACCGGTGACAGGCTCATTCGCTACTTTTGCACATAAATATATTAGCCCTTTGGCCGGTTTTTTGACCGCTTGGAGCTATTGGTTTTTATGGGTTACTGTAGGGATGGCGGAGGTTACTGCCATTGGGGTGTACGTGGGCTATTGGTTCCCTGACATTCCGCAATGGCTACCAGCCTTGGCAGGTGTCATCATTATTGCGTTAGCCAATTTGGCGGCTGTGAAATTTTATGGAGAATTTGAATTTTGGTTTGCCATGATTAAGATTGTCGCCATTATCTTTATGCTGATTATTGGCACGGGTATGATCTTCTTTGGCCTGGGGAACGGCGGGCAACCGATCGGTCTCTCCAATCTGTACAGCCATGGCGGTTTTTTTGCAGGTGGTTTAAAAGGATTTTTATTTGCGCTCTGTATTGTAACGGCCGCTTATCAGGGTATAGAGATGGTGGGCATTACGGCGGGTGAAGCAGAAAATCCGAAAATGACGCTGCGAAAAGCCATTAAGAATATTATCTGGCGTATTCTGATTTTTTACGTGGGTGCGATCTTTGTTATTGTTACGATCTATCCTTGGAACCAAATTGGCGAGATCGGCAGTCCTTTCGTTCTAACCTTTGCCAAAGTAGGGATTGTTGCCGCTGCGGGTATCATCAATTTCGTTGTTCTCACAGCCGCGATGTCAGGCTGCAACAGCGGGATTTACAGTGCTGGAAGAATGCTATATACATTGTCTAAAAACGGACAAGCCCCCAAGTTCTTTGGGAAAGTTTCCGAAAGCGGGGTTCCCAGAAATAGTATTATTGCGACCATTTCCTTGCTGCTGGTGGGAGTGCTGTTTAATTACTTAATCCCTGATTCCAAGCTGTTCCTGTATATTTATAGCGCCAGTGTTCTTCCAGGCATGGTACCGTGGTTTGCAATGGCAATCAGCCAATTTAAATTCAGGAAAAAGTGGAAGAACGAAATGGAAAATCATCCCTTCAAGTCTCGTTTTTTCCCGATCAGTAACTACATCACCATTATCTTCTTGTCCCTGGTGATCGTTGGAATGTGGTTCAATCCAGACACGCGTACGTCACTGATTGTCGGAGCATCATTCATGGCAATCGTCATTGTCGGCTATTTTGTCTTTGGCATAGGAAAGCGGCAGAGAATTGAAGAATTAGATAAGAAATAGAAGGCTGCTAAAATGCAGAGATCACGCCGAGCGAGATTCAGGTTACTCCCTGAGTTCGCTCGGTTTTTCTTTTGCCAAGGTAAAAGCAGCTTACTTCGGAAACGGAAAAACGGCTCAAGCTTTAACCCTATACCAATACGTATAAACTTCCGAGTATCCCAGTTTGGCATAAAGCCGTTGTGCAGGTTTATTATCGGCTACAACGGCTAAATAGCTGTGTCTGGCCCCATGCTCTTGTCCCCATTTGAGCAAATGTAATATCATTTGTTCCCCGAAGCCCTGATTTCTGTAATTTAAATCGGTCACAATATCGTATAAACCTAGATACTCTCTTTCGATAATTCCAAGACCGCAAGCAATAACTTGATTGTTGTCATAAAGCGAGATAAACCCTTTCTTCGTTATGATATTAGATAACATGCGTTCCATGATACCCTTATGATGAACTTCCACACGATTAAGTCTGCAAAAATGCGCTAACCATTCTTCATTCATATGTTCATCTATGTTCACCGAATTTAGTTGGGGGCTGCTTAGGTTATCCAGCTTCAAGGTTTGAACACTTGTTGGGTCAATGAGGGAATAGCCCTTTTCCTCTAAAATGCGATCTAAATGCTCAGGATGGATAAAGGGAGTGATTTTATAGGTTGCGGGCAAGTTACGATTGAAATATAAGCTCTCACACTCTTCAATTTTATGATCGAGGTCAAAGGTTGAATAATGAATCGAGTTGGCACGTTTGGTATAACCATCTGCAAAGCGCAAAATCCATCCATCGTAAAGCAAAGTGGACAGGGGCTGCCAGTTGTTCAAGGATAGCTCTTCAATCATTTTAAGGTTCATAGGTATCCTCCATACAAATGAATAATAATACATACTAACGAATAATAAGCCAAAAAGAAATAGAAAGAAAGCACTAATTTTGTTTAGGTCTAGCCAATATACAAAGGACATAAATTATCTATACTTTCTTCTAAATTTTAACTGTTAATAGAATTTTAGAGAAGCTATAATTTTATTAAATAATTGGAGTGCAAATGGAGAGGGGTTAAGGGGAAGATGTTGAAAAAATGGTCATTGCTCTTGATGTTAGCCTTGCTAGTAGTAGCATCATTGGGCTGGAACGGCGGGGTATCTTACGCAGCTACCACAGAATATACTTGGGACAAGTACAAGGGTACTGAGGTGAAGACATATAGATTGACTGCAGTACCTGGAAGAATAGAATATATGGATCAGGAAAGTTTTTTTGCCGCTTTAAGCCAAACCCCAAATGTGTATGGAGATTTCAGCGGCTATAAAACGGGGAAAACAACTGGAGTTGTAACCGTAAGCATAACGGATGCGGTTTACAAATTTACAGTTACTGATTTTCTTCGCGATCAAGAGCCTGAGGTTGTAGAGTATATCAATCCCAGAGGTGGAATTCCTCATAGATGGAATGGAACTAGTGATATTCGAATTTTTATGAGAGGGTCAGAAGCGACTTCTTTGTCTGAGCTGTTTTATGAGGGGACATCAAGTGAAGGACGCTTTCAATTTAATCCTGACGATATATATTTAGTTACATTCTGGTCCAGTACCGTAAGACCTATCAGTGGTATGTCTGCTGAAGCGCTAATAGAGGAAGGACCTCACACGTTTATAAATCGGGAGCTTGTAGGCCAAGTAACAAGCGAAGATCCTGCAGCTTATCCGCAAGATGGGATTTCAGAGAGTTACTATTATGTTTTTAATGGTGCTATTACAAAAGAATAACCCAGATGATATAGGATGGCTAATAAGTGATCCAAATAAGTAAGTGAGAGTGATCTGCAATAGTAGAGATAACATAGTGTATACCCATCCGGGACTATATACATGATGTTATCTTTTTTATTTCTACGCTGGCAATGAGAACATACAGTGATGGAAGAAAAGGGTTGAAAATTTGATTTCCAATGAAAACCATTTTAAATGATCGGGATATATGGCTTTAAAATAATGACGATTTAACGGATTATACAGCATACCTAAAGCGACTTTTTTTACTGTCTTTATTCAAACCTAGGGAGATTATTCCGATAATTCAAGTATATACAGTTTGGTGTCACTGATTATGAGAATTCGTTTGAAAACAAAAGAGATAATTTTCACAAATGAAAAGGAGCACAGGGGGAAGTGATCTGGTATTACATCATAAAGGAGGGGAAATGCTCTAGAATCTTATGAAATGTAAAAAAGAGTTACAACGAATTAGGCGGTACATGGCTGGTTTACTAGCTGTTTGGTTGTTCTGCGTACATACTGTACCTGTTTTTGCAGACAGGGCCTTTAACGATATTGAGCATTCCTACGCTGCTGATGCGATT
Source organism: Paenibacillus sp. RC21 (assembly GCF_044907935.1). NCBI lineage: Bacteria > Bacillati > Bacillota > Bacilli > Caryophanales > Paenibacillaceae > Paenibacillus > Paenibacillus sp. RC21. The sequence continues at coordinate 66,264 of NZ_JBIYCS010000003.1, forward strand.
GAAGCCATGGCTTCTCAAGGGGTTGTTACTGGTTATCACGATGGCAGCTTCCGGCCCATAGATTTTATTTCGCGGCAGGAGTGGGCGAGTATCTTTGCTAAAACCGTAAAACGAACGTCGAACACCAGAAGTGTTGTTCCTTTTACAGATGTGTCGCCGTGGGCTTTATCTTATGTGCAGACCCTGCAGGAAGAGAACATTACCAAAGGAATTAGTGATCAGTTATTCGGTGCAAAGCACAATATGACTCGCCAGGATATGGCAGTTTGGTATGCCAGGTATTTCGGTGTTTCTGAAGATACCCGCGCTTCCAGTATATCCAGTTTTGTGGATCAGTCTGATATATCAGACTATGCACAAACGAGCGTATGGCTGATGGAACGGTTGGAACTGATGGAGGGGGATACAAATCACTATTTCCACCCCAAAGAGTCTGTGAAACGGCAGGATGCTACACTGGTTGCTTATCGGATATGGCTAGGCGGTGACGATCTGAGAGAACGTGCCAAGCGTTTGCTGGAGTCATTAGGAAATGGAGCAGCAACGACAAATCAGCCGATCAGCCTACCAGAATCGAAGAAGGTAGTGGTCGACCTGGCGCCGGAAATTAGTCACCAGCGTGCGAATCCAGAAATCGAAGAGCCTAAAAGCCATAGTCCAAGGCCCGATCCACCGGACTCGCCGATAACACCAACAGAGCCGAAGCCTGAACCGCCAGTTATACCACCGGGACCTGGCCCTAAACCACCAGAGACACCGCCAGTAATACCGCCAGTAACGCCGCCGCCACCGGGACCGAAACCGAAACCACCGGTGATTCCACCGGATCATTCCTCGGATTTTGTAGTGGATGAGGTTGTAATCAAGGCGCCGGAGTTGGTAAATCAACCGGAAACGTATCCTGCATATCAGCTGTCCTTTCAGCTATACAATGAAGGACGCTTGGTAAGCATTCCCGATGTCAGCGTCACAAGTGTCACTTACACATTTAGTGATACATTAGGTGTTTTTGATGAACAAGGGAAAATCGCGCGTTCCCAAAATATTCCTGATGCTGATGGTTACATCCCTGTAGAGATAGAAGTCACAATTGCCAAACCCTATCGGGTACTTAAAGCACAGACCAAGCTGATCGTGAAAGGGAAGACTCCTCCAGTAGAGGACCCGAGTGTAATCAGTTCCGTATACTTGGCGACATACACCATTTCACAGGCCACTACTCTAGACCCTGTAGCCTGGAGTATGCCCTATGTATTTCAAAATGCAAAGGGAGAGGTCATACCGCCAGGTTTGTTGCCGTCAGACTTGAAGCTTCGGATAGAGGATTCCAGAGGCATATTTGACGAGGATGGACATATTGCCAATCTGCATCTGATTCCTACAGTGAACTCTGTCATTCCATTCAAGATCGAGGTTGAATCACCATCTCAGGGAATTCACTTCATAACCGATGCCGAGTTAACGGTAGTACCGGGAGAGCGCAAAAAGCAATATTTTGCTGTCTCAATGATGCTACAGGGACAAGATGCGGGCAGTACGACCACGGTAGACCAAATTGAGCAGGCTCGTCAATTGCTGATGGATCAATTTGGCCCCAACTTAAAAGTGACCTGGGCCATGGAAAATAGATTTGTTTTTGTAGAAACGAATCGCCCGCAGCTTAAAAAGGTTTTGGAATATGTGGATCAGTACGGTGATGAAGTCGGGATTTTGGACGGGTATCCGAATAATCTGTACGCACTCCCTGAATGGGAAGCACGGATGAACGAGTGGTTGTATATGTATCGTTATAATGCACTCAATGAGCTGCACCAATCCGGGTCGTTGGGATCACCTTCGGTGTTTGAAAGCATGGATACAGACCAATACCGGAAGTATCTGCCTAAATCATTGACCAGTTTTACGGTGAACCCTGAGCAGGCCCAATGGCTTAAAGATCATTTTAAGATCACTTCAGCGATGGGGTGGTCGGCTACACAGTATAATGTTAACAGCATGTATGGTGAAGGTTCACCTTTGATGCCTTACTGGTCCAATAAGGATAATCCGATTGTTCCAGCACAGGGGCTTGCAAATAATAGTGGTATCGTGTTTATGAACTCGATTACGATTGATCCCATTGGATCACGCTATACAAAGGATTCCTCACGCTGGACTCTCCATCCAGGCGACCCATATGTGACTGAAACGGATGCGGCACCACAACTGTATATAGCACAGCAATATTTAGATAACCCGTATCAACGTTTAAATACGGTAAACTACATGTCCATTATTTTGGACATCAACTGGCTTGCCAAGAACCATAACATGTCTCAAATATGGGAGAACTTTGTGAATCACTTCCCTGCTGACCGCGAGGTCGAGATTGTGGGAGTGGACGGGCTGAAACAGATTTATGAATCGTTAGCTGGATCGAATAATGATCATACGGAATTTTCGCTCATGTTTAGGGGTTCCGGCATTAAGGCAGTTATGGACTCCAATAATTCACCAGCCAATCTGCGTTACTTGTGGACTGAAAATGCTTCACAGCGGATCATTTTATCCAAGGAGGATGGAGATACGGCATGGTCCATTATTGATTTTACCGACTATACCCGAAATCCGGTTCCCAAAACACCATTCAACCTGGATAGGAACACGGATGTAAGCTATGTCACCGGAAGAAACTTCAAGCTAAAGCCTACGGCTCCGTTAACAGCAGAGGAAATTCAGCGCGTTAAGGATCGTTTGAAGGAGATTTACTTCGCAGAAGAAGTGAACTATCAGTAAGAACAAGAACCGAGAGCATATCGCTTTCGGTTCTTTTTGGTCTACTCGTCCTTTAGTTATACCCATTCAATAACTTGATCCGCAGGTCGCCGAGTTTTTCCACGCGGCTCATTCAGACGGTATCCAAAAGCCACCATGCAGGAAATGCCGAAATGCTCGGCATCCATGATGCCTTCTTCGGAAAGAATTTGTTCAATTTTGTTTTTATTAAAACCTTCGATCGGACAGGAGTCAATTCCGATTTGAGCTGCCGCTGTCATCATATTGCCCAGTGCGATGTAGGTTTGTCGGCAACCCCACTCGAACATCGCTCTTTCATTTTCCTCCAGCTCAAAATCCGATTTCAGGAAGTCATCATATACCTTTGCTTTGCCTTGAGCCACTTCAGCAGGCAATTGCTGTACGTTTTCCATTACACCCTTGATATATTCGGATGAGGCCAACATGTCTTTAGGCAGTCTGGAGAGAATGAGTACAAAATGGCTCGCTGTAGGTAGCTGTTTTTTGGCTCCCCAAGAGTACGGGAGCAGCTTCTCACGCATGGCGTTACTTTGGACGACAACGAATCTCCAGGGTTCAAAGCCGAACGAGCTGGGGGATAAACGACCTGTTTCGAGAATAAAATCGAAGTCCGAGTCGCTGATTTTCTTATGGCTGTCAAATTCTTTGGTAGCATGTCTGAACTCATATGCAGATAAGATTTGATTTTTAGCAGTTGTTAAGGTTTCCATAGTTCATTCACTCCTTGTGAATAATGATTGAATTGACGCTTATCAAGTGGCATGCTTAATATTAGAATATACATGACCGTTTTAGAAGTACGCACATTAATGTGCTGTAGTATACAAAATGATACTAGGAGGAAAAATACCTATGCGAAATCGGAAAGGCGGCTTTGGAGAATGTCCCGATGGAAAGGAACAGGCCTGCCCGGTGGAGTACACACTGGATGTGATTGGAGGCAAATGGAAAGGGATTCTCTTATATCATCTAATGTATGGAACCAAGCGGTTTAGTGAGTTTCGGCGAATCTGTCCGGGGATCACTCAGCGCATGCTGACGCTCCAGTTACGCGAGCTGGAAGAGGATGGTGTAGTTCACCGTGAAGTCTATCAGCAAGTTCCTCCCAAAGTCGAATATTCTCTAACCGAATTTGGAAGAACTCTGACTCCGATTATTAACTTAATGAAGGATTGGGGAGAAGAATATAAAACCAGGCATCGTTCATCAGAAAGCTGCATGGAGCCATCCAAGCCCGGCTTGTAGAGGGATGTTCATCTATCAATACAGGTACGCGAAAAAGGCACTTACGATCGTATGCTAGAGCATATATCGTAGTGCCTTTTACGCTTTATCAATAAGAGCATTTTGCATAAATCCAGTGAGAGACTGGAATCAAATGATTCATAAGAATGAACCACTCATCGGATGATTTGGTCAGGTATTCTCCAGTTCCTCTCTTTTTTGAAGCTTCGATTTTAAGTTGACAGCAGGGAAGCTGCCTGATATATTTCATACGATATTGATAATCATTATCACGCAATTGAAAAGGTCAATTTTACAATACATAGGGGGCTAATATGTTGAAGAAAAAATCGTTTTTTATTTTGGCTGCAATGATGCTCGTATTGTCTATATTCGTTAGCGCTTGCGGCGGAAACAGCAATGGAAGTAATTCCGCTTCATCTCCAGGAGATAAGCAAGAGTCAGCTTCCACTGGAGAGAAAAATGCTGATACGACAGACGGTCAGATGCGAAGCTTTAAAACGGTCAAAGGGGATATTCAAATTCCGGCCAAACCGCAGCGTATTGTGACGGATTTTTACGGCGGAGAATTACTGTCCGTAGGGGCTAATGTGGTGGGTGTGGAGCCGACGGCCTTTCAAAATCCTTTCATAACTGCTTTGCTCAAGGAAAAAGGGACCAAAGAGGTGGGTGACCCGACCAATTTGGAGAAGACGCTGGAACTCAAGCCCGATCTGATTGTGGTGATGAAGGATACCAACTATGAGGCATTGTCCAAAATTGCACCTACGCTGTATATTCCTTACGGAACGACTACGAATATTTACGATACGGTCAAGCTGTTTGGTGATATCACCGGGGAGAAAGAGAAAGCAGAGCAATTTATTGCTGCATTTGATAAAAAGGCTGCCGAAGGCCGCGAACGTCTTAAAGGCGTCATTGATCCCAATGCTACCTTTGGTCTGTATGAGCTGACGGACAAAAACGCTCTTTGGATTTTCGGTGACAATGCAGGTCGTGGAGGACAAGCGGTATACAATGCACTCAAGCTGAACATGCCGAAGAAAACGACCAACTCCAAGGAACAAACCGTACAGCTTTCGCTGGAGGTATTGCCACAGTACGCCGCAGATTATATGTTTCTGACAACCTATGACCCGGAGAAAAAGGGAGACGCGCTTAAGCAGTTGAAATCGTCCGCTGTGTGGGGGAACCTGCCTGCGGTGAAGAACAATAGAGTGTTCTTTAACGACTTTGATACGTACTATCGCTATGATCCTATCGCCATTACCGGGCAGATTGATATGATCGTGGATATGCTGATTGAAAGAGAAACAGAGAATAAAGCGAAAAAATAAGTATATGATCCACATTCGTAAGCATTTTACTACATGGGCAGTATGGCCGTGGGTGAGGTGCTTTTTTTGTGAGATCGTTTTTTGTTGCAATCGGTTACATTCTAAGATATCCAAAACAAATCAATTCCAAAAAAAATAGCCTCCAAAAACCCATGCTTAGAGATGGATTTGGAGGTTATTTCTTAGCCCGTTATTCGGCTGCGTACGATCAATAAGGTTTGCGCTTTGATTTGTCCAATTTCACGAATGAGTGCAGCCGTTTTCGCTTCATAGGCGTGTTTGGCATCCAAATCTTTCAGGGAAGCAAGGTTAATGTCAACGGTGAGCAGGGCGGATTGGGCGGCAGCCTCGAACAGGATCGCCCCTATGCCGAGATCAGAAATGACATTTTTGTTGGACAGCTCCACGATACTGTAGGCACGCTGCATTCCGTCCCGGCATACTTCCAGCAAACGCATCGGCACCTCAATGGCGGCGATCACCGCGGTCTGTAGGGAATGGGTTCGATAGCGTTTTTCTTCGTCTGTTTCTTTGGGCAAGCGCAATGCGGTCATGTATTGTTCAAAGGATTGAATGTCTGCGTTCATCAGTTCCTCACAGCGTGTGGACAGGTTTTCCATGCTGTGAATCACTTCGGCGATTTGTCCATGAACATGCGCGTACTTTTCTCCTTGGGAAAGGTTGGCGGTCATGGAGGTCATAGCCGCGCCCAGTGCCGCTGCCAGTGCGGATACACTTCCTCCGCCGGGAGTAGGTGCTGCACTTCCAGCCTCTCTTAGAAAATGTCCGATGGAATCACTCCACGACAATTCACTCATGAATAGGCCACCTCTCTGGAGTAGTGTTGCAGATCAATCGCTTTGAGCAGATTTTTGTACAAGATTGCAGTCGTTAATGTGCCGACACCGCCGGGAACCGGAGAAATCGCATGTACCTTTTCCCCAACGTCCAAAGCGGCATCCCCCACTATTTTTCCCTCCAGCGTCTCGTTAATTCCCGCATCTACCAAAATCAAACCGGGATGAACCATATCCTGTGTAATCACATCAGGGCATCCGACTGCGACAAAGGCAATGTCTGCATGGCTCAAATGCTCTGCAATATCACGTGTGCCTGCATGACAGGCGGTAACGGTGGCATTTTCTCTTTGCAGCATGTGAAAAAGGGGGAGTCCCACTGTCTGTCCTATGCCGACAAGGGTGACATTTTTGCCTGCCAATGTGTGACCGTAATGCTTGAGCAGCTCAATACAGGCTTGAGGCGTAGCGGGATACAACCCGGCTTCACCTGTAACGGTAGCCAGCTTGTTGCCTGGGGTAATTCCATCAATATCCTTGTATGGGGCGATGGATTGTTTAATGGCGGAGGCGGATAGATGCTGGGGAAGAGGCAATTCCAGCATAATACCATGTACATGAGAGGCTTCGTTCAGGCTGCCGATCAGGTGAAGGAGTTCAGCTTCGCTTACATGGCGGTCAAAGGTATGAAGATGAAAGGAGATGCCCAGCTTCTCCGCTATTTTTTGCTTGGTCCGGGCGTAGTAGGCAGAGGCCGGATCACCTTCTACCAACAGTGTTGCCAAATGAGGGAGATGCCCTTGCTGTTTCATTTGTTCTACTTTGTTACGGATCGTTGCATACACTTGCTCAGCTGCTTCTTTGGATTTCATAATGATAGCCATAGTCTGAACCTCCTCTGAATTTATCGCATGATGGAATCAACAGGGTGTCATGGTCTTGTAAAACGAAAAAAAGTATTTGCACAAGGTCGTCACAACAGACGAATCCTCTGCAAATACTTCTCCCAGGCGAACGGCACGCTTTCATTGTATGCTCCCTCGTGGTTGATTCCACTGACTTCGCCAGTCACATACAGCGTTATTTACCTTATATTTTAACAAATAATCTTCCGAAAAGAAACCCGTGAACAATTGGCAAAGAGGTCATGTTATTTGTCTATATGACAAATGTCATATTCCCGAACTGACGTTTATGACTACATCCAACACAGGTATCCCCTTATACTGAGGTTAGATCAACATGTACGCCTGACGAGATCAAAGTATGGGCGTCATTTTAAAGGAGGATCATAAATAAGTATGACACAACTCCCATTAGCCCAATTGAAAAAAAATATGGCTCCCTACGAGAAAATAAACACGAAATCCAGCGTTCTGCAACTCATTAACACCCTGGGTCCACTGATTCTGCTATGGTATGCCGCTTATCTTAGTCTGTCGGTATCGTATTGGCTGACTCTTCCGATTACTATTATTACTTCCGGATTTGTTATACGAGCATTTATCATTTTTCATGATTGCGGTCATCAATCGTTCTTCAAAAGCCGCAGGCTGAATGACATTGTGGGCACGATTACAGGTATTATTACACTTTGCCCGTATGACCAATGGAAAAATAGCCACGCGATCCACCATGCAACCAGCAGTAATCTGGACAAACGGGGCACAGGTGATATGTGGGTGCTTACGGTGGAAGAGTATGTAGAAGCTTCTGCATGGACACGACTGGCTTATCGTGTATACCGGAGTCCATGGGGTATGTTCGGACTCGGTCCGATCTACACTTTTTTGATTTCCTATCGCTTTAACACAAAGAAGGCAAAACGCAAGGAAAAAATAAACACCTATTTGACGAATGTATCCCTCGTCGTATTGTACGCTCTGTTGTGCTGGGCCATCGGATGGCAGAATTTTGTTTTGATACAGGCACCTATTTTTTTTGTATCAGGTGTGCTGGGAATCTGGTTGTTCTATGTACAACATCAGTTTGAGGATTCGTATTTTGAGCATGATGAAGAGTGGAGCTATATTAATGCAGCCGTAGAAGGCAGCTCTTATTATAAGCTTCCTAAGGTGTTGCAATGGATTACGGGCAATATCGGCTTCCATCACGTTCATCATTTGAGTCCGAAAGTACCGAATTACAATTTGGAGAAGGCGCATGATGCCACCCCGCAGCTTCAAAAAGCGACGACTATCACGGTGAGCACAAGTCTGCAATCTCTGAAGTTCCGGCTTTGGGATGAAAGCACGAAAACCTTTTTGACCTTTAAACAAGTGAAGCCGTTGCTCAGCAAACGTGCTGCCGTTACGAAACCCGTCCCCACACCTGTTGTGAGTACGGAAAGAAAATAACTTTGTACGAAACACGGTATGATAAGATAAGGGATATAAGCTGAATTAGTGAAATGATAAAGGGTGGGCAGGATGCAAAAATGGTATCAGATTTTTCAAAGAAATACGGGACTTAACCCTTATGTATGGGTCGTCTTTTATATCCTGCCCTTCTATTTTTTTAGCTCCTCATCTACAAGCCATATTGTGCTGGGTACCATCATTATTTTAGTGTTTTTTGCTTGTTATGTACTGGCTTTTGTCGCTCAAGGTTGGCTGATCTACTTCTGGACCAGTGTACAGATTGCGATATCCATTACCATGACGTTGTTATTCAGCTATATGTATTTCTCGATATTTATCGCTTTCCTGATTGGTAATATCAAAAGCAAGGCCGCATTCACTACATTGTATATTGTTCTGATGGTCTGTACCATTGGATTGATCAATTATGGTTTTGTTTCTGGAAATCCTGTTTTTATTAAGCAGATTCCCTTTATTCTGCTGAATCTGCTTGGTGTAATCTTGATTCCGATAACCACTTTTAACCGAAATAAAAGTGATCGGCTTCAAGTGCAATTAGAGGATGCCAATAAGAAAATATCGGAATTGATTAAGCTGGAGGAGCGGCAAAGAATTGCGCGCGACCTGCATGATACTCTCGGTCAAAAGCTGTCACTCATCGGACTGAAAAGTGATTTGGCTGGCAAGCTGATGGATCAGTACCCGGAGCGGGCTCACGCTGAAATTAACGATGTTCGTCTTACGGCGAGAAGTGCGTTAAAAGAAGTGCGGGAAATGGTCACTCAGATGCGAGGTATGCGATTAGAGGATGAATTACTGCGTATTCGGCAGATTTTAAAGGCTGCTCACATTGAATTCACCTTGGAGGGCGACCCAAAGCTGGAGCATACGTCTTTGATGAACGAGAATGTGCTTAGTATGTGCATGAAAGAGGCGGTGACCAATGTGGTGAAGCACAGTGGCGCTACAGCCTGCTCCATTACCATTGAGCCGTCTCGTAAGGAGCTGACCCTTCGGATTCAGGACAATGGAGTCGGCGTTACGGGAGAAAGTGCAGCCTTTCGGGGGAATGGTCTGCAAGGGATGAAGGAACGGCTCGAATTTGTGAACGGGTGTATGGAGCTGCGTTCAGATCAGGGAACGGCCCTGATCATAAAAGTGCCGAATATTACTGAAAAGCCAAATGAGGAGGTGGGGCCATGATTCGAATCGTCATTGCGGAAGACCAGCGTATGCTGCTGGGTGCTTTGGCCTCCCTGCTGGACTTGGAAGAGGACATGAAAGTAGTCGGAAAAGCAAGCAACGGGGAAGAGGCTTTAGAGCTGGTCAAGCTGCATCAGCCAGATATATGCATCATGGATATCGAAATGCCAATCAAAAGCGGATTGGATGCGGCTGAGGAACTCAAAGGCTTGAATTGCAAGGTGCTGATTCTGACCACATTTGCCCGTCCCGGATATTTTGAACGGGCCATCAAGGCAGGCACGCACGGTTATCTGCTCAAGGACAGTCCCAGTGAAGAACTGGCTTCCTCGATTAGAAGTATTATGGCAGGCCGCCGCATTTATGCTCCAGAGCTGGTCGATGATGCTTATGCGGAAGTTAACCCGCTGACCGAGCGTGAGAAGACCGTCTTGTCGCTCATTGCTGATGGGAAGAACACCAAAGAGATTGCCGGTGAGCTGTACCTAACGACAGGAACGGTGCGCAATTACATTTCAGTCATTCTGGATAAGCTGGGTGTCAGCAATCGAATTGAGGCGATTACGCGTTTTAATGAAAAAGGCTGGTTTAAATAAGCGTAAGGCAGAAATGTTCAAGGAGAAACAGGGGAGCTATGAAGGAAGACATAGCTCCCCTGTTTTGTTGTTTTATCGGAGGATACATAAGAGAAAGTATATGCCTTTAGTCTACTTCCTTGTGATACAATAGGATAGCTGTCCATGGGATGGACCGTAGTACAAGGAGGAACGGAATCGTATGAAACAAGCCCCATTTATAGCCGTTGAAGGGCCGATCGGAGCAGGAAAAACGACGTTGGCTTCCATGCTTTCAACGGAGCTGCATATGCCGATTATTAAAGAGATTGTCGAGGAGAACCCGTTTCTCGATAAATTTTATCAAAATATAGATGAGTGGAGCTTCCAACTGGAAATGTTCTTTCTCTGCAATCGGTACAAGCAACTGGAGGATACTGGCCTGCAATATATTGAGAAGGCACAGCCTGTTATTTCCGACTATCATATTTATAAAAATCTGATTTTTGCTGAGCGAACCCTAAAGGGTGTGAAGCTCGAAAAATATCGCCAAATCTATCATTTGCTCACCGACGATATGCCTAAGCCGGATATGATCATCTATATTAAGGCCGATTTGGATACGTTGCTGGGCAGAATTCGCAAACGGGCGCGCTCCTTTGAACAGGAGATGGACCCGGCATATCTGGAGCAGCTCATCACCGATTATGATAATGGCATACAATTTCTTGCCAAACAGGCTCCTTTTCCCAAGATATTGACCGTTAACGGGAATGAGATTGATTTTGTAGAAAACCGAGCACAATTTGAACAGATTGTTTCTGATGTAAAGGAGCTTATTCAATGAATAAATACAACATTCCCGCGAATGCCCTGATTACGGTAGCGGGCACGGTAGGTGTGGGGAAATCCACACTAACGGCTGCTTTGGCTGAACGCCTGGGCTTTAAAACCTCACTGGAGAAGGTGGATCATAATCCATATCTGGAGAAGTTTTATCACGATTTCGAAAGATGGAGCTTTCATCTACAAATTTATTTTCTGGCCGAGCGCTTCAAGGAGCAAAAAAATATTTTCTTATCCGGTGGAGGCTTTGTGCAGGACCGTTCGATTTATGAGGACACAGGAATTTTTGCGAAAATGCATGCCGATCAGGGGACGATGAACCCTACGGATTATGAAACGTATACCAGTTTGTTTGAGGCGATGGTGATGACACCGTTTTTCCCGCACCCGGATGTGCTGGTCTACCTGGAAGGCAGCTTGCCATCCATACTGAGCCGGATCGAGGAGCGCGGTCGTGAAATGGAAATCCAGACCGAACGATCTTATTGGGAGCAAATGTATCGCAGATATTCCAATTGGATCAACGAGTTCGATGCCTGTCCTGTGCTGCGTCTGAACATTGATGAATATGACGTGCATGATCCCGCTTCTATGGATGCCATTTTGGTAGAGGTAGGCAAGGTAATTTCTAAATAAATAAAAATTGTTGACCGTCCGTGAGGACGGTTTTTTTGTGTTACACATTTCTAAAAGCCTTGCACATCTGTGCAGGTAAGCACGCTGAAAATGATCCATCAGGAATATGGATTGGCGATCATGAAGCTGGTATATTTTGATTGATGGATATAGGAACATATGTTCTTTTCTGTGCTTTCTTATTCATTGTCGTGGTATAATATGAGCAGATGGAGTTGATTCTAGTGGTAGAAATGCTGGACCCCCGCAATGACTTTTTGTTTAAGCGCATTTTCGGAAGCGAGGAAAATCGTGATGTGCTTTTAACTTTTCTAAATCGTACCTTTGAGGAAGCGGGGAAACCTCCATTAACGGAAATTGTCCTTTTGAATCCGTATACGGATAAGGACGCACCGCATGATAAGCAGTCTATTTTGGATATTCGGGCCAGAACGACGGAAGGTCAGCTCATTAATGTGGAGATGCAGCTTTTCAATAAGTATGACATGGATAAGCGAACTTTGTTTTATTGGAGTAAGCAGTATGCAGGACAATTGTACGAAGGCCAATCCTATAAGCTGCTGAGAAAGTGTGTAACGATCAACATTTTGAATTATTCCTTCCTACCGAACAGCCGTTATCATAATGTGTTTCATTTGACAGAGGACCGTACGGGCATTTCGTTTAGTGATGATATGGAGTTACATTTTTTGGAACTTACCAAACTGGATGAACACGAGATTCCGGCTGGTAGCGGTGGCTTGGTCAACTGGCTTCTGTTTCTAAAGGGAAGTAATCTATCTCAATGGGAGGTACTAGCCATGAATGAACCCGGTTTGAAAAAGGCGATGACTACGCTGGAGTTTCTAAGTCAGGATAAAGAGGCGCGTTTACAGTATGAAGCCCGACAAAAGTACCTGCATGATGAGGCTTCCATGATCGAAGGCGCAAGGGAAGAAGGTTTGAAGCTAGGTAAGGCAGAGGGAAAGGCAGAAGGTAAAGCAGAAGGTAAAGTTGAAGGAGAGCGCCAGAAGGCAATTGAAATCGCACGAAATATGCTGAATATGGGGCTTGAAATTGAAGTGATTGTAAAAGCATCTGGCTTATCCGAGCCAGAGGTGCGTTCGCTGAAAGTATAAATTAGAAACAGCATTCAAGGACTGTGGTACAATCAGAATGAATTTGGCTGATGGCCGCAGTCTTTTTTTGTCGAATGAGAAGCTCTAAGGACGAAGTATGCCTAACCGTATAGTGGACAAGCTTAAGCTAGAATGCGAGAATAGATACATATATTAAATGTAAATGACTCACGGGGAAGGATGGGATACTGTGATACGTTTTGGTATTGTTGGAACCAACTGGATAACGGAGAGATTTATTCAAGCCGCGGTAGAGACGGACGAATTTGCCCTGACGGCGGTGTACTCACGAACAGAGGATAAAGGCAAAGCCTTTGCCGCCAAGTACAGCAGCCATCCGGAGGTATTTACAGACTTGGCGCAAATGGCTGCAAGTGATCAGGTGGATGCCGTATACATTGCCAGTCCCAACTCCTTGCATGCGGAGCAAGCGATTGTGTGTATGAATCACGGAAAGCACGTGCTGTGCGAGAAGCCGCTTGCCTCCAATGCAACGGAGGTGCAGAGCATGATTGAGGCTGCGCGCAACAATGATGTTTTGCTGATGGAGGCCATTAAGTCCACGCTTATGCCAAACTTTAAAATCGTTAAGGACCATATGTATAAAATTGGTCGGGTCCGGCGTTATTTTGCAAGTTATTGTCAATATTCATCACGCTTTGATGCTTTTAAGCAAGGAAAAGTGCTGAATGCCTTTAATCCGTCTTTTTCGAATGGCTCCTTGATGGATCTTGGGGTTTATTGCCTGTATCCTATGGTGGCATTGTTCGGCAAACCGGAGGAAGTTCGCGCGGTTGGCGTGCTCTTGTCCTCTGGTGTAGATGGGGAAGGCAGCATCGCTATGCGATATCCGGATATGGACGCCGTCGTCATGCATTCCAAGATTACCGATTCATATTTGCCTGCCGAAATTCAGGGTGAGAATGGAACGATGGTGATCGACAAAATTAGCCAGCCGTATGAGGTGAAAATTCATTATCGGGACGGCACGATTGAGGATCTGACGAAAGCACAGACCCGTGAACCGATGTATTATGAAATTCAGGAGTTTATTGATCTGATTAAAAGCGGAGAACGTAATAGCTCCATTAATTCACTGGAGTGTTCACTCGCAGTCGCTGAAGTGATGGAGGATGCAAGACAGCAGATTGGTCTTCGTTTTGAAGCGGATTTGAAAAATACGTCTGCACATTAGTTGGTTAGTGATTAACGATACCCTTTAACACGGGAGACAGGGCTGCCGGTTTTGCGAATTTTGCAAACATCCGGTCGGCCTTTTTTGGTTCTATATGTCCAATAGTGTAAGCGGCTGTGATCACAGGAGGATGAAGGATGTATTCATTTTTATTGACAGATTCTCCTTCTTGTCTTAAGGTGTTAACCATACGGTATATAGTTAAATAATCCCACCTCCGGTATAAAAGGAGCCAAAGGAGCTTTTTTTAGGCTATAATTCCGATTAATTCAACCGGATTACTAAAAAAGTGGGAATGCAGAGGTGCAGATGTAAGGAGGTAAGCAGGTTTGATTAAGTTTGAACAGGTCAGCAAAATATTTTCTTTGCCCAATCGAAAGGTAAGTGCACTGGAAGAGGTTTCGTTATCCGTTGAAAAAGGAGAGATTTTCGGCGTCATTGGCTTCAGTGGAGCAGGTAAAAGCACGCTATTGCGGCTTGTGAATTTGCTGGAGCGTCCCTCGGGAGGGCGAATTGTCGTGAATGATCAGGATATTACCCGTATACGGCCCAAGGAGCTAAGGGACTTAAGAAGGCGGATCGGGATGGTGTTCCAGACTTTTAATTTATTCAACTCGCGTACCGTGTATGGGAATCTGGCATATCCACTGAAGCTGGCCAAACTGCCAAAGGCGCAGATTGATGCTCGTGTTAAGGAACTGCTGCAATTTGTAGGGCTGGAGGACAAGGCAGATTCCTATCCAGAGCAGCTATCTGGCGGTCAAAAGCAGCGGGTTGGCATTGCCAGAGCACTGGCGAACTCGCCGGATATTCTGATATGTGATGAAGCAACCTCTGCGCTCGACCCGGAGACGACAGAAGATATATTAAAGCTGTTGAAAAAGGTCAATGAGGAATATCAGATTACGATCTTACTCATTACCCATGAAATGAACGTGATCCGTAGTATCTGTGACCGTGTCGCGGTGATGGAGAATGGCAGGGTGATAGAACAGGGCAATGTGTTCGATGTATTCGCCAATCCACAGACGAAAACGACGAGAAATTTTATTCGCTCAGTGCTGAATGATCAGCTATCACCCAAACTACTGAGCAAGATTCGGGAGCACCATGCCGGACGGCTGTACAGACTTATTTTTCGGGATGGGGCGACAAGTGAACCCGTGCTGTCGAGGGCTACACGCAAATACAATCTGGATTACAACATCGTATACGGCAGCATTAATGAGCTACAGGGAGCGCTGTTCGGCAGCCTCATTGTGGAGTTGATCGGGGCCAAAGACGAGGTTGATAAGGTCGTGGAAGAACTGCGAACGACGGTAGAAGTCAGGGAGGTCGTCGATCATGAGAGTTAATTGGGATACATTTTGGCTGAAGGTGGTGGAGGCTACAGGAGAAACGCTTCTGATGGTTGTCGTCACGCTGGTTTTCGCCAGTATTTTGGGGCTTGCCATTGGTTTGTTGTTGTATGTGACACGCAAAGGGAGCCTGTTTGAAAACAAATTTGTATTTATGCTTCTGAATTTGCTGATTAATATCATCCGGCCGATTCCATTTATTATTTTCCTGGTAGCGATTAGCCCGTTTACACGCTTGATTATGGGGACCACCATTGGCACTTCGGCGGCTATTTTCCCGATGACCATTGTAGCTGCCTTTGCTGTAGCGAGGATTGTGGAAAATAATCTGGTTTCCATCGACCCGGGGATGATTGAAGCGGCCAAGGCGTTGGGGGCGACTCCTTATCAGATCATCACGGGTGTGCTGATTCGGGAAGCGTTGGGACCTTTAATTCTCGGGCTGACGTCTATTACAGTGGCATTGATTGACTTCTCTGCAATGGCTGGCACCGTAGGCGGGGGAGGTTTGGGGAATCTGGCGATGACCTATGGTTATCAACGGTTCGATACCTCGGTCATGATTGTCACGATTGTTTTGCTGATCATTTTTGTACAGGTTGCCCAATATGCGGGGAACTACCTGTCACGTAAATTTTTACGACGCTGATTTGAAATCAGGTATCTTACATAACGATTAAAGGGGAAATGGACATGAAAAAAATGATTCGTTTGGGTTTGCTCGCTATTCTTAGTGTATCTCTTCTTTCTGCGTGCTCGGCTAACGGTTCAGGCTCAGGTGCAAATGAAAAGGTGCATGTTAAAATCGGGGTTTCCGGGTCGGAAGACACATATTGGGATGTGCTCAAGAAGAAAGCGGAGGCTAAAAATATTGAAATCGAGCTGATCAGCTTTTCGGATTACACGTTGCCCAACAAGGCACTTGCCAATAAAGAGGTGGATTTGAACTCCTTTCAGCACTTGGCTTTCCTCAGTCAGTTCAACGTGGAAAATGATCTGAATATCGTTCCCGTTGGTGCAACGGTCATTGCTCCGATGGCGCTGTACTCCGAAAAATTCAAAAATGTATCGGAACTTCCTGACGGCTCCAAAATTGCTATACCGGATGATCCCTCCAATCAGGGACGTGCTTTGAAGCTGCTCCAGTCTGCCGGGCTGATTGAATTGAAGAAGGATGCAGGCTTGTATCCAACCACGGATGAGATTGAAGGCAATCCGAAAAAGCTGGAGATCGTTCCTGTCGTCGCCCAACAGACGCCGCGTGTGTTGTCTGATGTAGCAGCTTCGGCTGTGAATAGTGGTGTCGCTACAGATGCCGGGTTCAAGCTGGACGCGTCCATTTACAAGGATGATGCAAGTAGCGAGGAAGCGAAGCCTTATGTCAACGTATTTGCCGCCCGTGCGGAGGATAAGGACAATGCAACCTACCAAACGATTGTGGATTTGTACCATGATCCGGAGGTAGCGGAGGCTGTAAAACAGGATTCCAAAGGAGCCAACGTCGTGGTAGACCAGTCTGCGGAGGAACTACAGGCTACATTAGATAAGCTGGTGGCGGATGTCAAAGCGCAAAAGAAATAAGGGTGTTTGAAAAACAGGATTGAAAGCATATGATTCCAAAAAAAGAGGAGAGATTGCGATGAGTGCAACGAACACGGTGGATACGCACAAGCAGCGGATTGTAGAACACATCGAGGGTTCCCGGGCGCTCTATACGGAGACGAGTCGGTTTATTCATGCCAACCCTGAAATCGGGAATCAGGAATTTCAAGCTTCCCGGGCGCTGACAGATATTTTGCAGCAGGCGGGTTTTGAGATAACCCGTAACGTGGCGGGTCACGAAACCGGATTTGTTGCCCGCAAGGCTTCGACCCGACAAGGTCCGAAAATCGGATACCTGGCGGAATATGACGCGTTGCCTGGCCTGGGCCATGCTTGCGGGCATAACATTATCGGGACGGCGAGTACGGCTGCCGCCATCGCCTTGGCGCAGGTGATTGACGAGACGGGAGGCGAGGTGTATGTATTCGGCACTCCGGCAGAGGAAGGTGGGCCTAATGGCAGTGCGAAGGGAAGCTTCGTAAAGCATGGGCTGTTCGAAGGGATTGACGCTGCGCTGATGGTTCATCCGTCTGGTGTAACCCGGCTGACTTCGCCAAGCCTGGCGGTTGACCCGCTGGACTTTCATTTTTACGGCAAAGCGGCTCATGCAGCCGGATCACCGGAGCAGGGGATTAATGCGCTGGATGCGGTTCTTCAATTGTTCAGCGGCATCAATGCCTTGCGTCAGCAGCTTCCCACCGATGTACGGATTCACGGCATTATTACGCATGGGGGAGACGCACCCAATATTATCCCGGATTATGCATCTGCACGCTTTTTCATCCGGGCAAGCACTTGGCAGCGAACGGAGGAGGTTTCCGCGAAGGTTCGTAATATCGCAGAAGCTGCCGCATTGGCAACAGGGGCTACCGTGAAGATCGAACGTTTTCAAAATGAAGTGCGTGATTTCATTCTGAATGATACGCTGGATGAAGTTGTAGGCCGGGAACTGGAAGCGCTGGGAGAACAATTGGATCGTGGACCACGTGGCGGAATCGGCTCGACAGATGCGGGCAATGTAAGCCACGTCATTCCCACTGCGCATGCCTACATTAAAATCGGATCGGACGATCTGATTGCACATACGGTGGAATTTCGGGAAGCGGCCGGCTCTGCCAAGGGAGAGGAAGCCTTAGTGACTGGCGCGAAGGCGTTGGCCTTGTCGGGGTTGCAGCTCCTGGTAGATGAAGCGCTGCTGGCTGCGGTGAAAGAAGATTTTAAACGCACGCATTTAGCGGCACAGTAAGCATCATCGGTGATGTAAAGGAGAGCGATCTGATCTGAGCATTGCACTTCGAAAATTGGTGCTGTGATATAAGCCGATTTTAATTGCTTCTATATTAATAGTATAAAAGGATATCCTACAGTCTTGTTGGCTGCTTGGATATCCTTTTTCATTTTTTTATGGGACGTCTGCTGCTGTGCTCGTAATACTTACGCCCTGTTCGGAAGCTGGTAAAACGTACATAATGCTATTAACAGGTTCAACGTTTAAAAGTATATGTTGCAATAGTATAAACTGAGGGACGGATAAGTGGCTAGAGATTTCCAAGCAAAATATAGGAGGCTGAAACGATGGCTTATCAAGAAATCAACGGAGTGCGAGTGTGGGGAGTACCCGATTCAGGGGCGTTATCTCAAGCCCGTACTTGTGCAGAGAACGGTAATGTGATTCAAGCGCTGCTGATGGCGGATCATCATAAAGGCTACAGTCAGCCGATTGGCGGCGTGATGGTATATGACGGACAAATTTCACCTTCGGGTGTCGGATATGATATCGGATGCGGAAACAAGGCGGTTAGGACCAAGCTGTCCGCAGCAGATATTTTGCCACGTATTCCATCCATTATGGATGAGATTGCACGTCATATTTCCTTTGGCGTAGGCCGTATAAATGCGGTTCAGGTAGACCATGAGCTGTTCGATGACCCGGATTGGGCGGTATATGCTGCGATTGGGAAACAGGAGCATGACAAGCTGAAATCCTTGGCGAGAGACCAGTTGGGTACGGTGGGGAGTGGTAATCATTTTGTTGACGTATTCGTGGAGGAAGCGACAGGTCAGGTCTGGATTGCGAATCATTTTGGAAGCCGGGGCTTTGGACACAAAACAGCAAGCGGATTTCTAAACTTGGCGGCAGGACGGGAGTTTCTCGGAAAAGCGCCGGGAGAGCATATGGATCAACCGCCAGTGCTGCTGGACATGAATAGTGAGTTGGGGGATATGTACTACCGTGCGATGCGGCTTGCCGGACGTTATGCTTATGCGGGACGGGATTATGTAATAGATCAGGTGCTTGGTATTATGGGCACCGAAGCGGACTTTGCCGTGCATAATCACCATAATTACGCTTGGAAAGAGCAGCATGATGGACGTGACACGATTGTAGTCCGCAAAGGTGCTACTCCCTCGGCTCCTGGTCAAACGGGTTTTATTGGCGGAAGCATGGGCGATATTTCGGTGATTGTACGCGGGAAGGATACGGTAGAAAATTGCGATTCCTACTATAGTACAGTTCATGGTGCAGGACGCATTATGAGCCGTACGCAGGCAGCCGGTAAAATGAACTGGAAAACCCGTACGCGCAGCGGCGGGCAGATTACGGACTTGCAGATGAAGGAAGCCGTTCAGAACTATGGTGTCGAGCTGCGCGGAGCGGGTACGGATGAAAGCCCGTTCGTTTACCGCAAGCTGCGCGAGGTGCTGGACGCTCATGCTGAGACGGTGGAGGTTCTGCATGAGCTCAAGCCTATTGGAGTATGTATGGCGGGGGCGAATGAGTTCGATCCGTATAAGGACTAATGAAAAGATTTAGTAATAAAAAGAGACTATATACGGCAGAAACGATCATTCGCCGGATATAGTCTCTTTTGAGTATTATAGTAACTTTAAGTCTTACAGCTGGTCCGCAAACAGCTGTTCTTTGATATAAGAGACTGGCATTTCCTGGCCTGTCCACAGCTCGAAAGCAAGTGCGCCCTGCCACAGCATCATGCCCAGACCGTTAATGGCGGTTGCACCTACGGATTCAGCTTGTTCCATCAGCTTGGATTTAGCCGGGCTGTATACTACATCGGTTACGATCAGGTCGGAACGAAGCATGGATACATCTTCAATCACACTTTTGCCTTCCAGCGGTTTCATGCCGACGCCTGTACCGTTAGCGAAGATATGACTTGTGCGGATCTCTTCACGCAGTTGTTCTTGATCTTCCAGAGGATATATATTCGCTTTGACTTGGGTGTGTTTCATATCTTCATTAATAATACGGACATTTTCTTCTGCACGGGCAAAGAACTGATCATTACGGGCAAAGATTGAAATTTCAGCCAGACCTGCTTGAGCCGCTTCAATAGCAATGGGTGTAGCTGCACCGCCAGAGCCGACGAGTGTCATTTTTTTGCCTTTCAGATCAATACCGTGTTCACGCAAGTTGCGAACATAACCAGATCCGTCTGTGCTGTAGCCTTTCAGCTTACCATCCGTGTTCACGACGGTGTTGACGGCACCTGTAAATTTAGCGCTGTCGTCCAACTCGTCAAGGTACTGCACAATGGCTGTTTTGTTTGGCATGGACACGTTATAACCGCGTATGTTCAGAGCACGCATCCCCCGTACCACTTCTTCCAGTTGTTCATTTCCTACTTCAAAGGCCATATACGCGTTGTTCAGGCCCAGTTTTTCAAACGCAAGATTATGCATAGCCGGGGACAAAGAATGTCCGATCGGTGTAGCAAGCAGTCCGATTAATTGTGTTCTTCCGTCAATACGTCCAGCATTTTTCATGATATAAGCCTCCAAGTTATCTGTGTAGTTTAATGAAATACTTTTTTATATCGATAAGCAACAAACACGGCCAGCAAAATACTGACTACGGCAATCGCAATATCCAGAATGAACACGGAAGTAATTCCGAGGCTCTTGGACATGCCCCCGGTAGCTAACGGCATCAGAATGAACGAAAGACTGGCTGCAATGTTCACGAGAGAAGTCGTAGTTCCTTTATTCTTGCGGAAAAATTCAGTCATAACGGTGAGAGCAATTTGGAATATACCTGCGGTAGACAATCCGATTAAGAACGAACTGATTATAGTAGCGACAGGATTGTGCCATGTAATTAAAGCCAGCAAGGAAAGCAAGGCAATAAACGGATACACAATCATGACGGTAACCGGTTTAATGAATCTGCCAAGTACCACGGCTAGCAGAATAACGGAAACCAACGAACCTATACTATAGTAGCTTAGCAGTTTAATAGCACTGGCTTTGTCCATGCCAAGAGCTTCTTGTCCAAAGGTAGGAAGCCATAGCTGCACGACCATGAACAATAGAGTGGAAGTAAAACCGATAATGATCAGAGAGAGCCCCTCTTGCCAAAACTTAGGCTCACTTCGGAATGTATCCATGGATTGAGCAGCCTCGGTTGTAGCCTTTTGTTCCTCCATTTTGTGATTGGGAAAGGCTGTCATCGACAAGAAGATACCACTCAGCAGATAAATACCTGCCGGAATAAAGAAGGAGTAGCCATAGAACATATTGTGATCGATAAAGAATGCAATCATGAACGGAATAACAATGGCACCGATAGAAACGGATGCTTTGACCAAGACCGTTGCAGATCCGGCTTTTTTTCCGAAACCTTCAATTAATGCGGGATACGTTCCCGAATCCATCATGGAGTTACAAAGCCCTGCGATAATAGCAAATACGAATGCCAACGTATAGTTGGGTGCAAGGGGAATACCGATCAGGAAAATTAAATAAGCAAATGATGCAATCACAACGAGTGGCTTTCTTCCATACTTGTCTGACATTTTCCCGGCTACCCCGAGCGCCAGCAGCTTGCCGATCCCGATGGCTGACACCAGATAACCGATGGCAGCCTTATCCGTGTTCAATTGCACGGTCAGGAAGCTCATATTCGAGGAGAGAATAACATTGATCATACCCAGAAGAAAATAGTTGATGTAAAGCCCTGTTGCCATTCTGATATAAGGATTTTTCATGAGTATAGCTCCCAACTTAATTTTTAGATCAATGGTTTAATAGTGAAAAAATTCACATTGTTTCTATGTCTTTATTATATAAGGAGTGTTATTATAAATCCAATGCATATTTCTATCGTTTTCCATAGTTTAGGTCTATAATTTAAAAAATAAATTAAAGAAGGGAACTACATAATTATGAACCTGAAGCACCTACAATATTTTCGTGTACTTGCAGAGATGGAGCATTTTACCCAAGCAGCTTTACGACTATGTATTACTCAACCCAGTTTAAGCCATGCGATTTCAGAATTAGAAAAGGATCTGGGGGTTCATTTGTTTGAAAAGCAGGGGAGGAATATTCGGCTGAACAAATACGGACGATTTTTCCTGAAATATGTGGAGCATGCGATGGATGAATTGGAGAAGGGAGAGCACAACTTGCGGGAATTGGTTAGTCCAAGCCATGGGAATGTGGATCTGGCGTTCATTTACACGTTAGGCTCTCACTTCATTCCAGCGATCATTCAGGCCTTCTCGGCCTCGGATGCCCGTAAAGACATATCCTTTTCTTTTCACCAAGGGAACACGAACGATATTATCCAGGGCTTGAAGCAGGAGCATTATGATGTGGCGTTCTGTTCGCACATGGAAAATGAACCGGACGTTGAATTCATTCCGCTGGCTCAGCAGGAGCTTGTTGTTATTGTTTCACCAGATCATCCGCTGGCTTCGCTGGACCAAATCGATCTCAAGGATACGGCGGCTTATCCTTTTATCTTTTTTAACAAGAAAAGCGGTATCCGTCCCATTATTGAAAATTTGTTCGCCAAAGTAGGTGTTACTCCAGAGATCATTTGCGAGATTGAAGAGGACACGGCGATGGCAGGGCTGGTATCTGTGAATTACGGAATTGCAGTCATGCCTCGAATTTCATCGTTGGATTATTTTAACGTCAAAACATTGCCCATTGTTAATCCCGAATACGAGCGTTTTATCTATCTGGCGAGCATCAAAAACAGGTATTTATCCCCGGCTGTAGTGGACTTTCGGAACTTTGCGCTAAGCTACGGTGAGGAATTTTATCTGAAAACGCATCAGCGTGTCTAAATGTGTGTCTCGCAATATTTAAACTTGATAAATTTTAAAATGTGTTCTATACTTCATCATCGACACAGATGATGTGAAATGATTCACATTATTGGCACCACAAGACTTACTCACAAAAGCAGGTGAATTCACGATGAAACGTTCTTCTTTTCCAGTGGCGTCCGGCCTTTATGTAAACTATCTTCTGTTTGGTATGTTTAACATTATGCTGGCGTCACACATGTCCTTTTTAACCGAGCATTTGCATACAGATCAGGCGGGAATCAGTCTTCTGGTATCCGCAATGGGATTTGGCAGGCTGTTTACGCTGTACATATCCGGGGTGCTTTCCGACCGTTATGGTCGCAAGCCGTTTATTATAGCCGCAGGGCTACTAATGGCCGTTTTTTTGGTTGGTATACCGCTAAGCCCCAGCTTTGAAATTGCGATGGTGCTGGCAGTGCTGGCAGGTGTAGCGAATTCTTTTCTCGATTCAGGCACCTATCCAGCTCTGATCGAAGCTTTTCCTCAATCTTCCGGTTCGGCTACTGTATTGGTGAGAGGTTTTATATCCATCGGAGCGGCGTTTTTACCGTTAATGATTATCTTTTTTATGAATCACGATATTTTTTACGGATTCTCATTCTTTTTACCGGCACTCATATTTGCTCTGAATGCGATTTACCTGTTCAAAATGAAATTTCCAGACATGCGGGTTCAGGCGCCCAAGGAGCCAGTTCACGATACTAGCGTGTCTGACGTGGAACAAACGGTGGATCTAAAATCAAATGACCGGAGCAAGCCGCGCTTCTGGCAGGAAGGACTGTGCCTTATTGTTCTCGGCTTTACCGGGCCTACCTTGCTGTACATCGTTCAGTTGTGGCTGCCTACTTTTGGACAGCAGTTTATCGGTATGACTGAATCAGAGTCCCTGAGGTTATTAGTCTATTACAATGTCGGTTCTCTCGTATCCGTGTTCGTATTGGTGATTGTGTTAAGAAAGTGGATCAAACCTGTTCACATTATTCTCATTTATCCATGCATTTCTTTGTTGGCTTTTGGAGCATTGCTCCTTTTCAAATCACAGGCTGCGGCCATTATTAGCTCATGTGTCATCGGGTTTTCCATTTCGGGTGTGCTTCAGCTGACATTGACCGTGATGAGTGAATTTTTCAGTCAACGTAAAGGACAGATTACGGGATTTATTTACACGGCAACTTCTCTGTCATACACGGTCATTCCTGTGTTTACGGGGTTCCTTTTGAAACATTCCCAAATATCCAGTGTGTTCATGCTGGCTATTATTGTGAATGTGTTGGGTATAGTGCTGGCGGTATTTGTTAATTTCCGATACAGTACAGTTTTTCCAGTGAACCGCAAATTGCCCTCCAAAATCGCGCTGGAAACGGAATAGTAGGACAGGCTAAACCTAATCATCAGCTGGCTTATTCAGAATGCGTTATACTATGAAATATTGTAAATGCTCGATTTAAAACTATGATTTGGGAGTGAGTTAGATATGGAAAAAATCGTAAAGGTGAAAGATGTTTTGATCGGTGAAGGCGCGCCTAAAATCTGTGTTCCGATGGTGGGAGAAACGTTGGAGCAACTGAAGGAAGAAGCTGCCTATTTGCGTACACTCGACTTGGATATCGTGGAGTGGAGAGTCGATTTTTTCGAGCATGTAGAGGATTTGGAGAAGGTTAAGGCTGCCTTGATTGAAATCCGGTCCATCTTGGCGAATATTCCGCTCGTCTTTACGTTCCGCAGCGCCCGGGAAGGTGGGGAAAAGGAAATCAGTACAGCGAGTTATGTGGAGTTGAACCGCACGGCAGCCGAAACGGGACAGGTAGATATCATTGATGTGGAGCTTTTTAATGACGAAGCCGATGTGAAGGCGCTGGTGGAAGCTGCGCATAAGCATAACGTATCCGTGATTATATCCAACCACGATTTCCAGAAGACACCGTCGAAGGAGGAAATCGTATCTCGGTTGCGTAAGGCGCAGGAGCTGGGAGGCGATCTGCCTAAAATAGCAGTTATGCCAACAAATACGGCCGATGTACTGACCTTGCTGGATGCCACGCGTATCATGGCAGAGGAATATGCAGACCGGCCTATTATTACGATGTCGATGGCGGGAAAAGGTGTCGTGAGCCGTCTGACCGGAGAGCTGTTTGGTTCGGCTTTAACCTTTGGTGCCGCTAAGAAAGCTTCCGCGCCGGGGCAGATACCTGTCACTGAACTGAGAGAGATATTAACAGTGCTGCACAGTCATTCATAAAAGACACATGGTATTAATGCTGACAACCCAAGTGCCAGCATCCAAAAAAGGAAGGTCCGCATGCAGTAAGCATGATGGAACCTTCCTTTTTGTAACTCTAATTCAATCCACGAGTAGGCTCATACAGTTCCCAACCGAGATTTAGAGTTTGAATAATGTAGTCTGCGACTTCTTCCGCATCCAGCTGATCTGTATCGATCTTGGAGTGATTTACCGCGTAAATGTCCTGTCTGGAACGGAAAAGAGCTTCGATTTCGTCCAAATTCTTGTTTTGCAGATTGGGACGGGTATCGATGAGCATCTTGAGTCGATCCTTCCAGGATTCCCAATTTAAATCTAAAAAGAAGACGATAGATGAAGCCAGGCAAGCCTGTTTAACCTCTTCTTGTAAAAAGGCACCGCCACCAACCGAGATGACTTTCAGGCGGGTATTGCTGCATAGTTTGAGAATATGCTCTTTTTCAATCTCACGGAATCTTTTTTCTCCATATGTTTTGAAAATTTCTGTTGTCGGCATGTTGTACTCTTGTTCAATCTCCTGATCAATATCCACAAAGTCCCGATACAGCTTGCGCGCGAGATGGGAACCGATCGTTGTTTTGCCTACACCCATAAAGCCAATGAGCACAATATTCTGTTCTCTTAATGGAATCTCTCTCTTGTTTTGCACCATAACCACTCTTTTCTCACCAGTAATGTTGAGATGTAACGCTTCAAAGCGCTAAATACATAAATACATTATACGTTCATCAAACGTGTCATTCAATAGCATAGATCACTTTAGGAGAAAGGTACAAGATAAAATGGTGTTCATCACCATATGGATGATATTGAACATGTAAGACGGACGGATTAGTTCATAAAGTAATTTCATGCGTAATTTCTCGAAAAATAAACTTGTACAAGCATAAAAAAGGCAATATTGTGTACTTAATTGAAAAAAAGGACATATTTTGCCGAAAAATATATTGAAATTACTGGAAGTTGGATTATAATAGAGTTATGCAAATTGTAAATGAAATCGCTGTATTTACAATTTGTGTTTAATTAAATTTATGTGATTTGATAACTTTGAACCAAATACCAAGTATACATATGTAAATAATAATATATATTTCACAGACGTGTATTGGTCAATGGGTTCATTGTACGAAGGTGGTGATACGGTCTACGCACTCTAGTCAACGAAGAATTGTGAGACAGGAATAAAAAAAATATCTTCGAGAGGGATGAATTGAAATGAACACAAGAACAGCCAAAGTATTGAAAAAGGGAATGAGTATCGCTTTATCAGGTATGCTGGTCGCTTTATTTGTTGGCAATTATTCTGCTCATGCAGCTCCAGAAGTGGTTAGTAAAACCATTCTTGTAAAAGCCGGAGAAGTATACGATGGTAAGGGGAAGACGGTAGCCGCTGATCCAAAAACCTTGGGTGACGGAAGCCAGGCTGAGGCCCAAAAGCCTATTTTCAAGCTTGAAAATGGTGCAACTTTGAAAAATGTGATCATTGCTGCCCCTGCTGCGGATGGTGTGCATGTGTATGGCAACGGAACCATTTCCAACGTAACGTGGGAGGATGTAGGTGAAGATGCATTGACGCTTAAAGAAAAAGGTACGGTAAACATTACGGGCGGTGGAGCGTTCCATGCATATGATAAAGTCTTCCAAATCAATGCCGAGGGCACGATTAACATTAAAAACTTTAGAGCCGATGATATCGGAAAACTGGTTCGCCAACTGGGCGGCTCTACCTTCAGAGTGAATATGACTTTGGATAAATCGGATATTTCCAATGTAAAGGATTCGATCCTGAGATCGGACGGTCCTAACAGCACAGCTAAAATTACGAACACTCGTTATCACAATGTGCCACAATTGTTCAAAGGCTTTAAATCCGGTAATACGAGTGAGTCTGGCAATACTAAATATTAATCGGAACAGGATAGGAGCGGGGATGGAAATCGAGAGATTTTGATTCTATCCTTGTATAGATTGAAAATAGGGGCTGTCCCACAGATCGTCTGGATCTGATGGGACAAGCCCTATTTAGCTTTTATTTGTTTTTTGTGCCGCCGGAGGATACCGTTGGATCGCTCAAAAGACAAGCCGGGCTTCGTTCAGAACGAGTACTGTGATATGATCTTGCTATTACATTTTATACAAAAAAGTTGGGAAGCTATGAATCTATTTCATCCATATGTGAATGTTGACGGTACTTTGAATGATACGCAGGTGTGGAGTCGGGAAGTTTTATATACAGGTACAAATGGTCGGCATGTTGAACGTTTTTACGTGTCACCTTCTGAGAGTTATGTGTTCAAGCCATTAACCAATGATGAGCAAGCAGGCCGGGAGAGATGGGTGTATGAGCATGTACTTCCTTCACTACCGTCGGTTTATCCCCGATTGCTTGCCTGCTCTGATTCAGAGGAAGATGGCGGAGTAGAATGGATGATTTTTGAGGATCTTGGTCCGTTGCATCATCTACACGAAGAACAAACGATGTTGCGGGCTGTTGGACTTATAGCAGGGTGGCATGCTTTGCCGCCGGATCGTTTTACCGGAATTCCACTGCGAGGACCGAAGCCGCTCATTCAGGAATTGGTTTCTGAGTTGTACATGCGCAAGCTTGATGTATTGAAGCTTTGCAGCTCGTTAGGGTTTCCTAAACAGCAGGTTCAGCGTATGTATGCACAGCTGGATCAGTTCGCTTTTTCACCGCAGCTTGTGTTGTCTCATGGTGATCTTCATCCGGGCAACTATGCGCTGAGTGGGGAGCGGCTGATGGTGCTGGATTGGGAGCATGCCCATTTGAACACACGGCTCTGGGATGTGTATCATCTGATCGACATGTCCCACCCGTTGTTTCCCCGGCGTATAACGTTCGACTTGCGAATTCGCTTGCTGGACAGGTATTTGGAGCAGCTGGACCTGTTGGGAGCAGGACTGGAGCGAGGCGTATTTATGCAAGAATATGGCATGTTTGCTGTGGTATTTTCGCTGTGGATGCTGTTGTTAATTGAAAGTGATTTGCGAAGGATCGGAACGGAATTGCATATAAACAGTGATAAATGGTCAAAAGAGCAATTAGAAGCCCAACGGGGCGAGGCGTTAGCCTGTTTGAACCAATGCGCATTGATGATGGAATGGGGACAAGTCAGAAGGTGTGAATAAAGAGTTTGAGCTGCAGCGTGTGTACAGATCGTAAACAAAGGTGGGGACATATATGAAAAAAGTCGGTTTGGTCATGAGAAAAATACAGTTTGCCGAAGCGCAGGGCCCGCGTATTTTTGCGGAACGTCTGAAGCAGATCGGGCTGGAGCTGGGCGTGGATATCGTATTTGTGTCACCGGAGCGCCATGTTAGCAGCCATGACTGGCTTCCCGGTTATGAGCATGAAAAGGGTGATCTTGTTAATTATGACGTGGTGCTCGACCAGCTTCATGAGCAGCAGATTGAGGATGTTATTTATACGGTATCCGGCTTTACATATTTGAAAATGTTTTTTAAAAACAGCGTGCTTTTTCCGCACAGTTTTCCTGATCCGGCGCTTACAGGCTATGAGATGATGAAGCCTTTTTATCAGATCGTGGACAAGGCTATTGTGCAGACTGACTTTCTAAAGCAGGAGATGGCATCCAAATTTGGTGTAACCGATGTGACGGTCATCCCGATTGGATTTAATGAGCGGCTGGTGGAAAAGTATTTTGACCCTTCGCAGGTCGTGGAGAATCGGGTGATGTGGATCGGAAGGGATGAGGAGAATCGGCGTCCTGATCTGGTGCTGGAGTATGCACGGCATAATCCCGACAAGGAAGTTTACATGGTGTTTGGCGGAGAACGCTACAAGGAAAGCATGAAGAAGTACGATATCTCTGACAATGTAAAGCTCCAATTTGCGTTGACGCAGGATGAGGTATTTGCGCTGATGAATACGGCCAAAGTTTATTGGAGCTGCTCCAAATTCGACACGTTTGCGATGCCGTTGACCGAAGCGCTGGCTATGGGTAAAATCGTCGTGAAGCCTGAGCATCCTTGCTACGGACATATCAGCTCTACGCACTCTTTTTCGGGCAATGAGAAAAACTGGTTCGAACTGGTCAATATGGCTGCTGCCTCGCCTCGTCGGGTTTCCAAGGAAAATCAGGCGTATGCCATGGAAAAGTTTTCGAGCAGGGTGATGAAGCAGGGATATCGGGACTTTTTTGAGAATTGGTTAAGCTGAGCAGGTAACTAAATGAACTGCAATCAAACTGCAAGTTAAACTGCAAATAAACTACAACTTCCTATATTTCCATTGTATCTATCCCCTTTATTTGTATACCTAAAAGATTTGAAAAAAATTAATATCGAAAGTGCGATAAGGTTAGTTTTTATGGGTTTAAAAATCAAAAGAGATCCCTGTGTGACTTATCACAAGAATCTCTTCGATGTTTTGCAGTGCTGATATCAAATGGGTCCAAACTCAATATCTGTAGCCAAGGTTTCTCTAACGAGTTAATCCAATTTAGGATTGTATCCCCGCTACGGCTTCAGATTGAGCCGTTCTGCGGTCGATGACGTAGCTGACCAGCATGAGAAGCAGGCCACCGACAGTGATAAGAGACGCGACCCAAGGGATGGCGGCAAGTCCCATCTGGTTAATGACGACCCCGCCGATAAAAGCGCCTCCTGCGTTGCCCAGATTCAATGCGGAGTGGCTGGAGGTAGAGGCGAGCAAAGGGGCCTCATAGGCCAGATTCATGATGCGAACCTGAATGCCGGGCATAATGCCGAACGCGGCAATGCCCCAGATAAAGACGGTGATGACGGCCAGCACCGGGCTTTGAAGCGTGAACGTCAGGATGGCCAAAATAATAGCCAGTATGGCATAATTTGCGATCAGCGACGGGAGCAGCTTCCAATCTGCGAGCTTGCCGCCGACGATGTTGCCGATGGTTACGCCGAGGCCAAACAGGACGAGAATCCACGTAATGCTATGCTCGGCAAAGCCGCTAATGTCGGTCAGTAAAGGCGTGATGTACGTAAAGACGGTGAACAGGCTACCACAACCGACAGCACCTGTGAGCAGCATCAGCAGTACCTTCGGATTAAACAGGCTTCGGACTTCTTGTTTGAGACTGGAAGGCTTGTCCTGATGAGTGACCGGAATGTAACGGATGATGCCAAAGAGAGAAATCAGGCCGATCACGACGATGGCTCCAAAGGAAGCACGCCAGCCGAGCTGCTGTCCGATAAAGGTGCCAAAAGGCACGCCGATAATGTTGGCTACGGTCAGTCCAGTCAGCACCATGGAGATGGCACCAGCCCGCTTATCAGGACGGACCAGCCGCGCCGCGATCAGGGAACCCACTCCCAAAAAGGTTCCGTGCGATAACGCGGTAGCCATACGGGCTACAATCAGAAGCTCGTAGTTGGGAGCAATGACGGAAAAAAGATTGCCTAAAATGAATATAATCATCAGCAGGCATAACAGCTTTTTTTGCGGTATCTTGTGAGTCAATACGGTGAGCACAGGTGCGCCAATGGCTACACCAAGCGCGTAACTGGTGATTAGCTGTCCGGCTTGCGGGATGGTAACATGAAGATCCTGGGCTACATTAGGCAGAAGCCCCATGATGACGAATTCGGTCATGCCGATGGCAAAGGCACCGAGCGTCAACCATAGCAAGGAGGGGGGAAAGCGATGGGTTGTCAAATTTTCTTGAGTACTCATGAGTGTCTTGTATCCTCCTGAAAAATAGTAATGCGAGTATATCATTAGAAACGACATCTGGCGACCCATTTGCAAGAATTTTACATACTAAGCAGATAAGATTTATGTATTTTACAAAAGCGACAGGTATGAGCGGGTTAAATATGTTATTTTTATAGTATGGACCTATCCAAGGAGGATACAATGATGACGCTTAAAGTGGTACATAGTATTACAGATTTAATTGGAGATACGCCTTGTGTACGGCTCCAACGGTTAACCGGACCGCAGGATGCGGAAGTGTATGTGAAGCTGGAATACTTTAATCCCAGCGGCAGTGTTAAGGATCGGGCGGCGGGTAATTTGATTGACGAGGCGGAAAAGGCCGGACATTTAAAACCGGGTGGAACTATTATTGAGCCGACCAGTGGGAATACGGGGATTGGCTTAGCGATGAATGCGGCTGCCCGAGGCTACCGTGCGATTTTGGTGATGCCGTCGAATATGACGAGGGAACGAATCAATATTTTAAAAGCATACGGGGCTGAGGTTGTGCTGACACCAGCGGAGGAACGGATGTCAGGAGCGATTCGCAAGGCGCTGGAGCTGGGGGCTGAGATCGAAGGGAGCTTTATCCCGCATCAATTTGAAAACGAGGCCAACCCGGATATCCACCGTACGACGACTGCGCTTGAAATTTTGGAGCAGACGGAAGGCAAGCTGGACGTGTTCGTCGCTTCTTCGGGAACAGGCGGTACGATTACGGGAACGGGTGAGGTGCTGCGCCAGCATTTGCCGGATCTGCGGGTTGTCGTGGTAGAGCCGAAGGGTTCGCCAGTGCTTTCAGGGGGCAAGCCGGGTCCGCATAAGCTGGTTGGTACTAGCCCGGGATTCGTTCCTGCTGTACTGAATACGGATATTTATGACGAAATCGTACAGGTTTCGGATGAGGATGCGATTGCGATGACACGGGCCATTGCTGCTCAGGAAGGAATTCTCGTCGGACCTTCCAGCGGAGCTACAATATGGACGGCAATTCAGGAAGCTCGGCGCTTGGGACCGGGCAAACGGGTGCTTTGTATTGCCCCGGATACAGGAGAGCGTTATTTGAGCATGGGTATTTTCGGATAAAAAGAGTGAAGGAGGACCAACATGAAAATTATACCTTTACAGAAACGCAACATTTCGGATAGCCGTCTGGTGCTTGGCTGTATGCCTTTTGGCGGGGAATGGGATCGTACGCCGTATACACAGGAGCATGTGGTGGGAGCAGAACGAGCAGTAGAAGCTGCGCGTTCCATCGGCATTACGATGTTTGATCATGCAGATATCTATCGAGCAGGGAAAGCGGAAGAGATTTTCGGTCGAATTTTAAAGGGACAACCCGGCTTGCGCGAGCAGATCGTGATTCAGTCCAAGTGCGGTATATGTCTTCCGGAAGGTACGCTCCCGACCCGTTTTGATTTTTCATATGCTCATATTATGGAGTCTGTGGATGGTATTCTGAAGCGTTTGGGCACCGAATATTTGGACATCCTGCTGCTGCACCGTCCCGATCCGCTGGTAGAGCCAGAAGAAGTGGCGGAGGCGTTCAGCAAGCTCAAGGCATCCGGTAAAGTACGGCATTTTGGCGTCTCCAATATGAATGTAAGCCAAATTCAGTTTCTGGAGCGCAGCTTGGCGGAGCCGCTGATTGCTAATCAATTGGAGATGAGCCTGGCGCATCTGCACTTTATAGATCAGACGGTGCATGTGAATCAACAGGCCGGGACTAATGTCCATTTTGGCGAAGGCTTGATGGAATTCTGCCAAACGCAGGATATTCAGCTTCAAGCGTGGAGTCCGTTGGCACAGGGTCGTTTTAGCGGCAGTTCTTTGGACGGGCAGCCGGAGCGTATACGCCAAACAGCAGAGCTGGTACAGAAGCTGGCTGCTGAAAAGGAAACGACACGTGAAGCAATCGTCCTTGGCTGGATCATGAAGCACCCGGCACGCATTCAGCCTGTCATTGGCACCGCCAATCCAGCACGGATCAAGGCTTGTCAGGATGCTGAACGCCAGAGCGAGCTAATGACCCGCGACGAATGGTATACTTTATATGTCAGCGCGCGCGGCGAAAAGTTGCCTTAATATGTGTAAAGCCCATGCTTTGTCGATAGGACAGAGGATGGGCTTTTTTATGTAGCTAATCCTCTTCGTATCTGGCAAGTGCTCTGGCGGTTGTTTCCTTCATTCGGGAAATGAGCCGGGAGCCTTGGACGACCTTGACGCGTTTGCCGAGAAAGCGGATTTTGGACAGTACATATTCACATTCGTCTGCCTGAAAAGTGAGCGTAATACGATAGGTATCCACATCCTGAACATACTCCACCTCTTTCTCAAAGCAGGAAAAGGCATATAAAATACGGGATAATTCCCCGTTGTACATAGGCATAATTTCAATGATGCCCTGTTCTTTGCGTGACTCCAGAATACCGAGTATGCGTTGGGTGAATTTGTCGGTCTCTTCAGATGAAATTTTCTCTTTGGTGATGGTTGCGATGTTGGACAGCTTGGTGGACATCAGTGCACGGTGTCGGCGGTTGTACCAAAGCAGGCTCCATTCTTTTTTGACCATGGAAAATTCCAGCTTATACGGAAAGCCGGACATGCGTTCATGAACACGCCCGTTGCGCATTCTATAGCTCATACAAATACCTGAGCGGGACCGCAGGATGGGACGCAATATACGCAGGAGCGGATGATAAACCGGGGAGGCAGGAATGCGGGCCTTTTCCCTCAAGCTGCCATCGACCTCCAGCGACTTGTCATCTGCGAGCATCAGCCGAAGCTTATCGAGCGTAGACGGGGTAAAAGCTTCTGTCGCCGACGGATATGCCAGCATGGACTGGAGCCAGATTCTTTCCTGCGATGTGGTAGCAAAAGCGCCCGATTCATCCAGCCGCGAGACGATCTGGTAGTTAAATATTTTCTCGAATAGGCTCATAATAGGCTTGAAGCTCCTTCCATTCTTGCTTGAATTCCTGACGCAGCCGCTTGGGTTCCAACACCTCACAGCTTGATCCAAAGCTGCGCAGCCACGGTTTAATCTCGGTGATTCCGTTCACCGTAATTTCATAGATAAAGGATTCACTTTCTTCCTCCGTGATCGTTCCCCATTGCCCCTGTAACAGCACACGTTCCCGAATAAAGTTACGTTTGGCACCTTCAGGATTGAAAAAACGTACCCGCACCTTCACGGCACGCCCGGTATCCACAAGCCAGCTATACCGCGTTCTTTCTTCCAACACGGCCAGCAGGTCAGCAAAACGCTTCTCGGACACGGGTTCGCCCTCCGCCAACTGTGTCATGCCCTCCATGCGGAACTTCATGATCCCTTTGCCGTCCACCTGACCCAGCACATACCAACGTCCATATTGATGATCATAGATGACTTGCAAGGGAAGAATGGTGTGCTCACGGCCTTCGGTTTCTTTTTCAAACAGCGGATTCGTGTTCTGTGACCCATACATGCTTCGTTTGGCCGCCGAAAAGTACAAAAAAGTTATACAGCGACGTTGCCGAATGGCGTGAAGAAGCGGATGAATATGTGCCTCATCCAGAATGCGTGAGTAATAGTGGTATTTGTATAAAAAAGGTTCTGCGATCTCCTGCACCCCCGCTTGACGGCGCATAGCTTTTTTCAAATGATCCCGCAGCAGATATCCCTGTACAGAGGGGAGGTGCGTATTCGCCATTACGTCCACAAAGTCATACAGGTCCAGTAATTCCTCGTCCATCAGTCCAGTGACCAAATCGTTGCGGACAGCATAGCGATAAGGTCTTCCTCCGGATTCCTTGCGAACCACGCCGACTTCGACGAGATATTTCAGGTCCGAACGGATCGTTTTCTCATCCGGCAATGCATTGTCGGCAGGCAATCCCTGGCAGCAGGCATCCAGCAGCTCCATGGTGGTCAATGGTTGTGACTGTAGCGCTGTCAGCAGAAGGGCCAAGCGGACGCTTTCCGATTCCTTAAGCGATTTGGCCCGAAACAGGAATAACAGTAGCGGATCAGCGGATTCATAGTAGCTAAAGCGCAGCATTTCATTGAAGTCATGTCCTTGCTCCGCTGGTAACTGTTGCTGTACGGATTGAACGATTTCTTTGAGACGCCGGATTGTTTTGTCAAAGGTATGTACCGAAATGCCCAGTCTGTCTGCAAATTGCTGTCGATTATAAGCGCCGCTCGTCAGTGTCAGCATGCGCAGAAATTGAATTTCTTTATCAAAGCTCTCTCTCGCCATGGCGGATTCCCCGTTTCTGTTGCCGTTCTCCGAAAACAAGTATCCCTATATTCTAACAGGGAAGGGATGCAGGAAAAAGGGAATTTATTCATCCTTGTAATACTTTCGCCATGTTCGTGGCAAGCAAAATAAAGGATGATAATAAATACCAACTAGAATCCGCGACCCAAGCAGGGCGTAGAATGAATGAGGCATATTAGGAAATATCAAAGTATAAAAGCGGTAGTTAGGGAGGGAATAGCATGACAGATATAAAACATGGGCGGAGTTCAATCAAACCGGAAATGCGTGAAACGATATTGCATGAGCTGCGTGCTTTGGAGCAGGAGGAGCAGGTACGTATTGTATATGCCTGTGAATCAGGCAGTCGGGCGTGGGGATTTCCTTCACAGGACAGTGACTACGATGTGCGTTTTATTTATGTAAGGCCCGTGGAGTGGTATTTGTCCATTTTTGATAAACGGGATGTGATTGAGCGTCCGATCAGCGATTTGCTGGATATCAACGGCTGGGATTTGAAAAAAGCGCTTAATCTGTTTCGCAAGTCCAACCCGCCTTTGCTGGAATGGCTGCAATCCCCGATCCCCTATCTGGAGCCATATTCAGTGGCAGAGCAGATTCGCGCTATATCGCCATTAACCTTCTCGCCGAAGTCTTGTATGTATCACTATCTGAATATGGCGCGGGGCAACTATCGGGATTATTTGCAAGGAGAACAGGTGAAGATTAAAAAGTATTTTTACGTGCTGCGCCCGCTGCTGGCCTGTGGCTGGATCGAACGCTATAACAGTATGCCTCCGATGGAATTCGAAGACTTGCTGGAGGAATTCATTCCGGCAGATACAGAGCTTTATCAGGTGATAGGACATTTGCTGCAACGTAAAAAAGCCGGCGAGAAACTGGATATTGAGCCACAGCTTTCGGTGGTGAATGATTTTATCCAGCAGCAAATGGCTTATTTTGAACAGAAGGCGCCCTTGCTCCAGCATATGGAGGGAGGACGTGATCAGCAACTGGATGATTTGTTCCGCGCTGCGGTGAAGGAAGTATGGCAAGCCGAACTGTAAAGACTGGTTCGTTGACTATGAATTGGGAGAAATAGTGGTATGGGAATATGATCCGAGATTATAGTTTTATAAAGGAGGAACTGAAATGAGTACGTCACTGATTGATATTGGTGTAAATCTGATGCATCGTTCGTTTCATGAGGATCGGGAGCAGGTGGTGGAAAGAGCGGCAGCCGAAGGGATTACACCGCTGATTATTACCGGGACAAGTGTCCGTAGCAGCCGGGAGGCATCTCAGTATGCGGCACGTTATCCCGGCAAGCTGTATACGACGGCTGGTGTGCACCCCCATGATGCCAAAGACTGTACCCCGGGTACGATTCAACAACTCTGTGCGCTGGCGGGTCAGCCGCAGGTCGTAGCCATCGGGGAATGCGGGCTGGATTATAACCGTGATTTTTCTCCGCGTGATGTGCAGCGCCAATGGTTTGGGGAACAGATGAAGCTGGCTGGCGAGCTGAAAATGCCGTTATTTTTGCATGAGCGGGATGCGCATGAGGATTTTGCGGCTATGCTGCGGGAGCATAATGAGCTGATAGATAAGGCGGTGGTGCATTGCTTTACCGGAACCGCACAGGAGTTGCATATGTATGTAGACATGGAATTGTACATCGGTATTACAGGCTGGATCTGCGACGAACGGCGCGGCAAGCATTTGCGTGAACTGGTCAGGGATATTCCACTGGACCGTCTGATGATTGAAACGGATGCTCCATTTCTCACCCCGCGTAATTTACCTGTAAAGCCGAAGGAAGGGCGCAATGAGCCGATCTATCTCGCACATATTGCCGCTACGGTTGCAGAATGTACAGGTCGAAGCATCATGGAGATCGAAATCGCGACGACAGAGACAGCCAAACGTTTTTTCGGATTGTAGGATTGTCAAAGCAATAGATGTGGTGTACATTATAGTGAATTAAAAAGCATTGTCGGGAGCTTGAGAAAGTCAGGCTGAGAGGGTGGCCCTTGCCATCGACCGTGAAATCTGATCTGGGTAATGCCAGCGTAGAGAAACCTAGAACACTATACAGGAATGCCGCGTGTTTTGCGGTTGTCGATAGATTAGGTTCATATCTTATAATCAAGCTAGACGGCTGCGCTTAGGCTACTGGTTGTATGAGGTATATCGACGAATGATGTTGTGTATGGTGATCCACCTTTTACTGCGCATAAAGCTTGCCTGGAGATTCAGCTCCGGACAAGCTTTTTTTCATGGCCACGAGGCCCATTTTAAGGGAAAAGGGGAGTACATCATAATGAATACTGCTGTAAAAGCGTCTAAAGGATTGAAGCTGACGGATATTTTGGTCACGATTGTGATCGCCGTCGTGTTCGGGTTGGTCTATAAAATATGGGGGCCTGCGTATGATCTGGTGAAACCGCTTGGGCTGAACGCCGAGCAATTGGTGTATGGCATGTGGTTTATGGCGGGCACATTCGCATATCTTATTATCCGCAAGCCGGGAGTTGCGATTTTGGCAGAGGTGGCAGCGGCAACGCTCAGTGCTTTTTTGGGAAGTGAATGGGGGATGTCCACCTTGTACTACGGCTTGCTGCAAGGTTTGGGAGCAGAGCTGTTCTTTGCGGCTTTTTTGTACCGGAACGCCAACCTGTGGGTCACTTCGCTGGCTGCGGCTGGATCGGCTATAGCCTCCCTGATTTTGGACTTCAGTTACGGGTATATTGATCAGCTTTCGACCTGGAACTATGTTTTGTATGTCGGATTCCGCATGATTGGCAGTATTGTGATTGCCGGGGTGTTCGCGTTCTATCTGGC
The DNA here is from genome assembly GCF_044907935.1 of Paenibacillus sp. RC21. Classification (NCBI taxonomy): domain Bacteria; kingdom Bacillati; phylum Bacillota; class Bacilli; order Caryophanales; family Paenibacillaceae; genus Paenibacillus; species Paenibacillus sp. RC21. The sequence goes on from NZ_JBIYCS010000003.1 coordinate 104,494, forward strand.
TAAGGCGCTGGAAGTCACAGGGGTGACACGTACCTTGAGACCTGCAACGGAACAGGATTACAAGGGGCTGGACTAATGAGTTGGGTAGCCGAAGATGTGGTGGCGTCGGTCACCCGTCTTCGTTTGAAATTTCCCGGTGAGCAGGAGCTGCTTTTTCACAACATGTCTGTATCCGTCCGCAAAGGGGAAAAGCTGCTGCTGCTCGGACCGAGTGGATGCGGTAAATCAACGCTGCTCCAGGTGCTGAGTGGTCTGATTCCGCGCACGATAGAAGTGCCGATGAAATGTGATGCTGCTGTCATTCCGGAGTGTACGGGTGTCGTATTTCAAGATCCGGATACGCAGTTTTGTATGTCGTATGCGGACGAGGAGCTAGCTTTTGTATTGGAAAATAATCAGGTTCCCCGTGAGCAAATGCCGTCTCGTATCCGCAAGCTGCTGACGCAGGTCGGTCTTTCGACGGATGAAATACATATGCCGATTGGCAGCATGTCTCAGGGCATGAAGCAGCGGCTCGCAATAGCGTCAGTGCTGGCGATGGAGCCGGAGGTGCTTTTTCTGGATGAGCCGACGGCTTTGCTGGATGAAGAAGGCACCGCACAGGTGTGGGATACGATTCGCCACATTTCAGCAGATCAGACGCTAGTGATTGTGGAGCATAAAATTAATGAAATTGTCCATGATGTGGACCGGATTGTGGTGCTTTCTGCTCAAGGGGAGATCATGGCAGACGGAACTGCGGAAGAGGTATTTCATGTGCATCGGCAGGCGTTGTCTGATTACGGTGTATGGTATCCGGGCGTATGGAATGAGGCATCTTCACCACGTTGGAGTGAACAAGAGGCACAGGGACACATCTTCTGTGAACCAAATGAGTTAAACGTTTCTCATCAGGTAGAAGAGGCGGCAGCGGGTACTCCTATACTGGAGCTGGAGCATTTTAGCGGCCTTCGGGGTTCGAACCCGGTCATTCATGTGGAGAAAGCACAGGTGAAGCCGGGGGACTGGATTGGTGTGGTCGGTGAAAATGGGGCTGGTAAAAGCTCGCTGCTGCTCTCCATGATGCGCTTAATCCGAACGCAGGGAAGTTACAGCGTGGACGGAATAGAGGTGGGTGGTACGGAACAGCTGGCAGAGCACATCGCGTTCGTGTTTCAAAATCCGGAGCTGCAATTCGTAGCGCATACCGTTCGGAAGGAACTGGAGTATTCGTTGCCGGAGAGCTTGTTTACGGATAAACAGCGCCGGGAGCGAGTGGAGCGAATGCTCATACGGTTTGGGTTGGAACAACTGGACGAACGTCATCCATATCAGCTTTCATTGGGGCAAAAAAGGCGGCTGAGCATTGCCACAGCTATGATCCGTGAGCCAGCCGTGCTGCTGCTGGATGAGCCGACCTTTGGGCAGGACGCACGCAATACCTTTGTCATGCTGGACATGCTGGAGCAGCTTAGAGCGGCGGGCACGGCGATTGTGATGGTCACGCATGACCCGGAAATTGTCCGTCGATATTGCACGGATATATGGCGGATACAGAAGGGGGAACTGCGGCATGAACCTGTCTTTTCCCCATCATGAAACATGGCTTCACCGGGTTAATCCGGGATTAAAGCTTGTTATGTTTTCCTTGTTGTTTGTGGTCGTCATTCTGATTCACAATCTGAATGTGATGTTCAATGTGGCGTGTGCTATGCTGCTGTTGCTCGTCTGGACTGGCCATCCGTGGAAGCGTCTGCTGCTATATGGTTCTCCTTTTATACTGGTGTTTATCTCAACCTCCACAGGCATGATGATGTTCGGCAAAGGGGTGACGACCTGGTGGACATGGGGCCTGATCCATATTACGCAGGAAAGCTTTTATCGGGGAATGCATCTTGGATTTCGTGCACTGAGTATGGCGGCGGCAGGATTATTATTTGGTTTGACGACACGCCCGGTGAACCTGTTTTATTCGCTGATGCAGCAATGGAGGCTTCCTCCGAAATATGCGTACAGCTTTTTGGCGGCCATGCGGATGATGCCGATGCTGCTGGAGGAATTCCAAACGTTGAGACATGCCCACCGCATTCGGGGTGTACATCAGCATGTGTCCAAATGGAATATGTATGCTACGCTTCGCAGATATGCGATTCCGCTGCTGGCTCAAAGCATCCGGCGCGCCCAGCGAATTGCTATTGCCATGGAGGCCAAGGGGTTTGCCAATGAAACCAAGCGCACGTACTATTATGCGATCCATTATTCGGCTGTAGATATTGTATTTATTTGCTATTTTGTGGTGATGCTTACGCTGGCTTGGGGGCTCGGTATCTGCTTTCCTTATGTGGGCGTGTGGGATGTGCGCTAATTTGCTGTCAAAAGGCTTTGCCCGATTTCTGCTCTGTGTTATATTAATGCAATGGGAATTGACGGCTCGTACAGACCTGACTGGGCTGGCGGGCCTATTACATTTTCCCTGAGAAATGGATCATCAGGAGGCCAGTTTCATGATTACGCTGCATCAGGTAAGCAAGCATTATACGACCTCAAGCGGCCCATTTCAAGCGGTTCAATCCGTGTCCCTTCAAGTGGAGGAAGGGGAAATTCACGGTATCATAGGTGCCAGCGGTGCCGGTAAGTCAACGTTGCTCCGGCTGATGAATGTATTGGAACAGCCGGATGAGGGAAATGTGGTTGTAAATGGAGACGAGCTGACCCGCATGCCGGAAAAACGTCTCCGTGAAGCGCGGCGATCCATCGGGATGATTTTTCAGCATTATCATCTCGTCCACAATCGGACGGTTAGTGGCAATGTGGCAATGCCGCTGGAGCTGGCAGGCGTACCGAAAAAAGAGAGAGCGGCACGTGTGCGCGAATGCCTGCAATTCGTCGGTTTAGCTGACAAAGCAGCGCAGTATCCAGCACAGTTGAGCGGAGGTCAAAAGCAACGGGTCGCGATTGCCAGAGCGCTGGCGAATCGACCTGCGGTGCTGCTTTGTGATGAGCCGACCTCAGCGCTTGATCCGCAGACAACGGCGGATATTCTAGGTGTGTTGCAGGAGATCAACCGTGAACTGGGGGTTACGATTGTGATCGTAACGCACGATATGGACGTGGTGCGGAGCATTTGTAGCCGCGTTTCGGAGATGCGGGATGGACATTTGCTTTCAACGCAGCTGGTGGCTAACCCAACGGTCAATTCAACAGCTACAGCAGGTGAAGCTCATGAATGAAACGCTGAGTATCATTGCGCAGTATCAGTCCGAGATATGGAAGGCCATCGGAGAGACGTTCATCATGGTGGGCTTTTCTATCGCAGCAGCCGTACTTTTGGGGCTTCCGGCAGGAACGATGTTGTATTTGTGCGGCAAGGGGCAAAAATATGAAAATCGGCTGGTGTTCACCATACTAAACAGTCTGGTCAATGTGATTCGCTCGTTCCCGTTCTTGCTGCTGGTCGTGTTTATGATTCCATTTACACGTCTCGTCGTGGGTACGGCACTGGGTACGATGGCGGCTACGGTTCCCATGTCAGTGGTAGCCATTGCCTACTATTCAAGGCTGGTGGAGCAGTCACTGCTGGATGTGCCAAAGGGTGTAATCGAAGCTGCTACTTCTATGGGAGCGTCTACCCTCCAGCTTATTTTTAAATTTTTGTACGTGGAAGCCCGTTCGGGGCTTGTACTTGGCTTGACCACGTCCACAATCAGCTTCATCTCCTACTCCACGGTGATGGGCATTGTGGGCGGCGGCGGCGTGGGCGATTTCGCCATCCGCTACGGTTACCAGCGTTTTGAAACCGGATTGATGGCGTTCACCATCGTTGTCATGATTATTTTCGTACAAACGATCCAGTTCACCGGAAGCACGATATCTCGTCGGATTGACAAGCGATAAGATAGGTTATAGCCTGCTATGTTAGAGCGGACGCTTTATTGAACATCTTATATGTTCAAGCGTAACAGCAGCCTATGGCAAGAAGGTAAACTGAGGATGTAATCCCTCAGTACCGATAGATCGTAGGCAATACACTTGCACCACCCACTATGGGAAATGAGAATGACTTTACAGTGGCCCATTCGCGAAGCGACTCCACTGTAACTCATTCTCTTTTCCCAATTACAAATTTACTTGGAGGTTTCTCACCTAATGAGTCGGAAAAACAACATAAAAACTAACCTGAAATTACTTACACTATTCGCTGTCGTCATGCTGCTGGTTGCCGGATGCGGCGGTCAAAAGCAGGCGGCACAAGAAACACAGCCTAAAGAAGCGACTTCTCAAAAAGAAGTGACTTTGAAAGTGGCGACGCTGATTCCACCGATGACGGATGTGCTGGATATCGTAAAACCATTGCTCAAACAGGACGGAGTCAATTTGGAAATCGTCGTGCTGTCGGACAATATCCAGCCGAATAACGCATTGGCAGCCCATGAAGTGGATGCTAACTTCTTTCAGCATGCTCCTTTTATGCAACAATACAATGAAAGCAACAAGTCCGATCTGGTAGCAGTCAAACCGATTTACAACGCCATCTATGGCGCGTATTCCAAAAAATACAAGAAAATTAAAGATCTGCCTGAAGGTGCGACCATTGCGATTGCCAACGACCCGGCAAATACCGGACGTTCTCTCGTGATGATGGAACAAAACGGTCTGATCAAGCTTAAAGAAGGCGTAGGCTATAATGCTACACAGAATGATATTATTGAAAACAAGAAAAAGTTTGTGTTCAAAGAAGTGGATCTCTTGATGCTGGCGCGGTCGCTGGATGATGTGGACATGGCTGCCATGTATCCCGCTTATGCCAAGCCACTGGGGCTGACACCGAAGAAGGACGCATTAATTACTGAAAAGGATGATACTCACTTTGCCATTAATCTGGTAGCGCGCAAGGATAATGCGGATTCGGATGCCATTCAAAAGCTGGCGAAGCGAATGACTGGTCCGGAGGTCCGCAAATTTTTCGAGGATAATTACAAGGACAGCGTCGTCCCAGCATTTTAAATAAATACGAGTGTTGAAACGTTGTTTTATGATTAGTTGTGGCCTGTATAAGGTAATGAAGTCTGTGATGAGCAGATGGAGTTCCTTGTGCAGGTCTTTTTTTCTATCCTTTATATGGATATTTTTTAGCGAAAACAGGGTATAAAGTCTTAGTTTTTAAGGTTTTAGGGTACATACACTGCTATAAATTTTAGTCATTAAGGGTGATGGAGTAATGCTTGCGAGCATATTAAAATAAATATACGAACAAACATTCGTTTCTGGTTTTGTTAACGGTTTTTTTGTAGGGGTCAAAAAATTCAGCTGACAACGGATCAAAAGCGGAAGCAAGAAAGAAGGGGAACGACATGAAGCTGGCTGTAACTGTAAAAAGTTTGGGAAAAAGAAAGCCGGAACTCGCAAAACAGGAAATGGAGCTGAATCCTGCCCCTGAAACTTTGCGAGAGCTGATTGCTGCTACCGTCGCCCTGAATGTCCGCAGACTGCGTGAAAAGCAGGGGAGTGACGCACTGATTCCATTCCTCACAGGGCAGGAGGTTCAGGCGCAGGGCGAGACAGGCAAGGTAGGATTCGGGTCCATCTATAATGATGGTGTTCCTGATGTGGAGGATGCGGTAAACACGGCGATGCAGGCTTTTGAAGACGGGTTGTACAGGGTTTTTGTACGTGATGAGGAAGCCGCTGTGCTGGATGCCCCTTTGTTGCTTGAGGATGGAGACGAGATTGTATTTATACGGTTCACAATGCTGGCCGGAAGCCTATGGTAGAGGGGGAAATGAAATATGCATCAGGAGAAAAATGAGCAGGAATATTTCACCGAACTGAAGGGGCGCGCGGCGCAACTGGATGGACAACAACAGGAATTGGCCCAACATGTTATGGAACTGGGTCGAATTCATTACATACGCGAGGATGAGGAGCTTTTTAACGAATGCCAGCGCATATTAAAAGTACAGGCAGAAGCAAGCGGAGAGCCGCTGTTCAAGCCACTGGCAGAGGTGCTGCGTCAGTTGATTGGAACAACGGCCGGGGATGTGTTTGCATATATAACAGAGCATGTGACTGAATATCCTTACAGTACAGGGTATGAGCGTAAACCGTTCCGTACCTCGGATATCACATCCCATACTTCGCGGATTTATAAAAGAATGGTACAGCTTATCCGAATGGACTGGATCGGCTTCTCGCTTATAGATTATTTAACGAAAAAGGATTATGAACATGGGAATGACTATCGGATTCAAGAGACGATTAGTGATTGGATAGCCTATGAGTTGGACAACGGTAATCCGCAGGTCTTGGAGGCGCTAAAAGGTATTGTTTATGGCGATAACCAGACTGCGCTTCTTACGCGTGCCATGATTAAAGGAATGCTCTTGAGCCATCAAGAGGAGAATTACCATATGATCGGCGAGCTTTTGACAGCTGCCAAGCTTCAGGAGGGATTGCGACAAAGCATCGTGGAGCAAATGGATGAAGGAACCCCGGAGGCTCTTGTATATCTGTTGAAGGTGATTATTGACCAGGGATTCATTCGTTACAGCTCGGTGGTACGGGCGCTTGCGGTATGGACAGGCATGGGCTTGGAGTCTGCTAATCAGCGGGTGGTTCGCCAACTGATTGAGCAGGCGTATGAAGCATTGACGAATAGCGAGCTGCGTCAGGAATGGCTGACTAGCGCGAATGCCAATGAGGTATATATGAGCTTGTGGGCTACCGCAGTACATGAGGAACGTGAACTGTATGGACAAGTTCGGCAAGTCATGGAACAGGGAGCACCTTATCAGAAGATTGTAGCGCTTTATGTACTCTCTAACAGTGAAAACAAGGATGTGCGTCTGGGGATTGCCAGAGAATATCTGAATGAGACGGACCCGGAGCTTCAATACTGGGTACTGACGAACTATACAAATAATTATTTTTACGAATGGGTAGAAGGCGGGACGGTCGCGGATCGGATCGTTAAAGTGGTTCGTACTCCATTACTGGAAAATAAAGAAGAGCGACGCAAGGATTTTGAGCGACTTCATGCTCTGTTTGCACAGATGAAAAAAGGCGAGTCTACCGAGCCCTCCAAGGTGCTGGATTTTGTAAACGTTCATCACCGTTCGGATGCGCCAATTCAAAAAATGCTGTATCTTGTCGGTTACGATATGGACGCGACCTGGATTGGAGAAATCATAGCCTTAAAGGATCAGATTAGCTCTAATCTACGCGGTGAGCTGCTGAATCAATTTGTGCGGAATCCGGATGATACGGTGCAACGTGAATTTATTTTCTCAAGCTTGTCCGACAAAAGTATGAGCATTCGCGAGTTCGCTGTTGCCAAGGCGCACAAGCTGACGCTGGCGGAAGAGGAAATGCAGCAAATGGAGGGGCTATTGAAGCTCAAGACGGGTTCCCTGCGGCAAAGTGTCATTGGTGTACTGCTGGCACAACCGGAGAAGTCTTTGAATAGTTCATTGGAGCGGTTGCTTCGGGCAAAGGCGGAGCTGCAACGATTGGGTGGACTTGAAATATTGACGAAGATTTATGCAGACCCTGAGCGTGCCGAGCAGTATGAAACTATCCAGCCTTTAGCAGATATCATTCAGCAGCCGACGGCTAAGGAGGAACAACTGCTGTCCAAGCTGGGGCAGGAGGATGCTTATACGGGGACAAACGGCTTTGGCTTGTACGAGCCTGCTGCCAAGGAGGCTTGGCTGGAAAAGCAGCCGGATCTGGGTGATTTCCGGTTGGGTGATGTTTTTGTGGGTTCACTGGAGAAGATGAAGCAATTCCTGAGCGGACTGAATGAGCTTGTCCACCAGCATCGTGATGTAGAATATACTGCTGAGTATTATTCGGGCTACAAAGAAACGCTGCTAATCGGCGCTAATTTTCGTACCGTACGCTTGGCTCAGCCTAATGAGGAAGCAGTCTCCATGCTGTCTTTATATCCTCTTCACGAGGAATGGAGTCGTTATTTGCAGGAGAGCGACATGGAAGCAAGTGAACTGCTAGAGCTTGTTTTATATGACCGATTGGATTCTATGGATCAAACACTTGATCGCTACTACCGTTATTTCTCCAATCATAACATAGACTATTCAGAACTGAGAAAGCACAAGCTGCTGGAAGGATGGCGTAAAGATTTCGCTGAACAAATGTATCCTTTAGATCGAATGAAGGAAGTTCAGCAATGGATAGCAGAGCTGACGTATAACGATCAGGTAAGAACGCTGATTAATGCTTATTTTCTGGACACTCCTGGCGAGGAAACCTTTGATACCATTGATCTCTCGTTGAATACATTGATGCAAGCTATGCCCAAGGACAGACCTGCTGAGGACATGGGAATGCTGCACCTGCTGTCTAGCCCGTGGATCGGGCTGGAGAAAGGGCGTGTACATGATGATGAGTCCTTTAAGCGCTTTTTCCATACTTTTGTAAACTATAATGAGCTGGCAAACGTATTAAATCACTTTTATTCACCGCTGGAGCTGGAGGATTATTTCAAGGCATATGAAAAAGGGCTGATCGGTGTAGGAGAAGTGTATCGGGAACTGTTGGCTGGCAGTGATAGCAGAAGACATATGAGTTCCTTAACGAATGCCCGCAATACATGGATTGCCAGCAATCCGGAATTTTTGGAAATACGGCGTACGGTTATTGAACGACTGCTGGAGGTTGAATTGGTTCGAGGCGATTTGCCTACCGAGGCCACCCCAAAAGTGATGGGCTTGAGCCGGATTGAAGGGATGGATTATTTCATTCGTATTCTGGAGGGACTCGACAAGGAAACGTTCGTGCGTGGTTATGTGTATGGCTACGGTGATCGTATCACCAAAAAAGAATCGTTCAGCCACTTGCTCAAGGCATGTTATCCGCATGATGGCGAGGATGCTGCTTTGCTGAAGGAAAAGCTGAGTAACGCTAAAATTACGGATAAACGTCTGCTGGAGGCGGCAATGTATGCTCCACAGTGGATTGAAATTGTAGCAGGTTATCTTGGATGGGAAGGTCTTCGCAGTGCTGCATGGTACTTCCATGCGCATATCAATGAAGGTTTTTCCGCCGAGAAGGAAACGATTGTAGCTCATTATTCGCCGATTGCTCCGCAGGATTTTAATGATGGAGCCTTCGATATTCACTGGTTTCATGAGGCCTATGAGACGTTGGGCGAGGAACGATTTGATCTGCTGTACGACTGTGCCAAATATATTTCGGCCGGAGCCAATCATCGCAGGTCTCAGTTATTTGCGGATGCGACGCTGGGTAAGCTGAAACTGAGTGAAATGAAAAAGTCGGTGGAAGACAAACGAAACAAGGAACATTTGCTGACCTACAGTCTGATTCCTCTTGTCAAACCTCCTGAACCAGATGTACGGGAACGTTATGACTTCATCCAGAAGTTTCTGGAACAGAGCAAAAAATTTGGGGCACAGCGTAAGGCCAGTGAAGCTCTGGTTTCACGAATTGCGCTTGGGAATTTGGCACGTAACGCAGGTTATGATGATGTAACCCGGCTTGTGTGGGATATGGAAGCCCGTAAGCTGGAGGATCTCCGGTCTTATTTTGAGCCACATGCTTTGGAAGAGGCTACAACGATACAGCTTGTCATTGATGAGGAAGGAACGGCAGATATTGAGATTGTCAGCAAAGGGAAGACGCTGAAATCTATTCCGGCTCGCTTCAAGAAGGATGAGTATGTTGCTGCGTTGAAGGAGCTTAAAGGTGATCTGGTAGATCAGTATCGTAGAGCCCGCAAGGAATTGGAACGCTCTATGGAGTCCGGCACGGCCTTTATGATGAAGGAATTAACGGGATTATTAGGCAACCCTGTGCTTGCTCCGTTGGTGCGAACGCTAGTTTTCAAGGCTGGAGATCGCTTGGGATATTTCAATGAAGATACATCAGGGTTGGCTGATCCTTCGGGTCAACAGTATCCCGTAGGTGAAGAGGACAAGCTGATCATCGCTCATCCGCTCCATTTGTACGAAAGTGGTCGCTGGAGCGACTTCCAGAAGGATTTATTTGACCGCCAGATTCGGCAGCCGTTTAAACAGGTGTTCCGTGAGCTGTATTTGCCGAATGCAGATGAACGTGCAAGTGCCACCGTTTCCCGTCGATATGCAGGACATCAGGTACAGCCGAATAAAACGGTAGCCCTGCTGAAAGGTCGCCAATGGACGGTCAGCTATGAGGAAGGACTACAGAAGGTGTATTATGCCGAAAACCTGATTGCTAACCTGTACGCGATGGCAGATTGGTTCTCACCAGCCGATACCGAGGCTCCTACACTGGAGACGGTGCAATTCTTTGATCGGACAACGTATAAGAGTGTGCCGTTGGAGGAAGTTCCTCCAGTGCTGTTCTCGGAAGTCATGCGGGATGTAGATTTGGTCGTCAGCGTCGCTCATGTGGGCGGTGTTGATCCGGAAGCCAGTCTTACGACCATTGAAATGCGCAACGTTATTGTGCAGGAATCGCTGCGTTTGTTGAAAATCAGTAATGTACGTTTGGATGGGAATTATGCGCGTGTAGACGGCAGTCTTGGTGAATATGCGGTGCATTTGGGAAGCGGCGGTGTCTACAAGCAGGCGAAGGGAGCGCTGCATATCATTCCGGTGCATTCGCAGCATCGTGGGCGCATCTTCCTGCCGTTCCTGGATGAAGATCCAAGAACAGCCGAGATTTTATCCAAAATTGTACTGCTGGCTGAGGATCAGAAAATCAAGGACCCGCAAATTCTTACGCAGCTTCAGGCGTAGGATAGAAGCTGTAATATAGAGATTCATTTTGAAGTAGCGTGAAGCCCTGTCCATGCAGATCCGTGTGGCGGGGCTTCATTATTTGCGTCAGATAATTCTTTTGTTCCTGGCAGGGGTTTGCTAGAATAAAGGGGATTGTGTAAGTCAACGTTGACCATATTGCAGGGAGGGACACAAGTATGAGCAAGAAGATCAAATGGGGAATTGTCGGCACGGGATGGATTGCAGATCAATTCGCCGCGGATTTGGCGCATGTTACGAACGGGGAAGGGTACGCTGTTGGATCACGTACCATTGAAAGCGCTACCGAATTTGCAGCCAAGCATCAAATTGCACGCGCTTATGGAAGCTACGAGGAACTGGCTCAAGATCCCGAGGTAGATGCTATATACATAGGTACTCCTCATCCTTTTCATAAAGAAAATGTTCTGACGGCTCTTCGGGCCGGAAAAGCCGTCCTGTGTGAGAAACCTTTCACCGTGAATAGTGGGGAACTGGAGGAACTGATCGGCTTAGCACGTGAGCATAAGCTATTCCTGATGGAAGCGATGTGGACACGCTTTTTGCCTCCGATTCGCCAAGTGCGGGAGTGGATAGACGCGGGACGAATTGGTGAGGTGAAGCTGGTTAAGGCAGAATTTGGTTTTCGTGTAGAATGGAACCCGGAAGGACGCTTATTGAACCCCGATCTGGGCGGAGGTGCTTTATTAGATACGGGAATTTATCCGGTTTCTTTTGCTTCGATGGTGTTCGGTCCTGAACCCAAGCATGTATGGAGTACCGCTCATATCGGGGAAACGGGTGTTGACGAGACGTTTTCCATCCTGCTGGATTACGGAAATGGACGTACGGCTGTGCTCAATGGGGCGGTTCGTCTCGGGTTGACGAATGAGGCATATATCCATGGCACAAAGGGATATATCCACATTCCATCTTTCCTGAATAGCACGTCGGCTACTTTACATGTGGACGGCGAAGAGGTACAAACCTTTCAGGATGACCGAGCTTCCACAGGGTATGCCTTTGAAGCAGAAGAAGTGGGGCGCTGCCTGAATGAAGGCTTATTCGAAAGTTCCACGATATCTTTGGATGAATCACTGGGCATTATGAAGCTGATGGATCAGATTCGTGCACAGTGGGGGCTTCGGTATCCTTTTGAGTAATCTTTTGAGTAATTGAATTATTGAATTGAATAAAGAAACCACTTAAAGTCCAGAGAGCTTTTGAAGCTCTTTGGACTTTTTTGTGTACACCGTTTGGAATTAATGCAATCCTCATAAATCGGCTCAATTCCAACTTTGGTCGCAGATTAAAGATGTTCATATGAGCATTGGAATGAGTGGGCCATATGAATCATTTTTTGTGATTTGAATTAGTTAAAAAATAGTCATATAAAAGTGACAAAAATGTAATGACATCATCAGTTAACTGAATTGGTAACGCTCTCTTTCTTTGAAAATAAATGATGGTCCTAGGAAGTGGTTTCCAGAATTTTTCAATGAAATTTTCAGAAATATACGGTAGGGTGTTGTACATGTCACTTGAGCCAGTGCGGCTTTTGCTGACTTGCTTGCTTATCCCGTGGCTTTTGATTCTTGTCGGAGCTCGCAGGATCAAGAGCCTTTGCAAGCCTGTGAGAGTTGAACTGGCATTCATCTCATGACCTAACATCAAGGAGGAATTACAAACGTGAAAATGAAATCAACATGGTTGTTTCGTATGATGATGATGACTGTCATTGCGGCTGTTGTGATCGGACCGATGAATATTGCAGGAGCGGCAGGAAGCCGGACAGACCGGCCCTGGATGAATACGTCCCTTTCGGCTGAAGAACGAACGACGCTGTTGTTGAAGGAAATGACGCTGGAAGAAAAAATAGATTTGGTGACTGGTAAGGTCAACAATTATTATGGATTCTACAATGATCCGATTGAGCGTCTGGGCATCCCGGCGTTGACGATGGCAGACGGCCCTGCGGGTGTACGTATCGCCAATCCGGACGTTCAGAACAAGCAATCTACTGCGCTGCCAGCTCCAATTGCGTTAGCTGCAACATGGGATACCCAAGCTGCCAAACAGTATGGTGATCTGATCGGAGACGAGGCTTTTAATACGACCCATAATGTCGTGCTCGGACCGGGGATGGATATTGCCCGCATTCCATGGGGATCGCGGAACTTTGAATCTATGGGTGAGGACCCGTTGCTGCAATCGCAAATGGCGACCGCTTATGTCAAAGGTGTACAAAGCCATCCTGTGTTGGCCACAGCCAAGCATTATCTTATGAATAATCAGGAGACGGAGCGCTTCACGACGAATGTCAAAGTCAGTGACCGTGCGCTGCATGAAATTTACATACGTCCGTTTCAGGAGGTTATTGCCAAGGCTGATTTGGGAGGGGCGATGTGCTCTTTTAACAAGGTTAACGGCGAGCCTGCTTGTGAGAACAAGACCCTCTTGACGGACCTCTTGAAGAAGGAGCTTCAATTCAAAGGTTTCATAATGAGCGATTACGGTGCGAACCTGAGTACGGTAGAGTCCGCTAATGCGGGCTTGGACCTGGAAACACCGGGTACACCTTTTGGTAAATGGGGAGATCAACTGCTGACTGCTGTCAAGAACGGCAAGGTAAGTGAGAAAACAGTTGATGAGAAGGCTGGGCGTATTTTGGTGCAAATGTTTAGCAAAGGGTTGTTTGATCACCCGGTTCAAAATAATCAGATTGATGCCCGTGACCATGGCAAGACGGCCCGCCAATTGGCTGAGGAGAGCATGGTGCTGCTGCAAAATAAAAATAATACTTTGCCACTTTCCAAGGATAAGCTCAAATCCATTGCTGTTATCGGTCCCGATGCAGATAGCGGCACTGTAGCAGGCGGAGGCAGCTCGTTGGTGAACCCGACGTATACTGTAAGTCCGTTAGAGGGAATCCGCAATCGTGTCGGCAAAGGGGTAACCGTCCAATATGCACCAGGTACAGACCCGATTTCTGCGGGAGACATTATGCCGGGTCCATCGGCTGTGCCATCCTCATTGCTGACCACATCCGACAAAAAAGAGGATATCAGCGTTGGATACGCTACTTATGGAGATGACGAACAGGGACTGCGGGGCGAATACTGGAAGAACAACAAAATGGAGGGCAGTCCGGAGCTTGTACGTAATGATGGTCAGGTCAACATGAATCTTGGATTTTATAATTATCAGGGCTTTAATGCGAAGTCCCCTAAAGTTCCCAATACGCCAACGACACTGAACGGCTTGATATCGGCGCGCTGGACGGGAGCAATTGCAGCACCTAAGGATGGCGATTATGCATTATCTTTAACCAGTTTGGGATCAAGCAAGCTATATCTCGATGACAAGCTATTTGTGGATAATCAGGGCACGAAGCTGGGTACCACGAAGAAAAACATCTCGCTCAAAGCAGGTGAAAAGCACAAGGTGCGGATCGAATATCGTGCCGATTATCCGACAAATGGCCGTGATTCCGGCGGAATGGTTCGTTTCGGCTGGGAACCTCCGGCAGATACGTCAGACAAGCTGATTGACAATGCGGTGAAGCTGGCGAAAAAGTCGGATGTAGCGATTGTCGTCACACGTACTTATGAGAGCGAAGGCTATGTTGAGCGTTCCGATATGGAACTGCCAAACAATCAGGATCGGCTGATCCGTGCGGTTGCCGCGGCGAACCCGAAAACCATTGTTGTGCAAATGAGCGGCAGAGCTGTACAGATGGACACTTGGCAGAATAAAGTTCCCGCCATCGTACAAGCATGGTTTGCTGGTCAAGAGCAGGGGAATGCCATAGCACGCGTTCTGTTCGGGGATGTGAATCCTTCTGGCAAGCTGCCCGTAACCTTCCCGGTTAACGAGCAGTCCACGCCGGTATCCTCACCGGAGAAATTCCCGGGTGTGAACGGAATAGGCGACTATTCGGACGGTATTTTTGTAGGCTACCGGGGATATGAGAAATCGGGAATTCAACCCGCATTCTCCTTCGGATACGGCTTATCCTATACGACCTTTGGCTATAGCGATCTGAAAATAAAACAGCACGCGAGCGGAAATAAATCCAATCGTACGAGCACCGTCGAGGTTTCGCTAAAATTGAAAAACACCGGGAAAACTGCCGGAGCAGAGGTTGTGCAGGTGTACAGTGGGAAGCTTCCGACAAACGTGGAAACTCCATCCCGTCAACTGGCAGGCTGGTCTAAGATCGAGCTGAAGCCGGGCCAGGAGAAGAAGATCCGCATTGAACTGGACCCGAAGGCTTTATCATACTGGGATGAAAAGTCCAAAGCATGGGTTATGCCGTCCGGTGAAGTGCCGATTTATGTAGGCAGTTCCTCTCAGGATACACGACTGACAGTAAGTGTTACGATTCCGGCAGCTTCTACAGGAAAGGCATCGAAGTAATCCTGTTACAATTGTTTTAAAGTGGTTTATTCAAGAGAGCGCGGGCACAAGCACCGGCTCTCTTTTTGCGGTAGGTATGCAAGGGGGAATTCAAGTGAAAGCTGAAACAGAAGGAAGGCTGAGGACGATGAAGAAACCCCAAAAGCAACGACGTTCCAACATTTGGCTGCTCGTAGCTGCAACTGCGATTTTGGTCTGTGCTATTCTGGTCAGTATCACTATACGGAATAGCCCTGAGCCGAAAGCAGAAAGTAGCGTCAGCATGTGGCTGACGTCACCGGACCCGGCGAATCGCCTGACCGAGCAAGCTCCGATACATTGGAGTAACGATAATGCTAAAGGCGGCGCAGCCAACTCGAACGTACTGACGGTTGAGGTGAAGCCGGATATTCGTTACCAGACGATGGAGGGGTTCGGCGCAGCGGTATCCGGTTCATCCGCTTATCTCATGAATCACGGCATGTCTCCGGATCAGCGTGACCAGTTACTCAACGATTTGTTTACCGCGAGCGGTATTCAATTGAGCTATATTCGCCACACCATCGGGGCATCCGATTATTCGGTGGATGAACAAGGGCAGCCCAGCAGCTATACCTATGACGATGTGGCATCAGGCAAGGACTATGATCTGAACCACTTTTCCATTACCAAGGATCAGGACGTGACGGATGTGCTAAAGCAAATCGTACGCAGAAATTCTGACCTTCGGATTATGGGAACTCCGTGGACTGCGCCGCCCTGGATGAAATATGGGGAGCAGACGTACAATGGCTGGTATTTGGACTATAACGATCCGCGCGTCTATTCCGCATATGCTGACTATTTTGTACGTTATATTCAGGCTTATGCGAACGAAGGCATTCCGATTCAGGCGATTTCCATTCAAAATGAGCCAGAGTTCACCACGTCCAAGTATCCCAGCATGAGTATGGGGGCAGCCGAGCAGGCAAACTTTATTAAGCAATATTTGGGTCCTGCCTTAAGTCGGAACAAATTGTCCACCCAGATTATTGCTTTTGACCATAACTGGGATACCGGGAGTGATTATGCCCATACAGTGTTGGGAGATGAGCAATCTCAAAGCTATACGCACGGCACGGCCTTTCACTGCTACAAAGGAGAGCCCACAGCGATGACAGACGTGCATAATGCCTTTCCGAACAAGGCTGTGTACATGACAGAATGCAGTGGGGGGCAGTGGAGTCCGGATTTTGGGGATAATTTGAGCTGGGATATGTCCAAGCTGATCATCGGCGCACCACGGAACTGGTCGCAAAATGTTTTGTTCTGGAACGTGGCGCTTGATCCATCCGGTGGCCCGACAAATGGTGGCTGTACCAACTGTCGCGGTGTGGTTACCATTGATCCATTGAGCGGTTCCGTTACTAAAAATGTGGAGTACTATGCGATTGGACATGCCAGCAAATTTGTCCGCCCGGGTGCGGTCCGTATTGATTCCACGCATTACAGCGGAAGTATTGAAACGGTCGCCTACCGTAACCCCGACGGTACCCTTGTCCTGATTGCCGCTAATACGGAAGCGGACGAGCGGACTTTCAAGGTTCGGCAGGGAAGCAAAGTCTTTACCTGCAAGCTTCCTGCCAAATCGGCAGCTACCTTTCAATGGAACTCTTCGGCTTCATAAAAACGCCATTCCTATGAATGCTTAACAGTAGATTTAGAGCGCTCAGCCTATCCGGCTGAGTGCTCTTTTTGTGTGTGCTCCAAAGTTCAAACCACGAAAAGATAAAATTTTAGCATTGTTCAGAATTGGTTCGGGGCCGACCATCACTCAATCGTTCAAAAAGTGAGTGCAGTCACACAAGTATATTGAACTTATCTGAAATTTTTTTATAATACATAATAGTAACGATTCAGATAGGCGGTGTTCCGCATTGCAAAAGCATGGTTAGACCTTTACGCACAGTTTACGGATTTGTCTGAGGAAGACAAAAAGCGACTAAGTTATATGAAGGCATTCGTGAAGCTCGTTTTCGGAATGGATTAGCATGTGTCCATTGCGGAAGTCTTCGTGTGAAGCGAAATGGAACGTATCGCGAACGTCAACGTTACTTATGTAAGGATTGTAGGAAGAGCTTCAACGATATAAGTGGTACTCCCATTTCTGGCACACACCATCCAGAGAAATGGATGCAAGATAGATGGATGATGGTTCAAGATAAAGGGAAGTCTCTAACGATTTGATGGTGTAGCGACTCGCTACTTGGATAATTACCTATTTTGGCATCGTGTCAAAAACCAAATTTCACCACAATACGGTTATTTAAAACTGGCTAATGGATGTTTAGAAAAGTTGTTTCAATTGATGTGGGCTTACAATATACCAAAAAAGTGGGTGAAATATTAGATGGAAATTGATGAAATTATAAGTGTGGTTCCTTACGATGAAAAGTGGAATACTTTATTTCAAAGCGAAAAGGCAAATCTTTTGAAGGCTTTCGGAGAAGACGTTATTGATATACAGCATTTCGGAAGCACATCTGTACAAGGAATGATTGCAAAACCGATTATTGATGTCCTGATTGGTGTAAAAACGATTGAATTGAACAGCTCTGTCACTAAAAATTTAATAGAACTGGGTTATGAAGGATTCGGAGAAATTGGGGTGGGGAGATTATATTTTCGGAAGCGGCAAGAATATTCCTTTAATCTTGCTGTCGTTATTTGGAACGGAGAGCAATGGGTAAATAATCTTCTCATAAGAAATTATTTAAGAGATAATCCAGATGTAGCCAAACATTACTCTGAAAAAAAGCTCAAATCCATAGAGAAAGGATATACTACATTACTTTCTTATTCGGATGAAAAAGCCGATTTCGTATACAATTTACTCGAACAAGCAAAGAAAAACTTTGAATAGGACTAACAGAACCGCTTATACTTCGGCGGTTCTGTCTCGGCATATATAGCAACAATATTTAAGTTAAAATACAAAAATTAACTACAATGTATACATATACATTGTTTAAATTCAGCCCTTTTGGAATCGGCAGTTCCAAGCATTCGTGTATAAAGGAGAAGAATATCCTCATGGATATACAATTACAGTTGGACCCATTGACAGTTGAACGATTAGCAAGCGCGCTTTCAGCACGACCGGGAGTATTTAAGTTGTTTTATGACACAGAGGGCTGTGGATGTAACGGCGTAATTGTCATCTTGGTGGTCACTGCACCCGATGCTACCGATATAGTCATTCAGTCCGAGCCCTATTCTTTTTTTGTAGATCGGCAGCAGGAGCAGCAATTCGACAGCAGAATGAGGCTTGAGGCAGACCCTAATTATCCGTCGTTTAAATTGAGCAGCGATGCGGGCCTATTCAGCAGCAACATTAGAATGAAAGATGTGCGTGTCAAATCGTCTACTTGAAGAGTGCTGGGTGGCTAGGGGAAGTATGTAATGTAAACGGTGACGACTATTGCGAGTATGAAATCCCTTTTTAATAAGTTGGGAATAATACCCAAATAGAGAGCGGTTTTTAATGGAAAAGAATAATCTTGCCCAATTTCAAGAATATCAGGAGAACAAATTTACCAAACGCATTATTCATAAAGAAGCACGAACACGAAACCAGTAGCGAATCCAAAAAGACGAACCTCATCCAGCAAACATGGAGCGAAGTTCGTCTTTTTGGACATATTCACTCAGCTCTCCAAAGAATTAAGTTATGTAGTGGCCTCCTTGCAAGTGGTACAATAACCATTATGACCATTCGAGAAGGACGTTGAGATGATGAAAAACTTGCTCGTTTCGGGCTACCGCGCCCATGAATTGAATATTTTCAACCAAAAGCACGAAGGCATTCCATATATCAAAAAGGCGATCACAGGCAGGCTCATTCCCCTGATTGAAGAAGGACTGGAGTGGATTATTACCCCCGGTCAGTACGGGGTGGATCTGTGGACCTGTGAAGTGGCAATTTCACTGAAGCAGCAGTATCCTCACTTAAAATGCTCGATTATGGCGGCCTATCAAAATATGGAGGAAAAGTGGAAGGAGGATAAAAAGGAGTATTTTCAGCAGATTTGTGAGGGAGTTGACTATGTGGGAATTGTCAGCCGCCAGCCTTATCAGGGAATATGGCAGCTCAAGGCACGGGATGAACTGCTTTTCCGCAAAACCGATGGTTTATTGCTCGTTTATGACGAGGATGCCGGGGAGGGCAGCCCACGTTTTATGAAAGAAATGGCATTAAAAAAACAACAGGCAGAAGGCTATCAATATATCAGCATCAGCTCAGAGGATATCCAAAGCATAGCGGATGAAGAACGATTATTCATGGACCTCTGATTTTTAAAGCATTAGCTCGGATTTTTGAACAAAAAGGATGAATGCGTCCCTTTACTTTTATGTAAGCGCTATCATAAAATTTAAACAACAATAATTTATCAGTCAGATAAAATAAATTTATTGAAAAAACAAACCATGAAAGGAGTTAAGGATTCAGATGAAAAAAAGATTTCGGTATACCGCGTTGCTCTGTCTCGGTATTATTTTGTGTGGAACAGTCACCCCGATGGATAGCCAGGTCTTTGCTGCTTCTGCGAGGCAAATGGAAAAGCTGAACCGTGGAGCCGTTGCGGTAAAGGTGCCGGAGGGCGTGCTGGTGAGCTGGCGTTTGTTGGGCACGGAAGCGGATTCGGTCAGCTTCAATCTGTATAGAGGGACAAGCAAGGTCAATGATGCGCCGATTACGTCGAAAACCAACTTTTTGGACAAGGCAGGTACGACTTCCTCTTCGTACACGGTTCGTGCCGTTGTGAATGGAGCAGAACAGGCTGCTTCTCAGGCAGTGAAGGTTTGGAGCAACAACTATCTGGATGTTCCCATCCAGCAGCCTGCGGGCGGTACAACCCCGGATAATGTGAGCTACACGTACAATGCCAATGACGCCAGTGTAGGTGATCTGGATGGGGATGGCGAGTATGAGATTGTGTTAAAATGGGACCCTTCCAATGCCAAGGACAATTCGCAATCCGGCTACACGGGAAATGTATTTCTGGACGGCTACAAGCTGGATGGAACACGCAAATGGCAAATCGACCTGGGCCGGAACATTCGGGCTGGAGCGCACTACACGCAATTTCTCGTTTATGATTTTGACGGAGACGGCAAAGCGGAAATCGTATGCAAAACAGCAGACGGCACTAAAGATGGCACAGGGGTGACCATTGGCAACGCCTCGGCGGATTATCGCAATGCCAGTGGTTATATTTTGGATGGGCCTGAATTTCTGACCGTGTTCTCGGGCGATACGGGCAAAGCACTTAGCACGATTGACTATGTGCCGCCACGGGGAACGGTATCCAGCTGGGGAGATAATTATGGCAACCGGGTGGACCGTTTTCTCGCCGGGGTTGCTTATCTGGATGGCGTACGGCCGAGCATAGTCATGGCACGGGGGTATTACACCCGAACGGTTCTGGTCGCGTACGATTGGCGTAATGGTAACTTGAATCGACGTTGGACCTTTGATAGCAACAGTTCGACCAATGCTGGAACCGCCGGACAGGGCAACCATAGCTTGAGTGTGGCGGATGTGGATGGAGACGATAAGGATGAAATTGTGTACGGTTCGCTGGTGGTGGACGATAACGGAGCGAAGCTGGCTAACACGGGCATGGGACACGGGGATGCGCTTCATGTTGGAGATTTGGACCCGGACCGTTCAGGCTATGAAGTGTTTAAGGTAAACGAGGACAAAAATGCGACTTATGGCGCTGCTATGTATGATCCGCGTAATGGAAGCATTTTATGGGGCGTAAATACAGGCAAGGATACCGGGAGAGGCATGTCGGCAGACATTGATCCCCGTACAAAAGGAAACGAGCAATGGGCGCCGGGGATCGGTGTGCGTTCGGCTAAAGGAGAGCTTATTACGAATACGCTACCGTCCTCCATTAACTTTGGAATTTGGTGGGATGGCGACCTGCTGCGTGAACTGCTGGATCATACCTCGTCAAGCGCTGGTAAAATCGACAAGTGGAACTATACCAACTCGACCACTTCCAATTTGCTTACGGCTACAGGCACCACCTCCAATAACGGAACGAAAGGAACACCGTCCTTGCAGGCCGATCTGTTCGGCGACTGGCGCGAGGAGGTGATTTGGCGCAAAAGCGATAATTCTGCACTACGAATCTACACAACACCGTATGAGTCAGAGTATCGTTTTTATACACTTATGCATAATCCGTTGTATCGTCTGAGTATAGCGTGGCAGAACGTGGCCTACAATCAGCCGCCACACACTGGGTTTTATCTGGGAGAAGGGATGTCCAAGCCCGCGCAGCCAAATATATACACCCCTTGATTTACAGGGCGGTTTGGAGGTCGAAATGAAACAGTGAATGAACCAAAAAACGAAAGGGCCCCGGGTTGAGCGGAGCTCTTTTTGTCATGGCATTATTTAGTAGATCGGATAAGGTGTGTTATTCATATTCCCGCAGGAATCTACCGATAAAATACAAAGTAACACACATTTTCTATGAATGACAACAATAGAAGGAGCGCATGACGAATGGGGAAAAAAGTGTTGATTGGTTTTGCTATATTTATGGGCGTCATTATTTTATTTTGCGTGATTACGGTAGGTTCGATCTGGAGTCACCGGAATACGGCTGTGAAGCTGGAAGGAAGAATTGAGGCTCAATATCTATCGAACCAGTCCAACTACGATAATATGTGGAAGAAATTTAAGGAAATGACGCAGGTCACGGATTTACAGGCTGGACAGGTCAAAGAGGTATATACCGGGATGATTACCGGACGATATAATGATACGAATTTGCTGTATCAGGCGGTGCATGAACAAAATCCCCGTTTGGCTACATCTGTTTATACGGATCTACAGCGTGAAATTGCTGCTAGTCGCCAACAGTTTGATAACAACCAGAAGCAAATGATGGATATCGTTCGGGAATATAACACGTATATCAAGGTACATTTTATTATGGCTTCCCTGACTAATATGAAAACATATGATATGTCCCAATATATCGTAACTTCAGACCAAACCGAAGATGCTTTTACCAAGAAGAAAGCGGATGAAATCCGTCTGAAATAGGGGGATCATTTTATGTATTGGTTTATCCCTCTGATTATATTCGTGGGGTTGATTCCAGTGAAGCTACTGACCGGGACCCGCTGGAAAACGATCATTTGGACTGCTATTTTCAGTGCTGTATTGACGGCTGTGACCATCTATATTGATTTCCGAATAGAGACATGGGATACCGAGGTGTGGTCCGGCAAAGTCACAGATTGGCACCATAAGGAGGAATGGGATGAGTGGCATCCGCCTAGAAAAAGCTGTAGTAAAGACAGTAATGGTAAAGAGAAGTGTACGAGACATAGCGGCTACTGGGAGCATCATAAAGCGGAAAACTCCATTTATACCACAGATGACGGATGGATTCGCGTGTATCGTGCGCCTGATGGCAGCACGTTTGGGGATAGCTGGCCCAACAATACCGCAACACTGAAATGGTTCTGGCCCTATGGCACACCGAGTGCTTCGACGCATCATTATCTGAACAAAGTACAGGCTTCCTATTCCATTTTCAGACATAAAGATATAGATGTGGAGCAATACTCAGACCTGCCGGAATACCCCAAGGCTGTGCTTGATTATATCGATGTTAACCGTATTATCGGTCAAGTTCCTAACAAAGCAAAGGCATTACGTATGTTGGCGAGCATGAACACTGAACTGAACAAGCCTGTACCCAACCCGGAAAAACCGGGAAAAACGAAGTCATGGAAGCAGGTCAATTTGATTTTTGTTAATGTGGGCTTGAATAAAACTCAGGACTATGGCTTCGCGCTTCAGGACAAATGGGAAGGCGGGAACAAAAACGATTTTGTCGTAGCCTTCTCTACCAACGAAAACAATGAACTGCTATGGGTCTACCCGTTTTCGTGGAGTGAAGTGGAACTGCTAAAAATAGAGGTCCGTGATTACATGATGAGTGTACACCAGATCACCGATTTTGTACCCATTGTCAAGAAGGTAGGAAACTTGGTGGCAGCCCGCTTTGTGCGCAAGTCTTTTTCCGATTTTGATTATTTGCAGATTGATATTAGCTTGGGAGGATGGGTTTCCATATGCGCTCTTAATCTGATGCTGGTGGGCTTATACTGCCAGAATGTTATGGAGCAAAAAAGAGAACGACAGCTTCGGGAGCAGGGAGTTACAGGCTAGATGTGGCATCACCTTTGCAGCCTTCTTTTTCAGAAGAGAGCAACGTATGATTTTCATAGAAAAGGGAACATTAGTTCTTATTAGTGAAATATACGTATGAAAAAGGAGGCGGGATATGTGACTTCTCTAACGACCGAAGGTATGATTGCGCTCGTAACCAATGTCGGATTCCCTGCTGCATTAAGTCTGATTCTGTTAAAATACATTCTTGTCACCCTCAGCCGCAGATTGGAGCAGCTTGACCGATCTGTTAAGCAACTGTCACGATCCCTGAAAGAGGTGGAGGCAAAGCAGGTGAAGCAGTCAAATGAACCGTGCCCGACAAATACGGACAAACTTCGTGCAGAATGAACAATAAAGGCAAATAGAAACAATTTAGCAACCCAATTGTGGCAGGGGATTCTTATAATAGAAACGTGTGCAGTTTATGCAGGTATATGATTATGGAGGTGCATAGAATGATGAAAACAGGTATGAAAATAAATACGAAGCTATCCGCGCTGTGCATCGCAGCCGCACTTATGAGCGTCGCGCAGGCCGCCGCCGCCGCGCCCGTCGTGACCGCTCCAGCGGAAGCGACGCAGCCGGGCGTTGCCAGTCCGGCCGCCGCCGCCCCAGCCCAGGTGCCAGCACCAGCAGTATCTGCGTCGGTTACGACGCCGGCCCCGGCACAAGCGCCGTCGGTTCCAGCTACATCGGCCCCGGCCACAGCCGCCGATTCCGCCAAAGCCGCTACACCAGCAGCTCCGTCTGCGCCAGCACCGCGCCCTGCTTCAGTAACGCCAGCGGCTGCTCCGTCCGTACCGTCGACTGCCAAGCCGTCGAAGCCGCAGCAGCCGTCCACTTCGGCGCCAGCAGCAGCCGCGGCTGCCAGCGTGAAGCCAACGCAGCTGGATAAGCTGAATCATGAGAGCGCCATTCCGCTCGTGCTGGAGGCGCAGTCACGTTATCTGTACGCGATCAGCGGTGGCAGCTCGGTGGGCGAATCGTTCCAGTGGAACGGCAAAAGCTACCGCTACCTGTCCGAGGATATCGGCACAAAGACCAAGCTGACCAGCTATCTGACGCAGGCCTACACCAAGCAGGCCAGTGAGCAATTTGTTGGAAAATTTTTCGTTGAAATTAACGGAAAACTAGCTCAGCTGGACGCAGATGGTGGTAACCTGCTGGAGTTCAACCGGGCTACAGCGAAAATGGTGACGATGACCCCGGTTAAGCGCAGCTATCTGCTGACCGTGCCTTATCCGGCAGGAACCAAGCAGGCGAACGAGAAAATCACCGTGAATTTTGAAAAGGTCGGCAGCTACTGGAAAATCAGCTCCGCGCCGCATATCATTTTCTAAATTAAGATTTTGCAACGTTATTCTCAAACGGGGTAAAGTGAGGTTGAGGCTTGTTTCGTAAGTCCCAATTCAAGGCAGGGGAGTGCTGTGCAATGATGACACCCATCAAGGTAAAAGACGTTAAGGATATTGAAAAAATCAATCAAATCGTTTCGAATTATACCTATGATATTTGGATTCATGGCAAAAGCGGCATGGCAGATGCCAAATCCATTTTGGGCATGTATGTGCTAAAGCTGGATGAACCGCTGACTCTGGTGGTGCCCGACACCGTCAATCCCAAAAAGCTGTTTAAGGAGCTGGAGGAATTTATTCATTTTCCTGCTCAAGAAAGATAACAGACAAGTGAACACCTGTAGACGCTGCATGCTCTAACTAAAAATAATGCAAAGAAGCCGTGGAATGCTTAGATTCCACGGCTTCTTTTTTAATGCTCCTCCTCGTCCAAAAACGGGAGATTCACCGAATAGTACATCACACCCATCAGCAGCACACCGCCAACCAGATTCCCGAGCGTAACCGGAACGAGGTTATGGATCACACCAGCAACAGAGACCGTACCCGGATGGTCCAGCACGAGCGCAATGGCGAAAGTACACATATTAGCCACACTATGCTCATATCCCGAAATGAAAAAGCAGAACACGAACAGCATCATCGCAAACATCTTCGCGCCATTTTCCTTCATAAACATCGGAACAAAAAAGGCAAGGCAGACCAGCCAGTTACACAAAATAGCTCGGAAGAACAGCTGCATTGCGGGCGCTTCCATCTTATGCTCCACCACGTTCAGCAAAAAACTGTTCACATTGGAGGACTCAAACAGCCCAGTTAAGAAAATAAGGAGTGCGAACACCCCGGCACCCAGCAAATTACCGCCATAGCTGGCAGCCCACAGCCGAAGCACCTGTCCCCAGCGGAGCTTTTTACGGAGCGCAGCATAGGTGTAATAAAAGGTGTTGCCTGTAAACAAATCCCCGCCGCCGTAAGCGATCAGAATGATGGCCGCCCCGAACGTGAGCGCTGCCATAGGATAAGTGAATGGAGAATGCTCCATGTAAAAAAAGTTGCCCGTCTTGAAGGCCACAATAACGCCGAACCCGATGAACATACTCGCCAGCATGGAACGAGCCAAATACCGGAGCAGGCTTTGCTTGTAAATTTTGTACTTCTTCATGGCTAGCTGTTCGACATTGCGTAAGCCTTCCGTCTCCATATCCAACGACAACCTCCTATTTTCTCGGATGTAAGTCTTTAAACAGACCTTATTTTTCCCTAAACATTGCCCAGTCAGTCAGCAATCCTGTTAGCTTATAACAAACCAAGCTTTTGCAGCCCGTACAAAATGCCGTCTTCATCTGCGCGTTTCGTGACCATTTTAGCTGCGGCTTTGGCTTCATCACAACCGTTACCCATTGCGACACTATTATGTACAGCCGTCAGCATTTCCACATCGTTCAAACCGTCGCCAAAAGCGTATTGATTTTCATCGGCAATGCCCAGTCTGGACGTAATTTCGCGGATGCCTATTGCTTTGGAGCCAGCGTGAGGAACAACGTCCACAGAACTCGGATGCCAGCGTACAAAGTCAAAAGCTTTGAATACCGCTTCATAGAAGGGTTCTTCTTCTACCGTACACATCAACAGCGTCTGATAAATATCTCTTCCCTGGAAATAAAGCGGATCGTATCCAACCGAAAGCTTGGCCTTGAACGTTTGAAGCGATTTTTCTACAAGCTCATCGTTAGGAATATTAGCCTTCATATTGGCATGATCCATATATACGATCGCATGATTATGTGTGAGGGCCAGATCAGTCATCGCTTGCAAAGCTTCTCTGTTCAACGGATTGGTAGCAACCACTTCTCCCCGAAGCACGACATATTGCCCATTAAAGCTGACGTAAGAATCAATTTCCAGCTGCTCACGGATTTCCTTGAACATAAAAGGCGCGCGTCCTGTGGCAATGGCTACCTCATGCCCTTGCTCTTTCAAAGCAAAGACAGCCTTTTCAGCCGTTAGTGGCATTTTTTTGTCATCGTCCAGTAATGTACCGTCGATATCGAAAAAGATAATTTTTTTGTCTGACATGTTCTTACACCTGACTTTCAATAATGTATTGTCGAAATTAACTCATATGGATTCATTATATCAAAGGAACTGCTTCTGAATACACAAATACGTATAAATCCTCATGAATGTCTGACTTCTATAGCTTACAATATGAAATAAGGATTACTGTAAAATATAATGCCTATCTCCTATTTTCATAGACGGGATGTGATCATCATGACGAAAATCCAAGTCACACCGGAGCAGTTGGATAGCGTGGCCTCCCAATTTGCCAATGCCCACGGAACACTGAATAACCAGTTAAACGGCCTGGATAACACTATGAACAACCTTCACAGCCAGTGGGACGGTATGGAGAGAAATCGTTTTTATAACGACTATCGGACGGCTAAATATACGCTTTCTTCCGTGTTAAACAAGGTTCAATCCATTGAAATTGAGCTGAAAAGCATCGCTTCGAAGTTTAGAAATGCGGATGACAATCCGCGTGGCTTCTGGACCGCGCTGGCGGCGGCTATGAGCGCTAGTGCAGCGCTGGAGAGCGGTGGAGTAGCTGGAAACCATGCTGGGGATGCCTCCAAGTCGCCCAAAAACATAGATGATTGGGATCAGGCTGACGCCGATAAATACCAGCAATATGAGAAACTCCTGAAAGATGCCGAGGCGATTGGAGACAAGCAGGTCATGCAGAAAATCCACGACCAGATGAACGTCCTGCGGCTGCAATATGAGGATTCGGTTACCCGCACAGATTACAATACAGGAGAAACGTCCAAGATCACATCCGATTCTCTCGTCGCCGTCACCGAGCTGACAGGTAAGGATGGCACGAAAACGGATATTTCTATAGATAAAAAAGGAAATATTGTAAGCTACGAGCAAAATAACGACAAATACGATTACTGGGTCCAAGAGCATACCCAATCGGCCGGAGAGCACGCTCTGGGTAAAACGGCCCAGACCGTCACCGGGTATGGCATAGGCCTTATTTTGTCGCGTGGGACTGGCGTTGGTGGCGCAGGTTCGAGCATTAGTTCCGGCGCAGCCTCCGGCTGGGGAGAGCACGTCGTCGGCATCGGTGGCGGCATGATCAGTGACAAGGTGCTATTCTCTGTACCGGAAGAAGGCGAAACCCGCACCATGATCTACCGAACCGACAAGGAAACCGGACATATCGAAAACATGATCATCGTCACCAAAGGTGAGAATGAAATGGAATACCGCTATTGGGAGGACTATAACTAGAAGTGGTCCAGGGTTTGAAACGACATTAGCAACGCGAATAGGAGTATCTATACAATCTACAGTCTTTTTTTCTGGAACGGTGAGCGGCAGTTGGAAACTGTAAAACTCGCTAGCTGGAGAAGTCTGTAGATTTTTTGTTTCTTATATAGAAAAAAGCGCAGTGACTTCCGCTGAATTGGAAGCTGCGCCTTATTGCTACTTAATATTTACTGAGCTTCCCCGTTCAAATAACGATAAAAGGGAGCATCCACCCAGAAGTGGTAGCTTTCCACCTCTACACCTGGCTTGATCTTACGTAAGCCATCGGCAATGGAGGAGGCCTTGTCCGTGAGCGAAAAAGACTGGGCGTAATAGCGTCCCGCGCTGACCCGGTTGTTCGCAATCTCCGTGTAGGCTGAACCGGGGGAGGACAGGGAGTAATAGAGCGGCTGCCACCAGGACTGAGCGATCAGGCCGGCTTGGTCTTTGCTGTTCTTTTTGGCGTATTGGTTGATGATGGTGTCAAAACGATTCTTCTGCCCGATCGTCGCAAATTCGAGAGCCAAGTCATACTCCTTGGAGTAGGCGATGTAGTTACCGTTGTTGATTTGTACGACTTTATAGTCTTCGGTCTGGGCAGGCTGTCCCCATTCTTTCAAGTATACAAAAGCCGAAGTTTTTGGCTCTAGCTGTACATTGGCTTGAATACCCTCGCTGCGAAGCAGCCCGATCAGCTGGATCGCGTGCTTGAGATTGCTGTGTCCATAGGTGAGGGACAGCTTCGGATCAAAATGGGCATCATAGCGGCTGTCCTTGATATTGTAGCCTGTGAACAGATTCTGCTGAAGTCCTGCGTCGAACAGGGCTTGCAGCTCCGGGGATTGGACGAGTATCTGTGTAAAATAGGCCTGATGGATTTTAGCAAAAATATCGTCATCCTGTACTTGACCGATGGTATTTTTGTATTCGCCGTGGAATGCTAGCACACGGCTCAGCACCTCGGTGGTGAATGACGCATCGGCTTGCTCGTCCGGCTGGAAGGAGGACAGCACGCTTTGCGGCAGCAGTCCTGTATCTACAGCGACTGCCAGATCCTTCGAGGCCGCCAGACGGGTCTCAGCAGTTCCAGCCAATGTACGAATCCCCGATTTAGTCAGCACAGCCTGCGCTTTATCCTCAGAATATGTAGCAGCCAATTCAGTCAATCCGGCGGCTTTTACAGCTATACGGATCGCGTCATTTTGTGACAGGGGGACGGACGGTTTTACGTCAGTGTTATCCAGTATACCTTCTGCATACAGTGCTGCCGCTTGGGTATACAACGGGTCATTTGAATTTAAGCCTGTAAAGGCGGTTTTTTTGTCCGCAGAAGCTGTACTTGAGCTGTTCAGGTTCAGCACGGTGGCAAGAGCAGCGATATATTCCCCCTTTGTCGGGGTTGAGGATAGTTGGATGTTAAAACGGTCCTTTAGATAGGTGAGCTGGTTGTCCGGATCAGTAATATTGCTTGAATCGGAGATGCTTACTTGCTGGACGACCGGGGCTGCCGCGGGCGCGGCATAGGAATCAATAGGACTGGAAAAGGCAGCAATGAGTAGGGCGGCGGATAGTGGGATCATTCTCCAAGAGGATAGTCTTAGGTTGGCAAAAGGTGCGGTCATGTGAAATTTCCTCCTAAATAGGCTATACTATTTTATATTATTCCTAGCGAAATACTTGTAATTTGATAGAATAATAGCTTGTTCCTCTCAAACTGTCAATCTATCTTAAATGTATTTAGCCACAATCCATATAATCATACCCGCGAGGTATCTATGGACTTGCAATTAGGGTACCAAATGATAGATGATGGAAGAGGGCCTTTTAGCAGAAAATAGGGCTAAAGATAGAGAGGATACCGACAAAAAATAGACCGGATTTACCGTATTTTTGTATATTATTGTAGAAAAAGATCGTAATTCAGGTTATAGTAAAGGGAGAAATTAACTAGGATGCGTTTCACCCAAATACGATTTTGTGGAGGGAAACATGAGTACATTTAAAAATTGGCTAAACACGACTAAAAAGGATCTTGGAGACCAAGTTAAGAAGTTTAAAAATAAAGATTTCATGGAAGCTGTTGTTGCGGGTTGTGCGCTGGTAGCCTTTGCTGATGGTACCATTAGTCCGGAAGAGAAATCAAAGATGGCCGGATACATAAATCTCAGTGAAGAATTGAAAGTGTTTGATATGGGAGAGGTCATTAGCCGTTTCAATCACTATGTAGCGAACTTTGAATTTTCGCCTGAAATCGGCAAACAGGAAGCACTCAAAGCGATTGGCAAATTGAAAGGCAAGCCTGAAGTGGGCCGACTCGTCGTTGGCGTATGTAGTGCCATTGGTGCTGCTGACGGTGACTTTGATGCAGATGAACAACGAATTGTCGCTGAAATTTGCGGTGCGCTGGGTTTGAATCCGTCTGAATTTAGTCTGTAAATTTTACGGAAGGGAGGTGTGTTAATCAGTGGCTGTAATTAATCTGGTTAAGGGCCAGAAAATTGATTTGACCAAAGGAAACGCAGGTCTAACCAAAGTTATTGCCGGATTGGGATGGGACCCGGTGCAGTCCAAAGGATTTTTTGGCATCAAGAAGCAACCAAATATTGATTGTGACGCTTCTGCCATTTTACTGGACGCAAACGGAAAACTGACTCAATCGGATAACGTAGTATGCTTCCACAATAAAAAAAGCCCATGCGGCTCTATCGTACATTCCGGTGATAATTTGACTGGACAAGGTGACGGTGATGATGAACAAATTGTGATTGACTTGGCACGTATTCCTGCCAGTGTCCACAAAGTGCTTGTTGTTGTAAATATATATGATTGCGTAAACCGGAAACAGGATTTTGGCATGATCGAGAAAGCGTATATCCGCATTCTGGACGGTGCTAATTCCAAGGAACTGGTGACGTTTAATTTATCTGATAATTATGAAGGGCTGACTGCATTGGTTTGTGGAGAACTCTATCGTCATAACGACGAATGGAAGTTTGCTGCCATCGGTGAAGGTACGAATGCCGTACATATTGATGTGCTGGCTCAGCGCTACATGTAATTTTATTTTACGAATACAAAACTTAATTATGGAAAAGGGGTTCTTATCATGGCAATTAACTTATCCAAAGGTCAAAAGATTGATTTGACGAAAACAAATCCGGGCTTGTCCAAAATCACGGTTGGTTTGGGTTGGGACACGAACAAATACGACGGCGGCAAGGATTTTGACTTGGACGTATCCGTATTTTTGGCTAATGCAGAAGGTAAAGTAGAATCGGATAAGAACTTCGTCTTTTTCAATAACCCACAAAATGAGAACGGTTCTGTCGTTCATACTGGGGATAACCGTACGGGTGATGGTGACGGAGATGACGAGCAAATTAAAATTGATTTGGGTAGCGTGCCAGCTAACGTAGAAAAGATCGCTTTTACGATTACAATCTATGAAGCACAAGAACGCAGCCAAAACTTTGGACAAGTGTCCCGTGCTTATGCTCGTATTGTAAATGAAGCGAACAATGAGGAATTGATCCGCTTTGATCTGGGAGAAGATTTCTCGATCGAAACGGGCGTTGTTGTAGGCGAATTGTATCGTCATAGTGGTGAGTGGAAGTTTAATGCCATTGGTAGTGGCTACCAGGATGGTCTTGCAGGGTTGACTCGCGATTATGGTTTGGCGTAACTAAAATCTGTACAAAGAAAGCAGGTATGCGGTATGACCATTAGTCTTTCCAAAGGACAACGCATTGATCTGACCAAAACCAATCCTGGCTTGACCCGTGTTGTCGTAGGTCTTGGATGGGATACGAATAAATACAGCGGTGGCGCTGACTTTGACCTGGATGCTTCGGCTTTCCTGCTTTATGAAGACGGCAAAGCAAAAGCTGCTGATGATTTTGTATTTTACAACAATCCAACTGGCGGAGCAGGATCAGTGACCCATACAGGCGATAACCGCACAGGTGAAGGGGATGGGGATGACGAGCAAATCATCGTTGATTTTTCGAAGATTCCTGCGAACATCCACCGTATCGGGATCACGGTTACCATTTATGATTACGAGGCACGTGCGCAAAACTTTGGTCAAGTGTCCAATGCTTTCGTACGTGTGGTAGACGCAGCGACGGATCGTGAAGTGCTGCGCTACGATTTGGGAGAGGATTTCTCAACCGAAACGGCCGTGGTATTCTGTGAATTTTACCGTCAGAATGCGGACTGGAAATTCCAGGCGATCGGCAGTGGCTTTGCTGGTGGATTGGGTGCGCTTGCTAAAAACTATGGCTTGGACGCTCAATAATATCCACTTGGGGTGGTGTCCATAGGGCGCTACCCTTTTTTTAAGCCATTGAATTGGCGTGCGCTGACACATGACAAACGGACAGAAAGGTGACACAATCATGGCTGTTATCGTAGTAAAGGGACAGAAGGCGGATTTGACGAAAACGAATCCGGGTCTGACCCAGGTCAACGTAGGGATCGGCTGGGAGTCCCCAGCGGCTCTGGAACTGGATACTTCGGCATTTTTGTTAGGCTCTGGAGGAAAAGTGTCAAGCGATGAGGATTTAATTTTTTATAACAATCCGACCACGCCCTTTATCACATATTCAGACGGACAACAGTCCGGTGACAAAAAGCAATTTGCCCTTGATCTGACGCGAATTCCTGCAAACATCGAGAAGATTGCGTTCACGCTGACGATTTATGATGCGGATCAGAAACGGCAAAATTTTGGACAGGTTCAAGGCGGGTTCATTCGTTTTGCTCATCCGGTTAGCGGAGAGGTTTTGCGGTTTAATTTGGACAGCGGATTTACAGTGGAAACGGCCATTGTCATTGGTGAACTGTATCGTCATAACGGGGAATGGAAATTCAACGCGATTGGCGCAGGTTTTTCCGGTGGATTGGATGCGTTGTGCGTTAATTTTGGGATTGAAGTGGAAAATAATCCGGCTCCGCCGCCAGTGCCTACACCACCTCCAACTCCTCAGCCAGTACCAACACCGCCGCCAGCACCTCCTGCTCCGAAGCCAGAGCCATCTGCAACACCGGTGAATCTGAATCTGCGCAAAATTGAGCTGAAGAAGAAGGGCGACACCATCAACCTGAAAAAAGGCTCAGGTGGATTGGGAGAAATCCTGATCAATCTGAACTGGAATCAGGTGCAGCAGAGCAAGGGCTTTTTCAGTCGTGGCTCCAAGGGTGTCGATCTGGATCTGGGCTGCTTGTATGAGATGAAGGACGGGGACAAAGGTGTTGTTCAGGCGCTGGGTGAAGCTTTCGGCTCGCTGAATCGCTTTCCATACATTGCTTTGGACGGCGACGACCGTACTGGATCTGTGAAAACAGGGGAAAATCTCCGCATCAACGGTGCTAAAATTTCTGAAATCAAGCGAATTTTGGTGTTTACCTTCATCTATGAAGGGGTCACGAACTGGTCACAGGCGGACGGGGTAGTCACGTTGTACCAGAAGGACGGACCGGACATTGTCGTTCACCTGAATGAACATGACAACCGCAAGGGGATGTGTGCGATTGCCATGCTCCAAAACGTGAACGATGAGACGTTCAGCATTGAAAGACTCGTGCAGTTCTATGGCGGTCATCGTGAGTTGGATCGTGCACATAACTGGGGCATGCGCTGGTCGCAGGGTAGCAAATAAACTGAATTATCGGAGGCACTCTTTTCATGTTGAATGATTTATTTAAAAATATCAGCGAGAACTACGGCCATTTCTTTTCATGGAGTGATGTTGTAGCTACGCTTTCTGACCCGGTGAGTTGGGGGATTATTGGAACTCTCATTTTGCTGGAAGGTCTTTTGTCGGCGGATAACGCCTTGGTTCTCGCAGTTATGGTTAAGCATTTACCGAAGGAGCAACAGAAGAGAGCCTTATTTTACGGGATTTTGGGTGCGTATATATTCAGGTTCCTCGCGATCGGCTTGGGTACATTCCTGATTAAGTTCACGCTGATTAAGGTGCTGGGTGCGGCTTATCTGCTCTATATCGCTTATAAGGGCTTATTCAAGTCCGAAAGTGACGGAGAAGTGAAAAACAAACCTACTTCTTTCTGGAAAACCGTATTAATGGTCGAGCTGATGGATATTGCCTTCAGTATTGACAGTGTCATTGCCGCTTTTGGTGTAAGCGAACAGGTATGGGTTCTGTTCCTGGGTGGTATTATCGGCGTTCTGATGATGCGCGGTGTTGCACAAGTGTTCCTCAAGCTCATTGATAAATTTCCGGAACTGGAACAGACAGCCTTTATTTTGATCGCCATTATCGGGGGTAAAATGCTGGCTGCTGCTTTTGGCTTTCATATGTCGCAGGTTTTATTCTTCGGCATTTTGATTGCCGTCTTTGTAGGCACCATGTTTATTAGCTCGGCGAAAAGAAAGAAAAAGGCCGACGAAGAGGCTTAATGTACAAAGTATAGCGAAATCCCTCCTGAACTTAAGGGGGGATTTCTTTTATACCCGAGGCACAGGGCTTCAGTCAGGCAAGAAAGAGCAAGAGGAGGAGAAGGCCCTGAAATATTTTAATGATTTGACCTCTGAGGAAGTAGAAGCGATCTTTTGTACGCCGCCGTCAGAATTTAATAACCGATCCCCCAAAAGTATATTGGCTTACGCGATAGGGGCGGCTTTGTACATGCCTGCGACCCGTTCGGAAGTAGCGGAAGAGATCAAGAATGGAAAACATGAAGGATTGACGACGGTCATGCTGGATTTGGAGGATGCCATTGGGGATCAGCAGGTCGGGCAGGCGGAACAGTCGCTGGCACAGCAGTTACTTCAACTATTTTCGTATGTACGGACAGGCGTGATGAGTGAACAGAGTTTACCGCTGCTGTTTGTACGTGTGCGATCTGTGGAACAGCTCGAACGGCTACTGAACGGGTTGGGAGAATCTCTGTCGCTACTGACGGGCTTTGTTTTGCCCAAGTTTTCTTCTGACAATGGACGAGCATATTTTGAACTCATTGCCGGATATAACCGGGGTAAGGCTGAACAGAGCATCCCCGTGTTGTACGGATTACCGATCCTCGAAAGCTCCAACATCATTTACCGGGAAACCCGCTGGAATGAGCTGCTGTCGATCAAAGATATTTTGGACGAGTATCAGGAATATGTGCTGAATGTACGAATTGGGGCAACTGATTTTTCCAGCCTGTTTGGCTTGAGACGTAGCCCGGATATTACAATCTATGAAATTGCCGTCATTCGGGATTGCATCGCTGATATTATTAACTTGTTTGGACGCGTAGATTCGGATTATGTCATTTCCGGTCCTGTGTGGGAATATTTCTCTCATCGGGAACGTGTATTTAAGCCTCAATTAAGAGTGTCGCCCTTTGAGGATGCATTTGGTAAGCAGGGACGCAATCTGCGGATGGACTTCATTTCAGATGCGGTGGACGGACTAATACGAGAGGTCATGATGGACAAGGAAAATGGCATCATCGGCAAAACGATCATCCATCCTTCCCATATTAAGCCGGTACAGGCCATGTACGCAGTGACACATGAAGAGTACATGGATGCCCTCGCGATTGTGGAGCGTAATGACGGTAGTCTGGGTGTATTCAAAAGCACCTATGCCAACAAAATGAATGAAATTAAGCCGCATTTAAATTGGGCTCATCGTATTATAAACAGATCAAAAGTATACGGGGTGTTACATGAACAACAACATTTTGTCAGTCTCTTACCCAACCACGAAAACACATCTGCTGCCTATCCTGGAGCAGTTCAGCGTTAAAATTACCGAAACACATAATCCATTCCGCCTTCCTGTAGACAAGCTGTTTGCGATGGCGGCGCGGGTGAACAAGAAGCGTTCGTTTTTGTTTGTCAGCAAGGTGCTGGGCAAGCATATTCCGGTGAGCCCTTACACCTCTCTGCTGAGTGGTGCGGCGCTGGCTATACTGCTGTACAAGGAGCTTGTCCCACAGGCGGGACAACAGATGGATGAGCTGATTGGAGAGGCTGTGAAGGGACTTCTGGATTCGGACTATGCCCAAGAAGCCTATCGTAAGCTGATGGACGAACGTTTGGCTTTTGCGGAGCCGATCAAGTTTGTTGGCTTTGCCGAGACGGCTACGGCGCTGGGACACGCCATGTATCAGGTGTTTGCGGACGGTGCTTCGTATATTCATACGACGCGCGAGGATATTCCGGGTCTTCAGCCGATCATTCGATTTGAAGAAGAACATTCGCATGCTGTTGATCATCGCTGCTATGCGCTGGATGAGCATGCATTTGCGGGAGACGGCCCCATTGTGCTGGTAGATGATGAAATTACGACGGGCAAAACGACCCTTAATATTATTCGGGATATTCAGGCACATTTTCCAAGAAAGCAATATGTGATTGCTTCGTTATTGGATTGGCGGACAGACAGCGATGAGCAGGCTTTCACCGATCTGGAGGCAGAGCTGGGCATTACGATTACGCCTTTAAGCTTGCTCAAAGGAAAGATTGAGGTACAGGGAGTGCCGATGCTGGATCACGCAGAATACGCTGGGCGAGCCGGGCATGCAGAACATGCTGCTACTAGCATAGCAGAGGATACGACAGACGCTTCTGGAATAATTGACCACTGTTTTGCAGAGGATGCGTCTGGTTTTGAACGGGTAGTACACAGCTCGATTTCAACGGACGGATATGCCAATCAGGCTCCTTATTTGAAATATACAGGTCGTTTCGGCCTGCAATCCGTCGATAATGTTGCGTTGGATGCGGAAATTACGTGTACTGCGGAACGATTGAAGAAGCTTCGCTCAGGGCAGCGCACGCTGGTGATGGGTACGGGGGAATTTATGTACATTCCGATGCGGATTGCTGCGGAGCTAGGCCCGAATGTGCATTATCAGTCGACAACGCGCAGCCCGGTTTACCCCCATCGTGAGGAAGGGTATGGCGTAGTTTGTGGTGTACCTTATCCCTCACCTGATGATGGGACGGTGCGCAATTTTATTTATAATGTAGATCCTGGTCAGTATGACGAGATCTTTGTATTGATCGAAAGGGAGTCGGACGCGCAGCGAATGCAGCCCATGCTGGATGCTTTGACCCGTCTTGGCTGCGACCAAGTGCATGTCGTTTATTTTAACCGATTAACTGGGCCGGAGAGTAAAGGAGAGCGGATATGAAGCAGACACTCATTAAGCAAATACAACAGAAGAACATTCATCCGCCCGAACCGTTGGGGAGCTATCCTACATCGGATGTGACATTTTTATTGAAGGATTTGAGCCGTGTTACGTTGGAAAAAGGGACCGAGGATCGTGAAGAGGCGATTCAGTCGGGAGTCCATTATTCAGAAATGCTTCCGGTGGAATATGAGCCTACAGCGGAGTATATTGCACTGTTTCACGAAACGCTTGACCAATCGGCCGAAAAAGTCGCGTTAGCCGCAGCTTCTGTGGCTGAAATGATTGTGAGAAAAAGGGGCCTGAACACGGCGATTGTTTCGCTTGCCAGAGCAGGAACTCCCATCGGTATCTTGATCAAGCGGTATATTGACTGGAAGTATGGCGTTTCCCTGCCGCATTACAGCATTTCCATTATTCGCGGCAAAGGCATTGACCGGAATGCTATTTTGTATATTTTACAGCAGCATGGGCTGGATATTGAGCTCCAGTTTGTCGATGGCTGGACGGGAAAAGGTGCGATTCGGCAGGTGCTGATTGAGGCTTGCCGTGAGATGAACGCAGATTACGGATTGCGCCTGAATGATGATCTGGCGGTGCTGGCCGATCCGGGTAGCTGCTCGGATACCTTCGGTACACGGGAAGATTATTTGATCCCGAGCGCTTGTCTGAATTCGACCGTATCGGGTTTGATGAGCCGGACGGTATTGCGCGACGATCTGATAGGACCGGACGATTTCCATGGGGCCAAATTTTATGAATCCTGGCGGTCGGTCGACCAGTCCAATACGTTTGTGGATACGGTTTCCGGTTACTATCAAGACGTGGCTGAAACTGCCGTTGCGTATGCTGAACAGATGACATTGAATCCACCTGTGGTGACGTGGCAGGGCTTACGGGATATCGAGGCGATTCAAGAGGCTTTTGGTATTCGGGATATCAATCTGGTAAAGCCCGGTGTGGGGGAGACGACCCGTGTGCTGCTGCGCAGGGTGCCATGGAAAATCCTGATTGACCGTGAAGATAATCCGAATCTTCGGCATATTATACTGCTGGCAAAGGACCGGGGAGTGCCTGTCGAGGTGTTTGAAGGTCTGACCTATTCCTGCTGCGGGATCATCAAGCCGCTCAAGGGAGGACAAGAATGATCTACGCAAGCGATCTGGATCAGACGCTAATTTACTCCAAACGCTCGCTTGGCGTGCCGTTGGAGTCGCCTGGGCTGCTGCCTGCGGAACACATTGAAGGGGAAACAGCGGCGTTTATTTCAGCACAGGCCCTCCAACTGCTGAAGACGCTGCCGCCAGACGTGATGTTTATACCTGTGACGACTCGCACGATGGCACAGTATGGACGGATCATGGTGTTTCAAACGGAGCTGGTTCCGGCGTATGCCGTGACCAGTAATGGCGGTAACATCATCGTCGGAGGCGAGGTGGATCGGGAGTGGAATCGTCGCATTCACGAGCAGGTACGTCGAGATGGTGCTAATGCGGAAGAAGCACGTCATGTATTCGGACAGGTGCTGCATGAGGATTGGGTTAGGAGTGAGCGTTTATGCGACGAGTTATTTTACGCATTCGTTATAGAACGAGATCGGATGCCGCTGGAACAGGTGCTGGAGAAGGCGCGAATCATGCGTGAAATGGGCTGGGAGGTATCCATTCAAGGGCGTAAGGTGTATCTGGTGCCTGCGGCCGTGAATAAACAGGCAGCCGTGGAGCATATCCGTAACCTCACGGATGGGGGGCCAATCATTGCGTCCGGCGATTCTTTGCTGGACCGTTGTCTGCTGGACTATGCCGACTATGCAATTGCTCCACGTCATGGCGAGCTGTACCGGGAACAGCTGCGGGATGAGTTGGAGGTCAATTACCGTTTTACGGATGTGTCGGGTGTATATGCTGCGGACGAGATTATGGCCTATGTCCATGAAATACAGTTCATTTCAAGACAGAAAGGGGGCAAGGCTCTGTGAAGAAGCTCAAGGTGTATTTTAACCGCTGGTTTTCGGTGGCGTATCATTATATGAATGCGATTCGTAACAATGAGGACGGTATTCCGTTCGAGATCTATGCGACGCACTCGGACCCGCAGCATATGGCATTACAGGCCAGTGATGTGGCTGAGGTGGAGCCGCGCATAAGTGGCGTGGAGTATGCACGTTATTGTGCGGATTTTTGCCAGCGTCACGGAATTGATGTATTTATTCCACGGTGGAATATGCTCGATATTAGCAAGAATCTTCATCTGTTCGACGAAATTGGAACGAAGGTCATCGTATGCCGGGATACCGAACTGCTGGAACAGTTGATGGAAAAGGATCTGTTTTACGAATCCATTCGCCAAAAGGACATTGTCACGATTCCCGA
The DNA here is from genome assembly GCF_044907935.1 of Paenibacillus sp. RC21. NCBI lineage: Bacteria > Bacillati > Bacillota > Bacilli > Caryophanales > Paenibacillaceae > Paenibacillus > Paenibacillus sp. RC21. The sequence goes on from NZ_JBIYCS010000003.1 coordinate 144,077, forward strand.
TTATGCCATTGCCAGCAATGCAGAGCAGTTTAAACAGGCTTATGAGACGTTAACGGCACGCGAGCATAAGGTATGCTTCAAGCCATGTAATGCAGAGGGCGGAATGGGTTTTCGCATCATCGACAACGAACGTAACCCGCTGGAGGAGCTGTTCGGTCATGCGCTGAACCATATTTCGTTCGAGGAGGCATATCGTGTATTGTCATCCACAGAGTCGTTCCCCAACCTGATGGTGATGGAGCTGCTGGAGGGCTATGAATACAGTATTGATTGCCTGGCTGATCGAAACGGAAAGCTGCTGGCAGCAGTTCCGCGCAGGAAGGCGGGAGGACGATTACGGTTGCTGGAGCAGCATACCGAGCTGCTGGATGTGGCGCATAAGGTCGCTGAGGCGTATCATATTCCGTACAATTATAACATTCAGGTAAAATATAACGGCGAGCGTCCCAAACTGCTGGAAATCAATCCGCGGATGTCTGGTGGACTACATGTGTCATGCTTGTCCGGCATCAATTTTCCTTATCTGGCGGTGAAATCGGCTTTGGGTAACGAGGTCGGTCCGCTTCATCCGCAATACGACATTTTAGCCAGTCACATCGAGCAGCCGATCACCATACGTAAATCCTTACATTGACATATGTAGAGTGTGTTTTCTACAATATGGTAAGGGTTTACGTCAGGAGGTACAAGCTATGACGTCAAAAATGTGGGGAACCACGATTGCCGTGGCCAGCTATCTGATTGCGCTTTTGCTAAGTTTTTGGTTACCGTTGTTTGTGTGTTTGGCGATTCCGGTCATTTGCTTAGGGGGATACAATGTCGTTATGGCTATCCGCCATCCCCGTCCCAATCTCACGGGTTCCGTTATCCCGGTAGAGCAGGTACAAGCTGTTGAGACACAGAAAATTGAAAAGGAAGCCTCGGCACCAACGGAGCCTGTAACTGGAAAACCACGCTTATCAGAACAGGTGAGCAGCGAATTTGCTCAGGTCATGGAGTATCTGGAGGTATTGGAGGATATGGTAATCTCCGAGGGGCAAAAGGATGCGCTCGATAACGAGATCGTCGAGAAGGCATTGGCTCTGTTCGCACGTTTACAGCGGGTGATTCCGCTTTTGCATGAATTAAATAACAGCGAAGTAAACCACACCGTTCGGAGGCTGATTTTGAAGGACCTGAATGGACTGATTAATCCGTTTCTCCGGCTCAGCGGTGATGCCAAGCGAACCAACCGGAGAACGTTATTAAACGGCTTGCGGGATGTGGATAGCAAAATATCGGTGATTGTATCCACGGTGGAGCACAAGGATCTGCTTGAATTACAAACCAAAGCCGAGCTGATTCACCAGCGTTATAGCAGTTTCGAATTGTAGGCTATTTAAGAAACAGCAGCATAGCTGCTCTGAACAATAACTATTAGCCGTTGGTTAACAGTTATTGTGTAGAATAGGAGGTAGCGTTATGGCGACCCCATGGGCTGAATTGAAAAAAGAAGACGAACAAAAGGTGACCGAGGAGGCTTCACTGCTCATTCAGAAGGTGTCACAGAGCGATGTCATGAGTCTGGATACCTTAATGGACGACATCGGGAAGCTGGGGGTTAAAACGCAGGAGCGTGCGGGACAGACTCTTAAAATGCTGGATCGCCCGGTGAACGACCTCATGTCCGGCGACCGGGCAAAAGTATCGAACATGATCTTAAAGCTGCGGGATGAATGCGAAACGCTCCAGCAGAGCAAAAATGTGAGCTTTTTCGGCAAGCTTCTACGGAAAAGCCCGCTGAAGAACTACATTTACAAATATCAGTCCGTCAAAACAAACATCGAGCAAATCATTACAGCCTTGAGAGACGGTAAGGACAATCTGGAAGAAAATATCGTCAGCATGAGGCAGTTGAAAAAGGCTTCCATTGAGGAAATCTACAATTTGCAGACGAAGATCGCCTTTGGCAATCGGTTGAAGGAGCTGTTCGAGACTGAGATTGCCAAGCCGGAGAATGAAACGCGGAAGCCTCATCTGGAACGGGGATTGCGCAAGGTGGTTACTCGCACGCAGTCGATGACCGAAATGATTTTGCTCTACAATCAAGCGATTGCGGCAACGGATATTATTAATGATAATAATGATAAACTGATTGATTCTGTGAATAATGCCATTGATAAAACGTCGAATTTGATCACTGTATCGGCTATGATCGCGATGGCACTGGCGGATCAGGACAAAATCATTTCAGCCGTGGATGCCACGAATCGTACGATTGAGAATCAATTCAAGGAAAATGCCAAGCTTCTCAAAACGACGACTGAGAGAACGACAGATTTACTTAGCAAGCCTTCTATGTCACTGGAGGCTGTAAATCAGGCGATTGGCGATTTGGTATCAGCTTTGGATCTGTCCGAAAAATCCAACCGTCAAATTATTGAAAGCTGCCATGATTATACGAGCAAAATGACGGCAATCAACGCCAACCTCAGCCAACGTCTGGGTATAGAGGGGAAGGAACAGCCCAAGAGTTTGAAGGATAAAGATTCTTCCGAAGGACTAAGCTCGTTTCTGAACTGATTTTACAAATGTAAAATAATAGACCTAACCTATTGAAAAGACGCCAGGGCGATCCTGAAAGGCGTCTTTTTTGGTTTGGGGGCAGCTAATAAAGGACATGATAATCATACATAGCAATCTCGTGCATAAACTCTTAAAAAGTGAAATGACAAAGGAGAGAACGAGCGTATGATGTCCTTTATTTTGGGGTGTGTGATTGTCTATCTGCTTGTAGCTGCCAGTAGTGAAAAAGCTGATTCTATCGTGGAATTAAATGATGCTGTGAAATAAATTTTTTTATTGAAAATCATGCATTTTCTGATAGGATAGAGTTAAATATTGGAATCCCAAAGGAGAATGCATGCTGGAATTTTCATTTGAAATCATCGACGAATCGAAAATCAACATTGTGTATCAGTATGGGAGCAGCAGCTTTAATTTCAATTTGTTTTTTAATTACGGTGTATGGACGCTGCATCCTTTTGACGGAATTCTGTTGCAAAACAAGGAAATGTGCCGTCTGATCGTGGCGGACCTGTTTAAGAACAAAGATTTTCATGTCATGCTGGTACGGGAAAATATTTTGTTGTCAGCCTTGCGTACCTCTATTGATCTCAATCCAGAAACCCGGGGAGAGCGATACCAAGAGCAGGAGCCAGATGAACTGTCTGAATTTGCTGGGGCACACAGCTTTGAAGATGTGCTGCATATGGAGCAGGATTCCATCCGCCAGCGTATCGAATTTTTCCAGAACATTATTCAAAAAATGTATATGGAAGGATTCGGCCCGGAAGACAGCGACTTTAACAAGGTACAAGCTATGATCCGAATTTACAAAGATGCGCATGACCAGCTTGGAGATTTGAGCGACTTTCCCCTGAGAGGCGACGAACGCCGCAGATGGTAGATTAGACGGACTAAGGCAAACATCATAGAGGAGCGTGGGGAATATGAGCGGTATTTCTTTGCTTAAAAAGAATGCGCAACTGGTACTGACTAAAAAGAATCTAACGAATGTGACTGCGAGAGTTGGATTGGTGCTCGATATTTCAGGATCTATGAGAAGTTTGTACAAAAATGGAACCGTTCAAAAGGTGTTGGAGCGAATTGTCGCGGTAGCGAGTTCTTTGGATGATGATGGTGTGCTGGACGTATGGGTGTATGATCACCGTTTTTCGCGTTTGCCGTCCGTTACCGAAAATGACGTTGATAGCTATGTTGAAAGACACATTTTGTCCAATGATTATTTGCCCAAGTTCGGTCGTAATGATGAGCCGCCTGTAATGCGGGATGTCATCGCCAAATACACCAAGGAAGAGCCTTTTGCTGATCCGGCTTTTGTTATTTTTATTAATGATGGCGGTGTGAAACGTGGAAAAGGAGACAACATCGACAACGCGGTAATTGATTCGTCAGGAGAACCGATTTTCTGGCAATTTATCGGTGTGGGTGAGTCCGATTTTGGCGTATTAAAAAAGCTCGACAACATAGAAGGTCGTGTGGTAGATAACGCTAACTTTTTTCAAATCCAAGATATCGAATCTATGGAAGACAATGCATTGTACGAACTATTGCTTAACGAGTTCCCTTTATGGCTGCAAGAAGCGAAAGACAAGCATATTTATTAAGCTTAGTAGGCCTTGTAATGTGAGATTTCTACAAAGCTTGAGTTGAAAAATAGATATTAAAAAAAGAGAGTCCCACGAATAAATGAACTGTGACCCGAAAGATGGACACTTTGAAAAAAAGTGACCTCTCTCGGGTCTCTTTGCGTTTATTATCGGTATACACGAAAGGTTGGGGATACAAAATGGGGAACCGTTGGTCTACCGGTGAGCAAAGGTTTAGTGAAAGTCAGATCCGCCAGATGGAGGATAATACTAACGTATTGCATATTACAGAGCGTTCTATTGCTTACCAACCCACATTCAAGTTGGCAGCTCTAAAGGCCTATCAGGAGGGGAAAACTCCTGCGGAAATCTTCAGGGAGGCAGGATTCAACTTAGATATGATCGGACGGGAGAATCCGAATAGATGCTTAAAACGTTGGAGAAGAACCTTTGCTTCTCAAGGTGAAGCCGGTCTTCTGGAAGAGCAACGAGGAAAAGGCAGCACGGGAAGGCCCGCAGCAGAACAGTCGATGGAGAAGAAGCTTGCACAAGCTGAGGCACGGATAAAGCTCCTGGAAGCGGAGAACGACTTCCTAAAAAAGCTCGAGGCGCTCGAGAGACAAGCCCAGCAGAACCAACGCTGACACCCTCTGAGCGCTTCGAACTCATCCATCGTACCATCCGTAAGCATCAACTTGAGAAGATGACTCATCATCTTTGTAAAATGGCGAATGTCAGTAAAAGCGGGTACTACCGGTGGTTAGCCGCTGAACAAGCACGACAGCTGAGAGAAGAAGCAGACGAACAGGATCTGTTACTCATCAGGGAACATTTTGAAAAACGTAATGGGAAAGTGGGAGCACTTGTTTTAAAAATGTGCTTGGAGCATAAGAGTGGCGTCATCATGAACCATAAGAAAATTCGCCGTATCATGCGTAAATACGGGTTGGTGGCCAAGATACGCCAGGCCAATCCGTACCGTAAGCTTGTAAAGGCCACACAAGAGCACCAGACACTCCCTAATCACCTTAAGCGTCAGTTTGACCAGGGCGAGCCGGAGAAAGTCTTTCTCACAGACATCACATACCTGCACTATGGTCAGGGGCAATGTGCGTATTTGTCCTGTGTAAAGGACGGTGCAAGCAAACAGATTCTTGCTCATTATGTATCCTCGTCCTTAGAAATGACGATCGTAGATCGAACCTTGGACAGGTTGATTCAACGACTGGATGGCAACATTCACCCCGAAGCCACCATCCATTCTGACCAAGGTTTTCACTACACGAATCCGAGGTTCCAAGCTCGAGTTAAAGAGATAGGCTTCCAGCAGTCCATGTCGCGAAAGAGTAACTGCTGGGACAATGCCTCCATGGAGTCTTTCTTCGGTCATATGAAGGATGAACTCGAGTATAGGGACAGCGTTACTCTCCAGGAATTACGGGCACGCATTAATGAATACATGGATTACTACAACACCGATCGGTATCAATGGACATTAAAAAAGATGACTCCTGATGAATACAGGAACCATCTATTAACAGCATAATCTAACTCTTTTCTTTTATGTGTCCACAAATAGGGTCACAGTTCACAACTCCGCGGAACTCTCTTTTTTTGTATTGTCTAGGGGCAGGCCAAGTTTAACCACTTGGCCTGCCCCTCTTTCCACCCCTACACCCTTCTAAAACGTATAGAAGGGTGTAGGGGTGGAAAGAGGGGCGGGCAGAATTGTTCTGAAGAAGCGAAGCGTTCGTCTTTATTCCCGGATTTCACCCTTTACAGGCTCTTATTCAAAAGAAATCCGGGAATAACAGCGATCGGAAGAACAATCTGCACGCGCAGCGCCTACCAACCGTAAGAAAGCTTCTCACACGCTTTAACCTATTCCCATTAAAACCAGCGAGCAAAGCACAAGCCCCGTACCGCATCCCGAGGTGTACACCTTGAGATGTCGGAACACAGACGTTTTCCAGGCAGTTAGAGACTCATCCGAACGCAAGCGTTCGTTTTCCTCCTGTAGTGCCTTGGATTGTCGGATGAACAGATGTCTGATGTCGGCGAATCCCCGCAGGAAGAGGGTGAGAAACCCGCTTTGCAGGACGTGGAAGATTGCGCCGATCACCAAGCCCAGCAAGCCCAACAGGAATAGCAGATTCGCGGTAGCCATATTTTCACGGCCATCCAGAAGATGGGGTGAGGCGTACAGATAGCCAAAGGTACCGATGATCAGGGCCGTTATCCCGAAACGAAAAAACATTATTTTTCGACCCGTTTGGCAAAACGAAGGTCCGGGTTCGAACGAGCGTCAAATACGATGCCTTGAACTTTAGGACTGATCAATGCCGTGTCCGCAGAGAACTGGATCGGGATAATTGGCAGATCCTCCATCAATACGTCCTCAGCCTGATGAAGCTGCTCGAAGCGTTTTGCCGGATCAAGCTCGAAGGTAGAAGATTCGATCAGCTTGTCATACTCCGGATTGCTCCAGTTGGTAAAGTTGTTCGAGTTTTTGGAAGTGTAGTGTCCCAATACGCCGAGCGGATCAAGGAAGTTTCCTTCCCAGCCCATGCGGGCGATCTGGAAGTTCTTTTGTTTAAAGGTATCAATGTACGTTTTCCATTCCTGATTTTCCAGCGTCACTTCAACACCCAGGTTCGTTTTCAGCATTTCCTGAATCGCTTCAGCTACTTTTTTATGCTTGTCCGAAGTGTTGTACTTGAAGGTGATCGGTGGCAGTTGGGCCAAACCTTCTTCTTTCAGACCTTCGGCCAGCAATTGTTTTGCTTTTGCAGCATCAAACTCATAGTATTTCTTCGGCGCTTCATCACGGAAGTCCTTACCGGATGGAGTTGTTGTTCCGTATGGTACGTATCCGTAAGCCGGAGTTTCGCCACCTTTGGTTACGTTGGTCGCCAGGATTTCACGGTCAATCGCGTAAGCAATGGCCTGTCTGATTTTTTTATTGTCAAAAGGCTTTTGTTTTACGTTAAAAGAATACGTGTACACACTGAAAGATGGATGCGACAAAAATTCCTTGTTGCTCTTCTCCTGATCCAGCGTATCAACGGGAAGACCCAAAATCAGGTCCAGATCGCCTGTTTTGTACATTTGATAATAGGTTGTGGAGTCTTGAACCATTTTAAAGTTAATCGTTGCCATCGTAATGGCATCTTTGTTCCAGTATTGATCGTTTTTCGCCAATGTAATTTGCTCATTATGCTTCCATTCCTTGGCTACATACGCGCCGTTGCCGACAATGGTGTTGGCTTCTGCCGCCCATTTGTCGCTTTTCTCAACCACGGATTGGTTTACGGGCAGATACGCATGACCCACTGCGATCGTTGGGAAGAAGCTTAGCGGTGATTTCAGCTCGACCACAAGGGTTTTGTCGTCCTTGGCTGTAACGCCCACATCTTCGACTTTACCTTTGCCTGTGTTGTAGGCTTCGGCTCCCTTGATGTAGTACAGAGCGGAAGGATCGTAGGCAGCCGTTTTCGGATTCAGGACCCGTTTCCAGGAGTATTCAAAATCCTTTGCAGTAAGCGGATCGCCATTCGACCATTTCGCGCCGTCGCGGATGGTGAAGGTGTATGTTTTGCCGTCAGGAGTTACGTCTACTTTGCTGGCAGCGCCCTCTACGATTTTACCGGCTTTGTCATATGTATACAGACCTTCGTACAGGTTATCAATAACAAAGTAGGACGTTGTATCCGATGCAAAAGCAGGGTCCAGTGTATAAGGCTCGCCACCTGCCAGGTTGGCTGTAATTTCCTGTGGAACATCTGCTTGCGGCGCAGCGGCTGGATCATTGCTTGCTGCTTTGTCTGTATTGCCAGAGCATCCGGCCAAAGCCGTTACTGCCAACAGTAAAATGACAGTCATCCAATGCATTTTTTTCATCGTATAATTCCTCCATTAAGTTTGTTAGTTGTCCAAAAGATAACGTGCACCGTACCGGGATTTATTCATCCTCCTTTCCGGCAGGTATGCCGCGTGTGCGGAGTTCCATAAAGGAGCTGCCGTTGGTTCTGCTGTTGGGCGAGAAATTGCGGATCATGGTAGACACCCCTCCTTTTTCCATTTGTAAATCCCTGTTATTAATGCTGTGAACGCGGATCAAGCGCATCCTGAAGCCCGTCTCCGAGCGTGTTGAACGCCAGCATGGTGAGCGAGATCATCAGTCCGGGGAAGAACAGGCGCCACCATTGTCCGCTTAAAATGACCCCGAGTGAATCGTTAGCCATCGTCCCCCAACTGGCGGAAGGAGATTGAATCCCCAGACCGAGAAAGCTCAGGAACGATTCAGCAAAAATAGCCGAGGGGATGGTGAACGTCAGATTCACGATAATGATCGCCGCTGCATTCGGCAGCAAATGCTTGAAAATAATGCGCGAATGGGAGGTCCCCAAACTACGGGCGGCTAACACATATTCCTGCTGCTTGAGCTGTAAAATTTGCCCCCGAACGACACGAGCCATACCCACCCATCCAGTGATGGATAGGGCAATAATCATCGTGAGCAGTCCCGGTTTCATAATGACAAGCAACAAAATGATGACCAGCAAATAAGGAATGCTGTACAAAATCTCAATAATACGCATCAGGCTGCTGTCAATCCGGTCGCCCGTTTTGCCACGTCCCGCACAATATCCGGCTATACAGCCGACGAGAATGCCAAGCACCAAATCAATGGCGGCAGCGGCAAAGCCGATCATCAGCGAGATTCTCGCCCCGGCCCAGGTCCGTGCCCATACGTCTCTTCCCAGATCATCCGTACCAAACCAATGCTCTCCCGAAGGAGGAAGGTTCGTCTTTAATAGGGATTGGTCACTGGGTGCATAAGGAACCATGGAAGGCCCGGCAATTGCCAGCGCGATAATAATGATAAGTAAGGAAAGCCCCAGTAGAGAGAGCTTGTTGTTAAAAAGTCTGCGAAGCCGATCCCGCCATAGTGATTCTTTGGGTCTGGACAATATGGGGGCGGGTAGCTGGCTGCGGTCAACGGGACTGAACAGGCTGTCCCTTTCGACAGTGGGTGCTGCTTTCATGTTAATCTCCTTTGCTGACTAATTTGATTCGCGGATCGACAAGACGATAGGAAATATCAATTAAAAATAAGGTGACGACCAGAATGGCACTGTAAAAAATGGTTGTGCCCATAATGACCGGATAGTCCCGGTTAAATATACTGTCTACAAAGTATTTACCGATGCCGGGAATGGCGAATATTTTTTCCACAACAAAGGTACCTGTAATGACGGAAGCGAACAGGGGTCCGATGAAGGACAGCACGGGAATTAACGCGTTGCGTAATCCGTGACGGATGACTACGGCCCAAGAGGACAGCCCTTTCGCCTTGGCGGTGCGTATGTATTCCTGATGCATCACTTCAAGCATGCTTGTCCGCATGAAGCGGGCGATGACGGCGAGAGGTGAAACGGCCAGAGCCAGCGATGGAAGCACCGTGTGCTGCCAGGTTCCCCATGAGGCGACCGGGAGCAGATGCCATTTGACGGCGACATATTTGATTAAAAGCGGTGCCAAAATGAAGCTGGGCACGGAAATACCGACAATGGCAATAAACATCGAAATATAATCCAATGGTCGATTATGATGTAAAGCAGCCAGCGTTCCAAGCGCAATACCCGCAATAATCGCAACTACGATGGATTGAATGCCGAGCAATGCGGAAGGTGGGAAACCTCTGGCAATGAGCATGTTTACGTCCGTCGTTTTTGATTGAATAGATGGGCCCATATCCAGCACCAGCAAATTTTTCAGATACAACACATACTGTACGGCAAGCGGCTTGTCCAGATTGTATCTGGCACGCATGTTTTGCAGCACTGCTTCCGGAATCGTTTTAGAATCGTTCGAGAATGGGTCCCCCGGAATGATGTGCATGATGATAAACGTTAAAGTGACGATAATCCACAATGTAACGAGCATCGTAAAAAGACGTTTTAAAATGTACATGGGGCTTTATTTCTCCTGTCTATCAAGCTGATTTACATACTATTGCTGCTAAATTTATGAAATAAATAAAAGTATATAAGAATACTAGGAAATGATAAAACGGTTTTGGCAACGTGTCAAGGTAAGGTTTTACATTATAGAACATTGGTCAAATTTTCGTCACAGGTTTTCCATTTTTATAAGGCCAAGATTCCGCTCCTTCCTCTCGACGAGTATCCTGTGGTATGTTATGATGATACTCTGATAACGTGTTAACGAACTAAAGCGTTTGCCGCCTGTCCTTTGGATAGGGAGGTTACCATTGCTGGAGGGAATAAAATGAAAAAAACAGCCATGTTCACAATGATGATTGGATTGATTATGATCGTTTTGGCCGGATGTTCCGGTGGTAAAGATAACAGCAAGCTGATCATCGGAATTGATGATAAATTTGCACCGATGGGTTTTAGAGATGAAAATAACGAGCTGACCGGATTTGATATTGATTACGCCAAGGCGGCTGCGGAGCAGATGGGCAAGCAAGTGGAATTTCAGCCCATTGACTGGTCTGCCAAAGAATCTGAGCTGAACAGCGGCCGTATTGATCTGATTTGGAACGGATATACGATTACGGATGAGCGCAAGGAAAAGGTGCTGTTTACGAAGCCGTATCTCAAAAATAGTCAGGTGATCGCGCTTCCGGCCAAATCCAATCTCTCGAAGCTGGACGATCTGGCGGGCAAAAACGTGGGTCTTCAAACATTGTCCTCGGCAGCCGATGCACTGGATGCGAATCCGATCAAGAGCAAACTGAAACAGGTGTCTGAGTATCCCGATAATGTGCTTGCGTTGACCGATCTGAAAACCGGACGTCTGGATGCGGTTGTCATTGACGAAGTGGTAGCCAAATACTACATGTCCAAAGAGCCAGGAACGTATAAACTGCTTGGCGAATCGCTGGCCCCTGAGGAGTACGGTATCGGCGTGAAAAAAGGGAACGACGAGCTGCTAACGCAGTTACAATCCGCTTTGGATGAGCTGCAGAAGAACGGTAAAGCCGCTGAAATTTCGAAAAAGTGGTTTGGTGAAGATAAAGTTTTGAATTAATACGTAGCGTATTGAACTAAGGGTTTAGGAGTCGAAGGTTATGAGTATGGATTATATTTTACGAATTATGAAGCCTATGCTCGAAGGGGCGCAGATGACGGTTATTTTATTTTTCATCACGCTCATCTTGTCCATTCCGCTGGGATTTATCGTTACGTTGCTGGCGAAAAGTCGGATTAAGCCTATTGCCTGGCTGATGCATACGTACATTTATGTCATACGGGGCACACCGCTTTTGCTGCAACTGCTGTTCTTTTGCTTTGGTCTGCCGATGCTGCCTGTGATCGGGGAGTATCTGGTGCTGGACCGGACAACGGCTGCGTTGCTGGCGTTTGTGCTGAATTATGCGGCTTATTTTGCTGAAATTTTCAGAGGCGGAATGTTGTCGATTGATAAGGGGCAATACGAAGCTTCTCAAGTGCTGGGCCTGAGCAAGTCGCAGACGCTGATTAGAGTCATTGTGCCGCAAATGGTACGGATTGCTTTGCCAGCGGTCACGAATGAGGCCACAACACTGGTCAAAGATACGGCGTTGCTATATGCGGTAGCTGTACCGGAGCTGCTACATTTTGCGAATACGGCTGTGAACCGTGATTTTACGATTGTGCCTTATTTTGTAGCGGCTATGATCTATTTGTTGTTGGCTTTGGTGCTGACGCTATTCTTTAGAGCGCTGGAAAAACGTTTTAAATTCGAGTAAAAGGAATGTCGGGATATGAACACTAACGCAATAGAAGTAATCGATTTGAAAAAATCGTTCGGTAAGCTCGACGTTCTGAAAAGAGTGAGCTTTAACGTCAAGGCGGGTGAGGTCGTTGCGGTCATCGGTCCTTCTGGCTCGGGGAAAAGCACGATGCTTCGCAGTCTGGTTCATCTGGAGGATGTGACGGGCGGGACGATCCGCATTCATGATAAAGCTTTGGTGGAAAATGGTCAGTACGCCCCGGCAGGCGACATTAAAGGTATTACCACCGGGATGGGCATGGTGTTCCAGCATTTTAATCTGTTCCCTCACTTGACGGTGCAGGATAATCTGGAGCTGGCTCCAAAGCTGGTGAAAAAAACGAGCAAGGCCGAGCTGCGCCGCCAAAGCGTTGAACTGCTGGCTAAAGTCGGCTTGGCGGATAAAGCGGATGCGTATCCGTCCCGACTGTCGGGCGGACAGAAGCAGCGTGTGGCGATTGCCCGGGCAATGATGATGAATCCCGACATTTTGCTGTTCGACGAGCCGACCTCGGCCCTTGATCCCGAGCTGACGGGCGAGGTGCTGCGAGTTATCAAAAAGCTGGCTGAGGAACATATGACGATGGTCATCGTGACCCACGAAATGAACTTTGCGAGAGATGTGGCGGATCGTGTCATTTTTATGGATAATGGTGAAATTGCGGAATCCGGTACACCAGAGCAGATTTTTGGTAATCCGCAGCTAGAGCGGACGAAGGTGTTTTTGAATCGGGTGGGGGATTAAAAATATAGTTGTTCTCAGGAGAGGCGCTGCGCTGACCGACCACCTGTGCAGGCAACCTATTTTTAAGCAGGTGGTATAGGCACGTATCAGGTCGTTAAGTCGACCCCGCCATGGTCAAGGAACGACTGGCCCAATATCGAGCGGCAGAAGCGAAGTAAAGGGATTTGCATACAAAGCAAAGCACTTCAAGGCAAAAGATTACTTTTGCCGTTTGAAGTGCTTTTTTCTGAACTCATATACCGGGAGCAATTAGAAAACTGGATTTAATTATTTTGGTTTTTTACTCCCCACTCACATAACCCTTCCAAAGTAGGTAATAGTGTTTCCGCTTTATCTGTGAGACGGTACTCGACTTTAGGGGGAACTTGGGGATACTCTTTCCGATTCACCATACCATCCGCTTCCAATTCTTTAAGCTGTGAACTCAATGTTTTATAAGTAATAGCTCCTATCTGTCTTTTCAGATCATTAAAGCGAACCGGTTGGTTTTCTGCTAGGAGGTAAATAATAACCATCTTCCATTTCCCACCAATAACTGACAATGTATAACCAAAAGGGGTATCTTTAATATTTTTAACTTTACCTTTATATTCAGCCATACTCATATTTACACTATCCTTTCCGGTAGTATCTATCCAAATAGTGCGTACTACTTTTTTATTTGCGTTCATTTTATACTAACATTACTTTGAAATAAAGGAGAGAAAAAAATGACTAATGCCATAACCTACAATCACGGTGTTGCATGGGAAGAAGCTTTTGGCGTCACCCAAGGCTACAGCGTCAACGGCACCATCTACATTTCGGGACAATTTTCCCACGATATGCAGGGCGCGTTCGTTGGCGAGGGCGATATCAAGGCACAGACCCGGCAGACACTAGAGAATCTCGATCACGTGCTGGCGGGATTTGGTGTCACGAGATCGAACATCGCTGAGGTCGAGGTCTATCTGACAAACCCGCAAGAGCATTTCGAGCAGTGCGTCGTTCTGTTGAAGGAGTATGTGGGAGACCATCGACCAGCCGCCACCCTCATCGGTGTGTCGGGTTTGGCGTTCCCTCACCAACTGGTTGAAATCCGCGCCGTCGCACACACTGACTAATTCGGCCACCGCGGTCGGTGGGCTTCGAGAAGGCGCGACCGCTATTGGTTAGAAGCGGAAGGGTCGTCGGATACTGAAATCCAGCACCATACGCTGGTGCAAAACTGCACTGCTCGCGGGGGAGTTTTGCGCCAGAAAAACATTTGATTTAAAGAATCTGTCTGGAGAGATACCTATTTTAAATAAACTCATAAACAGAATTACAATGGAATAAAGATCGGCTTAATCACAAAAATACACTCACGCACTTTATGTTTGCGAGGGTGTATTTTTATGTGGCAGCAAGTGCAACTATTCTGTTATACGCTTCCTCGTTGTACGTTTTCCTCTTTATGTGTTTTTAATGAAACCATCCATTAAATGGTACGTTTATAACTGAGGACATTGTCAATCTTCATGGTTTATTACCATCAACAAATTACTTCTCCTCGCTAAATACTTCAATCATCGTTAAGGCTCCCGTTCGATACCCGTGGATGAATGCTGCTGCGGAGTGCAGGGAGGTTGACTCGTTTAATAAATCAAATATGACTTCCATTTGCTCAAAATCGACTTCTGATAATTTATTTTTCAGCATCTCCATATGTTCACTAATTTTTTGATTCACTTTTTGAGACTCAGGATTGGTAGACTTTATTTGTTCACTGGGATGCCAATTCCCATCTTAACTGTGTTGTGGTACTTACTGTCGACAGAATTTTGTTCTTTTTTTAATATGCCTTCGATCTCAAACCCCAGTTACCAATGGCAACTTCTTTAGTTTTACGATTAAATGAATATCTAAAAAATCCGACATAAAGATAGATTCGCATATTGCTCGAATTAATTAAAAGCAGCGAAGACCTTCTTCCAACGTTACGAAACCCGATTACCCTTCAACGGGTTCTGTAAAATTCAAAGAAAGCTAAACATAATAGAGTTAAAGCTTTAATTTGTTAGGTTTTTATGTAAGCGCTATCATTCTATAATTTACTCAGAAAGGAGGTAAAAGTAAAAAAACGGGATATGGCACGGATAAGTGATGTGTGCTGCAAAGAGAATCAACCAACAAGCAGGTGTATGGGACAAACACAAAAATTTTAGGAGGTAAAGTATGTTTAAGTTTAGTAAGAAAATGATGACAGTAGTTCTTGCAGCTTCCATGAGTTTTGGGTTATTTGCAACAACCTCAAGTGCAGCGACAGACTATTGGCAAAATTGGACCGATGGCGGCGGGACGGTCAATGCTGTTAATGGATCAGGCGGTAATTACAGCGTGACATGGCAAAATACCGGGAATTTTGTTGTCGGCAAAGGCTGGACTACCGGATCACCAAACAGGACGATTAACTACAATGCTGGCGTCTGGGCGCCGTCTGGCAATGGGTATTTGACTCTCTACGGGTGGACGAGAAACGCACTCATCGAATATTACGTCGTTGATAGCTGGGGGACTTATCGACCTACCGGAACGTATAAAGGTACGGTGACCAGTGATGGGGGCACATATGACATCTACACAACAATGCGATACAACGCACCTTCCATTGACGGCACACAAACGTTTGCTCAGTACTGGAGTGTTCGACAGTCGAAGAGAGCGACCGGGGGCAACTCCGCGATCACTTTCAGTAACCACGTGAACGCATGGGCGAGCAAAGGAATGAATCTGGGAAGTAGCTGGTCTTACCAGGTGTTGGCGACAGAGGGGTATCAGAGTAGCGGGAGCTCTAACGTAACGGTGTGGTAACCAATCAACTGCAAGCTGTTCAACGAACAGGCGCGGTTGGGACTGTCTCACGGGATAAGCGGGTTTTGAGAGCTGTCTGATAGATAGGGTTTAAATGAATCGATCATGGAGGACTCCCCGAGCCCTAAGCATTGTAGACAGGCCGATGGCCGTTCCCCTCCAGTCTATCCGTCAGTTCGGATGCGTTGTGGGCTGTTTTCCTGCCAGGCGAACGGCCTTCGACGCTGCTGGAGGCGAGTTGCAGGCCGTTATGGCCTATCATTTTTCCAATCAGCTTAAAGGAGATATATCAATGAGAAAGCTATTAATGTTCCTTTTAATAGCAACAATGGTTGTGATCAGCGCTTGTTCACCAGATAAGCCTGAAAAAAAGGATAACCTTGTGTACGTGGAAGGTGGGGCTTTTCAGAACAACAAGTCCAACCACTCTGGAAAAAACGTGACTCTATCGAACTTTTATATCGGTAAATACGAGGTAACTCAAAAAGAGTGGGTTGAAGTCATGGGAAGTAATCCCTCACAATTCATAGGCGACAAGATGCCAGTAGAAATGGTGAGTTGGTATGACGTTGTGGAGTACTGTAATCAAAGAAGTATACGAGAGGGTTTAAAACCGTATTACAACATAGACAAGGATAAAAAAGACCCGAATAATAAGAATGATAACGATAATATAAAATGGACAGTAACGATTAATGAGGGAGCTAACGGTTACCGATTGCCTACAGAAGTGGAGTGGGAATATGCTGCAGGCGGAGGTCAGGCGAGCAAGGGCTACACATACAGTGGAAGCAATAATGCCGACGAGGTCGCATGGTATTGGAAAAACGCCGGAGACAAATACTTATCTGGAGACTGGAACTGGCCTATCATAGAGAGCAACCATAATAAAACAAAATCGATCGGTACCCGGAAACCCAACGAGTTAGGAATTTACGATATGTCTGGCAACGTAAGGGAATGGTGCTGGGACTGGTACGGAGATTTGGATAGTCAAAGCGGTTCCTTCCGGGTAGTGAAGGGCGGCGGTTGGATTGGCAACGTCAGCAACAACGAGATATCCTTCCGAGGCAAGTTCGATGCGAATGGCTTTGGTCCCGATCAAGGGTTTCGTGTAGCTCGTAAAGAATAATTGGAACAAGTCACACCAAAATATTGTTAAACGAATTTAAAACAATAGCTTAATTAACATGAAGAGACGGCAATCGTTAAAGTGGCTGCCGTTTTCTCAACTAACGGGTAGTTTACCGTAATAACCCCCCCAGTAAAATTAGCTGACTCTGAGGGGCTCTTCATCTTTTTTCGATTGGTTATTTGAAGAAGCCTTTTTATTGAATGCCATTAACAAAATCAGTCCGATGATACATATTACACCAATCCATTGGAAAAATCCAAAAGGCTCTTTTAACCAAAATGCAGTTGTTAAAACAGCAGCTAGTGGTTCCAAACTACCTAGAAGGCTCGTTTCTTTTGGTGAAAGACTTTGTAAACTTTCTATATAGAACCAAAATGCTATCATTGTGCCGAATATGATAACGAATACTAAATATAAAGAGGTTTCTAGTGTCAAGTTTTTAAAGTCTATATGCCAAGGTGGATGGATAAAACTTAATCCGAAACCGCCGATGATCATAGCCCAACCAACAATGACGAGGGAATCGTATTGCTTCAAAAGAGGAATTGCGTACAAGGTATAAAAAGCCATCGCTATTCCCGATAAAAGCCCCCAAATTATTGCGATTTTCGGCACGGATAGTTGTGAAATGGAGCCGTTTGTTAATAAGAAAAAACAACCAGCTAAAGCAAGGATAATAGCTGACAAATCCTTTCGTGTTAAGACCATGTGTTTCCGCAGAATTAAATAGATGATAATCATTATGGGGGCTAAATACTGTAATAGCGTTGCAACAGCAGCATTTCCAGTTTTGATCGATGCCATATACGTATATTGAACCGAAAGCATACCGACCAAACCGAAGACAATGAGTTGAAAAGCTCTCCTTCTATTTTTCCATACACCCCATATTTGCGAATGGTCTTTTACAAAAAAATGAACGGTCAAAAGTAAAACACCAGCTATGAGCAAACGTGTTGTTACAAGCCAATTTATATCGATTGTGAATTGTTGAAAGAGTTTTTTTGAAACGGTGCCACTAATCCCCCAAAATATAGCTCCTGTTATAACAAGAAATAATCCTGTTCTTCTAGCTGAATTACCCATGAATATTCTCCACCTTGAAATATAATAATAGTGTTATGATAGGTGAAAAATCTTTTTAATTATACCTATATTTGCTGTTAAAATATAAATATATTGAGGTTGTGATGATTTGCAAATAAAAAATTTCATGATTGACCAAAACTTAAAAGAACTAACTGAGCATCGAACGGTCGTACTACCGGTTGCGTGTTACGAAACAACGATTAACCAAAATATACATGGATATATACCACTTCATTGGCATGATGAAATTCAATTTGTTCTGATTGTAAAAGGGGAAGCAATTTTTCAAATAAATGAAGATAAACTAATAGTACGACAAGGTGATGGGATATTTATAAATAGTGGCTGCCTACACATGGCGGAAGAAAAGAATGAATCGGGTTGCGTCTATATCTGTTTAAATGTTTCTCCTCATTTCGTTTTATCACAAGAGCTTTACACAGCCTATGTAACCCCTTATATCCAAGCGACTAATTTACCTTATTTATACATAGACCCTAATGAGCCTTGGGGGAAAAACATTTTAGATGCCATTTTGAAAATTAATCAATGTATTCAACAAAAATCACCATACTTTGAAATCGATATCACCATGCATTTAACATTAATTTGGAAAAACTTAATCATTAATGGCTTTCAATTAGAATACGACCAGATGGAAATGGTAAAGAGTCATCGGATCAAGCAAATGTTGAATTGGATCTATTTACATTACGCTGAAAAAATCACATTAGATGATATTGCAAGAGCTGGTCAATTGAGCCGTTCTGAATGCTGCCGATATTTCAAACGAATTTTAAAGATAACCCCGTTAAATTATGTAATGGATTATCGCATTCAAAAAAGTTTAGTCTTACTACAACAATCAGAAACTAACGTTACAGAAGTTGCCTATAAGGTTGGATTTAACAGTACAAGCTATTTTATAGAAAGATTCAGAAAGGCGATGAATATGACACCATTAGCCTACAAAAAATTAAAAATGGATGATTGCTAATGTTGTCCCAAATTTTCATTGTCTACAAAATGGAGCTTGACCAATACAGAGCAATGTGGGGCTTCACTTGCAGAAGCAAGAGCGCCGTATGGTAGTAATAGAGCGGTCATTGCTGCCAAGATTGCGGTTTTAGTCATTATTTTGATTGGTTTCATAATTATTGAAATTCTCCTTTTTCAAAAAAATTTTAGGGTGGGTTATCGTTATGAGCAAATTTGAAATAAACCTAATTAAGTATTTGTCTTATGGATTTATGGTAGGCATATATTATTCCTTCATCAAAGGCCCAACACAGTCGTCTACAGTTAACGGTGTGACTAAATTCTTCACTTTGCCTGCGTCTGATTTTATTTTTAGTGCATTATCAACCTCATTTCTAGTAAGTCTTATTTTTGGTATATTGTATTTTTTTAGTGTTTTTAGACAAGAAAAGGAATAAATAGATTTCACCTTTATATTCCTTTATTGAAAATTTTTATTTTAGCCATAGTCGAAAACAAAAAGAACCATCGATGCCGGGAATTTCCGAAACACCGATGGTTCTCCCGACGTTCCGTATTTGGGTTTTAAACTTGAATTTACGGCGAATCAAATTTTTGAGGTTTTACGTGATTCTGAAATCCGAGTAGGAACTAAAGAAAATGCAAAGCGAGGTATGTTTGTTAGCCGGATGGAGCTGCCTTTGTTGGATTCGGTCATCAGGTTAGCTCGTTTGTTGGACAACCCGAAGGATATCCCAATACTTGCGCCGCTGTTTACAAAGGAAATTCTGTATAGGGTTATGCAAGGTCAGCATGGGGTTAGACTCGAACAAATTGCAATAGAGGGCAGCTCTGCCCATCAAATAAAAGACGTTATCGAACATATCACTAATAACTATGAAAAATCATTTCGGATTGAGGAGCTTGCGGAAAAAGTGAATATGAGTGTCTCGTCGCTACATAGGCACTTCAAAGAGATAACCGCTATGAGCCCTATTCAGTTCCAAAAAGAATTGAGGCTTCAGGAAGCCCGTCGCCTATTATTAATCGAATCAGCAGATGCCACTGATGTGGCATTTCGAGTAGGCTATGAAAGTCCTTCGCAATTCAGTCGTGAGTATTCCCGAATGTTTGGCTTTCCGCCTAGACAAGATATAAAGCGTCTAAAAGCATAAAAAGGTTCAAAATATAACGAAACCAGTTAAGGGAAGGGAAATACTTTTACGGAATGTAAGCAAAATTTAATTTAATTCGGGGTTCAACTAACGGGAAACGATAGTTGAATATAGAACAGGGAGCCCACCGCCGCGGCAAATGCTCCCTCTTTCATTGAAGTAACGGGCAGATTAGTGCAATATCCGTCAAATTAAATAGACAAAAAAATTGACTTCGAGTGTACTCGAAGCGGTAGACTATCTTCTAAGGTCATGCATGAACTTTTGACGCTGATTTGATATGTTCTGGTATATCGTATTTTTCTCCACATTCTGGGTTATTGTTAACTGGATTCCAGGTATCGTCCAATTGACCAGCCAAGACACTTTCGTAGTAAGCCTTCTTCTCTTTTATGTGCATTAATTGAAGGTTGTATTCATGAATCTTCGCTTCTAGTTCTTTTTCTTGTTTTACAACAAGCTCAGCCCTTTCAGGAATCGTCTCATCACCTTGCAAACACATAGCAATGTAATGTTTGACTTCTGAAATCGGCAATCCTGAAATACGAAAGCAATGCACCATTCGCAACCAATCCAGATCATGGTCAGAGAATAAGCGATTGTTTCTGCCGTCTCTCGAAACGAATGGTATTAATTGTTGGTCATCATAGTAACGAATCGTATGTTTTGTAAGGCCAGTTATTTCAGATACATCTTTTACCGTATATTTAGGTTCATGTAATGTCTGATTCAAAATTTTGTGCCTCCTTGCTATTGACTTCGAGTTGCTCGAATACTTTATGATGTCATTGTACCAATGTTGTGAGCGCTCATCAACTGGTAATCTCCTTTATCATTCCCCGACAAGGAATAGAGGATTGTTTGTTTGACTACTTTGGGAATGCGAATAAAAGCTTTAACTTAAGACAACAATTACTACAGTTTATAAATGAATAATTAGAAAGAGGTTGGAAAATGAACACAAAATATAACAACTTGCTTGAATCCTTCTCATTCAAAAATGGAATAACCCTTAGAAATCGTGTCGTTATGTCACCTATGACCACTTGGTCCAGTAATGACGATTACACGATTTCAGATGAAGAAGTGAAATATTACAAAAAAAGAGTGAATGGCGTTGGTCTAGTTATAACAGGATGTACGCATGTACAACCAAACGGTATAGGTTTTACGAATGAATTCGCCGCTTATGACGATAAATTTATTCCAAGTTTACGGAAATTGGCGGATGGGGCGAAAAGCGGCGGAGCTCCTGCGGTACTTCAAATTTTTCACGCAGGCAACAAAGCACTGCCGGATCTTACGCCAAATGGAGATGTGGTTAGTTCCAGCGCTGTAGAGACGGAAGCAACTGAATTTGCTCCTTCCGTTTTGCCGAGAGAACTTTCGCACGCTGAAATATTGGAAGTGATTCATGCGTTTGGAGAAACAACAAGACGAGCCATTGAAGCAGGGTTTGATGGCGTTGAAATTCATGGTGCGCACGGATTTTTGCTTCAAAACTTTTTTTCTCCTTTCTTCAACAGACGTGAGGATCAATGGGGAGGATCACTTGAAAACCGCCTGCGTTTCCCACTGGAAGTAATTAGGGAAATGAAAAACGTCATTAAAAAACATGCTACAAAACCGTTTATTTTCGGCTACCGAATTTCTCCTGACGAACATCAAGAAGGCGGTCTAAGAATGAAGGATACCTATGTATTGATTGACCGACTGATTGAAGCTGGTGTTGATTATGTGCATGCTTCACTAGCTGATGCTCTTTCTTCAAAGCCAGTCGATAGCCAAGATGAAAAAACGTATCTTGAGTTGATCGTTGAACATGTAAATAGCCGGGTTCCCGTACTGGCTGCTGGTTCTATGGTAACCCCGGATAATGTTGCAACAGCATTAGATAAGGGTCTTACCCTAGCTGCGATTGGGCACGCCTTAATCATGAATCCAGACTGGGTAGAAAAGGTTCAAAATGGACAAGAGTCGGAAATCCAAACAGCGATAAAGGCTTCAAAAGTTAGTGAGCTTGAGCTTCCGGAAAAACTTTGGGGTGTCATCCAAGCTTCAGGTCCATGGTTTAATATCGAAGAATAACATTTTTAGCGTTATCACGTTTTCATTAAGAAAGGATGTCAATTATATGTCGAATATTGAAGGTAAGGTTGTAATTATTACAGGTGCCTCTAGTGGGATTGGAGAAGCTACTGCCAAAGAACTCGCATCCAAAGGTGCGAAATTGGTACTAGCCGCACGTCGTGAAGATCGTTTGAAAATTCTACAGAATGAGATTCAAAAAAATGGTGGAAAAGCGATCTATAAAGTTACAGATGTCGCTTCCCAAGAACATATGGAAGAGCTGGCTAAATATACGCTCCAAGAATTTGGGAAAATTGATGTGATGATCAACAATGCAGGAGTAATGCCCTTATCCGCAATCTCTGAGATCAAGATCAGTGAATGGGACAAAATGGTTGATGTTAACATCAAAGGTGTTCTTTATGGTATTGCTGCTGTTCTTCCGTCCATGAGAGAAAGAAAAGAAGGGCATATCATTAACGTTTCCTCCATAGCTGGTCATTTAGTATTCCCTGCTAGTTCAGTTTATAGTGGTACAAAGTTTGCTGTGCGTGCCATTACAGAAGGCCTTCGTAGAGAAGAGTGTATCAACAATATTCGAACGACTATTGTCTCGCCAGGATCGATTGATACAGAATTAACAGCAGCAATTTCAAACTCAGAGTTAAAAACTGCAATTAATGAGAATATGAAAATTGCTATCGAGCCTTCTAACATTGCTCGTGCCATAGCATTTGCAATTGAGCAGCCAGCCGATGTAGCAATTAATGAGATGATTATTCGTCCAACAATTCAAGAACTATAAAAATAGAAAAATCATGTGATGTGTTGATACTGCCCTAAAAAATAGATTTTGGGGCAGTATTTATATTTGTACGGTTTACATGCCTCTTGCTATTGCTATGGGATAGACATGATTTTGTTAGCCTTCGGAAATAGACATCATTACTGAGGGAAGAAACAGGGCTGGAACCCAAAACAAAAAAGTACACCAAATAAGCCTTCACCTTTTTCTAAAAACAAACTCATCTCCCATTCAACTAACGGGACACGATAGTTCAATGATAAAGTGGTGGTCTGGAAATTTTCGAAGTTCAGTTACAGTTAATAGGGCTTTTTTCATTGTCTACAAAATGGGGCTTGACCATACAAAGCATGCCATTGGAATAAGCCCAGCTGATAGATTCTTTCAGCAGATTTTTCCCCATACTCTAATCCAAAAATTCTTTACATGCGCAGACTCCAAATTCTACTTTATGAGCGAATCTATCTTAATAAATACCTTCGCCTCTTGAAAACCCCATGATTCGATCACCCACTACAGCAACTAAAAAAAATTTCTCGGTTTCACGGTGTCCGTTTGTATAATCTGTTCAAACCCTGGCATATCTAAAAATGCCTCCCCTTGCTCTCTATCTAAATTCCTGTCTCTCCATCATCTGTAATCTTAATTCAGATCAATCTGTCGTAGCTTTGTTGATTGCCGACCTAACGGTATAATGCAGACCATTCACATAAAATTCTCACTTGTTTATGACCATGATTTACTCCATTCCTTTTGAGTTGATGTGTCCAACTTGTTCTATTCTTTAGTATACTTTTATAATGAAAAAAGGAGCAGGAGGGGCAACCTTTTTGCTCCTTTTTCTTTACAAATCTAGAAGGCTGCAAGCCTTCTTGCCGCTCGGCACTTGTAGTCTCCCTGCCGCCCCAATTCCCTAAAAAGGGCGATGACTTTACGGTGGTCGGTCAGCGGAGCGGGCAGAATTGTTCTGAAGAAGCGAAGCGTTCGCCTTTGTAACGGGATTTTAACCTTAACAGGTGTTATATAAATAAAAAAATCCCGTTACAACAGCGATCGGAAGAACAATCTGCACGCGCAGCGCTCGCAACTCACCGTCGTAACTCATCCCACTATAGGTTGAAATTATATATAAATCGGTTGAAAATGTTGATTTTACCAATGGACAAGTATTTGTACAATGGAGTTGTAACGCTTACATTTCCAAGGAGGTTGCGGCGAAATGAAGAGAGTTCAGGCGATTGGCAAGCAAATCAGGACCCCAAGATCCAAAAGGAGGCCGTATTGATGAAATTTAAAGGAATATTGGCAGCATTTTTGTTTTTAACCGCGGCGTCTGTACTATTTGGGACGCATACGGCGGAGGCCTATGAACTATCCAATGACAAGCTGACGATTCAGACAGGCGAGCATGGCGAAATTTCATCCATCCGTATCAAGGGAGATGCTTTCCCGACAGAGTACGTGATGAACGCAACGGTAACACCCGAACAGAATACCGCGGATCATCAGTGGCTGGGTGAGCTGATGTTCACGTACCGACTGGACGAAGGCAGCTGGACGAAGGCTTGGACGAACAAGTCGGCAGATGCACGCAAAATCACGACCAGTGGCAACCGCGTCACCGTCACGTATGAAAACTCAAGCAACGCAGAAGGCATTCGCAATTTTAAAGTCATCGAAACGTATTCAGCGGAGTCGAACGGTTCGGTGTTGTGGAATATACAGGTACAGAACACAAGTGGCAAAAAGTTGGAGATTGGCGATTTTGGCCTGCCTTTGCCATTCAATGAGCAGTGGACGAACGGTGATGCGATTTACGAGACCAGAGTCGTAACGCATTCCTTTGTCGGCAACAACAGCTCCTATATTACGGCTGGACGTCCCAGCGGCATTGGTTCTTCGCTGCTGCTGATTCCTGATTCCTCAACGGGTGCGGGCTTTGAGTATCAGGATCACTGGCGGGATGAGGAGCATCCGGGCAGCAAATGGGCCTGGAATCCGGCGAATGAAGGCAAATGGCTGGAGGGACTGAATGTATTTTATATTCACTCCAATGTGATTAAGTCCGCCAACCGTGGATATTTGCCCAACACAAGTCTGATCCTGAACCCCGGCCAAAGCCGTAACTATGGCTTCAAGTTTCTGGCAGTGAAGGATGAGCATGATGTGAAAGATACGTTGTATCAAGAAAACCTGGTGGATACAACGGTTGTACCGGGGATGATCGTGCCTACGAATCAGAAGGCGAAAGTGGATCTGCGTACCAAGCAGGCGATCAGCAAGGTAACCTATCCAGATGGAACCGTCATTCCGCAGACGGACAGCAAGACTGGAGGGCACCACATCTATGAACTGAAATTCACCAAGCTGGGTCCAAACTTCATCACAGTGGAGTATGGAAACGGCAACAAGACGGTTTTACAGTTCTATGCCATCGAGCCGATTGATTTAGCGCTGCAACGGCACGCTACATTTATGGTAGATAAAACCCAGTGGAATGTACCGGGTGATCTGCGCGATAAAGTCTTTGACGATTGGATGATGCATACCAAATCCAAGCGTAACATTTTTAACGGATACTGGGGCTGGGGGGATGATTGGGGTCTGACCCACGGACAGTTCCTGGCTGAGAAAAACACACTGTCTCCGGTTGCCAAAGAGGTACGGGCGGTAGACGATTATTTGGAGACGGCCATCTGGACGAATCTGATGAACGGGCATCATGAGGATTATTTGATTCATGATTTCCTGATGCCAGAGCCGAACGATACACCAACCTATCGGGGGTACGCTTACCCGCACGTATACAACACGTATTTCAGCATGTACAAGATTGCGAAGGAATACCCGGATCTTGTCACTTACAAGCAGCCGAAGGAAACGTATTTGCTGCGGGCGTATAACATTTTCAAAGCATTGTACGAAGGGCCGGTTGCTTACAACTGGGAAACGGGCTTGATGGGCGAACTGACTACACCGGATATTATTCAGGCACTTCATGATGAAGGCTATGATGATGAAGCGAATGATCTCAAGGAAAAAATGGATCGCAAATATAACAATTTTAAAAATACAAAATATCCTTACGGCTCCGAATACAGCTACGATAACACTGGGGAAGAGGCCGTATATACGTTAGCCAAGCAGAATATAGATACAGAGGGCGAGCAAAATAAAGCCCTGGAAATGATGAGTAAAATCAATGCCAAAACCCGTGCAGCACGCGGACATATGCCAGTATGGTACTACTATACCGATCCGGTGACGATTACCGGGGAGAACTGGTTTAATTTCCAGTACACGACTTCGCTTGCGGGATATGCGATGGACGACTGGATCCGGCACCATGAGGACAATCACCGCGAGGAACAACAGCGTCTGTCCTATGCAGCTAAAATCGCCAATGTCGGAGCGATTAATTCCGGGCAAATCAGCTCGGACCCTGACAACATCGGGGCAGTCGCATGGACATATCAGGCAGAAAAAGGCAACCAGGGAACGAACGGCACCGGCGGCGGTAAAAATGTTCCGCTCTTTAACGGCTGGCGCGGCATGAGCGGCGAGGCCGATCTTGGACTGTTCGGTGCACTCAAAACGCTAAGTGCCGACATTGCAGTAGATCCGATCTTCGGATTGACGGGCTATGGTGCAGAGGTAAGCAAAAGCGGTAACGTGTATACGATCAAGCCGCTGGACGGCCTGTTCAAGCGGGTCAATCTGATCACGGAAAAGCTGTATATCGAGCTGGACAGGGACCAATATACAGAAGCCAAGCTGGCAACATCCAAGGATTATGTATGGCTCCAGCTGAAAAATCAGACACCTGGTCAAGCACATTCCACATACGTTACGTTCGATGGCTTGAAGAAGGGAACGTATTTGGTTAAAGTAGGTGGTCAATCGCAAGGTAAATTTAATGCGTATGCACCTACCAACAAGCTGAAATTGGACATGGGCACAGCATCCTCCTATACCGTGGAGCTGACACCTACGACGCCTGATCCGAACAAGGCGCCTGTCGTAGATGCGGGTAAAGCGTCCAAGGTGAAGCTGCCGGATCCAATCATTTTGAAAGGTACGGCTGAGGATGATGGACTTCCGCAAGGAAAGGTTACAAGCGAGTGGAGTCTGGTTGAAGGGCCACAGAATGCCAAGGTCACATTCAGCAGTAAAACATCGCTGCGTACGAAGGTGGACGTTTCCGAGCCGGGAACGTATATATTCAAGCTGACATCCAGCGACTCGCTGTTATCGGCTGAGGCCAGAGTAAGCGTGATCGTAGAACCGGCGGCTCCGTTACTTGAACAGCTTGCGTTGTATAAGTTTGATGAAACCAGCGGTTCTGTTGCTGTGGATTCATCGGGCAGTCACAATGATGCTGCCGTGAAGGGCACGGCTGCATGGGCTGCTGGGAAAACAGGCAATGCTGTCAGCCTGAATGGCAAGGACAGCTATGTGCAGCTTCCAGCGGGCATTGTAAGCCGGGCACAGCAATTGACCGTATCCGGTTGGGTCAAAGCGAACAGCCTGAGCGATTATGTACGGATTTTTGACTTCGGCTCCGGGACGAATGAATATATGTTCCTGACCCCTAAAGCCGGAAATACGATGCTGTTTGCGATTACCAACCAAGGCAACGGGCAGGGACAGGAACAGACGATTGAGGCTCCTGTGCTGCCGACAGGGGTGTGGAAACACGTTGCGGTCACTCTCTCAGGCTCCACAGGTATTTTATACGTGGATGGAAAAGAAGTGGGACGCAATACCAGCCTGACGTTGAATCCTACCAGTCTGGGTCAAACCAAAAACAATTTTATCGGTAAGTCTCAGTACCCTGACCCATACTTCGACGGTCTGGTGGATGAATTCCGCATCTACAGCCGGGCTCTGAATGCTTCCGAGGTGGCAGGTCTGGCCTCCGGTACAGCACAGAGCCTGACGGGAGCCGAGAAAATCACGGCTATAAAAGAAGTAAACGTGACGACACGTGCGGGTGAAAAACCCGAATTGCCGAGCGTGGTGGAAGCTACGTATGGAGAAGGCTCCACCAAATGGGTGGCTGTGGAATGGGAGGATATAGCCCCTGCACAATATGCTTCTCTGGGTTCATTTGAATTGAAGGGCAATGTAGAAGGAACAGAATTGAAGGCGATTGCCAAGGTGACCGTGATCGAGGCGGGGGCCCCTGTCAACTCCGGTACTCCGGAAACGCCGACAAATCCGGTTAACTCAGTAACACCTGAAACACCTGCTCCTGTCAGCTCTGCTAAATCAGCAGGGGGATTACGATCTGGAGGAAACATTGAATAGCTCTTGTTAAATAACCTTTCCCACTGTCACTTTCTTCCTGCAAAGGGGAGAGTGGCGGTGGGTATCCTTGCATTTGGAGTACAAAGCTGCGAATAAGAATGTGAATGGGGGAAAGGCATGAGCAAGATTACATTTCTGGGTGCAGGCAGTACGGTATTTGCTAAAAATGTGCTTGGCGATTGTATGCTGACACCTGCTTTGCAGGGCTTTGAGCTGGCGTTGTTCGATATTAACCCCGGAAGGCTGAAGGATTCGGAACATATTTTATCCAATTTGAAAAAAACAACGGGGAGTACCTGTGTGATCCGCTCCTACACAGACCGCAAGGAAGCGCTGCGTGGAGCTGCCTATGTGGTAAATGCTATTCAGGTTGGCGGCTATGATCCGTGTACGATTACGGATTTTGAAATTCCCAAAACCTACGGTCTGCGCCAAACGATTGCCGATACGGTCGGGATAGGTGGTATTTTCCGCAACTTACGGACGATTCCGGTGATGCTCGATTTTGCTGCAGATGTGCGTGAGGTATGCCCGGATGCATGGTTTCTCAACTACACCAACCCGATGGCTGTACTGACGAATGTGATGAACGTACACGGCGGCGTCCGTACGGTGGGGCTGTGTCATAGCGTGCAGGCGTGTATACCGGAGCTGTTCAAAAGCCTCGGGCTGGAGCAGGAAGGCGTGAAGGCGAAAATCGCAGGCATCAATCATATGGCGTGGCTGCTCGAAGTGAGCAAGGACGGTGAGGATTTATATCCCGAGATTAAAAAACGGGCTGCCGCCAAGCAGCAGGAAAAGCATAACGACATGGTACGCTTTGAGATGATGCTGAAATTCGGATATTACATTACGGAATCGTCCGAGCATAATGCGGAATATCATCCGTATTTTATCAAACGGGCATATCCCGAGCTAATCGAACGGTTCAATATTCCCTTGGATGAATATCCGCGTCGCTGCGTGAGCCAGATTGAACGATGGGAAACGATGCGCGGGGAGCTTTTGAGCAATCAGGATCTTCGCCATGAAAGGTCGAATGAATATGCTTCGTATATTTTGGAGGCTATCGAAACGGATCGGCCTTTTACCATTGGCGGCAACGTGATGAATACAGGTTTAATTACCAATCTGCCAAAAGAAGCCTGTGTAGAGGTGCCTTGTCTGGTGAATCGCAACGGAGTTACGCCGACCTATGTCGGAGATTTGCCGCCCCAATGCGCTGCGCTCAACCGGACGAACATTAATACACAGCTATTGACGATTGAAGCTGCTGTCACCGGGAAAAAAGAGCATATTTATCATGCCGCACTGCTGGACCCGCACACGTCAGCCGAGCTGTCCATGGATGAGATTGTTTCTCTGTGCGATGACCTGATTGCGGCGCACGGAGAGTGGCTTCCAGCCTATGTGTAAGGGAGGCAGTTGAATGGGAGGCCGTGGTCGTCAAAAGTTTACCGGGATTCCTACAATTCGTGGGAAATTTATCGTACTGACACTGGTGCTCACGGTCATTCCGATGGTGGTGCTGACCTTTACCTTTTACCGGATCGCGGCCCATTCACTTGGTGAGAAGTCGGAAGCGTTGGCTATGCAGTCCCGGCAAATGAGTGAAAATTACGTCAATGCGACGCTTTCCGATTTGAACGATCTGACCAATGCCATTCTCGGCAATCCCGACGTGCAGGCCACGCTGGAGAACAAGCCGGAAGACGATTATGAATACTTACGGAACGATGAAACACTCAGCATGGTCGTTCGGGCGCAAACCCAGACCAAGCCGTATATCACGTCCTCTCTTATATATGCCGCCAATGGCGGGCCCAAGCATTCGCTGTATCAAGGGAATGTTTCGGTCCGCTTTGGCGGCCTTCCTACATTAGAGGAAGCACGTGTTTACTATCGTCGCTTGCTCGCGGATCAGCCCATGATGTGGATGGCCCATTCATCGTTCGAATCGGGACGAGGGATGGCGGATGATCGTTTATACGTCGGGAAGCTGCTTCGAAAAACGACCGGCGACTATGCACCGCTTGGATTTTTGCTGCTGGAAATTGACAAGGCCAGCCTGTTCCGGGGGCTTGCCTTTCATGAAACGGACGGCAATACCCAGATGTGGGTGCTGGATCAAAAGGGCGAGCCTGTATACCGTTTGCCGGAGCAGGCCGTTGCGGACAAGTCGCTGCTGCGGCAGATTGCCAAATCCGCTGTGGACAAACCCATGCTTACGAAGGACTGGAGAACATGGAACGGTCGTCAGACCATGATTTCCTACGGCCCGTTGAATGAAGGACAATGGACACTGCTGCAAAAAGTCGATCAGTCCGTGCTGTTCGAGGATGCGCGGCAGATTGGTGCCTGGACCATCTGGACTTTTTTAATTGCACTGGTGTCGGGCTGGATGCTGTCTTATCGGCTGAGTGATACGATTCGTCGTCCGTTGCTTCAGTTGAGCCGATTAATGGCGGTGGACGGCAGTACGAGCGCCACAAGCTCAGCCAAAGTTTCCGACGATCCTGCACCTGTTATTTTTAATCCCAAGGATGAGGTGGGGCAGATCGGGGAGCGTTTTCTTCATATGATGCAAAAAAATCATGAGCTATACGGGCAGGTCTATGAAGCATTGCTGTCGCGCAAGCAGGCGGAGTTTCGTGCGCTTCAGGCGCAGATTAATCCTCATTTTCTGTACAACACGCTGGAGTCGCTCAAGGGAATGGCGCTGGCCAACGGGCAACGGGATATGGCGGAGGTGATCGGTGCTTTTGGTAAATGCTTTCGCATCTCGCTAAGCTATGGCCGGGAGCAGATTAGCTTGGGACAGGAAGTCGAGCATGTGAGCGCCTATGTGAAGGTACAGCAGTTCAGATTTCGGAATTCGTTCGAGTGGATTTGCGAGGTGGAGGAAGATATTTGCGGGTTTTACGTACCCAAGCTTATACTCCAGCCGCTCGTTGAAAATGCCATTTACCATGGCTTAAAAGGGCGTACCGACCGTGGCTACATCATGCTGTCCGGTACAAGGGAAGGCGATGCGCTGCGATTAACGGTCAGTGACGATGGAGGCGGTATCGGAGCCGAGCGGCTGGACGATATTCGGAAGTCACTGGACGCTGAGCGGGGAAGTGCCATTGGTTTTGGACTGCGTAATGTACATGAGCGTCTTCGCCATTATGGCCCGCAATATGGACTGTCCGTGACAAGCGAGCCGGGAACATACACCTCGGTTACCTTGTGGGCACCGATTCGAACCGAATAAGGAAGGGAGAGGATGGCATGTACCGGCTGCTGATTGTGGACGACGAATATCATATTCGGGAAGGACTGAAGCTGATGGTGGCGGAAAGCGGCCTGCCTGTGCAAGTCAGTGATGTGGCGGGTGACGGCGAAACGGCATTGCGTTTATATGCGGAGCAGCGACCGGACATGATTTTACTGGATATTAATTTACCGGATATGAGCGGACTGGATATTGCAAAAATCATTCGGGAAAAGGATCAGCAGACACCTTTGCTATTCCTGACAGGGTACGAATCTATGACGTACATTCGTCAGGCGGTTTCACTTCAAGCGGTCGATTATCTGCTCAAGCCTGTGACCAGCGGGGATTTTGAAGCGGCCCTGCGGCGGGCCGAAGACCGGATTGTGCAGTTGAGAAGAAGCGAGGAAGAGGCCATTCACCGTCATCGTTTGTCGGAGCCGCTGTACAGGGAGCATTTACTGCTGGATCTGTTACAGCAGCGGCGTCCCGCAGCCGAGGTTATTCGGGAGATGGACGGGCTGGAGCTTTCCGGCGAGACTTCCGGGCCGCCCTACACCGTACTCTGCTGCGAGCTGGAAGAGGCGCCGCAGCAGGAAGCAGCCGCCACGGGCGAGCTGCACGGCAGTAAGGAGGGAAGCAGCAGCGAATTCGCCGGGCTGGCTTGGGAAGCCGCCGCCGCCGCCGGGGCGAAGGCACACGGAGCGGCGGTTTCCCGGGATCGGCGTGTCGTGCTGCTGGCGGCAGCATCTTGCAGGGCGGCGGAGCGGACGGCACAGCATATCCGGCAGGCGGTACAGGAGCGGCTGAACCGTGCGGTGTCCATCGGGATTAGCCGGCCTGTAGGGCGGATGGAGCAGCTCCCCGAAGCATATGAGGAAGCTGTCCGGGCAGCGGAGCATCGGGGCTGGGTCGGCTACAGCCAGATCATCCCCTATGAGAGCATTCAGGCGGCTGAGCCGAATAGCAGTCATTTGCTGGAGAAGGAGCTGCTGATGATTACGGAAATTCGGGCCGGAAATGATGCCGCCGTACATGCGATTTTACAGGAATGGTCGGGACAATTGGCAGGTTTGCCCGTCAAGCAGGTGAAAATGATCGTCACCCAGCTCGTGCTGTTCGTCATGCGGATCGTTCAGAGTGATGCATCCGTAGGCCAAACGTCCATGCAGGAGCAGGACCCGCTGCTGGAGCTGTCCCGATTGCGGCACGGACCCGAGATGATCGACTATGTATCCCGCTATTTTGTGCGGGTGGGTCGCCATGTTCGGGAATCGCGCGAGAAGGGCATTCCCCGCAAATTCCAACGGGCCAAGGAATGGATTCGGGAGCATCTTCAGGAGGATGGCGGGCTGAACAGCCTTGCGGCTTACATGAATATGAGTCCCAAATATTTGAGCGCCCGTTTCAAACAGGTTACGGGAGAAAGCTTTGCCGACTACCAGACGCGTGTCCGCTTCGAACGTGCCCGCGAGCTGCTGCTGGACCCGAATCGGAAGGTTGCTGATGTGGCGGAGCTTGTGGGCTTTGCGGATACGAACTATTTCAGCATTGCCTTCAAAAAGCATACCGGACTGACCCCGACGGAGTTTCGTAAAACATTTTTGTAAACGCGCTGTTAAAAAAATCATACCAAAACAAAGAGAGTCTGGAGTCGTTGGGTAGTCGGCTCCGGGCTCTCGGCGCATAATAGGCTTGTAAGGAGAATCCAGTTCAGGAAGGGGCCGATTGATTTGCTGAAACGAAGGTTACGGACATGGATGGCTCTCGTGATGACGGCGATGTTGACAGGGTTGACGGCTTGCAGCGGTAACGCTGGTGAACCGGTCAACCCCAATGCGGTCGAACTCAAGTTCATGTACTGGGGGAGCAATGACGAGAAACAGGCAATGGAAAAAATGATCCAAAGCTTTAATGCATCCCACCCGGATATTCGAGTGAAGGGCGAGCATGTCCCGGGTGATTACACGACGAAGATTAACACGTTAATGGCCGCCAATCAGCTTCCTGATATCGCCTACCTGGGCGATTCGCTCACGATGAAGTGGGCAAGTGAAGGCAGACTTCTGGATTTATCCTCCTATTATGATGAATATCCCGAATTAAAAAACAAGCTTAAATCCTCCTATCTCTACAGCGAGCCCGGCAAGTCTATCGGCAACTACACCGCCATGGAAGTGATGCAGTTATTTTACAACAAAGAGCTGTTTTCAGAAGCAGGCGTACCCGTTCCCCCGGCTGATCCTAAAAAGGCCTGGACATGGGATGAATTTCTGGCCATCGCCAAAAAGCTGACCAAGGATCAGAACGGGAAGCATCCGGGTGACAGCGGCTTTGATCCGAAAAATATTGTGCAATACGGCTTTGCCTTCGGCAACGACCGCAGCTCATGGGGACCGCTTCTGGCGAGCAACGGCGGAGCTTTGACCGACCAAACGGGCAAGAAGTATACACTGAACAGTCCCGAGTCAGTAGAGGTATTTCAGAAGCTGCAGGATCTGGTTTTCAAAGAGCATGTATCTCCCGATTTGATCCAGCAGCAGGACATGCCATCCAATACGATTCGGCTTCAGACGAGAAAGGTCGCCATGGTGGTGGACGGAACCTGGTCGCTACTCGATTTTTCGAACAACAAGCAGCTGCAATGGAGTATCGGCGTTCTGCCGAAGCTCAAGGAGCCCAAAACGATGATCGTTGCGGGGGCCACTGTTATTTTCCAGAGCACCAAGCATCCGAAGGAGGCACTCGAGTTTTATTTGTATCATAATAATCCGGAAAAGGTGGACTTGTTCAAGTCCGGTCTGTGGATGCCTATCGAGGAAAAATATTATACAGATGAGCAGGCCATCCAATCATGGACGAATAATGCTGCTCATCCGCCGGAATTTCAGGAGGCAGGCATCGAGTATGCCAGAGATTATGCAATCAAGCCGTCCACCTCGACTCTCCGCAACTGGCCTGATATCGGTTCCAAGTTGACCCCGGGGCTGGACCTGATCTGGACGAACAAGAAGACGCCGCAGCGGGCGCTGGATGAGCTGGAGCCCATCATTCAGCCATTGCTTCAAGGAGTATACCCGGATGAATAATCTGGCAGGACAGCAGCGAAAGGAGATCGGCCCATGAAGCGACAAAAATCAGGGATGATGCGCATGGAACGCAACTGGGGTCTGCTATTCGCGCTTCCTGCCATCCTGGGCTTAATGATATTTACGATTGGACCAATCACGGCCTCGTTCGTATTCAGTCTGACCGACTGGACCATTGGCGGACAGATGAACTTTATTGGACTGGACAATTACCGGACGATTCTGACCGAGGACTCCACCTTTTCCCAATCCATGTTCGTGACCACGTATTACGCGCTGGGTAGCGTGCCTCTCGGGTTGGTGGCGGCGTTTATCATTGCGCTCTTATTAAACCAAAAGGTGAAGGGCCTGTCCGTGTTCCGCACGATTTATTATCTGCCCACGATTGTGCCAAGTATCGCCAATACGATGCTGTGGCTGTGGATGTTTAATCCCGATTTTGGCTTGCTGAATTCATTGCTGGAACACGCCGGATTGCCGGGAAGCAAATGGATTTACGACGAAAGCACGGCGATCCCCTCCCTGATCATGATGAGCACCTGGGGAATCGGGAACACGGTCATTATCTTTTTGGCAGGGCTTCAGTCGGTTCCCACCCATTTGTATGAAGCGGCTGAGGTGGATGGGGGCCATATGTGGCACAAATTTATTCATATTACGATTCCTTCGATGACACCGACGATTTTCTTCAATCTGGTCATGTCCTTAATCAGTACCTTTCAGGCATTCAATCAGGCGTATGTCATGACGAACGGGGGCCCTAACAATTCGACCCTGTTTTATGTATTCTACTTGTGGCGCACGGCCTTTACGGAGACAAAAATCGGCTATGCGTCGGCGCTGGCCTGGATCTTATTTTTCGTCATTATGGTGCTGACCGTCCTGATTTTCTCCACGTCCAAAAAGTGGGTTCACTATGAAGGGAGGGGACGTTCATGAATCAAGTCGCTTCTTCTGTCAACGATTCACCAACACCAAAGCATCCGCCTCCACAGCCTGAACGCTCCCGCAGTCCTGCTACCACTACCCGTGCCAAGCCTCTTAAAATCAGTCGTGTTCTGCTGTACGTTGTTTTAATGATGGGCAGTATTTTAATGCTGTTGCCATTTGTATGGCTCATTCGCAGCTCTCTAATGGGCACATCGCAAATTTTCGTGTTCCCGCCAGAGTGGATACCGTCTCCTTTTCAATGGAGCAATTACCCGGAAGCGCTGACCTCTGTGCCGTTCGGCAGGTATTTTATGAATACGTTCATCATTGAGGTATGTGTGCTGGCAGGAGTGATGATGACTTCAATTGTATCGGCGTTTACCTTTGCCCGCCTGCGCTGGCCCGGACGTAATCTGATTTTTTCGCTGCTGATCGGGTCGATGATGCTGCCTTACGCGGTGACACTCATTCCGACCTTCGTTATGTGGCGTGAGTTGGGTGGGCTGAATACGTTCCTGCCGCTGATTGTTCCCGCATGGTTTGGCGGCGGAGCGTTTAACATCTTTTTAATGAGACAATTCATGTTGACCATTCCACGCGATCTGGACGAAGCGGCTTATATGGACGGGGGCACACCTCTGACCGTACTATGGCGCGTCATTATTCCATTGTCTTCACCCGCGCTGATCGTGATCGGGATATTTACTTTTATTGATGTGTGGAATGATTTCCTAGGCCCGATTATTTATTTGAGTGATGAAAAGCATTTTACATTGGCGCTGGGCTTGGCGACTTTCCGAGGGCTGAACAATACAAATTGGCCTTATCTGATGGCGGCTTCCAGTACGATTTTGGCTCCCATTGTCCTGATTTTCTTTATCGGACAACGCTATTTTATTGAAGGCATCACGTTGACAGGCATCAAAGGCTAGTAGGAATTGAAACTACAATTCAGGAGGTGGCAGTGGCTTTGGAAAAGCAAATTCGTTCGACAAAGCTGGTACAGGGTGTTCCGGGCAGATTAGCCCGATTACGGTCGGAGTTTTCGGCGCTGGGTATAGATGCGCTGCTCATTACACATGGACCCAATCGGCGTTATATGACGGGGTTTACAGGATCGGCTGGGATTGTGCTCATTACAGAGGAAGATGCTTTTCTGGTGACGGATTTCCGCTATATGATGCAGGCAACCGATCAGGCACTGGAATATTCGGTCATTCGGCATGAGGCACAAATTTTCCAGACGGTGGCTGATCTGACAGACAAACTGGGCGTTCACAGACTGGGATTGGAGAGCCGCCATGTCTCACTCCAGCAATCGAGTCAGCTTCAAGCCGTGCTGGGTTCGCTGGAATATGTGCAAACGGAGGATGTGATTGAACGGCTACGCGATGTGAAGGACGATGAGGAAATTCGCACGATCAGCGAAGCGGCGCGTATCACTGATACCGCCTTTACGGAGGTGTTGAACTACATTCAGCCTGGGGTTACAGAGCGGCGGATTGCGGCGGAGCTGGAATATCGGCTGCGGCTGGCGGGCGCGGAATCGGGCGGTTTTGCGTTCATTGTTGCTTCGGGGGAGCGTTCGGCACTGCCGCACGGACTGGCCAGTGACAAGGAAATTGGTCTGAACGAGTTCGTCACGATGGATTTTGGTGCAAATGTGCGCGGCTATCTGTCCGATATCACGCGCACGGTATTCGTCGGTAAACCGTCAGAACGCCATGAGGAACTATATGCCATTGTGCTGGAAGCGAATATGAAGACGATTGCAGGACTTCGCCCTGGATTAAGCGGCCGGGAGGGAGACAGTCTGGGACGGGATGTAATTGCCTCGTACGGCTATGGGGAACATTTTGGTCACGGATTGGGCCACGGCTTTGGTCTGGAAATTCATGAGCAGGTACGCCTGTCCCGCGAAAGTAAGTCGGTGCTCGTACCGGGCCATGTCATTACCGTGGAACCAGGCATTTATATCCCCGGCTTCGGCGGGGTTCGTATTGAGGATGATGTACTGATCACAGAAGACGGTGTAAAGGTACTGACCTCTTCGCCAAAAGAGCTGCTTTTATTGTGAGCATTTTGCATACATCCCAAGAGCGCTGGGAATCGAATGATGCAAAATGCTGTAAGAACATGTCTGGTCTTCCAGTCATCCAAAAACGATATGGAGGGATCGTATGAACATGCAAAGAAGACGCACGAAAATATGGCTGATCGCACTGGCGGCTTTTCTCATCATTGCTTTGACCCCAGCCATTCCGGGTCAACAGGCATATGCCGAGGCGGAATCGGATGCAAAAGTAATCGACATCTTTAGCCGGACGGTGAACGATATCGGTATAGATCTGGTCGATTGGCAAGGCTATCTTGCGAACCCGTATGTGAAACTAAAAGTAAAGCCACCTGCGGACGCCGCTTTTCCAGTGACGGTTACGCTGAATGCGCAGGGCACATCCCGGCTGATGATGGATTTGCCAAGTACGTTGTCGGCGCAAGGCGCGAGCAAAACCTTGACCTTTGACAACGCGCAGGAGGAAAAAGAATTCCGACTAGCCATTCATCCCGACCGGATCGGAGGAAACGGCGAAATAGAACATTACACATTGTCTATGTCCGTTGCCGGGAATGATGGGCAGACGACCATGCAATCTATTCCGATTCGGGTGTTGGATCAGGACGATAATGAAGATCCGAAAGTACCCATTCATTTTGACTACCGCTTCGATACGATTATGCCCTATTTCAATGACGCTTCTACCAGAAAGGCCGCAGAGCTGGCGGTGAAGGACTGGTTCTATTTCTTTGATCTGGATTCCTTCGACGAGGTTCCTGCCAATGCAGAGGTAAACCATCTGCCGGGAGACGATTGGCAAAATGAGATACAGGTGACGAATGATAAGCCCTATAAGGGCATGTGGGTGTTTATGAGAGGTTTGAATGGACCTTATTCTACAGGCTTTCCGGCCGATAACGGCAATTATCATACACGCAACGGGGTGACCGTGCCGGGGAACTTAAACCGTTCCTACAGTTTGATTTTGGATTTCTATGATGATGCAATTCCATTCACATCGGTGGACGATGAGGAATGGTATCAATCCGATCTGTCCAAGGTGACAGATGTACACGGACTGATCATGCATGAATTCGGTCATGCGATTGTGTTCAGCGACACGTTCCCGGGCGTCAAGGCGCTGAAGGAGGCCGCAGGCAACGACCCGGATATTATGGCCTATCAACATAGAGCGGCCGCGTTGGACGATAGCTATCATCTCTCCGGGGATATTGCAGAGGTCGATAGACTGAGCGGACAAAATGGTGGCTGGCGTCATATGTTCCCGACCCGGCGCTGGATGAACACGAAGCTTTCGTTGCTGGTAGCGGAAAAAGCAGGCTGGCCGCTGCGTAAGGATCTGACTCCTTTCCTTGCGCCGGAAATCGTTACGAAGGAACTGCCTGAACCCGTCAAAGGAAAGGCCTACATCGCCAAGCTGGAGGCCAAGGGGGGTGTACCGTTTTACGATTGGACTGTGACAGGCGGCGAACTGCCCGCAGGTTTGAAGCTGGATCGCTTCACAGGAACGATCAGCGGCACAGCAGACAGCGGAGCAGAGAACAAGACGTATACGTTCACTGTACAGCTACGGGATTATGACGAGCTGAGCAAGCCTGTGACCCAAAGCTTTAAGCTCAAGCTGTAACTGAAAATAATCCATTCGGGGGCAAAGTCGGCTTGATTAGATGCGTATGATTATGATGTACTCGGGCTGGAGTGGTCGGAGGGAGGGGAAACGAATGAAACACGATGCGGCAGATCTGGTCGTTGTAGGTGGCGGGATCATCGGAGCAGCGACCGCTTATTATGCAGCAAAATCCGGTTTGAAGGTCGTGCTGGCTGAGCAGGGGGAGATTGCTGGGGGCACTTCGTCCCGTTGTGATGGGAATATTTTAGCGATTGACAAGGAGCCGGGATTTGACAGTCGAATGTCGTTGGTATCGCAGGAGCTGGTGGCTGAGCTGGCCAGAGAACTGGAGGATGAGTTCGAGTACCGTGCGCCGGGCAGTATTTTGGTCTGTGAAAATGATCAGGAGATGCAGGCGGCAGAGCAGTGGGTGGCCCGTCAGCAGCAGGAGGGACTTCCGTTTCGCATGCTGGATCAGCAGGATCTGCAGGAGGAATGGCCGCATTTGGCTAAAGATTTGCCGGGCGGGCTGGAATGTGCGACAGATTCAACCGTGAATCCGGTGCTGATGACGTATGCACTGGCCGGGGCCGCACGTCGGATGGGAGCCAGATTACTGCCGCGTACGCCGATACATTCCGTCCTCAAGGACGAAGGGGGGAACGTCCGGGGTGTGGAGACGCCCCATGGCGTTATCCATGCTGGAGCGGTGGTGCTGGCGGCAGGCGTATGGACACGCAGCATCGGTCAATCACTCGGTCTTCATCTTCCGATTAAGCCGCGCAAAGGACATATTCTGGTGTCTGCCCGGATGCCCTCGATCGGGAACCGCAAGGTGATGGAGTTCGGGTATCTGATGAGCAAGTTTGGCGGGCAACGGAGTGTGGATGAGGTGTATGAAAAATACGGTGTAGCACTGGTATTCGAGCCGACAGCATCACAAAATATCCTGATCGGCAGCAGCCGCCAGTTTGTTGGCATGGATACAGGTGTGGATCAGCAGGTGATCCGGTTAATCGCCCACAGAGCAATTCGCTTTTTTCCAGACTTGGCGAACGTGCCGCTGATGAGGGTGTATACCGGATTGCGTCCATGGACGCCTGATCACTTGCCGATTGTATCGGCGGTGGACGAAATACCGGGGCTGTTTATCGCCTCGGGCCACGAAGGAGACGGTATTAGCCTCGCAGCGGTTACGGGGAAGCTGGTGACCGAAATGGTGCGCGGCGAATCGACTTGCATTCCGGTGGAACCACTGCGGTATGACCGATTTGGGGAGGCTTTTATCAGCAGTCAGGTTCACGGGGAGGTAACCGGATGAGCATACCAGGCAAAATCACTACGATTGATACCCACACGGGAGGCAATCCGACGCGAACGGTCATTCACGGCGCGCCCAAGCTGGTGGGACATACGATGCTGGAAAAGATGACGTATATGGCAGAGCATCATGATGATTTTCGTCGTCTGCTGATGTTCGAGCCGCGTGGACATGAGGTCATGTCGGGCTGCATTTTAACAGAACCCTGTCATCCGGATGCCGATATCGGTGTGGTCTTCGTGGAGACAGGCGGCTACTTGCCGATGTGCGGCCACGATACGATTGGCGTATGCACGGCGCTGATGGAAGGCGGATTGATTGCTGCGGACAAAAAATCGATTTTGCTGGATACCCCGGCAGGCCCGGTTCAAGTGCTGTTGGATGTAGATGAGGGAAAAGTACAACAGGTGACATTCACGAACATTCCTTCTTTTGTTTACCGTCGGGAGGTAGAGGTGGATGTAGAC
The DNA here is from genome assembly GCF_044907935.1 of Paenibacillus sp. RC21. NCBI lineage: Bacteria > Bacillati > Bacillota > Bacilli > Caryophanales > Paenibacillaceae > Paenibacillus > Paenibacillus sp. RC21. The sequence continues at coordinate 184,901 of NZ_JBIYCS010000003.1, forward strand.
GGCATCGGTCAAGTAACGTTGGATATTGCGTATGGAGGTAACTTTTATGGCATTATCGAGGCGGCTTCCATCGGTCTTGCGCTGGAGCAGAGCAATGGGGCAGAGATTGTACGGACGGCGGTGCGGATTCGGGAGGCAGTGAATGCTGTGATTGAGGTGGTGCATCCTGAAAATCCAGTCATCCAGGGACTGACGCATATTGAATTTTACGGGGAACCAGTGGCTTCGCAGGCCGATTGCCGTAATGTGGTCGTCATTCCACCTGGGGGCATCGACCGTTCGCCTTGTGGCACAGGAACCTCGGCCAAGGTAGCGGTGCTGCATGCCAAGGGAAAGCTGGGTTTGCATGAGGCGTTTGTGCATGAAAGCATCACTGGCTCCATGTTCCGGGCTGAAATTGTGTGTGAGACACAGGTAGGCCCTTATCCGGCAGTGGTTCCGCAAATTACCGGATCGGCTTGGGTGACGGGACATCATCAATTTGTGCTGGATCCCGAGGACCCGCTTAGAGAAGGATTTTTGCTTATGTGAGTATTTTGCATCAATCCAAAGAGCGGCTTTTCATCAGCAGTACATAGATCGGAATGATTCTATCCGTCTATATATTGTACCCGCGAGCGACTGGAATCGAATGATACAAAATGCTGAATATCAAAATAAAGATGGGAAAGGGTTGGTGAGCATATGGCACGTTTTGAAGGTGTATATGTGGCGTTGGTTACACCGTTCACGGCAGAGCTGGAGGTCGATTACAAACGTCTGACCGAGCTGTGCGAGCATCTGATTGCGAACGGCATTAGTGGACTGGTTCCTACGGGATCACTGGGAGAATATGCAGCTTTGTCCGCGGAGGAACGGTCACAGGTTGTGCATACGGTAATTGACGCTGCGGCGGGGCGAGTCCCGGTCGTTGTCGGCTCGGCGGCTCCATCCACCAGGCAGGCGGTGCATTGGGTACAGCATGCAAAGGATGCCGGAGCAGCTGGTGTCATGGCGCTGCCGCCCATTAATTACAATCCGCTGCCTCATGAGGTAACGGCCCACTATGAAGCATTGTCGGAGGTAGGCTTGCCCATCATCGCATACAATAATCCCCATGATTACAAGGTCGATATGACCCCGGATATCCTTGCGGACTTGTCACGCATTGAAAATATCGTAGCGGTTAAGGAATTCTCAGGTGATGTACGACGTATTCACGCTATTTTGGACCAGACCGAGCTGGAGGTCATGGTCGGAGTGGATAATCTGGCTATGGAGGGGGCGTTATTCGGCGCGACAGGCTGGATTTCGGGGGTACCTAATGCGTTGCCCAAGGAAGGGGTAGAGTTGTTCCAGCTTGCACAGGCAGGAAATATGGCGGAAGCTTCCGCTTTGTATCGCAGGCTGCTACCGTTGTTCCGCTATGATGCCAGCCCGCAACTCGTACAGTCCATTAAATACATGATGGAGCTGGCTGGTTTTCCGGTCGGCCCAACACGTCCACCCAGACTTGCGCTGCCGCAGGCGGATTATGACCGCATTCGCGAAGCTTTTGAGGTGGCGGTTCGTCCGAGCGGGGTTTCATCCTGAATGGAGGTGAAGACGATGGAGAGCCGAAATTGGATCGGCGGTGAGTGGCTGAGTCCTTCAGGCGAAGAAATGGTCGTTCGCAATCCTTCCGTGCTGAAAGAGGAGGTGGGTGTCGTCCATTTTTCAGATACAGGCGATATTACACAGGCTGGGGAGGCTGCACGGCTTGCACAGACGGGATGGTCGGCATTAAGTCCGGCAGCGCGGGGAGCTTATTTATTCAAAGCAGCCGGGTTGCTGGAAGCGAGTCTGCCCGAATTGGCTGAGCTGGCCAGCCGTGAAATGGGAAAGCCGATTACCGAGATGCGCGGAGAGGTCATGCGAGGCGTCCATCTGCTCCGATACTATGCGGCAGAGGGCGTACGTTCCATCGGTACGGTTATCCCTTCGAATGAGCCGGGAGTGCTCCAGTACACGAAGCGCATTCCGCTGGGCGTAACGGCTGTCATTACGCCGTGGAATTTTCCGGTTGCCATTCCGCTCTGGAAAATCGCTCCTGCACTCTTGTGTGGAAACACGGTCATCTGGAAGCCTGCCGAACATGCGTCATTAACTGCGGTACGGGTGGCAGAACTGTTCGAAGCTGTACAGCTTCCACCTGGTGTACTGAACCTTGTCGTCGGGCAGGGCAGCCGCATAGGTGATGTCCTGCTGGAGCATCCGGCATTGGATGCAGTCAGCTTCACGGGTTCTACTGCTACAGGTTTGGGTATTGCCGAGCGATGCGCGCGTCGTAACATCAAGTACCAGACCGAGATGGGCGGTAAAAATGCCGCTATTGTGCTAAAGGATGCAGATATAGCGAAGGCGGTGGCGATGATTGCCAGCGGAGCTTTCCGATCAGCCGGGCAAAAATGTACGGCAACCAGCCGGGTGATCGTGGAACGGTCTGTCTATGAAACGTTTACGGAAGCATTGCGCCAAGCGGTGGAAAAAATTCAGATAGCCCCGGCGTTGGACCCCGGCGCGTATCTCGGACCTGTGGCATCCGCAGGTCAGTACGAGAAGGTCATGTCCTATGTCGCGCTGGCCCATCGGGAAGCAGATATTTTAGCTGAGGGCGGAGCCGCCGCCGGGACAGATAACGGGTATTATGTGCGTCCGCTGGTGGCGACCGGGATGAATTCATCACATCCGCTGATTCAGGAGGAGATTTTCGGACCCGTGATCGGTGTCGTGCAGGCGGACGACTTCGATGATGCGATTCGGCTGTGCAATGATTCCATTTACGGGTTGAGCGCCTCGCTATTCACCCACGATTTGCGGCTCGCCCATCGGTTTCTGGATGAAGCGGACGCCGGAATGGTACGGGTTAATCAGGAAACGGCTGGTGTCGAATATCAGGCCCCGTTCGGCGGTTTGAAGCGATCCAGCTCACATACCCGGGAACAGGGGCAGGCGGCGCTGGATTTTTATTCAGCCATTAAAACCTGCGCGATCAGCTATGAATAAGCGGGCGGCGGGGCAGAGCGAGACGGTTGGGGCGTCAGGTCATTTGCTCGTATGTCGCTGCGAAGAAGTGAGTATGGCGCAGTTGGAGCAGGCCTGCCGCATGGGAGTGGATACGGTGCGCCAGCTTAAAATGGCTACGCGAGTCACGATGGGGGCGTGTCAGGGCAGGGTATGCCGACAATTGGTGGAGTCGTGGTTTTACAGTCAGTATCCCGCTGCCCGCCGGGAGGCGGAGCTGTTATCACAAAGACCCCCGGTGCGTCCCGTAACGTTCGGTCAGTTGGCAGAGGGAGGTTCCCTATGAATCGTGCGCGTATTGTGAATCATCCTATTCTGGGGACGAAGCCGGAGCGGCGACAGGTGCCTTTCGTTTTCGACGGCCGCCCCATGCAGGGCTTGGCCGGAGAGCCACTCGCGGCTGCGCTGCTGGCAAGCGGTGTGCGTTTGCTGAGAAGGCATGAGGAATCCGGCACAGCCAGAGGTATATATTGCGCCATTGGGCACTGTAACGAATGCCGCCTGACGGTTCATCCGCTCGGTACCGTCCGTTCCTGTCTGACCAAGCTGGAGGAAGGTATGGTGGTGGAAACCGGGCGTCAGCTTTCCAATGAAATCACAGGGAGAATTGTGACATGAATAAAATGGCGTATCTCATCGTCATTGGCGCGGGACCCGCCGGATTGTCCGCAGCGGCATCGGCCGCTGAGCAAGGGTTGCCCGTCACTGTGCTGGATGAATTTACGGAGCCGGGTGGACGTATGCCCGGACAGTATCATGAGGAAGGCAGCAAAGGCTGGTGGGTCGGAAAACACGTATCGGATGAGCTGATTACCCGTTGCGTGGAGCTTGGGGTGGACATCCGCTGCGGCGTATCTGTGCATGGCATGGAGTATACCAAAACGTGGGAAATTTCCACCTCCCGTGGATTGTTCACTGCCGATTATGTATTGCTGGCGACCGGGGCTGCCGAAATTCCCGTTCCGCTAGACGGCTGGACGCTGCCGGGCGTAATGTCCATCGGGGCCGCGCAGGTGATGACCAACGTTCATTACGTCAAGCCGGGAGAACGTGGCATCATTGTAGGCATGAACGTACTGTCCATGGCAATTGCCCGAGAGCTGTCCGTCGCCGGGGTGAAGGTGGCGGCGATTACACTGCCGTGCGCCAATCCGCTGGCTGGTACGGCGGCAGATCCGACAGCCTCCGCCAAGCTGCTGCTACAGCTGTCGGGGTTGGCTCCCGCCGCCTGGATGCGTGCAGGCGGCAGGCTGGCAGCAGCGATGCGGATGGAGGGTCTCATCGCGCGCTGCTATCCCCACAGAGGTTTCCGTCTGTGGGATATCCCGATCCGTTTGCGGACGGCAGTGCTGTCCGTCAACGGGCAGGACCGGGTCGAATCTGTGACCCTGGTCCACGTTAAACCGGACGGCTCGCCTATTCCCGGCAGCGAGCGCGTCGAACCCGCCGACTTCGTGGCGCTGAGCGGCGGATTGTATCCGCTCGCCGAGCTGGCGGCAGTAGCCGGGTGCAAATTCGTGTACAGCCCCGAGCTGGGCGGGCATGTTCCACTGCATGGTGAGCGAATGGAAACCTCGCTCAAGGGGCTGTATGTTGCCGGAAATATTACCGGCATCGAAAGCGGGCTGGTCGCCATGGCCCAAGGGCGATTAGCCGCCGCCTCCATGATTCAAGCCGCTGGCCTCAGCGGAGCCGACGGGGAACAGCGGGTACAGGAGGCGATCCGTGAGGTTCATTTTACAAGGAAAAACGCGCTGATCCAGTTTCATCCCGGCATTACAGAGGCGAGAACGCAGCTGTACCAGCAGTGGGGGCAAACCACTGGCAGCGGCGTGTAATGGCTGGTTGTACTGGATATGCGCTTTCTTTTTACATCCTAAATTCGCCTTAAAGGAGGAACGGAAGATGACACTCCAAGCAAAAGCCCATATGAAAGCAAGACCGTTCGCACTGAACGAGGTGGTGTTGGCTGAAGGTCCCTTCAAGCAGGCGATGGAGCTGAACCGATCCTATCTGTTGGAGCTTCAACCCGACCGTCTGCTGGCGCGTTTTCGGGAATATGCCGGACTTGCGCCCAAAGCGCCTCAATATGAAGGCTGGGAAGCCATGTCTATTTCCGGTCATACACTGGGACACTATTTGTCCGCTTGCTCCATGATGTATGCTTCGACGGGCGACGACCGTTTTAAAGAAATTGTACATTACATTACGGATGAGCTGGACGTTTGTCAAGAAGCGCATGGTGACGGGTATGTTTCCGGCATTCCGGGGGGAAAAGAACTTTTTGAAGAGGTGTCTGCCGGAAATATTCGTTCGAAGGGCTTTGACCTGAATGGTGCCTGGGCTCCCCTGTATACATTGCACAAGTTGTTCGCCGGTCTGCGTGATGCGTACCATTTAACAGGCTGTGACAAGGCATTGGCAGTAGAGTGCAAGCTGGCGGACTGGCTCGGGGGTATTTTGAAGCCGATGAGTGATGAACAGATGCAGCAGATGATGTTTTGTGAATATGGAGGCATGAATGAAGTATTAGCAGATTTGTACGCGGATACTGGAGAAGAGAGCTACTTGCGGCTGGCTGAGTGCTTCTGGCACAAGCTGGTGCTGGACCCGCTTAGCTCACAGGAGGATTGTTTACAGGGGATTCACGCCAACACGCAAATTCCGAAGCTGATCGGGCTTGCCAAGGAATATGAGCTGACGAATGATACGAAGCGCCGGGCGACGGTGGAGTTTTTTTGGGATCGGGTGGTGGATCATCATTCGTATGTGATTGGCGGCAATAGCTTTGGAGAATATTTTGGAGCGCCGGGTGGTTTAAATGATCGCATCGGGCCGCATACGACGGAGACGTGCAACACCTATAATATGCTCAAGCTGACCAACCATCTGTTTCAGTGGAATGTATCCGCTAAGGAGGCAGATTTTTATGAGCGGGGTTTGTTTAATCATATTTTGGCCTCTCAGGACCCGGTTCAGGGGGGTGTAACGTATTTTCTGTCGCTGGCGATGGGTGGACACAAGCATTTTGAAAGCAAGTTTGATGATTTTACATGCTGCGTTGGGACAGGGATGGAAAACCATGCGAGCTACGGCAGCGGCATTTATTTTCACGATCACGATAAGCTGTATGTCAATCAGTTCATTGCTTCCACGCTGGAATGGAAAGACACAGGCGTTACGTTAAAACAAAGCACGTCCTATCCTTATACCGATCATACGACGCTGGAAATTCAATGTGATCAACCTGCCAAATTTATGCTGCTCGTCCGCTATCCTTATTGGGCTGAAAAAGGGATCACCATCCGTGTAAATGGCAAGGAGCAAGCGGTCGTATCGGAACCGGGCAGCTTCGTCTCTATCGCCAGAACGTGGATTGACGGCGATGTTGTAGAGGTGACGATTCCGATGTCGCTGAGACTGGAGCAGATGCCGGATAACCCTGACCGGGCGGCTGTTATGTATGGACCGCTGGTATTGGCAGGGGACCTCGGTCCCATAGATGATCCCAAGGCCAAGGATTTCCTGTACACACCGGTATTCATTCCCAAAACGGATGAGCTGGATGCCTGGATACAACCCGTGGAGGGCAAAACGAACACATTTCGCACTTTGGATGCAGGCCACCCCCGGGATGTGGAATTGTCTCCTTTGTATAAAATACATGACCGCACCTATTCCGTATATTGGGACATCTTTACACCGGAAGCGTGGCAGGAGGCAGAAAAGGAATACACAGCGGCACGTGAAAAGCTGGCTGTTCTAGAGCAGTGCACGATTGACTTCGCCCAACCCGGAGAAATGCAGCCGGAGCGGGATCATAACTTTCAGGGAGATGCTTCGACTCGCACCGGATATGTAAACAACCGACCTTACCGAAATGCGGGCATTGACGGCTGGTTTTCTTTTGATCTGAATACAGATCCGGCTGCTCTGATGCTGTTGGTCATCACCTATACAGCTACGCTGGAAATGCCAAACTGCGGTTTTGATATTTTGATTAACAGTCATCCGCTTGAGCATTTTAGTGAAGGCTTTGATGAGGCCGACAAGTTTTACAACGTAAATGCCGCCATTCCGGCAGCATATCTGGAGGGCAAGGATAAAGCGACAGTAACCTTCAAAGCCAAGCCGGGACAGCGTATTCGCAGATTGTTTGGCCTGAGAATGGTTAATAAAGATGTGTATGAGCAGCTATATCAAGCAGGTAGTTCAGGTGTGCATGAATGATATTTGAGATGTTTTGTGAGAAAAAGTAACGTTTGATTTTTAGTCGATTATGATTTATGATGAAAGAAATATTGGATGATGCTGGAACAATCATTATGATTTGAACTGATATATTCATCGTTTTTTGCGCGTGAAGCACACGGGCTGTTTCTTCCTTACAGGGGAGAGGCAGCCCTTTTTTGTTGAGATTTTTGGGAAATGTAACTACTTGAAGGAGTTAGTCTTCTGATATTAGGGGAATAAAACTTTGGTCAATGTAGTCTGGCTTTTTTAGAAGGCTTTATATTAGAAGTTTTTCTTATAGATTTTGTGATAGGGAAACCATATAATATATAAGTTGTATCCAGTATTTTCCGAAAGTGGGGATGCGATAAATTCGTGGTCTTTGGGCTGATATACATAGTTCATAGTTTAAGCAGACAAAGGGGATAGAGAGATGAGTATGAAAAAATGGGTGTTGAGTTTGACCACAGTCACGTTGCTTTGGGGAGCAACAAGTACAATTCCAACGACGGAAGCAGCAAGCAGTTCCAAACCGATTGAAGTCTTATTGAATGCGAAAAAAATACAGTTCCCGGATGCTAAGCCTTTTCAGGATGAGAACGATTATGTGATGGTTCCGATTCGTTTTGTATCCGAAGCGCTGGGGGCTAAGGTAGGCTGGGAGAAAAATGGTGGCCAGTTGGCTGTGTCGATTAAGAATGACGCACATGCGGTCAACATGACGGTTGGACAGAACACGGCTACCGTGGATGGACAGACTAAAACATATGAGACGAAGATTATTTTGAAGCAGAACCGTACTTTTGTACCATTACGGCTAGTAAGTGAAGGCTTGGGGCAAACGGTGGAATGGGATAAGGTCAGCCGCTGGGTGTGGATTGGGAAGAAGGAGATTGCCGCGCTGGAGGATACGGGGCATCAGGCGGTGAGCATTGAGCCTTACAAGAAGGCGATTAACTCGATACCGAACCTCATCGATGATGTTGCAGGTAAGCCGTACGACAAAGTAGTGATCTTCAAGCAATCTGATTTGCCTATTAAGCTACTGAACGATATTTATTCTGTTGAACCTTACACGGCTCCTAGCGGCGTACCATATCTACAAATAAGGGTAAAAACGAAGTCTACAGCAGGCAGCATTTTTTTCATTACCAAATACAATGATACCCGTCTTCGCGCTCCTTTTAGAGCAATGACAAAAGACAATGAGGATGGTACAAAGATGATCTATTACCCAATTTATTCGTCTGGAGACGAACTCTTTCAAAGCATAAAAAATTACAAATCTTTTAAACTCCAAGACATTGAATATATTGCATTCGGATTAGCGTCAAGGGAGTATATTCCGATGATGGTCAACCCATGGAAAGGTAATTAAGCGTATGAAGAAGGTACAACGCATTCTGGCCGTATTGCTGGTGGGGGTACTGCTACTGTTGCAGCTCCCACCTTTTTCATTTCCTATGGACAAGGCGACAGCTGACACGGAAATTACGCCGCTGTCTTATTATGCAGATAAGAATGACCGCTACTTTGTCGGCATGATGTACTTCGACATGTGGAAGAATACTGCGGGGAAATGGGTTACAGACGGCGGCAAGGAACCTTATAAGAACATGCAGGGTGAAGCTACATTCACCTATAAATTTAGTTTTCCGGGTCGTAAAATCAAGGCAGTGACAGCAAGCCTGTATACGAAAAATGACAATGAGAATCACCCGGAATATTTTAGAGAATCTCGTTCTGATAACTACGAACAATATGCCTACTCGATGAGTAAAGGCACAGATTATGACAAAGATGTTCGTACTTTCCAGAAAAAAGGGATTGGTACGGATACCACGATTATTCCGATTACAGTAAACATAAGGTTGAATCCAGAAGTACGAGCTGAAAACATCAAGGAAGAGTCATGCCCCACCTGCGCAAAAGAAGTTGAAGCCTGGCGTATCTACCAGCCCATCCTCTTCAAGATCGAACTGGACAGTGGACTCATCGTCAAGCATTTTACTACTGATGGAAAATCTCTTAACAACGTATTTACACCAATCGAAGATGAGCTAAAACCGGATCAACCGTATGACTTCACCCCGCCAACCGATCCTAAATATGAGTATGTGGGATACAAAAAGAGTACCACGGGTAATCCGCCCATCGGAGACATTTTGCCGGGAAATGTACCCGGATTTACCTATAACGGCTCTTTCAAGCAGTTTACAGCTTACTTATATTATAAGGAGATAGAGACGATAGAGCAGCCCCCAACAGGAGTCACCTGCACTCGACCTACGCCTAGCGGCAGCCAGTCGGACAAATACCTTGACCCGATGGTGTCTGCTGTGATCAAAGCCGATCAGCGAGGCGCGTCACGCTTCGACGTGTCGAAGGGCATTCCAACCTCCGAAAGCCTGTACGGAAACGTGCTGGCCCGTAATTATCTGTTCCAGAATACCTTTCAGCAGCTCAAGGGCGAATGTACCTACAACGTGAAGCTGAAGCGCACTTATGATCTGGAATGGGAAGATATCAACGACACCAGGCATATGAAGGTCGTGGAGTATTACAAATACGAAATTGTAAAACCGTACTCTTACTGGACGATCGGCAACCTCGAAGTGTACGGCATCAAGAACGCGCAGCTCCGCAACTATGCTCTGCCGGGAGGAAGCATTACGATTCCACCGCGTAACTATACGCCGCCAGCGCTGGAATCTGCGACCAATGGGAAATACTATCCGGCCCCTTCGCCGGGGATTATCGACGGCGGTTCACTTTATATTTATGGCGGCAAGAGTATGCCGAAGGTGCCCAATGAACAAAGGTCACTGGAGCCTGTGGCCCAGAAGGCTACACCAGACGTAGAGGTGGAGAACGATACCGTGAAATTCAACGGTCAAACGATCATGGACCACCAGCGTGTCAAGGAAAAGGGCCCTACTCCTGGCAAAATCCCTGAACCCGTAAAAATCGGGCCGGATACCCTGTACAGCCCGGGCCATGTGATTGAAAAGCACAAGACAAATAAGCCCAATACGCCTAGTAGCGGTGATATCACCTATACCATTCTCAAAGGAAATATCAATGGCGGTGCAGATAAGATTTTGCCGATCCAAGGGATCAATACCGTGACCGTCCATACGCCCGTGGTGAATCTTTCAAGTGTGTCAGACGATACGGCCCACAACCAGAAAACCCAACCGACGAAAGGTCGATCGGCGCTCATTCTGGAACGTCCTTTCCGCGTGACGATTTCAACGGCGGGCCCGCATCTGAATATTCCCGGCTATGGTGATCGGGAGTATGCCAAATATGTGCGAACCAAGCAGGTGCGATTTCCGTTCGATGTGTACGACAAGGGGAAAACTCAGTTCTATCCGCGTGGAACCTGGATCGACATTCCGGTAAGGCAACTGGACACAGACTTCTATTTGCCCGTATGGGTGGATGAAGGGAATTATGCCGTCGAGTTTCGAACTATTGCGGAAAACGCACCGGACGGGTTCACCGAACAGCGCCATGCGAATACGGACCTTGCCCATCATGTTGCGAATGATGGGGTAGAGATCGAGGTCATCGGACGGATGTATGATTTTCATATCACGGATATTGCCGACTACCATTGGGAGCGGGTTTTCCGACAGCACAAAGGAAGCCCGGTGCATAGTGGTCTGTCCTATTGGACGGGACTAGGGAACATCGACGGACTGCCAAGGGGGAATCAGGAGCCGTTTACCTTGCCTGTCCGCCCTGGCAGTCATCCGCATGAAGGCTACCAAAATGTGGCGATCAAGACAGGCTACCACTTCAAGTTTGACCTCAAAACGAAAGGGAATATGTTCAGCGCCAAGGATGGTATCCGCATCACGCCATCATTCTATTGGGTGAGCAAAGATGGTCGTCAGCGAGAAGAGGTGGAGCTGTATACACATGCGGGAAGCCGCAAGTTCATCCGCTTGGGATCGGCGGAGGATCGGGAGAAGCGATATGTCATTTTGAATGAGCGGCTGCGCAATGTACCGACGGAGGAAATGCAGGATACAGCAGCCTACCAATACAAGCATGAGCTGAGTGAAGCACAGCGGAGCCAGTCGACGCTGGAACGCTATGTTTCCCTCTATGCCCAGCGTATCACGCGCAGCAAGACATGGATCGGCCGCTATGATTGGCTGGTGCTGCCTGCGGCGGTCCGTACCTTGATCGGTCCGAAGATGGACCTGCCGGATGGGGTCGATGTTGACCGTGCCAATGCGTCGATTCAGCGCTGGTACGGCGAATACAGCCTGCCTGCTGATGTGTACGCAGTCCCTAAAGGGGCGGATTTACGTGAAGAAGGCCGTCACAGAGAGCTAAACGAACATGCGAGCATATTCAAGAAAACGGGCTATATCGTGGTTCGATTCAACTTGGAGTCGCTCCGTCAGGGGGATACCGAGCATCCACATTTGCAGTATATTAACGGCCCGTTGCTGAACCAGTGGCAAATGGAAGGCTACCGAAGAGAAGTAAAAGACCCGTACGGGCAACCCTTTCATTTGCAGGATGGGGATGTGGTGTTTTATCATGCGGATCAATCGAGCCGGGATGATTTCAGCTCCTTCGTTCCACATTAGAACTGGGGAATACAGTTGATTGGTTCTTTGCGAAAAACGGACAATGGAAATCATTCCACTGTCCGTTTTTTACATCCTTTTTTGAGCTTGCACGATGATTTTCGCGCTTGCTTCATCTGTAATGAGCATATTGATGAATCGACCTCTTAAAGCAGCCAGGATGCAATCAATTTTGTGCAGGCCAAAGGCCATACCCACGACGGTTTTTGTCTTTTTCAATTGATCCAGTCCCAACCCGATGACTTTATTATTAATTGGATGCTCATTGACCTTACCATCCCGGTTAATGAACCGGGAATTGATATCGGCGACAATGTGCATCGCTTTCAATTCGGTGAGTACCTGCTCATTTAAATAACCGGATCTTTCCATGGTGGACATGGAGAACGGATTGCCGATGCCAACCAGCGCCAGATCAATTTGTTCTCCTTCCTTCAAAACCTCAGCAATATTGGGAAGTTGAATGATTTGGTTCTTTAATTCTTCCGTTTCTACGACGGCGGGTGCATACAGTGTGTCGCATGTGACCCCGAGCTTTTTAGATAGCTCATAAGCGATCTGATTGGAATGCATCTCATTCCGATGATTGCCTGTTCCGCCAACCAGAGGAATGATTTTGACGTTCTCTTTTTTCTCTATTGGAAACTCTCTGACCATATGATATAACGTATTTCCCCAAGAAACCCCGATGCGATCGCCATTCTTGATCAACTTGAGAACAAATTGGGCTGCGGCCTTCCCGACAGCACTTGAAAGCATCTCTTTATTCAAATCTTTAGTAGGTACGACCAACACTTGCTTTAGCTTAAATAGCTGCTCGATTTCCTTCTCCAATGTGGAGATTTCATGATCGTCATCATGAATGACGATTTCAATAATTCCCTCTTCGCGTGCCCGATGCAGCATCTTGGAAATCATGGGTCTTGATACGCCGATCTTCTCTGCAATTTTTTCCTGCGTCCATGATTCGTAATAGTACATTTTGCAAACCTTCACCAACATTTTGCGTTCTTCTATGTTCACATATAGTCCGCCTTTATCGTAATAATGCCGCACACACCCACTATAAATTGGAATCTGGCAGAGAGTCAAGCGACGTGAAAATACCTTATTTTTGCTTTACTTAGATTTGACATTTGCTTAACACTGCCCAAATAGAGGCTGATTACAATTGTAACTGTTCGTAACATTTGTAACCAAGGATCGGCAACCCCCTAAATAAACATTGCGGAAAGCTGAAACAAGAACTGGGTCGAGGTGCACACATGAATGTGAAAATACTAGGCTACTGGGGGGGATATCCCACGGCTGGTGGGGCAACGGCAGGTTATCTGGTAACCACGGCAGAAGGGCAAATTTTGCTCGATTGCGGTAGCGGAGTGATGAGCCGTTTTTCTTTTGAGACGAGAGTGGAGGAATTATCGGGGGTTATTTTGTCTCATTTGCACCATGATCACATGGCGGATATGGGGATTCTCCAATATGCAGCGACAGGGGCAATCCGAAATGGACGTATGCCTCACCGGTTGGCTTTGTATGCCCCGGCTGAACCTGCTGACAAGCTGAGTTCCTTGTATGAAACGCATACGGATATCCATGTTATTGATCCGGAAAAGAAGTTGTATATGGCTGGGGCGGAAATAGAGTTTGTACCTGTAGAGCATACGATACCTTGCTATGCGGTCAAGATCACATACCGTGGCAAAGTACTCGTATATTCCGGTGACACATCTTATTGTGATGCTTTAATCCAGCTGGCGAAGGATGCTGACATCTTTTTATGTGAGGCCACCATCTGTAAAGGCAGTGTACACACTACGGGGGCGGGCCACATGGATGCGATTCAGGCTGGAATGATTGCCGGGCAGGCCAATGTCAAAAAACTCGTCCTGGTGCATCTGCCGGGTGACGGTAACCTGGAGCTGATGCGACAGGAAGCGAGCCAAGCCTTTGGTGGCCCTGTCGATTTACCTGAACCCTCCCGTCTGTATTGGGTCTAATTGTGAAAATGGAGGAACGGCTACATGTATAAACTTCTCGCCCTTGACATGGACGGAACCTTGCTCAATCCAGACAAGATGATTACGACGGAAACAAGGCATTCCATACAAGCACTCATGCAGGCTGGTGTAAAAGTAACTATCGCATCCGGACGATTTCCGGCATCCGTATGGCTGCATGCAAGAGCAGCAGGGATGAATTTCCCGCTGATTGCCCTGAACGGCGCGGTTACGCTGGACGCTGAAACCGGAAATATTTTTGCTGGAAGTCCTTTGCATAGAGCAGATGCATTCCAACTGGTGCAGGCTGTACATGGGGCCGGGGCGTACGTACATTTTTACGGCTACAATAAACTTTTTGTTCAGGAGCTTAACGATATGAATACCCGCTGGCCTCTCGCCAACGTGGTAGTTCAGCCGGATAAAGCTTTAACTAAGGAAAATTACAAGGATCAAACTGCACTAATTCGGGTAGAGCCGATTGAAAAGAGCATGCAATATTTCATTGAATCCACAGACGAGCCTTTGTACAAGGCTGCTGTCATATGTGATGACAGGGATGTGCTGAAACGGCTATATGTTGAATTGCATAGTTGGGGTGTATTCCAGCTGACACGAACCGGCAGTCGTCGATTTGATGTGAATGCAGCGGGAATCAGCAAGCGAGTTGCACTGGAACAGCTGTGCAGGGAGCAGGACATTGTTCCTTCCGAGGTGGCAGCAGCAGGTGATTATGATAATGATATCGAGATGCTGCGTTGGGCAGGACTTGGTATCGCTATGGGCAACGCTAACGAGCAGGTGAAGGCGATTGCCAGGGTTGTGACAGGCAGCAACAGCGAAGATGGAGTGGCTGAGGCGATTCACCGTTACTTGCTCAACAGATCATAATTATAAGTTCATCACGACATTAACGATCAGATTTTATACACAAAGGGAGCGATCATCTGTGATTAATATTAAAAAAAGCTTGGTATGGCCCGCTTTGGCGGCACTGCTCGTATTTAGTGGATGCTCGGCACAGGGACAACAGACGTCTACAGAGGGCAGCGGTGAGAGCACAGCAACGTCGACGGGGATTTCAGGCAGTCTTTCCTTCTACACCTCACAGCCGGAAGAGGATGCAACCAAGCTGACAGCAGCATTCAATCAGAAGTATCCAGATGTTAAAGTGAACATTTTCCGTTCTGGAACAGAGGAGGTCACAGCCAAAATTCAGGCTGAACGCCAAGCGGGTCAGACTCAGGCAGATATATTGCTGCTCGCTGATGCTGTAACCTTTGAAAGTCTCAAAAAGGAGAACCTTTTGCAAGCCTACAAATCACCTGAACTGGCGAACATTCCTACAGAGCTTGCAGACCCTGATGGTATGTATACCGGGACCAAAGTCTTGGCAACTGTGCTGGCAAGCAATACCCAAAAGGTAACCGCAGCTCCAACCTCTTGGAAGATACTTACATCTTCAGATAGCAAGAATGCAAGCATTATGCCAAGTCCGCTCTATTCAGGTGCGGCAGCGTATAATGTGGGCGTATTTAGCCGTACGGAAGGCTTTGGCTGGGATTTTCTCCAGAGTATGAAGGATAACGGTATGTCTGTAATCAAAGGAAACGGGGCTGTCATGAAGGCGGTAGCCAGCGGCGAGAAATCCTACGGAATGGTCGTGGATTATCTGGTTGCACGGGAAAAGGCCAAGGGCTCACCTGTGGAGCTGAGCTATCCGGAAGAGGGTGTGCCAATCATCACAGAGCCGATTGCAATTATGAAAGATGCGCACAATACGGCGGCAGCTCAGGCTTTTGTGGACTTTGTGTTGTCGGAGGATGGGCAGAAGCTGGCTGCGGAAATTGGCTATGCGCCTATTCGTAAAGGTGTTGCGGCTCCAGCAGGCTTGAAGGGGATATCGGACTTGAAGGTGCTCTCGTCTGATCTTGTGAAGCTGACAGACGAGCGTGAAGCAGACAAGCAGCAATTTATTAAAGTGTTTGGCCAATAACGCATGGGACGAATTAAGATGGAAAATACAAAACCGTATGAGCAGTCTCAACTGAAATACGGACAAGGGCGACAACCTTTGTCCGTGCTCTCCCGGTTAGTTTGGAAAAAAGGAATGATCACAGGGCTTGGTGCTATAGCGGTATTCCTATTTTTTGTACTTCCGATTCTGAAGCTGATCTTGCTCAGTTTTCAGGGAGAACAGGGTTTGTCGCTTGCGAACTATTCAGGATTGCTGAAACAGGAACGCTTCTGGAACACAGTACGTAGCACAGTAATGATCGTGGCGGGTTCTACTGTATTGTCGCTCGCGCTCGGGGCCATGTCCGCCTGGCTGATCGCTTATACGGATATTCCTCGCAAGAGGCTACTCCATTTGGCAATTTTAATGTGCTTTATTTTACCATCCTACGTACTCACCTTATCATGGTCTTCCTTTATGGGTACGCAAGGCTGGGTAGCCAAGCTATTACAGTGGTTTGATCCTGGATTAACGCCCTGGAGCATGTACAGTATGGGCGGTATTATCTTTGTCATGGGGATTCATCATTTTCCATTAGTGTATATGTTCACGCTGGATGTATTCAGAAAAATTCCCCGCGATCTGGAATGGGCAGCAAGAACGGGGGGAGCTAGTAAAATAGAAACGTTTCGCCGAATTACACTCCCATTGTCTCTGCCTGGATTGACGGCTGGGGGGTTACTGGTATTTCTGGCTTCTATGGACAATTTCGGCATCCCGGCTTTCTTGGGAACACCCGTAAACATATCGGTACTTAGTACATTGATCTACGAGGAGATTATCGGGTTCGGTCCATCGGCCTTTGCGCGTGGAGCTTCACTGTCTGTGTTACTGGGACTCGCGGCGGTGCTGGGGAGCCTGTTGCAATGGCTGCTGCTCCGTAAAAGCCACGCTTCGGAAACCATCCAGCCGGATCATACACCTCGATATACGCTGGGTAAATCCAGCAAGGGGGTATCTGTATTAGTATGGGCTTTTCTGCTGCTGGTTACGGTAGTGCCTCTGTCTTCCATGCTGTCGATGTCTTTGAAAAAAGCCTACGGACTCGGTCTGACAGCGTCCAATATGACGTTAGGCAATTATCGCTACATTTTGTTTGAAAATCCGAGAGTTTGGCAAGCGATTCAGAATAGCCTGACGCTATCACTGATTACGATGCTGGTCTGTCTGCTGATTGGTTCCTGCTTCGCTTATATGCGTGTGCGCAAGCCTTCACGCCTGAATAAGATAGCTGAGCTTGCCACTGCCGTTCCATATACGTTGCCAGGCATTGTTTTTGCTTTATCCATGATACTGGTCTGGATGGAACCCGTTCCTGGTTGGAATCCAGGAATTTATGGAACCATGGGTATTCTGTTCATAGCCTATATATGCCGCTTTATGATTTTACAGATTCGCTCCGGTATTACAGCTTTTATGCAGGTGGATGCTTCTATGGAGGAGGCAGCACGCATATCGGGAGCCGGCTTCTGGCGCAAGTGGACGGCGGTTCTTCTTCCGCTGGTGCTGCCGGGGATTTTGACCGGAGGGCTACTGGTATTTCTGACGGCATTGACGGAGCTGACTGTGTCAGCATTACTTTATTCATCCGGTTCACAGACGATAGGAGTCACCATATTCAGTTTTGAGCAGGCCGGGGAGACCCTTTATTCTACTGCATTGTCTAGTCTGATCGTCGTTCTCATCGCGGCCGGGGGAGCCATTGTGCTGCTTGTTCAGAAATGGGCGACACGTAAGGGAGTGCGATCATGAGTATTGAAATAAAACAAATCAGCAAATCCTTTGCCAGCGCTCAGGCGCTTCATGTGATTGATTTAACCATTGAGGATGGCGAGTTTGTGGCGATTTTGGGACCATCCGGGTGCGGGAAAACAACACTTCTGCGTATCCTTGCCGGATTCGAGCAGCCTAGCTCCGGGCACATCAGCATTAATGGTAATATCGTAGCCGGAAATGGTATTCAGTTACCGCCGGAAAAAAGGCGTATCGGCATGGTTTTCCAGTCCTTCGCCTTGTGGCCACATATGAATGTGGCAGAGCATGTTCGTTTTCCAATCCGTACGCACAAAGAAACGCCTGCGCATATTAAGCAACATGAGCAGGAGCGGGTAGAGCAGGTGCTGGAGCTTGCGGGTCTTTCGCATTTGGCCTCCCGTATGCCGCATGAGCTGTCGGGCGGTCAGAAACAGCGGGTGGCGATTGCGCGTGCGATTGCCTCCGAGCCATCGCTGTTGCTGATGGATGAGCCGTTGAGCAGCCTGGATGCTATGCTTCGTATGGATATGCGACGTGAAATACAGGATGTTCACCGCAGAACTGGCTCTGCAATTGTTTATGTAACACATGATCAGGGAGAGGCATTGGCTATGGCGGACCGCATTGTTGTGATGAAGGAAGGACGTATTGAACAAGTAGGTACTCCACAGGATATTTATTTGCGCCCGCAGACCGAATTTGTCGCCAAGTTTGTGTCCAAAGCCAACCTTGTCGAAGGCCAGTGGATCAATAACCGTTTTATACCGGAAGGCAGCGTGAATACAGCATGGTCGGGATTGCCGATTAGCACGTATTTTAAAACACATGGACTGTATCCTGTGCGGCCTGATCAGTTCTCTCTTGCAAGAGAGGGTGAACAGGGAATCCCGGCGGAAATTGCCAATGTACAGTTTCAGGGTAAAGAATTTCATTATAATATTCGTAGCGGTACGCGACATTGGGAGGTCATATCGCCCTTGTCCTTTCAGTTAAATGAGAAGGTATCCTTGAGTCTTGCCTCTGGTGCAGAGCTGGAGGAATGATTTTTCAAACCTGAGCATTTTGCATGAAGCATTAGGAATCGAATTATGCAAAATGCTAGCCTAAAAAAGCTTACTCGATGAGAGATTCCTTCTATCCATCGGTGAGCTTTTTTCAATATATTTATCTGTAAAATACGATACATTCATAGCGAGCACATACGTCATATTGGTAAACTACGAGCGTGAATAGGCAAACTTTTTGCGGAACAGGGAAGGGGAAATGCCCTCTCTTCTGGAAAAACAGGACGAAAATGCGATGCATGATGAAAACCGATTTCTTCTGAAATGCGGGCAATGGACCATGGGGTTTGCAGCAAAAATTCCATCGGGGTCATACCATATACCTTGAGCATGCTTTTAGTATGTTTTTGAAGTAGATGTGTCTCACTGTCTAGACATTCGTCCATATTCGCACATTCTCTCCAACTGTCGTAGGTCTGAAAATGAATCCAAAAAATTTCCGTATGTACCGGGCAAGAGGCTGCACCATAATGATCGGCATCCGGCCTGAGAGTGGGAGCATCGCCTGCGGTCAGTGTCCATTCCTTGTCGTTTTCATCGATAGACAGATTTCCCTCAACGACGACGATCAGATCAAACGCCCCGATATTACTTCGACTAATATGAGATTCACCAACAGGATAAGTGGCACGACCGCAGTCAACAAAATAAGGGATCGGCGGAGTCACAAAGTGTAATACATGTGAGATCACGCACAGCACCTCCAATTTGGATTGGAAATCCTGTCTTTCATATATAACAAATCTCCTTATTAATAAATTTTTTTACACAAATTGTTTTAATGATGTTAGTTCTATCGTTTAACCGGGTCTTTGCCCAAGCCCTTCGTGCGGTATAATAGACCGATACGTCTGTGGGCTTTTTTCCTGCGGAGAATTTGGGAACGGATGAACAAGGGAACAATATAACGAAAGGAGTGACGATGATGGATGAAAAGGATTGCCTGATGTTGTGCTACATTGCAGAAGAACATAGTCTGAAACGTGCCGCCGAGCGTTTGTATATTACACAACCCGCCTTGACCTACCGTCTGAACCAATTGGAAAAGGAGTTCGGGGTGCCGATTATCGTACGCGGGAACAGAGGAACGAAGCTGACCATGGAAGGGGAAAGATTGGCTGAGTATGCCAAACGAAATTTGAGAGAATTGACCGAATTAAAAGAAGCCGTTATTCACCTGAGAGGCGAGGTAAAAGGGACACTCCGGTTAGGGATTTCAAGCTACTACGGGCATTATCGGCTTCCGCCGATCTTAAAGAGCTTCAAGGATATTTATCCTGATGTGCAATTTTCCGTTACCTGCGGACTCAGCGCAGAAATTTATGAAATGCTTCGCGGAGATGAAATTCATCTGGGTGTCATTCGCAATGATTACCCTTGGTCTGAGGGAAAGCATCTTCTTCATGAGGAGCATATTTGCGTGATCTCCAAAGAAGCTGTAGAGCTTGGGCAATTGCCGGAGCTTCCGCTGATTCGTTATAAGGACCCGGGCAAACCGCAGCTTTCCGGCCACATGTATTCCTCGTTTAACGAATCGGTGCAGGCGTGGTGGAGTGAAATGTTGGGCAGGCCGCCACGGGTTTCCATGGAGGTGGACAGCTACGAAACCTGCAAGGAAATGGTCCGACACGGACTGGGATATTCCATCGTACCCGAAATATTTGTCTCTCCAAAGGATGAATTATATGCATTTAACTTAGTTCGTAAGAACGGGGAGCCTGTCCTGCGTCGAACATGGATGTTGTATAAAAATAAATCTAGCCACCTTATGGCAGTGGAGAGATTTATAGAATGGATGCTCCAGTCTTGACGTGATGAGGGCAGCGAATATACGTAATTTTTGGTTAAAAATGGCGTATTTCAAGAGATGTCATGTCATATATAAAATAATTTTAAGGATAAACCCAAAAAATATTAAATTTACTTCACTGGCATTCGCTTATACAATGTTGAATATTGATTGTATATTTATTCGTTTTGACGAATGAAAGGCGGCATTCCATTGATGAACTCAACAACGAACGGACATAATGGCAAAACGCCATTCCATGAAGAGATTATGAAGGCTGTAGATGCGAAGGATCACGAATTACGGGAGCTTGCCCGAACGATACATAAACATCCTGAGCTAAGCTTTCATGAATATCAGGCACAGGGCTGGCTCACCAATACACTGGAACAGGCTGGTTTTGCTGTGGAAAAAGGCATTGCCGGACTGGAAACCTCCTTCCGTGCGGTATGGGAAGGGAAATCCGGCGGACCCACAATCGCTCTGCTGGCTGAATATGATGCACTTCCAGCCATCGGACATGCCTGCGGACACAACCTGATTTGTACCGCATCAGTGGGGGCCGCTATAGCTCTGAAGGAAGCGATGCCGGATCTTTCCGGACGCATCGTGGTGCTAGGCACACCAGCCGAGGAGGAAGGCGGCGGCAAAATCATCATGTGCGAGCATGGCGTGTTCGACGGCATTGACGCCGTAATGATGGTGCATCCGCAGAGCAAAACGATGGTTTTGCGCGGTGGATTGGCTTGCGTGGATGCCACGTTTACGTTTCATGGCAAGCAGGCCCATGCCGCTTCCTCCCCAGAGAAGGGCATCAGCGCACTGGATGCCATGATTAATGCCTTTGTGGCGATTAATTCAGTTCGCCAGTTCGTCACCAGCGACGTGCGTATCCACGGCATTATTACAAAGGGCGGAGATGCCCCGAATGTTGTGCCGGAGCTGTGCGAGGCCGTATTTATTTTGCGGGCGCAAACCGTTGTCGGCCTGGCAGAAGTGCGGAGCAAGGTGTATCGCGCTGTTCGTGCGGCGGCAGAAGGCATGGGCGCCACCGTGGACATTGCCGAGGGACTTATTTATGCGGAGCGCAATACGAACAAGAAGCTGGCCGCTTTGTTCCAGAACAATCTGGAGCAGCTCGGTCTGGAGGTACACGAGCCGCCTGCGCAAGGGGGGATCGGTTCGTCGGATATCGGCAATGTCAGTCAGATTACCGCAGCGATTCATCCTTACATCCGATTGGGTGACGCATCCACGCATACGCCGGAATTTGCTCAGCTTGCGGGAGCGGAGGAAGGCATGATTGAAATGAACTATGCCGCCAAAGCGCTGGCCTTGACGGCGTATGATCTAGTGACCGATCCGGTGGCTTTGAGAGAGGTACGGACTGAATTTGAACAGTGGCAAGCGCAGAGAAACGGGGGAGCATCCGAATGAGTAGCAATACGGCCGTACCGAGCGGCCCGAAAAAATGGCTGAAAATGCCGCATACCTTTGTCATTCTTATTTTTCTGACCTTAGTGGCCGGGATATTGACCTATATCGTGCCCGCCGGAGAGTTTGAACGGGTTAAAAATGAAACAACCGGCAAAACGCTTCTCATTCCCGGTTCGTACGCTCATGTCGATCCCAATCCGGTTACGCTGTGGGATATTCCGAAATCCATCGTATCCGGTCTGGTCGATTCTGCCGATGTGGTCTTTTTCATTCTGATCATCGGCGGTGTTTTTCAGATTATTACGTCCTCGGGGACGATTGAGGCTGTGACTGGAAGAGTCGCGAGATCTTTTTCCAACAAAGGTATATGGGTGATTCCGGTGTTTATTACCCTGTTTTCCGTGGGCGGTTTTACGATGGGCATGTCCACCGAGGTTATGGTATTCGTGCCGATTGGTATTGCTATCGCCCGGGCGTTGAAATTTGATGCGATGACGGGTACGGCCATGATTTCACTGGGGGCTTCCTGTGGATTTACTGCCGGGCTGCTGAATCCGTTTAATGTCGGCTTGGCACAGGCGATTGCGCAAATTCCTATTTTTTCAGGGCTGTGGCTTCGTGCCATCCTGTTGGTCATCCTGATCGTCATTACGAGCTTATATATTATGCGTTATGCCAGTAAAGTGAAGAAAAGCCCGGAAAGCAGCCTTGTTTACGAATTGGAAAAGAGCGCTGAAGACAAGCCAGTGGATCTATCCAATCTGCCTTCCATACAGCTTAAGCATATCCTGATCATTTTGACCGTTGTAGTAAGCTTCGCGATGTTGATCTGGGGAGTGTCCAAAAAGGATTGGTGGATGGAAGAACTGGCTGCCCTGTTTCTTTCGATGGGAGTCATTTCCGGCTTTTGCGCAGGCTACGGGCCAAGTCGCATTGCGACAGAGTTTGCCAAAGGGGCCAAGGATATCACCTATGGTGCGCTGATTATCGGTTTTGCACGTTCCATCGTGGTTGTACTGGATCACGGCAATGTGATTGATTCCATCGTTAACAGCCTTGCTATCATGGTGGGACATTTGCCTGAATCGGTACAAGTGCTGGGTATGTATGTGTTCCAAAACATTATGAACGTATTCATCACCTCCGGTTCGGGAATGGCCGCAACGACGATGCCGATTATGGTGCCGCTGTCCGATCTGCTCGGCATTACACGGCAGACGACGGTGCTTGCCTTCCAATTGGGAGACGGATTTTCGAACATGATTTTGCCTACTTCCTCAGCCTTAATGGGAAGCTTGGCTGTATCGGGCATTCCGTATCAGAAATGGGTTCGCTTCTTTTGGCCGCTACTGGCTGTCTGGTTCGTACTGGGTGCAGTATTCGTAGTTGTCGCCCAAATTATCGGATATCACTAAACTATAACTCTGTAAATACTTTTCAGCCCTCATCTTGCCGTGTTCGTATAGGCTTGGTGGGGGCTGTTTTATGTGAAACGGCAAACAACACGGATTTGTGAAGAGAAATCCCCGGATATTTAAACGCTTTTGGAAGAACGGCAAAACTATAATAATAAGGAATTTAAATTATGTAAGCGCAATCATTTTGGGTATTTGCTTGTCATCACAACACAATTGAGGAGGACGACTTGGATGGCTCAAAGGAAAGGCGCATGGCGAAAGGGAACCTTGACCGCCGCGTTGGCAACGATGCTGGCGATGACGGGTACAACTGTGGGGATGGCGGCAGAAGCTCCATCTGAACCGGAGCTTCAGGCAGCATCGGCTGTTGCCGTCGAACAGAACCGAAGTGGCAGCATCCAACTGGAAAAGCTGGATCGGGGACTGGTGGCTGCGGTGACGCCGGAGGGTGTATTTCTAAGCTGGCGGCTGCTGGCGCAGGAAGTGAATGGTTACGGCCCAACGGGGCTGACAGGCGCGAATTTTAATGTATACCGTGACGGTAAAAAGATCGCGACGGTGACCGACAGCACCAACTATGTGGATAAAGAAGGAAGCGGAAATGCAGTCTACAGGGTGGCTTCAGTCGTTAATGGACGGGAAAAGGATCGCAGCGCCAAAGTGACGCCGTGGCAGCAGGGTTACTACGAGCTGCCTCTTCAAAAGCCCGCCGATGGAGCAACACCCGCAGGTGAGTCCTATACCTACTCTGCAAATGATATGAGTGTGGGGGATGTGGACGGAGACGGACAATATGAATTTTTTGTAAAATGGGACCCGTCGAACTCCAAGGACGTTTCTCAGAAGGGCTATACCGGAAATACGTATGTCGATGCATATACAGTTGAGGGCAAGCTGTTATATCGGATCGACCTGGGTGTGAATATTCGGTCAGGTGCACATTATACACAGATGATAGTGTACGATTTTGATGGCGACGGCAAAGCCGAGCTGATGTTCAAAACGGCTCCGGGTACCAAAACGATTACTTTTGACAAGAAGGGCAAGCCAAAAAAAGAAACATATATTACCCTGCCCCGTGAGGATCGCAAAGCAGGGATTACGCATAAGGACGATTACCGTTTAAGCCGCACGGATTATTACGAGCATGTGGTGAACATGTTCATGAACTGGACGAAGCATGAAGAAGTGGTCAAAGGGAAATGGCCTGCTACGCTGGAGGAATGCTTTGGTATCGCTCCAAAGTATAGCTATCCGTTATCCCGTAAAGATGCGGAAAGTTTGACCGACTATTTTATGGATGTATACGCGCCTGCGCGGAGCGACAAAAACAAGCTGAGAGAGTTCGAAGGCTTCATTGTGGATGGACCGGAATATTTAACCATTTTCAAAGGAAAAACGGGAGCAGAGCTGGACACTGTCCGCTATGAGCCGGAGCGTCATGACGATGGCCTCATGTGGGGCGATTACGCCATGGCCCGGATTGAACCCGCCAACCGGGTGGATCGTTTTCTGGCAGGCGTGGCTTACTTGGACGGACGCAAACCGTACGCTGTATTTGCACGCGGGTACTATACTCGTTCCACGCTGGTCACCTACACATGGGACGGTCGCCATCTCCAAAAGAACTGGATGGTGGACAGCGGCTGGGCGCCAATGACGAATCCATTTAACGATAGCCCGCACGGGCGTGATGGAACGGACCCGAAATTCGGAACCTTGACCACACAGGGAGCCCATTCGCTGAGCGTGGCGGATGTGGATGGTGACGGCAAGGACGAAATCGTATACGGCTCTGCCACCATCGACCATGACGGTAGCCTGCTGTACAGCTCGTTCGATGTCATGCCATCGGAAAGTGCGATTCCCGGCGAAACAGCCCGTTTGGGTCACGGCGATGCGCTGCATGTGACGGATATTGACCCTGATCGGCCAGGGAAAGAAATCTTTATGGTGCATGAGGGCGGCACCTATGCTCCTTATGGCTATTCGCTGCGGGATGCCAAAACGGGTAAAGTCATCTACGGTGGATATTCCGGCAAGGATACAGGCCGGGGAATGATCGGGGACATAGACCCTGAACAGCGAGGGCTGGAAACCTGGGCTATAGGCTTATGGACCGCTGCCGGCAAGCAGCTTGATACCAAGATGCCTGGCACTAATATGAGTATCAAATGGGCGGCGGACATGACCACTCAAATCGTAAACGGGGCAATTGACGTAACTCCAACCATTGAGGACTGGAAACGGGGTACATTGCTGACCGCAACAGGAACGAAGACGAACAACTATACAAAAGGAACGCCATCACTGGTAGCCGATATTTTCGGAGATTGGCGGGAAGAAATGCTCGTCCGCACAGCGGATAGCTCGGCGATCCGTATCTATTTGAGCACTGAGCCTACGACGCATAAATTGTACACACTGATGCATGATCCGCAATATCGGGCGGATGTGGCCCGCCAAAATACGGGCTATAACCAGCCATCCTATACAAGCTTTTACTTCGCATCCGATATGGATTGGGCGAATGTGCCGATTCCCAAGCTCTACACCCCAAGAGCCGTAATTCAGGAAGAGAGTAGCGATGAGGTGGATGAGGCAGAGACCTCGGAGACAAATGCGAAGGAAATAGAGGCAGAGTCGGCGGAATCAACAAAGGATTTATAAAAGAATAGACTAGGCTTTCCCTGTATTAATATATAAGTTGAACTGGAAATGTACATGAGGCGCCACTACGCAGGCGGATGGTGCTTCCCATCGCTGTTGCCCCCGGATTTCCTGAATGAACGCACAATGTTTGAAATCCGGGGGCAAAGGCGACCGCTCCGCTTGTACAGCACCATTCCGCCTACTCCGTTTTCCATGTTAATTTTCTAAAATAATAAGGAACTTCTAACGGAGTTCCTTATTATATTTAGAAGTATCTATTATTATAATAAAAAAAATTGACAAACCGACTTTATAGTTTCTAACAAAGCCTTCTAATTACATATTTCACCTCTTTAAATAATAAAAAGTTGAAAGGTAAGCCAACGAAGTAATAAAATTACTGCCAAATAAAATTCGCTTTTCCCCACAGGCTTCTGGAATTTTGAAGCTTGATTCGACCATGCTGGCAACCATAATGCTTCTTCTAGATTATGTAGTGTAATAGCAAATAAAAATAAAATAACTAATTATTCCAATAGAAAACCTTCTCTATACATTCTGTTTTTTTACTTTAAACCTTCTGTGTTACAACGTTAATTCCTTGTTCAACAAAACTCCCTTTAGTTGATTAGGGCTTAACTGATCATTCTGAATTTTGATACTTGTATCCATATCCGATTAGGTGATTGTCTAATATTAATTAACTGTCATTTTCATGAAATTAAAAATAGGCATACTCACACTTCAATAAAGTTGAAGAGTACAGACAGGCACATACCAAAAGAGTCATAACTTGATTAGCCTTACAACCTTGATTTAATATTAAAAAATGCAAATTAACGATGAGGTGAAAATAATGAAATTCAATGAATTTTACGTTGGCCAAATTTTTAAAACGAAGTCCATAAAAATAACTAAAGAAAATATCACTAAATTTGCGGCAGAGTTTGACCCACAATATATGCACTTGGATGAGGAGAAAGCAAAACAAGGTAGATTCAATGGAATAATTGCTTCAGGAATACAAACAATTGCTGTTTCATTCAAATTGTGGGTTGAAACTGGGAGTTATGGTGATGATGTAATCGCTGGAACAGCTATGAATAATCTTAAATTCTTAAAGCCAGTTTATCCAGGTGACGAATTGTATACAGTAGTCGAGGTTATTGCAGTAAATGAGAAGAATAATGGAACAGGAATAGTTACAGTTTTGTTGTCAACATATAACAATAAAGATGTGAAAGTTTTCGAAGGGGAGTTATCTGTTCTCATTAATAAATAAAATAACTCTAGGATATCGCTCAGGAAGCAGACATGAACTCCCTTCAAGAGGGAGTAACCTATCCATATCCCAAATTTACTAAATGAGATATTATGCGTACAGCAACAATTGTAGAATTCTCTGAGAAAGTCTCTAATCCATATGCTCAATTGAAACGTAGCATTGAATCGTTCACGATGGGGGTCAAAGGCAAGAACATAAACGCTTATGAAGTCGCCATAATGACGGCTTTATTTTTAACGATATCAGTTATTTGTTCCGAGCTGAGGACAATAACTGATATCGTTGGACTCATTCGTTATTGAGGAAGAGAAAGTCTCAAGCACTTAGAACGAACATGTTGACCTTTTACAAACAGCAAAACTGATCCCGGAAATGCAAGAATGCAAGAATTTTTGTTTAACTAACAGTTGATCGATTTCCCACTTCGTGCTCTTTAAGACGTTTCAGTATTTCCTGTAATTATACGACAGACACCATTAAATTGAGTTTTCTTACTCTTTTAGAAACGAAAAAAATGCCTCAAATAACGGTAACTGAAATATGTAAACAAGCAGATATTAACCGTGGCACCTTTTATCTTCACTATAAAGACCCTTATGAATTATTTGAGGTAATGCAGAATGGATTTAATCAAGAAATAATGGAAACGTTACAAAAAGGAGAAAGTCCCTGCACAACCGAAGAATCCTTGATCAACCTATTGAGCATAATTCAAGATAAGAAAACGATTTATAAAATCTTAATTTCGGAGAGAGGAAAAAATAACTTTCTATCACAAGTCTTGCTTGAAGATTATCTGCAAAGAAATGGAGACAAACAAAACAGGAAGGAGCCATTTTCAATGGACTATTCTTTCACTTACATGGTTCACGGTTCCATTGGAGTCATTAATCAATGGCTTGAGTCAAATAGTGGGGAAAGCCCGCAAACTATTGCACATATCATTTCTTCCTTGGCTCATCAATAATGACATCATCCAATGAAATGGCCAAGGTGTTTGGCATAAAGTAAAGGACAAGGACTTGTGTTCATAGCCGCTTAGATAGATATCTAATGAAATTAAACAATTAGTGAGGCAAAGGAGAGACTTTACAGAAGCTTTATTATAATCCATGCAATAATATACTACATACCATTTAATCTTAAGATGTAATATTCATAAGAATACCTTGAAGGGAGCTTTTCTCATGAATATTGCATCTTTTTTATTATACTGTTGTATTGTTACTTTTACACCAGGACCTACTAATATCGTAATATTATCCACAGTGCATAATTTTGGGACAAAAAAGGCAATGAAATATACGTATGGAGCAACAATTGCTTTTGGTTTATTACTTGTTTTTTCTGCTGTGTTGAGCACTACGCTTATAACGATTATACCAAGAATTTTAGTTGTTATGCAGATAATCGGAAGCTTTTATATGTTCTATCTCGCTTATCAAATTTACAAAATGGATACATCAAAACCAGCTGTAAACCAAACCGCTACCTTTATGACAGGCTTCCTTATGCAGTTTTTAAATCCAAAGGTGATAATATTTACATTGACTATAATTCCTACCTTTATTATGCCCTACTATAATACAATACCTGCAGTAACCATAAGTGTTATGGTTATAACTCTTGTTGGATTTTTAGCATTTGCTACGTGGGTTCTTTTCGGTACAATCTTCAAGGAGTTTTTACAAAGGCATCAAAAGACTGTTAATGTAATCATGGCATTATTTTTAGTTTATGCCGCAGTAATGATATGGATGTAGGTAAGCTAATAAAGAGGAGAATTAAATGGACAAATTTATCTATAAAAAATCGGCAGGTATTACTGCGTTGTCAGCATGTATTACTGATTTTACGTATAAAAAGCACTCTCACCAGGAGTATGCAATAGGCGTAACATTGCGTGGTATTCAACAGTATAACTTAGATGGCAGTTTACAATTATCATATCAAAATGGTGTTATGCTTTTTAATCCAGGTCAGATACATGACGGGAGGGCACATGATAAGGCAGGGCTTAATTATATTATGCTATATATTGAGCCACAATTGCTTTTAGATGTTATTGAGAAAAAGGATATCGTACGTTTTTCAACCCCTATCGTGTATGATTATAGACTTAAACAAAGAATATTAAGTCTTTTTAATGCAATATTAAACGAAAAAGATGAGGCTTTGTGCTGTGATTTATTCTTATCCCTAACGGAAAGCCTTATGCAAACTAATCTTTCTTCAGACTATAAGAGAGATAACGCTCTAATCAGGAAAGCAAAAGATATAATTCATCATACTAACTTAGAAAATGTACTTAAACTTGACGATATATGTAAGAACTTGATTTAACTCATTTAAATAAACAATTTAAAAACGTATATGGAACAACAGCATTTGAATATATGTCACATTTAAATTAAGGATGTTTTTAAAACTATGTTTGTAGTTTTACTCAGAGAGGACCTTTTCAATTGGCAAAAACTAAATGTTACAGCATTTTTAATGAGCAGTGAGCCTTATGCTTATGTTGATGGTGATGGAGTTTACCAGGCTAACAAAAGGACTTAGTGTAAAAATATCCTTATTAAGTATGGAATCTTATATTCTACAGGAGCGTGTTAGTATGTCAAAATACGTCGAAATTGGTTACCCAATTTATGAAGGAATGCCTGTTTTCCAGGATTGCCGGAAGTGAAATTAGAGCCTAAAGAGCGTTTGGACAAAGGGGATGACTGGAACGGAAGTGTGCTAAGCATGTATCTTCATGCCGGTACCCATGTCGATGCCCCGTGGCATCATAAGAATAACGGTAAGGGAATAGATGCTATTCCGATTGAAGACTTCATCTACAGAAAGCCGCTATTAATCGATTGCCCGCTTGGCCCGAACGGCTTTATCACTATCGAAAAGCTCAAAGAATATGAAGAACTGAATGAGGCAGATATTCTAATTTTCAACACGAGCCATTGGAAACACCGGGATACGGATTTCGAGAAATACGCCAATAATTTCCCGGCTGTCTCTCCGGAAGCCGCCGAATACATCCGAACGAAGTTGCCAAACTGCAAAGCGGTGGCCATAGATACCTTGAGCATTGAAAATTTGACAGAAGCAAAAGGAAACGGCTATTTTGTCCACCATGCCTTTTTAGACCATGAAAAGTATGAAGAGCCGACAATGCTCATTTATGAAGACATTAATCCAGCGCCATTGGTTGGCAAAAAGCTCATTTCTGCCTTCACAGCACCACTTCGCATTAAAGACCACGATGCATCTGTCGTTAACGTCATCGTTGAAATTGAAGAATAAGAGCTATTCTCTGTTGGCCTCGAAAAAAAGGAATTTCAGGATAGGACAAGAAGTGCAGCGACGCTCTTCAAGTAGATGTGGAATGAGGAAGATGCTTTCCAACACAACCACCAATCTTTTTATTAATATCTCAAATGTATTACAAAGCCGCATAGGGAGGCATCTGTATGGAAATGGAAGTGCTGGTTCCATGCTCTTTCGCGCCAATGCTGACCGATCGAATGGCTATTACCTGAATTTACAGGTGATCGACCTGGAGGACGGTACGTTTGCAGAAGGGCATTTTGGCGTGAATGTATTTGGAGGGCAGGCTTTTTACCAAAATGTAAGGGTCGAGTAAATTTGAATTTTTTTCAGAAGGAGAGCCGTATTTACGTGCTCTCTTTTTAATGCATATTTTTAAATGTGTCAGCAGAAATCTTTAATTTATTAGTTAGAAGGAGGGCGTTCAGAAGGGTATAATAAAATATAGTGCTGTATAAAGTGTGTATATATTGTAATATGGCAGGTTCGATTCATATGACGATCACACGCTGATCTGGAAGGACGGCTGTCGAGCAATTGGAGGAATGCTTGTGGGGATGATGTTCTCTTTTCTGAAAAAATACCGGGTTCCGGCCATCGCGGCCCTCGTGATGATGCTGCTGGAGCTGACGGTGGAATTGTCGCAACCGTATCTGATCTCCAAAATTATTGATGAGGGCATCCGGCAGCAGGATTTGTCCGTCGTCTGGTTATGGGGCGGTGTGCTGGTAGGAAGCGCCGTTATTGCTTTTATAGCGGGAATTTCCAGTTCCTTTTTTGCCTCTCATGCCAGTCAGGGCTTTGGGTATGATTTGCGGGAAAGGCTGTATCATAAGGTGCAATCCTTTTCCTATCCGGTGTTTAAACGTCTTGCTACCTCATCGCTGATTACGCGTTTGACGGGGGACGTGACACAGGTGCAGGATACGGTGTTTATGAGCTTGCGGTTTATGACACGGGTGCCGCTGGTGGTGATTGGCAGCATCGTGATGGCGCTGGTTGTGCATTTCAGACTTGGACTGTTGCTGGCGGTTATGGCCCCGGTGCTGTTCGTGTTTGTTTTGGTGATGATGCGGCGAACCGTCACTTTGTTTAAAGGCGTCCAGCGTCGTTTGGATGACGTTAACGGGGTGATTCAGGAGAATCTGACAGGTATGCGGCTCATTCGGGTTTTTGTGCGGATGCGGCATGAAATCGAGCGTTTTGCCCATTATGGGGGCGAATTGATGAAAGGGACGGTTTCCGCTTTGCGCTGGACAGAAACGACGATGCCGTTCATTTTGTTTACGATGAATGCGGGAATTATCGCCGTGCTTTGGTTCGGACGGGGGCAAATTGCAACAGGAGATGCCAGTGTGGGACAGGTGGTCGCTGTCGTCAATTATTCACTGCGGACGATTGGAGCCTTGTCTGCCTTGTCGGGGATTGTTGTCGTGTTTTCCCGGGCGACCGCTTCCACGGCGAGGATTCGTGAGGTACTGGAGACACATCATGAAGACTATGGGGAACGGGAGCCTATTCCAACACATAACACGCGAATAGAGGGACAGGTGGAACTGGATCGGGTGAGCTTTCATTATCCGGGCAGCGATCTCGCGGTGCTAAAGGATATTTCCTTTATGGCTCGACCGGGTGAGCGCATCGCTATTATGGGGGCCACTGGGTCGGGTAAATCCTCACTTGTGCAGCTCATTACGCGTTTGTATGAAGAAGATGAGGGCCGTGTGCGCTTTGACGGCAAGGACGCGCGGGAACTGGACGCTTCCATACTGCGTGAGGCCATTGGCTACGTGCCACAGGAGGTGCTTCTTTTCACTGGCTCAATTCGGGAAAATATCGCTTGGGGGCTGGAGGATGCCAGTCTGGAGCAGATTCAGGAAGCAGCTCGTATGGCGCAAATTCACGATATGATTGAGCGCTTGCCGCAAGGCTATGACACCATGCTGGGACAGCGCGGTGTGAATCTGTCCGGTGGACAGAAGCAACGGCTATCTATTGCCCGCGCGCTGGTGCGCCATCCGGCGGTGCTTATTTTGGACGACAGCACCAGTGCGCTGGATGTGCGGACAGAGGCGGCTTTGTTGGAGGCGCTGGAAGGCTTGTCCTGCACGACATTTCTCATTACGCAGAAGATCAGCTCGACCGCATCGGCAAATCAGATTTTACTGCTGGATGAAGGCCGTCTGATCGCGAGTGGAAGTCATGAGCATTTAATGGACAGTTCGGAGCTGTATCGACGCATCTATGAATCACAACACGGTGAGGAGGAGTCGCATGTTCAAGGAACTCATTGATCCGTTCCGTCAGCCTACACCGCCGTCCGGTGTGCTGAGGAACCCGGCAGGAGCAGAGGGACGCCGCAAGGCCAAGGCCAAGAACTGGTCCGGCACGCTGGGTAGGATATGGGAGTATTTGGCCCGCCGCAAGGCCAAGCTGATGCTGGTGCTGTTCATGGTACTGCTCAGTTCAGGACTGGCTCTGCTGGGTCCGTATTTGGTCGGCGTTGCAGTGGACGATTTTCTGGAAGGTCCGGGCGGACGCACGTGGATTTATTTTCTCATTGGGCTGGGGGCTGTGTACTTGCTTAATTCGCTGACCTCCTGGCTGCAAAATATCTGGATGATCGAAATCGCCCAAGAGACCGTGTACCGGATGCGTTTCGACCTGTTTTCACATTTGCATCGGCTACCAATTCCTTTCTACGGCAAACGTCAGCAGGGAGAGATCATGAGTCGACTGACGAATGATATCGAAAATGTCAGCTCTACACTGAATAGCTCGGCCATTCAGATTTTTTCGAGCATATTGACGCTGGTGGGTACACTCGCAGTCATGCTGTGGTTAAGCCCGCTGATGACACTGCTGACCTTTATCGTGGTGCCGCTGATGGCAGTCGGGATGCGCTGGATTACGCGCCGCACGGGTCCATTATACAAGGAACGGCAGAAGAACTTGGGCGAACTGAACGGATACATCGAGGAAACGTTATCCGGGCAGCAGATTATCAAAGCATTTTCGCAGGAAAAGAGGGTTATTCGAGGCTTTGGCGAACGTAATGACCGTATCCGTCTGTCGGGCTTCTGGGCACAAACGATTTCCGGTTTTATTCCAAAGCTGATGAACGGGCTGAATAATCTCAGCTTTGCCATGGTAGCGGGGATCGGCGGAATTTTGGCGATTCACGGCTCGATTACCATAGGTACGATTATCGTATTCGTAGAGTATGCCCGCCAGTTCACCAGACCGCTGAACGATCTGGCTAACCAGTGGAACACACTGCTGTCCGCTATTGCCGGAGCTGAGCGTGTATTCGAAATATTGGATGAGGATGAAGAGTCCAAGGACGAGCACGGCGCGGTAGAGCTGAAGCATGTCGAGGGGGCTGTGCGGTTTACCGATGTTTCCTTCGGCTATGATGAGGAGAGTGCTACGCTGAAAGGCATCTCTTTTGAAGCCAAGCCGGGTGAGATGATCGCACTGGTTGGTCCGACCGGGGCTGGAAAAACAACGCTGATCCAGTTGATATCCCGTTTTTACAGTCCCGACGAGGGAATGATCACGTTAGATGGACGAGACATTACCACCATACAGCGTGAAAGCTTGCGCTCCCGCATGGCGTTTGTGCTACAGGATTCCTTTCTGTTCCAAGGAACAATCCGCGAAAATATCCGCTTCGGCAGACTGGATGCCACCGATGAAGAGATAGAGGAAGCATCGAAGCTGGCGAACGCCCACTCCTTTATCATGCGGATGAAGGACGGATACGATAAGGTGCTGGAGGCTAATGGCAGCGGCATCAGTCAAGGGCAAAAGCAGCTGCTGGCTATCGCTCGCGCTATTTTGGCCAACCCTTCGATTCTCGTACTCGACGAGGCAACCAGCAGCATCGACACGATTACCGAGATGAAAATACAAGAAGGACTGGAACGGCTTATGCAGGGGCGAACAAGCTTTGTCATCGCGCATCGGCTGAATACCATTCGTCAGGCTGATCGGATTCTGGTCTTGAAGGATGGCCATCTGGAGGAGCAGGGTTCTCATGATGAGCTGCTGACCCATAAAGGATTTTACAGTGATTTATTTTATGGGCAGTTGAGAAAGCTGGATAAACAGATTTGCAGGCGTGATGTTGAAGCTTTATGATGATAAAAAGGGCTACTCTGGGGGGTAGCCCTTTTTAAGTAAGCCTCTTTTACAGGTACGTACTATTAAAGGTTTGCATGGGCATTTGTCAATCCATATTTGTGACAAGAGGTGTTTGAAATTAAGGTACCTCGGTCGAGGGCAGAGGGTTATACACTGATAAGGCGTATTATTACTTCAAAAGGTCATTGTTCTGGTTGTGGGCGATATCGTCCATGAAGAAAGCCGAGCAGTGTTTTCACAACATTTTATATACCCATACCCCGTATGGGTATGTTAGTATTGGTGTGTAAGAATAGAATCCCACTTCAAAGGAGAGATCATCATGAAAATCGCAATCATGCTTTTCGATGGAATCACTGCATTAGATGCAATTGGTCCATACGATGTATTTGCTGCTACACTGAAATGTGAAGTGAAGTTTGTTGCTAGGAAAAAAGGGTTAATCAAGCTGGACTCAAATATGGGTTATTTGCATGCCGATTACAGTTTTTCTGAAGTTACTTCAGCTGATATTCTTGTAGTTCCAGGTTGTAGTCCGCCAAATTATAAAACTCCAATGAATGACGAAGAAACGTTAAATTGGATTCGCCAAATACATGAAACTACGAAATGGACCACGTCGGTTTGTAACGGCTCTCTGATTTTGAGCGCTGCAGGCTTGTTAAATGGAACCGTAGCCACCAGTCATTGGGGATCCTTAGACCTGCTCCAATCTCTTGGAACCATACCAACAGATGAGAGAGTAGTTCGTCAGGGCAAAATCGTTACAGCAGCCGGTGTCTCCTCTGGTATTGATATGGCCCTCCAACTAATAGCATGGGAATTGGGAGAAGATATGAGTAAAGGAGTCCAATTGATTTTGGAATACGATCCTCAGCCTCCGTTTGACACGGGCTCACCAAAGAAAGCGCCTGCTTTATTAGTAGAACAAATAAGAGGTATGTTACAAGAGTTTGCAAAACGGGAGCCCAATGTGTAAATCACCATATATATTCTTTTTGTATACATTCATTTTTCTTAGGGGGAACTATTAATTTCGAAATTATTAGTTGGTTTATAAGCACAGGATTATTAGCAATAGGATATCTGACTGTACATTTAATAAAGAAAATGCGTAAATGGAACCTTGTTCATTGAAACGCAAAAAAGAGCCGTAAACCGGCTCTACATAAAGCCTGCATTATTATACGGATTTAGTAATCGGGCTGTGTAAAGGGCTAGTTTCAAGCTCAGCCGATGCTGAAGCCATCTCCGCCTGTCTGTCGGGATGAAATTCCTTTTCCGATTTGGCGACGATGACAGTAGCGACCCCGTTACCGATCAGATTGGTGATGGCGCGTGCTTCTGACATAAAGCGGTCAACGCCAAGCAGCAGCGCCATCCCGGCCAGCGGGATCGAAGGGAATGCCGCCAACGTGGCTGCCAGTGTAATAAAACCGGAACCAGTGACGCCCGCGGCTCCCTTCGAGGT
Source organism: Paenibacillus sp. RC21 (assembly GCF_044907935.1). NCBI lineage: Bacteria > Bacillati > Bacillota > Bacilli > Caryophanales > Paenibacillaceae > Paenibacillus > Paenibacillus sp. RC21. The sequence goes on from NZ_JBIYCS010000003.1 coordinate 221,147, forward strand.
CAGCATGAGAATACCGAGCAGTGTCAACTGCTGCCATATGGTCATGTCGACGCCGGAGGCCTGAGCCACAAATATGGCGGCCATGGACAGATAGATCGCCGTACCATCCAGGTTAAACGAATAGCCCGTTGGAATGACCAGGCCAACCACCGATTTGGAACAGCCGTATTTCTCCATTTTGTCCATCATACGTGGCAGGGCAGACTCGGAGGATGAAGTACCGAGTACAAGTAAAATTTCTTCTTTGATATAAGCGATAAACTTGAAAATGCTGAACCCGTACATGCGAGCAATCAGACCGAGCACAATGATAACGAATAAGGCCATAGTCAGGTAAACGGAACCCATCAGCTTACCCAGAGAGGTTAACGACCCAATGCCGAATTTACCAATGGTGTACGACATGGCACCAAATGCGGCGATTGGGGACAATTTCATGACCATATTGACGATGCCAAAGAAGGCGTGCGACAGTTTGTCGAACAGGACAATGACGGGTTTGGCATGCTCCCCCATGGCCGTCAGTGACAGTCCGAAGAGGATGGCAAAAAACAGGATAGGCAGCAATTCTCCACCTGCCATAGCGCTTACTACATTTTCAGGAATAATACCCACGATGAAATCAACTACCCCGTGACTTGTTTCCGCTGCTTTTTGAGCATATTGAGATACGTCCCCGGTTGCTTTGCTCACATCAATGCCAGCCCCCGGTCTTACCAGATTGACCACGATCAGACCAATCGCCAGCGCAATCGTGGTAACGATTTCAAAATAGAGAAGAGCCTTTCCACCGATACGACCGACCTTTTTCATGTCCCCCATGCTGGCAATCCCGTGTACAACCGTAAAAAATACAATGGGGGCGATGACCATCTTAATGAGCTTGATAAAGGCGTCTCCAAGCACTTTGAGTTTTTCGCCTGTTGCAGGAAAAAAGTGACCTAAAAGAATACCCAGCACAATAGCGATAACGACCTGAACCGTCAAGTTTTTAAAATTAATTCTCAGTTTCATAGGGATACGCTCTCGCTTTCTTTTAATTTTTGAAAACGCTTTATTTTTGTATCCCCAGTGTAAAAGCTACGTTCTTGGCAAACAAGAATACGGTCATAACGTTCTTTTTGGTCTTTAAGGTCCTTGAATCATATCCATTAGCTCCGTACCGATGATAGGAGTGAACTCCGGATAGAGCACGCGCAGACGTTCTCTCCAAAGCTTACGCTCCCCCTCGGACAGATGGATAATTTTAATGTCTCCGGTCTGTTGCAGCTGGCTAAGCCGATTGGCATTTTCAGCTGTTTCCCGTTTGTTCCAACGCGTCGTTTCCTCAAGTGCCTCCTGCAGCACCCGCTTGGCGTCACTTGGGAGGCTATCCCAATAGGATTTGTTAAATACGACGGCATAACCCAGATAGCTGTGGTTGCTGATGGTCATATAACGTTGCACTTGGTAAAACCGTTTGGTAAGAATATTGGATATCGTGTTCTCCTGTCCGTCTGCCGTGCCCGTCTCCAGGCTGTGATATATTTCATTAAAAGGAGTGCTGATGGTCGATGCTCCCAGCGCTTCAAACTGACGGTCCAACACCTGGCTTGGCTGGATACGGAATTTCAAGCCTGTAAAGTCTGCGGGTTGTCTAATGGGATGGGCGTTGTTAGTGATCTGTCGAAAGCCGTTCGACCAGAAGGCGACGCCTTTCATGCCATAGGGCTCAAGTGTTTGCGATAACCGCTTGCCCAATTCTCCGTTCAGTGCCTGATCGACCTGAGCCTGATTCTCGAAGGCAAACGGAAGATCCATCACCAGCCAGGCTGGATCAATCGCATTCAAATTGGAAAACGAAGGAGCTATCATCTGGATTTCTCCCCGTTGAAGTGCAGCCACTTCCGTGGTTTCTGAATAGCGCATTCCATTGGGGAACACTTGAATCTCAATCCGATCGTTGGATTTTTCTTTAACCCGTTGTGCAAAATGAGCGGCTGCCAGTCCTTTGGGAGAGTTTTCGGCAACGACATGGCTAAATTTGATCACAATCCGATCTTTAAGGCCCGAAAATTCATTATCATAAGGGAGTTTTTCACCAAAATTCCTTTGAAAACCGATCACATAAGCCGTTAGGATACCCAGTACGAGCAAAACACCAAATCCAGCAGCTCTTTTCACAAAGTAACCTCCCATCTGTTGCTATTTTAGACCCATTATTCCACAATGATATTCAAAGGTAAACGCTTTAAAGGGAAGGAGAAGAGGATGAACAGACTTCGCATATATTGGAAAATCATGATACTTTCATTTGGAGTCGTTCTTTTTTCTCTTTTGATCGGCGGCCTTTTTCTGTTTGGTAGCGCCACCCGGCTCAAGGAAGAAGAACTCAAGCAGCGGCTTACGATTACAGCCCAGACGGTTGCGAACCTGCCGGATGTAGTGGAAAGAATTGATGACCCGAATGCTTCTGCCGTGATTGCACCAATGGCGGACAAAATTCGGATATTAAACGATGCGGCTTATATCGTCGTGCTCGATATGAACCGCAAACGGTTGTCTCATCCGCTTTCGGAGCGAATCGGCGGAACGTTTCAGGCTCGGGATGATGATGCCGCATTTGCTGAACATACGTATGTCTCCAAAGTACGCAGCGAAGCGGGCATCGGCTTGCGTTCCTTTGTGCCGATTATGAATGCTTCCTCGGAGCAGGTGGGCGTCGTTGTGGCGGGCGGCCTGCTGCCAAGCGTGACGGAGATTATCCGTCAGGAGAAGCAATCCATCATCATCACTTCGTTGCTGTCGCTGATGTTTGGTGTGATTGGCTCCGCATTGCTGGCCCGTCATATTAAGCTCCAGATGTTCAACCTGGAGCCGCAGGAGATTGCGAGAATGTTTCGTGAGCGAAGCGCAGCCTTTCAGGCGATGCATGAGGGCGTCATTGCCATTGACCGCAACTGCATCATTACGATTTTCAACGAACGGGCCAAACAAATTTTCGATGTGCACCGTGATGTAGCGGGATTGCCGATCCGTGAGGTCATCCCGGATACTCGTTTGCCGGAAGTGCTGGATTCGGGAGTCGCAATTTTGAGCCAGGAGCTAAAAATTGGCGGAACCATTATTTGGAGCAACCGAATTCCCATTCGCGAACAGGGAGTTACGATGGGGGCAATCTCCATATTTCAGGACAAGACCGAGGTGACTAGAATGGCCGAGGAGCTCACAGGTGTCAAAGAGTTTGTTCATGCGCTTCGTGCACAAAATCATGAGCATATGAACAAAATGCATACCGTCGCCGGCTTGCTCCAGCTTGGGCAGCAGAACGAGGCGTTGAGCTATCTGTTTGAGGTGACCGAGCAACAGGAGGAGATCACGCGCTTCCTTCAACGGCATTTCGATGATGACGGAGTTGCAGGACTGCTATTGGGTAAAATTAGCCGTGGTAAAGAGCTCGGCATTGATATCAGGATTGATCCTGACAGCAGAATGAATCAGTTTCCCCGGCTGATTGACCGCCATGATTTCGTTCTGTTACTCGGAAATTTAATTGAGAATGCCTTTGATGCACTGGCGGATACAGAAGTCGGCTCCAAGGAGATTTATGTCAGCATCCAGCAGGATGACGAATATATGTCCATATTGGTCGAGGATAATGGCTGTGGAATGTCGGAGACAACGAAGCAACGAATGCTCGAACGCGGATTTACGACCAAGAAGGGAGAAAGCCGCGGCATGGGGCTGCATTTACTAAGCGGGATTGTCACCAAGGGGAACGGCCGCCTGACATGCGAGTCTTCACTTGGCTTGGGAACTTCGATAGAGATTCTATTTCCGTTGAGGGAGAGAGGGAGCGACGATGAGTAAACCTATTAAATCACTGTTTCATGTGCTGCTGGTCGAGGATGATCCGATGGTACAAGAGGTGAATCGACTGTTTATCGAACAGGTTGACGGGTTTCAGGTCGTAGGTCTGGCCTCCAACGGGCTTCGGGGATTGGAGCTGATTGAGGAGCTACAGCCTGATCTGATTTTTCTTGACGTGTTCATGCCGTCGCTGGACGGGATAGCGACCTTGCAGCGCATCCGTTCTATGGCATTGCCTGTAGATGTAGTTGTCGTAACCGCCGCGAAGGATACGGAGACGATTCGTGAAATGATGCGAAACGGAGCGTTCGATTATATTATTAAACCTTTTAAGGTAGAGCGTATCCACCATACGCTGGAGCGTTACCGGGTGCAGCAGGCTGGATTATGGGCGGAAGAAGTAGGAACCCAGGAAGAGCTGGACCTCATTATTATGCAAAATGGAGAAGCGGCTAAGAAAGCGGTAGTCTCTGCTTCAGTATACGAGGAATGGGCGATGTCCTACGATGAGCTGCCAAAGGGCTTGAATGCTGCCACCCTGAAGCAGGTGCTTGCGGTCATGGAGCAGCATGGCGGCAAGCTGTCTGCTGAAGAAACCGCTGAGGGAGTAGGGATTGCCCGTGTAACGGCAAGAAGATACCTGGATTATCTGGAGAAAAGGGGGATTGTGCGCCTGGTTGTGCATTATGGCGGGGTCGGTCGTCCCGTTAATCGGTATGAGCTGCTGCGTGACCAAAATGACCATAAGTAACAATATGGACAAAAACTTCCCAACGCTTTTATGAAAGCGGTAACATGTAAAGGCAGGGGAACCTGGACACAAACAATACACGTGTCTGCCTTTTGTGTCTCACACATGCTATGAATAGAATAGGAGCGGATGTACCGTGGCCTTTAATAGTCTGATTCTTCGATTGGAGCTCATTCATTCCAAAATAAACTTCGGTGAGGTCGCATCAACGATCAGCCGTGCTGGAGGAGACATTACTTCCATTGATGTTATTCGCCCCGGACAGGATTCTTCTGTTCGCGACATCACTGTCCACGTTGCTGAAATAGCGGAGACTGCGCTCATCGAATCACTCAAGTCGTTAGCAGGCATTCAACTCATTAACGTTTCTGACCGCACGTTTCTCGCGCACCTGGGGGGTAAAATATCAGTCCAACCCAATTTGCCGATCAAAAATCGGGATGATCTGTCACGGGTATATACGCCGGGAGTGGCCCGGGTCTGTACGTCCATTCATGAAAATCCGAAAAAAGCGTACTCCCTGACCATCAAACGAAACACCGTCGTGGTTGTAACCGATGGTACTGCAGTTCTGGGGCTTGGTGACATCGGCCCACATGCGGCTGCACCTGTGATGGAGGGCAAGGCGATGCTATTCAAACAGCTTGCCGGAGTCGATGCATTCCCCATTTGTCTGGACACGAAGGATACGGAGGAAATCATTCGTACGATTAAGGCGATCAGCCCGATTTTCGGGGGAATTAATTTAGAGGATATCAGTTCTCCACGCTGTTTCGAGATCGAAGCCCGCCTGGCAGAAGAATTGGATATTCCCGTCTTTCACGATGACCAGCACGGCACGGCGGTTGTGGTGATTGCAGGCCTGCTGAATGCATTGAAGGTCGTTGGGAAGCGGATCGAAAATGTTCGGGTCGTTGTGAACGGAATAGGGGCTGCAGGCGTGTCGATATGCAAAATGCTGCTGGCCGCAGGGGTGAGCCGACTGGTTCCGGTAGATCGGGATGGAGCCATCGTACAAGGCGGCACCTATCCCTATCCTATGTGGCAATGGCTAGCGGATCAGCCGCAAGTAGAGCCCGAGTCAGGCACCTTAAAGGAGGTCATTCGGGATGCGGATGTGTTCATTGGTGTGTCACGTGGCAATCTGCTGAATGCCTCAGATGTACAGGGGATGGCGGTGGACAGTATTGTTTTTGCCATGGCTAATCCAGAGCCGGAGATTGCGCCTGAGCAAGCTATCCCGCATGTTCGTGTATTTGCCACGGGTCGCAGCGACTATCCCAACCAGATTAACAATGTGCTTGTGTTTCCGGGCATCTTCAGGGGAGCGCTCGATTGCCGGGCGCGTCACATCAACGAGCCGATGAAATTGGCCGCCGCCCGCGCGATTGCTTCTGTCGTAAGTGAACGGGAGTTAAACGAGCAATACATTATTCCAAGCATCTTCAACGAACAGGTCGTTACCCAGGTGAGGAAGGCCGTAATTGAAGCGGCTATTCTGACGGGAACGGCTCGGCGTATTCCACCGGATTTCAGATAGTCCGCTAGAGCGAAATAGAATTACATAGCATCGTCTGTTAAACTGTGAAAATAGGCGGTTGCAGATACGTTGCCGTGTTAGCCTGATCTATTTTGCGGAGGTGCGGGGATGAACGGAAGTCTGTTTGAGCCACGGCTGTGTGACGGGGATTATATTCCCCGTTTTTTTGCTTACTATTACAAGCAGTGGCACGATTACACCATGCCGTATCACGATCATCATTCTACCGAAATTATGTACATGATCTCCGGCCTGTGCCGGGTGGATGTAAAGACAGGAGAGAAAGCGGGAGAAAGCATCACGCTGCGTAAAGGGGAGTTTATTATGCTGGACGCGGATGTGTCGCACCGACTGGTCGTAGAAGGAGAGCAGCCGTGCCGGATGCTGAATGTGGAGTTCGGTTTTACGGAAGGGGTGCGAGTAGGTCCGTCTATCCGACAACTGGCAGGGGAAGAGCACGAGGTCACAGCCTTCATGTCGCGTCCATTCCCTTATCTGGTACTGTCTGACCCGGAAGAGGTGTATTATACGCTGAAAAGCCTCGTGCTGGAGCTGGATCAACGAAAAGAACATCCAGGCGCAATGGCTGAACTGCTGTTTATGCAATTGCTCGTGCGAATTGCGCGTTTGCGTGAGGAAACGGAACGTAGTGACACGCAGCAAACGGATGTCTACATTAAACGATGTATCGAATTTCTTCATCTCAACTATGACCAGGATATTCTGGTTAAGGATATGGCAGCGGCGGTGAATCTGCATCCAGGGTATTTGCATCGCATTTTCAAAAAACATACCGGACAAACACTCACCGCTTATTTGACCATGCTGCGAATGGACAAGGCCCGAATGCTGCTCCAGCAAACGGACATTCCCATTCACGAAATTGCCGATTATGTAGGCGTGGGCAGCAGGCAATATTTCCATATGCTCTTCAAAAAGCACACAGGCAAGACACCTGTCGAATACCGCTCTGCCGTGGAACGCCATGTGTGGAACTATGCGGAGGATGAAGAGGGATGAGGTGGCAAGTTAAGTTAGAATTTTTGACACCTATACGCGAATCTGGTCATGATTTTGATAACGCTCCCCTCTGGCAAATTGCTACAATGACGGTATACTACACATCTAACGCTGGAGGTTGAATGCCGTGTCATTTAAAGTAGCTTTTATTGGAGCGGGGAGCATCGGTTTTACCCGTGGAATTTTGCGAGATCTGTTGACGGTGCCGGAATTTAACGAGATTGAAGTGGCTTTTACGGACATTAATCAGCACAATCTGGATATGGTCACTGAGCTGTGCCAGCGGGATATTCGGGAGAACGGTTTGTCTATTCAAATACAGTCCTCTACGGACCGGAAAGTGGCTTTGAAGGATGCCAAATATGTGATTTGTACGATCCGGGTTGGCGGGCTGGAAGGGTTTGCGACCGATGTAGACATTCCGCTGAAATATGGCGTGGATCAATGCGTGGGCGATACGCTGTGTGCAGGAGGTATTATGTATGGGCAGCGTGGTATTGCGGAAATGCTGGAGATCTGCAAGGATATCCGCGAGCTAAGCGCACCAGATGTGCTGCTGCTGAACTACTCGAACCCGATGGCGATGATTACCTGGGCCTGCAACAAGTACAGCGGTGTACGTACGATTGGGTTGTGTCACGGTGTACAGCATGGACATCACCAAATTGCTGAAGTATATGGCTTGGAGAAGCAGGATGTGGACATTGTGTGTGCCGGAATCAATCACCAGACGTGGTACATTCAGGCGTCACATGAAGGCAAGGATCTGACAGCTGGACTGCTGGAGGCTTTTGAAAAGCATCCCGAATATAGCCGCACCGAAAAGGTACGGATCGACATGCTTCGTCGCTTTGGCTATTACAGCACCGAATCGAACGGTCATTTAAGTGAGTATGTTCCCTGGTACCGGAAGCGTCCGGATGAAATTCTCGACTGGATTGATCTGGGCAGCTGGATTAATGGAGAAACGGGAGGCTATCTGCGTGTATGTACGGAAGGACGCAACTGGTTTGAAACAGATTTTCCAAACTGGATGAAGGAAGACCCATTGGTGTATAAGGCAGAGAATCGTGGTGAGGAGCATGGCTCCTACATTATCGAAGGACTGGAAACAGGACGTGTATACCGGGGGCATTTTAATGTCGTCAACAACGGAGTGATTTCCAATCTGCCGGATGATGCGATTATTGAGGCGCCCGGATATGTGGATCGTAACGGCATTTCCATGCCTCATGTGGGTGAACTGCCGCTCGGCCCTGCGGCTGTCTGCAATGTTAGCATTTCAGTGCAGCGTTTGGCGGTTGAAGCTGCCGTACATGGGGACGACAAGCTGTTGCGGCAGGCGTTCATGATGGACCCACTGGTGGGTGCGGTATGTAATCCGAAGGAAATCTGGCAAATGGTCGATGAAATGCTGGTAGCGCAGGAAGAGTGGCTTCCACAATACGGAGCGGCAATTGCCGAGGCGCGTCAACGTTTAGCTGCGGGCGATCTGATCCCAACTCGTGCGTATGAGGGAGCGGCAAGGCTTAAGGTCAAGACGATTGAGGAAATGCAGCTGGATCGGGAGGCGGCCAACAAAAATGCGGGCGAATCCGACAAAGGCAAGGAACGTGAAAAGGTGTAGCCTAGCAAGGACTAGCAGCTTGGTACAATTGTATGAGCGCTCACTGCATGTACATGCATGATGAATGGCCGTGAGGCTGTACTACGATCAATAGGGTATTTTCATGGCGATGAGAGCCTGAAAATGCCCTTTTGGTGTCGATAGATTTAACGATTTGGCATAGACCGGAGTTTGGATTTTATCATTGTCGATTTGAGCTGGCGGAAATTAAAGAAAATCCCCTTATTTTTTCTAAATCCGCTTTTTTGGTGTCGATCCCGAAGGTCGGGAGAGCTTGTCACAGCAGGCATAGTTCATCATATGAAGGACTCGGCCCTTGGAAATGGGGAGACAGCAAAAACGGGTACTGTGGCAATTCATGTGCCTAATTAATAATTTAATCCTTAATTTATTCAATTTACAGCAGTTTTCCAGCTCACTATAATCTAACATAGGAGGTGACAAAAAGGGGAGAAAGTAAGCGCGTGGAAAAATAGAAAGCGCTTACCTTAGGCAGCTATGAACGCCGCTTTTTTTGGAGAAAGATGGCGTAACTCACACATAATCATGTAACAATCAGGTGCCGCCATAGGAAGATTCAACAAAATCTACGGAAAGATAGGTGAAGCAATTGAAAACAAAGCAAGTGCTTCGTAAAGGCATGAAGTATGCTTTTGCGCTATCACTCGTCGCAAGCAGCTTTCTACCAGGTGCGGGATTTACGGATAAAATACATGCAGAATCCCATGTGGACAATCCTTATCAAGGGGCGACAAAATACGTTAGTCCTGATTATGCGGCTAGTGTCGATACATCGATTGCCAAGGTTACAGATTCAACACTGAAAGCGAAAATGCAAACCATCAAAACGTTCCCGACTGCCGTATGGCTCGATCGCATCGCTGCTATTAACGGCGGTGGAGGCAAGCTTGGTTTGGAAGCGCATTTGGATCAAGTGTTGGCGCAAAAGAAAGGCAACACACCAATTACGGCAGAGTTTATTGTATATGATCTGCCCGGACGGGATTGTCACGCCTTGGCTTCCAATGGTGAGCTTCCGCTGACCCAAGCGGGTCTGGAAACGTACAAAAAGGACTATGTCGATAAAATTGCTGCTATTTTTGCCAATCCGAAGTATCAGGATATCCGCATTGTAGCGATTATTGAGCCGGACAGTTTGCCGAATCTGGTAACGAATCTGGATGATCCCAAATGTGCTCAAGCCAAATCTACAGGGATTTATGAAGCTGGCGTTAAGTATACCATGAACAAACTGAACACGATTCCGAACGTCTACAAATATGTAGATATCGGTCACTCCGGTTGGCTGGGTTGGGATAACAACCGTTCAGCAACTGTTTCATTGTTCACGAATATTTTCAGAGATACTAGCAAAGGACTGTCCAGCGTGGACGGCTTTATCACGAATACAGCCAACTCTTCCCCACTGACAGAGCCTAATCTGCCCGATCCAAACCTGAATATCGGCGGACAGCCGATCAAATCGTCCAAGTACTACGAATGGAATCCTAACTTCGATGAACTGGATTTCACAGAGTCTTTGCATAGAGATTTTGTAAACGCAGGTTGGCCGAGCTCACTCGGTATGCTCATTGATACGGGCCGTAACGGATGGGGAGGACCTAACCGTCCGACTGCCGCTGTCGGCAGTGATATTAACTCCTATGTGAACTCAGGCCGTGTAGACAAACGCTCGCATCGTGGCAACTGGTGTAATAACAGCGGAGCAGGTATGGGCACACCGCCGCAAACAGCTCCAGCTTCCCATGTCGATGCTTATGTATGGGCGAAACCTCCGGGTGATTCCGATGGTTCCAGCTCGCTCATTCCGAACGATGAGGGTAAAGGCTTTGATCGGTACTGTGATCCTACCTATACAACCAAGGATGGCACATTAACAGATGCTTTACCGAATGCACCTATTTCAGGAGCTTGGTTCCATGATCAGTTTGTTATGCTTGTGCAAAATGCATATCCAGCGATTGTCCCTTCATCTGGTGGCGGAACAACTCCTACACCAGCGGCTCCGGCAGTACCAGCGGGCTTAAAGGCGACAGCCGGTAATGCGGAAGTGAAGCTGACCTGGAATGCGTCCACTGGGGCCGACAGCTACACGGTAAAACGTGCAACCAGCGAAGCAGGTCCTTTTACAGCCGTTGCGCCTCTTGTTACTGAGAAAGAGTACACAGATAAGGGACTGACGAACGGAACAACTTATTTCTATGTTGTAAGTGCTACGAATACGAAAGGAACAAGCAAGGATTCCACTGCGGTAAGCGCTGAGCCAAAAGGTACACCTACAGATCCAACGGACCCTACAGAACCAGCGGGTGATCTGGTTGTAATGTATCGGGCCGGGGACACCGATCCAGCTAATAACGCAGTCAAGCCTTTCTTAAATCTGAAAAATAATGGTACAACACCCGTGAAGCTGAGTGAGCTGAAAGTCCGGTATTATTTCACGAAAGATGGCAGCCAGGAGCTGCAATCCGCAGTAGACTATGCGCAAGTAGGCAATGATAATGTGCTGCGAACCATTACTGACAATTATATCGAAATTGGCTTCAATGCTGCTGCCGGCACGCTTGCTGCTGGAGCGCAAACAGGTGATATTCAGATCCGTATCAACAAAAGCGACTGGTCTAACCTGGACGAATCCAATGATTACTCCTTCGATCCTACCAAAACCTCTTATACAGAATGGAATAAAGTAACATTATTCCATAATGATAAGCTGGTGTGGGGAATCGAGCCTTAGGATTGGGACAGAAGATGTGCGCTTAAGCAATGGAAGAGCCCCGAAGGAAAAGCTACGGCACAACTGCCGTAGCTTTTTTTTGATCGTGTTCAGATAAAGAACCTCATGACCAAGAGAATAAGCATTCAAATTGTGTATAATGAAAAAGAATGCTGTTCTACTGTGGAGGTCATCATGAGTAAAAAGTTAATTTTAGATGTAGATACGGGTATCGACGACGCACTTGCCATTGCGTACGCGGTCCATTCACCGGAATTGGAACTGCTTGGCATTACAACCACCTTTGGAAATATCTCGGTAGAGGAGGCAACACGCAACTCACTGATCCTGCTGGAAAAGCTGGGTGTAGAGGCCCCGGTCGTGTCCGGCGCTCACAAGCCGTATGCCCGCGAGCTGTTCAAGCCGTATTCCCGCCATATTCATGGTGAAGACGGCATTGGCAACCAGTTGAAGGGTTCGCCTTCCCGACAGGCAGCGTCTGGTGATGCGGCCGATTTTATCATCGGACAGGCTCGTCGCTATGAAGGCAAGCTTACCCTTGTAGCGGTGGGACCGTTGACCAACCTTGCGATTGCACTGGATCGTTGCCCCGAACTGCCGCAATTGCTTGACCGTCTGATCATTATGGGCGGTGCAGTCACGGTAAAAGGCAATGTAACCCCAACGGCTGAAGCGAATATATATGCCGATCCTGAAGCCGCAGCCTATGTGTTGGGGGCGGGTTTCCCGCTCACGCTGGTTGGGCTGGATGTGACCATGCAGACGCTGCTTCCTCAGCATGAAGTGGACAAATGGCGTGAGCAAGGGACCGAGCTAGGCACCTTTATGGCAGATATGACGGACTTCTATATGGAAGCCTATCGTAATTTTAGACCCGGTATTGCAGGCTGTGCTTTGCATGATCCGTTGGCCGTAGGGCTGGCGATTGATTCCAGCTTTGTGGAGAAGCGCCCGATGCACATTGCCGTCGAGGTGGGGGATTCCGCCGAGGTTGGTCGTACCCGTGAAGTACCGGGCGAGGATCAAGCTCATTTACAGACAAGTATTGACGTGGCACTTGAAGTGGATGCGGATCGGTTTTTGCGCCATTTTCTGAGTCGGGTGGTATAAAAAATAATTCAAAAGATTGCCGATGGCTCTGCATCGGCAATTTTGTGTATACATGTAGGCGCGTCCTCATAAACCACAAAGGAGGAGATTTATTGTGTTTTCTGCTGCTCAACGACTGCCTTTGCTGGAACACATGTACAATCATGCCCCGACAGGGATAGCCATTTTTTCGAGGGACGGAAAATGTCTGTACGTCAATCCCTCCCTTTGTCGCATGGTCGGATACAAGCAGGAGGAATTGCTGAAAACCCGATATTATCATTTGTTGTATAAAGGAGATAAAGATCGACAAGCGTTGCGGGACGCCTATACGGGCTGGCTGAAAGCTACGGATCAAGTGTACAAGGCAGAGCTTCGTTTAAGACATCAGCGGGGAACATCCGTCTGGTTATCGCTGGAATTAACGATATTTGATGACCCGGCTACGGGTCAAACGTATCTGATTGCCTACGCGATGGACATCACAGAGAAAAAAGACATGCAGCAGGTACTCTCGGATAATGAGGACTTGTACATGCTGATTACAGAAAATACGCCAGATGTGATCTCGTTCAGCACGCCGGACGGCAACCTTCAATATGTTTCTCCTTCGGTAGAAAAGCTCCTTGGCTACACCAGGCAGGAAATGCTCGGCAAAAAACGGCTCGAATTTTATCATGCAGAAGATGCCGATTATATGCGCGTACATGGAATCTTCCAGGAAACAGGTATTATGAAGCGGCGTGTCCGTCACAAGGACGGACATTATTTGTGGCTGGAAGTGTCATACCGCATCATTCGGGATGAGGAAGGCAAAATCAAGCGAGTTCTGTCTATCGGCCGCAACATCACGGAGCGCCAGAAGAGCGAGGATAATCTTGCAAAAGCCCAGCAACTGGCGATGTTTGGTTCATGGGACTGGGATTTGGTTAACGACGTTTTGCATTTTTCCATGGAATTCCGCAGCATTTTCGGCTTTAGCGTAAAGCCGGTCGAGACAAGTATTGATTCTTTTCTGGATGCTATTCATCCAGAGGATAAAGAGCGAATGATCGAGATCATTACGAACGTCATTTTAAAAGGGATTCATAAAGAAACCTTTTATCGGATTGTACTGCCTAATGGTGAACAGAAAGTGCTGCGTTCGACCTGGGAAGCGGAAATGGACGAGCGCGGAGAACAGCCAATTCAAATTGTCGGTATGGTACAGGATGTCACGGAGCACCAAAAAATGGAGCAACGCCTTCGTGAAAGTGAAAACCGTTATAAATCGCTGTTTCAGCATAACCCGCTCGGCATATGCGCCATGAATATGGAAGGTCAAATCCTGAGCGTGAACCCCAGTCTGGAGGAACTTATTGGTTATACAAGGAAGGAACTGCTTGGGACTGGAGTTCTTGTGATGGCTTCTTCCGAGGAACAGGACAAGATTAGGCATCATATGGAGCTGGCCAAGCAGGGAGAAACGCAAACCTATGAATCAGAGTTCATACATAAGGATGGGGAGCGCTTGTTTATCAAGGTAACCAATATCCCGATTTTTGTGTATGAGCAAATTGTTGGCTGCTACGGCATCTTTGAAAATGTTACTCCGCTCAAAAGCTACATCGCCCAAATCGAAAAGCTCAGCAACGAGCATTCACTCATTCTGAACGCCGTATCCGAAGGCATTGTGGGCTTGAGCACCGAGGGGCATGTCCGTTTTATGAATCCGGCGGCGGTCGAAATGTTTGGAGTGGGGGCCGAAAATTCACTGAACGGGACATGCACGGATATGATCCGCCATGTCGATGAGATAAGCAGACATTACCCGGATGAGCAGCCATCCATTCTTCAGGCGATCCGCAGTGGTGCTTCTTATCAGGCTGAGGAAGCCGTATTTTGGAAAAAAGACGGATCCAGCTTCCTCGTCTCATACCGGATCAGTCCCCTGATGGATAATGGGGAGCGTAAAGGGGCCGTAATGGTTTTTGTAGATATAACGAATGAAAAGGAAATCATCCGGGCCAAGGAATCCGCCGAGCGGGCCGACCGGGCCAAGTCAGAATTTCTTTCTGTGATGAGTCATGAGCTTCGTACACCTATGAACGGAATTATCGGAATGGCTGGACTGCTCGCGGACACTGAATTGGATGAGGAACAGCGAAGCTATATCGATATTATTACCAATAGCAGTAGTGCTTTAATGCAAATATTGAATGAAATACTGGATTTGAGCAAAATTGAGGCTGGAAAAATGGCGTTGCTGCACGAACCTTTTGAACTTGAGGATATGATGGGCAGTGTGGCGGATCTATTTCTCAAGCAAGCTATGGAAAAAGACATTGAGCTGGAGTGGCATGTGGATCAGGAATTGCCGGGGGTCCTTGTCGGTGACCATGTGCGTATCCGGCAGGTGCTGGTGAATTTGGTGAGCAATGCAATCAAATTTACGGAGCGAGGGCGTGTAAACATCTTTGCCGAGAGCAAGGCTTACAGCAGCCGTAAAAAGAAATGCTTGATTGAGTTCAGTGTAACCGATACTGGCATCGGTATTCCCGCAGATCGCCAGCATCTATTGTTTCAGCCCTTTTCCCAGCTTCATCCGGCACTGAACCGGAAATATGGAGGAACAGGCTTGGGACTGTCCATCTGCAAAAACCTGGTCAGTCTGATGGGCGGCTCCATTGATGTGGATAGTGACGAGGCCAGAGGAGCCACGTTCCGGTTTCAGCTAGATCTTATGCTGCCAGAAGGGGAAGCGCTTGCGAATATAAGCCGTGACGAGCCTTACGAATCAACGGAATGCTAAAAGAAATAGCCAGCCGTGGTGCTTAACGCATCACGGCTATTTTTATGTTCAAGTGGAGTGTATGAAAGAATGGCACAACACACAACAGTCGATGCTATATTATTGAAATAGATATTTACATATCTAAAAAAAGAGATATAATGAGGTTTATGGATACTCTAATGATTTTTAAAGCTTTGTCGAATGATACACGCCTGCAAATTTTGGATTGGTTAAAAAATTCAGATGAAAATTTCGGACCGCAATTGTTTTTACCAACGGATGCTAACTTTAAAGGAGGGATTTGTGTAGGTAGCATTCAGGAAAAAACAGGATTAGCACAATCTGTTATTTCCAGTTACTTAACGCTCATGAAGAAGGCTGGGCTTTTGGAATCCAGGCGATTTGGACAGTGGACCTATTACCGAAGAAATGAAGAGAATATTTGCAAATTCGCTGAATATATCAAGAATGAAATGTAGGTAGCCACAAAATAATGAACAAGGTTACCTACTTTTTTGTGTATATTATATCTATAAATATAGATTTTCGAATATATGAATTATGAGGTCAAGGAGATGGAAATCGTGAACAAAAACAGTCCATTATTTTTTATTGCATTAGGTATATTTGGCATTATAAATACGGAGCTTGGAGTCGTTGGGATTTTGCCAATGGTCATGGATAAGTATAACGTTACTGCACCACAAGCTGGAATACTGGTCAGTCTTTTTGCACTCACTATTGCCATTTTTGGGCCATGGGTAACTCTGCTATTTTCAAAATGGAATCGTAAATGGTTACTGATGAGCATCATGATTATTTTTTCCATCTCGAATGTGATATCAGCTTTTGCACCGAACTTTTATACACTTGTCGTATTCCGAATAATCCCTGCCTTTTTTCATCCGGTGTATTTCTCCATTGCCTTCGTACTAGCTGTTGCATTATCGAAGAAAGAAGAGGCTGCTAAAGCAAGTGCAAAGGTATTTCTTGGAGTTAGTGTGGGGATGGTATTGGGGGTTCCGCTTACTTCTTATATTGCTGATCAATTCTCTCTTGGCACTTCATTTCTGTTCTCTGCTGTTGTAAATATTATTGCGTGTGTTGGAATAGGGCTCATGGTTCCTTCCAGATTGGAGCAGAAGGAAGTACCTATCAGGAACCAGCTTAAAATATTGAGGAAACCCACATTGTGGTTGAATATCGGTAGTGTATGCTTCATATTTGCTGCGATGTTTTCTGTATATAGTTATTTTGCGGAGTATCTAGGAGAGAAAACGCATATGAGTGGAGAATGGATTAGCACGATGCTTGTGCTTTTCGGGATTAGTGGTGTGGCTGGTAACTGGTACTCGGGAAAGATGTTAAACCATCATATGTTGAAAACGGTGTTGCTTTATCCTGTTGCTTTAGGGGTTTGTTATTTACTGCTTCAATATGTGGGTGCAACTCTTCTTCTCACAAGTGGGATTATTATTGTCTGGGGAGCTGTTCATACGAGTGGATTGATTGTAAGTCAAATTTGGCTTACCTCGGAGGCTCCAGAAGCCCCGGAATTTGCGAATAGTCTGTATGTTTCTTTTTCAAATTTGGGTGTCACCATAGGGACAGCGATGGGAGGCTGGTTTATTTCTCAATTAGGAACAGGAGATGTTGTTTGGAGTGGCCTACTTTTTGTTGTATTGTCTCTTGTATGTATTATCGTGAAATCTATATTTTTTGGGATACATACGAAGTCAAAAAATATGTAACAAACTTTTGCCGAAATCATTACAGGTTAACGTTGATTTCAAGACCAGCTTTCTGAGTTGGTCTTTTTTTCTGCAAGAAATCCCCAAAGAAATGATTGACAAACTGTTCTAACTGTATTATTAATAATAGTACAGTTAGAACAGTAAAGAGGATGCAGATGAAACTGATCAAGTCTTGAAAGGAGGAAGTCCATGTTCGAGCTGGATATCCGCAGCCGCAAGCCGATTTACGAACAGCTAACGGACAAGGTAAAGGAAATGATTGTATACGGATCGCTTCAGCCGGATGAGCAATTGCCTTCGGTACGGGTTTTATCCGCTCAGCTTACGGTAAACCCCAACACGATTCAGAAGGCGTATCGAGAGCTGGAACGCGAAGGATACATTTATTCCATCCAAGGCAAGGGCAGCTTTGTCACCCCTGCCGAGCATCAGCCGCAGCAAATGAAGCGGGATGAGATTCGGGCGGCGCTGTTGAAGCAGATGATCGAAGCTGTCCATTTCGGTTTTACGCATCAGGAAGTGGACGCCTTATACGTGGAAGCTACGCAATTGAAGGAAAGGGGGATGTCCCTTGATTGAGTTAAGGGAAGTCACAAAGACATTTACAGAAGAAAAGGCTGTCGATCAGCTCGCCCTTACGGTGAAGAAAGGCTCTATTTTTGGACTTTTGGGCTCTAACGGAGCAGGTAAAACGACGCTGCTCAAAATCATCGCCGGGATTTACAGACCGGATACTGGGAAGGTGCTAATCGGTGGACAGCCCGTGTATGAGCAGCCAGAAGTCAAGCAGCGCATTCTGTTTATGCCGGATACCCCTTATTTTTTCCCGCAAGCGACGATTCGCCAGGTGGCCCGGTTTTACCGCTCCATTTATCCGAGCTGGAGTGAGGAACGCTACATACAGCTTACCGACATTTTCAAGCTTGACCCGAAGCGTAAACTTCACCGTTTTTCCAAGGGGATGAAGCGTCAGGCCGCTTTTTTGCTTGCCTTGAGCTGCATGCCTGAGCTGCTGATTTTGGATGAACCGATTGACGGACTGGACCCGGTAATGCGACGAATGATCAAAAATTTGCTGTTCCAAGAAACCGCCGCACGTGAGATGACCGTCGTGATTTCATCCCATAATTTGCGTGAAATAGAAGACATGTGTGATCATGTCGGCATTATGCATCAGGGACGTATGTTGTTGGAAAAAGAGGTTGACGATCTCAAGTCTGATACACATAAGGTGCAGGTTGCCTTTCGTGACAGCACGCATGAGGAAGCCGTCTGTGGACAACTTCCGATTGTACATAAGGAGCGCAGAGGCAGTGTTCTGCTGCTTATTATCCGGGGGGAACGAGAGCAGATTACAGAAACGATTCAGGCGTATGAGCCGCATGTGTTCGATTTACTGCCGTTGACGCTGGAGGAAATTTTCATTTATGAAATGGAGGACGCAGGTTATGACATCCAACCGATTCTTCTGTAGCGGCGGCGTGATTCGTCAAAGCCTGAGACAGCATGGCTGGATCGGTCTGTTGTACTTGGCGGGATTATTGTTTACAGTGCCGCTGCCGTTATTTATGAGCATCGGAGACGAACGGATGCCCACGGTTTTGGGAAGTCTGTTCGATTATACAAGCAAGTACAACGACTTACACACTCCGATACTGCTGACCGTACCGGTGCTGGCCGGTGTGATAATGCTTCGTTTTATTCAGCGGCAGGGGCCATCTGATTTGTATCACAGTCTGCCATTACGCAGGGAACATCTGCTAACGGCACATTTGATCAGTGGTCTTATCCTCTTGCTCGTACCCGTGTGGCTCACGGCGGGAGTGACGGCTTGGGTTAACGCCACGAATGATCTGCCTTATATTTTTCACATGAATGATGTTGGATCATGGGCATTGGTCGTCTCGGTCATTAGCATTTTTCTTTTCGCCTTTACTGTGTTTGTAGGTATTTGCGTAGGGCAATCGCTGCTGCAAATTGCTGTAGTGTACGTTTTGATGGTGCTTCCCTTCTTTCTGTCATCCATGATTAGTCGCTTTCTGGGGCATCATTTGTACGGTTACTATCAGGCCAGTGGAACAATAGTTCGTTATAGTGATGGCATGGAGTTACGTAGTAACAATAATATTTGGCATTCTTTATCGCCGTTTGTTCGCTTTACGGAATTGCTGAGAACTCCATTTTCATATATTGAACTGCTTGTTTATATTGGTGTTTCTCTGCTGTTTGTGATCTTGAGCTATGTGTTGTATCGCAAACGGCTGGTAGAGAAGGCAACGCAAGCAATGGCATTTACCTTCTTCCAGCCCTTATTTAAAGCAGGTGTGATGCTGTGCGCTATGCTGCTAGTAGGGGACTATTTTAATGGCGTAGGCGGACAAGGTAAAGACTGGTCTATCTTCGGCTATATACTTGGAGCTATTTTGGGCTATATCGCTGTGGAGATGGTGATTCGCAAGACGTGGCAAATTGTACGTGTACGTGCTTTGCTGGAATTGGTTGCTTACACCGCAGTGTTAGGTCTGGCAATGTACATTCCGACTTCAAGTTGGGTAGGTTACGAAGATCGAATTCCGACTGCGCATTCCGTGGAGCAAGTTTATGCCGGACCAAGTTTGTATTTGGATGGGGGCATTACACGAAAAGATCTTTATTTTTCGCAGGATAAGGCTTATATCGCTTCTGTGCTGAATTTACAGCGTGAACTCGTGCGGGCACATTCATCAGGACAGACGCCCATGACCAAAGATGAACCTCTTCAAATGATAGCCATTGCCTATCATCTTGACGATGGTTCAATTATGACCCGAAGCTATACATTTCCCGAGCAGCCTTTCCGGGCAGAACTGGCAAAGGTCATGATGTCTGAGCCGTACAAAACAGTAGCATACTCGTTGGATAAGCTATATGGTGCAGCCGAAACGATCAGCATTAAATCAGGGGATGATGAGGAACGGAGGGTGATACTGACCGATCCGAAAGAAATTCGCGAATTTGAAGCTGTGCTGAAAGAAGAAATTTTGGATATGAGCTATAGCGAAATGCAGTCTGGAAGTTATCCGCTGGGGAATATCGAGATTCTGCATAAGGCCTCCTCTATTTCCAAATATGAGCCGGAATGGGCTCGTAATATTGCATATAACTGGCGTTTATCCTTTCACAAACTGGAGGGTTGGCTGAAACAGAAGGGATATGCCGACAGGGTAATTGTCACGTCGAAGGATATACTTTCTGTGCGTGCTGTTCCAATTGTTTCTCAGGAGATGAAACCTTATCAATCTGGTCAGTATATCGAAGACGTCAATTTATTCAGAGATATACAACAGAAGCATAAAGCAATCGTCATTGAAGATATGAAGCTCTGGAAAGCTATTTTGGAAAACCGCAGATCCTATAACTATACTCCGGATATGGAGAAGGGCACTTACCTGATACAGATCAAAATCAAACCTTTATATGGTTTAAATGCTCACACAGGCTATTATTTATTAACTCCAAAAGACATGACACCTGAGCTTGCAAAGGCTCTACCCGCCACTCCTTAAAACGGCACCGAACGGCAGATAAGAAATTCCTCCTGATTTGGGCAGATGTAGAGGTATATAGAGATAGAACGCAGAACGTAAAGAGTATAATGTTCGGTAAATGATGCCAGCCCAATTCAGGAAGGAGCAGTACAATATGAGATATACAGAAGATCGTGAGTTTATACAGTTGTTGGATCACTATAAGCAATCCTTTGCCGGATGGGATTTTTCATTCATCTCGGATACAGGACGCGTAGCGAGCGAGCCCTTGGACTGGTCTTATGCCAGCAAGGCTATGACGCTCATCCATTCTTCCACGGCGATGCTGGATATGGGAACAGGCGGAGGCGAACTTTTGTCACGGCTGCGTCCTTTTCCAGAGATCGTATGCGCGACAGAAGCATATGCACCGAATATTCCTGTTGCCAAGGAACGATTGGAGCCGCTTGGCGTACGCGTGATGGCTATAGATGACGACGACTCACTTCCATTGGATGATAACGGGTTCGATCTCGTGCTGAACAAGCATGAGGCATTTTCTCCAGCGAAAGTGCGGCGTATTTTGCGTTCGGGCGGGATGTTCTTGACCCAACAGGTGGGGGGCCTGGATTGTGTGGGCATTAACGACCGTTTGGGAGCGCCTTATAGCGAGTATGCGGACTGGTCCCTTTCTCAAGCGATTACCGGTCTGAAAAGCAACGGCTTCGAAATCGTGGAGCAGCGGGAACAGTTTCCGATACAGCGGTTTTTCGATATTGGAGCGCTTGTCTACTACTTAAAGGCGATTGAATGGCAGATTGCTGATTTTCAACCAGAGAGATATATAGAACAGCTGTATGGCCTACATCTGGACATTCAACGTGATGGGTATTGGGACGTGAAACAGCACCGTTTTTTGATCCATGCTAGAGCAGTATAGAATTGTTACATTATAATACCGAATAATACCGAGAAGGCCTTCCTCTAAAGGAGGCTTCTTTTTGTCCTTTTTGGGTGTACTCCTTTATGGTAAAAACAAAATCAAAAGCCACGCGGCGGTTGGCAGTGAAATACCGTAAGGACATTTTTACCATCTCCTCGTATACTAATCTTTACCATAATTGTACAATGAAAGAGCAGTGGCTTAAAGACTCATTTTATTTAAAAGATATAGGGGGATGTACATGTCTGATCCAAAGGGAATTATAACCGAGCGGGAAACAGGCGCCTCCATGCGACTAGCATGGTTTTGGCCGTGGCTGGGCGGTACATTTATGTTTGGATTGTTTTCAGTCATGTTTAATGTATTTTGGAGTATGGCTGTGGCGTCTAATGTACAGCTTCTGCTGAGGCGCGAAGGTGTGACGGATACTGCGGTCATTGTGATGATGATATTATACGCCTGGATCATCGGTCTGATTTTTGCGGCTTACGGTGTCTGGAGTGCGCGTATTTTCAGTCTGCGAAAACTTCCGCTCATGCTGACAGGGCTGTTATCATTATTATGTGGCCTGGGTTTATGGATTGTGGGGTTACAAGGCTCTGGCGGCCAACCATCCGAAGTGTGGGGCGACTCGTGGCAACTGTTTTCAATCTATCACGCGTGGGCGGAGCCTGTACTGGAGGTATTGGAGCCGTATACACAGCATGGTGAAATCTGGTTTCTGCTGACTGCACTGCTGCCGATCGCCGGAATGGTAGTGGGTGTTGGGGTGGATCGTTATCCGGCGGTGACAGGAAAGAACGGAAAGGTAGATCGTAGATGGCAATGGGTCGTTGCCGCCATGTCTGCCGCGCTCGTTATTGTGCTGACCATTGCACTGATGCTGCCTCATCGTCCGTTGATCGCAGAACGGGATTTTCCAGTGGTCGATGGGGCTACAGCGGCGATTCCGTTCGCACAGGATATGCTGCATGAGCTGACCGGAATGAGCAAGGCGCGCGCGGCGCACGAATTGAGATTCAACACAACGCATCAGGCGTATGTAAATCTGATCAACAAGAAAGCGGATCTCATTCTGGTGGCAGGACCATCCAATGGAGAGCTGCAACTTGCGAAAAGTCAGGGAGTGAAAATAAAGCTTACTCCAATTGGGCGGGATGCGTTTATTTTTCTCGTTCACTTTGATAATCCGGTTCATAATTTGTCCTCAAAGCAGATTCGTCGCATTTATGAAGGCTCCATTCATAATTGGAGTGAAGTGGGAGGCAAGGACCAGCCGATTGTAGCCTATCAGCGGGAAGAAAATTCGGGAAGTCAGACGTATATGCAAAAGAAAGTGATGGCAGACCATGAGATGGCCGAGCCGCCCCGGGAGCGCACGATTGGCATCATGGGTGGTATGATTAATGCAGTTGCCGATTATAACAAGGATCACAATGCGCTCGGGTATTCGTTTTATTATTTTGCCAATGTGATGCATAAGCGGCAAGAAGTTAGATTTTTGTCCATTGACGGAGTAGTGCCAAACAAGGAGCATATCCGTTCGCAACAATATCCGTTCACCGCTCAATTGTTCGTGGTCACACGGGAAGGAGAGAAGTACAGCCCTTCGGTTCAACGGCTGCTCCAGTGGCTGCAAAGCGAAGATGGCAAACGGATCATTGAACAAGGCGGTTTTGTTCCTGTACATCCGTAGACGAGTTTTTCCATACCGTCGATTTTGGGTTTTCATCCGTCAAGAGTGAAACGAAGACAGCAGGGTAATACATAGGATATACCTTGCTGCGATTACATACCCAAGCAGCATTGTACTAACACAGTAAGGGGATGAACGAAAATGAAGAAAAAATTACCGGCCTGGGCGCTTTTGCTCGCCGTATCCATCATGACAGCAGGTTGTGGAGCAGGTGCAACACAAGCAGGACAAACCGGACAGCAAGAGCAGAACGGTCAAACCGTTCAGGATGGGCAAAAGGGCTCTGCTTCCGCGCAACCGGGTGCTTCGGGGGCAGGTGGACAAGCATCCACAGATGCGAATGCGGCGAAGGTTCGCATGGACGATGTTACCGCGCTGCGCCTGATCGACGGTAAATCCGGCTGGATCGGCGGGAAGGGCTGGATTGCCCGGACAGACGCAGGTACATCCGGTTCAGCCGGAGCGGCATGGGATGTGCAATATCAGGGCCAAGGGACAGTGCAGCAAATTTTTGCCTTGAATGGGCAGCAGGCATGGGCCGTCGTGGCAGACAGCGGTACGCTGCTGGCGACTCAGGATGGAGGCCAACGCTGGGAAAGTACCGGGACGGTGCCGAAGCAAGGACAAGCGGGCTTTTTGCACTTTGTATCGTCCAAGGAAGGATTCAGCGGAAATCAATATACGAAGGACGGTGGTCAAACCTGGTCCGCGTTTCCCGTACCTGATCATACCGTTGGGGAACCATACTATCATGATCAGCAAAACGGTTGGGCAGTAACGCAAAGCAAAGAGGGCTCGTTCCGTATCTTACATACAATGAATGGCGGTCAGAAGTGGACCACCGTTCTGTCTCGGACAACCGAAGCGCCTCTGAACGGTGTAATCATTCGTTCGGTAGAACGCGGAAACGCTTGGATTGAGCTGGTTGGGGATACGGGTATGAATCAGACCTCATATTCGCTTTGGCATACCGCCGATAGTGGCCAAAGCTGGCGTGCTGTGCTGGCCAATGCGACCGCTGGCGGCGGTCCGGCGCCCGGCATTAGCCAGCAAGACCATCAGGTTCCCAAGAACGAAGGGGCGGCACCGGGGATGCTCTATGCGGTAAACAGCAGTACCGCGTTGATGGGTGGCTACTGCGCACCGTGCGACAAGCCTAATACCATCGGCTGGACGAATGACGGAGGCAAGACGTGGAACAATGGCAAACAAAGCTTTGACGGCTATGGTAGCCAGCAAATCGGAATGGCCAATGCCAAGGAGGGCTGGGCTATTTTCTCGGATTCAGAGAAGGCTCCGGTTATGTATACCACCTCGGATGGTGGACAGCATTGGACCCAGAGCCATGTCTTTGACAAGCCTGCGGCATCAGGTTCCTGAGCAGATGTAGTCCTTAGCAGATAAGTCCTGAGCAGATATAGTAAGGAGGGAGAACACATGAGCCAACAGAAGAAAAGTGCAATCACATGGGCTGATGGCCGTGAGGTGCCACTGATCGGACAGGGGACATGGCATATGGGTGAAAAAGCTTCGTTTCGGCAAGAGGAAGTGCGCGCGCTTCAACTTGGCTTGGATCTGGGCATGACGTTGGTCGATACGGCTGAAATGTATGCTGAGGGCGGTGCAGAAGAGATCGTCGGGGAGGCCATTCGGGGCCGTCGGGACGAGGTGTATCTCGTCAGCAAGGCTTACCCTCATCATGCAGACCGCCAAGGGCTGGCTCAAGCGTGCGAAGCGAGCCTGACCCGCATGGGAATGGAGTACATGGACATGTATTTGTTGCATTGGCGAGGGAATATCCCGCTGGAAGAGACGATACAAGGCATGGAAAAACTGCGTGAGCAGGGCAAAATCCGCAACTGGGGCGTGTCCAATCTGGACAAGTCCGACATGGAGGAGCTGTGGAGCCTGACTGGAGGCGATACCTGCGCGGTTAACCAAGTGCTATATCATGCGGCTTCGCGGGGGATTGAATATGATCTGCTTCCTTGGAGCCGTACACATGGTGTGCCTGTGATGGCGTATTGCCCGATTGCACAAGGCGGACGTCTACGGCGGGGGCTGTTGGAACATCCCGTCATGGAGGACATCGCTGCCAGTCACCGGGTAACGCCATCCCAGATTGCACTCGCATGGGTCATACGAGATGGCGATATCTGGGCAATCCCGAAGGCGGTACAGGAATCACATGTACGGGAAAATGCAGCGGCAGCGAATATCCGGCTCACTCCTGAACAACTGCAACAAATAGATGAAGCTTTTCCGCCGCCTACGCAGAAGCAGCCGCTGGATATCGTTTGAGGGAGGGGCGCCATGGAAGAGAGAGAAACAGGAACCAAGACAGAGCTGCATGAGGTAGATGATCATTTGGATTACGGATTATCTGTCGTATTCATCGGCTTCAATCCCAGCTTGAAGTCAGGAGAAGTGGGGCATCATTATGCGAACCCGCGCAACCGTTTTTGGCGCATACTGGAGGGAGCGGGTTTGACCCCTCGCCTGTACGATCCATCAGAGGATCGGGAGCTGCTCAAGCTTGGCTACGGGTTTACGAACATTGTTTCCAGGCCCACGAGGGGAGTGGAGGACATTGCACGCGAGGAATACGCCGAAGGACGTCTGAAGCTGTATGCCAAGCTAAAGGAATACCGTCCCAAGATTGCCTGCTTTGTTGGCAAAGGTGTATATACCGAATACAGTAAAAAATCCAAAGCAGATTGGGGATTCCAGCCCGAGCCGCTGATCCCCGAGATGTATGAGTTTGTAGCCCCTTCGTCCAGCGGACTGGTTCGCATGTCACTGGAAGAGATCACAGATATTTACCGCCGTCTCCAGACGTTTCTGACAGCAGAAATCGTCTGATATGCAGCGAGAATAATGGATTCAGCTAGAAGAAAAAGAACCACATGGTCATGCCCCGAGGGGAAGAACGTGTGGTTCTTTGAGCTACCGCGACTCTATTTTAAGGCTTTTGTCTGCCACGCCTGATCCACCGGAACGTAAGGATAACCCAGATCACGGGCTACCGCCTCGTAGGTGATATGACCGTTCAGGACATTCGTGCCGCTGAGCAATGGCTTGCTTCTGCGAAGGGCTTCCTGAACCCCCTGATCTGCAAGCTGGAGGGCGAAGGGAAGCGTCGCATTCGTCAAAGCAAGCGTCGAGGTTTGCGGCACTGCGCCCGGCATGTTCGCTACGGCATAGTGAATGACGCCATGCTTCACATAGGTTGGCTGATCATGTGTCGTGATGTGGTCAATCGTCTCGACAATACCTCCCTGGTCGATAGCGACATCCACAATCACAGAACCGGGCTGCATCGTCTGCACCATAGCCTCCGTTACGAGACGAGGGGCTTTGGCTCCAGTGATCAGGACAGCACCGATCAGCAAATCGCTCTGCGCTACGGCTTCGGCAATGTTGGATGGTGTGGACACCAGCGTATGAAGCTGGTTGCCGAAAATATCGTCCAGCTGGCGCAGCCGATGCAGGCTCAGATCGATCAGCGTCACGTCCGCGCCGAGGCCGATGGCGACCTTCGCAGCGTTCGTGCCGACGACCCCGCCGCCAATAATGGTCACTTTGCCGCGCTTGACTCCCGGCACGCCTGCCAGCAGAATGCCTTTGCCGCCCTTCGGTTTTTCCAGCAATTGTGCCCCGATTTGCACAGCCATTCGGCCTGCGACCTCGCTCATGGGGGTGAGCAGTGGAAGGCTTCCCCCGACATCTAATGTTTCATAGGAGATAGCAGTTACGCCATTGTCCGTCAGCGCCCGGGCCAGTGCCGGCTCAGCAGCCAGATGAAGATAGGTGAACAAAATCAGCCCTTTTCGGAAATATCCGTATTCTGAGGACAACGGCTCCTTCACCTTGATAATCAGATCCGCCTGAGACCACACATCCGCTGCGTGCTGTACAATCGTTGCACCCGCCGTGGCATAATCTCCATCTGTAAAGCCACTTTCAACCCCTGCATGACTTTCCACAAACACGTGATGTCCGTGCTGGATCATCTGAGCTGCACCAGCAGGTGTCAAGGAGACACGATTTTCATTGTTTTTAATCTCTTTCGGAATTCCAATGTTCACTTTGTTCACCTCTCCTGAAAATAATTGTTATCCAACGGCAAATAATTGTTCTTCAGGGCAGCTGCGCTGCTTTGTTGCAGTGCTGCTGTGTTTCTGTGTTGCAATGTTTCTGCACCAAACGGATTCAAAAATTGCATTATCATTTTTGTGCAGCCTGCCAATTAGTTAAATGGACTCAAGCCGACAAATGCAATTCATGTTAGATTAGGTACAGTTTACAAGTGGGAAAGCTCCTTGACATCATACATTTTGTCGGATTATCTGACTTCAAGGCTCGACTTTTTGATGAATAGGTGTCATATAAAATGACATAAAGACATATACATAAGGAGAATCCCGATGAACGGTAAAAAAACCTTTACCATTGCGGATGTGCTGGAACGTCCGGTATTCCGGCGGGCCAAGCTGGCGGCCGGGGAGCAGGGCACGAGTCACCGGGTCGGCTGGGTCCATGTGCTGGAAATCACAAACGTAACCCCCTTTGTGAGCCGTCATGACCTGATTTTGACGACTGGCCTGTGGCTGACCCGGGAAGGGGAGGAACGCGCTGAGTATATGGAGCAGCTGATCCGTTCCGAAGCCGCAGGACTGTGCGTGGAGCTGGGTACGAGCATCCATGAGATTCCGCCGGAAATCCTGGAGCTGGCGGAACGGCATCATTTTCCGGTCATCGTATTTGAACAGCCGGTACGCTTTGTTGAAATCACGCAAGATATTCATTCCCTGCTTATTAACCGCCACCATGAACTGCTGAAAGATCTGGAGCGCTTCTCGCGCCAGCTTCAGCAGGAGACGCTGCGCAGCACGGATATGAGTGCCCTTTTACGGGTACTTCATGATTATGCCGCCCGACAGGTCATCTACATGTCTTCCATTGATACCAATCGGTTCGTGCCTTCTATCCAGCCTGATGTGGCTGACCGCATTGCGAATTTTTATGCCAATGAGGTGGAATCCAGCATGACGTCTGACCGGGAAGGTCACTTGCTGTTTCATCTCAATGAATCCACCGCCGTCTTGTTTCAGCCGGTTGTCTGCTTCGGGCAGGTGTTTTCCGCAGTAGCTCTGGTGCTGCATGGCGAAACGCCGACGGAAGAACTGTCACTGCTGCTGGATTACACGGCCAAGGCAGCCGCTACGCTGGTGCTGAGAACTCAGTTCCTCGAAGACCGGTTGTTACGCAACCAGAATGAACTGATTCAGGATGTGCTGAACGGACAGCTTCCCAGCGAGGAACAGGCTCAGACCCGGATGGGGCTGCGTCTGCTGCCCAAGGGACAGTATTTATTTTGGGCTGGGGTTATTGAGGTGGAGCATCAGGATAAGGAAGCCAGTCAGGTGCGCAAGGAGTCCATTAACCAGGATATATTGGTATTGCTCCGTTCTTTGCTGAAAAAGGAGACGCTGCACAATCTGCTCATGATGAAGGGTAACCAGTGCTACATTCTTTGCGCCAAGGAGGAATTGACTCTGCGTTCCGGGGCACAAATGAAGAAAGTGCTTGCCCATACCGTGCAATATATTCAGAACTATGCTGCTGGGCAGCTTGACAAGGTGCGCATTCATGCAGGTTTCGGCAAAGTGAGGTACCAGATGACCGGAGCAGGCCGTAGCTTTGAAGAGGCTTATCAGGTTATTGAAGTGGCGCGAAGCGTTCCGGCCATGAGAGATCGATTTTTTTACGACAGTATCGGAATCTATCAGTTGTTGAAGGCCGTGCCCCGCACTCCTTTTTTACAAGAGTTTGTACAGGATCATTTGGGCGGGCTGATTTCGCATGACCGTGAGCACCATATGCAGCTTCTGGATACGCTGGATGCTTATTTTCGATGCTATGGCTCCAAGCGCGATACTGCCGGAATCCTGTACATTCACAGGCAAACTCTCTACAATCGGCTGGACAAAATTAACGAGATCATAGGAGGAAATCTGGCAGACCCGGATAAACGTCGTTGTCTGGAGATGGCATTGCTGGCTCACCGGATGCTACAGGCCGAAAAATGATCCTAAATGACTACTTCTATTTTTCAATCTACTCATTTACAATGCGTGTCAACACTGAGATAATAGAAGAGATAACGGAAATATCTTTGAAAGGGGATTAATATGAATATAAAAAAATGGATTGCCGTCCCTCTTATTCTGCTAATGGTAGCTTTGACGGGTTGCCAGGCAGTAGGCGGATTTGATGTAAGTAAAAATCTTTTGGGCACACTTGATGTGAAATCCCAGCAGTCAACGGAGAAGATATCTCTTAAATTGACTCCAAAAGCAGGCATTACACAAGGAGATCAGGAAATTGTTGATTTAATCAATTCCATTTCCGTAACAGTGGATGAGGCCAAGGTACAATCGGAGGAACTCGCTTCCGCCAAGGGCACATTGCACATCGACAAGTATAATTTGCCGTTTGAAATTGCTTTGGACCGTCAAGGTGTGGCTATTCAACTGGAAGGTGCCAAAAAACCTTATTACATATCTTTGAACTCACAGGAGAGTTTGAGCGGTCTGCCTGCCGGATTTGATCCTTATGTATACTCCAAAGATGTAAGAGATCTGACGAAAACAGCCGCAGCACTTGTACTCAAGCATGCTCCTAACCCTTCGACCATCTCTGCAACGTCTGTAACCGAGGAAGTATACGGTGAGAAGGATAAAGTGAAGCTGACCCGCTTGCATGCGGAGCTTCGTGGGGATGAGCTGGTAACATTGGTAAAACCGTTCCTGACCAATCTGGCCAAGGACGAGGCAGGCTTGAAAGAACTGATCGGGCAAGCGATTGATTTTACTAAAAATATCGCTTCCAGCATGAATGTTGATGGTGCTGATCAAGTCACAAGCCAACTGAACACGAACAAGGAAAAACTGGTCAATGAGGCTTATACCGAGGTTAAAAAGTATTTGGATCTGGCCGTTGCTCAATATGATGTAGGCGTAAGCACTTTATATGCACAGTCTCCTGAAATTAAAACGGTTCTGAGTTCCAATACGGTTCTGAAAACCGATATGTATTTTGATGAAAAAGGAAATGTTCGCAAATCAGTGTCAGACCTGACGGTTGCTTTGCCAGAAGTAGATAGTCTTCCAGTGAAGTCCTTCTCGATTGTTACGGAAACTCAATCCTGGAACGTAAACGGTAGTGTAACAGCCGACAAGGTAGATATCTCCAATGGTGTAATCGACCTGAATAAACAAGCTGAATTAACACCAGGAGCGACACTTCGCAATTTTGATGCGAACTCTCCGATCTACAATATTTTAAAAAATGATTTGGAAATTACAAAAGTTGAAACCACTTTCGATCCTAAAGACGATTACTATGTGCTGGTGAATCGTAAAGGTACGGCCTTCATTCCACTGCGTGAGCTGACGTACGAACTGGGTTCCGAATTAAAATGGGATGCAGCTGCCAAGCAAATTACAGTTGTGGATGATATTACAGGTAAGACCATCAAGCTGAAAAGCGGCTCCAAACAGGCTGAACTGGAAGGAAGCACATTAACGCTGCCACAAGCTCCATATACGGATGAATATGGTACGCTGTATGTTCCTTTCAAATCGGTTGCCGAAGCATTGGGTGCTACAGTAACCCGTAACAGTAATGGTGAGTATGTGTTGAAACGCGACTAAAAAGAAATTCCACATATCTGTGTCCAACTGCACCGCTGGTGCATGGAATATGCAGGTATAGACACAGGAACCGGCCCGTTCAAGGGTCGGTTCTTTTTTTGCATATCCTTACGAATCTAATCTATCGTAAAATAAGGAAGCATTCTCACAGAAACGATTTAAATAAGCGATTACAGATTAAAATAGTACCCTATTTTTGCACAGGGAAAATTGAGATAATTATATTGTTGTTGCGCCATATATATAATTGCGGCCAGGCGCCACGGTGGAAATTACCTACTAGGGGGAAATAACGATGAAAGATATGGAACTGTTGAATTCTAGTGAGGGACAAATTGTACTTGCTCGAATGTACGGTCAACAGCAGGTAGCAGAGCAAACGACGCGATATCAATCACTTCTACAGGCGTACCGGGAGCACTTCGGCGTCGGGGATATTGAATGGTTTAGTGCTCCGGGAAGATGCGAAATTGGGGGGAATCATACAGACCACAATCACGGGAAGGTGCTGGCAGGCAGTATTACACTTGATACCATCGCTGTAGCTGCTAAAGTGGAGGAGCCTGTAATTACGTTCTTTTCCGAAGGCTACAAAACGAAATACGTCATTGATTTAAATGACTTGTCACCACGACCGGAGGATGACGGTACGATGCTTCTGGTCCGCGGTATTGCGGCCGGCTTGCTCGAATTCGGCTATCGCATCGGAGGATTCCGGGCTTATATATCAAGCAATGTGTTCTCTGCTTCAGGATTAAGCTCTTCTGCTTCATTTGAAATGTTGATATGTACGATAATCAGTCATTTTTATAATGAGGGAGCGTTGGATGCTGTCGTCAAATCCAAAATCGGCCAGTACGCCGAAAATGGCTACTGGAACAAGCCGTCGGGACTGCTTGACCAAATGGCTTGCGCATATGGAGGATTGGTTGCCATTGATTTTGTAAACCCCAAGGAACCGATCATAAATCCAGTTCATTGGAATTTTCAAGAAAACGGATATTCCCTGGTTATCGTCAATACAGGCGGAGATCATGCTGATTTAACGGACGATTACGCGGCGGTGCCCAACGAAATGCGTGCAGTGGCTCAGTCCTTAGGTGCTTCTGTTTGCCGTGACTTATCGCCGGAGGATCTGTATGCCAACCTCAAAATGGTCAGGGAAAAAGCAGGAGATCGTGCAGTGCTGCGTGCGTTGCATTTTTTTGAAGAAAATAGACGTGTCGATGAACAGGTGAAATCGCTGGAGGAGGGACGTTTTTCTGATTTCTTGAGGCTCGTCACCGAATCCGGTAATTCTTCATGGAAATGGCTTCAAAACGTATATAGAAGTGGGATTGACCGGGAACAGGACGTATCTGTCGCGCTTGCATTAACGGAAATGTTTTTGCAATCAATAGATGACAGCGCATGCAGGGTACATGGTGGTGGATTTGCTGGAGTCATCTTGACGATTCTTCCCAATGATTGTGTTGACGATTATAAGACGTGGATCAGCGGAATGCTGGGAACTCCGGTACTCGTTGTCAACGTCCGTGAGCAGGGTGCCGTTAATGTAAGTGATTTGATTCATGCGGCAACGAAGGATTGAAAATGAAGCCAGAGTTGGACGGATCTCAGGAGTTATTGCGAATTGACTATACTAGACCGTTGAAGGCTTTAACCTCTGGGTTAAAGTCTTCGTTTTTTTTGGACGATGCAGTCCAGGCTTGCGGTATAATAGAGCATGGAAGTTTTAACGAAGGAGGGCCTATTCATGGCTATGTACCCGTCCTGGTCCTATTCGCAATCGAGGGCCCAAACGTTCGATGAATGCCTACGCAAATACTATTACCATTATTACGGCTCGCATAACGGCTGGAACCCTGCACAGGGCAGTGAAGAGCAGGTTACGTTGTATCGGCTCAAGCAGCTGAGCAACTTATATATTTTATTTGGGAATATTACGCATCAAATGTGTGAATCGGTCATACGTGGTTGGGTGGAAAAAGGCGCTGTTCCACGTCCGGCGTATCTGGAGACAGCGATGAAGAACATGCTGAATGACAGTTACAAGGAATCGCTGCAACAACGTGAGCTATGGCTGCAAGACCCCAAAAATCGCATCATGCTCGCTGAAATTTATTATGATGACGAAGTGCTGCCGGAACGAATTGCCCGGATTAAGGAGCGACAGCATGCGGTGGTACACAATCTGTACCGGACTGCGGTTTGGCGTGAATTGCAGCAGGGTGAGGCGCGAATCGTCGAGGTGGAAAAGTGGGATACGATGTTGCTTCATGAGACCAAGGTGTATGTCAAAATGGATTTGCTCTACCGCAGAGGTAATGGAGACATGGTTATCGTAGATTGGAAGACAGGCAAGGAAGGCGACTTCTCCGACCAGTTATTTTTGTATGCTTCCTATGTTCAGGAGCATTACCAGCTTCCCTTGGAGAAGATCGAGGTACGTGTGGAATATTTGATGACCGGAGAGCATGAAGTGTACCATCCTGCGCAGGAGGATATCGACAAGGTGGTTGGCAATGTCGGGCGATACATCGAGGAAATGAAGTCCTGTCTCGATGATGATTATTATAATCGGCCGAAACCCGAGTCCTTCTTCACGCCGATGCCATCCCGCAGAGCGTGTGGAGGCTGTAATTTTCGGGAGGTGTGCAAGTACCGCGCGGTATAGGATGGGATTGTGACAGGTGCAACCAATGCGGATGGAGGGATCACATTGAACAAAGGCGCCATGATAGGAAAAGGCATGAGTGCTGAGGTTTATGAATGGGGCGATCAGCAGGTTTTAAAGCTCTATTACGATAACTATCAGCCTGAATGGGTACGATTTGAAGCCGAGATTAGCGCAGCCGTAAAGGAAGCCGGGGTACCTGCGCCAAGTGTCTACGAGATGTTGGAAGAAGGGGGGCGACATGGACTGCTTTACGAACGAATTCCGGGAGTATCTATGCTTGCTATGATACAAAGCTCTCCGTATAGAATTTTGAGATATGCAAGAGAAATGGCTTGGCTTCATTGGAGCATTCATCGCTGTTCAACGACCAAGCTTCCTCGCCAAAAAGACAGATTGGAGCAAGCAATAAATGACTCCAAAGAATTATTGGGAGAGAAAACAAAGCTGATTTGTGAATTTATGGACACTTTACCAACTGGTAATTGGGTTTGTCATGGTGATTTTCACCCCGACAATATCTTAATGACGAATCATCAATCAATCGCAATTGATTGGACAAACGCAAGTATAGGAGACCCGATGTGCGATGTAGCAAGAACCTCATTAATGTTGCTTTCTCCGTTTAATCCACCAGGGACACCAAGAACGATGGAGCCTTTATTGTGTCTATTTAAAAGAATACTAAACAGAGCTTACCTGAATGAATATTGCAGAAGCTCCAATATAAAAGCTGATAGCATGAATAGCTGGATATTACCTGTAGCGGCTGCCAGGTTACGAGAGGGAATTCCTGGTGAGCAAGAGTGGCTACTGCTTCTGATTAATCATCGGCTCCAAAACATATAGGTACGCTTATACAATCTAGCCCGTATCATTACGACAAGCCAGCCTAAGAGTGTATGGCAAATCTACAATTCTCTCAAGTTTTGAAACCGCTTTCTAATTTGGGGAATACGAGGTATGATAAGGATATTATTGGAAAAGGTTAAGGAGGGAATGTGGAATATGACTAGCAGCACTAATACAGGACGCACACGTATTCTTTTTCAGGGTGATTCCATAACAGATGGAGGAAGAGGACGGAATGAGGACGCGAACCATTGGCTGGGTCAGAGCTATGTGTATCTGATCGCAGGTGCACTGGGGAGCCGTTTGACTGCTACGCAGCCAGAATTTGTGAACCGGGGGATTTCGGGGGATCGGGTTTCGGATTTGTATGCACGCTGGAATGAGGACACGTTTAGCCTGAAGCCGGACCTGCTCAGTATTCTGATCGGAGTGAACGATGCCTGGCGGATCGTGGAGCAGGAGCCGTCCGGGGTGACGGACCGATTTGAGCGAGCCTATCGCCACATTTTGGAGGAAACGCGTGAAGTACTGCCTGATACCGGGCTGGTGCTGTGTGAGCCGTTTATTTTGAAAACAGGAGCTACCGAGGCACGATGGGACATTTGGCAGGAAAAAATAACGGGCTACCAGCGTCTTGTGCGTCAGCTTGCGGACGAATTTGGGGCCGTATTTGTGCCGCTCCAAAGCGTGCTGAACGAGGCAGCTACCAAGGCGGACGCCTCCTATTGGCTGCATGACGGAGTTCATCCGACAGCGGTTGGGCACCAGTTGATAGCTGATCAATGGATAGATATCGTACAAAAGAGTCCGCTGGCGATTCGCTAACTTGGTCAACCATAGTCTACTCCTTATCATTTTTGGGTAATACACGATTATGGACATAATGACTTATAAGGATCTGTCCATCCAAAAATGAACGCCATAAGGGGGCTTCTTGCTTCGTATGGCGGGGCAAGAGAGGGCTGTGGAAACTGTGAATATTATCCTGGTCATTTTACTGATTACGTTAACTGCTTTTTTCGTTGCATCCGAGTATTCCATTATTCGCGTACGGGTATCCCGTATCAATCAGCTTGCATCCGAAGGGAATAAAAATGCCAAAGCTGTCAAAAATATTTTGTCCCGGCTGGACGAGTATTTATCTGCTTGTCAGCTAGGGACCACGTTAACCTCGATGGCGTTAGGCTGGCTCGGGGAATCTACGGTTGAAAAGCTGCTGCATCCGCTGTTTGTGCTGGCACATATTCCTGCCGGACTCACGGGAGTATTATCCTTTTTGCTGGCTTTTCTGATTTTGACGTATTTCGAGGTGGTTATCGGGGAACTGGTGCCCAAAACATTCGCTATACAGATTGCGGAGCCGATGGCTTTGTTTTTTGCCCGTCCCATTACGATCTTCTATAAAATGACGTATCCGCTGAACTGGGTACTCAGCCGTTCCTCGCGTGTTATTACGGGACTGTTCGGGCTGAAAAAGGTTTCCGAGGAAGATGCGGCTCTCAGTGAGGCAGAGCTGCGTTTGGCATTATCCGAAGGATACCGCAGTGGTGAAATTACTCCGACAGAATATCGCTACCTGAACAATGTATTTGATTTTGACGACCGCGCGGCGCAAGAGATTATGGTACCACGTATTCACATCCGCTCCATTTCTCATCTGGCAACGGTAGCAGAGTTTATGGAGCTGATTGAGGACAAGGTCTATAACTTTCTGCCTGTAGCCGAAAACGGGGATCGGGATCGTATTATCGGGATGATCCGAGTGAAGGAAGCGCTGCATGATTTGGCCCGAGGGCACAGCACAGGGAATACCACGATGGCTTCCTATATTCATCCGGTGCTTCAGGTGATTGAAACCATTCAGGCCCGGGACCTGCTGATTCAGATGCAAAAGCGGCGTATTCCCGTAGCGGTGCTGGTGGACGAATATGGCGGCACATCCGGATTGGTCACACTGGAGGATATTATGGAGGAGATTGTAGGGGACATTCCTTCCTATACCGATACCGAAACGCCTGCGGCACTAACTCCTCTCATTACAAAAACAGACGATCATCGTTACATACTCAAATCGCAAGCGCTCATTCATGAAGTCAATCGGCGTTTGGAGACGGATATTGAGGCCAGAGACGTATATACGATTGGCGGATGGATGCTTTCAGAGCATTTTGATATCCGACAGGGAGAGAGTATGACCATAGGCTCATGGGAGTTTACCGTACTGGAAAAAAACAGTCACCAAATAGACACAATTGAAGCAGTCAAAAAAACAGCTGGTGAACAGGAAAATGACAATAATTCCGAATGGTGGAATGGTTGAGTGCCTGAAATCAATGGTTTAATAGGTGACGAATGGCCTGAAAAGCAAGCAGAAGTGCGGTCCGTCCATTTTTTAATGTACGCTGATGCCTGTTACATGTTATTTTTGGCTGTTAAGGTGGAGGGCCTAAAGTCTCTCTATCTTTATGCTCATAAATAAGGTTGTCTGTGAAAAACACCACTAGAAATGTAGCAATTATATGGTAAAATGGAATCAAATTTGAGTTTTTTGGGGTGGGCTACATTACATGAAAATGTCACTAGGTACGAAAATGGTTGCTGCATTTGTCGCTATTTCTGCAATCACCTATGGAACAAGCGCTTTTTTTATTTTTGTACTCAAGGACTGGCTTGCTCAAGGTACGCAGGAATGGTTGTATATCTCAATCATTCTGTTAATGGGCGTTCTGTGGAGTGGCATTTTGGGGTGGTTGATCTCCAAACTCCTCACACGTCCGATTGTTAGACTGGCAAAGGCGGCAGAGGAAGCCTCGACAGGGAATCTGTCCGTAGTCATTCCTGAGCGTCGTTCAGATGATGAAATCAAGGTGCTCTATGATGCATTCCGGCGTATGATGCTAAACATCAAGGATATGTTTAACGAGATATCGTATAGCTCAAGAGCGACTTCACAAAATGCGGAAAACCTTAGTTCGGCTATTGTACAGGCTACGGCACAGATTGAATCCATGACTTCGGTGGTGGAGGATATATTGGAAGGCGTAGAGCAGCAAAAGGATGCGTCTGTCCAATCTATTGAAACAGCGGATCGAATGTTGGGCGATTTTAAAATGATGCGCAGCAAATCGGGCCATATGCTGGAACTGTCAGGCCACATGGAGCATTCGGTCGATTCGACGCAGACGGTTTTTTCATCCCTGATGGAGGGAATGGGGGAGCTGACTGCTTCGCATAGTCGTTCGCAGCAGGTCATTGCACGACTGGAAAAGGAAGCTTCACAAATTGAAGCGATTACAAGCACCGTCAAGGATATCGCGGAACAAACTCATTTGCTGGCGCTGAACGCCTCCATTGAAGCCGCACGTGCCGGAGAAGAAGGTAACGGGTTTGCCGTAGTCGCTCACCAGATTCGCGCGTTGGCTTCACAAAGCACGGAATCGGTGCAGCAAATCAATGCCATCGTTAGCCGTGTGCAGTCGCAAATTGTGGAAACGGTACAATTAATGCACCAGCAAACATCACTGGTCAGTGCTGAAGCGGAACGGACAAGCTCGGTGGATCAGACGTTGAGTCGTTTGAACTCGATTGTGCGTGAATTTGTTGAAGGTATTCGCTTAATGGAAGAAGCTGTGACAGAGCAAACGAATCGGGTAGATCAAACCTTCGAGCAGATCAATCGTATTCAGCAAATGTCAGGAGCCTTCTCGGAAGGTGCGCACAAGATTTATACAGCCGCTCATGAGGAAACAGCTATTATGCAGGAAATTTCGTCTTCTTCCGAGGACTTGAAAGTGCTTACGAACAAGCTCATGATGAAAACTCGTGGAATGCAGCTGTAGAACGTAACGTGTCAGAACATGCAAATGTAACCGCTATATACCGGAAAACGAAGCAAGATGGTTCTCCGGTGTGTAGCGATTATTTTTTTATTTCAAAAAACTCACATTGCTTTCTGGGATGGTAGGCCAGATCACTGACACTGGATTGCACGACTATAGTTTGATCGTCAAAACGGATAATGACTCCGCCCGAACCAATCAACTGGTCATTCTGAAAAATGCGGACACGAAGATGTCGTTCCAACGCCTCGGTGAAGTCCTGATCTGTGATCAAACGGCGATTAATGGGCATGAGAGGTCTCCTTTGAATATGATATCTTTTATCATAAAGGCTAAGGTGTCGAACAAGCAAGAAAGAGAAAAAAGATAGAAGGGGGCTTTTGATGGACAAGCCGTGGTCATGGTCCTGGTTCTGGTTCGATGCTGCTGCACCGGAAGGATTCGAGGCTTTTACTTCGTCACATTGGCTGGCTGTACTAGGGCTTATTTTATGTGCTTTACTGCTTTGGCTGACTCGGGGCCTGATTCAGTCGCATAAGCTGTTAAGTGAGGGGATTCGCTGGCTCCTGGTTACCATACTCATTCTGTCAGAGGTAACTCTGAATATATGGTATGTGACGCAGCACATTTGGGATGCTCAGACATCATTGCCGCTGGAGCTGTGCAGTGTGACGCTGCTGCTGTCGATTCTGATGCTGATTTTCCGTAGCCGCTGGCTGTATCCGATCATACTTTTTGCCGGAATTGGAGGAGCGCTTCAAGCGGTACTCACGCCTAATTTGGCATACGTTTTTCCGCACTATCGTTTTATTCATTTTTTTGTGGCTCATAGTGCCATTATATGGGCTGCCTTGTACATGACATGGATCGAAGGACTGAAACCGACGTGGAAGGGCGTTGGGGGAGCAATGCTTTTCCTCAATGGCTTGGCGCTGATCGTTTGGCTCGTAGATAATGTACTCGGAGCAAACTATATGTTTCTTGCCGGAAAGCCGTCAACACCGTCGATATTGGATGTTTTGGGACCATATCCGCTGTATATTTTGGCAGAAGAGGTCATTGCGCTCTTATTCTTTTCTCTTACGATGTTACTGTTCGAGGTGCTGCCTGGAGGCAGGCTATATGCCCGCTTTCGCAAAGGAGCTGTGCACAGAGCTGAACGTCTTGGGGAAGACCATAGCACAGAGAAAACACTGCGCTGAGGGATCAGTAATTTCCTCCTCATCCGCTCATAAGCTAATCTGACTCTTTATTCCAATATCCTGATTGCTGACGGTGAAGCAGTATGTGCTGCATTTCCGTCTGTAAGTCTGCATTTCACAAATTTGCGAAGTATGGTAGCATAGGCGAACCAGCAGGAGCATATAGCGAAGAGACGGGTAACGGAGGTGGAACCAATTGAGCTATAACGGTAATGACGGGACACAATCAACAGGATCTATAAC
Source organism: Paenibacillus sp. RC21 (assembly GCF_044907935.1). NCBI lineage: Bacteria > Bacillati > Bacillota > Bacilli > Caryophanales > Paenibacillaceae > Paenibacillus > Paenibacillus sp. RC21. The sequence goes on from NZ_JBIYCS010000003.1 coordinate 260,984, forward strand.
TTTGACCGGAAAAATAAAGCCATGGGCGCTGAGCGGCCCCAGTATTCAAATAGATCCGTTGTTTCCCTATTACGCCAACCGTTCGCTGGACAGTATAGCCGATGAAATCGCCCTTGCAGGCTACCGGACCGTTCATTATTTTGTTGTGCGTGAAAATGAAGTAGATGGAGCGCTCGTTGCGGCCTTTCAACGCAGGGAAATCGCGGTATGGGCGATGGTGCTTGGCAATGGTTCCTTCGGTGTGTCACAGCTGCCGCCAGAGTGGAAGGGATGGCGCATGGAACTGCTGCGCGAACCGAATGACGGGTTTCAGCGGCTTTCGCATTTTGCACAGGAATACGTAGAGTGGAAAAAGAAAGCCGCTGCCCGGCTGGTCACCGACATTCCGTTTGACGGGTTCGAGGTGGCAGAGCCTTATTTTCCCGAATGGAACGGGCTGCGCAGTGGAGTGTACGGGGATATTGGCCCGCATGCCCGGCGGGCCTTCCGCGAGCGCAGCGGTGAGGACATTCCGGATTTCCGCGACAAGCATACGCGGAATTACTACCGGAAGGTCCCGGAGCTGTACGCGCAGTGGGTCGATCTGCGCGTGGACGCCGTGAACGCGCTGATCGGCGAGCTGGTGAACGGCGCAGGCGGCGTGCGTGATGTCCGGCCGGACATCTGCGTAGCGACGTGGTCGCTGGCCGTGAACGGGCGCGGCGATGTGCCCGGCCAGCTACGGGAATGGCAGGGGCTGGACGCAGTAGCGATGATCCGATGCGTAGCCCCGGATATGCATGTGCTCCAGACCCATTGGCCGGACTGGATGCGTCGTCGCCTGCCGCCGCATTATATTGGCGGCTACGCCCGCATAGCGCAGGGGATACGCGCCGCTTATCCGAATCTGCCCCTCGGGGTGCAGGCGGATATCGGTTCACTCGCGAGTATGGTTCGGGACCGCGAATGGACCCGGCAGTTCGGGGCTACCGCCCTGGAGGGCGGTTATGACGCCTGGACCGCCTACGAATACCATCTGGGCGGCTATATGTACGATGAGCCGCCCATCCCGCTTTGTGCGGAAAGATCGACCGCAGATGATGAGGTGGTCGTTTCTTTCAGCAAGCGGATTGCCACGCCGTCTGTGAATGAGCTGCGTGTCTGGAGCCGGGAGAGTGCGGCTGATGCCACGGGCGATCTGATTCGCACAGGCAGGAACGATTCACTGAGGCCATTAGAGCTTGTGGACGCAGCGGCAGACGGTAACCGTCTGCTGCTACGTATACGTAATTTGCCGCCGAGGGCGTTCAGTTTGAGACTTGAAGGGGTACAGGATACACCGAAGCTATGGCTGCTCAAGGGAAGGAAGGCACACCGCAATCTGCCGGAGCATGAAGTGCCAGTTCCTTAAAATTGGGGTAATAACAAGGTACGACATCTGTTCGAGAAATAAAATGTAGTGGAGTGAAAAGAGTATGTGGGATTGGGATTATCTGATTCGGGTCATGTTCGCCGGCTTGTGCGGCGCGTTAATCGGCTATGAACGCAAAAGTCGGATGAAGGAGGCGGGCATTCGCACGCATTTCATTGTCGGTATCGGCGCGTCGCTCATGATGGTGGTATCCAAATACGGTTTTCAGGATCAAACAGCACTTTTTTGATGCAATTAAAAATTTTAACCCAACGCATGTCATTTGTTGTTGGGATATGGGTAGAAGTACTTTTCGTACCAAGAGCTACAGCCAATACAAACAAAATCGTTTGGAAGCTCCACTTGAACTTCTGCCACAATTCGACTTAGTCAAAGAAGTAGTGGCTGAAATGGGTGTACCCAATATTGGCTTAGCAGGGTACGAAGCGGATGATTGTATTGGTACTATATCAAATAAGCTTCAGGAGGATTCTGAGGTGTTTATCTTAACCGGAGACCATGACATGCTTCAGTTGATTACTGAAAAGGTGAAATTAATAATTATGAATAAGGGAAGATCAAATTACACTGTGTATGATTTAGAGACACTTTTTATTGTAAGGCAATTAACTCCTTCACAGGTGATAGATTTAAAGGCGTTTATGGGAGATTCTAGTGATAATTACTCTGGGGTTAAAGGTATAGGTGAAAAGACTGCCCTTAAGCTGTTGAATGAGTATGGATCTGTTGAAGGCTGTCTCGAATGTTTTGAGATGCTTCCAGCAAGTATCGAGAAGTAAATTGAAGAAAACTTGGAAATGTTACATCTTTCAAGAGATCTGGCTAGAATTCGACTTGATGTGCCTATTGAATGTAATTTAAATGAATGTCTATGGGATCTACGTTATGAGGCTGCCTCAAGGAAATTTGAAGAATTGGAGTTTGGCGCTCTTGTAAATATACTCGGTAAGGTAGTGAATGGTTAGGTCAATTATTTTAACCAGAACATTGACTAATGCTGGGAAGTATCAAACCGACTTCATTGTTGGGCACGGCGTTGTTGGATAAAAGAGTGAGGAAGGCGATCCTAAACATACAAAGGTAGCTTAGGTTGATTTTGAATTATACAAAGACAACTCAGTAATTCAGGTAAATCTTTGTTACATGAAAGTTTTCTCTTGGATTTTGTGTGCATTTATCCTTATAAATCGTGGTATGTAAGACAACTTTCTTTACAGGCGCGAGTGGTCAGCATGTAATTAATTTCAGATACAGACCGCACATTCCGATACCTTGCTGAGCAGGGATTATTTCAAGAAGTTTTATCGGGATTCTTTTCATGTTGGGCCGTTCGAGGAGGTTCAAACATCACCTTTATATTGGGGCAACCACCACAGTTACAATAGAGGATTTTAGAGTGCTTCACAAGCCAGCTAGACACATTAGGCACTTAAGAAAAAAGTACTGTATCTGAAATTATTTCAACACAGAACTGATAAGGAAATCGCTGTGGTCTATAAAATCAGTTGGACTAATTTTATAGTTAAATGAGACTGATTATAGCATCTAAATGAGACAGTAAAAATCCCCGCGAACCCAGTAAGGACGGGAATAAAGGTTAATTAAATCCAAAATCATCTGTTAATGATGGATCTGAATTATCCTATTTTAAGGTGAAAAAGGACAGCCTGATTTTTATAACAAGAAGTAAGACAAACATTATCTAATAGGAAAATTACGTTTACTCGATTACAATAAAGTTTTGTTATACATATTTTTACCTACAGGACAAATTAATATCTAACCTAAACAGTCCCGATGAAAAATTCTTTATTTCGGGGCTGTTTGTACTTTATGGATAGCAGGTGAAACGGTAAAGAATATAGGAAAAAAATAAAAAACATTTGAAAATTGAACAAGCTTAATCAAATTGAATTTTTACAGATTATTGGTGTATCACAAGGGACATTGAGTGAATTGGAAAAAAGATAAATACAAACTATCTTTAGAAACCATAATTGCTCTGAAACTAAATTTCGGTGTTGATTTAGATTGGCTGCTACTTGAAGAGGCGGTAGTTTCTAATAGCGGGCTATTTCGTGCAAATAGAAGATCTTGAATCCAATTTAATCTCAGGATTTCGAAAGTTTAACCTAGGGGACAAACAGGAAATTGGGATCATGAATTTGAAGTTAAAGCGGTACAGAAAATTAATTGAGCATAACTGTATTCTTGTATTGGGTCATTGAAATTACAACTAATATATAGTTGTATGGATGAGAGTAGTTGATTTTATGAAATTTCTATTTTGCGAAAATATCAGGATGCTTTTAATTTGTATTCTGTGAGTATGAGATACTGCTTGTATGGGGAATCTGGGAAACTCACACCGATGAAGTTAATCAGTTTACTTTGGTGAATTTGCCAATCCCATTAGGCGATGCAAATATTGACTTCTGATCGCCATTGAAGGCTTTGAACAGGAGCATGATTTAATCCGGGGCAAAGGCTCGTTCCAGAAGGTCATAGAACAAATTGACCGCCTGCTCAAACTTCACCAAGAGGATGATTTCAAGGTAAGATAAATTATGCCAACAGGAAAACGGAGCACTACAGCAGTACGTTCGGCTGCTTTTTAACTAATGGACAGGAAATCAAGCAGCTTTTCAGTGCTCAAGCAGTATGCTCTATCTTAGCTTATTCTCTCTGCGATATCGACCAGGCGTTGCCCCGGTATGTTTTTGGAATATTTTCACGAAATGGGTCTGATCATAGAAACTCAGTCGCAAAGCAATGCTGTGAATAGAATCAGTTGTTAATAGCAGTAATTTTTTTGACTCTTCGACCTTTTCCATTTGAATAAAATTACTTATCGTGATGCCTGTCTCTTTTTTGAATTTTTGACTTAAGTAGTTTGGCTTTAGGTGGGTTAAATCCGCCAAAATAGTAAGATTCACATTTTGATAAATATGTTTGTTAATATATTCCTGACATAAGGATATGGCTTTGGAGAGGTGCTTCCGTTTTGCTTTAGACACTCGTTCTACAAAATCAACCAATGCATTAAAAGTTGCATATTCTACCGCTTTTATATCAGACAATTGCTCAATGTGTTGAATATGATGATCGCTTATCATGTATGCAATTTCTGTATATAATCCTCCCTCTACTGCAGCACGGCAAGCTAATGTAATCGTACAAATACTCAAATTTTTCATGTTTCGGAGTTGGCTGTACTTGGCTAACAGCCCTCCTTCTTCAAAATGAGATGCAGCTGAAAAAAAAGACATACTAAGCAATTTAGTTTTATCTCCATCTTTGATAATTTGAAGAACACGTTCCTCCAGGTCACGCCCATCCTTATACTCAGATAGCTCACGTTGTTTGGATATAATTAAATCCACTTTATTTCTGATTGAATTATTATCATCCATAATAAGGAAATCGCTACTTATTACATCCGAAATGTCTAACCATACACCATTCAAAAGATAGAAAGCAAGGATACAAATATGATAAAGACGCTTGTTATTTACATGAGATAATTGTTGTACGTACTGCTGAAATTTGTCATCTAAGTCAGGCTCATGGTATGAATTTTTGTTTTCTTCCGCAGAACTGGGATATGAATAAACAGGGCCAATAATGATTGTAGAAACTGTTTGTTCTTCTGCTGAGAATGGAATCGTGATGTAAGACTCATCAAAGAGGGTTTTATGAATACTTGGAATCCTGTTGTGAATCGACTGCTCCATAAGTAAACGAGCAATTTCGATCTGATGACTAAAGTACATGCTGTTTTTAGCATCATCACTGGATTCTACATTAATGCTATTATCAGTATTTGAAGCTGGATAAAAAACCGGAAGTTGTATGGATTCATAAATCAACCTGCTTAAAAATGCAAGCTTATGAAAAGCCACATTCATCATTTTCACCTCATTTTCAGTGATGATTTGTATGATTTATATAATAATCATACCACAATCAAAAACGCTTATTCCTTATAATAAGACTTATCTTACTTTTAAGAAAACGAAAGGGGTTAAGACTCACTGAATAATAGGACAGAGTAGAAAATTTTAATTCATTGTGGTAAGCGCTTACGAATTTTAATACTATTTCAGTGATCACATGAATTTAGCTAAACTAGAAGCCCATCATTGAGAGGGTAAGTGAGGGAAAATTGAACGTAGCAGATTAGAGAAGAACGTATGTGATTTTATTGGAATTAAAACTAAAAAAACCATAAATAAACATTAAATAATAATTTAGTGGAATAGTTTTAATTTACTACACATGAGGCTGGTAACAACATTGTTCCACTGGCATTCGAAAATGTGAGCTTGCAACCGGTAGAAAGCAAGGAAGTAAAAGTCAGCATTACTGAAGTTTGAGATTATGACTACACCAGCGGGTGAAACAGTAATTGATATGGGACAAAACATGGTTGGCTGGGGGAGAAGCCTCAATCCGTGACCTTGCTAGTTATCCTTCCTTTGAGGCGCCGGAAGAGCTGTTGAATGAACTGGACCTTCAGCTCGCGGCGATCGTTCTGGAACAATAGTTAAAGCTTGCCTGCAGAGTTTTATAATCGAGGAGTGTTGAGAAGAATGAATCGTGATATTAAAAATATGGTAAGACAGATGACATTGAACGAAAAAGCAGAACTTTGTTCTGGAGCCAGCTTCTGGTCAACCCAAGCCGTAGACAGATTGGGTATTCCGTCCATTATATTGACTGACGGCCCGCATGGTCTGCGAAAGCAGGACGGGGAATCGGATCATCTGGGTCTCAATGAGAGTGTACCATCCACCTGTTTCCCTTCAGCTGCTGGTTTGGCCAGTTCCTGGAATCGCGATCTGGTACAGCTTGTGGGTGAGGCCATCGGCAAGGAAGCGCAGGCAGAAGATGTAGCTATCGTCCTTGGACCTGCCGCCAATATCAAGCGTTCGCCGCTGTGCGGACGAAACTTCGAATATTTCTCGGAAGACCCTTATTTGACCGGGGAATTAGCTGCAGCGCATATCGCAGGTGTGCAAAGTCAAGGTGTCGGGACTTCTCTGAAGCATTTTGCCGTTAATAACCAGGAGCATCGACGGATGACAACAGATGCCATTGTAGATGAGCGTACATTAAGAGAAATTTATCTGACCGGTTTTGAAAAGGCTGTAAAGCAATCTCAGCCATGGACCGTCATGTCAGCCTATAATAAGCTCAATGGATCTTATGTCTCTGAGAATGAATACTTGCTGACAACCATTCTGAAAGAAGAATGGGGCCACGAAGGATTCGTGGTCTCCGACTGGGCTGCGGTAAGTGAAATTGTGGCCAGTATTGCCGGCGGTATGGAGCTGGAAATGCCTTCTTCGAACGGAGAAGGGCCCAAGCAAATTGTTGAAGCCGTAAACCACGGCAAATTATCCGAAGAAAAGCTGGACCAAGCGGTAGAAAGGCTGCTGCATGTCATTTTTAAAGCAGTCGATTCCAAGCGTGAACATGCCAGCTATAATCAGACAACCCATCATCAATTGGCCAGAGAAGTTGCGAGAGAAACGATGGTCCTGCTGAAAAATGAGAATCAAATCCTTCCTTTGAAAAAGGAAGGAAAAGTCGCAATTATCGGGCAAATGGCTGAAAAGGTTAGATATCAAGGTGGAGGAAGCTCTCATATCAAGCCTACACAGTTGGACAGCATTTATGAGCAAATTACGATATCCGCAGGACCTGCCGCGTCCATTACTTACAAGCAGGGCTACGATCAGGACTCGGACGAATCCGACCAGTCTATGCTTGATGAAGCGATAAAGGCTGCAGCAGCCTCAGATATAGCTGTACTCGTAGTGGGTCTGCCCGACCGCTATGAATCAGAAGGTTATGACCGTTCTCATCTGGATGTGCCGCTCAATCAACAGCAACTCATCTCTGCCGTTGCTGCCGTTCAGCCCAATGTAGTTGTGGTGCTGTGCAACGGATCACCGATTCTCATGCCGTGGCTCCAAGATGTCAAGGCTGTTCTGGAGGGATATTTGGGCGGTCAGGCTGCCGGAGGGGCTATCGCTGACTTGTTGTTTGGAGATGCCAACCCTAGCGGTAAATTAGCGGAAACGTTCCCGCAATCCTTGAAGCACAATCCATCCTATTTGTTCTTCCCTGGCGATGGCGACCGCGTCGAATACCGGGAAGGGATTTACGTAGGTTACCGTTATTATGACATGAAAGATATCGAGCCTTTGTTTCCTTTCGGTTATGGTCTAAGCTACACCCGGTTTGAATACTCCCACTTAACCGTGAGTCAGACTGAAATTAAGGATAACGAAACGCTCTCTGTAACCGTGAATGTAAAAAACACAGGTCCCGTATTTGGCAAGGAAGTGGTCCAACTGTATGTCCATGATTGTGAATCCACGGTAAGCCGCCCTGAGAAAGAGCTGAAAGGCTTTGCCAAAGTTGCGCTCAAACCCGGAGAAGAGAAAACCATCACTTTCACTTTGGAAAAACGAAGCTTTGCACACTACAGTGTCGAGCGCAAGGACTGGCACGTGGAGAGTGGGGGATTTGATATCCTACTAGGGTCCTCTTCACGGCATATCGCTTTGCAAACGAAAGTTATGGTGGAATCTACTACGAGAGAAATCGTGCCGGTATACGATCGAAATACAGCTCTAGGCGAATTGCTTTCGAATCCGAAAACGACGGCGGTGTTGGCCCAAATGCAGGGGCTGGCTCCCCAGGGGGCCGAAAATGCACATTCAGATGCTGTATCTGCGGAGATGATTCAGGCATCCATGCGCTATATGTCGCTGCGGGCTTTAATTCCGTTTACAGGTGGAGCACTTACGGAGGAGACGCTCTCCATGCTTCTGGAGCATTTGAACGCGGCAGTTCGCCAATAAATGCACAATCCAAGATTTTAAAATATCTTTTTCAGTGTTCAGCTGAAAGCATATTTTTCTGATTTAAAACTGAAATCGACAGCCAAGAGAGTGTACGAGTATGAAAAAAGTATTTATTTTAGGAGGCATCGGATGTGCTCCCGACTCAGCGGCTGGCGCGCTTGGCTAAGCAGGCGAGAGTCAAGAAATTTGTCCTGTTTGGTTCTTACTTTGCCCATTTCACTGAAGCTTGGCACGATCTGAATCTTAAGAAGGAAAATGCATATCCACGAACCAGACTTCTTCAGGAAGAGGTTTCCCTTATGGAAGGTGAAGGGGAAATGGATATACCAAATTATTTCCAGGGTCCTACAACGTCGAAGATGTCTTCGCGTAACCAATATAAACTTGAGATACAGTCTAGTGTGGCCCTGTAAATCCAAGAAAGAACAATAAAGAAAACTCCAAGCTCTGATATAAAAGAAGGGGATGACTTAGAAATGATTAAAACATCTTTTAATGCTGATTGGCTGGTTGGCCCAAAACCTAGCTACTTTGGTGAGATCGATACGGATAAAAAGCCGCATAAGCTTGTTACATTGCCGCATGATGCGATGTGGGAGAAGGAGAGACTGAAAGACGGCAGCCCGAGTATCGCTTGTTATCCGGAAGGAGAATATGAGTACAAAAAGTCATTTTTTGTACCCGAGGAGTACCGGAACAAGCGGGTCACCATCGAGTTTGAAGGCGTATACAATCAAGCGATGGTATACATTAACGGAGATTTTGCATGTCAGCATCCCTTTGGATACAGCAATTTCTATGTAAAGGCTGACCGCTTCCTCAAATATGGCCAAGAAAATGAGATCCGTGTTATCGCTAATAATTACAAAGACTCCCGCTGGTACACAGGAGCTGGCATCTACCGGAATACCAAGCTGATCGTAGGCAATCTCACGCATATTGCCTTGGATGGTGTGAAGATTACCACGCCTGAGATATCTGATGGCCGAGCAGTCGTAAAAGTAGCGACAGTGATTGAAAATGAAGGCTTAAGCACTTTGACGGCGCAGGTGTTGACTGAGATTATCGATGCGGATGGAACGGTTGTTGCCTCTGATCTTGCTCCGGTCACGACCTTTGCGGGCGAGCCGGCAACGCTTCGTCAGTCTATTCTGGTAAAGTCCCCCAAACTTTGGAATGTAGACGAGCCAAATCTATATACGTGCAGAACGACGATTAAGGCCGACGAGGAAGAAGTGGACCAAGAGTCAACGACCTTCGGCATTCGTTCGCTAACATTGGATGCGGATCAAGGGTTATGTATAAACGGGAAGGTCGTCAAGCTGCGCGGTGCGTGTATCCATCACGATAATGGCGTGATTGGTGCTGCTACCATTGATCGAGCCGATGAGCGGCGAGTCGAGATTCTGAAACAGGCAGGATTCAATGCGCTGCGTAGCGCGCATCATCCGATGAGCAAAGCGCTGCTCGACGCATGCGACCGTCTTGGCATGCTGGTTATGGACGAGAGCTTTGATATGTGGAGTTCTACCAAAACCGAATATGATTATGCGCTGAGCTTCCCCGTTTGGTGGGAAAAGGATGTACAAGCGATGGTGGATAAAGATTTTAACCACCCAAGCGTAATTATGTATTCCATCGGTAACGAAATTCCGGAAACGGGCAGCTCTATCGGTTCAATGTGGGGACGCAAGATCGCGGAGAAGATTCACTCCCTTGATCCTACCCGCTTCACCACGAACTCGGTTAATTTCTTGCTGGCCGTTATGAAGGAATTGCCTAAAATGGCTGACGCTGGACATTTTAACATCAGTGAAGACTCCGGCATCAATACAACGATGAACAATTTAGGTGACATCCTCTCGGCGATCGTTAATAGCGAATTATGCACGACGCAAACGGCAGAATCGTTCGCATGTGTGGATATTGCGGGCTACAATTATGCAGAATCACGATACCTTAAGGATATAGAACAGTTTCCTAACCGGATTATCGTCGGGAGCGAGACTTTTCCGAAAAAAATCGATGTTAACTGGAAATTCGTGAAAGAGCTTAGCCAGATCATTGGAGATTTTACCTGGACGGGATGGGATTATCTGGGGGAAGCGGGGATAGGAAGAGTCCAATATGATGTGGATAGCTCATCACCCTCAAATCAAGGCATGTATCCGTGGATTACAGGCTGGTGCGGCGACATTGATATTCTTGGCAACCGGAGACCCGTATCCTATTACCGTGAGATTGTATTCGGTCTTCGCACGGCTCCGTATATCGCTGTACAGCGGCCTGAACATTATTCTAAAAAAGCCTCTCTGTCGAATTGGAGCTGGAGCGATTCTGTCTCTAGCTGGTCATGGAGCGGATATGAGAGTAAGCCAATTAAAGTGGAAGTATATGCCGATGCAGAAGAAGTCGAGTTGCTGGTAAACGGGCGTTCGGTCGGAAAAGCTGAAGCAGGCGAAGGACAACGCTTTATAGCGGAATTCGACACCATCTATGAAGCGGGCGAAATTACAGCGGTGGCTTACGTTAGCGGACAAGAAACCGGCAGGATGACACTCCATTCGGCAAGCGGTGCCGTCATGCTCACAGTAGAAGCGGACCGAACAGAGATTGCCGCATCCGACAGTGACCTGGCTTTCGTAATGATTAGCCTGGAAGACGAGCAAGGTAATCTGTTTAACACCATGGACCGGAAGGTTTCTGTGATGATTGAGGGGCCTGGCTTGATTCAGGGCTTTGGCAGTGCCAACCCCGCAACCGAAGAGAATTACTTCGAGAAGGAGCATACCACCTTCGACGGCAAAGCATTGGCGGTTGTACGTCCAACCGACGCAGGCGTCATCACCTTGACAGTCACTGCTGAAGGCTGTACTCCGCAATCCATTACAATTAACGCACAATAGTGGAATTCGGACTTTCCATCAGGAATGTGAGTTAACCCTTTGGGTACGAGATTTTTCAAGATGCAGCAGACGTTCAAGTGGGACCGTATGGAATATATTGTATTTATTATGCTTTTGATTTACTAGGAGTAATTGCCGTTGCTGTAAGTGATACTCCTGCTGGCAAGTATGAATTTTACGGACATGTCCATTATGTCGATGGCACATTGCTGGCGATAAAGAGGGAGATACCTTTCAATTTGATCCATGCGTGTTGGGCTGCGTTCGATGACAGACGCAGACGCTGAAAAAACCAAAGAGTGGAGGAATCACAAATGGCCTTTAACGAAAACTCGAAATTAAGCGAATTGCTCGCGAACAAAGCTGCGATCACGGTGTTGGAGAAGCATTTGCCTGGAATCTCGACCAATCCGATGGCGAGCATGGGCAAGGGCATGTCGCTTAAGCAACTGGCCGCCATTCCGCAAGCCAATATGCCCCAAGAGTTAATCACGGCTATAGTTTCCGATCTGACTGGCATCGGGGAAGAAGGCGTTCAAACGAAGCCTCATGAGAGAAGCCCGGCAGACGAGACTAAAACTGGTGAGTTTCTGGATAGAACCGTACCGATTGGTTCCGTCGCCATCATCACTGGGGAGGCAGTGGCATTGGTCGTGCTGCCTCGCTTCAGCTCTCCAAGGCTGGATTCAACGTTGTTGTCGTCGACTTCAATGCGGAGACGGGTGAAGAAACGTTACACCTTGTTCGTGAACAAGGCGGTGAGGGTCTTTTCGTGCAAGCCGACGTCTCAAAAAACGAAGATGTCGAATGGTACGTGAAGGCAACCATCGACGAATACGGACGAATCGACGCTTTCTTTAATAACGCAGGAGTTCTGCAACAATTCAATTTGCTGGAGAACATCGAACTGTCTGAGTTCGAGCGAGTCATCAACGTCAACGTCCGTGGCGTCTTCCTTGGCTTGAAGCATGTGCTGAAGGTTATGGGCAAGCAGGGATATGGCTCGGTCATCAATACTGCTTCGACCGCAGGTATTCGCTCCGAACATAGTATGGCCGTCTATTCCGCAAGCAAGCATGCTGTGATTGGCTTGACGAAATCTGCAGCGATAGAATACGTAAGAAAAGGCGTTCGGGTCAACGCTATTTGCCCTGGCGGTGTCGATACGGCGCTGACGCAGACAGTCCCAGCCATGATGCAAGACAGTGGCTATATGCCGGAGGAATTCCCTTCCATGAGGATGGGACGATTCTCCGACCCGGCCGAAGTTGCCGAGATGGTCGTGTTTCTAGCCTCAGGCAAGTCCAGTTATATGACCGACTCGGTCGTCGTGGTTGACGGTGGACTGACGTTGTAATCGCAGTTAATCCATATCACCCAGAATGAGTCAAGCTTACTTCTGAGGCCCGTTCGATAGCTAGTTGAATTGTATGCGGATACCAAATGATGTTTACAAGTTGCATGAGTAGGTTCAGGGATGAAATATGTTGATTGCATGTAAGAACGCTGATTTGAACTTGTTTTAAAGAATGGAAGATTTATTGGCAAGCATGATATTGAAAGAGAAGGTAGCTTAACTGTGCCCGTCTTGTGAATAACCCGGTGAATACCATCAGAACCAGGGTGTTGAATCTATACTGGATGAATTTCAATTAGAATGTTGCGGATAAATATTCCGTTCCGCTTGGATACTGTGAGATGTCGAAGAGAATCACTCGGTGAGGTAAGTGATTCATCGACTTCTCCTCAGGTATCCGCGCGAGCTCCAAATTCAATATGACAGCATGAGACAAGACGACCGTGGTGCGTGAGAAGAGTTTCTTCTCCGAATCTTTTGTCGTATATTTGGATGTTAACCGAAGGAGTTGAATTTTGGATGGAACGGGAACTTACTACTAAAGAATTAATCGGTGATTCGGCAGGTTCAATTGCATTGAGTATCATGACAGCCCTATTAGGTCTGATGACATTCTACTACACCGACATTGTTGGAGTTTCGGCTGGTGTTGTAGGTACAGCCTTGTTATTTACCAAGCTTCTAGACGCTGGCGCAGATATTGGAATGGGGGTACTTCTAGACCGAACTCGTTCTAAGCACGGTCAAGCCCGCCCTTGGCTGCTAAGAATGATCATCCCGATATTTGTATCCATTTTGCTGCTGTTCAGCGTTCCCGATCTAAGCCCAGGGGCAAAAATAACTTACGCTGTTATAACTAACATCATATTTTATATTTTTGTGTTTACTCCTACATCGATTCCTTATCAGAGCCTAATGGCTTTAACGACAAGAAGCCAGCAGGATCGAACCTTAATGGGGATATTACGAGCCTCTTCTAATTATTTCACAGGAGCAATCATCGTCATGGCTTTCATTCCGGCTGTCAATGCTCTTGGAGGAGGCAAGAAAGAATGGACGCTTTTAACAGCAATCCTGGGGTTGATCGCTTCTCTTGGAATCTTTTTGACCTTCCGTTATTCCAAAGAAAGATATAATACCCAACAATTGAAAGATGTCGGTGAGATAAAGAAAAACTATACAATGAGAAAAGGTCTTAAACTGCTTTTTACGAACAAATATTGGCTTATTATATTTTTTATCGCACTAATCTCGAATATTAATTTTGCTGTATCCGCTTCAGCCGGGATGTATTACGCCAAGTATATCTGGGGCAATCTTAATTTGGTAGGAATCATGGGAGCGCTCTCTTTTATCCCGATGGTACTCGTTTTTCTTGTCTCTGGACCTGTCATCAAGCGATGGGGCCAGCGAAATACTGCCATCTTCGGATTGGCAGTTGGGATCCTGGGCTCTCTAATTCGATTCATTGATCTTAACAGCATCCCGATTGGCCTGGCTGGATCCGTACTGCAAGGGTTCGGTGTGATTCCTCTGATGATTGTGCTAGGACCGCTTATGACGAGTACGATTGAATACGGCGAATGGAAGCATGGGCAACGGATTATTGGGTTGACGAATAGTGTGAACTCCTTCGGTGGTAAAATCGGTACGGCGCTTGGAACGGCACTCATTGGCTGGTTGCTTGCTTTCGGGCATTATCAGGAGGGCGCATTAATACAGACAGATACTGCAAAATCGATGATCATTGTTATGAATATTTATTTGCCATTATTCACTTATATTTGCATGGCTATTTTGTTATTTTTCTACTCACTAGAGAAGCAGTACGTTGGCATTCTGGATGACCTAAAGAAAAGACGGGAAGAAGTTCCAGAATAATCGTTGTGTCAAAAATAGAACTAGTATTTCCCTGGAGGCCCGATTTTTCAAAGCACGGATTGGGTCAACCAAATCTTCTGGAGGAAATGCAGAACGAAAATCGTGTTGTTCGGGAGGAAGATATAAGGGGTGGCTAGTCTGGACAAAGATGAAACCGGGTATAGGTGCTGCCCCGCTGTGACGGGCTAAAAAAAGGACAAGAACAGCTATTCTGGTGAGTCCCTAAGATCCAACAGCTCTGTTTCCTTTGAATTTCGCAAGCCACTAGTACATTGACCGAATCAAATTTCAGGATATAGGTGCTTTAATTTTTCTCTCGCCTGCTCGGTTGTAAATTGCCAATCGCCCGATTTCTGTGCCTGGTTGCGTTCGACTTCTCAAGCCGTTGCCTCACGCTGCAATTCTTCCATCGAGGCGATTCGTCGGCTCAGACACTGGATCGTTAGTGAGCTCTGCTCAATTTCAGCGATGTTGAGCCAGCTTCCATGCTTGGGGGTGTCCAACGCAACGTCTTTTATGGACCTGACTGTCGAAGGCTGGGAAAAGACAATGTCTATCAATGTGACGAGCATTTTCCTCGGCATTGGGATACGGCACGGCTCACCCGCAAGGGAAACCTGAGGTTCCTGAGCCCCAGCTGCGGTTCGGGCTGCTGTAGGGGCGACTTATTTGCATGAGGGACGGCCCTGCCTGTGCACAGGCAGGGCCGTTTCCTTTTTTGAGTCCTCGGGGGGGGGCGGCAATTTTATCGACCTTTTAAGAGAGTAATGCAGGCAAACAATACAAGAAAGATTTTAGTGCAGGACATACATAATTACGAAAAATATGATTTTAACGAATAATTATTAAAAGATTATAATAATTAAGGAGGTCGTTGTACATATGAATAAACAAATAAAAGTTCATTAAATGAGTCGAATTGATGATCTTCCGTGGTTTGTTACGGAATTTATTGATAGCAGAAAACGAAAACTTTCTCCCACAACGCTTCTGAACTATTGCCACGATTATATTATATTTTTTGATTGGTTAGTTGCAGAAAACTTTATCGCAGATAGCCGTAAAAACATTAATTTAGCCACTTTAGAGAAACTAACCATTCGTGAAGTGGAGAATTTTTTATCTTTTTTGGAGTATCAACTAGGGAATACCAAGCTAACCA
Source organism: Paenibacillus sp. RC21 (assembly GCF_044907935.1). Lineage (NCBI taxonomy): Bacteria > Bacillati > Bacillota > Bacilli > Caryophanales > Paenibacillaceae > Paenibacillus > Paenibacillus sp. RC21. The sequence goes on from NZ_JBIYCS010000003.1 coordinate 276,579, forward strand.
TTAACCGTAAATTGTCATCACTAAAATCCTTATTTGATTACTTGCAGAACAAAGCTGAAACAAGTGACCTAAAGCCATATATCCAGCGCAATGTCATGGACAAAATGGATTTAAATGTAGTTAAAGAAAGCCAAGAAACCATCGCCAATCGCATTGAAGGGAAAATTCTCAGAGAAGATGATTTTGAGTCGTTTAGGCTATTTGTAGCCTATGATTACGGAGAAATCAATAAAGAGAATAAACGCATTTTCAATTTCCATCAATTGAATCGTGAACGTGATACAGCCATTGTTTCCCTCATTTTAGGATCAGGTCTTAGACTCTCTGAGGTGGCAGGTATTAACCTTGAAGATCTGGATATGAATAAAGCATTAGTGCGTGTTATACGTAAAGGTAATAAAGAACAATATGCAGTGAATAATATGGATAAATGATTAACTAATTAAACCGCAATTAAGATTAACACCTAATCAACAGGCGATCAATCGTTTCCATCGGTTGCTTATTGATTCGCTTCATAAACTGGCTGACGTGAAGCTAATCTTATAAAACTTCTCAAAAAAGACGTAGTTGACCACATCGGATTTGAGCCACAACCATAATCCTTCGACCGGATTCAGGTTTGGACTGTAAGGTGGCAGAAAGACGAGTTGCAAACGCGGATGCTCCTTTAAAAAAGGCTGCAACCCCGTGGCATGATGAATCCGGCTGTTGTCCAGAATCATAGCCATCTTCCCGATAGGGTACGCCGACAGAAGATCTTGGAGGAAGCGAATAAAGGCCTCCACATCAGCCTTTTCTTCTTCACGGTGATGCACCTGTCCGGTTTCGTAGTGGATCGCTCCAAACAACTTGGCGCCTTCATGTTTGCCGTACGTTGGCACTTGGCGTTGCTTTCCACGCACACTCATAGTGACGCCAAACTCTCGCTTGATCCACTTCGCTACGAGCGGCAGTGTCCAGATATAGAGAGCTTCAAAGCCCACATCCGCTGGCTGTTGCTGCTCCAGCATAGCAGCTAATTGATGACGCTGCTCTTCCGTAAGTTTAGGCGGCTGTCCGGGGGAGTGACTCATTTCCAGCCCGGCAAGACCCTGCTCTTGGTAGCTCCTCCAGTAGATACTGATGGTTTGACGAATGCGACCAAGCAAATCGCCGATCTCCAAAAACGAGTGTCCTTCCAGACGAAGACGTACGGCCAAGTACCTTTCGTAAAGCCGTTTATCGGATGTTTCTTTCATGGCTCTATTCAATTGCTCGATTTCTTCGCTCTTCATTTTTATCGCCACCTTGGGTTGATCTTACTATTCATTACCCGATTTGGCGTTTGAAGTGGTTCTGTTGGTTTGTTAATTGCGTTCTATATAGTTTAGTGTTGACAATCCAGACCGCAGTTACTTCCATATGAAGTTAAATGATATAATTCATTCTAAGTGGTGTTAATTCTCTAGAATTATATACAGATGCAAGCATTGAGAATTAAAAGTTCTCTAACTTCATTCTGTGGAGTGCTGCTTCGCACAGAGGCTAGACCCTCCGCCTTATTCAACACCATGCACTTTCTTATTCAATACTTACCTTATTATATTCTCCCAAGACAGAAGATAGTGGGATAAATAAATGTTATATTTCGCTTGATACATATGGTTATTTTCGATAAAGTATCGTAGTAAGATGAATTTTCCCTATGAAGGGGTATATAACGTTCGGTAGAAACCAAATCCAATTAGACGGCTTATACTGCTCATACAGTATCTCTTTCAGTGCTTCTTTTGTCGAACGCTGACAGGCCCTTGTAACAGTGAAAAAGCTTTAAAAATAATGATTGAAAACGCTTCCTTTTGTGTATATACTCTTACTACATCACAGAGGCAGCAGCCAAGTAAACATTACTGTGGAACACGATAAACATCTTTGTATAACATGCAAAACGACCCCATGCATACGCACAGGGCCGATATAATCTTACTTCACTTTGACTGGAGCCGGATATTTCTTACCCAGCGTGTCCACGGTTACTTTTTTCATCGTAGCTGGTTTGATGGGTTTATCATTGCTGTCACGCTTGGAGTTCACGATGGCATCTACCACGTCTAATCCAGACGTTACTTTGCCGAAAGCAGCGTATTGACCGTCAAGGTAATCCGCATCGGCAACCATGATGAAAAATTGCGATCCGGCTGAATTCAGATCTGCTGAGCGGGCCATGGATAGTACGCCGCGCGTGTGCTTGAGCGTATTGTTGACACCGTTGCTCTTGAACTCGCCTTTGATGCTGTAGCCGGGGCCGCCTGTACCGTTACCCTGCGGGTCACCGCCCTGAATCATGAAGCCGGGGATGACACGATGGAAGATCGTACCGTTGTAAGCGCCCTTTTGCACCAGGGAAATGAAATTGTTAACGGTGTTCGGTGCTACTTCCGGGTACAGCTCAAGTTTGATCTTTTTACCGTCGTTCATGACAATCGTGACGACAGGATGGGAAACAGGTTTACTTTTGTCTTTAGTCGCGGCAGGGGTTGTACTGCTTGTCCGGCTTGCGGCTTCTACATCTGTCGCTTTTGTGCCACATCCGGCAACCAGCACGAGCATGGTAGCCAGCAGGCAAAGCATATACCAGGGACGTATCTTTTTTCGGATCATTTGTATTCCTCCTGAAAGATTAGATGTGTAAAATCCTAAATTATAGTTTGGGGCAGCGCAGAGCACTTTTCCGTTTTCTATCATACCTTTTTTTGTTGGGATTAGGAAATACGGGTTTGAATACCGTATTCTTGACCCATACTGCTGCTATTCACAAGGAAAGGGGCAGGATCATGGTGGAGGTAGACAAAAAGCTGGCTAAAGGTCTCATATGGGGGATGGCGTTCAGTCTGCCGGTTTGGGTAGGGGTGCTGTACTCGGTACAACACATCCGTGACTGGCTATAATATAATCAAGCGTGGAGATAAGCCAAAACCGGGATGGTTTTGGCTTATTTATATTTGTGCCAGTCCAAATTGCTGTTATTCAGCAGATGCTCGAAGTTGTTGTCCAGCTTCTTCTGTTCTGCTTTTCTTGCTTCGAGGGCACGCTGCCGTTCGTCTTCCTTACGTTTATCTTGCTCTGCCTGGGCTTCATTGGCCTGAGCTTTGAGCTTATTCAGCACGTCCTGACTCAACAGATCCTTTAACGTTGCAGGTTTGTCCTGAGCCGCAGGAGCGGGGGAAGACGAATTTCTTTTTTTAGCCATGTCATCAACTCCATTCCATTCGATTATATCAGCTTCTGCATGGTTGTTCCACGGCTGAAGGGTGAGGTTTGCTGTGGACTTTTCTAATTTAGAGGTTAATAATGGAATAAGGAGAAGGGACGTGTAGCATCATGCATCTTTATTGGAAGCGAAACCTGGTCGTTTTGTGGATCGGTGTATTTTTTTGCAGCATGGCCTATTCCGTTTCCATTCCGTTTTTACCTATTTTTTTGAATACGGAAATGGGTGTGACCGATCATCTGGAGCTGTGGGCGGGGATTGCCTTTGGGGTTACCTTTTTAGCCAGCGCTCTGATTGCTCCGTTTTGGGGTTCGCTCGCAGATAAGTACGGACGGAAGCCGATGCTGATTCGTTCAGGCTTTAGTCTGGCGGTATTGTATTTGATATGTGCCTTTGTAACTGATCCGTATGTGTTCGTAGGGGTACGACTGTTTCAGGGTCTGCTCTCCGGGTTTATTCCTGCTGCCATCGCATTGGTCGGAACGGGTTCGCCTGAGGATAAAACGGGTTATGCACTCGGCATTATGGCAACCTCCGGGGCGACGGGCAGCATCATAGGTCCGTTGATTGGCGGAGTGGTAAGTCATTATACGGCAACCGGAATGCCTTTCTGTTCTCTGCGGGGCTTGTGCTGGTCTCTGCGCTAATTGCGACCTTTGCCGCTAGAGAGGATAACTTCAAGGGAACCAGTACCCGTTCGCATGTCCGTGACGATATCAAGGAGGCTATTGCTAATCGGCCGTTGTACTTTTTGCTCATACTGGCAGGATTAAGTACCTTTTCCGTCATGATCTTGGAGCCGCTAATTACGGTGTAGCTGGATGCCGATCCGCTGGATCTTTGTGTTGAACGGTGGAATGTTGCTGGTGGCGGCATTGCTGTTATGGGCGAAGGGAAGAGAGATTTTCCATGCCTCTGCCAAAAATAACGCAACGGATCGGGATGTTCATCCTGCCGGATAGGTGGAGTATAGTTAACTGTTCGATGTGCATTACAAAGGGCCCGTGGAGCTTGACCTCCATGAGCCTTTTTCAATAGTTTAGGTCGCAAAGCAACTCTATTGAAGGTATATGAAAACATTCCAGAAGATGGTATGATTACTTGCGGAAAACTATATTATTATTTGTTTGTCATAGTTTTCACTTAAATTGTTCGATATCCTAAAAAGTTAACTTTAAAGGGGTGGTTTATTTTGTCCAATACAACCACGATACTCGCAGAGATGATGAAGTACATGAATGAAAATGGTTTGAACATTAGCGATTTAGCCAGAGAATCCAAGATGAATCCCGGCACAGTGAGTAGTATCGTCAATGGAAACCGTAAGTTTTCAGTCTACCAGTTGGATCGAATAACAGAAGTGATGGGACACCCCGTCGGCTATTATTACGAACGGTATATTGACGAATATTTGGCCGATTCCAACCCGAACTGGCGTAGAATGAGTCCTTTTTTGTATAATTGCGCAAAATTGAACAAGCTGGACTGTATTCAGCAAGTTGTGGATATGTTATTGGATAAGTTGGGATATTCCGATCCCTTATTTGAACTTGCCGAGGAGTTTTTCGAGGAAGGCATGAATGAAGCAGCAGCAATACTTTATGAGAATGTGGCCCTAACTGAGAAAAAGCAGTATTCTGAACGTTTGGCTATTTGTCAGTACCGTTTATTCGTAACGAGGCAAGGGGATGACTCAGAGAAAAATTATGAGGCTGCTGTCCAGTTTGAGACTTACGTTGATCGTCTTGATGAAATTGACCAGCTGGATGCATTAAGAGATTTAGTGAATACATATCGCTCATTGCGTAAGTGGGACAAAGTAAACAAATTCGCTAAAATTTTGGGGAATTTAGCTGAAATCCAATATAAGCTGGATCGTAAGCAACAAAATGCACAGAAAGAAAATACAAAAAAGCCGTTTTACCCTCTATTTGTATACTGGGGAGTTTCATATTTACTTCGTGCAGAAGTTTGTGACGCAAGGAAAGACTATGAGCAGGCACTCCTACATATTAACACTTACGCTGATGTAAGTTGGGTAAAGGAAACGGATGAAACGACCCTGAAGTGGAAGAATCGGTTTAAGGAGTGGTCGGAGGTCAATACGTATGTAAACAGGCTTATGTCAGGCGATGTAAGCGTACTCTCTGATTATGTAGCTTATTTTTCTACAAAGGAAGACGAAGTTCTCCCCGCATTAGATAACATCATTGAGGCGGCTAATCGTTATAATATGAACGTAGATGATCTGCTCAAGCGATTTGAAGTGCAGATTCTATCTCTTCTGGAGCAACAAAATGGGGTAGGCGTGTACAATCAACAATTCATTTCAGAACGCTTTACTCATTTTGCATTTGAATTGTCCATCTACTATTTGCGTAAAGGTATGTTTTTGAATGGTTTTACATTTTTGTTAAGCTGTTTGGAAAAATCTACTGTGATTAATAATAAAGCATATATAATCAAATGTATGAGACTGTTTGAGTCTTTTAGAGAAAATGCATCCTCTGAGGTAAAGGCAGTTTATCGTAATTTGATTAACGAGGTGGACGAAGATGAAGAATAAAATGGTTTTAACCTTATTGGTGACTAGCTTTGCGTTATTGATGGTAGTAATTATTCCTTACCCATATCAAGAGAAAGGATATACTTTCGAACCCACAGGACATCATGGTGGTTTCTGATCATTCTTGATATTAAAATATGCTCTAAGCCTAATCCAATTCATAATAGAGCATATTTAATCCAGAAATTTTTTGACCCTTATAGTAATTAGCTTTAGCCTTGTAGACCCGCTTTCGTAGCAGGTCTTTTTTGTTGGATTATAGATAATTATCCCAAACCTTTACTTTTAGTAAACTTATTCATAACCCTCTAAACTAAGGATACAACAAGGAGGGTTATATCATGGTAAGGGACGACATTTTGCGTCAACGGTTGGAGAAAGCTCGACAAAAGCTTTATGCTTTGCAAGCAAAACATGGTTTCAGTCACGCCAGCGTGCTCAGACAATCTATGATTCTGGACAAGCTCATTAATCAATATAACCGCCTTTTTTATGTAAAAGAAAAAAAGCCGACTGCATAAATGCAACCGACTGGGCGAGAAACTTTTGGTGAGGTCACTCGCCCCTTTATTGTAGCACATGATACATAATAATACTTCTCCGTTCTATTTGCTGCTTGGTTGATGTGCACTGAGTAGGACACCTAGGATAACGACCAAACCGCCAATAATTTGTCCCCACGAAATGGTTTCCTGCAACAATAGAACCGAAAATAATACCCCGAATATCGGTACCAAATTCATTAAAGAAACGGAACTGCTCGGTGACAGCTTGATTAATCCGTAATTGTAAAGCAAAAATGCGATAACGGAACAGAATACGCCCAGATATACTAACAACATAAACGATCCCGTTGTCGGAGCTTGCCAGCTATCTTTTTCAATGAGTGCCAGAGGTATAAAGAAGATACTGCCTGCTACGGTTTGATAAAAAGATAAAGTCACGGGCGGGTATTTGTCCACAACCTTGCGCGTCATGAAAGTATAAAATGCCCACGCAAAACCAGTTCCAATCAATATTAAATTTCCGATCAGTTCATTCTTTCCATTCGAGCTTCCGCCTACCGAGGTTAAAAAATATACCCCAATCATAGCGAGTGCAATGCCGATGATTTTATATTTGGACAGTTTCACTTTATATATCATGAGTTCAAGCAACGATGTGATCGCGGGATAGGAGGCGACAATCAATGCTGCATTGGAAGCTGTAGTCAGGCTTACTCCTATATTCTCCATCGAAAAATAAATAGTGATTCCCAAAACACCGCTAAATGCAATAATAGCTAAGTCCTTTGGCTTAATTTTGACAAATTCCTTTCTTATAAGCAAAACAATCCCCAACACAACAGAGGCTATCATAAATCTGGATAATCCCAACGTAAGAGGGGGGAACGTGATGTATGCTGCTTTTGTGGCGATAAACGATGTGCTCCAAATCAGCAGGGCCAAAATCGTAGCACTATAATAGATACGGTTGCTGTTGCTGTTGATAGCTATGACTTTGTTCAAGTGAAATCCTCCCTGGCATGATCTCATATCAAATGAAATATTAGTAGTTACTTGAGTAGCTACTTTAGTAACTACTCATAAAAAGATAGTGCGTATATCAGTTTTTGTCAAGGGGAAGTGATATAGTAAGGTTGAACATGAATTTGAGGAGAATGCGTCATGAAACCAAATGTGTTAGAAATTCTGCGGGATTTGAATTTTACGGAATATGAAGCTAAAGCTTATGTAACCTTGTTGGAAAGCTCTCCACTTTCGGGATACGCCGTGTCATTGAATTCCGGAGTGCCAAGATCCAAAATTTATGAGGTATTATCAGGGATGGTTAACCGTGGGGACATTATGGTCAGTCAGGATAATACACCGCTATATGTGCCACTCCCGCCCCATGAATTGATTGCCCAGAGAAAACGCAAAGCAGAGCAGATTTTTAATGTAGCGCAAGAGACATTGGAGCAGTATACAGCATCGTCCCAAAACAGAGAGAATATTTGGAATATATCGGGTTATGAAGCCATTATAAGTCGCATAAGTGAAGGAATTAAGGGAGCCAAGCACCGTATCTTGATGGAAATTTGGCAAGAGGATGCCGAGGTGTTCAGAGCTGCTTTAGAGCAAGTTTCGCGGGAAGGAGTTGAGATTTTCATTGTAGCGTACGGAGATCTTAACTTTGAATTCGCCACCATTTACCACCATGATATGAGTGAAGAGATTACGTCCGAAATTGGTGGGCGGTGGATTGTACTCAGCGTAGATGACCGGGAGGTTGTGGCCGGTATACTTTCACTCGGGGATGATAGCCGTGCTGCATGGACGATGCATCCGGGGCTTGTGATGCCGATTACGGAAGTGATTATTCATGATGTTTATATTATGGAAATCATGTATGAGTTTCGTGAAGAGTTGGAAGCCAAATTCGGCCCTAATCTTATCCATCTTCGCAATAAATTCGCGATGGGTCCGAATGGCAAAGGATATTATGTCCCTTTACCTGAAAAGAAGGCTTAAACGAGTATGTGCTGGTCCAAAATGCATAAATAAAGGCCCATGGAGTGTTAATTCCATGAGCCTTTTTCGTGGACGTTCCGTTCGTTATTTTACAGTTACAATCACACGTTGGTAATGTTTTAGCTGATGCTTTCCATTGTCTTGTACTTCTGCGATGATATGAATCGTATTTCCAGACTTGGCATCTGCGGGAACTGTAAAGCTTACCGTATTTGTATCGCTGCCTTGCAAGTCAATCGTATTTAATTTCTCGCCTTTAGCTACTTCTCGATGGAGACCAAGTTGCAATCCACTACCCATTTCAGGTTTAACTGGTGCCGGTTTTACTTTAGAATCTTCATACGTATCGGCTTCAAAATATCTCCACCATTTATAGGTTAATTGATCGCCGTCCGGATCTGATCCTTCTGCATGCAGTGTTATTTTCTCTCCGGGACTAGCTGTCACATCTAATCCTTCTTTAATGCTTAAAATTGGATTATGATTGGCATCTTTATAGTCGGATGCAATCGCCCAGTCAGCACGAGCTGCAAAGTCATTTTGAATATCATCAAACCATCTCATCAGAGAATATTCCGCTTCAAATTTTTTCGTATACACATCATAGTCTAACACGGTATTTCTAAATAATTTATCGTTAACCACACCGAAACGACCTCCCCAGCCACCATAGGTTGGGTTTTCCATACTCCGCAGACCGTTATCAATCAGATAGAAGAATGATGGAGAGTCTCCTTCAGAGATAAAATCATATTTATCATATTGTGGATTTTTCTTTAAATAAGTGTCACTGCCTCTTTGTTCTTCAGCCAATTCACCTGGAATCATTTTTCCATCACCCATCAAAGCGTACATATCGAGCAATTTGCCGTGACCATTTTGGATATTCTTGAAGTTCCAATCCCCGTGTAACTTGCTGTTGACTTCTTCTGTGTGCATTTTCCAAGCGTATGCAAAATGCCAGAAGTTAGATTGATCATTGATAATTCTGATGTCCGGCCAATTTTTTGCGATGTACTTATTGTAGCTGTCATCCTGATCCAAAATGATATAAAGAACGAGCTTATCGCTCACCTTTTTTTGGATGTCAGCCCATTGAGCTGTATTTTTATATTCGTCCTCAATGGATTTTAAAGCTCTGGCTGTAGTATTTGTGCCACCCCAGGTTTGTACATATAAATCTCTTTTGTCATCATCCAGGAAGAGATTTTTAAGGAAATTAGATCCTTCTGTTTCTTTGTCCATCTCACCTTTGTATGAAATATTGCCTATCTTGGTAACGCTTTTAATATATTCAGGCTTTGGATATCCTTCGGCTTGTTTAGTTAGATTAGGGTAAATTTCTCCATAAGCATCGATCATATCTGTTACCCATTGAGTTCCAGTCCATCTGAATGGCTTTATGCCTGTTTTTTCATCACCTGCATAATGGTACACGGAACTGGTCAGTACGATACCGGACAAGTCCATTTCATTAGAATAGAGGAGGAAGCGAATAACCGAATTCATATCATCGACTTCTCCATCGGTCGTAATAACGGTTCTAGCCTTCGTCGCTTTAGCTTCTACTTTATTGTCCACTTGTTCTTTTGCTGGAGTAGCTTTTTCATCCTTTGCAACAGCAGGAGCTTTTCCGCCGCTGCAACCACTGATAATCAAAATACATATCATACCTAATAGAAAAACGTTTAACCATTTTCTTTCTCTCATTTTCTTTTCCCCTTCCTGAACGTACACATGGTGTTTTTTTAGGATTAAGACTGTATATACATTGATGGTTTTATATCTAGTTTTAGGTATAAAAAAAACCTAAATACATTATGCGTCAAAAAGAAATTGAGCATACATGTATCTAGGTTTTGCCTGCATAATCAGTCACAATCCTGATTTGATATTACATCATAATCCGAGAAAATGAAAGCGATTTATTTTATTTCACTTTGAACAAACCCGATTCTTTTACTTCGGACAGGAAGTTGTGGAATTCAGGAATATTCAGCTGTTGCTGGGCATCAGACAAAGCGACTGCCGGGTTCGGATGGACTTCCACCATGATACCGTCAGCTCCAGCAGCAAGTGCGGCCTTGGCACAAGGAGCGAGGATGTCCTTACGTCCTGTGGAGTGGGTCACGTCGACCAGAACAGGCAGATGGCTTTCCTTTTTCAAAATCGGCACGGCGGAAATGTCCAGCGTGTTGCGAGTCCATTTCTCATACGTACGAATACCGCGTTCGATCAGCATGACTTGCGTATTGCCACGGGAAACGATGTATTCCGCTGCGTGAAGGAATTCTTCCATTGTAGCAGCAAGTCCGCGTTTGAGCAGGATCGGAGTTCTTGTTTCGCCGGCAGCTTTGAGCAGCTCGAAGTTATGCATGTTACGCGCACCAATTTGAATGATGTCGATGTATTGGATCGCTTCCTCCAAATGTCTTGGGTCGACGATTTCACTGATTGTAGCCAGTCCCAGCTCATCGCCTACGCGTTTGAGAATTTGCAGACCCTCGATGCCCAGTCCCTGGAAATCATACGGAGACGTACGCGGCTTGAACGCGCCACCACGAAGAATCGGAACGCCTGCCTCTTTCAGAGCTTCACCGACTTCACGAGTTTGCTGGTAGCTTTCCACCGAGCAGGGACCTGCAACCATAACGGAGGCTTTGCCACCAACGAGCGTGTCCTTAACCTTGATGACTGTGCTATCCGGCTGATTTTTGCGGCTGACGATCAGATGCTTTTTGTGTTCTTCTTTTTGATAGTTCAGGGAAGCCTTGAAAATATTTTTGAACAACTGGCGGATCGTAGCGTCGTCGAACGGTCCGCGGTTAGCCGCGATCAGTTTGTCCAGCATTTGTTGCTCGCGCACCGGATCAAAGTCAGGCACCCCTTGAGCTTCTTTTAATTTACCAAGTTGTCCGGCCAGTTCAGCACGCTGCGACAGCAGCTCCAGCAATTGCAGGTTGGTAGCATCGAGCTGTTCCCGCAGCAGCTCCAAAGAATTTTCATTTGTCGACATACATAACATCCTTTCACGAATAAAAATTGTTTTTTCTGTCAATCCATAGATCTTTTTTCAGAAAATAACACAAAAAGGCCCTCGCCGCAAGGGACGAATGCCGTGGTACCACCCTAATTACAGAAGTATACATACAAGTCGTCAACGTCATTCCAGCCGACAGTAGCTACTTCTGAGCTTGATGCCCGTAACGGGGGCTTCCGGAAACCTCTAGTGCAGATAAGAAATGAATCCTTATGCTGGTTCAAGGCTCGACTCGGGAGTGAATTTCAACGCGGGATTTCGGTACGCTCTCAGCAATTCGTACCTTTCTGTGGAAATCCGGGTAGACGTTTACTTGTCTCCGTCCATGTCTTTGTTCATGTGATTCAAAAGAGTTGACCTTATTTTAAACAAAGTAGGTGCAGAAGGCAAGACCTGTTTGTCAGGTTCGGTTCTCGCCCGGTTTTGAATCGGTTATAATGTGAACAGCAACGGGAATCCCTTGCCATCTAAAAGACGTTATGTACAAGGAGGAATTATGAGCAAAATCAGAGTATCGGCGGTTCAATACCATCTGCATACGATTGATTCGTTTGAGGAATTTGCCCTTCAATCGGAGCATTATATCAAAACAGCCGAGGAATTTGGTGCGGAATTTGTTCTGTTTCCCGAGTTTTTTACGACCCAGCTCATGTCGATTGGTGACAGTCAAGGCAAGGCCCTGACCATTAACGACCTGCCGGATTTTACAGATCGCTATCTTGAATTATTCACTTCATTCGCCCGCCGGACCGGGATGCATATCATCGGCGGTACCCATGTGGTGCAACGAAACGAACGTTTATATAATACGGCGCACTTGTTTTACCCGGACGGACGCGTAGTCACACAGGACAAAATTCACATCACACCGACTGAGGTGCATGAATGGAATATGGCTCCCGGTGAGGGACTCAATGTGTTTGAGACGTCCAAGGGGAAAATAGCGATGCTGACCTGCTATGATATTGAATTTCCCGAAATCGTACGCATGGCGAAGGCGAAGGGAGCAGATATCATTTTCTGTCCATCCTGTACGGATGATCGCCACGGCTTTTACCGGGTACGGTATACAAGCCACGCCCGAGCGGTTGAAAATCAGGTGTATGTGGTTTTGACAGGCACGGTAGGCGCTTTGCCTACGGTTGATTTTATGCGGGCCAACTATGGACAGGCGGCAGTCATTACACCGAATGATATTCCATTTCCGCCACGCGGCATTATGGTGGAAGGTGAACTAAACAACGATATGATCGTCACCGCCGATCTGGATTTGCAGCTATTGTATGATGTACGCGAGCGCGGCTCAGTGACCACATGGCGTGACCGCCGTACGGATTTGTACACAGACTGGAGCTAACGAAAGGAAGGTCGTCATGTATCGCAAAGAATGGTTTGTCTTTGACGGAGATCGCCCGCTGCGGGCGGTCATCCGTAATTATTCCATAGCCGATTATGAGGGGCTGCTGCGTATTCAGCAGGAGAGCTTTCCGCCGCCCTATCCGCAGGAGCTATTGTGGAGCCGGGAGCAGATTGCCAGTCAGGTTGAGCATTTTGCAGACGGAGCGCTGTGCGTGGAAATTGAGGGGGAACTGGCGGGTTCGGTGACCAGCCTGCTGATGCATTATGATCCCGAGCATCCCCAGCATACATGGGAGGAAGTCGCGGACGACGGTTATATTCGTACCCATCGTGAGGACGGTAACGCGCTGTATGTGATCGACTTGGCCGTTCGTCCCGCTTATCGTAGACTGGGGCTGGGCAAGTGGTTGATTTTCTCCTTATATCATCTTGTCATTGAACGTGGAGTGGATCGTTTGCTGGGTGCGGGACGTATGCCCGGTTATCAGCATCATGCCGACCAGTTAAGCGCAGAAGCGTATGTAGATGCAGTAGTATCCGGCGAGCTCAAGGACCCGGTGTTAACGTTCCTGCTTCGTTGCGGGCGGGTGCCTGTTGGTATCATGCCTGATTATCTGGATGATGAACAATCGCGTAATTATGCGGCCTTGATGGAATGGCGAAATCCGTTTCATACCGATTACTGAATCACTACATCACTAAATTAAAAGGAGTATGCCCATATGGAATATCATCGCATTACCCATATAGAAGATCCGCTATTTTCGAGCATGCATCAGTTAATGCAGGAGGTATTCCCACCGGAGGAAGTGCTGGAGTATAGTCTGTGGAAAGAACCGTTGGAAGACCCGGGCATCCGTGTCTTTGTCGCCGTACAGGACCAAAAGGTGGTCGGTGCAACCGAATATCGCTACTACGAGGATTTTAATGTAGCCATGACGGACTTTACGATCATTGGACAGCCGGGACTCGGTATTGGTCGTTTCCTTTGGAAGCGTCGTCAGGCTGATTTGCATTCGCTTGCTCAGGCCAGCGGACAGCGGTTGCAGGGGATGTTTGCGGAAATTTATGATCCTTATCGTGGCAATGATCATACCTTTGGCGGCGTCAAGCCGATGGACCCGTATGTACGGCGTGAGGTACTGTCTCATCTGGGCTACAAACGACTGGATCTGGACTATGTACATCCATCCTGGAATAACGATGGTGTCGCTGTAGAAGGGCTGAATTTGGGTTTTATGCCCGAGGATGACAGCGCAAACGAGGTGAGCGCAGCGTTAGTGGCCGCCTTTCTGCGCCGCTACTACACGGTGTTGCCGAACAAGCCTGCGGCATGGAATGAAATGGTCGAGGGATTGGAAGCCCAATCAACGATCGCGCTGCTGCCTTTGTAAAAATACGTATAGAAAAAGGGTGCCCCAAGCCAGCCATTCATCATCTGTGTGGCTTGCGGAGACACCCTTTTTACTTCCATATGTGTTCCCTGATCATGCCTGGTCGTTGGGCACGGGCTTTGCCGATGCGACACCTCGCGGAATGTCTTCGACAAGATATTGCTCGGTATCATCTGTATTGGACTTGTCCGCAGATCTGCGGTCGTCCTCTTCCACAGGATTCAAGGCTTTGTAGCGTTTATATGCCATATCCGCCTGAGACATGGGATCTTTATACATAACGGACCTCAACTCCTTTCGTCATTTTCATTCCCATCGGCACCATTCAGTAAATCCGTACCATGTAGAAATTCCGCTGGTGCGGAAGGGTCAATAGGGCTGTCCGGGGATAAATCATCGGCATCAGGAACGTTTTCCAGTGGAGTATCCGGTCCTTCGGTCAGGTTTTCCCAATTCGTTTCTGCATTTTGCAGGGAAGGCTCAAAATCGTTGTCATGAAGCTCATCATTTATATGATCCCGGTTTGCCATCGTACTCCAGCTCCTTTGTTAGTTTATTGCTTATTCCGACCTTACCCAAACGGCAGAACGATTAAACCTTGGGTTAGTGTGTCTGTACGAGGTTAAAATCATGCGAAATCGGGATGTTGCCATTCCCAATGAACGTTTTTTTCGGTAACTGCTGTGATATGATAAAGAGGACAGGAAATCATCATCAATCAATATGAAGATTTGACAAAAAATGATTAAAAAGAACATGATACCCTTCTTATGAAGAAGGTAAGAACATCATCGTATAGAATAATATTATTCCAGACGTTGAAAAATGATAAAACGTATACAATTTTGTAAATCCTACTATGTAACTTTGAGGTGCTTAACATGAGGCTTGTGCCCAAAGCTGTCGCCGCCCTGCTGGCGGTCATTGTAATACTGTTGTCGATAGGCCTACCCGCCTATGCGGCCAAAACGACCCCTGAAATGGAATACCGGATATCCTCCTGGGATATGAGATGGGGAGTGGAAGGGGAGGATGGATCACTTGATGAGGTGCGGGACCCAAGCAAAGTTTGGATGCATATTAATGATGATTCAGAGTTGTTCAAGCAGCCCGCGAATACCGGCTCTGCCTGGATTCGTCTTCAGCTTCCAACGCTGAATGATGAAACGCCAGCGGTGCTTTTTGAAAATATTTATGGCAGACATATTACGCTGTATAAGGACGGCATCAATTTTTATGAGTCCTATCGCGGATACAACTATGAAAATAATCGTATTCTGATCCCGCTTAAACCGGAAGACAGCGGTAAAACATTATACATATGGACGGAAAGCAGCAAGAACAGACTGGGCATTATCGGAAATGTGATGACTGGTGATTATCGTGATTTGCTGGGAACCTTGGTCAGAATGGATGTTCTGGATATCGTACTGGGCAGTACCTTTATATTTATAGCTCTGGTGTTGCTGATCTGCTCATTTTTTCTGTTCCGTCCAAGCATAGCAATGTGGCTGTCCTTAAGCGCAATCGTGCTGTCTATTGGTCTGATGATCGTGACGTATTCACCCTTCCTGTATACGTTCTATCGTAGCTACGGCAAGCTCTATTTACAGCTTTTTGATGTAGGGTTGTTTATTCTGCTCCCCTCATTAGCTTACTTTTTTGAACAAAATATCAACTCGATCATACTAATCCGCAAGTTTCGAAAATTACTAACCGCCTACTCCTTGTTCTGCTTTACAATGATGATTGTGAATTTAGGGGTACAGGAGCGGTTAAACGATATATATTATTTTTTCAGTGTAATCATCCTGTGTGTTTTACTCGTGGCATTACTTGTGTTGCTGGTATTTGCTTCGGTTCGCATGGCGCTTAAGGGAGACCACGAAGCGATCATTTTATCGATAGGATTTGCTTTTTTCGCAGTCATTTCCATCGGTGAGCTGACCTGGTTCTTTATTAGGGACGGACACTACAATATGTTTCTGTGGAAATGGGGCGTGTTCGGTTTTGTGCTGGCGCTGATTGCGATTTTGGGCAGAAGGCTGGCAGAAAAGCATAAGCAGGTGGTTCGATATTCCAGAGAGCTAGAGATGTTCAATAATGAGCTTCAGCGTTCGGAGAAAATGGAGATTATTAGCGATCTGGCTGCATCTGTAGCTCATGAGGTACGTAATCCGCTTCAGGTTACCCGTGGATTTCTCCAGTTGATGAGCAAGCAGGAGGATGGAAAAAACAAAGACTATCTGCATATCGCGCTGGAAGAGCTGGATCGTGCTTCCGGGATTATCACCGATTTTCTGACATTTGCCAAGCCTGAATTTGAGCAGACCAAAACGTTGTCCATCCTGGATGAATTTAAGCATATTGAAGGAATCATCAGTCCGATGGCTAATTTGCAAGGCGGCAAAATTTCTTTGGATATTCCCCAGGAAATCAAAGTGCGCGGGAATTCCTCCAAGTTCAAGCAGGCGTTCATCAATATTATTAAAAACAGCATTGAAGCGTTGCGAGATCAGGGTCATATTCATATATGGGCTTATGTGGAGAACGGGGAAGCTGTTATTCATATTCGGGATAATGGCGAAGGAATGGACGCGCAGACCTTATCCAGACTGGGTGAGCCTTACTTTTCCAATAAGACCAAAGGCACAGGTTTGGGCATGATGGTGACCTTTCGGATTATTGAAACGATGAACGGCAAAATATCTTTTACAAGTGCAAAAGGAGTGGGAACAGAAGCGACCATCCGCTTCCCCGTAGCCGGATAATATCCGGCTTTTTGTGCTAGGGAAAACGGAAGGAAGCTTGCTGAACCCACCCGCATGGTGTTTAAGGATTATAAAACCAGTAAGCTACAAAAACAAATTTACCACATGGAGCGTGGTTTTTGAGATGAAGCGAGCACACCTGAAGGGTCTGGAGGGATGACCAGATAAAATTGATCTGGTGTTTCCTCTAGTGTTTTGATTTGGATATGATCGGGGATAACGACTCCTAACACATCACGGATTGCAGACTTGGGATCTGTCATCAGTTTTTCTCTAAAACTGGCATCCTCCCACGCTTTTTGAATGACTTGTGTTTGAAGAACTTCAGTAGCCATCAAAAATCACCCTCTCATTCAATTGGTTATATTTACCTAGTGAGTATACCACGAAAGTCTCGTAAAAATCTAGCATTATTTCATATTTTTGGAGAGCCAAAAATCCAGTCCGCCTCTTCGCAAATGTGAACGTCCGGTTTCAATTTCTGCCGCCTCTTCACCCAGTTCTTCTGCGATCGAACGTGTGAACATACGCAGTCCAGGGATGTCAGGCTCCAGATTTTCCAACTGCTGGACCGCTTGATCAGCAATGCTCACGTAACTGGCAAGCGCCCCGCGTACATAAATCGCCTCCCGAATTTGCTCTGGTCCCAGTCCTTCGCGATAAGCTGTCTTCTGCTCGGCGCTGATGTGGGACAATAGGCAGTTGTAGCTATTTTCCTCCAAGTCCTCCGACCAGTCGGCCCAGTCATCCGACATTTGAAGTACAACCAGCGCTGTATCTGTCATGTCTGTAATGGCCTGGATCAGATCGGCCCGCTCAGAGAGCAGCAAAGCACCCGTGCCAGCCATTTTTAACGGACTGGCTTTCAGCGCCACCTGATGTCGTTCCCCCTGAAAAAAGTCCTTTGTTCCCTCAGATGTCACACTAACAGCCCATTCACCGATATACGTTCGGGCATACGTCCAAAAAGGAGAGGACGCCGGAAAAAGGTCCCGGTATAGGTCCAAACATTCGGTATAGAACAATTGGCTTAAAGCGAGTTGCATTTTGCGGTTGTCTGCTGCTGTATCCATCACATCGTCCTGAATCAAATAATGAGCCATGACGAACACGTTGCCGAGTGACAGCTTACGACAAATTTCGGGAGCCAGCCCGGTGAGTTCCTGCAGCCAGAACGGAAGCAAATAGCATATGTAGTTTCGCGTGCTGTCTTCCCTTAACGGATTAAAACGGGCCAGATAGTCCAAGCCCTGACTCTGAAATGGAGCAGGAAACGCGGCTGTCCGTTCTTCCGCTTGACGGAAAACAATTTCCAATTCATCTTTGTATGCAAAATACCACTCCATCGCTATCACCTGCATCTCTTATAGATAATTTTATAGCGATATCTAGTTGTTACCCGCCATTATAAAACAGATTGCAATTTTCAACATTTTGTTATTTTTACATTAAGGATTTTACGAAAATCTGTAGAGTGAATAAAAAAAGCAGAAAGAGAAAATATAGTATGAAAAGGACGAAAGAAGGGTCTGCATCATGAAAAATCAATGGAAATTGACCGCTGCTATTCTATATGGAGGGGTGATGATGTATGGGACTGCGGGGGCTGCCGGAGCTTCCGGTACCGAACCGGGCAACCCATTGCAAGCTCCTGCTCCCAACGCATCAACGCAAGGGGAAGCTCATCAGTGGAAGGTTGCACCACAGGATCATCACGGGCAAGGACATGTTCATAGACATGGACACGGACATGGTAAAGGGCCAGGCGGCTGGAATTACCATTTGAACGAGAAGATCGCCAAGCTTCTGGGTATCACTCCTGCCCGGTTAGAGAATGAGCTGGGACAAGGCAAATCGTTGGTCGATATCGCCAAAAGTAAAGGTATCAAAGAGGAACAGCTCATTGATAAGCTGAAAAATGAAATGACCGTGGATCTGAAACGGCTCGTGAACCGTAAAGGCCCGATTACATTCGACCGTAAGTCCGGGACTCCACATGAAGCCCAATTGAAGCAAGAGCCAGGGACCCCCTCAACCTCGGTTAATGAAAACTAAGTTAAAAAGTTAAAACTAGCATGATCCTTTTGTACTAAAAAAACCTTGAGAATGGCGGTTCTCAAGGTTTTCATATTCACCGGGCGGTCCGCATCGGATTCCTGCTCTCACAGGGCACCTTGGTCTGGCACAGTCCGCAGCCGGAACCCGCTTTGGCCTCGCCGCCGTTGAGCACCGCAAAGTCCCGCGATGCCTGACCGTACACAAATTCCATGCAGGCAATTTTGTCATGTCCGCCGTCCTTGCTGATGGCCTGCACAGGGCAGCGGGTTATGCACACACCGCAGATGCCCTTGCTGCACAGCAGGCAGTTTCCGGTATGGCCTGTTGCTGAAGATGTTCTGGCATCAGGCGACACTTTGAGATTGGTCACCACGGACAGCAGGCGGATGGCAATTCCTTTTTCGGTGATGAAGCCGTCATTGATACTGAAGGTGCCAAGACCCGCAGCATATGCAATGTGGCGCTCCGACCAGTTGGAGACCGGCCCCCCTGCGGCGCCATGGATGCTGTACCAATCCGCATCCAGCGGCGCAACCGCACGGTAACCAAGGCCTGTTAAATATCCCGTCAAATGCCGCCTTGCAGACTGTACAAAATATTCATCGCCGAAGGTTCGCAGCAGCGCCCATTCCCTGGAGGCTCTATCTTTTTGGGCACGATTAGCCTTGCGGATCGTCTCGCTGATCGGCAGCACAACGCTGATAACGGTGCCTCCATCAAAACTCCCCATTCCAAAGGAACGTTCAAATGCTTCCTGCGGCGTGGCGTGGTCGGGTCCCACCACTCTTTTGTACTCCTCAAACAAAGGATCATTGGCCTCGGCAAATTGAATAATCGGCTCCTCGTAATAAGGACTCTGCAGTTCTTCACAAACATTGCCTTTGTCTTCGCTCACATAGGTCTTCATCTCGGCTGCGATGATTTCTCTCATATCCGGTACGGATTCAACCATCCTATCCACATCCCTCTCCGTGGTTATTGTTCACAGCAAAGCATTCTTTCCTTAATACCGCGATAAACATTTCAATCTTTTTCGTGTATATACACGAATTGATCATCACCCCATGCCCATGTAAGAAGGTGACTAATCACAAACCCAAATCTTCAATTTTGGATAAGAGTGCGGTCAGTATCTGCAGCTCCCCGTTTCCCAATGACTCCTGCAAAAAACGCTGCGCCTCCTCCCAAAGCTCTGCTGCGTCGTTGTATGTCGTTCTTCCACTCTCCGTCAGAGTAAGGCAGCGGTTGCGACTGCCCTCAGCAGATGTATCCTCCACATATCCGCTATGCTCCAGCGCCTTCAAATTGCGCACAATCGTGGTTCGGTCGAGCCGCATCTCCAGCGCCAATTCACTTACACTTGCCGGTCCCAGCACAGTTAAGTGCTTGAGCAGTGAGAATTGGCTAATATTGAGTCCGCTTGGGGCCAGATACCGATCATACAGTCCCGTAACAGCCATTGAGGAACGGCGCAGATTGATGCAGGTACAGACTGAGGCTGATCGCTCCAGCGAAGATTGCTTGTTTTTCCTTGTCGTTGCCATAGGTTCTCCATTCTTTGCGCTGTTTCGTGTATCTACACTATTTCAAAAATAACAGGTTTTGTCAGAGAAATTTGTCACAGCAGTCGGCTCTGTCGGTCTTTCTGGTAGGACGCTTCTTTATGCTCATCTAAAATTTATCTGTAAAATTCTTGAGAAAAGCAACAAAATTTCGATTTGATCGTCTATGTATATAGATATCATTTTAGGAAAGGCTTGGAACAAAATTGTGGTACTAAATATCTGTAGGTCAATACATTTTATAAAGGAGCTATTCAAATGAAGAATTTAAGAGCAAAATATGCTACTGCTTTCCTGTCGAGTATAGTGCTTGTGGGCAGCTTGAGTGGCCTTTCTATGGCTAATGCAGGAACCCAAAATCCATCAGTATATCAGTCGATAACAAAATTTAAAAAGAGCGAGAGCCAAGGCCAAGCGATTTGGAAAGAAAAGAATATTACGGTAACGGCGAAAAAAACGGAGCTGAAAAATGTACCAGGCTCTGAAAAAAGCGTTATTACATCCATAACGATCCAAAAAGGAGAAAAGAACTACACAATTAAAACAGATGGTTTTGATGATAAGCTGCGTGATATATCGAGTATTTCAGTATCACCTTCAAATGATTGGCTCGCTATACAAACACGACGTAGCGCAGGGGAGACGGTGCTGCTTATGGATATGAAAAATGGAAAGCATCAAATATTAAATGACCAGTTAAGCGCTGCTGGCAAGAAAAATATTGAAACAATAAATTCCTATAATTGGTCACCAAAAGCAGACCAACTTGCTTTCTCATACGGAGATCCTGCCAAAAGCTCCATAGCTATTTATGATTCCCAAAAAGGTGCGTTTACTTTTTTACCTAGAGAAACAGATTACATTAGTACAAGTTTGATTTTATGGAATAAAAATGGGAATCAATTCAACTATATAAGTGAATATCCATCGGATCAAAAAAGACTGTATACGTACTCTATGATCACTAAAAAAGTGAAGACTGTTAAAAAATTAAGTGAAAAAGAATTTCAACAATGGTTAAAGCTTGATAAATACGAAGCAAATTGACGAGCAAGAAGGGCGGGAGTTGCTCCCGCCCTGGTTTTTTTAAACCTCGGAAATTGTAATTTTTCCTGAACTTCCGTTTGCCTCCAAGATTTGAATCAGTGCTTGCTGATCACTATTCGAGAGTCGGATACAGCCATAGGTTGGGCGTAATGGATACCAAGTAGCGGAAGAGCTTGGAGCAGGATCTCCACCATGGACCATAATTTCATCTCGACCGTTCTGTGCAGCAATTAGGAAATTCCCGCTTACTGCTTCATTTAGCCATACACGTTTGTAGGGGCCGTAAGAATACTCCGAAGAACCCTTAGCATAAACTTTACATTTAGCTACACCAGTAGGGATATCTGCATTTTTACGTTTCCAGTTGGTATGGTCGCCACCGTTCGCTTCATCATTTGACCCGCGCCCCAAAGCTTCGACAGGGCCAAATACCAGTTTACCGTTGTCGTTGTATACTTTCAGAATACCTTTGTAATCCCGATTAGCCGGAAAATTAGCAAGAATGTGAAAACCCATTGTTAGACGCCTCCAATTGTTTTATTGAGAGTGAATTTGATGGAGTCGCAAACACCAGAACGGCTCCACATTCTTTTTTGGTGTTTGTATCAATTTCGCTCTTCACTTAGATAGGCAATTTGGAGTCGATAAATACAACGAGTCATTAGTATTTTTTCAAGTTTTCTAAAAAATTACTCGCACGGTTCATATCATCCTTAAAAATGTGGATAATGGTGAGCGATGCCTATAACAGCTTTTTAAGCTGGGAAATACGACCTTGTGACACGCCAAGCCATTTAGCATAGTCGCCTTGCTTGGCTGTAGGATGCTCACTCATGAGTCTTCTTAGTTGTTCAGCCAGTTTTTTTGAAGACGACCGATTTGCTCTTTTTTCTTTGTACGGTTTCTTAACAGCAGGAGCAGGAATTTGACTCACACCTATGTTTCCTTTCAGGTCGAGTATGCATTTTTTACATAAAAATGAATCCCTGAAATAGGTTAAAGACTCAACCGAATTGCACAAGTTGCAGGCGACTCCAATATACTTCCGCATACTCAAAAATCCTGTTTCAACATCTACATAAAATTCTAAAGGATCGCCAACATCAATACCCATAGAGGTTCGCATTTCCTTAGGAACAACAATCCGGCCTAACGTATCCAAGGAACGTGTCATACCTGTATTCTTCAAGTGATCTTCTCCTTTTATTTTCTTAACCGTCACCTGCCTGATCAAGCATTTTTGGTATGAGCTGACTTACACGGGCTTTGGATGACTCTTGAGCATATATCTACAGCTTGTACATATAAGAGAACTCTTAAAGTAACTTAATCCCTCGGTAGATTGACAAAACTTACAAGACTGACCAATGTATTTTTTTAGGGATAGGATACCTTTTTCTTCATCTGTGAAAAATTCTATAGCATCATTTGCACAAATATCACAGGTTATGAGTATTTCTTTGGGAATTACGAGTCTACCAAAAGTTTCTAAATTCCTTGTCATTTTTACGCCCATCAACCAATACTCTCCTATTAAAAAGATAAAAAGCAATAAAATAAAAGCATTTATTGTTGTTCCAGAAGATGGTATTATCATGAATAGAAAAAATATTAACTATACTATAAGTTTTCCAATCCATTTTTTTGTTGAAATTTGTACTAATTTAAAGTTCACGCTGAAAGGGTGGTTTATCCATGGAAATCACACCTACGATACAGGCAGAAATTCAAACCTATCTAAAACGAAAAGGCTTAACCATGACCGAATTTGGTCGCATTATTGATTTGAATGTAGGTACAGTTAGTGGCATTGTGACGGGCAATCGTTCTATTTCTGTTCACCAATTGGATTGCATTACTGCGGGAATGAATTTACCCCTGGATTATTTTTACGAACGTTACATTGAAGAGTGCATTGAAGAATCTCCACTAAACTGGAAAAAAATCAGCCCATTCCTATACCGATGCATTGAGCTAGGGCGACTGGACTGCTTGCAGCGAGTTGTAATTCTGTTGTTGGATAACCTTACTTATCCGCCGTCGCTCTTTGAAGTTGCAGAAAATGTGTATAAAGACGGCTACAATGAAGCAGCAGCATACCTGTACAAGAAGGTGGCTGAAAGTGAGAAGCACCAGCATTCAGAGCGATTGGCGATCTGCCAGTATCGCCTGTTCCAAATCAACATCGGACATGATCGGGCTGTCAATCTTCAAGCTGCCACCGAATTTGCCCCTTTTGTTGATCGCTTGGACGAGATAGAGCAATTAGATGCTTTAAAAGATTTAGCAAACGTGTACAGATCATTAAGTTTGTGGGACAAGGTTTATGAATTTTCATCTCAAATGGGTCAATTAGGACAGCTCCAATATAATTTGGTTCACAACTCCAAGCGAAAAGAGACAGAGCCACGAAAAAAGCTAAGTAGGCCGCTGTTTGTATACATAACTTACGCCGAACTTCTGTGTGCTAGTGCTTGCGATGCAAAAGGAGATCATGAACAGGCATTAAAACACATTCGTCGTTATACCGATCTAAGTTGGGTGAAGGAGAAGGACCCTGATGCGCTTTATTGGAAGCAGCAATATCAGCAATGGGCGAAAATTAATACTTACGTAAACAGACTTATGTCTGGAGATGTTAGTGTCCTGTCGGATTACGTGGAGTACATAGCTGGTGAAAAAGAGATTCTTGCCGAGCTACTAAACGTCATTGAAGTAGCCAACCGATACAATGTGGATGTGGACCATATTCTACAGCGTTTTGAGTCCCAAATTGCAGCTTATCAGGAACCGTCATCTTCTGACATGTATACACAACAAGTTTTACCGGAAGAATACGTACGGTTTTGGTACAAGATGGCTAAGTACAGTCTAAATAAAGGTAGATATCCATATGGTTTCAAATGTCTGCTAAATGCATGGGAAAAGGCTGAATTCATTAATAAAGGACTACTTTCGCATAATTGTGCAATGTTATTTGAACGATTCAAAGCGTATGCCGTTTCTGAAACCCGAGATCAGTTGCAAAGTCTATGGGAAAAAATTGATCAAAAAGATGGTTTTCTTCTTGACGGTAACTAGCTTATTGCGGGTATTCGCAGTACCAGTGCAAGCTGGGAATCCAAGTTATGGTATAATCCAAACTAATGGACACGTTAGTGGATCTTGATCCAAGTAACATCTTCATATTCATTACAATGGACCAGCTTATTGCTGGTCTTTTTTTGGATTATTTTGTAATTTCTTGGCTCAAAAAAGGACATGAAGTATTTGTTCATTACCTCCTAAAATGAGATTCACTAGGAGGTATGCAGGATGAACAGGGATGAAACGTTAACGTTAATTCAGCAGATGGAATACGCCAGACAACACTTGCATGAGCTTTACGAAGAGTATGGCTTCGGACACGCTTGTGTACTTGAGCAGTCTATGCTTTTGGATGAACTGATTAATCAGTACAACCGTATGTTTCACCAGAAATCTGCCTCACTATGTTTAGAGCCAAATCATTGACAAGACGATGCTATATTCAGTCCATCCCCCCATTCTTTTTATTGAAAACTGTGACTTCTCCCTCATAACGTTTATCATTATTCTATATAATGACTTATTTTAAAATAAAATACATGTTCATGGAATAATATGTTAATAAGTTAGGGAGATGCATACTTTGCATTCGCAATAGTAGCCAGGCTGACATATAAAATGTAGAAAGTATAGCTGCTAAATGATATTGCTGTACTTTTGGAAATTCTTTATTAGTCATATAGCAAAATTGGAACTTATACATACTGGGGTTGATTAATAAAGACCATTCCTGTCTTGGAAAGAGGTGGTCACTTATTATTCATTCCATTCAATTAGAGTGAGTTAAGATCAGTTTAGGTACAACAAAATTTCATGAGAGAGAAGGCTATGAATATGAAAAGTATTAAAAAAGCTTCATTATTATCTGTTTTGTCTTTAGCCGTTGCCATTCCATTAACTGCTTCTGCTGCAGCTACGACCGATCTTGCACCAGCTACAACAGACTCAGTACAAGTGACTCAGTCTGCAAATGAATCGACAGATGTGAATACGCCAAAAACGGGAGATCATGTTATTACTCCTCAGGAAACTAAATCGGTGGTCAATAGAACTCTTCGTAATACAGAGCTTACAGAGGATTTTGAAATTCCCTCAAGATATGGATATGTTAAAGTATGGATACGTAATGACGGCGACCAACCAATTAAGTTTTCCGTAAATCAAGGTTCACCATCAGGTACGCAGAAGCTTTCTGGAACTGTAAAACCTGGCCAGATTTATAGTGAAGTTAGCTCGAATGCTTGGTCTACCGGTAAGTTTTATGTGAGCCTTACCTCAGGTAATGCTTACATGTCTGGTGAACT
Organism: Paenibacillus sp. RC21; assembly: GCF_044907935.1. Taxonomy (NCBI): domain Bacteria; kingdom Bacillati; phylum Bacillota; class Bacilli; order Caryophanales; family Paenibacillaceae; genus Paenibacillus; species Paenibacillus sp. RC21. Next base: position 302,533 of record NZ_JBIYCS010000003.1, read on the forward strand.
CGCAGTTCGTATAGGTACTTCACGGGGAGAATTGTAATTATCTCATAGTTGTTTTGAAGATGGATCAGGTCGGCCAATGTGCCGGCCTTTTTCATTAGAACAGGACATTCCCGAAATGAATCGGGAGTGTCCTTTTTTAGTGATATAGCCTCTCTTTTTCTATTAGCCAAGCTCCTGCGTGCTTTTGGAAGCGCGTTTGGAGGAAAGCGGCTGAAACCGAAACGGCCAGGTCAAGCGCTGTTTGCCTTTGGAGCCGACAATCCAGTTGCCTCCCGGCAGATGGGCAAACAGCCAGCTGATGCCGAGAGACACGCTTGCCACGACGACAAACGTAAGCAGTGTCGCCGTAAAATGATGATCGCCCAGTGAAAGCGGGCGGGTGAAGTAGGATATGAAGGCCAGTACGAGCGCATGGGCCAGATATCCCCCGAAGGAATAACGTCCGATCCAGTTCAGCATGCGGCGGAACGGCTCGGAGCGCTGGTCTTTTTGCAAATGGAGCAGCAGTCCATATAACAAAAGCAACTGTGAGACAATCAGCACAAAGGTACTTGGCTTGAGATAGGTGGAAATGTTCAGATTAATCGTATTGCCCGACTGGATCAGCATCGTGTGACCCATGAGCATGAACAGACCAATAAAGACAAATACATTCCACGGCAACGTCTGTTTGGCCAGCCCCCGCCAGGTGTCCGTCATATAAGCGCACACTGCGCCCAGCATAAAATAGAAAAAGTACATAATAAAGTTATAGGTGCGATAATCTAACAAGTCCTGCCAAAAGGACGGCAAACGGGTGCTCCATGCAGACATGTCATAGTAGGACCATTGCAAGAGCAGAGCATAGGCCGCCGCTGCTGTCAGCATTACAATCAGAACGAGCTGTTTGCGTTTTTTGGTGCTGTAGCGACGGAGGAACGCTTGTACATGCCCGGCTGCTTTTGCAAATAAGGGAAACAAAATATAAAACTGAAAAATCATCACCACAAACCATAGATGATATCCGCTGACAGGTATAATCATTTCCTCGAACATGCCCTTGTAAAAATAAATATTTCCCCACTGCGCCGTCGACCAGTTCTGGTTACATACCCAATACACAACCGTCCAGCAGAGAAAAGGAAGATAAATATCCCGAAACCGCCTGCCAATGTAACGGGGATAGCCAATCGGTTTGTTACCATTATAAAAAAGCAGCGCCGCAGACAGGAAAACGAACGTCGGTGTGCCAAAGCGTGTCAAATGGTACAGCATTGCGAGCATAACGGAATCCGGCTGCTGGATATCGCTGCGGTAAATATATTCACCAATGCAATGCTGAAGCACGACAGCGAGGTAGGCAAGACCCCGCAGTTCTGTCCACTCCGCGATACGCGGCTTGCTCATCCCTATCACTCCTTTTCCAAAAGAAATCGTATACCTTCTCCATAACACAATTTAGGTATTGTAACGCAGGAACATTAGTGCAGGATTAACGCTACCTGAAAGTAAGAGGAGTGGAAGTAGTTCCAATTTGATATGATTGCGTTTACAATCTAAGTGAATTCACAACTTTGGGATAGGTACAGAAAGGGGGGAGGAAGGATGAAAAAAACACTGGTGGTATATATTCTGCTGATTGCGGCCTTTGCGTTGTATGTGTTCAGATATGAACAATCCGGGCCGTTGAACGGAACCTGGGAAGAAAAAGGGCTACGCGGCAGCATTGGAGAAACGTATATCATGATTACGTTCCAGTCCGGTTTGGAGTATTGGAAAAGCGGCCTTAAGGGCTTTGAGGATGCCGGGGATGCGATGGGTGTGACCGTCGAGTATCGGGGGGCTACCCGTTATGATGCGCAGGAGCAGACGACCGTGATTGAGCAGGCGATTGCCCGGAAGCCCGCAGGGATTGCGATTTCCGCGATTGATCCACACTCGCTGATCCCGGCGATTAATAAGGCACTGGACGCGGGCATTCCTGTGGTGCTGTTTGATGCCGGGGCACCGGGCAGCCGGGCGTATTCTTTTCTGGGAACGGACAATTACAAGGCGGGTGTGACTGCTGCGGACAAAATGGCAGAGCTGCTGGGACGGGAAGGCGAGGTAGCTGTTCTGACGTTACCCGGTCAGCAAAATCATGAGGAGCGTTCCCGTGGTTTTCGTGACACCATTCAGCGGCAGTATCCTGCCATGAAGGTGGTGGAAGTGGCGGATGGACGCGGTGACGCAATGGTATCCCGGGATGAGTCGCTGCGGCTGATGAAGGCGTATCCGAAGCTGGCGGGGATTTTTGTGACCGAGGCGACGGGAGGAACAGGTGTCGGTGAGGCGATATTGAGCCAAAAGAGCCGTCGTCCGCTGAAAATCATTTCTTTTGATACGAATAAAGCGACCCTGGATATGATCCGTGGAGGGACGATCTCGGCAACCATTGCTCAGGGAACGTGGAATATGGGCTATTGGTCGCTTCAATACCTGTTCCATCTGCACCATCATTTGACGATTCCCGCTCCTTCCTCCTCCGGTGACAACGCCCCTCTACCTGTTCGAGTGGACACAGGGATATCCGTCGTCACACGGGCGAATGTAGATGATTATTATGCGAAATGATGATCAACGGAGATGGAAGCGTATACGCGCATGGTCGGATCAAAGGATGCAGCGTTTGCGCTTGCGCAATATGCCTTTACGGTATCAGCTCATGTTGTTATTCCTGTTCTTTGGCATCGTACCGTCACTGGGATTGGGTCTGCTGGTCAACTGGACGGTGGAACGGATTATTGAGCGGCAGGTGGAAGACCATACGATGCAGCTCATTGGCAAGGTAAATGAGGCATTGGATACCAAAATGGAAAATTTGCAGAACATGACGTATTTGATTGGCTTTAACCCGGATATAGGAGAGTTCTGGCAAGGACAGACGCTGGCTGACGGTCACACGGGTACAGTAGCGCAGTCGGTTGCGCAGGAGAAACAACAGGAGGAAAGGGCACAGGATACGCTGTATCGGATGAAGCAATTTTTGCAGGGCTTTACCACGTTATATCCCGAGATTGCGGGTATTCTGATCGTGAACGAACACGGCGACTATATTAGTAACGAAATGTATGCTCGAAGCACGCGCAGTCTGACCGAAGAGGACTGGTATAAACAGGCGTCGCAGCATGCAGGTATTTTTACCGTACTGGGACAGCCGAGCCATCGTAATGTGACGACTCATGTTCAGTACAAGGATAGCGAAATTGTGTCTGTCGTCCGGTCGGTGACGGATTCGGAGACTGGACGTGTGCTAGGCGTGATTATGATTGATCTCAAGCTACGGGCCGTGTCGCAGGCTGCCAGAGATGTAACCCTGGGCAAAACCGGGTATTTAATGGTGACAGATGCAGAGGGACGTAGCGTGTACATGCCGGATATGCCGCTGATCGAGCGTATTCCCCCGGAATGGTTCGGGGCAGGTGACAGCGGGATGTTTACTCGTGAAGCTGGAGGGAGAGAATTGCTGTTCATGTTCCGGGCTTCCGAGTTTACGGGCTGGAGAACGGTGGGTGTATTCCCGGCGCGGGAATCAACACTGGAGGTACGACAAATTCAATTCTACGTCGTCTCCTTTGTCTTCATTGTGTGTCTGTTCGGACTGACGGCATCCTTAAGGTTGTCGCGTTCGATTGCGCAGCCGATTTTCCGCCTGATGTCCTATATGCGGACAGCAGAAACGGGGGATCTTACGGTTCGCCAATGGAGTGACCGCGGGGATGAAATCGGGATGCTCGGCAGGAGCTTCAACCGGATGCTGGAGCAAATTCGCCGTTTGATGTCGCTTGGCGAACTAAGGGAGCGGCAGAAGCGGGATGCCGAGCTACGTAGCCTTCAGGAGCATATTAAGCCTCACTTTTTATACAATACTTTGGATACGATTCATTGGATGGCTCGTAAAAACGGGGCAGAAGACGTGTCCGATATGGTGGGGGCGCTATCGAGATTGTTTCGCCTCGGGTTGAGTAAGGGGGATGACTTTATTCCGCTACGCAGCGAAATTGAGCATATATCAAGCTATATGCAAATTCAGCAAACCCGGTATCGGGACAGACTTCGCTGGGAATTAAACGTATCCGAGGAATTAGGGGAGCTGTTCGTGTTGAAGCTCATGCTTCAGCCTGTGGTGGAAAATGCCATTTACCACGGCATCAAGGCCAGACGTGGTCCGGGCACGATTGGGGTCGAGGCGCGGATTGAGGGAGATAAGCTGCTGCTGACAGTACGTGATAATGGTGCAGGGATGACGGTGGAACGGTTGCGGGAGCTGCGGCATTTGCTGGAAGCACCGCTGGACTCGATGGAAGGACAACAGAAGCCAAATGGAGCCAGTGTGAATGCGAACGGTAGGAGCTATGGCATGCTGAATGTACAGGCGCGTATCCGGCTATCTTTTGGTGAGGAATATGGAATTGTATTGGACAGTGAAGAAGGGGCAGGTACCTGCGTTACGATCATTCATCCGTTGCTGCGGGATATGGCACAATTGAAGAAGCCTCATGAAAAAGGAGCGGATCAGGATGACGAAATCACACACCATCGGCACCTCGACAACGACGAGTCTGACGGACAAGACCATAACGGAAGTGACGACGATGACGGCAAAACGTTACACAAAAAAACGCTATCAGGTACTGATCGCAGATGATGAGCCGATCATTCGTGAGGGCATACGAGATTGCGTAGACTGGACGGCTCTCAACATGGAGGTTGCGGGTGAGGCGGAGGATGGCGAAGAAGCGCTGGAGCTGGCGGTACGGCTTGGCATCGACATTTTGCTGGTCGATATGAATATGCCGTTCATGGACGGAATTGAGCTGATCCGACGGCTGCGGGAAGAACGCCCGGAATGTCGGTGTCTGATCATTTCTGGTCATGATGAATTTGCGTATGCGCAGGAGGCTGTCCGACTTGGCGTGGAGGATTATATATTGAAGCCGGTCGATGCGGAGCAGCTTCACGCTGCGCTGTCGCAGCTCTGTCAGCGGCTGGACGAAGAGCGCAAGCGTGCCGCCTATGTAGAACAGGCCGCCGGGCAGATTGAGCGGAATATTCCGCTGCTGCGCCAGCGCTTTTGTCTGGAATGGCTGGAAGGGCAGAACACGGGAAAAGACGTGATGGAACAACTGGCGTTTTTACGTCTTCCAACCCGGCCACCCGTTCAGATCGGCGTGGTACGGTGGCCTGCGGCAGAGGCGCGGCAGACGATTATGCGTGAGAATGACCGCCAACTGTTTCTTTTTGCTGCTGAAAATATCATTGGCGAGCTGTTGGAGGGCCTGCCGCATGTGTTGTTCCGCGATGCAAACGGGCTGATCGGCATATGCCTGTGGCAGGAGGCACCCGAAGCCATCGGCGCAACGATGGAGCAGGCTATTGGTCGCTACCTGAACATAGCGGTTCATACACATGTGGAGCGAAATGCCCGGGGGCTGGAAGGTGCGGTTGATGCGTTCCAAGTGTGCCGTGATCGTGTGTACGGCGAATCGCAGTTGTCTCCACTCGTACGCCGGGCACGGCAGCTTATTCAGGAAGGCTTTGCGGACCGGGAGCTGACACTGGAATCCCTCGCCTCGCGTTTACAGGTATCCACCGTGTATCTCAGCCGTGTGCTCAAAAAAGAGCTAAACGATAGCTTCGTGACCCTCGTCACGCGCGCCCGTATTCGCAAAGCGGTGCAACTGCTGGACTCCACCACGCTGTCAATCCACGATATCGCAGAGCGCACAGGATACGACAGCCAGCACTATTTTAGTACGGCTTTTAAAAAGACCATGGGTGTTTCCCCTGTTCAGTACCGCAAAGGCGGTGGGATCGGCGTAATCGCGTCGGATCAGGAGTGAGCTGAAAAATGTGTGTGTAATCACACCTGCGCGTTGGGGGGTCTGTTACGCTGTGGATAACGAACAAATATCTATCAATATTTGGAGGAAAACGATATGTTTTGTTATCAGTGTGAACAGACGCCGAGTGGCGGGTGTACCGTAGTTGGAGTGTGCGGCAAGAATGAAACGATAGCGAGCTTGCAGGATACGATGATTTTTGCGTTAAAAGGCATTGCGGCCTATGCGACACATGCTCGACAGTTGGGCTATAGCGATCCAGAGGTGGATCGTATCACGCATGAAGCGTTATATATGACCTTAACCAATTCTAACTTTAATGTACAAGAGCATTTGGACATGGCGATGAAGGTCGGAAATGCAGCCGTACGGATTATGGATGTGCTGGATCGCGCGCATACGGATCGTTTTGGCATTCCGCAGCCGATTACCGTCAGTCAGAATAAAATTGAAGGCCAATGTATCGTCGTGACCGGACATAATCTGTATGCGCTGGAGGAATTGCTACGGCAGACCGAAGGTAAGGGCATTAATATCTATACCCACTCGGAAATGCTGCCTGCCCACGGTTATCCTGCGTTGAAGAAATACGCACATCTGAAAGGCAATATCGGCAAAGCCTGGTACGATCAGCGCAGACTGTTCGAGGAATTTCCAGGCGCGATTCTCGCCACGACGAACTGCGTGATGCCGATTAAAGGCACATATGCAGATCGGTTCTTCTCTTATGAAGTAGCCGGGCTGGAGGGCGTCGCCAAGATTACGGACGACGACTTTGCACCGTTGATCGAGCGCGCGCTGGCACTGCCACCCGCAGATGTAGAATCTGAGCAGGTGCTTACGACGGGATATCATCACGAGACGGTCATCGGACTCGCTCCCGAGATTATTCAGGCGGTTAAAGACGGACATATTCGCCGCTTTTTCGTTATTGCAGGCTGTGACGCACCAGGTAAAGGCGGCAACTATTACCGAGAGTTGGCCACTTCCTTGCCGAACGATACAGTTATTTTAACCACGTCCTGCGGCAAATTCCGCTTTAATGACGTGGACTATGGCACCGTGGGGGACACGGGGATTCCACGTTATATTGATCTGGGGCAATGCAACAATTCCGGTTCTACGGTGAAAATCGCTCTGGCGTTAGCAGATGCTTTCGGTTGTACAGTGAATGAGCTGCCAGTCAGCATCGTGTTGTCCTGGTTTGAGCAAAAAGCTGTTGCCATCCTGCTAGGCTTGTTCAGCCTCGGCATGCAGGATATCCGCATCGGGCCGAAGCCGCCCGAGTTTATTTCTTCTGGCGTGCTGGATGTGTTGGTAGAGCTGTTTGGCTTAAAGCTGATTACTACCGCGGAAGAAGATATGAAGGCGATGCTGGCATTGTCGTAGGGGCGACAAATGGTTACAACTCCATGAGAAGTCGTGTTATTGCACGGCTTCTTTTATTTGCTTATCTTTGTGGTAAGTCATGAAATGACATGATTATAGAATGTTCAACAATTTATTACATTAATTTTATGGAACATATTGGTACTAATGCACTATTTCATCATGTGGATAATAATGGTTAAATGAGTATGTGTTGAATACAATGTGTTCACACAGAAAAATTAAAGGAGATTGAAAAAATGAAAAAGAGATTTATTGCAGGTATGCTGGCAAGTAGTATGTTGGTACCCACAATGGCTTTTGCAGATGAGGTTACAAATATAAATGATAGTTCTTCTAACAACTTATCAAGTGGATTAATGGACAGCGTTTATAACAAAGATGAGATTGCTGAAAGGCTCAACAACGCGATTATAGAGCTGAATGAAGCAAAGAAGTCAAATGAAGGAGCTCTTAGTTTTGATAAAGAATTATTGACTGATGAGTATACAGCTAAAATCAAGAATTATAGTGATGAAGAATTGAAACAATACCTTTCTCAATTTTTTGTAGATAAATCTGCAATTGAAACCAAGTTGGTCAATATTAAAACGATACCTGAGGATGACAACATCATAAAACCAACTTACAAGACATACAATAAGAGGGAAGCTGAAGTATGGACTGGTGTCCCATCGTTAGGTTGGTGTTATGTGCATATTCAGTACAACATTTTAATTGGGGACTCAAGTGACGGAAGAATGTACGATGGCTTATTTATGAGAGGGAAAGTGCTTACCAGTTGGCAAACGGGCATAGCTGTCGCAAACAATTGGAAACATCTTGATGGAGATGTTAGGGCTCTCGGGAATAGCGCTGATATCACAGCCAGAGGCTTATTAACATGGGGAATTAAAGGTACACCACTCAGCTATTCTCAGGACATTACAGTATTATTTGAGGATAGCATACACAATTATTAATAAACTTTTACGGCAGGTGATTCATGAATTTTCTCAAAACCAAAAAGTACTGGATTTTAGCATTTCTAATTATGATGGCCTCATTAATATACCCTTCGACATATGAACCTCAAGGATCGAGTAGCCCCGAATCAGGAAGCCCTTTCAACGAGTATAGTTATGGGTTGCTGTTTCCCTTTCTGACTTTACGTACAGCTCAGGTTGTAACAGGTAGTCAAAATGTATTTAGAATTGGTATAGAGGCCGAAAACTACTTCTTTGGTATGGGTGACTTTCTGGGTTCTTTTGTATTCTGCTTTGTACTTTCATACCTGATTATAAAGCTGTATAACAAAATCTTTAAATGAGCATTATTCTCGATCATTTTATGTAAACTTTTTCAAAGAATCCCCCCTCCTTGGGGGGATTTCGTGTACCTGGAGTAAGTAATCACCGATCTGACACCCAGTGAATGCGAACGTAGCTACTTATGGATTAATGTTCATCAATTCTTGCAAATATGTCCGTAAGAATCTTCAATGCCAGCTCAGTATCTTTGGATTCACGAGTTCTTAGCAGAGTCAAAATACTTTTTACACTCAAATCTTCTTCGGTAAGCTCATCATTTTCCTTTACATATGTAAGCAACTGATAAACGCCCACGTTCAATGCCTTCGCTATTTTCTCCAGATTTTTCAAAGATATATTTCTCTCTGCGCGTTCAATAAAACCGATATAACTCGAATTGAATCCTGCTTTTTCAGCTAAAGCTTCTTGGGAAAGCCCTTTGGACTTCCGAATATCCCGAATGCGTGTACCGACTAAATCTAAAAGTTCAGACATGTTTACACCTCTCTATAGTAAGGATTTCACAAAATTCGATTCCAATCGCTCCAAAGTGCAATATATAGACGAACTAGACCCTTTCAATCTATATATTATTTATTGGAAGTCGCTTATTGGATTTTTGCAAAATCTTCTAGTTAGAAGTGTAGAGAAAGAGTTACTTCTAATTAATAACTGTTAATAAGTAAATTGAATTAAAAACTACTATATAGTAATATTTATTATAAAGCTTGTCCGATAGCTAGAAATTTGTACATTTTGATTGTTCTTTATTGGTACTACGATGCCCTCACTGTTCATTAAATTAAAATTCAGGAGTTGACTCCCCGTGAAAAATTACTCCTTAAGCAACCACCTACATAGTGATCCAGATTCCATACAGCCTAATCCTAGCGATCCCAACATATTGAATTGCATGATGGATTTTCAAAAGCTGGCCCAATATCAGATCAAGCTTGCACAGATCATGCGCAATCATCATCAATTTCACAACTGCCTCATTCTTTGTGACCGGGCGATGTTTTCTATGGCTAAGGCCGTTTATGTTCATCGAAATCAAATCATTCTATCCTCCATTAACCTGTCTATAACCGATATGCCAACTTTAATCCACACGGATGCTGAGCCGAGTTTGGATATGGTGCTGTTTATGGGTACAGTGCATTACCTTATTTCCGCAGAGGATCATGCACATAACAAGCCGATGAAGCTGGAGGAGGTCGATAGGCTTCTTTTTAGAACGGACCATATTTTAAACCGTTTATCTCGGCGAATTATAGCTGATCCTGCTGAGCGGTATCAATCTATTTTTATAAAGAATCAGTCCATGAAGTAGTTAAATCATATGTTAATAATACCCAACCTTTTCTCACAAATGATATAATGGCGAAAAGGAAGTTGTTGGCTGCAGCCTAAGGCTCCACAACAGAAAGGGTGTTATTTCAGATGCCTACATATAATAAGCTGGTGCGGGATCGGATTCCGCACATCATTACGTCTCAGGGTAAGGAATGCCGAACGCGTATTTTGGACCCGGAGGAATATAAGCAGGAGCTGAGAACAAAGCTTCGTGAAGAGGCAACGGAATATTTTGAAGCGGCAAAAGATAAGGACGCGCTGGAAGAGCTGGCGGATTTACTGGAAGTCATCCGGGCGCTGGCAGAAGTACATGGGGCAAATGCGGCAGAACTGGACAGGCTGCGGGCAGACAAAGCCGAGGCACGGGGTGGCTTTCAGGAGCGGGTGTTTTTAATTGATGTCGACGAAGCTTAATGTCAAGCTTATTACGGACAATTTGGCGGATGAGCTGATCTCCGGGATACAACATGCCTCCGGGATTTATATTATGACTTCTTTTATTATGCAATCCGGAGTAAAGCTGTTGGCTCCACATCTAAAGCAGGCTGTAGAACGTGGCGCAGAGGTACGGGTGTTGGCGGGGGACTATCTATATATTACGCAGCCGGAAGGTTTGAGGGCGTTGTGTGAAATAGATCATCGGGTTGAGGCAAGATTGTGGCAGAGTAGGGGGACGTCTTTTCACCCGAAGGCGTATTTGTTCGATTATGACAATGGAGAAGGTCTACTGGTAGTAGGCTCATCCAATTTCTCATTCACCGCATTGAAGACGGGGTATGAATGGAATCTTGCCATGGACGCACAGGCAGAACCTTACACATTTCAGACAGCTTTGGACAAATTTATGCAGAGCTTTTACCATGAAACGACTCTTCCAGTAAATGAAGATTCTATTGCTTATTATGAGGAGGAATACGAAAAGGTTCACCGGAAGAACCCAGAATTGATTCGGCATATAACAGACATGGAAGAGGCCGAAATCGGGTTGGGACTGGTGGAGAATTCGTCTGAACAATCGGATGAGCAGTTGCTTACACCGATTGAGCCACGTCCTGCACAGATAGCAGCATTGGAGGCTCTTGAAGGAACGCTGGAAGAGCAATATGACAAAGCAATGGTTATCATGGCTACCGGATTGGGAAAAACGTATCTGGCCGGCTTTTTTGCTCGACGGTTTCGGCGTGTACTGTTTGTTGCGCACAGAGAGGAAATTTTGTTTCAGGCGCAAAGATCCTTTCAGCAGATTATGCCGGAACGTACTTACGGGATTTACAACGGGCAATTCAAGGATGGGGAAGCAGATTGTGTGTTTGCGTCCATATATACGCTCGGGATGAGAAAGCACCGTGAGGGATTTGAGCCGAATACGTTTGATTTAATTATAGTAGACGAGTTTCATCATGCAGCGGCACCCTCGTACTTGTCGGTAATCCAGCATTTTCAGCCCGAATTTTTGCTGGGTATAACGGCAACACCGGATCGGCTGGACGGCAAGGATGTATATGCGTTATGTGATGGAAATGTAGCCTACCAAATGCATTTTATTGAAGCAATTCGACGAGGCTGGCTGGCACCTTTCCAATATTATGGGGTATACGACCAAACGGACTACTCGAAAATTCACTGGTTAGGTACAAAATATGACGATGTACAACTTGCGGCAGTACAGCTTCAGGAAGAACAGGCGGAGAAAATCTATAATGCATGGCTTCGGCACAAGCAGACACGGACAATCGGGTTTTGTTCGTCGATACGACAGGCGGATTTTTTGGCAAATTATTTTCACGGTAGAGGCGTGAACGTATTAAGCTTGCACTCACGAACTGTACAAATGTCCCGAGAGGAAGCGATTCGGCAGTTGGGAATGGGCGACCTAGAGATCGTATTTACGGTTGACCTCTTTAATGAAGGTACGGATATTCCACGTGTAGATACGCTTTTGTTTGTTCGACCGACAGAATCAATGACCGTATTTACTCAGCAGGTGGGTCGTGGTCTGCGGCTGGCTAAGGGGAAAACGCATTGTGTCATCATTGATTTGATTGGAAATTACCGGAATGCGGATGTGAAGCTGAAACTTTTTGCTGGACCAGAGGAAGAGGATTCCAAAGGGAAAAAGCGAGAAGCTATCGTACCAGAGGTACCTGAAAGCTGTGCAATCCAACTTGAGACACAAGTTGTGAACTTGCTGCAAGAGCTAAGTCGCAAAAGGATGCCCCACCGTGAAAAGCTGCAACGGGATTTTCTGGACTTGAAACAGGAATTAGGACGTATTCCTACATATCTGGAATTGCACTTGCTTGGTAATTCAATAAGTAAGGCGTACCGGAATGAGTTCGGTTCCTATGTCGGATTTCTCTACTGGGCAGAGCTTCTGTCTGAACAGGAAAAAGAAACCTATGTCCGCCATGAGGCGTGGCTGCGGGATGTTGAATGGACTGTCATGAACAAAAGCTACAAAATGATCGTGCTCCTCTATATGCTGGAACGCGGGGAAGCACGCTGGACAGAACCAGTAACACCGGAGGGAATGGCATTATTTTTCCATACGTATATTACGGAAAAGGAATATCGGAGACAGAAGGATTTTGCCGATAAGGAATCAACAGGTTTGTGGGAATGGAATGCGTTGACTGAAACGAAGGTAGCACAACTCATTTCAAATATGCCTATGACCAAGTGGAGTGCGGCGAAAGGGAGCATGACGCGATTCGAGGACGGTGTATTTACACTTGCCTTTAAAGTAAAGGGCGCCGACGAACGCGCGCTACTATATCAATGGACGAAGGAAATTTGTCTATATCGGTTGCATGTTCATTTTGAGCGGAAGTCGAAGGAATAGGTGTACAGTAGGGGCTACCCATGTCGGGTAGCCTTTTTTGATTTATTTAAAATAATCCCCCCCACACAAAGGTTAAAATTTTATAAAAAAAGTTCAAAACCAGCAAAGACCTTTCCCGGCTTGGAATGATACCATGTGGTTGCACATAAAAAAAGGAGAGGCGTTCATCGCCACTCTATTGTAAGCGCTATCTAATTTCTACTCTAATCAGTGCTAAATGACCCGCATCACATGAGGAAAGGGGAGCTTCATATGAAAAAAGGAGCTGTTGTCGTCTGGCTTCTGGTTTTGGCCTTGATGCTTTCAGCCTGTAATTTGGCGGAGAGTGGAACAGGCAGCAAGGAAAAAGGCTATGTGGGCATTTCCATGCCGACCAAATCGTCCGAGCGTTGGGTAGGAGACGGGGAGAATATGGTCCGGCTGTTTCAGGAGCAAGGCTATAAAACGGATTTACAGTATGCCGAGGACGTGGTGGAAAACCAGATTGCCCAAATTGAAAATATGATTACCAAGGGCGTAAACGTTATGGTGGTTGCTTCCGTGGATGGGAACACGCTGACGGACGTCATCCAGAAGGCGCATGACCGGGGGATTCAGGTCATTTCCTATGACCGGCTGATTCGGAACACGCCGTATCTGACGTACTATGCGACCTTCGACAATTTTCAGGTGGGCGTGCTACAGGCGGCGTATATTGAGAAAAAGCTGGGACTCAAGGAAGGCAAAGGTCCCTTCAACGTAGAGCTGTTCGGCGGTTCACCGGATGACAACAACGCGTATTTTTTCTTTAACGGCGCGATGTCCGTCCTCAAGCCATACATCGATTCCGGCAAACTCGTTGTGCGCAGCAAGCAAATGACGATGGCGCAGATCGCTACGCTGCGGTGGGATGGAGCTTTGGCCCAGTCGCGGATGGATAATCTGCTGAGTGCCTACTATTCGGGAGCGAATCTGGACGCGGTGTTATCCCCGTATGACGGAATCAGCATAGGTATTATTTCATCCCTCAAAGGGGTTGGCTACGGATCAGCGAACAAGCCGTTGCCGATCATTACGGGGCAGGATGCGGAGCTGGCTTCGATCAAGTCGATTGTGGCCGGGGAGCAGACGCAAACCGTGTTCAAGGATACCCGCAAGCTGGCAGAGCAAACAGTTGTGATGGCCAACAGTATTTTACAGGGCAAGCAAGCGGAAGTGAATGATGCCAAATCGTATAACAACGGAATAAAGGTAGTTCCTGCTTATTTGCTTGATCCGATCTCGGTAGATCGGACGAATGTCGAGAAGGATATTGTTGGCAGCCATTATTACACCAAGGAGCAAATCGGACTGAAATAAGAGCAGGCTATTCAAACCGAAAGGAGTGTATCCCATGACTGGAATCATTTTGGAAATGAAGGGAATTACCAAGACCTTTCCCGGCGTGAAGGCGTTGGAAAATGTAAACCTCAAGGTCAAGGAAGGCGAGATCCATTCCCTGTGTGGTGAGAACGGTGCGGGCAAATCGACGCTGATGAAGGTACTGAGTGGTGTATATCCGCATGGAACCTACGAAGGGGATATTGTTTTCCAGGGTAAAACTTGCGAGTTCAAGGACATCAAGCAGAGCGAGGAATTAGGGATCGTCATTATCCATCAGGAGCTGGCGCTGATCCCGTATCTCTCGATTGCGGAAAATATTTATCTGGGCAACGAACGCGCCAGCGGCGGCGTGATTGATTGGAAAGAGACTTTTGTCGGCACCCGCGAGCTGCTGTCCAAGGTGGGTCTGAGCGAAAATCCCAATACCTTAGTTACGAACATCGGGGTCGGGAAGCAGCAACTGGTTGAAATTGCGAAAGCGCTCTCTAAAAAGGTAAAGCTGCTCATTCTCGATGAGCCGACAGCGGCGTTGAATGAGGACGACAGCGAAAACCTGCTTAATCTGATGCTGGAATTTAAAAGACAGGGCATTTCCTGCATTCTGATCTCCCACAAGCTGAATGAGGTCGCCAAGGTATCCGATTCGATCACGATTTTGCGGGACGGAAAGACGATTGAGACGCTGGATATGAAAAAGGATCAGGTCACAGAGGACCGGATTATTAGCGGGATGGTTGGACGTGATCTGACCAGCCGTTACCCGGAGCGCCATGCGGAGATTGGCAAAGTTATTTTGGAAGTGAAGGATTGGACGGTGTATCACGAGCATCATGCGGAGCGCAAGGTGCTGGATCAGGTGAACTTGAACATCCGGCGAGGTGAAATTGTCGGCATTGCCGGATTGATGGGAGCGGGACGGACGGAGCTGGCGATGAGTATTTTCGGCAAATCGTATGGACGCAATATTTCCGGTCAACTGATCAAGGGAGGCAAGCCGATCCAGAACAACACGGTTACGGACGCGATCAACAACGGCTTTGCCTATGTGACCGAGGATCGCAAGGAGTATGGCCTCATTCTAATGGACGATATCAAGCGTAATATTTCGCTGACTGGCCTGAACAAGCTGACAAAGGGTGTTGTCGTCAATGAGCAGGAGGAAGTCGTCGTTGCAGAGGAAATGAAAAAAAGTATGAACATCAAAGCGCCGAGCATTTTACAGAAAACGGGTAATCTGAGTGGCGGCAATCAGCAGAAGGTGGTGCTGAGCAAATGGATTTTTGCCGGGCCGGATATTCTGATTCTGGATGAGCCGACGCGCGGCATTGATGTGGGCGCCAAATATGAAATTTATACGATTATTCATCGACTTGCCGCCGAAGGCAAGGGTGTGCTGGTTATTTCGTCCGAGCTGCCAGAGGTGCTGGGCTTGTGTGACCGGATTTACGTCATGAACGCCGGGCGGATTACCGGAGAGGTTAGCCGTGAGGACGCGTCGCAGGAAACATTGATGAGATATATGACCAAGTCGGGAGGCGTGAAGCATGGAAACCATAACTAAATTATTTAAAAATAACATCCGCCAATATGGCATGATGATTGCGCTGGTCGTCATTATGATCCTGTTCGAGGTACTGACGGGCGGCCTGCTGCTGAAGCCGATTAATATTACAAATCTGATTTTGCAAAACAGCTACATTCTCGTGCTTGCTATCGGGATGGTGCTGGTCATCATCACGGGGCATATTGATTTGTCTGTCGGCTCGATCGCCGCTTTTGTCGGAGCAGTGGCCGCCATCATGATGGTGGATTGGCAGCTTCCGGCGTGGATCGCCGTGATTGCATCTTTGGTAGTCGGAGCGCTGATCGGCGCATGGCAAGGGTTCTGGGTCGCCTATGTGCGGATTCCGGCCTTTATCGTTACGTTGGCGGGGATGCTGCTCTTCCGTGGCTTGACCATGATCGTACTGGAAGGTCAATCCATCTCTCCTTTTCCGGGTGGCTTTCAGAAAATCAGTTCTGGCTTCCTGCCGGATTTTGCTTCCTCGGGTTATAACCTGGTATCCGTCATTGTCGGCATCGCGCTCACGGTATGGTTTATCGTCAACGAGCTTCGCGAACGCCGTTCCCAGCTTAAATACGGCTTCGAGGTTCCGTCACAGACTCTATTTGTACTCAAGCTGATTGTGGTAGCTGCTGTCATCAATCTGTTCACCTTCATGCTCGCGAGCTACGCGGGAATCCCGAACATTCTCGTTCTGCTGTTTATTCTGATCGTCGTATACTCCTTCGTGATGAACCGCACGGTTATGGGCCGTCATGTGTATGCGCTGGGTGGAAATGAAAAGGCGGCGGGTCTGTCCGGTGTCAAAACGAAAAAAGTAACGTTCTGGGTATTCGTCAACATGGGCGTGCTGGCCGCCATTTCCGGTCTGATCTTCGCTGCACGTCTGAACGCAGCTACGCCGAGAGCAGGTACGAACTTTGAACTGGATGCCATCGCGGCTTGCTTTATCGGCGGGGCTTCGGCATCCGGCGGGATCGGAACGGTTTTTGGAGCGATTATCGGTGGTTTGGTCATGGGCGTACTGAATAACGGCATGTCCCTGATCGGTCTGGGCATTGACTGGCAGCAAGGTATCAAGGGTTTGGTGCTGCTGCTGGCGGTTGCCTTCGATATTTACAACAAAAACAAAAGATCAGCCTAAGCTTCATATTCCAGGATTGTACAAAAAGAACCTCCAGTCCCACTTGAAATGTGGATGCTGGAGGTTCCTTGTTGGTTCGTTTTTGAGGCTAGCGGAGCTTATTTATCAGATAAGCTTTCTCCATCTACCAAAATATGCACACGCTCACTCAGTCCTTCGTTGCGTATATGTTCGGATAGCTCTGTTCGGGTGAGCAGACAATGATTGATCGCCTCCATGTGGACAGCCACTACTTGTGTATAAGGGGCGTATTGCGCAACCGTCGTCACATCCTGTGCAGTCATCGTAATTGGATCACCCACTGTGAACCGCGCTCCTCCAGCATTCACAATCGTCCACTCCGGATGGTGCTTGTCGAGAGCTTCTGCTACTTCACTGCACCAGATTGTGTCCCCGGCCAAATAGACAACAGGCTCGTCCGGAGCCTGAAATACAAAGCCCGATACGGGGCCCATCTGTTCGCCGATTTCTCCAGTACCATGATGCCCGGTTGTGCGGATGATCTCAATTCCTCCCACAGAACCAACCACCCAAACTGGAGTTACCTGCGTAAAACCGTCAGCAGCGATCTGTTCTTCATTTCCGGGCTGGCAGAGGACAGGGAGCTGTTTGTCCAGCCATTGCGCTGCTGCCGGGTCCCAGTGATCCGGGTGCAAATGCGTAACGATAACAACGTCAGGCTGTCCGAGCGTTTCCCATTGTGGCGGCAAAGGAACCAACGGATTGCGACGGTCGTTCTCCGTATTCGGGATAGGGGGATTTACGCCAGGCTCGCTCAGCATCGGGTCGATCAGGAATTTTACTCCACCATATTCTAACCATAGGGTTGCATTGCGGATCAGTGTGATTTTCATATTTGGAATCTCCTTTTAGTTGGACAGATTAATTTTTAGCCGAATATTTTCGGCAGTTGTTTGTTTCTGTTACAATCATATCTGATGCAAGAAGCTACAGGCTACGGCCTGCTGAAAGGAAAACAAGAATTCTCGTTTCATCATGAAAGGAAAAATGGCTATGGAACTATTCGTACCCGATGACACTGATCTGCGCATTCTTCATCATCTGATTGAGGACAGCTCTTTATCGCACAAGGAGATTGGTCTGCTTGTACATCTTACGGGCCAAGCGGTAGGAGCGCGTGTTCGAAAAATGCAGGATGCAGGCATCATCGAAGGCTATACGCTACGCTGGAACCCTGAAAAAATGGGGCAGACCATTCATGCCTTTATTACGGTGTTTTTGAATTCGGGAACCGTTCATAGTGCTTTCCAGGCATTCGCACGGAAGCATCCCTCTATTATTGAGATTCATCGGGTTAGTGGGGAGGGCTGTTACTGGATGCGCTTGCGCATGTCGTCACAGGAAGAGCTAAATACCATGCTTGATGAACTGACGCAGTACGGCAATTACAAGCTAAGCTTTTCGTTAGGAGAAATAAAATGATAAAAGCCCCCGGCTGGTGCTGGGAGCTTTTTGTTAGAGAGGACGCATAGGGATTAGCTATGCAGGCTCATTTTTAAAATATGTTGCAAGCCGTGCGATCCTATCCTGGTGTTGCCCTCATCTTTAAAGCCGCATTTGAGATACAGATTGTAAGCAGGCAGGTTACGGGCGTTGACACCCAGCACGACTTCACGAACATGTGGGAAATACTCGGAGATATATGGGGGCAGTAGAAGCAGCCCTTTTTTAGCGTATCCTTGTCCCTGATCTGCGTAATGAATAGAGAAAGCACGCAGCAACAGAGCCTCGGAAGTATTCGTATAGTCCGTCAGCTCATCTCCACCGTACAAAATGAAAAATCCCACCGGTCTTCCGGCAGCCGTAATGACGACAGGATGGCGGTGCGGGTCTCGCTTGGCAAGTGCCAGCATTTCATCCGGCATTCCTGTAAACTGCTGCTGATCCTCAGGCAGATAAAACGTATGTAAAATGGCATCATGCTCACAATGGTAAGGTACAAGTTCTACGTCAGTGGTAGAGGAGGGCTGTGAGGTGCATGTAGGTTTATTCATGGTTATACTCCGATCCGTACGTATTTTTAACATACTATAACATCTCATTGACTTTATCAGTTGAACTAAAAAATGTACAAAAAGAGAAACCCGAACTCTCCTCACTTACGTATTACCCATTACATAAACAAGCATGGTTAAAAGGAGACGTGTACTTCTATGAAGCAGGCTGCACAATATCGTGAAAGTCAGGATCTATTGCGTCATGAGCTGAAAGCCATTGAGGCGTGGGAGAAGGCGCAAAAGGATATTTTTTTCTGGGAAAAGCTCGGCAGATGGCCCTTTATGCTACTGGATCGACTGACACCCAAAATGATTAAGGACAAGCTGGAGCAACTGCTTAATGAGCTGGGAAGCTTTATTCAAAACGGTGGTAAATATCTGGTGAAAGAAGAAACGGTTCTGAATAAGCTGAAAAGGACGGCCCGTGAACACGTGATTCGGCAAAAGGGCGCGGATTCCACTTCTGATACGCAGGATCGGCTTCATGATGGGGAGAACGTTGATTCGGACAGTAGTTCTGAACCGACGTGGGGATTGAAGCAGGCGGCTGATTTGCCCCTGACGATCATGGATCAGACCGCTGACGATATGATATCAGGCCGCATCACCTTTGCTACCGCTCAGGGAGCAACAACGGGGATCGGCGGTGTGTTTACCATTGCGGCGGATATTCCTATTTTGCTCGGCTTGTCGCTCAAGGTACTTCAGGAAATGGCGTTGTGCTACGGCTTCAATCCTGATGAGAAGGAGGAACGCATATTTATCATTAAATGTATGCAATTCGCTTCATCCGATATTGTGGGCAAAAAGGCTGTGCTGGAGGAACTGGCCTTGTTTGATGATCCTTCACGCCAGGCGCAGGTCTTTTCCCAGATGCAGGGATGGAGAGAAGTCGTTAATACGTACCGCGATCAGTTTGGATGGAAAAAGCTACTCCAGATGGTCCCGATTGCGGGCATTTTGTTTGGCTCCATTGCAAATCGAAATGCTATTCGTGACGTAGCTGAGGCGGGTAAAATGCTATACAGGAAGCGCCGTATTTTGTTACGTTTGGCGGAAGAAGAGAGCTGACTGGATGATTCGGGATACAAGAGGGGATGCTTCTTGGCTTGCTAGGGGAATCAGGTTAGGCAATTACGAAGGTGTGAAGCGGCCGGGATGGCCGCCACACGCTTGCCTGTTACACTTCGGCTCCGTTTTCTTCGGCCCAGCGGTTCAGGGTTTTATCTGTAGGAAGCAGGAACGTCAAAATGCCGAGCAGCGGCAAAAAGCCGCATAGGAACATGATGTTGGTGATGCCTACTTTGTCGATCCAGTTGCCGAGCACAAGCGCACCTACCCCACCAAGGCCAAAAGCGAGGCCCGTGATCAGACCGGAGACGGTTCCGATTTTGCCGGGTACGAGCATTTGAGCATATACGACCGTAATCGAAAAGCTCGACAGCATAATAAATCCGATAATCGGCAACAGGATAGCCGTCCAGAATTGGTTGGCGTAAGGCAACAATAGCGCGAGAGGCGCGGCCAATACCATGGACAGGAAAATCATGTTGCGTTTACCAAAACGGTCTGCCAGTGGACCGCCAAAGAAGGTGCCTAGCGCACCAGCTCCGAGAAACAGGAAAATGTACAGTTGTGCATCAGCCAGAGGCATTTTAAACACTTCCATCAGGTAAAACGAATAGTAGCTTCCGACCGAGGTCGAATACCACGAACGGACGAATACCAGCAGAATGAGAACAACCATGGCAAACATAATACGGTTGCGTACTTCGGGCTTCATCTGGCGTGCCGCCGCTTTTTTACGTGCATAGCCTTCCGTGCGCAGGACGTTACCATACCAGCGGGCGATGAACGACTGGACCACAATCCCGGCCGCAGCAATACCTGTGAACCAGATGGCGCCAAATTGCCCTAACGGGATAAAAATCCAGCTCGTAAGCATGGGTGCCAGCGATTGGCCCGCATTGCCGCCAACCTGGAAAATAGACTGAGCCAGCCCCCGACGAGGTCCGGCCGCCATGTGCGATACCCGCGAGCCTTCCGGGTGAAAGGCAGCCGAGCCCAGGCCCACGAAGATGACCGCGATGAGCACTGCTTTATAATCGGCAGCATAGGCGAGCAGCAGCATGCCTGTCAGCGTAAAGCCCATGCCGATCGGAAGGATCGCGGGCGTAGGTCTCTTATCCGAAAACAAGCCAATGACTGGCTGCATGATCGAAGCTGTAAAATTGATGGCGAATGAAATCCAGCCGATCTGCGTGTAGCTCAGGCTCATGGATTCTTTTAAGATCGGAAAGATCGCAGGAATGACCGATTGAATCGAGTCATTGAACAGATGGACGAAGCTGATGGCAATCAGAATCGCAAAAACGGTGCCCTTCGCTTGAGGTCCCGGCAGAGGGAGCAATTGGCCCGCTTCTTTTTTTGTAGCAGATTTAGTAGTCATGGCAACCTCCGATTATGTATGTATATTTTAAGATATAGGAAGCGATCCGTTTGCAGCAAATGGCTGAAAGGGGCATAAAGGCCGCCTTTACTCGGTGGTTCTTTCCCATCCTGCTGCATACTCGCAATTGCTTGATTTAGTTGGATTCTCTACACGTCACATGGGAATTAAAACCAGATTTTCTATAACAGACTAAACAAGGGTGTCTCAAGAGTCCGTATATGCGGCTCTGGGGGTGCTCTTTTTTCTTTTAACAAAACCATGCTCTTCATTTAACAAACTTAAGATATGATTCTTTATATCATACAACTTGTTGTATAGGTGATAGCTTTGTAGAGAACGCATGAAGAGCACAAGAGAGGATATGATTTGAGAATGAAATTGTTAAGGAAACCGTTATCAGTTGCTTTATTATCTGTACCCTTACTTATAGGTTCCCTGGGTGGAAGTTATGCGAGTGCGGCAACCATACCAACAACGGTAACTGCGCCAGAGCCGTCTTGGGGATATTTCGTAGATCATTACAAAAATAATAATTCTGATAATAAGACGGAAAGTTCAAATCCGACACTCGGGTTGCTTTCCGGATTTAATAAGCTTTGGACTCCCGGCACCACCTGGGATACAGGTACCAAGCTGAATAGTAGCGTACTGGACGCCAATATTCAAAAAGTTATTGATATTGCTGCTCGCCGTACTTCCAGTGAGGCAGATGCGGCTTATTTGGATGATCGCAGAAATCAGAGCTACAGTGTGATCGATGGTCTGGGTTCGCTTACCGATGTATATCGAAAGAATGCAGGGGCAACTACAACAATCAATGACATTCCGGCAGATGCCTTGACTAAAAAATATGAAGATGCCGGAACCAATGCAGGCAGTACGAGTTCCGCTTTAGGCAATATCGTGAATTTAGTCAATACCTTGCGTGGTGATTACTCTTCGACGAGCTCGGCTAAGGCTTATTTTAGCTATCCTCGTCCGTTTCGCTGGAGCAATAATTCAGTCGTGGTTCCAACCCTGCTGCCCGCGCAAAATTCTGATCCGAGCAAGGATGGCGGTTTTCCTAGTGGTCATACCAATGCCGCGTATCTCAGCGCTTTTGCGATGGCCTATGCCGTACCAGAACGTTATCAGGAATTGATGACGCGAGCTTCGGAGCTGGGCAACAACCGTATTGTTGCCGGTATGCATTCGCCATTTGATGTTATGGGAGGGCGCGTCATGGCAACTGCGACGGCGGCTGCCATCCTGTCTGATCCGGCCAATAGCAGTTTAAAGAAAGCAGCTTATCAGGATGCTCACAGTACATTGTTAACGCAAACGGGTACAGCCTCGGATCGGTTCAGCAATTACTCTGCCAATAAAAAAAGCTATACTGAACGATTGACCTACGGATTTAGTCCAATGAACCCGACCACGACTGCAATGAAGGTGCCTAAGGGAGCTGAGGTGCTGCTAGAAACACGTCTGCCTTACCTGGACAGCACACAACGCCGTTGGGTTTTGGCTACTACAGGTCTTCCTTCCGGCTATCCTGTACTGGATGATGCTGAGGGATGGGGACGGCTTAATCTCTTTTCCGCGGCGGATGGTTATGGGGCTTTTGCCAATAATGTTACCGTGATCATGGACTCTTCCAAAGGCGGTTTCAATGCTTTGGATCGCTGGCGCAACAATATCTCCGGCGTTGGAAAGCTGACTAAAAAGGGAACAGGTACGTTGAAGCTGATGGGCAACAATACGTATTCCGGCGGTACACAGCTCGATCAGGGCATTCTGGAGGGGAATTCGGAGACAGCTTTCGGAAATGGTAGTATTGCGAATAATGGAGGTACTCTTCGTACCAATACTTCTGGCAAGCTGATCATCGGTGGCAATTACAAACAATCTGCCAAGGGCACACTTGAGCTCAACCTTCAGAGTAAAAATGATTTGCTCAAAATTAAAGGCACTGCAATACCTAATGGGAAATTGCGTCTGAATTTTTCAAACAAATATGTACCAGCTAACGGTGCCACGATCATGACTTATGGTAAACGAAATGGAGCATTTACTTCTATTGAAACCACAGGATTGCCAAGCAAGTACAAAGTGAAGGTTGTCTATAAAGCTGATAGTATTCAGTTAAAAGTTACAAAGTAATAAACTCGGTATACAACAATTGAAGTGCACCTTTAGAATTCATCGGATAACGGAAGGGTTATTCCCATGTCAATTCTAAGGGTGCACTTTGTTGTTTAATGATGAGGATATTGGGTTTTAAGTATCTTTACAATAGCAAATCATTGGTAGTGAAATTTCGTGAAATGTTAACGGTTATCTATAGTCTCCGGGTACATATCATGGTTCATCATACGGTGCTCTGCTATCTGCTCATACTTTGTTCCCGGTTTGCCGTAGTTTGTGTATGGATCAATGGAGATGCCACCGCGCGGCGTAAACTTGCCCCACACTTCGATATAACGCGGGTCCATCAGCTTGATTAAGTCATTCATAATGATGTTGACGCAGTCCTCATGGAAATCGCCGTGGTTGCGGAAGCTGAACAGATATAGCTTGAGGGACTTGCTTTCGACCATTTTGATATCGGGAATGTAGCTGATGTAGATGGTGGCAAAATCCGGCTGTCCTGTAATTGGACACAGGCTGGTGAACTCCGGGCAATTGAACTTTACAAAATAATCGCGGTACGGATGCTTATTATCAAAGCTTTCAAGAATGGCGGGATCATAGGCAAAGGTGTATTGTGTGCCTTGATTGCCAAGCAGAGTAACGTTGGTCATTTCTTCGGGTGTTCTTCCGGTCATATTGGATAAGGCTCCTTAAGTTTAGTTTGGTAAAAGGGGGAGGGAGTTATGGTGATCGGAGGGGGAAGGCGCTCCGCCATCAACACCATAAAATCCCTACTCGTTTTACATGTAGGTTGGGGCAGAAGTGAATAGTGTTCGCTCTTTTATTAAAGGAGCGCCACTTTGAGAAAGCCCGTCTTTAGAGACGAGGCTTTCTCTTTTTTATAACTTTGGATGTCGAAAGTGTACTTCAACGAATTTGGTGTAACTTTTGTATCACATACAGCTCATATGGAATATATTACTTATCAGTGCTATACGCCGCGTTTGTTGCCCCATACGAGGGTGTGGAGCTGCGGGAGTACCCGTACGTCGTTCAGACGTGAATCGTCCATGACACGGTCAATAAGCCATTCATAACGATGCAATAGGGATTCCGCAATCTGTCCGGTGTTCTCCGTGTTCACATCCGGGTTGCCAGTCTGGAGGAACAGCGGTACATGTGGATAGCGCTCGTGAACGGTGCGTGCATATGCGAGATCAATGTCATCGAATATGACGATCTTCAAGCTGCATGCTCCGTGGTAAAATCTCACTGATTCATTAGCAGCTTCCTTCGTGCACGTTGCGGTAGAGAAGTTGGACGCTGACGAGGGCTCTCCAGTTGCCTTCCAATCAGTAATCTTCCGATTTGACAGGCGGGCTACGATGTCATCCAGCACGTCCCAGTTGGTTGACATACCAGAGCTGGGCGGCTTGGGTGACAGGGTTACCTCGTCGATATCATACAGCCATTCCTGCCAGCGGGAGCCTTGTGTTTCGACAGCGTTGGCAATGCCTTGGCTGCGCAGCAGCGTGATTAGCTCTCCAAGCTGCGGCAACAGGGCCGGGTTGCCCCCGGATAGGGTCACATGTGAAAACCGTGTGCCACCGATGGCCTGAAGCTCCTGCCAAATGTCTGTGGCGCTGAGACGACGGATCTGATCCTTGGCGCTGCCGTCCCAGGTAAAGGCGGAATCGCACCATGAGCAGTGGTAATCGCAGCCTGCGGTACGAACAAACATCGTTTTGCGCCCAATGACCATGCCTTCGCCCTGAACGGTAGGACCAAACACCTCCAGTACAGGGATAGGGGCTGTTTTTGGGCCCCGGGAAGGTGCGGCTGTTTGGTGAGTCGCCGTGATATTACTCATCCAGCATCCACTCCCGTCGGAATTCGGCGTAGCTGGTAGGTGTTTCGAACAGCCGTACAAATTCAGTGCGCCCGCCTTCCACACGATGGCGGTATGCTTCCGAGGTTAGGGCGGACTCCATTTGTTCGAAGATCCAGACGACCATATTTTCCGCCGTTGTATTCATCGGGGGCAGCGTCTCATTCAGATAGTGGTGATCCAGATAAGGCTCAATCCGCTCCTTCCAGATCGTTTTGATATCACCAAAATCAAGGGTCAGACCGATTTCGTCCGGTATGCCGCTAATGCCGAAAACGACGATATAAGTATGTCCGTGCAGATTTTTGCATTTGCCTTCGTAGCAGTGCAAATGGTGTGCTGCATCGAACGTAAATTGCTTGCTGACCAGTACACGTTTGCGATGATAACGCAGCTGGGAGCGTTCAATGTCCGTCCCGAACTGCTGGAGCTTGTCGACGATACGAAAGGGGCCCGGCTCACGCATGGTCTTCAACTCCTTGCGACGAAGCTCCGCGTACAGCCAGATACTGTTCCAGCCCGGCGCGGCGCAGTTTGCAGGCAGGGCATTCGCCACAGCCGTCGCCAATGACGCCGTTATAGCATGTTAGTGTACGGGTTCTCACAAATTCAAAGGCTTCCAGCTCATCGGCCATTTGCCAGGTTTCGGACTTATTCAACCACATGAGCGGGGTATGAATGACAAAGGGATAGTCCATGGAAAGATTTAAAGTAACGTTCAGCGATTTGATAAAAGAATCCCGGCAATCGGGGTAGCCGCTAAAATCCGTCTCGCATACGCCTGTGATCATGTGACGGGCTCCTTTTTGTTTGGCGAGCACTGCTGCGAAGCTGAGGAATAGCAGGTTGCGGCCGTCTACAAAGGTGCTGGGCAGCTCGCCTTCCTGCTGAGTAATGTCAATGTCGGTGCGTGTGAGGGCATTGGGGGCTAATTGATTGAGCAGGCTCATATCCAGTACCGATTGCGGAACACCCAGCTCGTGGGCAATCCCGGCCGCTACTTCGATTTCCTGCTTGTGGCGTTGACCGTAATCGAACGTCACCGTTTCTACTTCGGCAAAATGTTTTTTCGCCCAGAATAAACAGGTGGTGCTGTCTTGGCCGCCGCTAAATACGACGACCGCTTTTTCGTTTGCAAACATAAAAAAACCTCTCGATCTTCTTGGAATGGTGTAAGACACAGGGTCTTGTCACATGGAAGAAGGAGAGTTCTTGAACCGACTTCAACAAAAAACAGGCCTTGCCCCGCGATTATTTTTCATGCGGAGGACAAAGCATCGTTAGTTTTTTATAGAGGGAGTTCGCGAACCTCTCCCATGCATGGAGCATGGACTTTCTTCATTTGGTGTCTGACAGAGGACAGACGCCTTCATTATAGCATGGCAGAGCTATTTGATAAACACTCCGCCAAATGGAATGACTTCCCTTAAAAAGCGTTTGATCACGCCATCGTCGTTCATATCCTGCTGGAGCCGTCGATGATGCTCACCCGCATGAAAAAGCACAGTACCGTGTCCGGTCATTTTAAAATGATAATTCATATGCTGGCTGGCCAAATGGTTGCCATACACTGTCAGCTCCAGCTTGGCGTTTTCGGGATAGGCAATGACGCTGCTTGCATCGACATACATCGGCTCTGTTGGATGAAGCTGTTCCTGGCATACCAGTCCCTGAGTCAATAGACCGATCTGGCCGATGCCATCGAATTTCATTTTAATGACATCCCGACTGAACAACATGTTTTTCATGCTCAGCAGCTTGGTGCGCATATGGATACCGGAGCTGTACCAGAACAGGTTGCGAAAATCGTATAGCAGATCGTCGCCTCCTTCCAGCTCAATCATTTTCAGACTGAAACCGGGAGGAAGTGCGGCAATGAGGCGGCAAGCTCCTGTAAAATCGGCCTGAATCAGCTTGTGCTTGCGGTACATGCCTTTAATATTCATCAGTTTGTCACTACGGCCTGAGCTGGGTCCGCGGTACGCGATGATTTGCTGCGGGTGAAGAACATGCAGCTTTTCGCCCTCCGCCAGATCAAGCGTTACGACAGAACCGACACTTTCATCATGGTGTTGTCCTGCTTGTATGTCCATTCTGACCTTTCATCCTTTCAGGGGGCTAGTATCTTCCCGAACGTCGACGCATCCCGTAACGCAATAGGCGGATACCGATAAAATAACCAGCCAGCAGAATGACAGCTGTGAGGATCAGCATCTTGTTACGGTGTGAAGCCTGATCGCGCTGAACCTGAAGATTTTTCAGTTCGGTGACGGTGTCAGTCAGCTTGCGATTTTGCTCTAATAGTTGAGCGTTTTGCTCCTGATAAGCCTCAATGCTGCTACGGGCCTTTTGCAGCTCTTCCTGCGTTTGCTTATAGCTTTCCTTGAGCTGATATACATCGCCAGGCAGTCGGGAAAATTGCTCAAAGCCCTGGTATACATCATCCCAGTAGGCGGCATGTGCTCCCGGAACTCCGTTTCCGCCAAAAATAAACAGAAGCGCTACAGCAGCGCAGACGACACGGCGGCAGAAAGCAAAGCGAGAAATTTGTCGTATCAAGAGATCTTCCTCCTTCTGATGCACCAAGATGTTAAATGATAAGCATAATTACCCATATCTTATGGTTACGCATAGTGTAATGATTAGGGTTCAAAGTTTAGAATAACAGGATGACAAATCCGGGAGGAATATTTACAAAAAAAGTCGATATTTTAGTTTAAGTGTACCTCAAAACGGGTATATCAAGGAAGCAACTACATTCCGGTAATTTTCTGGGGAGCACGTACAAGAGCCAGCCCTATTTGATGAAGAACAGAAATGAGTATAAATATATTAAGCAAGAATATAGAAGGAGAAATGAACGATGAACGAAAAGGAACAAACCTATAAAACGTTAAAAATAACGGTAAACGGAAAGCCTTTGTCGAAGGAACTAGTGGTGGACAGTATAACTTTTGCGCCTGTTCCCGATATTTTCACAAAAGCGAATGTTTCTTTGACAGAAACTATGATATCTTAGCTTTATATATGAAACGAGACTATAATGCAGCCCGGCTTACGCCGGGCTGTTTTTGCGTAATCATGCAATTTAAATGGGTTAAAATGTTATTTATTGATGTACTCCCCCTTTCCTATAGATTACCATGTATAATTTTCGGTAACGAACATATGTTCCCTGACAATATAGTGTCAGATAACACTGTTAATTTAGAGTTACATGTTCTTTTAGGGGGAATTTACCAGTGGTGAAGTCAATGATTAACGTAACGTACACATGGGACAAAGAGTCTATATCTGCGAATGGGTCCGAGCAAGTAAATCTGCTGATAGAATGGGGCCATGGGGCTATACGTAAAAGAAAAGGGACTTTAATGCCGAAAACAGTTGGATGTGACCTGCAACTCCGGTTCATTCCAGAGAGTGGGGTAAATCTATTAAAAGTGGATGGGGCCAGGCTCAGCTTCAATCGCTCGGAAGACGGAGAGTGTATGCTTGTTCACTGTGGTGATATGCGGAGGGGGAAGTATAAGCAGGCAATTTTGTCCTTTTCTATACCGGCCCACTCTTCCGGAAGACATATCATTGGATTGATGGAGTGGAGCTGGTGTAAGCCAACTCAGGAAAAAAGGACGCTGATTCGAACGGATCAGCTCTATATCCATTACACGCATCATCTCGGTCTGCTGAGCATTCCAATCAACCCGAAGGTGGAAAAATACATAAAGCTGAATGAGACGGCTCCTGTTGTGAAGAAAGTATTGCGTATGTACGAGAAGGGGGAACAGGAGCGAGGGGCGTTTGTGCTTACCAGACAAGCAGATGAACTGCTTATACGGGCGGCGAGAACAGAAGACATGGAATATCTGCAGGAAGCCGAATTACTCTTTGCCGTACGCAATAAATGGAATGGGACTTTTGGATTATTTGAAACGTATAGTTCTAAAGTCTTTGTTAATAATGGGATAGCTGTAGAGGATGTTCGCTTTACCGAAATTAATATTTTAAAGTAGGCAATTATGCTAGTTTATTTATGTAATATAGTGAGTCTAATTTACTATCTTTTTGTAAAGGAGAGACTTCCTTGACTGATCGGTTGATACGGTTAATGCGGATTATTACTATTGTTCAGGCAAATCCGGGGATATTGGCAAGAGAGCTTGCCGAACGTTGTGAAACATCAGAACGCACCATTTACCGAGATATGGAGGCTCTAAGCGCTATGCATATTCCGATAGCCAATATGGGACATGGCAAAGGATACATATTTATTAGTAACTTCGCCTTGTATCCTCTCAATTGGACGGAAGAAGAGGCACTGGCTTTTGCCAGGCTGGGGGATGTCATGGAAACCGTAAAGCCTCTTTTACCACCAGCTTTTGAAAGTGCTTATGAGAAAGTGATGGCCTCCAGTCAGAAAAAAAAGATGGACCAGACAAGCTTCGCGCAGGAAATGAAAAATATCGTCCGGCTCGGCTCGACACTTGAGCGGGAAAACCAGCCCTATCTGCTCAGGCTGATTGTTTTGGCAAGTCTTACGCAGCAGACCATTGAAGCGGAATACAGTTCGCCTCAAAATGAAGATGTATCATTGGTTCAGATTGATCCTTATTGTCTGGTTCCACAGGATCGGCGTTTTTATATGCTTGGTTTTTGTCACAAGCAAGCCGCCATGAGAACCTTTCGGATCAGCCGCTTTCGAAATATGAGGATTTTGCCGTATACGTTTCAGAAGAATACTTATGAAATGGAAATGTTTTTTAAGGGAACCTGGTCGGTTACCAAGGGAGACCAGAATATCCGTTTTGTGGTAAGGTTTTCTGCTGGATCTGTATATCGGGTCAAAGAAGAGGAGCTGTTCATCAAGCCTTTTCTCAAGGATTTGCCGGATGGAAGTCTATTGTTTGAGGTAACGGTTAATCATGATGGTGAATTTCTGGACTGGCTCACTCAATATGGAGCGGAGGCGGAAATTTTGGAGCCTTTGCGATACCGCAAGCGAATGCAGGAAATGCTGCGAACCTGGGGGGCATTTTATTCCGATAAAAAGGCAGGGAATCACGAATGACAAGGGGTGATAGATCCCCCGGAACGGGCCGGGGTGCTATCCTCCTAACGGTCCTTAAACAGGTTGGCGAGATTGCCAAATGGACTGTACTGCTCCTGTTCTTCTTCCGGTGTGGAGTATACAAGCTTCGAACCCCGGCTTTCCTCATCGTCAGAAGCGTTATTGGATAATGTGATACGATCAAAATGATGCATGAAAACCTGAGCGGTATTCAGTGCATCGTCCAGCGCACGGTGCTGTTGACCATCAAAGTCAATGTTGCACAGCTCCAGCGCCTGAGACAGGCTTAGTTGACGGTATTTGCCATTGGAGCCGGACAGACGGGAGATTTGTTTTTGTATATCATTCGTATTATGAATCCAATGGAGGTCCACATGATGGGTGCGGCAATGAGATACCAGCTTCTGACGGTCATCTGGCCCCCAAGCACATAAGTAATAGGGGGAGTCCGTTCCGAGCCATGCGATAAATTGCTTCACAGCTTCAGGGAAGAGCGGGGCCGCATCAATGTCTCGTTGAGTAATACCGGTGAACTGCACGGTATCTGTAGACAGCACAGGCCGATTTGAGGGCCTGACAAAGCTATGGAACGTGTCCGCAACGTACAAGCCATCGTCTCCCTTCATGACTTTGACGGCACCGATATCAATGATTTCGGAGGAATATCTGGCGTTACGGCTAACGGTAAACTCAAGATCATAAATAATATATTGCATTTTTGTGCTCCTTCCACACATGTAACTGATCCCGTTAGAGAACGGGATTGATATTTTCTGCCCGAATGGCTCTTCTCCATCATACCTCCCGGTTCACAACTTGTCAGCGTCTAAAAGGCTTGCTTTTGAAAAAAATATGCGATGTCCAAATGAGTTTGGACTATCGCATAAAAACAACCTTCTGACATACAGCAGCGTCCGAAACCATTGGGATTCCGGACGCTGCTTTTGCAAGCTTATTGAATTAGGCCGGGAGGTCAAGCTTTTGTCCTGGATAAATGCGGTGAGGATTTTTCAGCTTGTTCAGCTTTTGAAGCTGTTGCCAGGTGATACCGTATTGGCGGGAAATGTCATACAGTGTATCCCCGGACTTTACAATATACACATGGCTTTTTGTAGCTTGTGCAGAAGCAGGTGTCTGCTGTGGCTTCGCTGTTTGAGCTTTGGCTGGTGCAGGTTTCGCAGACGGGGTAGAGACCACTTGCGGTTTTTCCTGCACGGGTGCCGGTGTTGCGGTTGGAGCAGATGGTACAGGCTGCGCGGCAGGAACGGAAGCCTTGCCGTCTGCTTTGGCTTCTTGAATGCGGCCGTCTGCTTGTACTTGCAGGCTGGCGGAGCCAACCTTTTGCATGTAGCGAATCAGCGCCTCGTCAAGCGATCCGAACATACCTGCCTGCGGATATTTAGCGAACATTGTATACTGATCTCCGCCTACAGCAGTAAAGTCATTGGTTGCCAGTGTGTACGTGGCATCAGGATCAAGCGTTTTTCCGCCAATCAGAATGGAGTGGACGCGACTTCCCTTGGCTGCCGATGTATCTATTTTAAACGAGATCCCCGATACTTGTGGAAAACCGCCGCTTGGCTCCGGATAGGAGGCTGTGCCATTTTCAAGTGCTGCCTGAATGTCGGAGCCTTTCACTTTCAGGGTAACAATCTGGTTGCCGAATGGCAGCACAGTGATGATGTCTCCCTTGGTTACCGTTCCCGTTTTGATGGACGCCCGAATGCCGCCGCCGTTGGTCAGGGCCACATCTGCCCCCGAAATATCACGCATGGCATCGGTGAGCAGATCGCCGAGATTCGTTTCACCTGCACGTACCTTTTCACGCGCTCCTTCCAGGTTCACACTCGTTTGTGCTACAACTTCTTTGAGAATAGGCTCCTGTTCCTTCTGAATGGAAGCGATCAATGAAGTAATCTCAGCATTTGGCTGAATGTCGGCTGCTTGCGTCGAATCAATCAGCTTGGCTTGTTTTTGGGTAACCTTACCGCCGTCGACCCATAAATCAACAACGCCCAGATACTTCGTATATTCACCCGCGCTTGCAATCAGTGTACCATTGTCACCGACCAAGCCTTTTTCCAGTACGGTATGGCTGTGTCCATCAATGAAAATATCAATGCCAGGCACTTCCTTGACGACCTTAAGGCTGGTGTCTTTGCTGGAAGCATCTTGTCCCAGATGACCAAGGACCACGACCACGTCCACTTTACTGCGGATTTCATCTACAGCCGCTTTGGCTTCAGCCGCGGGATCGGTGAATTGAATGCCCTCGACATTTTTAGGATTCGTTTTGTATGCCGTTTCGGGTGTGGTCAGGCCGATAATGCCGATTTTAACGCCATCGACCTCTTTAATGACATAAGGCTGGAACAAACGTGTTCCGTCCGTTTGCTTAATATTGGCGCTGAGTACCGGGAATTGAATTTCCTTACTCAACTCTACAAGATGCTTCCAGCCGTAATTAAACTCATGGTTGCCTGGTACCATCGCATCATAGCCCAACTTGTTAACCACTTTTACAATGCTCTCACCGTTGACCAAAGTAGCGAAAGTCGTTCCATGAACAGTATCTCCGTCATCCAGCAGCAGCGTATTGGGATTGGAAGCACGGTACTGATCAATGATGCCTGCCAGCTTGGCGAAGCCCATTTCCTTGTCGTTTGCCACCACGTGGGAATGAGTATCGTTCGTATGTAGGATGGTGATGTGTTTCCCGCTGACCGGAGGAGTTGCAGCTCCCGCTGTTCCCGTACTGACTGCCGGGTCCGCTGCTGCTGTGCCAAGACATCCGAGCAGAAGCGCGGCGGTCGTCAAGATGGACGAGATTTTTTTCCATGAGTTCATGTTGTTCTTTCAACCTCCTATAAAATGAATGAATTAGAGAAACCACTTACGTCCACATTTTATCAGAAGATTGTAAAAATAACTTCTATTTTATATTAGGGCACTAAATTTTTTTGCATATCGGTTGTTAAAGCCATCGCCAAATTACCTATATTGAAGAGGAATTAATAAACGACAATTAAACATGAGAACTAATGTTCCGTTTTAGGGTCAAAAAAAAGGGCAGCCTCCTTGGGCAGACCGATCCGGGATAAATAGTGCTCCTGCGTTTCGTCAGTAAGCGGTGGTTGTCCTTCACAGAGCAATAGCACAGCGAACCGATTGGCTTGCATCTCAAATTTGCCGGGGAAAAAGTAGGAATGCTCCTCCATAAAAAAGCGGCTGACGCCTTTATGAAGCCGATCATGCCCTAATTCATGCGCACAGACGAATCGTTCCCATTCCGGTGTAAGTCCGTTGTGGATGACGATGAATCTTCTGCGCAGCTTGCGGTAATACAGCCCTTTGGTTGTGGGGCCCAGATCGCAGTAACGGATATGGATACCCAGAGCTTCCGCAATATCGAAGGGGGAGTTCGTGCGGTATTTTCGGACGAGTTTGTGAATGAGTTCGTTCATGCGCTCACCTGCTATTCCTGATCACTGCCCGCTGGGGGCGATTTGGGTTTATGCTTGTTCATCTGTTTGGCTTCCCAGAACAGACCAGTTAGCACATCCTTGATCCGTTGACGATCTTCTTTATCCAGTGGAATGCCGTCGAACATCAATTCGCCGTCTTCCTCCAGCATTTTTTTAAAATCCCGGCGGTCTTTGGAAGTAGCCCATTCCGGTACGTTGGAACGATAGGAGTCGTGTGAATGCTGCTCTACTGAATCATCGTCTCCCCAATATCCGGCGTTCTTCATCATCTCGGTATACGATACGCCGAGCGCGTCCGCTATTTTGCGGAGAGTAGAGGGCTTGGGTACGCCACGCAGCCCGTTTTCAATGCGGGAAATTTGTGAATTGCTGATGCCAGCCGCTTCTGCCAATTGGTTAATGCTCCATTGCTTGTGCTCACGCTGCTGCTTTAAGTATGTTCCGAATGCTGGTTGTTCCACAATGGCGGCTCCCTTCTGCAACAGAATAAAAGATTAGTTCCATTATACCATTAGGTAAATAGTAAAAGCACGTAATATGCCAAAAGGCATAGGAAAATAAAGCGAATATCCTGTTTTTGAAGCTATATCGCTTTTTTTGCCGATGGATAGCTATCCTAAATAATGCTATGTTATACTCGTAATACGAACAAAAGGGGAACAAAATGTAAACGTAAGAGTTGTACGATTGAGGATTTTGCAAAAATCCAATAAGCGACTTCCAATGAACAGTATATAGATCGAAAGGGTCTAGTTCGTCTATATATTGCACTTTGGAGCGACTGGAATCGGATTTTGCAAAATTCTGGATTTAAAAAATACATCATTGTCAAAAGGCATAAGATAAGGAGTGTTGCTTTACATGAAAAATAACCTACCCGAATTGGACAGACGCAAAACGCAGAACGCACTGGAGGGGGTATTTGAAAAATATCGGATTTATAAAACCATTACCTTTATGGACCGGGAAAGTTTTATCACTGCCGGCTATACGGATCGCCCGAACGGACCGACGAATGTGACCAGCGATCCAACGGCACGGACAGCCGTATATAATGTAGATGCTCCTGCGGCTCGCCTGGCTTATTGTGAAATGGTGAATGCCGTAGTCGGCCGCTTGAATGAACGCGAACAGCTGCTCATCCGTGAGCGTTATTTAAAGGATGACGATGTGTTCGACTACAAGGTTTACAATTATGTGCTCGACCCGCCAGTAAGCAAGGATACGTACACGAAAATCCGCACCCGGGCTTTTTACAAAATGGCGCTTGCACTGGCGGATCAAGGTGTTTTGAATCTGGCGGGTTTACAGAAGGACGCGGATCGGAAACTGGGATGATGTAATAATTATCCATTCGTTCGCATGTTTAATTTAATATCGCTTCTTAAAAGGCTTTGATTTCCTGCAATGGCGGGGGTTAAGGCCTTTCTTATTAATAAGAACACTTGTTCTCAAAAATCCGCCCAACTTCATCCCTAGTCTCTGCTTTTATCGTCCATTTCCCCGGCAACGCATTCGTTATAAGGGTGTAAGATTGTATCATCGGGAATCAAGACAAGAGGACATACCGAAGACACACACAGTCAAACGTTAGCCGGCCACCAGGGCCGGTTTTTTCATGCGGTTGTCGTCCCTGTCGATTCCCGGGAATTGTTTTACAGAAAGGAGGAGTCGTGTTGCCTAAGCAATGGATGCTGCAATGCATGAGGTTGAGGCTGCGCCGGATGAGAACACGGAAGTGGAAAAAAGCCTGGCTAAGCAGCCACAACATGCGAGTGCAGGATGCGCAAAGGTGGCATGCCGCAGGATGAGACAAGCCTTTAAACAAAAGCTCATTGAAATTGTTCCAGCGCTACAAGGGCGCGTATACGATGTTCAGCCACCGTCGCAGGCGGCAGAGGAGCCGTACGCGGTTATGGCGCTGGGCGAGGAAATCTGGAAGTCGTCCTGGGCTGGATATCGGCAGGTTGTCCGTATCAAGCTGTACGCAGGACAAGCCGGGCTGGCACAGGCCGATGTATGGGCGAACGCCCTGATTGCCGGACTGCACCGGGAACCGGTGACAGGCGAAGGCGAGGACACGTCGGCTTTTACCGCGCACTATTTGGGCGTGCGGGATGCGGAAAAGCTGGACACCGTCACGTGCAAGGCCTACAGAACGCTGCGATTTGGCGTGTATGTGCCTGAAACGGAAGGGAGTCCGGCGGCCGCTCCGGCAAACGGTGTTGCACAGCCGGATGAATGGCTGGCGGCGCTGACCCGCTGGACACAGAAGCAGCTGGGTGAGACGTGGTCGGTATACGCCGATGCATGGCCCGCACAGCCGGGACGCCACTCGGTGCTATGGCGGCTAAGCGGCTGCGAGACAAGGATGGCGGGAGCCTCCATGTATGAACTCCGCAAACGGTTCATTGGGCACGTTATTGCCCCGGACACTGCTGAAGAGAACCGCGGGGCTTCCGTGCTGGTCGAGGGCTTTGGCGCTCAAATTCAGCTTCCTCTGGATCAGGAGAAGGGCCGTTATATGTCCACGGCGGAAGCTTCCGCAGACTTGCAGGCGGATGCGATTTTGGACGGTCAGCTCCGGCTGACGCTGGTACAGCGGCGGATGCGTCCGGCTGAGGAAGCGGCGTTAATCCGCAGAGTGGAAATTCATCCTATTTTGAAATGAGGTGGT
This sequence comes from Paenibacillus sp. RC21, assembly GCF_044907935.1. Classification (NCBI taxonomy): domain Bacteria; kingdom Bacillati; phylum Bacillota; class Bacilli; order Caryophanales; family Paenibacillaceae; genus Paenibacillus; species Paenibacillus sp. RC21. The sequence goes on from NZ_JBIYCS010000003.1 coordinate 339,037, forward strand.
CCGAGTGACCTTGGACAACAACGGGAAAGCCCCGGTTAATGCCGGGCAGGAAGCAAGCGGTCCCCGCTATACGCTGGAGGAGCTTAAGGAACACGCGGAACAATTGTTTTCCGTGAAGGAAGAAGTGCTGGCAGGCGCATTTTTTGGCACACAGGACAAGCTGTTCACGGTAGCAGAAGCACACACTAAAATCGAACAATTTATGAAAGCGAAGGTGGACTAATTATGGCAGGCGGAACATGGGAAAACACGAATAAACCGGTATTGCCGGGTTTGTATATGAATTTTCAGGCAGCAGCAGCTTCAGCTATTCAAGGTGGTTCACGCGGTACGGTCGTTGTGCCGGTTAAAGCCAACTGGGGACCTGTACGTGAGTTTGTAGAGATTGGCAGCGAAACGGCGATCAACCAAATCTTTTCGAATGACAGTCTGGATGGAGCAACAGCGTATTCTACGCTGTATCTGGCTCTGCTGGGTGGACCGAAAAAGCTGTTGGCCTACCGTTTGGCAGATGACACGGCTGCTCAAGCAACTGTGACGCTGAAAAGCGGCGGTGAGGCCCCAACCGATGTGCTGCGCTTGCAGGCTTTGTACACAGGTAGTCGTGGTAATGGCTTTGCCGTAACGGTACAGCCAACCTTGGGTGACGAGCAAGCCCGTGAGGTGCGTCTCTATGAGGGCACTAAGCTGCTGGGTACGTATAAAGGCAGCGACGGTACGGCTGCTTCGATTGCCGAAGCGATGAACAAGAACAGCGAAAATGTATGGGTGAAGGCGGAAGTTGTCGGCAACGGCGGCATTCCGGTGGATGTCAGCGGCGTACATCTCACAGGCGGTAACAGCGGTAATAGCAAGCTGGTTAATGCAGACTACATCGCCATGCAGGAAGCGCTGGAAGGACAGGAATTTAACGTCCTCGCGCTGGATTATGCAGCCGATCTGGCCTTGCTGCAAAGCTTTGCCGCGTGGATCAAGCGTGTCCGGAGCGAAGGCAAGGGTGTTATCGCCGTGTTCGGTGGTTCTGCGGCGGATGATGTATCCAAAACCGCTGTCAGCCTGGCCTCTGCCCGCTCCCTGGCGCTCAACCATGAAGGTATCGTAAACGTGGGTACTGGCGTGCGTCTGGCAGGTACGGACTACAGCTCCGCTCAAACGGCTGCTTATGTAGCCGGACTGATCGCAGGCCAACGTCTGAATCAATCCGCCACATATGCGGTGACGCCTTTTGAGGATGTAACCCGCCGCTGGACACGCTCCGAGCAGGAGCAGGCTGTCCGCAATGGTGTCTTCCTGCTGTTCTTCGACGGCCGTCAGGTCAAAGCGTTGCGTGGGATCAACAGCTTGGTGAACCCGGCTGCCGGGCAAAACAACGCATGGAAGAAAATCCGTTCCATCCGCGTTATGGATGCTATTAACGCTGACTTGCAGCGTGCAGCCGAAGAGACCTACATCGGCAAAATCAACAACACGGTAGAAGGCCGTCTGGCACTCATCGGTGCGATCAAAGAATACCTGGCACAGCTGTCGCTAAGCAACGTTATCGAAGCCGATGGCTACGATGTCATTCTCGACCCAGCCTACTATGGTGATGCGCCAGTCATCAAACCGGAGCCGGACCAAGTGTTCCTGCAATGGAATGTGAAGCTGACCGACGTGATGGAGCAACTGTTCGGTACATTTTACGTGCAATAAGCATTTCGTGGAAAATTAGAAATCCAAAACTATATTATGGATCATTTTGAGGAGGAAAAATAAATGTTGGATGCTTCAAGAGTCATTTTAGGTACGTATGGTCAGGCATATATTGACGGGGTATGGCAGACACATGTCAACAAGCTGGAAGCCAGTGTGGAAATTGATAAAAGAGAACTGAATTTGGTAGGTAATACCTGGAAAGTGCATAAAAATGGAGCCAAAAAAGGGACTGGGACAATGAGCGGTTACAAAGTAACTTCTGATATGATTCGTCGTGGATTTGCAAAATTCGATATTATTTCCAAGCTGGATGATCCTGAATCTTTTGGACATGAACGTGTTCGTTTGATTCGCTGCATGCCAGATAAAATTCAGTTGGCTAACTGGACCGCTGGAGAAGAAGTACCGGAGGAAACGACATTTACCTTTGAAGGCTACGAGCTTCTCGATCCTATCGTCGCTGAGTAATTTATTGCTTAATAGTGGGCCTGGAGTAATCCAGGCCTAATTAAAAAATATTAGGGGGATATAAAATGAGCTTGCCAGAAAACATGTCAGAAGAACAAATTTTAGATAGTCTTTTTGAAGCCGCAGACAAATTACCAGAGGAAACTGTTCGTATTCAGCGCTTGGATATGCTTCTCACACTTCGTGGCTTAACTTCCAACAAAGTCGATAGCATCCGTGAACGTTGCACAATTCGTAAAACAATTAAAGGCCGTGTGGATGAAAAAGTAGATACAGAAACATTTAATGCGTTGCTTATCTCTGAAGCTACGGCTGGACTGGAAGTCAAAGGCCTCCAAATTAATGGATGGGGTGATCCGCGAATCACTAGCCGTCTCAAATTGTCCGGTGGTGAACAGGCAGTACGTCGTATGCTTTTGGCTGGTGAGTTGGATGCGGTAGGTGACAAAGTTCTGGAACTATCCGGCTTCGGTGTGGAGATTGATGATCTAAAAAACTGATTCGCTCCGGCGGGATGACGACGCTGCTGTATCATTTGTGGATACGGCATCATCTCCGTCCCGGAGAGTTTTGGGCCTTAAACAGAGGAGAAAAATCCATGTTAATCGCATTTGCACAAGAGGAACTGGATGCATTATCCAAACAAATACAGCAATGATACGTTAGGAGGTGAATATATGGCAGGATCAAGTAGTTACAGAGTTAATATTGTTACAGATGTAGAGGATTTGATCATGACAAACCGGGAACTTAAAGCCACAAGTCGTTATATTGAGCAAATACAGCGACTTTCTGATCGGCTAGGGCGCGCTCGTTATCAGAGCTTGATTAAGCTTAATACTGAACTCAAGTATATGCATAGGCATCTAGGCAACATTTACAGTTTGGCTATTCGTCTTAGTCGCCTGCGTATTATGCCGAAAGTCTTTCTAATTGACAAGGCTACTCCAGTGCTTGAAGCGCTCATCAGAAAGCTAAAAAGTCTTAAGGATGTCTACATTGTTGCGCGTGCTAAAACGGGCATTGATCAAGAGGGTACAAATAAGAAGAAGGCTAGGGGTGGCGGCTCTGAGGGGAACAATTTAAATATCTCTAATATTGTAGAGAAGACTGTTAGCGTTACTGCAAACATAGAGATAAAGGATCCTAAGTTTGACTTTAACTTTAATTATGATATCAAGGTTAAACCACCGAGATTGAATATTAGAGTGGCGGCTCCAAAGTATGCTCCTAAGATCAATGTGAAAACAGGCCCCATTCGAGTTTCTCCCAGAATAAAGGTGATTTGTGATTGTTGTTGTTGTGGAAAAAAAGGCGGCCGCAAAAGAGACGCTCCTGAACAAGACGGACCTGATCGTAAATACAAAAAGAAAGACAATAAGAAGAACAAAAAAAATCCTGGAAAAAAACCAGGGTTTTCTGATTTGTGGGAAAAGGTAAAGAGTCTTTTAAACCCAAAACCAGGCTCTAAGCCTACCAATAAGCCGGGAATTCCAGGGGGACGGCCGACTCCAAATGGAAATAAGGGAACGTTTGGAAAAATCTTTGATTTCGGAAAAAAAATACTTGGTGAGAATCCGGGTAATACACTTAAGAAGCTAGGCAAGGGGGTTATGAAGGGGGGCAAGAGGTTACTTGGACCATTTAGCTTGCTTTTAGATGCTGTAGACATTGCTACTGCTTCGCCGGAAGAACGTCCGGCTGCTATTACATCAGCAGTTTTAGGAAGTAGTCTTACCATAGCTGGTGCAGGTATTGGTACAATGATTGCTCCGGGTATAGGTACCGTAATTGGTGGTCTTATTGGTGCAATTGCTAGTGTTATAGTAGATAGTTTAGCAGGTGAATGGTTAGCTCAAAAGTTCTCTGAAATGAGTGATTGGGCCGGAGAAAAAGCTACTTCTGCAATGGACTGGGTTGGAGAAAAAGCTATTGGTGCAAAGGATTGGATTGGCGAAAAAGCTACTGTTGCAAAGGATTGGGTTGGAGAAAAAGCTTCCCAAGCAACGGATTGGATGAGTGATAAAGCATCTGATGTAGGTAATTGGTTTTCCAGTCAAACAGATAGTTTGAAAAATGACTTATCCAATATATTTGGTTATTCAAAAGAACCAGAAAAATCACAACCTGCTGTATCTGAAAATAAGATCTCACAAGCTTATAATCCCGCTTCCACCACACCTGGGCAGTCGTTAGCTCTGTCAAGATTTCCTTCGGTAGATCCGGGACTGCCGCTACCATCTTTTATCCAGGATGCCCAAAACCGTTCTAAGGTAATTCAAGGCATGGGACCAGGTGGTTCACAAGCTCCTACAGCGAATGGAGGAAAACCTGCTCCGCAGCTCGTGCGAATAACGGATGAGCAAATGAGCAGTTTTTCAGGCTTTCTCAAGGATTTCAAGACAGAAATGAACAATCAGATTAGTGTGACGTTACCCCCAGGGGCAGTACAGGTAACAGTTCAGGAAGATTCAATTGATTTTGACACGATGGCACTTCAAGTGGGACACCGGATTGTAAATGAGGTGCGACAGGCAATTATTAATAGAGGTGGAGGAGACAATAGCTCCCTTAAAAAGGGTAAAGTTGTACAAGCCTAACGTAAATCTATCATAGTAGAAAGGAGGGGGGCCATGAGTATAGACTTTTTTTTGATTAATGGTAGAAGTGTATTTCAATTCCCGGTTAATCCTGAAGAGGTGAATATTTCACGACAAAAGGGATATGAAACAGTTACGATGCTTACACACGGAGAGTTTGATTTTCCGCAAGGAGAAAAGGTGAAAGAAATCACCTTTTCTTCTTTTTTTCCCAAGGTATATGATGCATCTTATTGCCGTTATAAAAATATTCCGGATCCTAATGAAGCGATGAACAGGTTAAATGCAATGTTAAAAGCAGAGAACCCATATCAATTTATTATTACCAATACGCTAATTAGTGTTCCGGTTTTTATCATTGCCCATAATACGACCTTTCGTGGAGGAGAGGCAGGGGATATCTATTTTGAAATTACTTTGCGTACATGGCGTGAACCCAAAATAGCTCTACGAACTGGAAGCTCTCCCCAAAAAGTGAACTCAAAAACCCTTCCACGCACGGATCTTAAAGCTAAATCTAAAACGTATACTGTCAAGACAGGGGATTCACTTTCCAAAATTGCAAAGCTGGAGTTGGGGGATAGTTCCAAATGGAAAAGTATATATCAAATGAATACAAAGGTCATAGGCAAGAACCCGAATATGATTAAAGTGGGTCAAAAGCTGGTGATGCCATGAGCTACCAAGTAATACTTCAAGATAAATATGATCTTACCCCTCTGGTGGAGAAAATAACTTTAAAAGATGCTCTTAACCAAATTGCATATCAGGCCAGCATCCGAGTAGCTGCTTCAAATGGTATGCCCGCGATTACTCCGGGAATGCCTATTCGTGTCAGTGGAATTCCATTTGGGAAAAATGTGAAGGTGCCACTTCTCCATCCTGCTGTTGTGTGGGAAGTAGAGAGTTCAAACAGCGGAACAAAACGTTACTCTCTGGTTGTATACGATAGGACGATTTATTTGGATAAATCCGAGGACGAATATTTATTTCCCAAAGGACAAACGGCCACACAACGGTTGCGCAAATACGCGAAGGATTGGAAGTTTCAAATCGCCTCAATACCCGATACGAAAGTGCAGTTAGGAAAAGGTATCTATCGTGCCCAGACTCTATATTCCATGATGCTGGCTGATTTGAAAGAGACAGCAAAGTTGGGCGGAGATTTGTACCAGTTACGCATGACAAGTGCTGGATTGGAGCTATTTAAAATCGGCAGCAATCCTTCCCCCTACGTGTTAGACCGATTTATTGATCTTACGCAGTTGCGGACACTTGAGGGAGCCGTAACTAAAGTTAAAGTGATGACAGCTAATGAGAATGTAGGAAGCGGACAAGAGGTGCCGTCTAAGGTGCTGGCTGTAGCAGAAGGGGATACTAAAGCGCTGGGTACTTTGCAAAAGCTGGTTGAGGATGATCAAGTGAAAGCAGCTGGTGGAGCCAGTAAGCTTGCTAAAAGTCATCTAACTGGGATCCAGGAAACTTTTACAGTTAATTTACCAGATATTAATACCCTACGTGCTGGTGAAGCTGTAATGTTACAAGGGTTGAAGCTGATTGTTACATCAGTCAGTCGAGATTTGGGGAATCCAGGAAACATGACTTTAGAGCTGACTTCCTTCGATATGGTAAAAAGGAGGTATTTTCTTGAGTAAAGACCCCTATGGTGCATTTGTAAGTGTAATGCAGTCGTCTATGGCAGGACACACTCGGCAAGCGCTGAGTGGAGTAGGTGCGGTACTGGGCACGATTACTTCCACGGGACTCAAGCTGGACGATTTTAAACACGAGCTTCAGGATTATTTGGTTGCCGAGCTGCCGGGATTGCTGTCTGTACCGCGTCATATGTATAAAGGTACCTCAACCGCAGTAGAGTCGGAGAATTGGGAGGGCAAGGAGCTGAAAACTTCCTTTTATATCGGGGAGGACGAGCTGGAGGATGTAAATCTGAGCCTGAACGAAGGACTGAAGCCCGGTGATCGCGTACTTGCGGTTCGGGTGAATAGTGGCAACGATGTGGTTGTGGTGTGCAAGGTGGTGAGTGGACGTGGCTAATTTATTTCCCGAAACGGATGATATGCTCTGGACGGATATTACGGACCCGGATGTGCTGGAGGATAACCGGGCGGTATTTGGACGAAGCTGGCGATTTGATTTTGAAGCCGGAGAATTTGTTATGAGCCCCAGCCGTAAAATCGTGACTACAGGTGAAAAAGAAGCCTGGGTGCAGTGGTGTGAAAAAGCAATTCGTACCCCCCGCTACCGTCATGTGATCTATTCTCCCGACTATGGTAGCGAGTTGGAGGAGCTGATCGGCAGCAGCTATGGGCATGGTGTGCAGGAAAGTGAAATCAAGCGCATGGTCACCGAAGCGTTGCTGGCAGATGCTCGCACGGCTAGTGTGGATCAGTTTACGTTTAGCTGGGAAGGCGAGGCGTGCCATTTTAGCTGCCAGATTACGAATGTGCGGGATGAAACGGAAATTGTAGAAAGTGTGGTGATCTAATGGCAGACTTGCCGGAGTATTTGGTAGACCAGACGGAAGAGGAAATTTTGAGTCGTATGCTGGAAAAAGTGCCTTCGGACATTGATAAGTCCGAGGGTTCTTTTATTTGGGATGCGCAGGCGCCGGTAGCGTTTATGCTCTCCGAAGCGGCGATCTGGGCGCAGGAGCTGCTGCGCCGGGGCTTTGCCAGCACGGCAGCCAGCGATAACCCGGATTTTCGCTCACCGGAGCTGGATCTGCGAACAGCAGAGCATGGAGTGACACGGCGGGAAGCGGTTGCTGCCTCAGGTACAGTCACATTCACGGGCACAGCGGGAACGACCGTCTCGGCGGGAACGTTGGTGGCGACCCCGGCAGATGATGTGTCCGGGGAAGCCTCCATTGAGTATGCGACCACGGCATTGGTCACGCTGGATGAGCAGGGTAAAGGAGAAGCAGCGATTCGGGCAGTCAATCCCGGTCGCAGCGGTAACGTACCCGCGGGCGTCATTCAGGTGATGGCGAGCCCGGTCAATGGTGTTTCCTCCGTTATCAATACGGAGGAAACTAAAAGTGGTACGGACATTGAGAGCGACCAGCTGTTGCTGGAGCGTTTTTATGCCAAGGTACGGAACCAGGGCACGAGCGGCAACAAGGCGCAGTATACGCAGTGGGCAAATGAAATCGCCGGAGTAGGCGGCGTGGAGGTTGTTCCGCTCTGGAAAGGGCCGGGTACGGTGGCTTTATATGTGCTGGACACAGATAAACGCGCTGCCAGTCCGGATATCGTCGCTGCGGTACAGAAGTACATTGATCCGACCCAGGATGGGCAAGGCGAAGGGTTGGCACCAGCGGGTCCTGTAGTGACGATCATGCCTGCGAAAGAGGTGGAAATTAACATCTCGGTCAAGGTACAGCGTACCAAGGAGAAGCCGTCCACCCTGGATGAAATAAAAAAGCTGATCGAAAGCGGTGTGCGGACGTATTTGAAGCAGCTTGCTTTTTACAAGGAAGACCCGTTGGTTCGGTATACCCGGATTTCTGCTGTTTTGCTGGACATTCCGATCATTATTGATTTCTCTGAGCTAAAAATCAACGGACAGAGCAATCAAAATATTGAGATTGGATCAGGTCAGGTGGCGGTGCTGGGGACGGTGAGCGTCAGTGAATAATGATGGAATGAACATGAACGATCAAACGAATCGTCTAGCTATGGGGGAAGAGGGGCACATGAGCAGCTTGCGGGGACGCGAGCTGTTTTCCTATTTACCCGCCTACTATGAAATTTCCCGTGTGATGCGCTCCGATATGGATGCGAAGGGCAGTGAACTGGATTCCTTGTACCTAGCGATGGATGCGACGGTGGCTCAGTTTTTCGTCCGTACCGCTACATGGGGATTGGAACGCTGGGAAATGGAGCTGGGTATCGAAACCGACCTTGGCAAGCCGCTGGACCAGCGTCGTGCAGTAGTAGAGTCGAAGCTACGGGGAGCAGGGACTTTTTCCGGCCGACTTGTCAAAAATGTAGCTGAAGCATATGACGGCGGTACAGTAGATGTTACCTTTCATCCCGCTGAATGGGGATTCACGGTCAAATTTATAGATACCATCGGGATTCCGCCCAATGTGGAGGATCTTAAAGCAGCCATCGAGGAGATCAAGCCGGCTCATTTGGCGGTTGAATATAAACTACGCTACCTGACCATTGCTGAAGTCGAATCTATGACCATCTATGAAAATGAACATACAACACAGGATAGATATTTAGGAGGTGGCGCATAACATGGCAAGCGAAAAAACACCAAATCTGGGCTTAAATCAAATTGACCGTACATCGCCCAAAACAACGTATTTTGATCTGGAGAAGTATTTGGATCAAAACTGGCGTGCTGTAGATAATTTTGCAGGTGATGTGAATGATGGTGTGGATGCGATCAAGAAGCGGTTGGACACGACGGAGCGCAAGGAGGTTACTCTGGAACCTGGGGTGCAGATTGTTCATGCGGAAAAGGCCGCACTGTTCTCGCTCACGGGGCTGAGCGGGCGTACGTTGGTGAATTTGTTGGGTAGATGGGGGAATTTAAGTAGTTTAACGGGTATTACACCTTATCAATCCGAGATAGCGCTGGATACTACGAATAAGGGAACGATGTCTAATTCGTTAAAAGTAACAATCAAATCGGGATATACAGTCGGAGTTGGGTTTTATAGCGATTTTAAATTTTTGGCCGGAAAGTATTATGTTGCAATCGCAAAGGTGAAGGTCGGAAACTCCGCAAATGCGGGAATATCGGCCCCGAACGTTCAGGAAGGGACGACAGTAACGGATAAGACTAAATTCACTACGTCATGGTTCAGGGCGGCTCCTACCAGCGATGTGACTTCAAATATTGATTTGAGAATACAGGGGACTCAAGGACAGTATTCTTATTTTGAAGCTATCCGCATCTATGAAATTTCTGCCGCTGATTATACCGCTTTGGCCTCAATGACGAGGGAGAAAATTGACGCTAAGTATCCATATGTGGACAGTGTAATGCCTGTACGTAATCCGTATGCGATTCGGTATGGGGAAAATTTATTGCCATCGTTTTATGAGTGGTCAGCCAAACAGGGAACACCTACCATAGCGGATGAAAAGAGCGTTTCCGTCACGGTGGATAACAAAATAGTACACACCGTATCACCGTTAGTGCCTGGGCAAAAGTACACTGTCTCAGTTCAATCCGGCGGAGCGACTGGTAGAATTACGGTCACGGATGAACCGGAGACATCAGTAATAGCCGAAGCGGCTGGTTCTGGGCTATTGAGCGTCACGTTTACGGCGGGCCGGGCGGTGAATGTCAGATTACTTGGTACGTCAACGACAGCGGTGACTATTTCTAACCCTATGCTCAATATCGGTAGCACAGCCAAACCATTCAAGCCTCGTGAAGACTCCATGCTTGCGCTGCAAACAGACCTGTACGCCGATCCAGTTACAGGTGCAAATGCAGATATGGTATTTGAGCGCGACGGGCAATACTTTAAGGTGAAAAGGTTCGAAAGCATCCTACTAGATGGCGGGAGAATCACCAAAGTGAATAACGTAGTGTCGGGAACGGGTTTCAAAGTCCTCTATCCTGTAGTGCCCGATGTAAATTATGCATTTGTTGGCAATGGCACGGCAGTCAAATTTGATGGAAAAATATTGTTGTGGGGCGGGCAAGACACTACAGCCGACAGATGGGCTATAGACGCGACCGCATCCAATTTTGCCGTTTCTGTCTCTGTCGCGGACAGTGGGTGGGGCGACAGTTACGCACCGACGTTGGACGACATCAAAGCCTACTTTTATGGGTATAAGGCGTATGACGCTAACACCATAACGCCTGCACAAGCGCAAGCGGCAACAACGGCGACATGGACAGGTACGGGTACTAAGTATTGGGTGCAACGTGTTGGTTCACCTGCCTTTACACAATCCACACCACAGACATCGTATGCAGGGTACACGCCGTACCAACTCGTATACCAACTCGCTACGCCTACTGTGGAGACCATTGTCAGCGAGGGCCAGCTCACCTTTACCGAGGGAGATAATCAGGTTGAAGTAGGTACGGGGATCGTGTTACGAGAAAAGGCAAAAATGTATCAAGAGCTAGATGGAAAACGCTGGAACATTAACAACGGCAGCCCAGGACAGTTTCAGGCATCGCTTTTGAACTACAGGGTTGACAGGTTTATAGGCATTTACCGAAACTCGCAGCGTGACAACTGGATACTATACCCTAACACTACAACTACGGCTGGGGCTATGGCACAGTTAATGGACTATAACTATGACGCTACCACAGCATACACAGTGTCTTACCTGGCTTTCATGTCGTCGCCAGTTGTACCGTTCACAGGCTCCTACGCAGCCAACGAGAAGGCGCTGTTGCTGGACTTGGTAGATAGTGTACAACAGAACACGGCGAGGGTGTCGGTACTGGAGAATAGGAAAGCTGACAAAGATAGTCCTGCATGGATTACGCCAACGTTGTTAAATGGATGGGTGAACTATGACACTACTCGTAGGCCGATGGGCTACTACAAGGATTCGATGGGATGGGTTCACGTTCAAGGTTACGTAAAAAGTGGTACTTCTACGGCGAATTCAGTCATATACCGCTTTCCTAAAGGTTATGAGCCTGAATCTCCTATCGAGGTTATTGCTGTATCCAGCAGCGGTGCGGGTGCCTCCCCATCTACTCTGTACGTAGGGAGCAGCAGCCTTCAATGTAATTCGAGTGTCGGGAACTCGTTTCTGGTCATTGATTTTTCATACCTAGCTGAAAAATAAAGGAGGACAACAAATGAAAGCAGTACCCAAAGTAAATACAGACGGCTTCTATCTAGAGGACGAGTTGGTGGACGATGCCTTTTCTGGCGTCGTCCCTTTTTATGCTCCATCTTCGCTCCCAATATCTGATACGGACCAGCAGTTAGGCACCTATCAGCTTATTGCAGATAGTTCGAGTGCCACAGACGAAGCGAACTCAAAAACTATCCCTACTGGCTATACCGTTGGTATTCCAGTGCCACCGGGCTTATACCATCCCCGTTTTGACATCCAAGGCTGGCTGACCTATGAAGCAGAATATGACGAAAAGCTGCTAGAGCCTCAAAACGCGCACGAGCAGTTGAACAAGGAATCTCATGCTTCATTTCAGAAGCTGCATGATGAATGGCAAAGCAAGCCAGAAAACGAACGTGGGGAAGAACCCGTATATTCTGTACCAAATTTTACAACTCCAGAACGAAAAGACCCAACGACATTCTGGGGTGAAGGATTAAGTGACGAAGCGATCAAGGAGCTGACACAAAAAACGGAGCAACAGCCAAGCGAGGCAGACCAATTGAAGCAGCGTATTGCAGATCTGGAAGTAACGCTGATCCAACTCATGCTTGGTAACACAGGAAAATAACGTGTACTGACTATTATATACAGTAGCAAAAATCTATATAAAAGAGGTGAAATCATAACCATGGCAGCTTTAACAGAGGCTCAATTGCGTATTTGTGCTCATGCCTGCATCACCCGCTATGATCGGGGAGAGGGCGATGTAGCTACGATCATTGGAAGCTATGTTTTGGATGAACAACAGCGTGACGAGGTCATGGAGATTATTTTATCCAAACGTTCCGATCTAGTGCCGGGTAACGTAGAAGATTCGTCATCTGAGGATATTTTGAATGAACAGGAAGAAACGGTTCCTTGGTACAGCTCTATTTTTCGCAAGAAAACAGTATAACGATTAGGAAAATAAATATATACACGAATCTACAAATTCCACTGTATAGATGTGCTGGTGACGTTATAGGACATCGTTGTAAAAATTTCGGTTTTATAGAGAAAGTGAAAAGCATAGCGCACAGCAGGTGATACTATGATGCCCTTGGACCAACCAAGGGCATCCATTAGATAAGTTGGTTCAAAAGGGGGAACAAGCATGCATGAAAAGGTCGATCAGATTTGGCTGGGGTTTTCCACGGGGACCTTGATCGGTTATTTTTTCGGGGGGTGGACGACGATGTTGACGTTGTTGTTATGGATGGTCATTATTGATTTTTTCACAGGCTGGGCGGCGGCCTGGATTAATGGAGCATTGAAAAGCCGAGAGGGCTATTACGGTATTTTTCGCAAGGTTACAGTGTTTTTGATGATTACGGTAGCTCATCTGATCGACGGTATTCTGGGGGATGCACATTATTTCCGGGATGCCGTTGTTTTCTTTTATTTGGCGAACGAGCTATTGTCGATTATTGAAAATGTGGGCCGAATGGGAGTGCCAATGCCGGATATTTTGCGAAATGCGGTAGCCATTTTTGAATCCAAGTCGGTCGGGGAAAAGAAAAAGCCAACAGACCCCTCCGACAAAAGAAATAAAGCTTCATAAGGTGAGCAGAATGCACCTTTGCCCCATTTTCAGCACCAAGTTGGAAAAGCCCGGACCACGTCAATGGTCCAAGCATAGTTATAACAGTAACATCATCGGTTACAACATTATGAATGACAAGGAGGGATCGACTTATGCAAGATCGCAGTCCTAACGCTGCCGAGGGCATTGACGTGTCCCGATACCAGGGAAATATTGATTGGAAACGTGTACGAGCCGATGGCAAATCGTTTGCCTTTATAAAAGCGAGTCAGGGACAGCGTTACGTCGATCCGACATTTATCACCAACGCCAAAGGGGCCAAGGCAGCAGGGGTATTGCTGGGAGCTTACCATTTTGTAGATGCAACCAGCGTTGACGCGGCCAAAGCGGAGGCCAGACATTTTGCCGAGGTACTGGATCGGGTTGGAGGTGCAGAAGCGCTGGACTTTCCAGCGGTCATGGATTATGAGAATAATCCGGGTGGACTTAGCTCTGCCGCGATCCATGACGTAGCCATGGCGTTTTTGACGGAATTTGAAAGGGTAAGTGGTCGCAAGCCGATGGTATATACGGGAAACGCTTTTGCAGCCCATTTCAAAGCGTCGCTGGTAGCTTATAAGCTGTGGATTGCGCGCTATAGCACACGAGTGCCCAATGATACCACAGCATGGAAGCTGTGGGACTTCTGGCAATACAGCGACAGTGGACGAGTTGATGGGATTCAAGGGCCAGTTGACCTGAATGTATACGCCGGAACTGAGGCAGAGCTGCGCCAAGCTTTTGCAGGAGAAGAGGGGGATGAGCCGATGACAGCAGAGGAAAAAGCGGCATTTAAAGCCTTGCAGCAGCAGGTTGCCGCACTTGAAAACAGCAAGGATGTGCTCAAACAGACATTGAACGAACAGACCGCTTATATTAAAAAAGTGGATCAGCAAGTAGCTGACCTGGAGGCGCGTCAGGCTATGCCAGTGCCAGCTTGGGCAAAGGAAGCCGTAGCCGCAGCCGTTGCTTTTAATCCGTCGAGTCCGATTGTGGATGCCAAGCAGCCGAGCAGCTATGATTTTTATCGCCTGCTCGTAGTCTTGAACCGTTTGGGTGTGTTTAAGAAATCGTCGTAAACTACTGAACAAACAGGAACTAAGTAGGAGAATTGGATCTTACAAAAAGGACGCGAGCAGCTGTTACAGCGGCGTTCTTTTTTGTATATTTGTAGATATTTCCCTGTGATATTAACTAACATTACTCTCCGAAAACGTTCGGAAATTTAAAAAGATCTATGAAAACGCTCTTGTCTACCATCTCATTTTATAGTAAAGTATCCAGTAATCACTCTCCATTCATGTAATCACTTGTATATACTGTGAGTATATATGACATTTTTCACTATGATTCAACAAAAGCTGAATGCTTGGAGATAGCAATCTTCCTCATAACCTCACAGACCATCGCATCGGGTACGAGACTTTAGGCATACATCACGGAGGCCGATTGAATTGAACCACAGGGTGTTGATATCTACTTCTACATATAAAATTACCTTACACACCTCCTACTTGAGCATTTTGCAACAATCCCAAGAGCGATTTCAAATCAGCAATATATAGATCGAAACGGTTTAGTTCGTCTATCTATTGTACTTTCGAGCGTTGGGAATCGAATGATGCAAAGTGCTGACTTATGAAATAGCTTCCATCAGAGAAAATGATATCACTCGGTAATAGGCTAAAAATCAGCTTGATTCCCTCATACTCACGCGAAATAATGAACATGCAACCCAGAAGAAGTCTATTTTTCTGTTGAATATAAAGGGAGATTCATTTTAGCAATTTGTCCTCCATCATTTGATAATACCTTACGATTGGTGATAGATATTTGCTGTGTAAGCTTACGTAACTGTGTGTCATCGGGTTTAATTTGGACCCTGTGTCCATTAGATCATAGAGATTATCCGGGCATCCATCTGGTATCAACGAACTAACAATATATGAGGTGTGAAAGGGGTCTGCTGCATGAGGAAAAAGTACGTAAAGAACAAAGCTTGGACCGTCCTACTGGTGCTTGCATTGGGGGCTGTTCTGGCACTTTCCGGCTGTGGAGGTTCCAATGAAGGCGCAAAACCGGAGGCAGGAAAAACGCCAGGCGGCGCAGGAGAGGGCAAGCAGGATACATTAATTTATGGACGCGGTGGCGATTCCGTGGCGCTGGACCCTGCGATTGTGACCGAAAGTGAATCGCTAAAAATTGGAATGCAGGTGTTCGATACCTTGCTGGAATACAAGGAGAGCACCACGGAGATTCAGCCGGGGCTTGCAGAGAGCTGGGAAGTATCACCGGACGGACTGATTTATACGTTCAAGCTGCGTCAAAGTGTAAAATTCCATGATGGAAGCGACTTTAATGCAGAAGCCGTTGTATTTAACTTTAACCGCTGGTCTGATCCGAAAAGTCCATACAAATTTGAAGGGGACTCGTATGATTATTATGACTCCATGTTCGGCCCAGAAGGGAGTCGGGTGATCAAGGAGGTCAAAGCGGTAGCTGCGAACACTGTCCAGTTTAAACTGACCAAGCCGCAGGCGCCTTTTTTACAAAATATCGCTATGCCATCCTTTAGTATTGCAAGCCCTAAGGCTATTCAGGAGAAAAAGGCTGATTTCAAGAGCAATCCGGTCGGTACGGGACCCTTTGTATTTAAGGAATGGAAACGAAATGATACCATCACGCTGGAGAAAAATCCAAACTATTGGAAAGAGGGACAGCCGAAGCTGGCCAAGATCATTGTTCGTTCTATTCCCGACAATACCGCGCGATTTAATGCTCTGCAAAACGGAGAAATTGATCTGATGGAGGATCTGAACCCGGACGATGCGAAGCAGCTGGAAGGCAATAACGAACTGCAAAAAATTGAACGCCCATCCTTTAATGTGGCGTATATTGGATTTAATTTAAAGAAAAAGGTATTCAATAATCCTAAGGTACGGCAGGCGCTTAATCATGCGGTGAACAAGCAGGCCATTATTGATGCATTGTTTGCGGGACAAGCCAAGCCTGCGGTCAATCCGATGCCACCTACGTTATGGGGATATAACGATAGCATTCAGGATTATGCCTACGATCTGGATAAGGCTAAATCCTTGCTGGCGGAAGCGGGCTATCCTAATGGGCTTACCGAGCCGTTAACCTTTTACGCGATGCCTGTATCTCGTCCGTATATGCCTGACGGCAAAAAGGTAGCGGAAGCCATTCAAGCTGATTTTGAAAAAATAGGTGTGAAAGTGAACATTCAATCGCCGGAATGGGCCACTTATCTGGATGATCTCAAGGCGGGCCAGAAAGATGATTTGTATATGCTGGGATGGAACGGAGATAATGGCGATCCGGACAACTTCCTGTACACCCTGCTGGACAAGGATACGATTCCGGGCAATAACCGTAGTTTTTATGTCAATGAGAAGCTGCATAAAATATTGGTGAAAGCTCAGGTTGAGGTCGATCAGAACAAGCGGGCGGAAATGTACAAACAAGCACAAGTGATTATTAAACAGGATGCGCCGTGGATTCCACTGGTTCACAGCACACCACTGATGGCAGGTAAAGTGAACCTCAAGGGCTTCGTGCCTTCTCCGGCAGGTATTGAATCGTATGGCAACGTTTATTTTGAATAGTCCAAATAGCACATACGCAAGCAGGCGGTGATTTTGGTATGAACTCATATATTGTAAAAAGACTGGCCGTTTTGATTCCGGTATTACTGGGCATGACGCTCATCGTTTTTTCGATTATTCATGCCATTCCGGGGGATCCGGCGGAAACGATACTGGGAGACAAGGCCACAGAGCAGTCCAAACAGGCACTACGTGAGCAGTTGGGGCTGGACAAGCCGTGGTTACAGCAATATGGAACTTACCTGGGTGAGCTGGCCCATGGCGATTTGGGTGATTCGATCCGCACCAGACAGCCGATTGCCCGGGAAATGCTGCCTTACTTGGCGGCTACGCTGGAGTTGACGGTGGCGAGTATGTTTTTTGCCGTTGTTGTTGGAATGAATGCGGGTATCGTGAGCGCCTGGAAGCGGAATTCCTGGTTCGACTATGTCAGCATGGTCATTGCCCTTGTCGGGGTGTCGATGCCCATTTTCTGGCTGGGTCTGATGGAGCAGTGGATTTTTGCCAATAAGCTGCATTGGCTTCCTTCTATCGGACGTATGAATTCCCGTGATCCGGTGGAGGCTGTAACGCATTTGGCGGTTATTGATGCGATGATTGGTGGACGTATGGAGCAGGTATGGACGGTCATCAAGCATTTGATTTTGCCCAGCATCGCACTGGGAACCATCCCGATGGCGGTCATTGCCCGCATTACCCGTTCCAGCATGCTGGAGGTTATGGATTCGGATTATATCCGTACAGCCCGAGCGAAGGGACTGGCATCTTTTCAAGTCGTGTACAAGCATGCACTTAAAAATGCCGCCATCCCCGTGCTTACCGTCATCGGTCTTCAGACGGGCTCGCTACTGGGCGGCGCGGTGCTGACAGAGACCATTTTTGCATGGCCCGGCATCGGACGCTACATTTTTGAAGCGATCAGCTCGCGTGACTATCCTGTCATTCAAAGCGGGATTCTGATCATTGCGTTCCTGTTCGTCATCATTAATCTGATTGTCGATTTACTGTACGCGGTTCTGGACCGGCGTATCCGTTATCAGTAATCAAGTCGTCAATGGGTCAAGGGGGAGCTTGTCCGATGTCACAATTTTCGATGGAACCCAACAATATACCGACGACACGCCATACGCTGGCTCATGTGCCTGTCGTTTCCGGCCCTTGGAGAGACGCGTGGAGGGCTTTCCAACACAATAAAATGGCGCTCGTCGGCCTCAGCATTATTATCTTCTTTGTCATTATCGCTTTGATCGCTCCGTGGATTGCTCCTTTTGATTATAAAGCGCAGAATTTGGTGGGTCGCTTGCAACCCCCTTCCGCAGAGCACTGGTTTGGGACGGACGATCTCGGCCGGGATCTGCTGACTCGTACACTATATGGAGCCAGAATCTCGTTGTGGGTCGGTTTTTTGTCCGTCATTGGTTCGATGATCGTAGGAACGGCCTTGGGTTTAATTGCGGGATTTTACGGAAAATGGGCAGACATGCTCATCTCGCGGCTGTTCGACATTTTACTGGCATTTCCGGGGATTCTGCTGGCGATTGCTATCGTTGCTATTTTAGGGCCTTCCCTGGAAAATGCACTGTATGCCATTGCGATCGTCAATGTACCAACGTACGGACGGTTGGTGCGCTCCAAAGTGCTCAGTGTCAAAACCGAGGAATACATCACTTCTGCCAGAGCGCTTGGGGCGAATAATGTTCGAATCATACTCCGATATATTTTGCCGAACAGCCTGACACCGATCATCGTACAGGGCACGCTGGGAATTGGAACGGCGATCATTGAAGCGGCAGCGCTTGGATTTCTCGGCTTGGGCGCACAACCTCCTCAACCGGAGTGGGGGAAAATGCTGTCGGATTCACGCCAATACATCCAGAACGCACCATGGACTGTTATTTTTCCGGGTATATCCATTATGCTGACTGTATTGGGCTTTAACCTGATGGGTGACGGCTTGCGGGATGTGCTGGACCCGAGGGCGAAGCGCTAGAACAAAAGTAGTTTAGCTTATATACTTCTAATATTATTAAAAAAAGGTGTTCCCCGGCCTGAATCCTAATGGCTGGAGGAACACCTTTTTCATATGACATTTTTCGTGTAATGAACTTCGATTCATTCAACTGTGACATACAATCTTCTCAATGCAAGTCATGTCAGCTTTCCTGAGACGTGAAAAAAATGTATAATCACTCCAATTGAGTACGTTGGGAGTGGGCTTTATGACATGGCAAAACAAGAGAGAGCATCGGCAGTTTCCGGAACAGACACGAAGCGACGCTTCACGGGCAGCATATGAACGGGATTACTCCCGATTGATCCATTCACCGACCTTTCGTCGGCTGCAAGGCAAATCTCAGGTTTTTGGCGCAGGCACGGGTGATTATTATCGCACACGGCTGACGCATTCGCTGGAGGTAGCGCAGATTGCACGCGAAGCGGCACGCAGCTTGCTGCGGCGGCATCCCGAGGTGGAACTGGGGCAGGCTGATAACGCCGGGCTGATTATTGACCCCGAGGTGGTGGAATGTGCGTCCATTGCGCATGATTTTGGCCATCCACCGTTCGGACACAAGGGCGAAGAGGTACTGGACGGCATTTTGGATCAGTTGATCGAGACGAAGGTGGAAAAGATAGCGGCCGCTGGAAGCTTCACGCCTGATTCCAGGCAGGGGCTGGAGGCATATGCACGCGAGCGGCAAATCTACGAGCATTTTGAGGGGAACGCACACAATTTCCGACTAATTATGTTTTTGGAGAAGCGTGAGAACGTAGATGGTTTGAATTTGTCGGACGCTGTTTTACTGGGGATCAACAAGTATCCGTATCCGGGGATTTTGAACAAAAAAGGGATGTATCTGCATGAGTGGGAATACATTCGTTCCATCCGCGAGGATTGGGGAATTCCTGATGGTCAAAAGACGCTGGAGGCCCAGCTTATGGACCTGTGCGACGATATTGCGTATTCCGCGCATGATCTGGAGGACGGAATTAAGGCAGGGAAAATTGAGGTGCACGAGCATTTTTTGTATGATCCGTACTTGATCCGTCTGATTACAGAAAAAATCACCACGTTGGAGGATAGCTTCTGGCAAGGCTGGCAGCTGGCTCAGATCGAACAGAAGGTGGCGGCTGTGCTCAGTGAATTTTTGAAGGTATGGAATGGCAAGATGCCTATGTGTGAACACGATTATTCCCGTACCCGTCGTGAGGTGAAAGCGTACTGGGTCAGTCTGTTCGTCAGCAGCTTGGGTGTAATTGATGTGGGTGATTGGAAAAAGGTTACTTTTGTGCGGGATGGAAGCGAGGATCTCGATATGCTTCGTACCGTGAGTGTGCTGAAAAGCTTTGCTTGGGTCACGATGATCCGTGATCTGCGCGTGCAGCGGCTGCAAAAACGGAGTGAATGGATGCTCAGACGCCTGTGGCTGGCTTTTCTCGATCCAGAGACATCCAAGTCCATTATTCCGAGTGATTGGCTCCAACGCTTTGAACGTGATCAGGGCAAGGCAAAACCGATTTGGACATGGGAGCATATGGTCATTGATTATATTGCAGGGATGACCGATGCGTTTGCCGAGAAAATCTATAATGAGCTGTATGGTTTGAAGGTGGGTTCCATTTACGATTTGGACTAACATTTCATGTTGGCCCTATATAGTAGAAGAAACTGGTTTTTAAGTATGGAAAAGAAGGGGGGATATCAATGGGTTCTCAGTCTATACCTGCCAAATCACTGAATTTGGGGGTACTGGATATGGTGCCGTTATTGCCCGGAAACCGACCGGAGCAGGCCGTTCAATGGGCAGGAGAGCTGGCCAGACGTGCAGAAGCGTGGGGCTATACGCGCTACTGGACCTCGGAGCATCATGATATGAAGGGGCTAGCTTCCTCCAGCCCGGAAGTGTTGCTGGCTCACATCGGGGCGGTGACCCGGCAAATCAAGCTGGGGGCAGGCGCTATTTTGCTTCCGCATTATAGTCCGGTCAAGGTCGCAGAATGGTTTCATCTGCTGGCGGCTCTATATCCGGGCAGAGTCGAGCTGGGTCTCGGGAGAGCACCCGGTGGAGGACCACATGCTTCGATGGCGCTGAGCGGCAACTTTCTCCAGCATGTGGCTGAACTGCCACAGACGATGGAAGCGCTGCTGGCTTTGCTGGAAGGTACCTACGAGTATGAGCAGGTGCCTGTGTTTGCCCGCCCGATGCCTGAACAGCCACCTGCGCTGTGGATGCTGGGTACAAACCGTAAAAGTGCCGAATACGCCGCCCGGTATTCAACTGGCTATGTGTTCGGTCAATTTATGAGTGGGCAGGATACGAGAGATATGCTGAGCATGTACCGTTCCGGCTTTCAGCCGTCCAAACGAATGGACAAGCCCCGTACGATGGTTGCTGTAGGGGCCATAAGTGCCTCAACGAATGAACAGGCGCAGCGGTGGGCTGCACAGATTACGATGGGTGACCCGGCGATGCGGGCCAATTGGCTGGTGGGAACACCATCGGATGTTGCCGAACGGTTGCGCAGCTTGCAGGTTGAGTACGATAATGATGAATTTTTGTTGGTCACACCCATTCCCGATTATGAGCAGCGGCTTCAATCCTACCGTCTTATAGCAGAGGCCATAAATTCTAGCTATGATTCTAAATGAAAAGAGATCTGACATGAACCGACATGAAATAAATAGTTCTGCTATGAATATGCAAAGATACATATATACCTACGCGTGTCATGAAACCGAGCGAGAGCTGTGTCTTTTGGAGTTGAAAAGCTTTTTCGGCCAGCCGCCTGCGCATGATTCCATGCTGTTGTCCTATCGGCGGTTGGAGCCGGGCACCAGCCCGTTCATCCATCTTCGGCTGGATGTGACCGCAGATGCGGGTACGTTGGATGAGCTATGCGAAGCAGCTTCCGCAATTCACCTTGAAGAAGGGAAGACCTTCAAGGTCCTGTGCCTTAAGGAAGGCGACAACGTGGCTGACTATGACGAGCGTCGCGGTATAGAAAGACGCATTGGCGCACGTATTCGAGGACAGGCGCAAATGAAAGAACCGGATGTCACCCTGGGTGTCATACGGGTAGGAGAGCGATGGCTGCTTGGCAAGTGCATATACAGCGACAGATCGTGGCTGGAGCGCCGTCATAAGCCGCAAAACTACTCCACCGGACTACCAGTGCTGGTAGCCAAAGCGCTTGTGAATTTAGCAGTGCATGACATAGCAGCACAGGATATAGATGTGGGCCGATTGAAGTTGCTGGACCCGTGCTGTGGCATGGGTAATGTGATGATTGAAGCATTGAGCATGGGAAAAGATATTCGCGGTTGTGATATTAATCCGCTGGCGGTACGCGGGGCACGCGTGAATTTGCGTCATTTTGGATATGAAGAGGATCGGGTGAAGCTGGGAGATATGAATCTGCTGGAGGGAACCTATGATGCAGCGATATTGGATATGCCCTATAACCTGTGCTCCGTGCTCCCTGCCGATGAACAAAAGCAGATGCTGCGCAGCCTGAGGCGCTTGGCCGCACGAGCGGTAGTCGTAAGCACGGAGCCGATGGCAGCATTGCTGTCCGAGTCAGGCTGGACCCTCACGGAGCAATGCCGCATACACAAGACAGGTATGAGCCGGGAAATATGGATCTGTGAATAGTTTGTTAATACTGAGTTTTGTAGTTAACCAAATTCAGCGGCAGCTCCTGATCGGCTGCGTAGGCTTTCAAATTGGTGAGGAAAATATCTACCGCCCGTTCAGCGTAACGGTCCGTGTCGCCTGCAATATGCGGCGTAATCAGGACATTCTCCAGACTCCACAGTGGATGTGACGCGGGTAGCGGTTCTTCCTCGAATACATCCAGTCCGGCAAAGGCAATATGCTTTTGCTCCAGAGAGCGCACAAGTGCATCCGTATGGACAGTGTTGCCACGACCTACATTAATGAAGAAAGCTCCCTTACGCATGGCTGCAAATGCCTTTTCGTCAAAGAAGTGACGGGTTTCCTCGGTGAATGGCAGAATATTTACCACGATATCCGCCTCTCCCATCGCTTCATGTAATTGCTCATTTGTGTACATGCGCTTCACATGAGGGGCATCCTTGCCGGAACGACGAACTCCGATCACCCGCATGCCGAAGGCTTCTGCGATCCGGGCCGTTTCACGACCGATTTCGCCCACGCCCGTAATCAGCAGCGTTTTACCGCGTAATTCCGTTAGGTCGCCTTCCGGTGGCTGCCATGTTTTCTGACGTTGCAAGAGAACTGCTTGCTGTAAATACCGTGTATGCGACAGCAGCATCCCGAAGATTTGCTCCGTAATCGGAACGGCATGAACGCCGCTTGTATTGGTGAGTAAAATATGACGCTTTTCCAGCTCTGCAAGTGGCAGCTTATCAATGCCCGCCGACCAGGTCTGTATCCATTTCAGTTTGCTGTCAGGATGCAAAGCCGCTTCGGAAATATGCTTGGACCAGCCTAAAATGACCTCTGCCTGTCGGATTTGTTCAGGCTCCAGCTCTTGGGCTTTACCAATGAACAGCTCATAGCCCGGAGCTGCTGCACGAATTTGCTTTTCTTGCTCTGCGGTAAGCTGGTGTAAACTTACGATGGTTCCCATGATTCATTACCTCCTCGGTTTTTGATTCTTTGGAGCTTCCAATATATTCTGCTGAATCATCCTTTCAAGGATAACAGATTGGTGAAAAGATTGCATAAATAGGGGTAAAAGCGAGCTTGCTGTGTCACTATAGATAACAACGAATGACTGTAGCTCCGATTAGGGATGAAAGGAAGACCATGACGATGAACGGATTACCGCTGGTAGTACCGCAAACAGCACAAACACAAAGACTTTTTACCGCGATTGCTCTCCCGAGCGAGCATAAGAAGGAGTTACGCCGCTGGGTGGAACAGGATGTTAACGAGCTTTCTTTTCGCAAATGGACCGATTTCAGGGATTACCACGTGACACTTCAGTTCCTGGGGGATGTGGCGACCAAGGATATACCGGAACTGGAACAGGCTTTATTTCAGGCGGCCGCTGCACATTCCCCGTTCACTCTCGGGCTTGGCGAACCGGGGACTTTTGGACGAGATGGATTTCCGCGTGTGCTATGGAGGGGAGTTACGGGGCAGAAGGATTCTTTGAACCAGCTCCACCAATCCATAGTTGAGGCTACCGAACCGCTTGGTTTTAAGCCCGAGGAACGGCCTTACAGGCCCCATATCACAGTAGCACGTTCGTATACAGGGCAGGAGCCTATTCCGGCGTCTATGTTTCAGTCCAATGACCGGATAGGCGAGCCGTGGGAAGTGGGAGAATTTGTTTTGTACGCGACCCGAATGGGCCAAAAACCAATGTACCAAATAATTCAAACAATCCCATTATCAAGGTGGAACCCTTGATCTATCAGCGATTTTAGTGATATAGTATTTCAGCGTTATTCAAAAGGCGCATTTTGGGTTACATATCTGAGGAATGTGCCTAAAGTTAACAGGAGGAACATTATGGAAATCGTTAAAGAACATCGTTGGTTTGCACCTCTTTTGAGTGTGCTGCTTGTTTGTATATTGGGGGTAGGCCTCTACGCTGAGGTTCAACAAACACAAAAAAATCATAAAAATGCACCTATGCAATCTCTGAGCTGGTCAGGGAATTCTTCGGCTCCTTCACAC
This sequence comes from Paenibacillus sp. RC21, assembly GCF_044907935.1. Lineage (NCBI taxonomy): Bacteria > Bacillati > Bacillota > Bacilli > Caryophanales > Paenibacillaceae > Paenibacillus > Paenibacillus sp. RC21. The sequence continues at coordinate 363,523 of NZ_JBIYCS010000003.1, forward strand.
GGGGACAGGATGGAGACCCATAACGGGTCAAACAGGACAAGTCCCATCTTTGCCAAGGCTCATGGGCAGCCGAGCTGGAAACAAATCATGCCGACTCCGTTACCCGCTTCCCAGATGAAGCAGGCGGGACAAGCCCGGAGCAATGTTGCAACCGGCGTGAAAAAACCTGAAGTCCAGCATAGCAAGTCCGCAATTCTTCCCCCTCCTACAACCATCTACTTTACGAAGACACAAATGCTCTCTCAGGATGACAAGGCGTTGTCTACCTGGAGCTATCCTGTCTCCGCTAAAGAACTGCTCCTGCTACAAAAAATAGTCATGGCAGAAGCAGAAGGCGAACCGTACGAAGGCAAAGTGGCAGTTGCCAACGTTGTCTTAAACCGGCTGCGGTCAGCCCCATTTCCCGATACGATTCAGGCAGTGATTTATCAAAAAGCGCAATTTAGTCCGGTTGCGAACGGGCGTCTTCGTCGTGTCCACCCCAACCAGGACAGCATTCGTGCGGTTACGGCTGCTTTGAATGGCCATAAAGCCGTGCCTGATAATACCTGCTTTTTCCTGTCGCTGACGTTGGCTCAGGATCTTACGGTTCATCATTCGCGTACCAAAGTGAAAACAATCGGTCATCATACCTTTTACAAATAACAGCCCTTTCTAAACAACAGGGTTCAGCTTTGTGAACGTATTTTTTTCGTGTACAGATGAAGCTTGTATGCAAAAAGCGGTATAATGGGTAAATGAAAGGTACCTAAGTTCTGAAAGTGACAATGGAGGTGGCAGATGATATGAAAATCACATATTACGGGCATTCAGCTGTGCTGGTGGAGGAAGAGGGCAAACGGATTATTATTGATCCTTTTTTGACCGGGAATCCTAAAGCGGTAGTAAAAGCTGAGGATATTCAGGTGGATGCAGTGCTGTTGACGCATGGTCATGCGGATCATTTTGGAGATGCTGTTGAAATTGCCAAGCGCAACGATTGCCCTGTAATCGCGGTGGCGGAATTGGCTGACTATTGTTCATCTCAGGGAGCCAAGGCTCACGGCATGAACCTTGGCGGTGGTCACCAATTTGACGGATTCCATGTAAAATTCACGCTTGCGTTCCACAGCTCCTCTTTAAATGTGAATGGACAAACGATATATATGGGTGAGCCTGCGGGCATTTTATTGACCATAGGCGGCAAAACATTTTTCCATGCTGGCGATACCGCCCTGTTTGGCGATATGCGTCTCATTGGGGAAACTAACTCGATAGATGCTGCGGTATTACCGATTGGTGACGGCTATACCATGGGACCGGAGGATGCGCTGCTGGCAGCTAAATGGCTCCGGGCAAGCCGCGTGATACCAGTGCATTACAATACATTCCCGGGCATTGAGCAGGACGGGAACGCCTTCTGTGACCGTCTGCACAAGGAAGGGATTGAGGGGAAAGCCCTGAATCCCGGTGAAAGCCTCGAATTTTAACCTGCACTGCCGAATTGCAGGGATACGTCTGAGAGTCAGAATGTTCAACAGATATCCTTTATCAGCCTTTTTTGTTCCTTCGGGAATGGGAAAGGCTGGATTTTTTAAAGTGAATATTTATACATAAAAACAGTATATTTTTGCATGTAACATTGAAGCTGTAATGTAAAAGATTTATTATCACAATCATAAAAACTTTGAATTGCTAACATGGTAGGTCAATGATAAAATGATAGAACTAATTAGATTCATCAGTAGATCCGACGTGTTTTTCAAGTCAAGCTATTGCATAATTATTGAAAAGCATTCGCATTCGGCGGACCGTACCGCCTTGAATACGTCACATGTTTTGTCCCCCAATCCTCGTAGTTGTTCTTTGAGTTACCTCTTGTTGCCACTGTCTTCTATTCGGCCGCCTGTATTTCAGGCCAGCATGACTTTATAACAGAAAGGTTGCGTTCCATGAGACAGACAGGTTTACCACCCAAACAGGGATTATACGATCCCCAATTCGAAAAAGACGCCTGCGGCATGGGCTTTGTTGCCCACATCAAGGGAAAACCATCGCACGATATCGTAAGTCAGGCTTTGACCATGCTCGTAAATATGGAGCACCGGGGCGGTCAGGGAAGTGAACCGAACTCCGGTGACGGAGCGGGAATCATGATTCAGGTACCGCATCTGTTTTTTCAAGAGGAAGCGGAGCGACTGGGCTTCAAGCTGCCAAAGGCCGGACATTACGGCGTGGGTATGCTTTTTGTATCCAATGATCCGAAGGTTCGTGAAGTTCATGAGCAGAAGCTGAGAGATATTATCGTAGATGAGGGCCAGAATTGTCTGGGCTTCCGTGATGTTCCGACTTATGACGAAATGCTGGGCAAATCGGCGAAAGCGGCCAAACCGGGCGTACGTCAGGTGTTTATCGGTCGAAGCAGCGATTTGAAGGAAGAGCTGGACTTTGAACGGAAACTGTATGTTATTCGCAAACGGGCGGAGCTTGCCATTCGCTATAACGAAGAGGACCAGAACCGTGAGTCGTTTTATATCCCGAGTTTGTCATGCCGAAAAGTTGTATACAAGGGTATGCTTACAACCGAGCAGGTAGGCAAATTTTATCTGGATTTGCAGGAAGAGCGGGTGACTTCGGCAATCGCGCTGATCCATTCCCGTTTCAGTACGAATACATTCCCGAGCTGGGATCGCGCGCATCCTTATCGTTTTATGATTCACAACGGTGAAATTAACACGATGCGCGGTAACGTGAACTGGATGCATGCACGTCAGGCCCAGTTTGAAAGTGAAGCGTTTGGCGAAGATATCGGCAAGGTAAAACCGGTCATTAACCCGGATGGTTCAGATACAGCCATGTTTGATAATACACTGGAATTTCTGTATTTGAGTGGACGTTCCCTTCCTCATGTAGCCATGATGATGGTGCCGGAGCCTTGGAACAAACACGAGACGATGGACCCGAAGAAACGGGCATTTTATGAGTATCACAGCACGATGATGGAGCCTTGGGATGGACCGGCTGCGATGGCGTTTACGGACGGTGTTCAGATCGGGGCGATTCTGGATCGCAACGGCCTGCGTCCTGCGCGTTACTATGTGACCAAGGATGACCTGATCGCATTGTCTTCAGAAGCAGGTGTACTGGATATCGCTCCTGAAAATGTACTTTACAAGGATCGTCTTCGTCCGGGACGGATGCTACTGGTCGATACCCAGGAGGGCCGCATCATTTCTGACGAAGAGTTGAAGGAGCGTATCGCTTCCGAGGAACCTTATCAGGAATGGCTGGATGAGCATCTGGTCAATCTGGATGAGCTGCCGGAAGCTCTGGAGCAGCCGGAGCCGAAGCATGAGAATGTAAACCAGCTTCAGCTGGCTTTTGGCTATACGTTTGAAGAACTGCGCAAGATTCTGGAGCCGATGGCGCTCACAGGTGCGGAACCGATTGGCTCGATGGGATATGATGCTCCATTGGCGGTGCTGTCTGACCGTCCGCAACGTTTGTACAACTATTTTAAACAAATGTTTGCGCAAGTCACGAATCCGCCGATTGATGCCATTCGGGAAGAGATTGTAACGTCCACGGCAACTACGATTGGACCTGAGCGCAATTTGCTGCATCCTGAACCGGAAAGCTGTCGTCAGATTCGTCTGGATTCACCGGTGCTGTCGAATGAGGAATTTGCCAAAATTCGTCATGTACACCGTCCAGGCTTCAAGTCGATGACGATTCCGATCTTCTTTGAAGCGAAGGAAGGCGCAGAAGGCTTGCGTAAGGCACTCGAAGGACTGTTTGAGGCGGCTGACCGTGTCATTGACAAGGGTCATAACATCCTGATTCTGTCCGACCGTGGAGTGGATGCAGAGAATGCGGCCATTCCGGCGTTGCTGGCTGTCTCCAGCCTGCATCACCACTTGATCAAGCAGGGTACACGTACACGTGTAAGTATTTTGCTGGAGTCCGGAGAGCCGAGAGATATTCATCATTACGCGGTGCTGCTTGGTTACGGCGTGAGTGCGGTTAATCCGTATCTGGCTTTCGAAACGCTGGATGTCATGATTCAGCAGGGCTTGCTGCGCGGTGTCTCGCATGAAAAAGCAATTAAAAATTATATTAAAGCGGCCACTAAGGGTGTCGTTAAAATATTGTCCAAAATGGGTATTTCCACGATTCAGTCGTACCGTGGAGCACAAATTTTTGAGGCTGTAGGTCTCAAACAGGATTTCGTTGATCGTTACTTCACCTGGACACCTTCCCGCATTGGCGGTATCGGTCTGGAGGAAGTCACGGTGGAGGCACTGGCTCACCACAATCGTGCTTTTACTGACAAGGACGGCAACGACAAAGTGCTGGATTCAGGCGGCGAATATCAATGGCGTAACGATGGGGAAGAGCATTTGTTTAATCCGCAAACGATACATTTGCTCCAGCAGTCGGTTCGCTCGGGAGACTACAAGCTGTACAAGAAATACGCCAAGCTGGTTCAGGGTGAAACTGAACAGCATTTGACGATCCGCTCCATGCTTCAGTTGAAGCCTGCGGGTGAACCTGTGCCACTGGAAGAAGTGGAATCCGCTGCATCGATTATGCGTCGTTTTAAGACGGGAGCTATGTCCTTCGGCTCAATCAGTCAGGAAGCGCATGAGGATATGGCGATTGCGATGAACCGTATCGGCGGCAAGAGCAACACTGGTGAAGGTGGGGAAAACCCTGCACGTTTCATTCCGGATGCCAATGGCGATTCTCGCCGCAGCTCGATCAAGCAGGTGGCATCAGGCCGATTTGGTGTAACGTCGAATTATTTGGTGAACGCCGACGAAATTCAGATTAAAATGGCGCAAGGCGCGAAGCCGGGCGAAGGCGGACAGCTGCCAGGACGCAAGGTGTATCCTTGGGTGGCTGAGGTGCGTGGTTCTACGCCGGGCGTGGGACTGATTTCGCCGCCGCCACATCACGATATTTATTCTATCGAGGATTTGGCAGAGCTGATCTACGATCTCAAAAACGCCAATCCGCGTGCTGACATTAACGTGAAGCTGGTGTCGGAGGTAGGCGTAGGTACGATTGCAACAGGAGTGGCTAAAGGCCGCGCTGACATTATTCTGGTCAGCGGCTATGACGGGGGTACAGGCGCTTCTCCGCAAGGCTCCATCCGCCATGCGGGTATGCCTTGGGAGCTGGGTCTGGCCGAAACGCATCAGACGCTGATGCTGAACAATCTGCGCGACCGCGTGGTGCTGGAGACAGACGGCAAGATGCTGTCTGGCCGCGATTTGGTGGTAGCTGCTCTGCTGGGCGCGGAAGAATACGGCTTCTCTACAGCGCCGCTTGTGGCGTTGGGCTGTATTATGATGCGGGTTTGCCAAATGGACACCTGTCCGGTTGGTGTGGCTACACAGAATCCGGAGCTGCGCAAAAATTATATGGGTGATCCTGCCCATGTGGTGAATTTTATGCGTTTCATCGCAGAAGATGTCCGCGAAATTATGGCGGAGCTGGGCTTCCGCACGATTCAGGAAATGATCGGACGTACGGACTGTCTGGATACCGTAAACGCCGATTCGCACTGGAAGAAGAAAGGCGTCGATCTGAGCTTGCTGCTGCATGTTCCTGAGTTGGAAGACGGTAGTGTACGTTACCGCGTACAACGCCAAAACCACGGGCTGGAAGAAACGCTCGATATGCAGAGGCTCGTACCGATGGCTGCTGGGGCGTTGGAGAACGGAACAGCTGTAGAGGCTACCATGCCTATAACGAACGTGAATCGGGCCGTAGGTACGATTCTGGGCAGCGAGGTCACCCGCAAGTACGGAGCGGAGGGCTTGCCTGAGGATACGATTCGCTTTAACTTCATCGGATCAGCAGGTCAGAGCTTCGGGGCTTTTATTCCTAAAGGCATCACGCTGAGCGTTGAAGGCGACAGCAATGACTATGTAGGTAAAGGGCTATCCGGTGGTAAGGTTATTGTGAAGAAATCTCACAAAGCGACCTTTAAGGCAGAAGAGAACATTATTATCGGAAATACGGCTTTGTATGGAGCGACCAGCGGGGAAGCTTATATTAGCGGAATTGCAGGGGAGCGCTTTGCCGTTCGGAACTCCGGCGCACGTATCGTCGTCGAGGGTGTCGGCGATCATGGCTGTGAGTATATGACAGGCGGACGTGTAGCTGTACTGGGCGAGACTGGACGGAATTTTGGAGCCGGGATGTCTGGAGGTATTGCATACGTCTATGACCCTCAGGGGACGTTTCTGAGCCGTTGTAACCTGGAAATGGTGCTGCTGGAAGGCGTGGAAGCCCCCGCGGAAGCAGCGGATCTGCGTGGTCTGATTCAGCGCCATGTCACGTACACAGGCAGCGAAGCGGGACAACGTATTTTGGATGACTGGCAGACTGCGATTCAGCAGTTTGTACGGGTGATTCCAAAGGATTACAAGCGTATGGTTGAACAGATACAAAAAGAAGAGGCAACCGGTTTGAGCGGGGATGAGGCTCTGCTGGCTGCATTTGAAGCCAATATGCGTGAACTGGCGCGTGCCGGAGGTTAATATAGCCCCTCACAAAATTCACTAAAAAAGGACTTGCTGAATACCGTTGTTAAGATCACGGTGATACCAGCAAGTCCCTTTTTTAGTTCTTTAGAAAATGTGATTTATGTCCTTGACAAACGTTATAGTTTCTGACATTACCCTCAAAATGTTTTCCTGAAACGGTAAATATGTTATAAAAAGTGTCATTTTTTTTGGAATGTAACCGTTTACGTTAGAGTTTATGTCTTGTTATTTATTTTTGGATTGGTTATGATTTTTTTAGAGTACACAAGCAAATCTAATATGCCCATCGTCACTTCAAAACACAGAATAGGGTGACAGGATGAAGTTGAAGAAGTCAGCAGAAGACCAAATGATTTTTTTGTACCGGTATGTATCACTATCTTTAACGTCGCTTGTTTTTCTGTTTGAATCATCCAGATTAATCGCGTGGCAGAAGTTATTACTTATTGTGTTTCTATTTTTATCTGTTACATTATTTACGTGGATTTACCGCAAGTACAGACTTCATGATATGGTTTTGAAATGTTGCATTGCTCTGGAAACCGCAGGGATCATTTTGTTGCTGCTCCCGACAGGAGGGATGGACAGTCCGTTCAAATGGTATGTGATTACCCCTATGTTGGTGGCTTGTGCTCACCTTTCTATGAGGTACAGTTGGACGCTCCTTCTTTCTTATATCGGCTTGGTACTCACATTTTGTTATATCTTTTTTACACCAGGTCAATATTTTTTGTGGGATATGGTGTTACAAAATGCGAATTTATTTCTGGTGCTGATTGTGACCACGATGGCCATGCAGGTGATCGGTGTCATGAAGAATGAGTTGAAGATGGCGAAGGAGCAAGCTAATGAGACGATGGAACATATCAAGTCGATTTACCACATCATGGAGACGACTAGCCACAACGAGGCATTGAATCTGGGGCAGGTCATCTCGGACTACACGGTTAAGCTGACAAAGCAGAGCCGCGCGTTTTTCTGGTTGGACAGTCAGGAGGAGGATGCGCCGGAAAGCAGTCAGACAGGTTGGACGGTGGAGGAAGAGGAACAGCTATTCGAGGAACTGGGGAATTATCGTGAGGAATTCAGGGAAGAGCGGGAGCCGTTTTTCAGGCATCTGCCGGAATGGGGCGATTTTCTCATGATCACGGTACCGATGACGACTCGTTTTGTAGCGACCATCGGACTCAAGCTGGGCCCGGATCAAAGTCTGACGGGAAGACGCTGGCTCGTGCAGCAACTGATATTCCTCGCTGAACTGAGCGCCGTGTTTTTGGAGCGCTATGAGCTGGAGCGTATCGAAAATCAGTTGATTGTGACAAATGAGCAGAACCGGATTGCGAATGAAATGCATGATAATGTATCACAAAGTCTTTTTGGCATTGTGTACGCGACGCATTCACTTCGGCAGACATGGCATGATCAGTCGAAGGAGCAGGTGGAGGAACAAATTGAGCTGATTCAGCAATCCGCTAATCAGGCAGTGAGAGAGCTAAAAGGGGCCATTCATAGCTTAAGCTCGAAAAAGAGCGGGGGTCCGACTTGGTTAGGAACAGTGAAAAGCCATCTGCATACGCTGTCCAAGCTGAATCATGTACAGATTGATTTTGATATTCATGGGGATCATTTTTCACTGCCGTACTTGTATCAAAAGGCTTTGTTTCGTATCATATCCGAAGCCGCAGGTAACGCAATCCGGCATGGGTTGGCGAAGCGGATTGATGTGAAGTTAAAATTGACGCCCCAAGTGATTAAATTGTCTATTCATGACGACGGAGTAGGGTTCGAGACGGCGAGAATGGTTGCAGGAGGTGAGGTGGTCAGTGCAGGCAGCGGCCTGGGCATGATGAATATGGAATATTTAGCTCAATCGATGGGAGGTGAATTTGATATTTCAAGTCGAATCGGAGAGGGAACACAGATCCGATTGTCCATTCCAGTAAACGCTTATGAATAAAGATGTGTGAACATCCTGCAATACAAAATCTGCGGTAACAATCGGATACATAGGGATTATGCAAATCCTGAACTGTAGACAGGAGGCCGAATCATGAAAATTGTCATTGTCGATGATCATCCTTTAGTACGGAAAGGACTCGCTGCGGTTATATCCATGCAGCCCAATGTTCAGTTTGCGGGAGAGGCCCAGAATCAACAGGAAGCACTTGTGGTTATCGAGGAAACGGATCCAGACCTGGTGCTGCTGGACTTGAAACTTGCCGACGAATCAGGCCTGGATATTATCAAAATAGCACGCGGACGCGGGTTCAAAAGCAAATTTATTTTGCTGACATCCTCGGCCACACGAGAAGACTTCCTGAAAGCGGAGGAAGCTTCTGTGGACGGCTACGTACTCAAGGAGGCTTTGCCTGAGGAACTAATTTACGCGATTCATCTTGTCAACAAAGGACGCAAATATTATGATCCTGCTATTCTGGAGAACAAGCTGCGGGAGGATGCGGGCAATCTGACAGACGACCTGACACCGAAGGAAAAGGAAGTATTGGTCGAGCTGGGACAGGGAGCCTGCAACCGCGAAATTGCATCCCGGTTATTCATCAGCGAATTTACGGTCAAAAAGCATGTCAGTCAGATTTTGGCCAAGCTGCGGCTGGCGGATCGTACGCAGGCAGCGTTGTATGCCAATGCGATTGGTCTGGCGAAGTACGAGCCAAGAACATCTAGCGTGTGATACGCTGAAGGCAATGGCGATGGAAAGCATGTCCGACTGGACAGTGCGCCCAAGTAGCTTTCCAGTTCAGTTTATATAGCGAGTAACAGAAGAAGCCTCAAAATCACCAGCCTCGGTGGTTTTGGGGCTTTTTTTCGATTTATTTTTCCATAATCAACAAAGACTGGTACAAAAGTATACCATGTCGTAGCCAAAAGTATACAATCTCATCCCCCTGTAGTGATGGAGAAAGTGCCGTCCGGTTCCATGTCGTTCCCACAGCAGCTTGTTACAATTAGATCATACTTAAAATAAGAAGAGAAATTGTATGGGAGGGAGGATTTTTGTGGAGAAAACCATTTTGGATTATCTGGTCCTAATCAAAAAAAGATTGTGGCTGATTGCGATTTTTGTCATTCTCTCATGCGTAACGACTTACTTTGTGAGCGACAATGTCGTGAAGCCGGTCTATTCCGCATCAAGTCAGCTGCTGGTTAACCATATTTCCGGTAAGCAGGGGAGCAACAATCTGAACGACGTCAACACAAGTCTTAATTTGGTGGAAAGCTACAAGCAAATTCTCACTTCACCCAAAATTATGGAGGCTGTCGTAACGACCCATCCCGAATTCGGCTTGACGCAGCAAAAGCTGGCAGAAAAGCTACAGGTCAAAACCTCGGATAAAAGTCAGGTCATCGGCTTGACGTTTGAGGCAGGGAGTTATCCACAGGCCGCCGCTGTTGTCAACGCGGTAACCCAGAAATTCGTGCAGACGGTTCCGGGACTGATGGAATTGAATAATGTGAAAATCTTGAATGAGGCGGACCCGCGGGCCAATCCTGACCCGACCAATGGAAATCCGCTCATGAATATTGCGATTAGCTTTCTCGTATCGCTGATGATTGCGCTGGGCACGATTGTGTTTCTGGAAAGCATCAACGGTACGCTGCGCACGGAAAAAGAGGCAGATGCGGACATCGGTATTCCGGTGATTGCATCCATCCCGGTCATTCGCAAGAAGGACATCGACGGCGCAGCCGGAAATTCCAAAGAACGGGTAGGGGAGCGTAAATATGCTGCGATTGAATGACATGTTGATTACAGAAAGCAATCCTTCATCGTATGTCTCGGAATCATTCCGATCCCTCCGTACATACATCCGGCAGCAGGTCATCGGGCAGACGGACCGCGGGACGGTTCTGCTGCTGACCTCGCCAGAGAGCGGAGCAGGCAAAACAACGCTGCTCGCCAACATCGGCGTTTCCTTTGCACAAGAAGGCAAGAAGGTGGCTCTGGTGGATTGCAATCTCCATACACCAGCGTTGCACGAGATATTCGGTTTGGAGAATACCGGAGGTTTATCGGCTTATTTGCACGGTGGAGCTTCTTCCAAGTCCATCGTCAGGCATGGCGTGCCAGAGCTGTCTATTATTCCCGGCGGAGACATCTTGTACAACGCAGCTGACTTGCTCGGCAGTGAACGCATGGTGGAGCTGCTGGAAGAGCTAAAACGCGAATATGACATCATACTGCTCGACTCGGCTCCGGCGCTGAACTACACGGATGCCCGGCTGGTCGCAAGCTTGACGGATGGTGTGATTCTCGTCGCCAGACACGCCCGGACCAAACGGGAAGATTTACGCAAAACAAAGCAACTCATGGATCAGGCCGGTGCGACACTGGTTGGAATTGTGATGAATCAGGTGAAGTAAGCAACACCAAAATTCGATGAAGCAAGGAGAATGAGTGCGATGACGAAAAGAGTGAAAAAGGCCATTATTCCAGCAGCAGGGTTGGGTACGCGCTTCCTACCTGCGACCAAAGCAATGCCTAAGGAAATGCTTCCGATTATCAATAAGCCCACAATTCAATATATCGTGGAAGAAGCAATTGCTTCCGGTATTGAGGACATTATTATCGTAACGGGCAAAGGCAAGCGTGCTATTGAGGATCACTTTGACAACGCATTTGAGCTGGAATCGAAACTGCTGGAGGACGGCAAGCTGAAGCTTCTGGAAGAGGTACAGCGTTCTTCGGGAGTAGAAATTCACTACATTCGCCAGAAAGAACCCAAAGGTTTGGGACATGCGGTATGGTGCGCAAGACGCTTTATCGGGGACGAGCCGTTTGGCGTACTGCTGGGTGATGATATCGTAACAGGTCAGAAGCCTTGCCTGCGTCAGCTGATGGATCAGTATGAGGAAACTCAAAATTCCGTCATCGGTGTACAGCGGGTACCGCAGGAATTCACGAATCGCTACGGCATCATTGAACCGGATCAACAGGACGGACGTCTGTATCGGGTAAATAATTTTATAGAGAAACCGGCTCCAGGCACAGCGCCTTCCGATCTGGCTATTATGGGCCGTTATGTATTCTCACCAAAAATTTTCAAGTATCTCGATCTTCAGGAAAAAGGGGCGGGCGGCGAAATTCAGTTGACCGATGCCATCCAAAAGCTGAATCAAAGCGAGCGCGTGTACGCCTATGACTTTGAAGGAACACGTTATGACGTGGGCGAGCGTCTTGGTTATATTTTGACCACACTTGAATTTGCACTCGCTAGCGATGATTTGAAGTATCCGGTTATAGAGGCCATGCACGAGTGGCTGAAAAAGACCGAGAAAGCAACCACGGCAGGTTGAGAGGGGGTACGTCAGCATGAGCATGGAAAATTTACCGGAGGACGGCGAGGCTGTCATGTCAGGTAAAGCGTTTTACATGCCATACGGAAATACACAAATTCAGGATAAAACGTCTTACCTGGTAACCAAGCGATTGCTCGACATGTTGCTGTCTTTCGTGGGTTTGATCGTATTACTGCCGCTTTTTATCGTGGTGGGTGTTTTGATCAAGCTCGAAGATCCGAAGGGAAGCGTGTTTTTCAAGCAAATTCGGGTGGGCAAGAACGAGAAGCTATTCAACATGTATAAATTCCGTTCGATGGTGTCCAATGCCGAGGAGCTGAAAAAAGATTTGATGGAGCTGAATGAAGTGAGCGGCGCCATGTTCAAAATTAAAAACGATCCGCGGATTACGAAGATTGGCAGTTTTTTGCGCAAGACGAGTATTGATGAGATTCCGCAGCTGTGGAATGTGCTGGTCGGGGACATGACGTTAGTGGGTCCGCGTCCGCCATTGCCGAGCGAGGTTGAGCAATACTCCGATTATGACAAGCAACGCCTGATTGTCACACCGGGATGTACCGGCTACTGGCAGGTGAGCGCACGTAACAGTGTAGGCTTCGAAGAAATGGTGCAAATGGATTTGAAGTATATTCATGTTCGCAATACGTGGCTCGATCTGAAAATCATCATGAAAACAGGCATTAAAATGCTGTTCTCCAAGGATGCTTACTGATGGATGCATTCAAGCGGTGTCCCGCAGTGTCCGTCGTTATTTGCACCTATAACCGGGCGGACCTGCTGGAAAAAACGCTAATGTCCCTGCTGGAGCTGAACGACCTTGCGCTGGCTGAGATCATTGTGGTCGATAATCGCTCCACCGATCATACGGCGGCGACGATCAAAAGATTTAGTGCCGCACACGGTCAGGATATTCATCTCCGGTATCATTATGAGCGCGAGCAAGGATTATCAGCTGCTCGTAATGCGGGCATTACGTTATCGAGGGCAGAAGTCATTGCTTTTCTGGATGATGATGCGATCCCGTGTGTTTCATGGCTGCAAACGATTATGTCGACCTTCGGGAACAACCCCGAGCTGACGGCCATGGGCGGGAAGATAGATCCTTTGTTTGAAACGGAACGACCGGGTTGGCTGACAGGGCCGCTTGAGCTGCCTTACACGATTATTGACTTGGGAAAAGCCATCCGCGAATATCCGGCGGGACTGAATCCGTTCGGAGCGAATATGGCCATGCGCAAAACGGCTTTTGCTGCCGTGATGTTCCCGCTCCATTTGGGAAGAAAGGGAGATATCCTCTTATCTGGTGAAGAATCGTGGGTATTCGAGCAGATTCGTAAAAATGGCGGAACGATCATGTATCATCCTCACATGGCTGTGAAGCATTTTGTTCCGGCTGCACGGTTGACGAAGGAATGGATCATGAATCGTTACTACTGTCAGGGCATGTCTCACGCTGTTCAGGCCGCAGGCCTGCGCGGCAACGTGATGCTGATGGCGAAGACGGCAGCCAAATGGCTATACAACACGGTGGACTCCCTGCTGGCACGTACTGAGGGCAGAAAGCTGTTGAACCGGTGCAGATTTGAAAGTATACGGGGAACCCTGGATACGCTGCGCAACCGGAAAAGCGAGTCAGCTGCGGGGTGAAGATTGATCATGAGCAACTATCCTTGGACTTCGAGAATAAACACAATACAGCATGTTTTCATTTTTCTTCTGGGCGCTCTTGCTGTAGGGGTTGCGGCTACTTATCAGCCGGTGGCCAGCATTGCGGCGGTATGCTTACTGCTTCTGCTGGCCGTTTCTATCCATCATCCGGAGCGCATCAGCTATGCAGTTCTGCTGAGCACGGCGGTATCGGTGGATTCCTTGTATCAGGGTGGCGTATTCGGTATCGAGATTTTGTCATTATACAAATTGGGCATTTTGGCCTTGCTGGTACCGTGCATGCTCGTTTACGGCATACGCCTCAAATTTAGCTATCCGATCTGGGCATTGGTGATCATGCTGGGGATTACATTTGGATTTTCAGCATGGCTGCCTACGCTGACGACCTCAATTGCAGTGAAGGCGTTCGTCGGACTATCGCTGCCCTTCTTTTTTTTACTGATCCAGTGGAAGAAGGAGGTGGCGGAAAAGCATATCCGGTTGATCAGCCTGCTGCCGATCATTAGTGTGGTCGTTGGACTCGGTTTACAGGTCGTAGGGCTGCATTCGTTTACCGATGTGGAATTTACGGGAGCGGTGAGAGTACAGGGGGCGAACATTCCGCCGCATCTGGCGATGCTCTCCTTTCTCGGGATTGCCGTCTCGCTGATTGAGGTCAAACGCAAGCCGCAGCAAGCTGCCTTTTATTATACGGTGCTGGCGCTGAACTTTTTGATTCTGATTGCCACCGGTACACGCGGCCCGATTCTGGCACTGTTGCTAATGTTTGCAGTGTATCTGTTCGATATCGCCAGGCAGTATCTCAAGGGGAAAGCCAATTATTTGCTACCGCTGGCCGGATCGTTTTTGATTGCTCTGGGGGCGGTGGCCCTGCAATGGAACAATTTAAAAAAACGCTCCTTCGAGCGGGAGACCGATACGGGAATTGATCTGTCGGGACGCTCGGAGGCATGGGAATATTTCTTGAACAGAGTACAGGATTATCCGTGGTCAGGCAGGGGTCTTGGCGCGGTGACGGTTGCGAACGACGGGACGTTATTCAAAGGCTTTGTCGTGCCGCATAACGAGTATATACGCTTTTATTTTGACACGGGATATATCGGTTGCGGGTTATTGATGCTTTCATTGCTGGTCGTGTTCGTTCTCATTTACCGGTCGCTTGCCAAGCCAATCAAACCTTATTTTGCAAGCTTGATTGCGGGCTTTCTGATTTATTCGTTTTCAGATAACACGTTGTCGACGGTTCAGATGATTATTCCATTTTGCTGGTATTTGAACGCTTTATACCAGACATCTACTCAAACCGATTTTCGCAAAGAGAAGTGATACGATGAGCAGAGTGAACATGTTCGATGTCAACTTTGATAATTATGATTTTAACGATCTACTCGAATTTATAGATACTTCTATTGAGCATCAGCGTCATTCCTACATTTTGACCTGTAATGTCGATCATGTGATCAAGCTTCGCAAGGATGATGAATTCCGCAAGGTATATTCCGATGCAGGAGCTGTGGTGGCCGATGGAATGCCAATTATATGGGCGTCCAGGTTGCTGAAAAAGCCCCTCAAGCAAAAGGTGTCAGGCTCCGATCTGTTCACCCGGCTGGGGGAGGCTTTTGAGGATCGAGGCTATCGGTTGTTTTTTCTGGGTGCGGCGGACGGTATTCCTGAGAAGGCGATGGTCAATCTTCAGGAGTCGTACCCAAACATGAATGTAGTGGGTTGTTACTCTCCTTCCTATGGCTTTGAGAAAAATGAGGAAGAGAACAGACACATTGTCCAATTGCTGCAAGAGGCCCGCCCGGACATCGTTTTTGTCGGCGTAGGCGCACCTAAACAGGAAAAATGGATTTACAGATATTACGAGACATATCGCGCTCCGATTTCGATAGGGGTAGGAGCTACGTTTGATTTTCTGTCGGGAAATGTGAAACGTGCACCGGAGCTGATGCAGAAGACGGGATTTGAATGGTTTTGGCGGTTGTCTCAGGAGCCTAAACGTTTGTGGAAAAGATACTTGATTGAGGATTCCCAGTTTCTCGTTCTGCTGTTTAAGGAAATGTTCAAGCGGAACCGGGTGAAGGGAGGTCAGGGGTGAGAAATATGACTCGGCTGGCAGATCAGCAGGTTTCCGTTTGGTTAGGAAATCGGCGTGGAATCGGCATGATCGGCATGGGAGTGCTGGCTTGTATGCTGCCACTCGCCATCGGATTTGTCAGCGCTAAGATGAATCCCACCATGAGCCAGCAGGGAGCCATATTGCTGGCACTCGTTTTTCCGGCCTTTTTGCTGGCGATCATCCAATCGCGGATGCTGATTCCGTACACACTGATGGTGTGGGCAGTAGGACCGGAAATCCGGCGCATTGCAGACTGGCTGGAGGGAACGTATCACTCGGTGTCCTTATTGAGCTTGGCACCGTTGCTGGTCAGCAGCATGTTGATTATTCCTGTGCTGCGTGGCATTCATCAGGCGGAAAAGCCATTAACCCGAATTGCTGTGTTTTTTGGTATTGAACTGGCCTACGGAAGTGCGGTCGGCTTGTTCAAAAATGGTATCGTTTTTGCTTATGATTTGGCCAACTATGTGATTCCTTTGCTACTGCTGCCTTATTTTGCGATTAAGCCCATGAAAGCGAAGGAGCTGGACCGTCTGCTGCATTCATATGCCAACATTGCCGTTCTCGTGGCGATTTACGGCATTATTCAGTATTTGACGGTGCCTCCATGGGATGCGTTTTGGATGAATAACGTAGAGATGAATTCCATTGGTATACCAGAGCCGCTTCAAATCAGAGTTTTCTCATTGATGAACTCGCCTGGTCCCTGCGCTATTTTCCTGGCAATGGCGCTCGTACCCATGATGATGGAAAAACGGTGGCGCGGCACATTGGGATGGATCGGGGTCCTGCTGACGGTCGTTTGTCTTTTGATCACGCTGGTACGTTCGGCTTGGCTGATTGCATTCGTTATGCTGCTGGCATATATCCTCACTTCATCCTCCAAGGGAAAGTGGAAAACCTTGTTTCAACTTGCTGTCGTTGGCCTCCTTCTCTACATCATTGTTCCGAAGCTGCCGGGAGCAGAAGGTCTCGTGGCCCGCATGCAAACGTTGACGGATATTCAACAGGATCATTCGTACAATGAACGCCTGGATCTGTTGCATACGATGCTTCCGGCCATTGTCGGTAATCCGGTGGGGCAGGGGATCGGGAGTGTAGGAATTGGAACCAAGCTAGATAACGGCGGCGATCTCGGTGAACTTGGGATTATGGATAATGGCTATATTGCCATTTTTCTCACCTTCGGTATTTTCGGAGCGTTCTTTTTCTTCGGTGGTCTGTTCGTTATCGTCAAGCGCCTCCTTGTGCGCATTGCCGAGCGAGATTCCAGCCAGCCTTATATCAGACTGGCGTTGGCTACGTGGGCCGGAGCTGTAGCCAGTCTCATATCGGATAACGGTTTTCCCGGTATGCGCGGCTATCTGATCTGGATGATGATCGGCATAGGACTGTGGGCGAAAGATGTCATCGTGGAAAGAAGGTAAAGGCTGTGCAAAACTTACAAACATTATCCGCACCTGTCCGGACACTATGGTCCACGGTGGTTCGCTTTGCCAAGAGCAAGGATAGCAGCTCGGCAGCAGTCAAAACGATGATATTCAGCATGCTGATTCTCGTCGTAAACATGCTGACTGGCGTGCTGACGGCCCGATTCTTGGGCCCTACCGGACGCGGGGAACAGACCGCGATGGTGAACTGGTCCCAATTTCTTGCCTTCTGCATGAGCTTCGGTGTCCCGTCCGCGTTGATTTACAATGCGAAAAGGAACCCGGAGGAAACAGGCAAGCTGTACGGCCTCGCCTTGCTACTGGCGACGATGTTCGGGGGCTTGGCGACACTTATCGGCGTGTTCCTGATTCCTTATTGGCTGCGCTCCTTTTCTTCATCGGTCATCCTGTTCGCCCAATGCTCCATGATGATGTGTCCGCTTATCGCGATCTCACAGATCAATAATGCATTGCTTCAGGTCCGGTCGGAATACAAGCAGTACAATTTGTTTCGGTATCTTGTGCCGCTGAGTACGCTGCTGGGTCTGGCGATCCTGATCCTGACGGGTCAAATGAATCCGTACACCTCAGCCCTGGCCTATTTGCTGCCAGGTTTGCCGATTTATATCGGTGTCACGATTCGAATGGTTCGGCTGTACAAACCGAAGGTGAAGAACAGCTGGACGCAATTCAAAAATCTCTTTACCTACGGCATGGGCTCATACGGCAATGATCTCATGGGGCAGGTTTCTACTTACATTGATCAGATCCTGATTGCGGGTCTGCTCAGACCGGCTGATCTCGGCTTATATGCGGTAGCGGTCAGCCTGGCCCGGATGGTGAATGTATTTTCAACCTCGATTATCGTCGTGCTCTTTCCCAAGGCCTCCGGGTTAAACAAGGAGGACGCGGTTGCAATAACATTCCGGGCATTTCGGGTGACTTCAACAGCAACGATTCTGGCTGCCACGATGCTGATGCTGATTGCTCCGTTCGTATTTACATTGCTATATGGTCAGGAGTTTAAACAAGCGCTTACGGTATTCCGGTTACTGGTGCTTGAGGTTGCTATCAGCGGAGGAACCATGGTGCTGGCACAGCAATTCATGGCGCTGGGTAAGCCCAAGCTGGTTACCATCCTACAGGGTGTCGGATTGGCGCTCGTCATACCATTGCTGTCTATACTCGTTCCGAGATACGGCTTGACGGGTGCAGGGATAGCAATGCTGTCTTCGGGGATTCTACGGTTCGGTTTCATTTTATGTAATGTTAAATTCGTTCTGAAAATGAAAATTCCGAGACTGCTTATTTCCAAACAAGATATTCAATGGCTCCGATCAACGATGTCACACTACATCCGGAAAAAGCCAGTTAACGGTTAGATAAAGAAGGAGGCACCCCCTAATGAACCACATGTCTAGCGTTCCCGCGGACAACCGGATATCCGTAGTTATTATCGCTCAGGATGATGGCACTCGAATCACAGCCGCCATTAAATCCTGCAAGCCCTTTGCGGACGATATCGTCGTCATTGACGGAGGGAGCAAGGACAATACGATTCAGGTAGCTGAATCATTGGGCTGTCGGGTGTTTTCCAACCCATGGCCCGGTTATGCGAAGCAGCGCATGTTTGGTGTTGAAAAAGCCGAATTTGATTGGATTTTCCTGATTGATACGGACGAGGTTGTAGATGCGGAGCTTCTTGGAGATTTGTTGAAGGTCAAGGAAACACTCCATGATCCGGCCAAAGCATATTCTGTGTTTCGAATTGGTGATTTTCTGGGCAAATGGATGAACAAAGGCGAGCATTTGGTTCGTCTGTACAATCGGCGTATTTACGGCATTACGAATAGTCTTGTTCATGAAATGCCGGATGTAGCCTCTTCCCAGATCATTAAACTGGAGGGTGTGTTATGGCACTACGGCTTCCGCAGTATCAGTGATCATATGACCCGTTTTAACAAGTATACGGACCTCGAAGCTGAGACGGCCTTTAACAAAGGCAGATCCTTTCG
The DNA here is from genome assembly GCF_044907935.1 of Paenibacillus sp. RC21. Taxonomy (NCBI): domain Bacteria; kingdom Bacillati; phylum Bacillota; class Bacilli; order Caryophanales; family Paenibacillaceae; genus Paenibacillus; species Paenibacillus sp. RC21. Next base: position 382,613 of record NZ_JBIYCS010000003.1, read on the forward strand.
GATTTCCAGGCTGTTGTTGCGACCTCCGGCCCGCTTTGTGCAGAAGTATTTTGTCCAAGGCTTATACCGCAAGGGATTGGCAGGTTTTGCAGTAGCGGTCTTTTGGGTAATGTACGAGTTTCTGGTCTGCTTCAAGCATTATGAGCTGACGAAGCGGCGAAAAAAAATAGAGATTGTGGAAGACGGACAGACCGAGCAGAAAGGAGAAACCAGCTATGTCGTACAATAACGGATTTCGCATTGCAGCAACAGGGCTTAGCTGGCCGTCCCTGCAGCCCGGCGGATTAAACACGTACTTCAAATCCATCTGTGAGCAACTGGCGGAGCAAAATACGCTGGATGCTTTAATCTGTAGCGATGAGAAGCCGCAAGTACCTGAAAATATCCGAATTCATTCAATTGGCAGCAAGCAGCAATCCATCTGGAAGCGTCGAGAGCTGATGCAAAAATATGCAGCAACGCTGTTCGACAAGCAGCCGATAGATGTGCTCTACTCCCATTTTGCCCCCTATGGTGTCGGCCCGGCGCTGGAGGCGAAAAAACGGGGAATTCCGGTAGTCACCACCTTCCACGGCCCATGGACGGAGGAAATGAAGATTGAAGGGCAAGGCCTCAAGCATCTGCTGAAAACAACGTTGGCCAAATCCATTGAAATGAAGGCTTATGGTCTGGCGGACAAATTTGTAGTGCTGAGCGAAACCTTTCGGGATATTCTGCATGAGCATTATAAGGTTCCACTCAGCAAAATCCATATCATTCCCGGTGCGGCGAATGTAGAGAGGTTCCATCCGGCAGAGGATCGGGGGATGGTGCGGGAACGGCTGAATTTGCCACAGAATGCGACGATTGTGCTGACCGTCCGTCGTCTTGTTAACCGAATGGGACTGCTACAGCTGCTGGAAGCATGGCGGCGGGTAACCGAGCGTCATCCTGATCATCTGCTGCTGATTGGGGGGAAGGGACCTCTGATGGAGGAACTGGCTTCCAAGGTGGCAGAATACAATCTTCATAATCATGTGAGATTGCTTGGATATGTATCGGATGAGGAACTCCCCCTGTATCATCAGGCATCGAATATGTTCGTTGTGCCGACACAGGCACTGGAGGGCTTCGGCCTGATTACGGTGGAGGCGATGGCCTCGGGGTTGCCAGTGATGGCGACTCCTGTAGGCGGCAACAGGGAAATTTTAAGTGGATTCCGTCCGGAGCTGTTGTTCCGGGGAACGGACAGCGAAGCCATTGCGGAAGGACTGCTGCGTGTGCTGGATAACCGCGAAGCCCTTCCCAACGCACGGGAATGCAGGGACCATGTCCTGAGCAAATATACGTGGGGACATGTGGCGGAGCAGGTGGAAGATGTGTTCCGGCAGGTCCTTGACAGAAAGGCGGCTGCAAAATGCTGAGAATAGCTTATATCGACCACACGGCAAGATGGAGCGGTGGCGAAGTTGCGTTGTATAACATACTGACGAACATCGGGGAACATATCGACCCGCTCGTGATTTTGGCGGAGGAAGGCGATTTGGCCGATCGTCTTCGGCAGCGCAACATTGATGTACGTATCGTTCCACTGGATGATTCCATTCGCAATCGGGGGCGGAATGCCATCAATCTGGGTGCGCCTGCGGCAGCCTACCGACTGTTGGCTTATGGGAAAAAGCTTGCGCCTTTGCTGCGCGAGGAAAAGGTCGTGTGTGTTCACACGAACTCGCTCAAGTCAGCGTTCTACGGCGCCGTAGCCGCGAAGTCAGCGAAGGTGCCGTTGATCTGGCATATCCGTGACCATATCGGTCCGCCGTACCTGAAGCCGATTGTGGCCAAAGGCATACGGCTGATGTCCCGCTTTTTGCCCAACGGCGTCATTGCCAATTCCAAGTCCACGCTGAGTGCGCTGGAGCTGCCCCCGGACAAAAAGACGCTCGTCGTCTACTCGGCATTTGCCAAAGCGATTACAGCCCGTGATGCGACTGCAAATTCACGTGACGATGACTCGTTTAACGTCGTGTTGGTCGGTAGACTGGCAGAGTGGAAGGGACAGCACATTTTACTGGAAGCGGCGCGCTGTTTTTTACCGGATAAGCGTGTGAAATTTTGGCTGGCTGGAGATGCGCTCTTCGGCGAAGAGGAATACAAACGCCGTCTGGAATCCACGATGCGCGAATACGGATTAGACAACGTCAATTTACTTGGACACGTCGATGACATTCAGGGCTTGATGCAGCGTTGTGATCTGCTGATTCACACCTCCATCACACCGGAGCCGTTCGGGCAGGTCATTATTGAAGGCATGGCCGCAGGGCTGCCGGTGATTGCTTCGAATGAGGGTGGACCCAGGGAAACCGTCGTACCGAACGAAACCGGGCTACTTATTGAACCGGGTGATCCGGCCAAGCTGGAAGAAGCCATCCGCTGGATGCTGGAGCATCCACAGGAACGTCAGCAAATGGGCGATAAAGGGATGGAACGGGTCAAGAAGCATTTTGTTATCGAGAACACGGTTAAGGATATAGTTCATTACTATAAGGGTTTGTTGGCAGGAGTCTGACCGACATTCGCGTTAAAGGATGATTCAGATGAAAATAGCGATAGCACACGATTACTTAATCCAAATGGGCGGAGCGGAAAGGGTGGTAGAGGTATTCCACGATATGTATCCGGAGGCTCCAATCTTCACAACGGTGTTCAGCGACGACCGCCTGTCGAACAACTTGAAGGATGCAGATATTAGAGCCACCTGGCTACAGAACATCCCGGGAGTGAAGGCCAATTTCAAAGGAGTGCTGCCGCTGTACCCCATCGCTATCCGTGATTTTGATTTTAGGGATTTCGACATTGTGTTAAGCTCCAGCAGCGCATTTATGAAAAGCATCCAGGTACCTAAACATACGTTTCACATTTGTTACTGTCACACACCGATGCGGTTTGCCTGGGATTACGATACATATATGGCCCGGCAGTCCAAATCCAACCTGCTCAAAAGCATGCTAAAGCTTTACATGAATCGGTTGAAAACATGGGATGCCAAAACTTCTCGCAACGTAAACCAATTTGTCGCCAACTCTTCGGTCGTCAAACGGAGAATCCTGCACTATTACCAACGGGAGTCGGATGTCATTTTCCCTCCTGTTAATACATCCCGTTTCCAACGTGCTACAAGCATCGGTGACTATTACCTGATCGTATCCCGGTTAGTGTCCTACAAGCGCGTTGACCTGGCGATTGAGGCATTCAAGCGCAATGGTCTCAAGTTGCGCATTGTCGGTGAAGGACCGGATCGCAAAAGACTGGAAGGCATGGCCTCCCCGAACATTGAGTTTCTTGGCAGACTTGAAGACGAAGAGGTCAACAAGCTGATGGCAGAATGCCGTGCGCTCGTTTTTCCGGGGGAAGAGGACTTCGGTATCACGCCTCTGGAGGCGAATGCAGCCGGACGGCCTGTTATCGCTTATCAGGGCGGGGGAGCGTTGGATACCATTGTCCCTAATGTGAATGGTGTATTTTTCCGCAGACATCAGGTAGAGGATGTGCTGGAGGCGGTCGCCAATGTCGAGCAGCATGCATGGGATGTGGACGGTATCATTAGCCATGCACGCAAATTTGATGAAGATACGTTCAAGGATCATTTCAAAAAGTATGTAGAGCAAGCCTATGTGAACTTTCTAAAAGGAGGATGAACGGAATGAAGCTGGCTGTAATCGGTACTGGATACGTTGGACTCGTCTCGGGCGTGTGTTTTGCACATAAAGGTAATGAGGTGATTTGTGTCGATCTGGAGCAGCACAAAATCGACATGCTGAACCGGGCGGAATCTCCTATTTATGAACCTGGCATTGAGGAATTGATCGCGTTAAATCTGGAAGCGGGTCGTTTGGAGTTTACTTCGGATTTGGCCGACGCGGTTCGCCGCTCGGATATCGTTATTTTGGCGGTAGGTACGCCGTCTCTGGCTAACGGTGAAGCTAATCTGTCCTACATTGAGCAGGCTGCTGCTGATGTCGGGAAGGCCATGAACGGGTATAAAATTATAATGACCAAGAGCACGGTGCCTGTCGGAACGAACGAAAAGATCAAGGACGTGCTGGCCCGTCATACGAGTTTGTCCTTCGATATTGTATCCGCTCCGGAATTTCTGAGAGAAGGCTCTGCTATCAATGATACACTCCATCCAGATCGCATCATTATCGGTTTGGACAACACGGGGCTGCGTGAAACGATGGTTTCGCTGCATCAGGTGTTCACGGATAAAATTTATGTAACGGATATCCGCAGTGCAGAGATGATCAAATACGCGTCCAACGCATTTCTGGCGACCAAAATCTCGTTTATCAACGAAATCGCCAATATTTGCGAAAAGGTAGGCGCGGATGTTACCTGTGTGGCTGACGGTATGGGGATGGACAAACGAATCGGGTCCTCTTTCCTGCAAGCTGGGATCGGGTACGGTGGTTCTTGCTTCCCGAAAGACACGAATGCGCTCATCCAAATTGCGGGTAATGTGGATTATGAATTTAAGCTGTTAAAATCGGTGGTCGAGGTTAACACTGACCAGCGTTTCATGATCGTATCCAAGCTGCGTGAATCGCTGGGTCAGCTGCACGGCGTGCCGATTGGCATTTGGGGCTTGGCCTTCAAGCCGAATACAGACGATATCCGCGAGGCTCCGGCACTGGAAATCGTTGAAACGCTGGTTCAGGCAGGTGCTATTGTGAAGCTGTATGATCCGATTGCAATGGAAAAATTCAAGGAGCGCGTGGATCATCCGAATATTGTATGGTGCTCCTCCCCGCAGCAAGCTGCCGAGGGAAGCGACGCGGTCTGCCTGCTGACCGATTGGGAAGAGTTCAAAAACGTCAATCTCTTACAATTGTCTTCCATTCTGCACAAGCCAGTCCTGATTGACGGTCGTAACGTATTTACGGAGGAGCAGATTCAAGGCTCGGGGTTGGAATACTATTCCGTGGGTCGTCCGCGGATGAGTGGGTGGAATCGGGATAAGGTGGAAGCTTAAAAAAGTGACTGTGGTGGTTTTGGAGACGCTACGCGTGCAGATTGTTCTTCCGATTGCTGTTACCCCCGGATTTTCTTTATTGTGTAAAACATTCAAAGGTTAAAATCCGGGGATAAAGGCAAACGCTGCCGCTTCTTCAGAACAATTCTGCCCGCTTCGCTGCTTTCCGCCGTGGAGTCACAATTTTTAACCTCCACCTTATGGGGGGAGGTAGGAAGGGCGTATCCGAAGGAGCGGCGCGGGTGGTACCGCTCCTTCGGATTAAGGCGCCATGCGGCTGCGCCGGGCGCGCGAGCGTCTTTACAGGCTGACCGGACATGAATCGTCCGGTCGTGCTTTTTGCAATAAACGGTATGATTGGCATGATGCATATTTGAGTAGCGCAGGGATGGATTTGAAGCTGGAGAAGCGGAGCGTTCGCCTGAAAGCTTTCCAAAGGAAAGCTCGCATCGGAAGCATTAGCTTAGTGGGATTCTTACATCTAAATGTCTTACACAATCCAAAGAATCCCACGGCAACAGCGATCGTAAGATCAAATCCATCCCGTAGCGGGCTACTCGACCTTGCCCATCCGATCACCTACCCAAATTAGAGAGGAAGTGGAGAGTTATGAAGCTCGTACTTTTGTCTGGTGGTTCCGGTAAGAGATTATGGCCTTTGTCCAACGATTCCCGTTCCAAACAATTTTTGAAGGTGCTGGAGAGTCCGGAGGGTAATTCGGAATCTATGGTGCAGCGGGTGTGGAGACAACTGGGGGATAACGGCTTGTCCGAATCCTCGTTTATTGCAACAGGGAGAGCGCAGGTTGAAATGATTCAGAGTCAGGTTGGGCAGGATACGCGCATCATTGTTGAGCCGGAACGAAGAGATACTTTTCCCGCGATTGCGTTAACAGCCACTTATCTATATTCCATCGTGGGTGTTTCGCCCGATGAAATCGTTGCTATATTGCCGGTAGATCCCTATGTAGAGGATGCTTTCTTTGCTACAGTTGCCCAGTTGGAACATACTCTTCAGGAGAGTGAAGGCAAGCTTGCGTTAATCGGGGTTGTCCCTTCCTATCCTTCTGAGAAATATGGTTACATTATACCTAAAAATGATGCCACACAAGGTAGCACAGGCTACCGCAAAGTGAGCCATTTTCAAGAGAAACCCGACCGGGAGCAGGCGGAGCGTCTGATGGAACGCAATGCTCTATGGAACTGCGGGGTTTTTGCATTCAAATTGGGTTACTTGCTCGATATCTTGGCATCCAAAGGATTGCCGTTGAACTATGAAGAAATGCAAAAGCAATATTCTTCTCTGGAAAAAATCAGCTTTGACTATGAGGTAGTCGAGAAGGAGAAGGATATCGTTGTTCTTCCATATGATGGATTCTGGAAGGATTTAGGTACCTGGAACACCTTAACGGAAGAAATGTCCCATCAGCAAGTGGGCAGAGGCGTAGTAACGGAGGATTGCGTCAATACGAGCCTTATCAACGAACTGGATATCCCCGTGGCGATCATCGGAACGAATGATCTGATCGTAGCTGCCAGCCCGGATGGCATCCTTGTGACCAATAAGGCGGAAAGTCCGCGCATCAAGGAAGTGCTCAAGGCTCATAATCAGCGTCCAATGTACGAAGAGCGCCGTTGGGGTCATTATCGGGTAGTGGATTATGTGAAGTATGACGAGGGCAACGAGGTATTGACCAAGCGAATCCGTGTGCTGCAAGGCAAAAATATCAGCTACCAACTTCATTTCAAACGGAGTGAAATTTGGACCATTATTAGCGGTGAAGCGGAAATTATTTTGAATGAAAAGCTGCATAAGGTGAAGGCTGGTGATGTGGTTCGCATTCCAGAAGGGACGAAGCATAGCATTTTAGCCGTGACCGATGTGGAATTGATCGAGGTACAGACAGGTTCTGAGTTGATCGAAGAGGATATTGTCCGTTTTTGCATGGACTGGGATGAAATTTCCCGTCACCAGTTTATTTCATAAATGAGCATCTTGCAACCATCCTGGAAGATAAAAAAGGACTCATTTATGAAGTTTTTTAGCCCGAACTGTCGAAAATACGCGAAAATCTGTAAATTCATGAACATGACCTATTAAATTTTGGTAAAAAAAAGTCGATACTTAGGGTAAGAAGGAATCCAAACTCCTTCCACGATAAACGCAGCCCTGTTGAAAGGCAGGTACGCAAAGCTAAAGGGCCTTCCGTGAGGATGGCAGCCTGGCTACCGAAAGGAAGAGCGAGAGTGAGCCCCTATTTTACCCCTGTGTATCGATTGATACGCAGTGTACTCCCCGTTGTTATGCTTTTTTCCTTGTTGCCCGCCGGTTTTGGTGAATCTCTGTCCGTGGCGAATGCTGCCACATTACAGCCTGTTAATTCGGACGCTTCTGCTGAGGCCCGTGAACTATACAACTATTTGATCAGCATCTCGGGAAAAAAGATGGTCACAGGTCAACATGATTATTTGGAAAGTCCGGATGAATTAAGCAACAAGGTCCAGAAAATCAGTAAGGCGTATGCTGGTGTACATGGCTACGAGATGGGAGCCATCTCCGGCCAGTCCGCCGCTACGGAGGCAGCGCAACGTAAAAATGTCATCGATAGCGCCATACGTTGGAGTAGAGCTGGCGGAATGGTTACGATGACTTATCATGAACCGCTGCCGGGTAAACCACTGACTTGGGCCAATGTGCAGGCGAAAGTAAGCCAGGCGGAGTTCAATAAATACGTGACGCCGGGTACTACGCAGTATAATCTTCTCATTGCCGATCTGGATAAGGTCGCTGTATCGTTAAAGCAGCTTCGTGATGCAGGCGTTCCAGTATTATGGAGACCTTACCACGAAATGAACGGCGACTGGTTCTGGTGGGGAAACAAAAACAATTTCAATCAGCTCTGGAATATCATGTATGACCGTTTTGTAAACACGCATCAACTGAACAATCTGCTGTGGGTATGGAGTCCGAACGCGCCTAATTCGTACACTGTTCCATATACCCCGAAATATCCGGGGGATGACAAAGTGGATATTTTGGCTGTAGACATTTACAACCATGATTTTAAGCAAAGCCATTACGAAGGACTGCTCGGACTGGCACGGAATAAGCCGATTGCCATTGGGGAACACGGTGAGGTGCCCAGTCCCGAGGTGATGCAGGCTCAGCCAAAATGGGTGTATTCCATGACCTGGGGCAAGATGCTGACCGAAAATAACACGACGGATCAGATTCAGGATTATATGAATGATTCGACAAGCTTGACGCGGGATGATGTGAAAAAAGGGTTAGCTGCGATGAAAGAACCTGAGACGGAGCTACCGACCGTACCGGACACGGGGCCAAACGATCCAACTCCGGCTCCGCCAGTGGTAAGTAAACCAGCCCCGCCTTCCGTTCCGGATATGGTCTACGTGAACGGGCTGCGGGGTGAATATTTTAACAGCATGGATCTGGACGGCACCGCTGTTTTGGTTCGTACAGACAGTAAGCTGGATTATAACTGGCGTGCGGCCTCGCCTGATCCCGAGGTGAAGGCTGATCAGTTCTCGGTCCGCTGGACGGGCAAAATCAAGCCGCAATATAGTGAGACCTATACGCTTACCACGATATCCGATGATGGCATTCGTGTATGGGTAGACGGCAAGCTGGTTATTGATAGCTGGTTCAAACAAAGCTGGACAGAACGCAAGGGCAGCATTACCTTGCAAGCAGGCAAAATGGCAGATTTGAAAGTTGAATATTATGATGAAAAAGGCGACGCAATGGCACGTCTGATGTGGGAAAGTCAGCATGAAGCGAAAGCGGTAATTCCCGGCAACGCTTTGTTTCTTCCTTGATATATACTCTTTCCCCGCCAAAAATTTTGAGGAGAGAGGGTGGAGCACAATGATGAAAAAATGGTTGACCCAAAGGTATATAGTATTATTGGCCGGGCTGCTGGGGGTCGCAGCTATAGCGATGATCGCCTGGTTTATTCATACGCCTCCCAAGAGTGAAGAACTTCAGACGATTAAAGTAGCGGCGGCCAGTCCGGTATGGAAACTCGGTCAGCGGGATGACTCTTCAGCAGAATTTAAAGGTATGGTCGGTAAGGACAATGTCAATATTTCGGCGGCCTCCACCGAGTCGTCTGCTAAAGGAGCATCGTCAGCGATGTCCATAGCAGAGAGTACAACGGCTCCGGTATTGCTCAGCAGTGGAGATATTCCTCCCGGTTTAAATGCGTCCATGAATCCTGAACTATCACTCCAGTACAAGCTGGATCAGGTTCCTCCCAACGGGATGATATTCCGTGTACGGATTTTGGATGCGGGCAAAGCCGTTCCCCAAATGGCTGTATTTTCAAATCATCAGCTGTCCGGTATCATTCAGATTGCCGGGGTTTCCGGCACAGGCAGTGCATATAATTTCAAAAACAACTACGAGCTGTATATCCCCAAAGAGCAATTGCAAAGCGGTGTTAACGTACTCAAGCTAAAGACAGCGCGCTGCCTATACTGCTCCTCTGCTGAAGATAAAAATGTGTGGTGGACTTGGGATGACTTGAGCTTGGAGACGTTAGCTTCACCTGCGACTGAGCCGATACACGGTAAATATATACTGACCGGAACGAATGTGAACAATAAAGAATTTTATTATGATCAGGGTGCAGTAAAACATTTACCATACGTTCTCAAATGGCTGGGAATTGCATATAGCGGCAATGTCATGAGAGTCACATGCGCTAGTAATGTGAACAAGGCATGCACAGACGTGGAAGAGTACTATCAAACGTTGAAGCAGTATAATATGCAATCGTCGGCTTTGTATTTATATACGGGCGATATCAAGCTGCAAAAAGACGGCTCCCTGCCGGAGACGGCCAAGCAGAAATTGCGCGATTATGTAAAAAAATATGGTTCATACCTGCAATATTATGAAGTGGATAATGAACCGGGATTGTTTAACCGCTCGAAAGCAGTCAATCTGGCCGTGGCCAAGTGGCTGAATACGGAAGGTAAGCAATTGGCGCCACATCTCAAAACGGTAGCGCCGGGCTGGGCCTACTGGCCGACGTATTCGACCAAGGCTTGTAAAAACCAAACCGGAGGTACGCTGAAATGCGGCGATCCGGATGGATGGGAGCGGGACCCGGCACAACGTAAACAGCTGGAGGATGTCACCGACCTGACTAACGGGCACGCCTACGGCGAATCGTATAATGAAGAGGGCGGGGGCAGCTTCGTTCAAAATCTGAAAACCTTCGGCGGTTCAAGCAATGGGCTGGAGAAGAAGATGCTGAATACGGAGTTTGGTACGAACGATACGCATCGGGACAACCCTGATTACGGGGCCAGTCAGCCACAAGCAGCAGCATTCGACCGGATTATGCGTTCGCAGATCGGTTTTGCCAATATGTTTATCCAGCATGCTGCTTTTTATAAGGACTACACGCTGTTTAAAACCGGCTTTGACCTGCAAAATCACAATCCGGCGAATACGGAAATTTATCCGTTCGGACAAGGGCAGGACAGCCGTGTAAACATCATGAGACGCTTGAGTCTGGCTTATGCCACACACGGGAAACCATTGACTTATACGGTCCTGAATCCGGAGGAAACGAAGGATAAGATGGTCTATGTCCGTACAGTGGATACGTCTAAGCTTAAACCGCTGGCTGGCAGTGGGGCCACCTCGGACAAATTGCTAGTGAACCTGGTGAATTTTGAATCCACAGCACAGACGATCCGTGTACGGGTGACGATGCCGAAAGCCGGTTTGTACACGGGTGAACGCTTCGGAGCTGGCTCTACGTACAGCCAGGCACAGCGTTCCATATCCGGACTCAAGGCTTCGCCTGCCCTTGATTTTGAAGAAAAGCTGGGTCCCGGAGAGTCGGTGCAATACATTCTGGAACTGAAAAGTACAGATCAGACCGCAGCTTCGGCTCCTACAGAGGTGAAGGCCGCCTCTGTTCAGGAAGGCGCGGTAAAGATCAATTGGCTTCAGGCAGAAGGCGTATCCGCCTATGATGTACTGCGTGCGGACGGGACAAACGGGGCGTATCAGGTGATTGCATCGGAAGTAGTGGGAAGCGCGTATACGGACCACACGGTGAAAGCCGGAAGTCACTACGCTTACAAAGTCCGAGCGACTGGGGGCACCCAAGTGTCCCCGGCGGCCGAGGTCGCTTAATCAGGACAGATACAGAGTAGGACCAGCGTCGAAGAATACCTTACATGCAACCGAAAATAGAATGCCAAAGAACCTATCAGGAGAAAGTAGGACCTGACAGGTTCTTTTTTATCTGTAAATGGTTCTGATTTGGAAGTTCATTGCGTATATTTCAGAAGAAAATCCGAAAATCCTTTAATTTTCTCGCCATAAGACGACAACATTACAGGTATGTATTCATATATAATAGTTTTGCTCATAACTATACATACATGGTTTGTGGGGATTCTCTTTCCAGTGACCAAGAATGATAAAGTGAGGTAAGTGCCGAATGAACAAGGAGACTGAATCAGGAATGGACAACCCTCTTCTACGAAACAACGAACGGAAAGCAGACAAACCTGTCGTCCACTTGGACATCCGGGATATTTTGCTTCAATGCGGCATCACAATGCCGCATTGTCTACAGAGCGAAGCTGACGGAACCAAGGACCGAAAGGATAAGAGCTTGTAAAATACCGGTTGCCGGTACTGCTTAAAATAGGAGTGAACCGGCTCCCACCCTTCTTTATTCCATCATTCGTTCCATGCGGACAAACGCGATAAAACGCTTGGCTTCTTCCTCAGACAAAGTTCGTCCATCAATGGTCAAATTAAAACGTTGCAGGATATCTTCATCGGACAGCTCCAACTGGTCCACAAATTCCCTCACAGCTGAATCCAAAATTGCTGCCGGATGGCTAGTGCGTCCTACCAAGTAATCAATGGATACCCCGAAAATGTCTGCAAGCTTGGTCAGTATCTCAAAATCTGGCTTGCGCCGGTTTTTTTCATAGTGAGAAAGAGCCGCCCGCGTAATTCCGAGGGATTGTGCTAGTTCCTCTTGTTTTAATCCCTTATATTCCCGTAATTCAGCGATGCGGGTGCCATAATTCATCTGATATTCCTCCTGAATGCAAGGTTGAGAAAGAAAAAAAGCAAGTTTACGCTTGACAAGATACGTTTTGTATCATAAATTAGTTATGTAAGATACATAACGTATCTATATTTTATAGTTTTAACCATATGTTATCGTTCATATACCCTGGGAGGCCACCGATGGTTTAGCACTTGTGCTTATTCGCTGGCTAGACCCTCTATGCGCTATTATACAACATTTTACTATAGATTATATGGTCATGCTATGCAGAGGATCAGTACAAGCGTCATTGCATCGAAAACAAGTCAATCAGAGAGGACTGGTCTTGTGCAGCTGAAAGAGTACATTCGTATGATCCAAAAAAGAATATGGTTGATTAGCGGTATCGTATTGTTGGTATGTGCTGTGGTGGGTGTGAAAAATGTATATTTTACCCCTCAGATTTATGAAGCGACAGCGAAGCTTATTATCAACCAGACGCCAAGGCCGGATCGTGCGGGTGTCGTCGATTACAGTGTCGTTCAAACGAATATAGCCTTAACGAACTCCTATAAGCAAATTATGATGTCCTCGGCAATTATGGACCAGGTGGTCGCCAGCTTCCCCGATCTCAAGGTCACTCCGTCAGTTCTGGCGCAAAAACTAAGAGTAAACACCGCAGGTGATTCACAGGTCATGGATTTAACAATCCGTGATTTATCGTATACGAAGGCTGTCAAAACCGTAAATGCGATAGCCAAAGTATTCAAACGACAAATTCCCTCTATCATGAAAATGGACAACGTCACGATTCTAAGCGAAGCCAGTCTGACTGAACCGGCTGTTCCTGTGAACAGTAATCCCGCTATACAGATGCTTATTGCTTTTTCCGCCTCCTTGTTGCTGGGTATAGGCTTGGCGTTTTTGCTGGAAGTGCTGGACGATACCTTTAAAAATGAAGAGGACGTTGAAAAAGAACTCGGCCTGCCTACCCTGTCCCTGATTACGAAAATGAAAAAAGAAGACAAACGCTCCGACGGTTCAGCTACAACTCCCAAACAGGTAGGTGAAGGACAATATGCCGCGATTAATCAATAACCAGCTCGTCACATCCCTGCATGCCCAATCTTCCGTTTCGGAGGAGTACCGTATGCTTCGCACGAACATCCAGTTTTCTTCTGTAGATGAGCCGATTGAGGTTATGATGGTCGCATCAGCTCAGGCGGGTGAAGGCAGGACGGTCACGATTAGCAATTTGGCTGTAACGTATGCGCAAGAGGGGAAAAAGGTGCTGGTCATGGACATGGATTTGCGCCGCTCTTCCTTGCACCACATGTTCGGCTTGCGTAACCATACCGGTCTGACGCGTGTCCTTGCCAACCAGCAGCCATGGCAGGAAGTGGTTCAGGAAACAGGGATCGATCATCTGTATACCATTACAGCCGGACCGACTCCGCCGAATCCGTCCGAAATGCTCAGTTCCCGCAGAATGAACGCTCTAATGTCTGAGCTGAAGGAGCATTATGATGTGATTTTAATGGATACGCCGCCATTGTTGTCCTTTCCAGATGGCCTCATTATAAGCGCCATGTGTGACGGAGTAATTTTGGTGGTGCAGGCAGGGAAGGTCAAAAAGGATCTCGTCAAGAAAGCGAAAGCCAATTTGGAAAGAGTAAAGGCACGTATTTTGGGCGTGGTGCTCAACAACGTGAAACGGTCGGATACTCGTGCGGAGCGCGGCATGGAGGAACGCAACCTGACATGAACAGAAAGGAGGGAAATGAGAGTTAATAAAATTCTTTTAACAATGAATAAATAATACTTATCAATCGGAAACTGAGGTGATGAGCAGTGTCTTCTTCCCACTCGAACGAGGCCGAAGCTTTGAGTACATCAGTGGAAGTGTATTCGGCCGCTCATGGGCTTGAACGTCGGCAAGGATTGAGCGTATATCCGTTCGTGAAGCGAAGTATGGACATCATGCTGTCGTTCATTGGATTAATCGTGCTGTGCCCGGTATTTCTGCTCGTGATTTTGCTGATTAAGCTGGAGGACCCGAGAGGAAGCGCGTTATTTTATCAAGTTCGTATTGGTAAAAATGAGCGGCCGTTTCGCATGATCAAATTTCGTTCCATGGTGTCCGATGCCGAGGACAGATTGTCCACGCTGCTGCTGGAAAATGAAATCGAAGGTGCAATGTTCAAAATGCGGGATGATCCACGCATCACCCGTATTGGGCGCTTCCTCCGCAGAACGAGCATTGATGAGCTGCCGCAACTGCTGAATGTACTACGTGGGCAGATGAGTCTGGTAGGGCCCAGACCCCCGCTGCCCAGAGAAGTCGATGATTATACGGTAAGGGATAAGCTGCGTCTGACGGTTACGCCAGGCTGTACCGGCCTATGGCAGGTCAGCGGTCGTAATCATCTGAGCTTTAACCAGATGGTAGAGCTGGATCTGGAATACATATCCAGACGCAGTTTACGCACGGATATTATCATCATGCTGAAAACGTTCCGGGTGCTATTGGGCTCCAACGATGCATATTAAATTCACTCCAACAGGAAGGGTAGGGGAAAGCATGGATCTTCATTCCAACATATATGTAGCAGGGCACAACGGACTGGTGGGTTCCGCCATTGTTCGGGCATTGAGCAAAGCAGGCTACCGTAACCTGATCACTCGCACAAGCAGCGAGCTGGATCTGCGTAACAAGGAGGCTGTAGACCGCTTTTTCGAAACTGAGTCGGTGGACTATGTGTTTTTGGCAGCAGCCAAGGTTGGTGGGATTCTGGCGAACAACGATTACCCGGCCGATTTTATCCGTGACAATCTGCTCATCCAGACGAATGTGATAGACGCGGCATACCGGACGAATATAAGCAAGCTGCTATTTCTTGGGTCGACCTGTATTTATCCCAAATTTGCCCCGCAGCCGTTGCGGGAGGAATATCTGCTCACAGGTGAGCTGGAGCCTACGAATGAAGCCTATGCTATCGCTAAAATCGCCGGGATTAAAATGTGCCAGTCCTACAACCGTCAATATGGAACCCGTTTTATTTCGGTGATGCCTACGAATTTGTACGGTCCAGGCGACAATTTTGATCTCCAGACCTCTCATGTGCTGCCTGCGCTCATCCGCAAGTTTCACGAAGCCAAGCTGAATCAGTCCCCGACAGTCGAAGTATGGGGCTCCGGCACACCACGCCGTGAATTTCTTCATTCGGATGATTTGGCGGAAGCCTGTCTGTTCCTGATGAATAGCTATGAGGGAAATGAGATTGTGAACATCGGCGTTGGGGAGGATATTTCCATCCGGGAGCTGGCTGAACGGGTGAAGGAAGTCGTCGGTTATGAGGGGGAAATTACCTTTAACACGTCCGCTCCCGATGGCACACCGCGCAAGCTGGTGGATGTGTCCCGAATTTCCGGGCTGGGCTGGTCGGCGCGTATTTCACTGGAAGAGGGATTAAGGTCTGTGTATCAGGCATTTCAAGGTCTGGATCTGGTTGAACAATAAAAAACGGTGGAGGAATAGGAATGAAAAAAGCGCTGATCACAGGGATTACCGGACAGGACGGATCTTATCTGGCCGAGTTGCTGCTGTCCAAAGATTATGAGGTGTACGGGGTACGCAGACGCACCAGTACGCCGAACTTTGAAAATGTGGCACATATCCAGAATGACATTCATTGGCTTTCCGGCGATATGACCGATCTGGCTTCGCTCATCGAAGCCGTGCGTCAGTCTGACCCGGATGAGGTCTATAACCTGGCTGCCCAATCCTTCGTCGCGGCCTCATGGCCGCAGCCCTTGGCTACCGGGCAGATTACAGCGCTATCCGTCACCAATATGCTGGAGGCGGTACGGATTGCCAAGCCGGACACGCGCTTTTATCAGGCGTCGAGCAGTGAGATGTTCGGCAAGGTGTTGGAGACGCCGCAGACAGAAACGACCCCATTTTACCCGCGCAGCCCTTACGGTGTCGCCAAAGTGTACGGTCATTGGATCACGGTGAACTACCGCGAAAGCTTTGATATGTTTGCATGCTCAGGCATTTTGTTCAATCATGAATCGCCCCGCCGTGGGCTGGAGTTTGTAACACGCAAAGTGACGGACGCTGTAGCCCGTATCAAGCTGGGTTTGCAGCAGGAGCTGCGCATGGGGAATCTGGATTCGCTGCGGGACTGGGGTTTTGCGGGGGATTACGTTAAGGCAATGTGGATGATGCTCCAGCAGGATCAACCGGATGATTACGTCATTTCAACGGGAGAAATGCATTCCGTCCGCGAACTGCTGCAAATCGCCTTTTCCCATGCAGGTCTGAACTATGAGGATTATGTCGTCATTGATCCTCAGTTCGTCCGTCCGGCAGAGGTGGATCTACTGCTCGGCAATTGCGCCAAAGCAAAGGAAAAGCTGGGCTGGCGAGTGGAAGTAGACTTCGAACAGCTCATTCATATGATGGTGGATACAGACTTGGAGCGGGTAAAAAGGCAGGCTGCGGTCGAAGCTTCCGTCGTCGTGTAAGACATGGAGGGACCGCCCGCCTGGCCGGGAGGTCTCTTCGCTGTACATTATTGTAGTCGCATCGGCAGAACAGCATGCTATGGAGCCGTGCGAAAGGTCATTTTTCAAGATGGAGTAGAGCTTATGACATTAGTCAAAAATCGCGCCAAATCGCGCAGAAGTCTGCTGGCGAATACGTCTTGGCTGTTCGGTGACAAGATGATCCGCATGGTGTTTGGGCTGGCGGTCAGCATTATCATGGCGAGAGTGCTCGGACCGGAGGAGCTGGGGAAGTGGAATTATGCGGAATCTTTTTTCGGGATGTTTCTGATTTTCACGACTCTTGGCTTTGATTCCATATTGGTGCGCGATCTCGTCAAGGACCCCAAGGATGAGCAGGAGTTATTGGGTACGGCGATTCTGCTGAAGCTGGCGGGTACTTTGGTAGCCATTGTCTTGTCATGCTCCTTCATTTCGCTGCTCAGACCGGAGGATAGTTCCGTACGGTTGATCAATCTGATCTTGGCAACAGCCTCGGTGTTTCAGTTGTTTGATATCATCGACTACTGGTTCCGGGCGCAAATGTTGTCCAAATACACCGTCATTGCCAAGAACACAGCCTTTGTCCTCAGCTCCACCGTTAAAATCATTTTATTGCTGTCTGGTGTCCCCATATGGGTGGTGGCGCTGTGCGCTCATGGCGAGTTTCTGCTGGGAAGTCTGATTCTGCTGTATTTCTTCCGTAAGGAAGAACGGCGTATGCACAAGTGGACGTTCAGCCTAACCACAGCACGACGAATCATGAATCACAGTTGGCCGCTTATTTTGTCATCCTCCGCTGTATATGTACAGGCACGGATCGATCAGGTCATTATCGGCGAGATGTTGGGGGATGCGGCGGTGGGGCAATATTCTGTTGCGCTCCGTCTTATTGAAGTGCTGGGCTTCATTCCGGTCGTTCTTACCACAGCATATGCCCCGGTGGTGACCCGTTCCAAGATGAAAGGGAGCGACGAATACAGACAGACGTTGTCCAACGTGTATCGGCTGATGTTTATCTGCTTTCTTGTGACCTCAATACCATTATTTTTTCTGTCCCAATGGGTGGTGGTCGTGCTGTATGGGCAGGAATTTACCGAGGCAGGCTCGTTGCTGTCGCTGTTTGCGATTCGTTTGTTTTTCACCAATTTCAGTGTTGCCAAAAGCTTGTTTATCACGAATGAAAATTTGTTCAAATATACGCTGCTGACCTCGATCGTGGGTGCGGTGACGAATGTGGCTTTAAATTATGCGCTTATCCCGTTACTTGGTGTTCGAGGTTCGTTGGTGGCGACCATCTTGTCTTTTACGATATCTGTATTTCTATTAGATTTGCTATTTAAAGAAGTAAAAGCCAATTTGGGCTGGATGATGAAGTCGATCCTGACCTTCTGGCGTGTTCATATTACAGTACCGAAAGTTGGAGAGAACAATCATGATACCCATTAAACCGTTTGTTCAGCATGAGGGACAATGTCCGCATTGTGGAGGTAAGGTACGGGGCGGAGAGGTGCTGTGGCAGGGAATTCATGTATGTGTCAGCACTTGGTGTGAGGGCTGTGGACGTGAATATATCGAGGATATGCGGGTCGGGCATGCGACGTATTCACCCTATCGGGTAGAAATGCCTAACTATACACTAACCGGAGATGCGAAATCGAGAAAATGGCTCGGAGAGCCCTTGCGGCAAGCGTTGCTCAGTCCTTCCTATGATTTGGCGGTTGGCATGACTGTGCATAAAATGAAACCCTTTAAGCGAATCATCATCGTCAATACGATTGATTATTTGTATGGTCACGCTTTGCTCAAGCTGCTGAATGTGCAGCGGGAATACGAACAATCGCCGGAGCTGGGTATCGTCGTTATTGTGCAAAAATCGCTGGAGTGGATGGTTCCCGCATGTGTGGCTGAAATCTGGACAGTAGATGTGCCATTCAGCAAGGCCCGCAACTTTTATCCGGTGCTGCATCATCGGATGATAGAGGAACTGGTACGCTTTGATGAGGTCTATGTCAGTCCGGCGTATTCACACCCTAGTCAGTTCGATATAGAGCAGTTTACGGGCATCCCCCGTTATGAGGAGGGGCGCGAGTCGGAGCCGCGCATTACCTTCGTATGGAGGGAAGACCGCTTGTGGAGCGGCAGCCATCATATCGCACGGGCGGTGCAGAAATTTCCGCAGCTCAAGCGTTGGCTCAAACCGCTGATTTATCATCAGCGCAGTAAAATTATCCAGTTGTTCCGCAGGCTGCGGGAATCCTTTCCGGATTATCGTTTTACAGTCGCCGGATTGGGTCGCACCGGGAGCTTCCCGGCATGGATTACGGACGAACGTGTCGCACGCTTCGACCGGGAAAGCGAGCTAAGGGTATGCGAGGTGTACGCAGCCAGCCGATTGGTGATCGGCATTCACGGCTCCAATATGCTGCTGCCCTCCGCACATGCCGGTATGACGATTGACTTGATGCCCAAGGATCGTTGGGGCAACTACGCGCAGGATATTTTATTTCACGAAACGGACCATCGGCTTACGGCCTACAAATACCGCTTTGTCCCGATGGAGTCGAGCGTGACATTGGTGTCAGATATGGCGGCTGCCCAGCTTAAAGGAGCGGACCATTTTAATATGCAGATGATGGAGGAAAGGCAGGGGGAAAGTTCGGTTTGGAGGGGGGAGGCCGCTTCGAGCAGGATTTGATCTTCCGATCGCTGTTGACGCGGGATTCCCTGATTGAATAAGCCCCTATAGGGGGCGGAATCCCACGTCAAAGGCGAACGCTTCGCTTCTACAGATTCAAATCCTACCCTCCGCTACTTCCCGCCGCCGCCAAAAAGAATTTCCCCCAGCCCATAGGGTGGGGGAAGGTAAGAGCCGCCCGGCGATAGCTTCGCCTATCGCCGTGAACTTCTCTCGGACACGCATCCCAGCGTAGTCTACGGCTGCGTGCATCCGCCCGCGTAACCCGCGCAGCGGGGGCACTTCATGCCCTAAGTTCCCTTTTTTTAAATTAGGGTGACTTTATGGACACGGCGGTTAGCAGCGGAGCGGTCCATTTGAATCTGAAGAAGCGATAGCGTTCGCCTTTGCAGTGGGATTCTTACCTTGAAATGTTTTATATCATCCAAGAATCCCACTGCAACAGCGATCGGAAGATCAAATGGAGTGCGCAGCGGTCTCTAAACCCTCCGCGCCCCATAACTCACCCAATATGAAATGGCAGGAGTCTAATGATGATTCAAAAAATATTGTATCTTCGCAATTTTGCCAGCAAGGTGAACGGGGCCTCATACAATTTGCAGGAAGTCGGCTTGGGCAAAGCACTCGTTCGGAAAGGCTTCGATTGCGACATTGTCTACTACAACGACCACAAGGAAACCCATCTGGAGCAGGTATACCGTCACGAAGGCTGCACATTGCGCATCATCTGGCTCCACGGGTTTAAGTTCCTGAGCAACAGCATCTACAGGGATGTCCTCAATCATTCGTTTTTGGCTGCTTATGATTGGGTCATTTCCACAGAATACAACCAGATCATGACTTATCTGCTTTCCCGCAAATGTCCCGAAAAGCTGGTGCTGTATCATGGCCCGTACCGCGATAACACACATGCGCTGATCCGAAGATTGTACGATACCCTGCTACTGCCGAAGGTGGCAAAGTCTCTACGCTGTACCTTTGTCAAATCCGATCTTGCCAAGCGCTATCTGGAGGATAAAGGCTTTCACAACGTCGTCACCCTTGGAGTCGGACTGGACCGCAGCAAGGTGGAGGGAAAGTTCAACAATGAGAACAATGACAACAGCGGCAACGACAAAAGCGAAGACCGGGAGAAAAATCCTGAGGTCGCGGATGAGCTGAGGCGGCTCGGGGATCGTCCGGTGCTACTGTATGTCGGCGTGCTGGAGGAGCGGAGAAATATACGTTTTATGCTAGGCGTGTTCAAAAAGGTACTTCAAAAGCATCCCAGTTGCCTTTTGTTAATGGTCGGGGATGGACGTAAGGCGGATACGGATCGCTATTGGGCCTATGCACATGAGCTTGGGCTGACGGACAGTATTTTGCATTTTTCAAGAGTGGAGCAGCGCCATCTGTGGCAGATTTACGGAGCAGCGGATGCGATGCTGTTTCCGACTCATTACGATATTTTCGGTATGGTTCTGCTGGAAAGTATGCTGTTTCGCGTCCCGATTATCTCTTCGGTAAATGGCGGCTCGGTTACCTTGATCGAGGACGGGGTGAGCGGAGTGATCCTGAGAAGCTTTTCAGAGGAGGAATGGGTGAGTCGAGTCTCTGAATTGTTGGACAATGCTGAGCTGAGACAAAGTATGGCGGAGCAGGCGTTTCTTACAGTCGAGCGTATGTCGTGGGATCGTATTGCGGAAGAAATGCTAAGCCACTCACGGATACAACCGATGCAGCCTATGCACCATCCCATGCAATCTACGCAGGAACGAGGGACCGCCACGTGAGCAAACAGATCAACATACAGACGGGGCCTCCAGTACATCTACAGGCTTCAAACCCAGATCATCATCATGTTCAGGGGGAGGTCCCTCAGTCCGACATATCATCACCATTAACGGATACAGCAAGCCATGTCCATCGACGTGAATATAACCAAAAAACGGTGGGCAAGGTGCTGGTCATCCACAACTTTTATCAGCAAAGCGGGGGAGAAGACAAGGTTGTTGAACAGGAATTGGCTATGCTGCGCTCCAGAGGGATAGAGTCAGAGCATTATTATGTGCATAACGACAGCATCCAAAGCAAAGGGCTGGCTAACATGGCAAAGCTGGCGGTGGAGGCGGCTTGGTCCCTGCCAGAGTTCAAAAGAATCAAAAAGCTGCTTTTGCGGGTGAAGCCGGATGTGGTGCATGTGCATAACTTTTTTCCAGTTATATCTCCTTCCGTCTATCATGCCTGTGAACGGCTGGGGATTCCGGTCGTCCAGACGCTGCATAATTACAGGCTGATTTGTCCGGCGGCGACCTTTATGCGAGGGAATGAGGTTTGTGAAAAATGCCTGCACGGCACGCTGCTGCATTCCATCCGCCACGGGTGCTACCGGGGCTCACCGCTACAGACGATTCCAGTGGCGGCGATGATCAAGTTCAACGATCTGATCGGCACATGGCAGCACAAAGTAAGTCGATATATTGCGCTAACCGAGTTTGCGCGGGAGAAATTTGCTGAAAGTGGCATTCCACCGGATCGTATCGCGGTAAAGCCAAATTTCATCCAACGTAAAGAGGTGGAAGCCGTGTATGACCCGGATGATCGTTACTTGTTGTTTGTGGGGCGGATCTCTGCTGAAAAAGGGGTGCGTAATCTGCTGCAAGCCTGGATACAGGTGGAAGATCGGGGCGACTTGAGACTGGTCATCATCGGGGATGGCCCGGAAAAGGCTGAACTGGCTGCCGCATATCCGCAGGAGGACATCCGTTTTCTCGGCAAGCAGGATGGAGACACGGTGCTGGATTGCATGAGCCGGGCCATGTATGTCATGGTTCCTTCCATTTGGTATGAAGGCTTTCCCATGACCATCGTAGAGTCCTATTCCGTGGGAACCCCGGTGTTGTGCAGCCGGATCGGGGCGCTGGAGGAAGTGGTGGAGGATGGAGTAACCGGGTTCCATTTTCAACATGATGATATGGAACATATAAGTGCCGTAATCCGTCGTGCGACAGCCTATGAAAACTATCCAGCCATGAGACAGAAGGTATCGGAAATATATGCTGAACGCTACACGCAAGAAGTGAATTACGAGCAACTGATGGCCATATACAACGAGGCGATAGAGGAGCGTGCTTATGAAGCAACTGCCCCAGTATAGAGTCGGAAGGATTGCGGACGCAGATATTGCGGCGCTTACGTTTCAGGAAACCGTACACACGGTGGAGCAATGGGCAGTCGGACGCAAGGACAGCTATGTATGTATCTGTAACACGCATTCTATTGTTACAGCCGGAAATCAATCCGAGTTCCATGAAGCACTTGCGCGTGCAGATTTGTGTACCCCGGATGGTATGCCGCTGGTTTGGGCGCTCAAGCTGTATGGATTTGAGCGTCAGGACCGGGTGGACGGCCCCAGTCTGATGCTCAAGCTGTGCGAACGCGCGCCGCAGACAGGATTAAGTATCTATTTTTACGGCAGCACGCCGGATGCGCTGGACAGCCTGAAGGAAAGAATGGAGCAGGACTACCCAGGAATTCGAATTGTAGGTGGCTTTTCACCGCCATTTCGGGAGCTTCGGCCCGATGAGGAGGAGCAGATTATTCATGACATCAATGCGTCAGGCGCGCATATCATCTTCGTCAGCTTGGGCTGTCCGAAGCAGGAAATATGGATGTATCGTAACAAAGACCGCATCCGTGGCGTGATGATTGGTGTAGGAGCGGCCTTTGACTATATCACCGGAAAGGTTCGCAGACCGCCGCTAATGATACAAAGGCTGGGGCTGGAGTGGCTGTACCGCCTGATCAGCGAGCCGAAACGGTTATGGAAGAGATACGCCTATAACAATCCGGTGTATGTATACCGATTTCTCAAATCCTATCGGCGGAACAAACGGCTTACGCTCCATCATAATCGGCATGCAGGGAGAGGCGTAGAGAAGTGAAGCTGGTAAAAGCGTAATTCAGCGAGACAGTATGTAAAAGGGGGAGCCGCTTTGAAGCTATGTGTAATTGGTGCGGGGTATGTCGGACTGGTATCGGGAGTCTGTTTTGCCGCGCTCGGGAATACGGTTGTCTGTGTCGACCAGAATGAGGACAAAATTAGTCAGCTTCATGAAGGAAAAGTACCGATTTATGAGCCGGGCTTAAAAGGCTTGATCCAGGATAATGTCGAGCAGGGACGCCTGACCTTTACAACAGATACCACATCTGCGGTAGAGGGAGCGGAGATTGTTATTTTGGCGGTCGGTACGCCTTCGTTGCCGGGCGGGGAAGCGAACCTGTCCTATATTGAAGGAGCCGCACGCGAGGTGGCAGACGCCATGAATGGCTACAAAGTGATTGTCACCAAAAGCACGGTGCCTGTCGGAACCAATGATCGTATTCACAGCCTGATCGCGAGCCGCACGAACTACTCTTTTGGCGTGGCTTCGGTTCCTGAATTTTTACGCGAAGGCTCGGCGGTAGCAGATACGCTCCAGCCGGACCGCATCGTGATCGGGGCATCCGACCCTCATGTCGCCGCTGTGCTGTGTACGCTGCATGAGCCGCTGACGACAAATATTTTGACCACAGATATCCGTTCGGCGGAGATGATCAAGTACGCGTCGAACGCTTTTTTGGCGACTAAAATTTCGTTTATTAATGAGATTGCGAATATTTGTGAAAAAGTGGGCGCAGACGTTACGCGTGTGGCACACGGCATGGGGCTGGATCAGCGGATCGGTTCCTCTTTTCTGTCCGCAGGCATCGGCTATGGCGGCTCTTGTTTTCCCAAGGATACACAGGCGCTGATCCAAATTGCGGGCAATGTGGATTATGAATTCAAGCTGCTGAAATCGGTGGTGGAAGTGAATCAGGGGCAGCGCTTTAATGTGTTACGCAAGCTGGAAGAAGCGCTGGGTGATCTGGAAGGAGCCACGATTGGCATATGGGGGCTGGCGTTCAAGCCGAATACAGATGATGTAAGAGATGCTCCAGCGCTGGATATTATGCAGTCGCTTCTGGAAGCGGGGGCGCAAATTCGCGCGTATGACCCGGTTGCTACCGCCAACTTCCGCAAATTGCTGGACAGCTCGGAAGTGATGTGGGCCGATAGCGCACGAGAAGCGGCAGAAGGATGCGACGCGCTGTGTCTGCTGACGGAGTGGGAGGAATTTGGTGAGGTGGGGCTGGGTGAGCTGAACGAGCTTATGAAGCATCCCATTATGATCGACGGACGCAATGTGTACCGTGAGGAGCAAATCAGACAGTCCGCCTTTGCATACTATTCTGTCGGCAGGCCGCAGATGAACAATATGGATATGGATCGTCATCGGTCTGTAATGAACCCGTAAAGGGGGAGGCTCTGTATGAAACGATGGCTGAAAATAACATTAGGGGCCGCTGCATTATTGATGGTAGGTGCTTGTGCTTACACCGCTTATGTATATCATTCCGTTCAAACGGCGGCAAATGCCATGTACCATCCGCGGAGTATCGTGCAGCCCGCCGCGATTTCTACCCTTGCAACAGGCGGAGCGGGACGCCCGGCAGTAACAAGCAACGGATCGGGCACACCCAATCCGGCGGCCATATCCCAATTCAAGCCGTTCACCGTGCTTGTGTTGGGGGTGGACCAGCGTCCCCATGATCGGGGGCGTTCGGATACGATGATCGTCCTGTCCGTTAATCCCGCCGAAGGCACTGTGTTGATGTTCAACATCCCGCGCGATACGCGAACGGAGCTGATCGGCAGGGGACGTGAGGACAAAATCAATCATGCCTTTGCCTTTGGCGGGGTGGACATGTCGATTCGTACGGTAGAGCATTTCTTGAATCATCCGATGGATTACTATGTGCAAATGAACATGGAAG
This sequence comes from Paenibacillus sp. RC21, assembly GCF_044907935.1. Taxonomy (NCBI): domain Bacteria; kingdom Bacillati; phylum Bacillota; class Bacilli; order Caryophanales; family Paenibacillaceae; genus Paenibacillus; species Paenibacillus sp. RC21. The sequence continues at coordinate 407,756 of NZ_JBIYCS010000003.1, forward strand.
GGTTTGCGAAAATGGTAGACCTTTTGGGGGGAGTCGCGGTTAACAATCCGCTCGATTTTCAATATGAAGGACATCATTTTACACAGGGCAGCTTGAAACTGAACGGGACTGAGGCGTTGGCCTATGCCCGGATGCGTTTTGATGATCCGCGCGGGGATCTCGGGAGAAATGCCCGCCAGCGGGAGCTGCTCAAGCAAATTGTCGCACAGGCGATCAGCAAGGAAGGGCTGTTAAGGGGAAAATCGATATTGCAGGCAGCGGGGGAGCAGATCCGCACGGATATGACCTTTGAAGATATGACGACCTTCCTGACCCGGATCGGCCCGTCTCTACGGCAGACGGATATGATTGAGTTGAAGGGCCATGGAACCAAAATCAACGGAGTGTATTATTACATCGTGGATGATCAGGAACGCCAGCGTATCCGTGGACTGATGGAGAAGCATTTGCTTACCACAGCCATATCACCTTAGGCTTGTCCCACATACATCTGTAGTGTTCAGTAGAATGTGCAACTGAGGGGAGGGGCGATTTGTGCTGTTCAGAAGAAGAGCGGTTTCCGCGTTCGTCCGCAAGCTGCTGTATTTTGCATTGATATGTGGGCTGTTATGGCTGCTGTGGCTGGGTCTGGGCGGGGTGATGTCTACGGGTGAGGGCGATCAGGCGGTTGAAGCGCTGAATGAGTTCTATATGATGGAGCAAGCAGGTAATTTCGGAGGCTCCTGGGAGCTTTTTCATCCACAAATGAAGAAGAGATTTGAAAAATCCACGTATGTACAGCAGCGTGCGCATGTGTTTATGCAGGATATGGGGACGGATACGTTCAAATTCGAGCTGGGAGAGCCGCAGGCTGAATATGATATTCGCACAGAGCAGAGTGGAGACGAGTTGGGAAAGGCGTATCGCATTACGGTTACCCAGCATTACAAGACCCGGTTCGGCACTTTTGAAATCGTACAGCCTTGTTATGTGACGCAGGAAGGTGAAGAGTGGCGGGTACTCTGGATATACAAGGATAAGGAATAGATGGACGCGGTGTTTCTAACAGGTTAAATATGGTACAATACTTCCAAAACCGGAAATGAACAGCAAAATAGAATAGAGCTTCACTCCGGATGGAAGGAGTTTCATAGCATGCAGCAAGCGACAGGACAGCTTCCCGTCATACGTATGGAGGGTGTGAGTAAAATCATTTCTTCAAAAGCGATTGTGGACGATCTGACGCTGGAGGTTCCAGCGGGGCAGGTATTTGGTTTCCTCGGACCGAACGGTGCGGGAAAAACAACCACCATCCGTATGATGGTTGGCCTGATTTCGATCAGTAAAGGCGATATCCATATTTGTGGAGACAGCATCAAAACCGATTTTGAAAAGGCTGTTTCCCACATTGGTGCGATTGTGGAGAACCCGGAGATGTACAAATTTCTGACCGGTTATCAAAATTTGCAGCATTTTGCGAGAATGTCATCGGGGGTGACCAGGGAGCGCATAGATGAGGCGATCCGTTTGGTAGGACTCGGGAACCGGATTCACGATAAAGTCAAAACCTACTCGCTCGGAATGCGGCAGAGACTCGGGGTAGCACAGGCGATCTTGCATCGGCCAAAGCTGCTCGTGCTGGACGAGCCGACCAACGGGTTGGACCCGCAGGGTATCCGCGAGCTGAGGGATTATTTGCGGCAGTTGAGCCGGAGCGAGGGAATTACAATATTTGTATCGAGTCATTTGTTGTCCGAAATGGAGCTGATGTGCGACCGTGTCGCCATTATCCAAAGCGGACGGCTGATTGACATCAAGCAGCTAAAGAGCACAGGTGGAGAGGCCCAGACGGCGGAAATTGCTTTTGAAGTGAATGATGCCCAGCAAGCCTATGCGCTTGCCGGTGCAGGGCGCGTCGAAGGCAACCAACTGCTGCTGCATCTGGAGCGGGAGCAGATAGCAGACATGAACAGCCTTCTTACTGCAAATGGAGTCAAGGTATATGCGATTCGTCCGGTGGCCCGTACGCTGGAAGATCAATTCTTGGAAGTGACGGGAGGCGGGTCCATTGGCTGACTTCTTCAAGCTGGTACATAACGAAAATCTTAAAATTTACTTGCGTGTACGGACGTGGATTATGCTAGGGCTGCTGGCGGTCATCACGGCTGTGATTCCGATGCTGATTGCCCTGGTTTCCGATCAGGTCAGCGTGTGGGATGGTATCGTGTTGACGGCGATGTTTACATTTTTCCTCAATACGACGTTTACGGTCATTGTAGCGGCTGATTCGGTGGCGGGTGAATTTACATGGGGAACCATCAAGCTGCTGCTTATCCGCCCTTGGACCCGCAGCAAAATTCTTTTGTCCAAATATATATCGGTCATCCTGTTCAGTTTGCTCGGAACGTTCATTTTAATAGCGATGGTTACGCTGTCCTCTTGGCTGATGTTATCCAAAGATACGCCAGCCGGTTCGATTCCGCCGTTCAGTGATCCGATTTCTTATGTAACACTGAACTTCTTGTACAGCTATATCGCTCTATTCGTGACCATCGCCTTTGCTTTTATGCTGTCCGCTGTTTTTCGTTCCAGCGCCTTGGCGATTGGCCTGTCTTTGTTCATGATGTTCACCAAAACAATCTATAATTCAATCGGTTTGTTTAGTACAGATCGTTATGAATGGACCAAATACGTGCTGTTTACGCATATGGACCTGAAAAAATATCTCGAAATGCCGCCGGGCACGGTAAGTTCTGGTTTGACCTTTTCGCTCACCGTGCTGGCTGCCTATTATGTAATTTTTATCGCAATTGCCTGGGTAGTTTTTGTAAAACGGGATGTTTCAACCTAAATTCTGAAAGCAGTAAAAAGGACGTGTTAAATGGCTATCCATTTGCACGTCCTTTTTGCACTGTTTTGGCGCTTGTATCTATACAATTACCGCTACAGATTATGCGTACCGGGGTATATTGCAACCTATTTTCAGCAAGAATCAATCAATAGGGTCGTTTTGCGTTTAAAGAGGTAGAGAAAAACAGATCAGAAGGGGGTGCTGCATGATATGCTGCCCTGCTGTTTATTTTCTCATGGGGTGTATGGCCTACGCTGCGTGATCAGGTAACGAATTTATTTGAAAATGCGCCGAAGCTCATTAGCAGTCTGGTTGATCAATTGAGCCAAAGGCGGCATAATCAATCCTTGAGACAAGTGCTGCCTCCGGGTGAAGATCCGCTGTCACGACTGTCGGAGGATAGGATGGAGTAAATGGAATTATCCCGTCTCTGATTGCAGGTTTGCTTGACTGGTATCTCTGTCTTTGCGAGTACCGGATTGTGTTTCAAGATCAGAACCGTAAGTTGAAGCAGACGGTTCTGCGTCTTTCGTGCGGATCATCTGACTCGTACCGTCCAGTACGCCGCCTTCGGAGATGACCAGCGCGGCGGCGGCTACATTACCGTACAGTTCGCCCGTAGGCGTGATCGTCAGCCGTCCCTCTGTGGTGATGCTGCCGAATACCTTGCCGGCCAGGATGACGTCTTGTGCGATGATATCCGAACGCACAACAGCAGATTCCCCGATCACGACGGCGCGAGTGCTGCGGATATCGCCCTGAAAATGGCCATCAATCCGAATATTGGCCTCAGCCTCAATCGTACCTTCAAAGCTGGTGCCGTTAGCCAACAGCGTATCGGTCGCAGGAGCGGCCAGCTTTTTTTTGGAGTCCTTGAACATGTTGTTTTCCTCCAATCCTTTTATTGTAAGCATTTTGCAAAATCCTCATTGTACATACAGTAACGGATCGACAGGCTGACTATGCTTGACGATCTGAAAATGAAGATGAGGCCCCGTGCTTCTTCCCGTGCTTCCCAGAAGGCCGATGGTCTGTCCTTTACGGACTCGTTCCCCCGGAGTCACCTGCATACCGCTCAGGTGCATATACCAGGACTGGAATCCGTCAGGATGCTGGATGATAATGCACTTGCCCCGTGCCCCGCTGGAGGCTGCCTCCAGCACGGTGCCCGCTCCTGCGGCATAGACGGGATCACCCGTTTGTCCGGCAATATCCATGCCCGAATGGAAAGCCGATTTGCCCGTAAACGGATCGCTGCGATAGCCGAAGCTGGAGGTCATCTGGCGTGAACTGACAGGCCAGGCCGAAGGCTTGCCTTGTTCGGCAAGCGCCAGTCTGCGGGTCTGGAGCAACTGTGCGGCTTGCTTCTGCTCAAGGTTCTGCTGTACGGCGTTCGCCTGCTGAATAGAGCGGGGAACCGTGCGCTCTACCGTGTCCAGCAGGGATTCGATTTCCTGAAAATCATCCATGGCTTGACGAGTAAGCATGGCTGTATTTTCATGTACTGTAATCAATTCACCCCCGGTATAGCCGGAGGCATCCCAGGAGAGTGGGGTCATGGCCGCTTTGCTGCTGCTGGTGGCAGAGGATTTTCCGTATTTACGAATAAATTGCTGCATTTGCTGCTCCAGTTCCGTTACACGCTGGAGGCGTTCGCGAATACTGGTGGCCTGATTCGTCAGCTTCATGACTTCGCGGCGCAGTCGCCCGATTGCCGCATCCTTGTCCGCTACCGTAACCTCCATCTGCAAGCTCTGGACAGCAAGATTCGTTTCCATTTGGGAGATAATATGGGAAGAACGGATTTGCAGCCCGATCACGAGTGTAGAGATGGACGCGATCACAAGGGTCGGGACGAGAATGACAGCGGCTGTAGAGCATTGTAGCTGCTTGGGCGGTTGCTGTGCATCTCGAATGACGAGCAAGGTCATCCGGCGATTTAGGCTTCCTTTTTTCATAATCGCTCCTTTCTGGACATCGCTCCTATCCTATAGTGCTTGGTTACTATCTATTCAGCTTAAGGGGCAAACATGTCAAAAAAATTGGAGCTTGGTATAAAACGTAGATGTATAAGGAGGCTTAAACATGCTGTGGTTGCTGTTGGTTTTAATTGTTTTTATTTTTCAGACCGGGACGATCCTGCTCTTTGAATTTCGCAAGCCGTCCAAGGCGGTAGCCTGGCTATTTATTTTGTTCTGCTTCCCGCTTATCGGCTTTGTCGTGTACTACTTTGTTGCACAGGATTATAAGAAGCGCAAAATGGTGCGAAAAGGGGGATCACAGCTGTTTCGTGAATTCCGCGAGCGCCTATGGTCGCAATCGAGGGTGATTGAGAATGTGGAACAAATGCATAATCCTCATTTCAAGCAACAAGAGCGTCTCTTTAACCAGCTCATCCGTATGTCGGAAAATCCGTTGACCGGCTGCAATCGCACACATGTGCTAACGAATGGGGAGGAAACCTTCGAGGCGATGCTGACAGCGCTGGAACGGGCGCAGCATCATATCCATGTAGAGTTTTACATATTCCGGGCGGACGACATCGGTATCCGGTTTCAGGAGGTCATGATCCGCAAGGCGCGCGAGGGTGTGAAGGTTCGATTCGTGGTGGACGGCGTGGGGAGCTACAATCTGCCCTATTCTTTTATTCGTGCCTGTAGTGAGGCAGGTGTAGAGTTTCATTATTTTCTGCCCCCGTTTTTCGCGACGCTGGATCGCCGGATTAACTACCGTAACCACCGTAAAATCGTAGTGGTGGACGGACTGATTGGGTTTGTTGGAGGAATCAATGTGGGCGACGATTATCTCGGCAAATACCCCAAGGTGGGATTTTGGCGCGATACGCATTTGCAGATTGAGGGAGATAGCGTCTATTTTCTGCAAAATGCTTTTTTGAGCGACTGGAAGCTGGCCTCCGGGGAACGGCTGATGGATGAGAATTTATTTCCACCGCATTCCTGTGAAGGGGATGAGGAAGTACAGATTTTGAGCAGCGGCCCCGATCAGGTATGGGATACGATTCAGGAAATGTGCTTTGGTGCGCTGGCGGTTGCCAAGAAGCGGATCTGGATAACCACACCGTATTTTATTCCCGATTCGGGGATTTATGAAGCGCTTAAGCTGGCGGCGGTCAGCGGCGTAGATGTGCGAATTATTATTCCATACAAATCGGATTCAAAGCTGGTGCATCTGGCGTCCCTGTCCTATGTGCAAGAGCTGCTGGAGGCGGGTGTGGAGTTCTATCAATACCGCAAAGGATTTATTCACGCTAAAGTCATCATTGTGGATGATTTGCTCGGCTCGGTCGGGACCGCCAATATGGACATGCGCAGCTTTTTCTATAATTTTGAGTTGACCGCTGTACTCTTTGCCCGGCCAGCGCTGGAACACCTTTCGGCCGATTTTGAAGAGGACCTGTCCAACTCCTCGCACATCGATTTAAAGGTGTTCCGCAGACGGCCACGATTACAGAAAACAGCTGAAATTCTGGCTCGCATGCTCTCTCCGCTCCTTTAAAGGCGGTTTTCGCCGTTTTTATCAATATAATCCCGCTTTATTGAGATTTATGTGCTTTTTGCTAACTTTTTTGCGCAAAATCACTGTTTTATGGTATAGTATTCATATAACACAAGCGCGGTAAAGGAGAAGGGACTGCGGAATGCAGCCCCTTTTTTGGTCCAATATACCATACTGTAACGGGGGGATTTATATATGAGTGTAGTGAGCAAGGAAGTCCAAAATCTGTCTGAGATCACAGATGTGACCGGAGAGTTGACCAAGATCAGCAAAATTCCAGCCAATCCTAAAAACAAAGCAAAACGCCTGTTTCAGCGTGCGGCCATGATTATTTTCGGTGCAGCGCTTATGGCAGTGGGCCTCGAGATATTCCTGGTTCCTAACGGCGTTATCGACGGTGGGGTCACAGGTATTTCAATTATGGCCTCCAAGATTACTGGCTACCCGCTCGGCATTTTCCTGACCCTGTTGAACCTTCCATTTTTGGTTATCGGCTACAAGCAAATCGGTAAAACCTTCGCTTTATCCACATTATTCGGCATTATCGTGATGTCTATCGGAACCACGTTACTTCACAGTGTAAATGCGTTAACCCCTGGCGAACCGCTGTTGGGCGCTATTTTTGGCGGTGTCATTCTCGGCGTTGGGGTAGGTCTCGTCATCCGGTCCGGCGGCTCGCTGGATGGAACAGAGATCGTAGCTATTCTCGTCAGTGAAAAAACTCCTTTTTCGGTCGGTGAGATCGTACTTTTCGTTAACATCTTCATTCTGGGCAGCGCAGGCTTTGTATTCGGTTGGCCGAATGCCCTGTATTCCATGATTGCTTATTATATTGCGATGAAAATGATTGATATTACCATCGAAGGTCTGGATCAGTCCAAATCGGTCTGGATTATTAGTGAAAAATACCGCGACATCGGGGATGCCCTGACGGACCGTCTTGGACGGGGTGTAACCTATCTGGAAGGTGAGGGCGGCTTTACAGGCGAAAGCAAGAAAGTCATTTTCGTCGTCATCACCCGTCTGGAAGAAGCGAAGCTGAAGAACATCGTTGAGGATTGGGACCCGCATGCCTTTGTGGCAATTGGTAACATTCATGATGTGAAGGGCGGACGCTTCAAGAAAAAAGGAATACACTAGCGCAAGGGGACGATTCCTCGGCCGATTTTACGGCTGTGGAGTTCGTCCCCTTTTTTTATTTGGCGCGCATATGCTTTAGAACATCCTCGATGGGCTGGGGAGGGACCTTGGCGATCAAGTCGCCCACCTGATTTAGCCGTTCCTCAATATTCAGCAAATGATAGTCAAGCGGCGATACGTTTTGTCGTACCTCGTCCCATGTTAGTGGGGTGGATACCGTAGCGCCAGGGCGTGCCCGCGGGGTATAGGGAGCGGCCAGGGTTTTTCCTTGATAATGCTGCAAATAATCAAAATAGATAGCATTTCCCCGATCCTTTTTTAACCGTTCCAGTGTGAACAGATGAGGGTGCTTTTCGGTCACGAACTGTCCCACCAGCAGACCGATGCTGCGAAGCTCGTCGAAGGTGATACCTGTGCGGATCGGGACGATAATTTGTACACCCGTGGCCCCGGACGTTTTGGGTACGGATTCCAAACCAAGTGAAGCCAGCACTTCACCGACGATGGATGCCGCTTCCATAATGCGTGGCTCCACTTCTCTGGAAGGATCAAGGTCAATCATCCATTCACACGGTAGCGTGCTGCCCGCCTGATGCAGGGAGGGATGAAACTCCAGCGCGGCCTGATTGCCGAGCCATAGCAGTTGCGGTAGCGTACCAAGCACCATATATTCAATGCCGTCATGCAGGAAAGTCTCGATGTAGTCTGGACGGGGCTGCGGGGCATTTTTCTGGTAAAAAAAATCCCCGTGAATGCCGTGCGGCCATCGGATGACGGTCAGCAAACGGTTGTGGCTATATTTGAGCAGAAAAGGAGCCAGCACCGCAAGCTTGCGAAGATACAGCGCTTTGGTGATACCAGCTTCGGGCCACAGTGGTTTATCCGGATTGGTGATAGGAATTTCCAGACCTTCGATGGTAATGATGCCTTTAACAGCTTGTCCCATAACGCTACGCTCCTTCTTTTAACCTGTTATAAGCTGAGCTTGAGAAATTCACATGGAAACGGAGTAGGCGGAATGATGTACCTGTAGATGTAGTTATGGATTAACATGAGCGTCATGTACAGAAATTATCCGTCAAAGGGATTGACAAGATACAATATGTATCATAAATTTATAATAAAATACGTAGTGTATCTATTAAATGTCTTGAGCAGAGGTAGAGGAGGAGTTTCCTTGATTGATAAGCAAGGCGAGGGACTGGTTTTCCTGCTTAGTGTCCCCCGAAGTGGAAGCTCGCTAGTGACTACCATTTTGCAAAACCACTCCCGCCTGTTTGCTACGCAGGAAATGTGGTTCCTGCTCAGCCTGTATGATCTTCCCCAGTCGCAAACACGTCCCTATGGGGGAACTGGAATCATCCGGCAGTTTTTTAACGGTATGGTTCCTCCGCACGTATTGGAGCAGGCTTCCCGGTCGTATGCACTTGAGATCTATAACGGTCTGCTTGAAGGGACTAAAGCAAATATGGTTATCGACAAATCCCCGCGTTACTATACGGTGCTGGAATTTATAGACCGTCTTTTCCCGGCAGCCCGCAGGGTATGGCTTATCCGTAATCCTTTATCTATCGCGGCTTCATTCAAAAAAGTTAATCAGATGCGCAGCGAACGCTTTCATCTGCTGGAGGAGCTGGAGAGCCCGCATTTTAATATGAAAATGACGGATATTACGGTCGGTTTGTTCCGTTATGCACATTATTTTGCTACGCCTCATCCGCTTGCATACCCGCTTGTGTATGAACAACTTGTAGCCAACCCAGCGGTGGAGATCGGGAGGCTGTGCGATTTTCTGGGTGTCGATTATGAACCAGGCATAGAAAAGTACGGGGATTTTGCGGATACACCTAAATCCAGTCTATTTTACAGCATGGGAGCGGGTGATCCGTTCGTGGGGGAGCATGAACAGACGCATCTGGACTCGGTACATAGCTGGCAACATCTGTTGAACAAAAAGGAAATCGAGCTGTACTGCAGAAGCATCGGAGCTCGTATGTTTACACAACTTGGCTACGGGGAAGCACTGGAGCAGGCCGAGCATATCACCGGGGTAAGGTTTGAAGAGGAAGCCGATGTGGAGCTACTAAGTCGGCGTACGAGCCAGTTTCTCCAGCAAAGCGGCTTTGAGTGGAAGAACGCTTATCGGATGCTGGAAAAGCAGGATGCGGATAACAGGGGATTTATAATAAAAGCAGAACAGCATCCTGTACTTCAAGATTCTCGACAGAATGATGCTGTACAGGTTGTAAATGATAGACGTCTCCAATCGCTGGAAAATAGGCTGGCACATAGCTATGAGGAGCGGAATCGTCTTATCGCACAGCTCCAAACCTACCAACGCAGAAATCAACGGCTCCGATCTCGTATCCCCTTTGCTCGTCATTTGGGTCGCTGGGCGTCTGTAGCGCTATCAGGTATGGAAAAAGAAAAAGGGGGGAAAACGTGAGTGCGATTGCCGGAATATACAGCTTCGGACATGAGCCCGTATGCACCGAAGAAGGCGGTAAAATGATGCAAGCTCTGCGAAAATATCCCGCCGACCGCGTTTGCGCCTGGTGTGAGGGTTCCATATTCTTGGGCTGCCACGCGCAGCATGTGACACCGGAATCCGTCCATGAGCGTCTCCCTTTCTATGACGAGGAACGGAATTTGGCAATCACGGCGGATGCGATTATTGACAATCGTTTCGAGCTGTTTGAACGGCTGGGGGTGGGACAGGAACGGCGGCACGACATCACGGACAGCGAGTTGATTTTGCTGGCATACGACAAATGGGCCCTCGACGCGGCCCGCTATCTGATAGGCGATTTTGCCTTTGTCATTTGGGATGCCGGGCGGCACAGATTATATGGCGCTCGTGATATGGCAGGAAGCCGCACGCTGTATACATACCAACATGACCGAGGGTTTGCATTCAGTACAGTAGTAGCCCCTCTTCTGACGCTGTCTTCCCTGCAAAAAGAATTGCATGAGCCGTGGCTGGCGGAATTTCTGTCGATCCGCGCCATGCAGGAATCCGTCGATATTGGGACTACTGGCTACAAGCATATAAACCAGCTCCCGCCCGCCCATTGGTTCACCATGGAGGAGGGAAAGTCAACCATCCATAAATATGCTTCTTTGGATGATGTGGAGCCGCTGCGGCTCAAAACCGGCGGCGAGTACGTGGAGGCTTTTCGCGAGGTATTCTCACAGGCGGTGAATGCCAGATTGCGCACGCATCGTGGCGTGGGAGCGGCCTTGAGTGGCGGTCTGGATTCCGGTGCGGTTGCCAGCTTTGCCGCACCGTCGCTGCGATTGCAGCAAAAGCCTCTTCATGCGTACAGCTATGTGCCCGTACAGGATTTTACGGATTGGACACCATCGACACTGCTGGCAAATGAACGGGCTTATATCCAATCCACGGCTCGATATGTGGGCAACATTCACGAAAATTACCTGGATTTTGAGGGGAAAAGCCCATTTTCAGAAATTGATATCTGGCTGGAATTGATGGAAGCTCCCTATAAATATTTTGAAAATTCGTTCTGGATCAGAGGCTTTTATGAAAAAGCACAGGAACAAAATGTGGGTGTGCTGCTAACCGGAGCGCGAGGTAATTTTACCATTTCGTGGGGGCCTGCGCTGGACTATTATGCCCGTCAGCTTCGTCGTTTGCACTGGCTGCAATCTTTTCAGGGATTGTGGCAGTACAGCAAGCTGACTGGAAGGCGAGTATCGCATTTATTACCCGTGATGCTGAAAAAAGCGACCTCGCTCGATTCTCGTTCCTGGTTACGCGGCGGTAATCGGAGTCCGGTTCCTTCGCTCATTCACCCGGAGTTTGCCAAGCGGATGAATGTGGAGGACATTCCGACTTTGAGTGGAACCGGATGGATGAAGAATGCAGATCAGGCGAGAAAAGAAAAGTTCACGAATTTGGCGATTGCGAACAAAAATGGTGTGGTTGCGACCAAACTGTCGCTGCGATACGGACTGTGGGAACGTGATCCGACCGGAGACAGCCGGGTGATCCGCTTTTGCCTGTCGGTGCCCTTTGAGCAATACGTGCAAAACGGCCGGGATCGCGCACTTATTCGCGGAGCTATGCGGGATTATTTGCCCGATGATGTCCGGTTAAACCAGCGTGTACGCGGTGTCCAGCCTGCAGATTGGCTGCACCGTATGCTCCCCTGCTGGGAGACGTTTATGGGAGAACTTCAACTGCTGTGCCATGATTTACATGCCGCCGAATTTCTGAATATCGATGTCATTAAAACGGCTATGGCGAAGTTTCGTCAACCGCGACCGGAGCAGGCGTCCGATCCCAGCATACGGCTGCTAATGCACAGTCTGATTGTGTACCGCTTTATACGCGGATTTAACTGATCTGGTCAGACAGATACGTCGTTCGTTGGAGGGGAGGTGATGACATGAGTAAAAAAGAATGGCAAGAGCCAACCATAGAGGTACTGGATATTAACCAGACGATGGCAGGTAAGGGCTGGAAACAGATTGACTGGGTATCTGACCACGATGCCGATTTGTATAACCCAAGCTAGAGAGTGGCAATTATTCAATACACAGCCGTCTTTATTTCTTGGGGGTTGGAGACTTTGCTCGAAGAAATAAAGGCGGGATTTTTAAAGGACAGAGGGAGTGAGTCCTATCGTGCATGACAGGAGTACCAATGTTAACCTGACAATGTATACAGCCTTTGGACTCAAACTTGCCAGCGAGCTGTACCTGCCTGAATTGATACCCGCAGCGCCGGGAGCGGTGGAGGATGTGGTCATTCGTCAGGCTGATTTGACAGCATGGAGCGATCAACTGGAGCAGGCTAATTTTGTGATGCAGGGTGACCGCTTTATGTTCCATATACCGGACACAGCCATTTACGCCGTCTGGGGAGGCAGGGCAATTGAAGTATGCTCTTACTCTGGCGCTGATCCGGATACGGTGCGGTTGTTTGTGCTGGGCACATGTATGGGTGTCCTTCTGATGCAGAGACGGATACTGCCTATTCACGGGAGTGCGGTAGTTATCGGAGGCAGGGCCTATGCTTTCGTGGGCGAATCCGGAGCAGGAAAATCGACGCTGGCTGCTGCTTTTACGCAGGCAGGCTATCGGATGGTCAGTGATGATGTTATTGCTATGCAAGCTACGGCTTCCGAAACTATAGTCTATCCGGCTTACCCGCAGCAAAAGTTGGGTCTGGAAAGCTTGCTCCAGCTGAAGGCTTTACAGGGAAATCAGCATGCACGCAAAAGTAATCACGGGCTTGTTTTAATGGACGGAAATCCTGCGATGCTCAAAAATGGACATTTGCGCAAGCTTACAGGTGAGCTGAATAAATATGCCGTGCCGAGAGTGGATTACTTCCACAACAAACCGCTTCCCTTGGGAGGTGTATTCGAGCTGGTGGCAGAGTCCCCCAACCGTGAGTTCCAACGTGAAGGGGAGTTGGCGGCGGTTACGGAGCAACCTTTGAACATGCTGGAGTTCTTGCATACGTTATTGCTTCATACATATCGCAGGGTGATCATTCCGCGAATGAGTCTGGGTGAATGGCATTTTGGAACGGCAGCCCGGATGGCCCGGCAGGTGGAGGGCTGGCGACTACTGAGGGATAGCTCTGCTTTTACCGCGTCCGAGGTTGTAGATCGGGTACTTGATATCATTCGTAAGGAGGAAAACAGCTATGGCAGCTACTCATTCGACGAAGGATCATGACCGTGTCATTCACGGTGAGGAAGTCTATGTCAGTGACATGGACGGGGAAAAGGTCATGATGAGCATCAACACAGGAAAATATTATAATCTCGGCTTCACGGGAGGACGAATTTGGGAACTGGCGGAATCCTGCCCTTCACTCGGGGAGATCGTAGCTGCTCTGACGGATGAATATGAAGTGGACGAGGAACGGTGCAGACAGCAGGTACATACCTTTGTGACTGAACTGGAGCGGGAAGGACTGCTCAAGCTTTTGCGGGAGACGGTTTAAAATGTGGCTTCAACGCCTTCGTCGTCTATCCCCGGAGGTCAGGAGACTATTGCCGGAAGCCTGGCTGCAACTGGGATGGGCGCGTCTTCACCAGCATCGTCCGTTTGAAGATTATGCACGCGGCTGGGGTATACGGATGGAAGAAACCTCTTGGGAGTGTGATGCCCGGCAGAAGCAAGCCGTTCGGCATATTTCACATGCTGTGGAGTTGGCAAGTCGGTATACCCCTTGGCGCAGTAGCTGTCTTGTGCAGGCTGCCGCCGCAATGACGTTGCTGAGTCGCAGAAAGCTGGACTGCACGCTGTATCTTGGCACAGCCAAGAATGCTGCGGGACGTTTGGCGGCACATGCCTGGGTGCGGAGTGGACCGATTTATGTTACGGGCGAACGGGAGATGGGGGCGTTTACCGTGGTGGGCACCTTCGGCAGGCGTGCTGTGACGGACCCAAATACGAAGATTGCTAAAAGCATGTCCACCCATACTGTTCTGAAACCTGACCGCTGGAATGAGGATCAGGAATTGACGCTGCTGCTCTTTTTACTGCGAAAAGATGCCACTTCAAGGCTGGATGCAGTCCATGCTGCTTATCTGTATGGATTCGATTGGACCCGCTTGTTGCGGCTGGCAGAGCACCATCGGGTGGTACCTGCGGTATATCTCCAGTTGAAAAGAATAAATCATCCGGCCATTCCTGCTGAGTTGCTGCGCAACCTTCAGGCGCAGTATCACCGGAACACTCTGCGTATGCTACACCTGCAGGCGGAAGCCGGACGTGTGACTAGGCTGCTCATGAATCATGGCATCCGTGTACTTATGCTCAAGGGTCCTGCCTTGGCGCAGCAATTGTACGGGGATGTTTCACTGCGTACCTCCAAGGACGTGGATTTACTCATTGCCCCGGACGACATGGATCAGGCGGAGCATTGGATGCGGGAAGCCGGGTATGTATCCAAAAGCGGAGAAGCACGTGTCCTGGGCAGTTGGAAATGGAAGGACCATCATGCGTCCTTTCTTCATCCGCATAAGCGGGTAGAGATAGAGCTGCATTGGCGGCTCCAGCCGGATGCAGGCGGAGAACCTTCATTTGACGAGCTGTGGGATCACAGGCAAATGAGTGAAGCCACAGCCACAGGAGCACCCTGTATGTACACGCTTGGCAGCGAGCACCAGTTTCTGTACCTCAGCGCACACGGGGCGCGTCACGGCTGGTTCAGGCTGCGCTGGCTGGTTGACATCGACAGGCTTGCGGTACGCGCCGTCGATTGGGAGGCGCTTCTGCCGATGCTGCGCCGATACGGGGGCGTGCCTGTGGGCGGGCAGGCTTGGGCGCTCGCCGCCGCGCTGCTGGGCACCTCGGTACCAGAGCCGCTGCGTCAGGTAGCGGCTACCCGGCAGGCGCACAGGCTCGCGCTGAGCGCGCTGGACTTCATTCAGGCCAGCGTACCCGCGGAGTACCCGGTAGCCGAACCAGCTACCCACCAGCCAACCAGTCGATCCTATTTGCTCTCCCTAAAGGGGCCGAGCCACCGATTGATGTACCTGATCAGCCGTTTGCTTCCTTCTACGGGCGATCCGGCCGTTTTACCGCTGCCTCGTCAGCTGCATTTTCTGTACATCCCTCTACGTCCATTTCTCTGGCTAAAACGGCGATTCTCAAAGCACTGACCTGATAAGGAGCGTGCATTATGTACCACCTGCGATTATATATGACCAAGCTGTACGCCGTGAATGGCGGTGCTTTATTTCTCAATATTGGATGTATGATCATCGTCAGCTTGCTGGAGGGGCTGGGTATTTACATGCTTGTTCCCATGCTGGCGGCTATCGGCATATTTGGCGGTCATGCAGGGATACCCTTCCTGTCAGGCGGATTTGATCTTTTCTTGTCAAACATCCCTAAAAGCTGGCTGTTGCCGGGAATGCTGCTGCTTTTTGTGTTACTGCTCATAGGGCAGGCACTTCTTCAGCGTTACCAATCCATTCTGAATTCGCGGATTCAGCAACGGTTCATGCGTTCCCTTCGAATAGACGTGTATACCTCCTTTATGAAGGCCCAGTGGACTTTTTACTTGCGTCAGCGAAAGTCTGATTTCAGTCATGTGATGACGACCGAGCTGGCGCGTGTTAGTCAGGGAACCAATCTGCTTCTCCAGCTCACCACAGCCGTTATTTTTACGCTGATTCAGATTGCGCTGGCTTTTTGGCTGTCTCCTTCTTTAACCGGGCTGGTGTTCCTGTGCGGATTGGGGTTGTTTGTCGTCTTTCGCCGATCCATTCAAAATGCTAAACAACTGGGCGACCGTACCACCGAGCTGTCGCAGGTTTATTTTGCCGGGATCACCGACCATATGAACGGGATGAAGGATATTAAAAGCAATCTGCTGGAAGCTGCGAATATAGACTGGTTTCGATCTTTGACCCAACGTATGGAGGACAACACAACCCAGTTTGTACGGCAAAATGCCACCACACAATTTTTTCACCGCACGGCGGCTGCCGTGTTTATCGCTTGCATCATGCTAGTGTCATTGCAATGGCTACACGTTTCTCCTGAAAAGCTGATTGTGCTCATCCTTATATTTTCTCGCTTATGGCCAAGGTTTGCCCTTATTCAAGCGAGTCTGGAATATATCATGTCTATGCTGTCTGCTTTTGAAAGTGTGACCAAGGTACAGCAGGAATGCGAAGCTTTCTCAGATCCATCGCTGACTGCACTTACAACCTTTGAGACTCGCATTCCAAGCGATTTATCGGTAACCCATAAATCTGTATCTGCATCTACAACTGCATCTACAACTGCATCTACAACTGCATCTGCACGCCAGCCCTTGTATCTTCGTACGGGCATTGAATGCAGTGGTCTGGATTATCGGTATGATGGTACAGCAGAGCTTGCATTACACCAAATAAATCTGTTCATCCCCGCTCAGGGAATGACGGCTATTGTGGGGAAATCGGGCGCAGGCAAAAGTACAATGGTTGACGTCCTGATGGGATTTTTACGACCAACTCGGGGCCAGATTAAAATGGACGGACATGTGCTGGACGACGAGCTGTTGCCACAGTGGCGGCAGTCGTTTGGGTATGTGTCGCAGGACCCTTTTTTGTTTCATGCCACTGTCCGTGAAAATTTGAAGCTGGCCGATGCGAATGCGAGCGAGCAGCAGTTATGGGAAGCGTTACATTTTGCAGCCGCAGATGGCTTTGTTACCAGATTGCCCGAAGGGCTGGACACGGTGATCGGGGATCGCGGCATTCGCCTGTCTGGAGGGGAACGTCAGCGGTTGGTACTAGCGCGGGCTGTCCTGCATCGTCCTCCGGTACTCATTCTGGATGAGGCGACAAGTGCGCTGGATGGGGAGCATGAAGCCGATATTCAGGCGGCGCTGGAGCGGATGAAAGGTCAAATGACGTTGATCGTCATTGCTCACCGTCTGTCGACCATTCGTCATGCCGATCAAATTGTCGTTCTGGAACAGGGCGAGATTATACAGCAGGGGAATTACCGCCAATTGGTACAGGAAGAGCGGGGGGCGTTCAGTCAACTGCTGTCATACCAAAGCAGTGTCATCGCCACCCCTTAGCTGCCTGTTCTGTTGGCCTGCTTAAATTCCTATTGCATGGTGAATTGAGATGTCGCAGTCTCAGGTTTCCTTGCGTTTGGCAGTACTTCTTTTCTTTTTGATCGGAGTCGAAGGAACGGCATCTCCTGCCACCGCTTGTTGTGTTGTGGTGGCTGCTGTTTTACGCGCAGGGCGTTTTTTTACAGCGGCAGGGCCAGGATCGGTAACGACAGGCTTCACTGCCTCGATGCTGGCCTGGAGTGCAGCCATCAGGTCCACGACATTGGTCTGCGGCTGAGACGGAGCGATTCGGATCTCTTCTCCAGCCACTTTATGCTGAATGAGGTCCAGCAGACGCTCGCGGTACTGGTCCGTGTATTTTGCTGCATCAAAAGGCGTGGATAGCTGCTCAATGAGCATTTTTGCCATCGTCAGCTCCTTCTCTTTAACTTCCTCCTGCCCCGGCAGATTAGGAACCTGGGACACCGGGCGAATTTCATCCGGGTAAAACATCGTCTCCACCGCCAAACATTCATCCAGCACACGAATAGCCGCCAGACTGCTTTTGGATCGGATTGAGATTTGAGCAATGCCAATTTTTCCGGTATCCTTCATGGCATTCATAAGCAGTTTGTAAGCATTGGAGCCTGCCTGATCCGGGGACAAATAATATGTTTTTTGAAAATAAATTGGATCAATCTCCTGCAAGTCCACAAAATCCAAAATAACGATATTTTTATCTGCTTGTCCGCTGATTTGCTCCAGTTCCTCTTTATCGAACATGACAAATTTCCCTTTTTCGTATTCATAGCCTTTTCCAATTTCCTCCCATTCGACCTCCTTGTCACAAACGGGACACTTTCGTACATAACTGAGCGGACTTCCGCATTCCTTGTGAATATAACGCATGGAAATATCTTTATCCTCTGTAGCCGAAAACATCTTAACGGGCACATGAACCAGCCCAAAGCTGATCGCGCCTTTCCAGACCGTATGCATACCGCCAGTCCTCCTTTTCTTTAATCCGCATTTTGTATCCTTCGATTCCAACGCTCGGCTGTGAGCATATTCATTTTTCACTTAGTATGCTTCGGAGAGCTACATCGCATAACACAATGATTTGAGGTTGTTAAGTTACATTGGGTATATTAAGATAAGGAATAATAAATAATCTTGCCATTTTATAAGGAAGGAGTGTTCATGTCATGAAGAAAAGATCATTAAATTTTATATCTTTTGGATATGGATACTCTACTGCTGTTTTTTTCTAAAATCATTTTTATGGGTGGAGTCTGCCTAAAAATGGTTAGGAGAAACGGTAGAAAAATTTTAAAATGACGAGGTCGATTAAATGAAAAATGAAAAAATAATTAGAAAAAATCCAGCAGGCATGCCAAAACCAGTAGGGAATTACACACATATAACTAAAATTCCCAGAAATTCAGAGCTATTCGTGACTTCAGGTCAAATTGGAGTAGATCAGAATGGCCAATTCCCAGAAAGCTTTAACCTGCAAATCAGCAATACTTTTAATAACATTAAATCAGTTTTGGACGCCGAACAATTAACCGCTGACAATATTATTAAAGTAAATGTTTGGGCAACTGAGCAGATAGATTGGGATTACATGTATTCCCAATGGGAAAAGTTATTCGGGAATGATTATCCTGCAATGACTATCGGCTACCTTACTGCTCTAGGATTGCCTGAAATAAAAATTGAAATTGAAATTTGGGCAGCTAAAGCATAAAAATAATACGTACCTCATTTATGGAATGGAATCATAGATAGCCCCGGTCTTCGTGAGAAGCTGGGGCTGTTTGATGTTAAAACTCACGAAAAATCCGCTTGCGCATGGTTGCAGCTTTTTTGGTGCATAGTAAGGCATATCCGATTCAAAAGGAGGTACACAATTTATGCCCGGAAAATCATATCCTCGGCAAATCAGACATCGTGTGGGTCAAAGCCATATCGCCTTTCGGGGACCCGCCGGAGGCGAACAGGATGCATTGCCGCCCGAGTTTGCCCTTTCCCATGGAATCCAGCCGCCTTTTCCTGTAGCTGTGGGTCATGTGGATTTGGAGGCTGTGGTTTCAACTTCGCCTTCTCATAGCATCCCTTCATTGGACGTTGAACGGATTATAGATGAGGACTAGGTGAACCTGTATTTCTGAATACATGAATACAAAACAAATCATCAGGAGGAGATCAGCATGAACGTGGAACGAGCAAAAGCGATTTACAATTCATCCGAAAACATTGCCGTGCAATTAGAGGGTAAACCGATCTGGATCGAGCATGTGGATGAAGCAAACGGTATGGCTACCGTACAGGTGGGAAGCAACCCTGGCAATACTCAAACCGTTCGTGTGGATCGTCTGGAAGAGCGATAGGAGATGGGAACCAAACATTTAGTCATTATCTATGGCCGTGACAAAAAGCCCAGAATGGTCCCACTCCAACAAAAAAAGGCTCGCAATTGCTCAATGAGCAATTAGCGAACCCTACTTGTAAAAATGAATGCGGTCGAGAGGACTCAAGCCTCCACGGGGGATTAGCCCACACGGACCTGAAACTTCTTCAGAGTCAGGCCCCATCTCCCCTTAAGGGCTTGTGCCGTTCCCATGACCTTTACACTGCAATGGCCTTCAAATGTGGTGAAACCATCAGTTCAGCCTCTGTCGCCATTTGAACGTCTTCCACCGACAAACCCGGAGCAATTTCCTTCAGCACTAGCCCTCTACCCGGAATAACATCGATGACAGCCTTTTCGGTTACTATGGTCTTTACAACATTTACAGCGGTCAGGGGCAGCTTGCATTGTTTCAGTATTTTCGGCGCCCCATTTTTGTTCACATGCTCCATGGCTATAATCACTCTCTTGGCTCCGACCACCAAATCCATGGCTCCCCCCATGCCCGGCACCTTTTTACCCGGGATCATCCAGCTTGCAAGGTTACCTTTCTCATCGACCTCCAGGGCGCCCAAAACGGTGATATCCACATGTCCTCCGCGGATGATGGAAAATGAAAGTGCACTGTCAAAAAAGCAAGCTCCTTCTACAGATGTAACGTAGTTTCCGCCTGAATCGATACAATCGAGTCTTTCTTTTCCCTGAGCCGCTTTGGGACCTACACCGAGGATTCCGTTCTCCGCCTGCAGCATAATATGAATGTTTTCAGGGATATAGTCCACCACCATTGTAGGCATTCCAACACCAAGGTTGACAACTTCGCCATCTTTGAATTCCTGGGCTATTCTTCGAACAATTAATTCTCTGTTATTCATGCGTGTCCACCCACCTTTACAATCGCGTCGACAAATATTCCGGGAACGTTGACATGATTGGGGTCAATTTCTCCCGTCTTTACGTATTCGTCTATCTGAGCCACTACATACTCTGCCGCTGTAGCCATAACCAAATTAAAATTGCGTGAAGAGCCGTTAATGACAAGATTCCCCTCTTCATCAGCCTTATGGGCTCTGATTAGCGCCACATCCGCTTTGAGCGGCAGTTCAAGCAAATATTCCCTTTCATCAATTTCTATTTTCTTTTTTCCTTCCTCTACCATGGTGCCTACACCTACAGGTGTTAAAACACCGCCCAAACCGGCTCCCCCTGCGCGTATTTTTTCAGCGAGCGTGCCTTGCGGGAAGAGCTGAACCTCTGCTTCTTTCGTCATAAGGAGCCTTCCCGTTTCCGGATTGGAGCCGATATAGGATGCAAAAATCCGCTTTACTCTGCCGCTTTTTACAAGGTTATAGATAGATAATTCCGGTGTGCCTGTGTCATTGGAAATAATCGTGAGATTGCCGGCGGAATTTGTGTCGACAAGCGCACGCACCAGATCCTCCGGAAAGCCTCCTGCCAGAAAACCTCCGACCATCACCGTGTCTCCGTCTTTGACCTTCTTAACTGCTTCTTCAGCGGAGATTACTTTGTTATTCATGGTTCCGTCTCCTTATATATATATTTTTAGGAAAGCAAACTTTATTGGAGATAATCGTAGAGGACTCTTCCATATGGAAGCGTTAAATCGGCAATAAAATGTTTTCCGCCAATATAAGCTTGAACCGGCAAATCTGCCACAGGAGCATTGACATGGGGAATCAGGCTTAATCTGGCAGGCCCTGACCAGGCGCCTTTTACAGTGATGGCTTCGAGATTATACGCTACTAACTGAGCAATTTTGGGGGTACCGTCAACATCAGGAATTAATTTTAAATTAACTTGTGTTTTTGCGATGGCTTTAGCCGTTTCCTGTTCATCAAGAATGTTATATTTGAAAGGCATGGTTCCCGTGGCCACCAGGACGTGATTATAATGCAATGTACCTGTAAGCGTCTCCGTATCCTCAACGATCAGATGAGGCTTCGCCCATTTTTTCGGAAATCCCCAGATTTCACGTCCCCCAAGAATAGCAGGCGCGTTATCCAAATACATTTGGGCAACAAAATTACAGGGTTCTCCTTGAAAAGTACACGGAATGACAATACCGCTTTCCTCATAGCTTCCTAAACCGGATGAATCGGGCATCTTGATCCATTCATAGGAAACAGTATTGCTTCCATCCGGCTGAAGAGGTTCCGGGACCGCTTGTCTAATCGCAGCGGGGTCGGATTCATAGGTAATGATAAAAAATTCCCGGTTGATGAAGCGGCATGGCGGGCGCCCATAACTGCCGCTGGCCGCAGGCATGGATTGGAGTGAAAGTACATCTTTTTGATTCATAGCGATCTCCCTTCCTTTTAAGAGGTAGTTCCAAAAGTCATCTTTTGAACACGCATTTTAAATGAGTGCATTTTCAACCAGCATCGCTATTCCCATTCCCGTTCCGATGCATAACGAGGCTATGCCGTAACGTGAAGATCTTCGCACCATTTCATGAACCAACGTAACCAATATCCTGGCACCGCTTGCACCGACAGGATGCCCGATCGCGATCGCGCCGCCATTGACATTCACCTTCTCCGGACTGACCCCAAGCTCTTTCAATACCGCTAATGCTTGTGCGGCGAACGCTTCATTAATTTCAAAAAGATCAATGGCATCGATGGATATTCCCTGTTTTTTAAGAAGTGACGAAATGGCTTTTACCGGTCCCATTCCCATATATGCAGGGTCAACGCCAACAAGTGAATAACCCTTGATATATGCCAACGGCTTCAACGCATGTTCCTTACATTTGTCTTCCGACACTACAAGCATAGCTGCCGCGCCATCATTGATCCCCGAAGAATTTCCGGCGGTAACCGTTCCGTTCTCCTTAAACGCAGTTTTTAAATGAGCAAGTTTTTCTTTCGTTGTATTTCCTCTTATGTGTTCGTCCTCCGTGAAATAAATAGTTTCTTTTTTGTTTTTGATCATGACCGGAACAATCTGCTCTTCAAAAACCTTTTTGTTTTTTGCTTCTAAAGCCTTTATCTGGCTTTCATAGGAAAACTCATCCTGCTCAAGTCTTGAAATTCCATATTTCTCGGCAACATTTTCTGCGGTAATTCCCATATGGTAATTATTGATCGGGCACGTAAGTCCGTCGGCCACCAGGGAGTCTACCAATTCACCGTTGCCAAGCTTGTAGCCGTTTCTTGCATTCCTTAGCAGATAAGGGGCGTTTGACATGCTCTCCATACCTCCGGCCAAGACGATGTTGCTTTGTTCGGCTAATATTGAATCGTAGGCTAAAGCAACGGCATGAAGTCCTGAACCGCAAACCGTGTTTATCGTTGATTCGGGTACATCAATGGGGATATCGGCTTTCAGTGCCGCCTGTCTGGCAGGATTTTGGCCATTGCCCGCCTGAAGAACATTTCCCAAATAAATTTGATCAATCAAAGCAGGCTCTAATTTACTTTGCTGAAGGCATGCTGTCATCACAATTGCTCCCAGTTCAGGAGCGCTTAGGGGCGCAAGGGTTTTGTTAAAAGAGCCGACCGCTGTTCTTAACGGGCTTACTAAAGCTACTTTTTTCATAAAAATTCACATTCCTTTCGCTGTGTTCAAGACACAATACATCCATGACTGCAATTCCATTCGTAATTTTCGCTCTTACCTTACGAAGTACAGCGACTGCAAGATACATTTGCATGCGGGCATATCATGGTGCCTAAGACGGTGGGTGTGACGGTGCGATCGCCTTCTTTCGTTGGAAATTAAAACCATTTTCATCATAGTCCCAATGCAGAATTTGCTCAATGTTCAAATATTTACATATATTTGTATACAGATGTTTATAAAGCCATATACTCCAAAATAAATAGGCCATTCTAATGTTTTCTGTTAATTTCTCGATTTTTCTGAAAATAATGATCACAAATTGGATTTTCTGTTAAAAATGAAATTTCTAATCAATACGTGAAAAAGACGAGGCCAATCGTTGAGTTTGCACACCTTCCTCTTAATCACGCCCTTCCTTTTCTTCGCAAATAGAACCTAACTCATCGCTGGGAAATAAAAAAAAGCCCTTCAGAATTTTCTGAAGACGGCTTTGCCTTTAAATATTCATGATCTTCGTCATAATTGTGCCAGCTTGCTTCTTGTTAACGGTGTCACCCCAATTACACAAAAAGCTCCTGAATCTCCACAGAAGGAAATTCAAGAGCTCTTTCATTGCTAAGTTGATGCGGCCTGAATAAGCGCCCGAAAAGGCGCTTTTTATATTGTTTAATTCAGGAAACAGGGTGTATAGTATGATTAATCTTTGAGGGAGGTGAGTCGTATGGACTTTAACATATGCTTGTTCGATGATTTTGAAACACTGGATGTATTCGGACCCGTTGAGATTTTTGGCCGCCTGCCTGAAGAGTATGACTTAAAATATTTCTCTATGAACGGGGGAATTATTGAGAGTCGGCAAAAAACCAAGATTGTTACAGAACCTATTGCACAAGCAAAGCCCGATGGCATATTCATGATCCCGGGCGGACAGGGGACAAGAAGTTTAATCCATGACGATCAATTTATGAAACAGGTCAAAGAGATTGCGGAACAGTCCTGTTTTTGTATAACCGTCTGTACAGGTTCTGCGCTGCTTGCTAAAACAGGCTTGTTAAAAAACAGGCGCGCCACATCCAATAAATTAGCCTTTGATTGGGTGAAATCCATCGACACGGAAGTTGACTGGATTCCAAAGGCAAGATGGGTAGTAGATGGAAAGTTCTATACTTCATCGGGTGTATCCGCTGGAATAGATATGTCCTTAGGCTTTGTTTCTGACCACTTTGGTCTTGAAAAAGCTCAACAGGTGGCTAATCAAATTGAATACATCTGGAATTCCAATAAAAATGATGACCCCTTTGCTAGATAAGTATATTGCAAGAGATAAGGAGGTTCGATGATGACATCTTTCGTGCTAGTTCATGGCGCATGGCATGGTGGATGGTGCTGGGAGCGTGTGGTTCCGCTGCTCGAAGCAGAAGGCCATTTCGTCACAACGCCGACGCTGACCGGGCTTGCCGAACGGGCACCCGCGCTCTCGCGAGACGTGAATCTGACGACGCATATCAACGACATTGTGGATCATATTCGGGCTGCGAATCTCGATGATGTCACCTTGGTCGGTCACAGCTACGGCGGGTTTCCTGCGAGTGCCGCAGCCCTCCAACTGTCCGATGTCGTCTCACATCTTGTGCTACTCGATGCTTTTCTGCCGGGCGATGGTGAGATGCTGCTGGACCATGCTCCGATACTAATTGAAGACTATGGCGCACAGGCAGCCGCAGATGAAAGCTGGAACATTCCTCCACTTCCAGCAGCTCTGTTCGGGGTCGGAGAGCCGGATCAGCCATGGGTTGACGCTCAGTTGACGCCGCAACCAGTGAATACATATTTCGAGCGAATGCGTTTTGAAAGCCCGTTCGATATTCAACGAAAATCCTATATACGTTGCACTCAGGCACCTGGAGATCTGCTTGAGCGATCACTGTCGCGCGTGCGGAGGGACTCAGGCTGGCGCTATATCGAGATAGATGCGGCCCATGACGTCATGATTAGCAATCCAGAGTTGCTTGCGCATGTGTTGCTCAAGCAACTCTGACCGCTCTGGATGGCGTCTGCGGTACGGGCTATGATACGTTGAAAAACGGAATGTAATTGTAAATAGCCTTGATCTTAGTGATAAGATGGGGCTATTTCATGCTCTTACGAAATTCAATTTGATATCTCCACGATTCTCTAGCCACAGCAGCTCGTTGAGTAAAAATGTCATGCTATCCATAGTATGTAGTCTTTCAATAGTATCCGATACAACTGTCATAAGATCACACTGAATGTTTTCTGCAAGTTGTAGTCCACCAATGTCACCGTCGACGAATAAGTGTGTATGTTCAGGATGGTCTATCTTAAGTACATGACGGAGCCACAAGCAACCATGCTCAATGTGAAAGAAGTAGTGTTCACCGTAAATAATTCCCTCAAATATCTCATACATATGTGATTGATCATAGGGTCCAAATACCATCGCTGCCCGTTCTAGTGCGAGTGAATTAGTTTCTGGTGCTATAAACATATAATTGTGCCTCCTATTGGATAGTTGAAAAATGCTTTGGAACTTTAACATATTGCTAATAACGAATGGTTTTGCTACGATGGGTGTACGTGAATATTAGTTAACATTTCAATATGTCAACATGTAGTGCTTATTTTTTTGGAGGGATTTCTATGGAACCTTTGAGTATACGTTGTCGCCTTGGAGAAATGATGAGAGAACGTGGATTACAAAACAAAGATGTAGTGGAGTTAACAGGCGTGAGTCGAAACACAATTACCTCGCTTGCTGGCAATGCCACCAAACGTATAGATTACGATACACTCGGTGCATTGTGTCGCGGATTAGGTGTTACTCCCGGTGATCTTCTGGAGTACATACCGAATGCCAAAGAAAGTACTGAATAATTGACATGGACCGTTACTATTAACGGTCTTTTTGCATAATATACTGGGCTGAGTAAACATATAAGGAATGTTTCGATGAGGAAAATTCTTTTGTTTGTCCCATGATCTCAATATTTGTTCTACTAGCAGCTTGTTCAAATAAGGTAATAACTTATCAAGGAGAAAGTGATAGCTGGCGAGTTACAAGTACTGCTTAAATCCATGGAGACTCTAGCAGTTATCAATATACCTTGAGCTATAAGGGGAAGATTCCGGCCTTCACGCAGCAGCAGAATGATGATTTTAGGGCTGCCATATCGGCCCTTTGTATCGTTGTTCTTTTTCTTTAACGATCAATGACTCCGACGGGAGGTAATTATGGACAAGGCCGCTATGAAATCGCAGTCCATTGAATTTATTGTGCTCAGAATAAGAATTGAAGGCCCCCCTTTACTTTTTCAAAATCAGCATGTATTATAGTTTCAGGCAAGATGAAATCGCTTTATTCCGGAATTTAATTGATTTCTTACAACTACAAAATTTAACTGGGCGTGTTACTGATAATGCAGGCAAGACCTGGGTAGAGTATTCAATGGTACATTTATGTACTGTCGTACTTTATCTGGGTCTTTTTTTGTTAACTTTTCCAGTTAAATGAAAAAGAAGGGGATTATTATGGACCATAAACAAACAGCGTCCCAGATTTTAAAAGGTGTAGGCGGACAGGGAAATATTGAAAGCGTATATCATTGCTCCACACGTTTGCGTTTCACATTGAAGGATGTGAGCAAGGCGGACAAAGATTTTATTGAGAAGGTAGATGGAGTAATCAGCGTAGTGAACAGTGGCGGCCAGTTCCAGGTGATCGTTGGAAATGAAGTTAGCTACGTCTATCGGGAACTGCCCGAAATTGGAGGGTCGTCTCCCGGGCCCACTGAATCTTCAACCAGAAAAAGATTCAGTATCAGCTCTTTCTTTGATTTAATCGCGGGAATCTTCCAGCCTCTCGTTCCGGCAGTCTCTGGAGCCGGGATGCTCAAGGTGCTGTTGTTGCTGCTCTCGATGACAGGGATCTTAAAGACAGCTGACCAGACTTATATCATCCTTAGTAACCTTGCGGATGCAGCCTTTTATTTCCTGCCTGTACTGGTAGCATACTCTTCTGCCGTCAAATTTAAAACAAGTGTGCCGCTGGCAATAGCTGTGAGTGCGGCGTTGCTGCATCCCAAAATGACTGCCTTGTTTACTGAAGGTAATCCGCTGGCATTATTCGGTATTCCGCTGACTCCGGCCAATTATGGCGGACAAGTCGTACCGATCATCCTGATCGTGTTTTTCATGGGGTACATTCAACGTTTTGCCGACAGAGTCTCGCCCAATGTGGTCAAAGTGTTTCTCAGTCCGCTCATTGTTATATTGATTACCGGACCTGTAGCCTTTTTGGCTCTTGGCCCGATCGGTGTTTTCCTGGGCAATGGCCTCACTCAAAGCATTCTGCTGATTCAGGACCATATCGGATTTATTGCAGTAGCCATTCTGGCTGTATTGATGCCTATCTTTGTATCCCTGGGTATTCATAAAGTCTTCATTCCTATTATGGTTTCGTCTATCGCTAATCCGGGCTATGATATGCTGATTCTGGCTGCCCACCTTTGCTCCAACTTTGCGCAGAGCGCCGCATCCTTTGCAGTTGCTACACGCACCAAGAGTTCTTCTCTTCGCCAGCTTGCGATTTCATCTGGTATTACGGCATCTTTCGGGATTTCGGAGCCTGCGCTCTACGGTGTAACGATGAAGCTCAAAAAACCGCTGTATGCCGCAATGGGCGGGGCCGGTGTTGCTGGAGTCTTCGCAGGGCTGATGCATCTCAAAGCCTATGTGGTTGTTGGTCCGGGCCTTGCTTCGCTTCCGATGTTCGTTGGGGCCGGCAACAATTTCACGGTAGCCGTCATTACGCTTGCCATTTCGTTTGTCGTAACGTTTATCTTGGCCAGAATTATCGGATTTGATGAGCCGGTCGACCCGACTGAAAGAACAGTTGCTCAGTCGGTTGCCCAGTCCGTGTCCATCAAAGTGCCTTCAGGCAAGCAAGAGACTGTTGAACTTTATGCTCCTCTTAGTGGACAGAGCATACCGCTGAGCGAAGTTTCGGATGAAGTCTTCTCCAAAGAAATGATGGGAAAAGGAATTGCCTTCGTGCCTGGGGAGAACATCCTTTACGCACCGATGAATGGGATCATTTCCCCCCTCTATAAAAGCAAACATGCAGTGGGACTGGTAACCGATAATGGGGTAGAACTGCTCATTCATATCGGGATAGACACAGTGAAAATGAAGGGTTCTGGCTTTAAAGCGTTTGTGAAAACAGGAGATACCGTATCCAAGGGGGACAAGTTGATTGAGTTCGATATTGAAGCAATCAAGGCTTTTGGCCTGGACCCTACTACTATGATGATTGTAACCAATACCGACAGTTTTACAGAAATTAAGAGCAAATCATTGCCAAATGTACAACCTGGCGATGCTATCATGACATTAATAACCAAAGGAGGAATATAATATGAATAATGCTAATCAATTTCCTGAAGGCTTCTACTGGGGCGGAGCCACAGCCGCCAATCAGATTGAAGGGGCTTGGAACGAAGACGGCAAGGGAGTCAGCACACTGGATATGTTCACGGGCGGTTCCATCCACCAGAAACGCAGGATTACCCTTGAGCTTGACCCGGCAGAACGTTATCCTACGCATGAAGCCATTGACTTTTACCATCATTATAAGGAAGATATTCGATTGTTCGCCGAAATGGGATTCAAGATGTTCCGTCTTTCCATTAACTGGACGCGTATTTTCCCTAACGGAGATGAGCCGGAGCCTAATCAGAAGGGCCTTGAATTCTATGACCGGATATTCGCCGAGCTGAAAAAATACAACATCGAGCCTCTCGTTACGATTGCGCATTATGAGTTTCCATTCCACCTGTCCAAAACGATTAATGGTTGGGCCAGCCGGGAGATGATTCAGCATTACTTGCGGTATGCTGAGGTACTGTTGAATCGCTACAAGAATGATGTGAAGTACTGGATTCCTTTTAACGAAATCAATTGCCTTACCCTTGCACAAAAAGCTTATCAAGCCGGAGGTATCATCTATGATGAGAACGGTGAAACAATCGACCTGACAAGGGACAATGCCCAGCTCCGCTTCCAGGCACTCCATCATCAATTTGTGGCCTCTGCGCTGACGGTAGCCCGCGGTAGAGAAATTAATCCGGACTTCCAATTTGGGTCCATGCTGACTCACTTCACCTTTTATCCGCTGACATGCAATCCTGAGGATATTATGCTGGCTACCCGGGAAATGCAGATGAAAATCTATTATTGTGCCGATGTTCTTCACCGCGGATATTATCCTTCCTATTCGAAGCATTTCTTTGAGCAGGAGGGGGTCACACTTCATCAAGAACCGGGCGATGCGGATATCTTAAGACGCGGAACCATGGATTTTGCATCCTTCAGTTATTACATGTCCGTATGTGTCAGTTCAGATCCCAATCAGGAACAGACCGGTGGCAACCTGCTGGGCGGTGTTAAGAATCCATACCTTCAGGAAAGTGAATGGAAATGGCAGATTGACCCTATCGGACTGCGTTATACGTTGCATACCTTGTATGATCGCTATCAGGTACCATTGATGATTGCCGAGAATGGTCTGGGTGCCGTGGATATCGTGGACGAGGACGGAAATATTAATGATGATTATCGTATTGATTATTTGAGGGGTCACATCAAAGAAATGAAGCAGGCGATTGCCGAAGGTGTTGAATTGATCGCTTACACAAGCTGGGCCTGCATAGATTCCGTGTCGCTCGGAACGGGAGAGATGAAGAAACGTTATGGCTTTGTCTATGTGGACAAGCATGATGATGGCACCGGAAGCCTCAAACGAATGAAGAAGAAATCTTTTGACTGGTATAAGCAAGTCATTGCAAGTAACGGAGATAATCTTTAAGAAGAATAAATAAGCTCAGGGCCTGCTGTGGCAGGTTCTGAGTTTATATGGATACGGGGGTTCTCCACACATATGAAGATTGTCAAAATTCTCAATAATAGTATTGTTCTTGCCGAGAAGGAGAACGGGGAAGATATCATTGTTATGGGGAAAGCTATCGGATATAGCAACAAGATCGGTAATTTCATTGATCCTTCCAAGATCGAAAAAATCTATGTGCTCGAAGACCAGACCTCCAAAGATCTGATCAAGCTCATGGAAGAAACACCTGCCGAATACCTGGAAATCACACGCCGAATTGTGGAAATGGCGGAGAAAACACTGGGTTCTAAGCTGATTGATTCGGTGTATTTCACGTTAACAGACCACCTTCATCTGGCGGTTATTCGCTTTAAATCGGGAATCATCCTACAGAACAGGCTGCTGTGGGAGGTGCGGAAATTCTATCCACGGGAATTCGAAATTGGCATTCGGGCACTGAAAGAAATCGAATCCAGACTGGGTCTCCGATTGCCGGAGGAAGAGGGCGGCAATATTGCTTTTCATATTGTCAACGCGCAAAACCTCGAAGGGCAACTGCAAGACGTTATCTTCATGACGAATTTCATCAAAGATGTTCTGAAAATTATCAATCACTATTTCGGGATTGAACTGGATACGGAATCCATAAACTATTCACGTTTTGTGACACACTTGCAATTTCTTGCGCAGCGTTTACTTGAGGAACGTCCGCTGGACTCCGATAATTTTTTCCTCTACGACAATATAAGTACAACCTTTGCCAAAGAGCATCAATGCACGCTTGTCATTAAATCATACATTGAAAAATCGTTCAAATTCATTCTGACCCGAGAAGAGCAAATCTACCTGACGATTCATATTAGCCGGCTTCTTATGAGTTCAAACGAATGAAGATTCAATTCAAATAGGCAAACGCAAACTCCTAAAGGAGCCTGCGTTTGCCTATTTGAATTGAGGATATGCGCCCGGTATGGCTGAGGCGTGTTCAGCAGTAAAGCTTTCTTGTATGGTCAATTGGTATCAATGAGAGAACCACGAGCTGCTTTGAGCAGCCTGTTCATGATGGCTGCGCCAAGTCCGGTATCCGGGCAGGTCTCAGCGATAATGTAGGTCGCTCCCACTTCATCGAACCGACGCAGCGCGGCATACAAGAAGCGGGCCCCCTCTTCCAGTGAGGATAACGAACCCAGAGAAACGACGCAGGAAGCAGCATCCTTGGCATACAAGGATCTGTGTTCTTCAAAAAGAAGTAGTCCTGTAACCTCGCCCCTGTTGTCCGCATTGCGCAGTAGCCCAGCAGCCGCGTCCGCTACGCGCTGCGGCGAAGCACCGCCTACCAGGCCGAGCCATCCGCGCGGTGCATAATGGGCATATTTCATACCCGGCGCACGCGGTGCCGAATGGTCGTCATTGGCAGCGCCCGGAGCGACTGCTGCTTCTTTGTGAAGTGGGCCCGCCGTATTAGCCTGCGTAGAGACCGTAATACCAGCTACCGCCTCCAGCTGTTCGCCCGTGATACCGCCTGGACGCAGTATGGTCACTGTCCCGTCAGGCTGCACTTGTACCACTGTCGACTCCAATCCGACGCCTGTGGCCCCATCGTCCACAACACCGCTGATGTAACCTGCCAGGTCATCCATCACATGAGAGGCCAATGTGGGGCTTGGCCGACCGGAGCGGTTAGCGCTGGGCCCCGCTACGGGAATGCGAGCCGCACGCAGCAGCGCCAGTGCAGTGGGATGGTCAGGCATCCGTACAGCGACGGTGTCAAGTCCGGCGGTCACGCGCTTCGACAGGACATCTGCCCGGACAGGCAGCACCAATGCCAACGGCCCCGGCCAGAAAGCATCCATTAACGCTTCGGCAGTCTTATTTACACCAGTAACCAGTTCCTCGAGCTGGCTCCGCTCAGCAATGTGCACGATCAGAGGATTGTCAGCCGGTCGACCTTTGGCGGCGAACACGGCTTCTACTGCGGCGGTGTTGCATGCGTCTGCTCCTAGGCCATAGACCGTTTCAGTAGGGAAGGCCACCGTACCTCCGCTAAGTAATAAAGCTGCCGCTTCGGCAATAAACCGCTCATCTTGTGCAGAATACTGCCGTACAGTTTCTCCGGCCGCCTTGGGTGGGGTTAGCTGCCAGTATATAGTTTCTTGATTTCCCTGAGTCTTCCATTGAACAGCAAATTCAGTTGTATCCGCTTTTATCAAGTTCATCACAAACTTTCTTCATATTAAATTGCAGTTCCTCAGTTAAGGCCTGATTGGGCCTTGGTCAACAGCTTGCCATTCTGGAAATGAGAACACGTTCGGCCACACGTTCATTTAAGCTGTCATAGTCGGCCTGTGAAGTTCCCGAGGAGACGCAAGCCACAAGTGTAATCAGAGATAATCATTGCTGCGCCGCCTAACCATTGCTTACTCGGATTGTTCATGGGTACAAAATCTCCTTATCCGTATATAAATAAAAAAATATCGTCTTATATTTTACCATAGCAGATGTCCGCTGTAACTGAGACTATGGCTCTGGTCGTAATTAAAGTAAGGTGAAAGAGAAGTGAATATTATTGAGGCAGCGAACCGATTTAATATAGATGTAGACAATATTTTACAACGGTTTGAAAAGGAAATTACAGAATATATACAACAACAGCAACAAGCCGTAGGACATTATACGCAGCAGCACATATCTGAGCAGTTTACTCGTTTTCTACACGAATTAGCCTTTTATTATTTAAGTAAGGGTATATACCCAGATGGTTTTGAATATTTATTAATATGCTTGGGGAAATCTTCTATTATAAATAATAAATCATGTATAATTAAGTGTATAGGTTTGTTTGAGCTTTTTAGAGAACAGGCATTTTCCGAAACAAAAGCAGCCTACCAAAAACTCATTAAAGAGGTGTACGCAAATGAAAAGAAAAATCGCGATAATGTTGTTGGCGACTAGCTTTCTTTTGGTACTGTTTGTTCCTACTCAGGTACACGATTCTTTAATCAGAGTTCTTTTTGATCAACATGGAAGCGGTTGATAATATATGCTAAACGTTAAATTCTAATTCAGGACCAGCTTAAGGGCTGGTCTTCTTCTATATATCATACATGTTTTCTTTATTTATCCATCATAGATTTAGAAATAACGCTTTAGACTAAGAATGTGAAAGGAGGGATTGGGATGAGAAATAAGAAATTTTGCAACATTCCTTAGAAACGGACAGAAAGAAGCTCTACAATCTGCAAAAGATATGGATCGGATAATTCTAGTGTGCTCAAGCAGTCCAACGTTCTGGATAAAAACTTATCAATTAGTATAATGAACCTTCTATGCAGCACATGAAAGAAACTACTGTGTAAAAAATTCGTTCTTGGGCGAGGAACTTTTGGCGGGTGACTCATTTTATCATTATTTAATAAAATATTTTTATTTCAATAGCCACAGCTATCTTTATGAAATATCAGATTCATCAAAAATAAACAAATAATCCTGAAAAGACAAAATACGACATCGTTTTTTGATATAAACGGCATATTAAAATATTTTCGGCTGTGTGCTAGTCTTTATACTATAAATAACATAAAAGGGTGCAATTATGTTAAAATTTATAAAGAAAATTGTTAGTCCGATACTTGTTATTTCTTTTTTAACCACCTCATTCATAGCATCGCCTGCATCAGCAGACGTAGAAAAGGAATTGACGTCAAAAGCTAAACCCAATTCGTCTTTTTCTACATTGGTAGATAACATTGTGCAAGGAAAAACCGAACTAAGAATCAATACCCTTAAAGAAACAAATGTTACAAAAGACGAAGCCTTAAAACAATATGCTAAAGCTTTTGATATTGTAGAAAAGTATATTGCAGAAAAAAATATTAAAATCAATCAAGATCTCGACAACATTGAATATCAAAGATTTATAAAGTCATTAGGGGTATCACTTGATGACTTTTCAGAGTCTGACAGACAAGAGATTGTGAAGCTAGTTAAGTTTGTGGATTTATACGAAAACGCTGAGAAAAATAAGATTATTAATAACCTTAAATCAAAATTATATGCAAAGTCCATTAATGAGAAAGACTTAGCGGAACTGTTGGAACTTGTACCAGTATCCTTATCTGAGGCTTCAACAGTTGAGGCTCCTACAACTGTTGAAGCCTCAGTTTATCAAGAAAAGGCGGACATAAAACCGTTAAGATATGCAAATGGATACAGTTCAGTTAATGCAAGAGACTATGCTTACAAATGGTGGGATGACCGTAATCCAACTTACTCTAAGTACTACGCCGATTATTTTGGTTGTTCTGTAAGTAGAGCATGTTGGAATGACTGCACCAACTTTGTTTCACAGGCATTATACGCTGGTGGTATGCTG
This sequence comes from Paenibacillus sp. RC21, assembly GCF_044907935.1. Classification (NCBI taxonomy): domain Bacteria; kingdom Bacillati; phylum Bacillota; class Bacilli; order Caryophanales; family Paenibacillaceae; genus Paenibacillus; species Paenibacillus sp. RC21. The sequence goes on from NZ_JBIYCS010000003.1 coordinate 442,063, forward strand.
GAATGGGATGGTTTATATTTAACTGGTGATGATGCTTGGTACTTTAGAAATGGCTCCCCCTTTAAACCATCTCATAGCTGGGGGGGTGCAAATAATTTCTATAATCACTGGAAGTATAGAGCTAAATTAGCATCTATTACAAACGATATGTCAATGGGAGACCCAGTAAATGCTGACTTCAATAATGATGGTGACATCGATCATACAGCTATTATAACTGAGTTTACGAATGGCCGTTTCTTTTTGACTAAGCATACAACAAATAGAAAAGACGCTCCCTTATCTACTTGGTATTCAAATGGGTACAAGGTTTATGCATGGAAAATGAGTACTGCAAAAAGAAGCCCAAATGACTGAGGTGTTTTATGCGCTTGATTTGTTTAGTATTATTAATAATCCTTGCATCATGCTCAAATGTAACAGACAGTTCGACCAAGGAGGTTAGTACTGAATATGAAAATGTTCAGGAACTTAACAATTTACCTGTTCCCAGCACTGCCATCGAAGTCGATGAAAAATCTGCTAGAGATTTAAAGAACTATAAAATTCCTCAGTCCTTTGAAAATTTTAATGCTTCATATCAAGAAAAACTCAAAGGTGAGGGATGGGAAATAACTGAAGTCGAGAGCAACAAGGTAATATCAGTAGAGAAAAAAAATATCAAATACTTACTGATTATCACTAAAAGCTCTGACACTCAAACAACCAATGTTACAGTTAGAGATAATTTTTAAGACCCCACACGGGGTCTTTTTTTTACTCTTATTGAGTTAATCAAGCTTTATATACTCAGCCAGCCAGATTCATCGTGAATTAGTGATTTGTTGATATTATTCGTTAGCGACTGATAATCTTATGCTAAATGTTAACTTTAATCAAAGGCCAGCTCAAGCTGGTCTTTTTTCTATAAATCGGACATTTTTTCTGAATTTATTCATCCTCATAATAGAAATAACCTCTTACACTAAGATCATAAAAGGAGGGATTGTGATGAAAAAGCAAGAAATTTTGCGATATCGCTTGGAAAAGAACAGACAGAAGCTCTACGATCTTCAAAAAGAACACGGATTGGATGATGCACGTGTGCTCAAGCAATCTATGCTTCTCGACGAACTCATCAACCAATACAATCGGATCTTCTATACAAATGTAAAAAAGCCGACTGCTTGAAAGCAATCGACCTCTGAGCGAGAAACTTTTGGCGGGTGACTCGCTCTATTATTTTATCATACATGCCTTAAAATCAGAATGATTCATATTAAAAATGTACAGCCTCCGTTGCAAGCAAACGTACAAAACGATTACCGAGCATCTCATTGTGGTGTGCAACGATTTGTTCGCCACTCAGCACTTTACTATTAAATGTACTGTGCGCATCCGACACAAGCACATTATTCTGGTACCCCAGACTGTAGGCGTTCCGACAGGTCGTGTCGAGGCAGAACTCGGTTTGCATCCCCGCAATGATGAGCCGATCAGCTCCCAGTTCCTTGAGCACATTGTCCAATTCGGTTTGGTAAAAGCTGTCCCAGGATGTTTTACGGACAATTCGCTCATGGGGAAGGGGACGCACTGCATCGGCTATGGCCCAGCCTACACTGTTTTCCCGGAAATCCTCATCCGCTTCATCGGTATGCTGCACAAAAATCACCGGTGTACCTGCAGCTCTGGCTCTGGTCAAAAGCTGCTGCAAATGCTCTACAACTTCCTGCTCTCGGTACAGCTTCTCATCATACATAAACATAGCTTGCTGCACGTCAATTATGAGTAAAACGTTTTGTCCCATCGTTTCGATTCCCTCCCTGTATGTTTCATCTATCTTACAATAGCATGTCTTCATGCCTTGCGGCGACATAAGGTGAACTATATAATAAAGGACAAGTTGGCACGGTCCGATTCGGACGAAAGGTGATTAAAATATATGAAAATTTCGCAGGAACAGTTTACGTTCCGTTCTGCCGGAGAGGCTCAGACCGGGACTTTGGCAGGGTTTTTGGCAGCCAAAGCGGTTCCCGGAACGGTGATCGTGCTGGATGGAGACCTGGGAGCGGGCAAAACCGCTTTTTCCAAAGCCTTTGCCAGTCATCTGGGTGTCCCGGGTATCGTAAACAGCCCCACCTTTACGCTCATTAAGGAGTATGAAGGCCGATTGCCCTTGTACCATATGGATGTGTACCGTATTACACAGGATGAGGCAGAGGATCTTGGGCTGGACGAATATTTTTACGGGACAGGCGTATGTCTGGTCGAATGGGGCAGTATTATACCAGATATGTTGCCGGAGCAGCGGCTTCACATGTATATAGAAACAACGGATGTGGAGGAGCGCTTGATTCACCTTACCGGGTACGGCGAGCCTTATGAACAATGGTGCCGCAGTTTGCGGGAGAATGGAGTTTGAAGCATGCAAAGAGAGCATACAGATGAGAATGTAAAGCCGCGTGAGCGGTTTTTGGCGTTAGATACAGCGACGACCGTGATGGCGGCCGCTCTGATGAACGGAAAAGAGTTACTGGGAGAAAGCAATGTCTATGGCGAACGCAATCACTCGGTGCACGTGATTTCCGAATTGGAACGGCTTCTGAACGAAGACGGGCTGACACGAGATGATGTGGACGGCATTGCGGTGGGTGTGGGACCGGGGTCTTACACAGGCATTCGCATTGCGGTGACCGCAGCGAAAACACTTGCTTGGGCCTGGGGAGTCCCGGTGACATCCGTATCCACTTTGCAGGCGCTGGCCTGGGGCGGTTGGAGCCGTGGCACCGAGTCGCAGGGGCAAGAAGCTGGAAGTGAGTTAGCAAGTATACACTCGCCCGGAGAGCAGGCGGCAGACTGGATTGTTCCAGTGCTGGATGCAAGGCGCGGACAGGTTTACACAGGCTTGTTCGCAGCGAATGTGGACGGCAATACCGGGATTCCGCAGCGTCTGGAACCGGATGAGATCCGATTGATGGCCACTTGGACTGAGGACCTGCTGCAACGGCTGGAGGCTTTGCCGTCCGAACAGCGCCCTGCGGTCATTTGGCTGGTCGGTGAAACGGCGGTTCACGCAGAAACAGCCGAGCGCCTGCGTGCATGGAGCGAGCTTCGTATCGTACCGTATGAGCTGGAAGGAAGATGGGTTGGCCGCCTTGGGGCGGATAAGCTGCTTCGTCAGGAACATGACGAGTTACATACGCTGGTTCCAAACTATACCCAGTTGGCGGAGGCGGAAGCCAATCTGCTTCGTCAGCGCTGAAGAGAGCGGTGAACAACATGGCAAAGAACATACAACGGGAAGAAAAGCTGGAGTTTCGACTGATGCAGCTGGATGATATTCCCGATGTGCTGGCGATTGAGCATGAAGCGTTCACGCTACCGTGGACGGAAGAAGCGTTCCGCAATGAATTGACGATGAATCATTTTGCTAAATATATGATTATGGAGCTGAACGGACAGGCCATCGGCTACGCAGGGATGTGGACGATTATGGACGAGGCTCATATTACGAATATTGCCGTTCGTGAGGCCTATCGCGGGCGCAAGCTTGGAGATAAGCTGCTGGACGAGCTAATGCAAACGGCCTCTTATCTGGGGATGGAACGCATGACGCTGGAGGTACGGGTGACGAATCGGATTGCTCAGGGCTTGTATGAGAAAAAAGGCTTTAAGCCAGCGGGCGTCCGTAAGGGCTATTATTCGGATAATAACGAGGATGCCGTGATCATGTGGGCGGATCTTCCCGCACATGGGGCATCCGGTGAACAGGAAGGAAGCGTGCAGAAGCAATGACGCAAGAGGAAAAAGCAGGTACAGGCGCCGCCTCTGGCGAGCCTTGCTATATACTGGCAGTGGAGACGAGTTGCGACGAGACAGCTGTGTCCGTCGTGAAAAATGGCACCGAGGTGCTTTCTAACCTGATTTCCAGTCAGATTGAAACACATAAAGCCTTTGGCGGAGTTGTGCCAGAGGTGGCATCCCGCAAGCATGTGGAGAGCATTACCTACATGCTGGACGAGGCCATGCAAGCATCGGGAATTACGCCCCGCGAGCTTTCGGCGGTTGCCGTGACGCAAGGACCGGGACTGGTTGGTGCGCTGCTGGTGGGCATTGTTGCCGCCAAGAGCGCCGCCATGGCGTTCGGCAAGCCGTTGATCGGAACCCATCATATCGCAGGACATATTTATGCAAATCAGTTGGAGCATAAAATCGTATATCCATGCATTGCTCTGGTCGTATCGGGTGGGCACACGGAGCTGGTATGGATGGAGTCCGAGGGTCATTTTCACCTGATTGGCCGCACACGGGATGATGCGGTTGGGGAAGCCTACGACAAGGTAGCCCGTGCTATTGGATTTCCGTATCCCGGTGGTCCGCACGTAGACCGAGTGGCTCATGAATCGGAGGAAACTATCACCTTGCCGCGTGCATGGTTGGAGCCGGATTCTTATGATTTTAGCTTCAGCGGCTTGAAATCGGCGGTATTGAATGTGATCAACCAGACGAAAATGCGCGGAGAAACTGTTCATGCCGGAGCTATCGCAAGAGGCTTTCAAGAGTCGGTCGTGGAGGTGCTGGTAGAAAAAGCGATTCGTGCTATGCGTGAATACGGCGCGAAGCAACTGCTGCTGTGTGGCGGTGTTGCCGCCAATCGCGGACTGCGGACGGCACTTCGCGAACGTTGCGAGCGTGAAGGTATTGAGTTGCTAGTACCATCTATGAAATATTGTACGGATAATGCAGCCATGATTGGTGCGGCAGCTTTCGCCAAGTGGAAGCGTGGCGAATTCACCTCGCTGGACATGAAAGCCGATCCCGGGCTGTCTCTGGAAGAGTGGTCCGTCCAATCTTAATTGGAGAGGCATTGGCTAGTGAGTAGAAGGTAAGTGAAGAAAGTGGATAGGGACACGACTCATTTGGGTCGTGTCTTTTTATGTAATATATAAGCTAAATTCGAAAAATACGTATACATCTCTATATATAAAATTCAAGAGGCATAAATACAGGAATTTGAGCCGGGGAATTTTACTGTCTAATTCTCCCGCAACATTCGTCATGATGTTGCACGATTTTTCAGCATTCATCAAAAAAATCTGAAATTTAATACTCCCCGAACAATGATATGATTTGTCAAGTTGTGAACAAAGTTATCCACATATCCCGTCCGAAATGTGGATAATCAAGCTCGAAGCAAGCAGCTTAAGACTTTTTTGGGATGCAAGAACAGGGGGCATTTTGCATCTTTAGGTTTTGAGAAATCTGTGGATAATGTGGATAAAAGGGTGGATAAATTTGGTTTTCATATGAAAATGGCTTTTTATCAATAAAAAAATGGCCCTAAAGGCCATTTTTCAATACATTTCATGCACATATTCTGTGGATATCTTTGTGTATAAAAAGACGAATGGGGCAAATGTGAAATTTTTAAGGCCATAATTGTGAAGCAGATCTTACTCCTCTAACAGTTCCTCCCATGATGCGTAGGTTGCTGTCAATTCCTGCTTGCGTGCGTCAAGTTGTGCCTGAATATCCTGAAGCGCCGTGTAATCCTGATAAACCTCTGGCAGAGTCATTTGCTCCTCCAGCCCGGTAATTTGTTCTTCCAGCTCTTTGATTTGATTTTCCAGTGTCTCCAGCTTGCGCTGTCGACTGCGTTCCTCGCTCTTGGCTTGTTTGTCTGCGGCATAGGCTGCTGCACCTGTTTTGGGTGTTGTCTCGACCGTTGCGGATACAGACGATGCTTTGCTGCCTGTTGCCTGACTGGCCTCCAGAGCTTCTTGCGCAATTTCCGCCAGCTCCTGCTTTTTGTCTACATAGTCATCATAATTCCCCAGGAAATGTTCTATTCCTCCAGGATGAAGCTCAATGACACGTTCCGCCATTTTGTTAAGGAAATAACGGTCATGGGAGATGAACAGCAGCGTGCCGTCATAGTCGATTAGGGCAGCCTCCAGCACTTCTCTACTGAACAGGTCGAGATGGTTGGTAGGCTCATCGAGAATCAGCACATTGGCTTCGCGCAGCATCAGCTTGGCGAGAGAGACGCGAGCCTTTTCACCGCCGCTTAAAGTAGCTACCTTTTTCAGTACATCGTCACCACTGAACAGGAAGTTACCCAGCACTGTGCGAATTCGTACCTCCTCCATATGGGGGTACTCGCTCCATAGCTCCTCCAGCACCGTATTGGCCGGGTTCAGGTTCGTTTGCTCCTGATCATACAGGCCGATTTTGATTTTTGTGCCCCAGTGAATCGACCCGGCAGCAGGCTTTAACGTTCCGGTCAGGCATTTGAGCAACGTCGATTTTCCAATTCCGTTCGGACCAATCAGCGCAACGGTATCGCCGCGTTTTAAGTCGAAGGATGCATGCTGAAATAACGGTTTCTTACCTTCATAGGCCACGGAGAGGTCGCGTACCTCCAGCACTTCCTTCCCTGACATATAAGCTGTTTCAAAGGAAAAATGGGCTTTTTTCAGATCCCCCATCGGCCGATCCATTCGATCCATTTTATCCAGCTGCTTGCGGCGGCTCTGGGCGCGTTTGGTCGTGGAAGCCCGCACGATATTGCGTTGTACGAATGCCTCCAGACGGGCAATTTCCCCTTGCTGCTTCTCATAGTGCTTGAGATTGGTTTCGTACTCGGCAGCTTTCAGCTCCATATATCGACTGTAGTTACCTGTATACCGGGTCGAACGATGACGCTCGATTTCAATAATGGTGGTCACCAGTCTGTCGAGAAAATAACGATCATGGGATACGACCAGCAACGAGCCAGAATAGCCGCGCAAATAATCTTCCAGCCAGGTCAGCGTTTGAATGTCCAGATAGTTGGTCGGCTCATCCAGCATGAGTACGTCAGGGGCGAGCAGCAGGATGCGGGCCAGCGCGAGACGTGTTTTCTGTCCACCGCTCAGTGTGGATACAGGCGTTTCCGGTGCAAACGAGCCAAAGCCCATACCATGAAGCACGCTGCGAATACGGGTCTCCATTTCATAGCCGCCGTGATCCTTGAACCAGTCCGACCTTCTCGCATATCTTTCCAGCAGATCGGCATAGCGCTTCTCGTTCTGCGCATTGGCGGGGTCGGCGATTTCCTGCTCCAGCTGCCGCAGTTCCCGCTCGGCTTCGATCAGTGGAGTGAATACGAGCATCATTTCTGCCCAGATGGATCGGTCGGAGTTCAAGCCGCTGTTTTGTGCCAAATAACCAATGCTGGTCTCCTTCGCCTTGAAAATTTGTCCACCGTCATATGATAGTTCTCCAGCGATGATTTTGAGCAATGTCGATTTGCCCGCGCCGTTCACACCTACCAGTCCAATGCGTTCACGTTCCAATATTTGAAGGTTAATCCCGTCCAGAACGGGCTCAATTCCGTAGGATTTCGTAATTCCAGTTACTTGCAATAGCATCGCGTATCGTTCCTCCATTACATTATGCACAGTTTTCCCCGCTTCCTCCGCAGGGTGTCTTCCTTCCAGTTTACATGAAAATACCCACTAATGCACTGCTATCACCCTGTAAACCCTTGAGCCGCGTGTAGTCAATTTGTATAAACAATGATAAACTTAAATGAGAACTGAAAAAAAATGAAAAAAGCTTGCAAGGTACAAGACTTACTGACAATTGGACAAATAGTAACGTTTTAAAGCATTATCGACGATTGTGCGGGAGGACGGATATTCTTTGGATGTCTGGAGTGTGAAGAACGCGCTGCGCTTGCAGCAACGGGAGGCGCGGGACTCCATGGACCCGCTGACGCGGCAGGAGGCATCGGCTGTGGCCTGTCGGCATGCAATTGAGGCATGGGAGCAGCTTAGAATAGACAGAAACGGAGATAGGCTGACGGTATTTAGCTATCTTTCTTTTGGCAGCGAGATTTCTACGACTCCCTTTATCGAGCATTGCTGGTCACGGGGGGACCGTGTGCTGGCTCCCAGAGTGGACCCGGTAACCCGGACCATGGAGCTGAGGCAGATGGGGCAGCACGGCGATATCGTGCCTGGCATGTGGAACATTCCTGAGCCTGCGCCCACATGCGATCAATGGGCGCCTGAAATGTGGTCGGGAATCGACTGGGTTGTCGTGCCGGGATTGGCTTTTGATCGTCATGGGGGCAGAATCGGCTACGGCGGAGGCTACTATGATCGTTTCACCGTACAGGTAGAGGCGCAGAAGCGTGATAACGGCAATGCAGGTCCGCTTTATGTTTCGCTGCTGCTGCCAGGACAATTGCAGGAGCAGGTACCCATGGAGCCGGGGGATTTGAGGGTAGATGTGCTTTTTACCCCGGAAGGTCCCATACATTGCGATATTGCAAAATCAGAAAAAACAAACGATGAATGAAGCGAAGTCGGCATGTGAAAGGAGCTGTGAGGGAGTCGTGGATTCCTTTACTCATTTTAACGAACAGGGACGAGCTCGTATGGTGGATATTTCGGGCAAAGCGTCCACGGTTCGTACAGCAGTCGCCGTGTCGCGGATTACGATGAATCCGGCTACACTCACGGCTGTGAAAGAGGGTAGGATCGGCAAGGGCGATGTTCTTGCTGTGGCCCAGGTCGCCGGGATTCAAGGCGCGAAAAAAACGTCGGACTGGATTCCGATGTGCCATCCGCTGGCCCTGACGGGTGTGAATATTACGTTTTCCGATAATGGACATGATGTGCTTCATATTGAAGCCGAAGTGAAGACTGAGGGCAAGACAGGTGTGGAAATGGAAGCTTTGACAGCGGCTTCAGCCGCAGCGTTAACCGTGTATGATATGTGCAAGGCGCTGCAAAAAGATATGATCATCGGCCCTACCATGCTGCAATCGAAAACAGGTGGCAAGCATGGGGATTTCCAAAGGGAGGACCACCGGGAACCTTGACATAGACAACATGTCGCCGAGAGGGTACTGTGATGTAGTGGAGAATGCAGCGTAGCTGTTTCTGATTTTCAGAAGAGAAAGTATTCTTTCATGATAGGAGAAGGGTGATCTTATGGTGTGGAAAACGGCGATCCTGACAGCCAGTGATAAAGGGGCGAGGGGAGAGCGTGAGGATACAAGCGCACAGGTCATCCGGGAACTCATCGAAGAAGAGCTGGGCGGAGAGATTGTGGAGTACCGGATCGTTCCCGATGAACCGGATGAAATTATTGCGGCTTTAATCGAAATGACCGATTATTTTCATGCAGACCTGGTGCTGACGACGGGCGGAACCGAGCTGGCAATCCGTGATGTGACACCCGAGGCGACTCGGCGGGTCGTGGAACGGGAAGTGCCCGGCATGGCGGAAGCGATGCGTATGATTGTGATGCAGAAAAATCCGGCGGCCATGCTTTTTCGTGGAATCGTAGGGATCCGGGGGCGTACGCTGATCGTGAATTTGCCGGGAACGCCCAAGGGCGTGCATGAAAATTTGGCGGCTATTATGGATCAATTGCCAGAGGCGCTTCTTATGGTGACAGGCCAGTTCCGGTAGAAGGCAGCACGTCGAGTGTGGTATGATATCCGTAAGAATTTACATGACTGTATGCGGGCTAACTATACAAGAAACATATAACGGACAAGTAGGGTACCCATGGTTGTTTCTGCGTCTGTATACCAGATGCTGTTTCTTGTTTTTAGTTTTTGCCCGTCAACATAAGGAGGATAACACTCATGCCTAATATCGGAGCACCGGGTTATATTTTGTTAATTATTCTGGCGCTGCTGCTATTCGGTCCGAACAAGCTGCCTGAGCTGGGTCGCGCTGTGGGGCGTACATTCCGTGAGTTTAAAAACGGAGCACGTGACATTTTGTCTGAAGACCAGCGGACTGAACGCAAAGACAGTAAGGATAGTACGGCCAAAGCATCCCAGACGACGGCTTCAGAAGTGCAGCCCCAGCCGGAGGATAAACGGTTATCTTAGGTTAGTTTCATTTTTGATGCCTTTTACAATTTCAAGAAGAGCCTCTTCTCCAGGGAAGGGCTTTATTTTTTAGGAGGCGCAGCTGCGTCCGATCCAGAAAGGAGGAGCGAGTTTGACCCCACCAGAGCATGAAATGCCGCTCATGGAGCATCTGGGCGAGCTACGTCGTAGAATCATTTATGTGCTGATTGTATTTGTTCTGGCACTGGCTGGTGGTTTATTCGCCGCAGGTCCTGTCTATGACTGGCTTATTCGCTCCGGTTCGGCGCAGGCTTTTCAGCTGAATGCATTTTCCTTCTGGGACGGAATAGGCATCTATATGAAGATCGCCATGCTGATCGGAATTGCGGTTGCACTGCCGTTTGCATGCTACCAGCTGTGGAAGTTTGTTAGTCCAGGCTTGCGACCGCAAGAACGGAATGCGACTTTGCGGTATGTGCCTTATGTGCTGCTGCTGTTTGTGATTGGTGCAGCTTTTGCCTATTTTATTGTTTTCCCGATGGCGATTCAGTTTACGTCGTCTGTCACCAAAAGTATGGGACTGCATGAAACGTATGGCATCGCCCAATATTTCACCTTCATGTTTAATATTGTGCTGCCTGTGGCTCTGTTGTTTGAATTGCCGCTACTCATCATGTTCCTGACGGGAATTCGGGTACTCACTCCGATGAGGCTTCGCAAATGGCGGAAAATTTCTTATTTTTTGCTTGTCTTTGTCGCTGTCGTCATAACTCCCCCGGATTTTATCTCCGACTTCCTGGTGGCGATCCCGTTACTGGTGCTGTATGAAGTGAGTGTGTATATGTCGGCAGTGGTGTACCGCAGGCAACTGCGTGCAGACGAAGAACGGGAGGCACAACTGCGTGTAGCACCGGAGCGGTAACAGGTAGAGCCCGAATTTCTGTGCAAAACGGTATCTTCGTGTTCTGGAGCTACATGGCAACTTGCAGACCTTGAAGATCAGGGATTGGCAGATCATGAAAAGCAGCAGCTTAGCTGCCATAAAAATAACCATTAGCCTGAGGTAACGGTTATTTTTATGGCAGATGGATATAATCGAGAAGGGTCGGCCATAGAAATTCCCATAAAAAATACATCAGGGACTTGAAATTCAATCTCAAGTTGAGTATCATAAAGTTGGTTGTTAGCACTGACGAGTGTCGAGTGCTAATACATACAACATAACAACCGTATAACGGAATAAAACACTTAATAAGGAGGCTATTTTTTCATGATCAAACCTTTGGGTGAACGCGTATTGGTGGAAGCAATTGAGCAAGAACAAACGACTTCCTTCGGAATCGTACTTCCTGACTCTGCTAAGGAAAAGCCGCAAGAAGGCAAAATTATCGCGGTTGGCGCAGGCGCATTGAAAGACGGTGCCCGCATTCCTCTGGAAGTAAAAGAAGGCGACCGTGTAATCTTCTCTAAATACGCTGGAACGGAAATCAAATATGAAGGTAAAGAATATTTGATTATGAAAGAAAGCGATATCCACGCGATCATTGGTTAACCGGAATCCGGACAAGACCTGAATATAGGAATCGAACAAATCATTCATAATCCATGGGAGGTTTATCGCAAATGGCAAAAGACATTAAATTTAGTGAAGACGCTCGTCGCTCCATGCTTCGTGGGGTAGATGCATTGGCTAACGCTGTTAAAGTAACACTCGGACCGAAAGGCCGTAACGTTGTACTGGAGAAAAAATTCGGTAGCCCGCTCATCACAAATGACGGTGTAACGATTGCAAAAGAAATCGAGCTGGAAGACGCTTTCGAAAACATGGGCGCTCAACTGGTTAAAGAAGTAGCAACCAAAACCAACGATGTAGCTGGTGACGGTACGACAACCGCTACTGTTTTGGCTCAAGCCCTCATCACAGAAGGTTTGAAAAACGTAACTGCTGGTGCAAGCCCGATCGGTATCCGTAAAGGGATCGACAAAGCGGTTAAAGCAGCTGTTGCTGAACTGCAAGCGATCTCCAAACCAATCGAAAGCAAACAATCCATTGCACAAGTAGCCGGTATTTCCGCTGCTGACGACGAAGTAGGCGAACTGATCGCTGAAGCTATGGAAAAAGTGGGTAAAGACGGTGTGATCACGGTTGAAGAATCCCGCGGTTTTGCAACTGAGCTGGAAGTGGTTGAAGGTATGCAGTTTGACCGTGGCTACATTTCCCCGTACATGATTACAGATACGGACAAAATGGAAGCTGTGCTGGACAATCCGTATATCCTGATCACAGACAAAAAAATCACGAACACACAAGAAATTTTGCCTTTGCTTGAGAAAATCGTACAACAAGGCAAACCGCTCGTGCTGATCGCTGAAGACATCGAAGGCGAAGCGCTGGCTATGCTCGTTGTTAACAAACTGCGTGGTACATTCAACGCTGTAGCTGTTAAAGCTCCAGGCTTTGGTGACCGTCGCAAAGCAATGCTGCAAGATATCGCTGCCCTGACAGGCGGTCAAGTGATTACGGAAGAACTGGGTCTGGACCTGAAAACTGCTTCCGTAGACCAACTGGGTACAGCACGTCAAGTGCGTATCACGAAGGAAAATACGATTGTGGTTGACGGCGCTGGAAACAAAGCCGACATCGACGCTCGTGTTAGCCAAATCCGTACACAACTGGAAGAAACGACTTCCGAGTTCGACAAAGAGAAACTGCAAGAGCGTCTGGCTAAATTGTCCGGCGGCGTAGCGGTTATCAAAGTCGGTGCGGCTACTGAAACAGAATTGAAAGAACGCAAACTGCGCATCGAAGATGCCCTGAACGCAACCCGTGCTGCCGTTGAAGAAGGTATCGTATCCGGTGGTGGTGTAGCGCTCCTGAACGTATACAGCGCTGTTGCAGCCGTTGAACTGCAAGGCGACGAGCAAACAGGCGTGAACATCGTATTGCGCGCTCTGGAAGCTCCAATCCGCACGATCGCTGCTAACGCGGGTGAAGAAGGCTCCGTAATCGTTGAGCGTCTGAAACGTGAAAAAGTTGGCGTAGGCTTTAACGCAGCTACTGGCGACTGGGTAAACATGATCGACGCTGGTATCGTTGACCCTGCAAAAGTAACCCGTTATGCATTGCAAAACGCTGCTTCCGTAGCAGCAATGTTCCTGACTACCGAAGCAGTTATCGCTGATAAGCCAGAACCAGAAAAGGCTGCAATGCCTGACATGGGCGGCATGGGTGGAATGGGCGGAATGATGTAATTTTTCAGCCCTTACATTTGTGAAATAGTTTAGGCTATTTTCGCTCATTGTGAGAACTGGTTACGTGAAAAACTAATTTTTAAAGTATAGACTACTTCCTAAACCAAGGAGGTAGTCTTTTTTTATGTTATTGAAATTTGCTTATCAGGATTTTTTTGATGACAGACGGTTCAAAAATACTACGCAGAAGAACATTGAAACTATCAAACCATGTTTGGTGAGTTTGTGGAGTTTATTTTTGATTGGTGGGCATTTTGCGATGGAAATTAAAGGATTGGTAAAGGTCATGATCTCTCGCCCTCATGCATTGACTAAATGACAAGCAATATGTATGATGAGTTAGGCAACATAAAAGCAACTAAAACAACAAGAAGACTATATTTATACAAACAGAACGAAGTGAAAAACATGCGAGGTATCGTACAATTTGAATGTGAATGAGGGATATGCTTGGGAGAGGGTATGATCGGAAAGTCTGGGTTTACTCGGGAGATGAAGGGATTAGTTATTCCTTCTGTGCTACAAATGCTTGTTGCTAATTCATTTTCTCTAGTGAATATGCTAATGGTGACCAGCTTGGGAGATGGGGCAGTTGCTATCACCGCTGCAGTAGGCAGAATCAGCTTCATTTTATCGATGATCCTTACAGCAGTCTATGGGATGACTGCTTATATGACCCAGTACCACGGAAAACAGCAGCATACGCTTATGCGAGCAACATTCGGTTTTATGCTGTTGACGGGAATCTGCATCAGTCTTCTGGCGTTTGTTGTTGTGTGGATCTGGAAGGAGCCGATTCTTTCTCTATTTATTAAGGACATTGAAATACTGCAGCTTGGTATTCAATACCTCACGATTATGGTTTTTGTTTTTCTGATCAGTGCGATTAGAGATGCTTATGCTCAGGCGCTGGGATCTATAGGGAAGGTTAGGGTAACTTTATATGTCGGTCTATGTGCGATGGCGATTAATATTACACTCGACTATGGGCTGATTTACGGGAAGTTGGGTTTACCCAATCTGGGTGTTGCAGGAGCGGCATGGGGAACGTTGATAGCTTCAGGTACGAGTTTTCTGTTTTTGTTTGTTTTCATTTATTGCAAATCGTATTATTTAAATATTCGATTCCAAGAGCTGTTCAGTTTACCTCTGATACTGCGCAAGCAGGTGGTGAAAACGATAACCCCACTAGTGTTTCACGAAGGCATGTGGTCGATCGGAAATATGCTGTATACCGTAGCTTTTGGATCATTAAGCATCGCGGCATTGACTACATTCCAGCTTGCGAATACGCTACAAGGATATTTTATGATGGGGATTCACGGATTTGCCTACGCAGCAAAAGTGATGATCGGACAAAAGCTGGGACAGGACAAGCAGGAGCAGGCGCTGGATTATGCTCGCAGATTTACTCGGATTTCGGTCATTACGGGTATAATCGTTAGTGTTGTCATGATGATGGTTTCGCCGTTTGTGTCCTTTATTTTTCCTTACTTGAGTGGGGAGGTTCACGCTTCTTTAGGAAATATCCTTCTGCTGCAGGCTGTGGCAATGACCGCATTTTTCTTGAATAATGTATGGATTGTCGGTATGTTTAGAGCAGGTGGAGATAATTTGTTTACGATGAGCATGATTTTAATTACAACATGGGCCATTGCATTACCGGCAGTATTTGTTGGGGCATATGTGCTCCGTCTGCCGCTGGAATGGGTGTATGCATTATTTTTGTGTGAAGAGATGAGCAAGGCCTTCATAGGGTATAAACGTTATCGCTCCCAGAAATGGATGCGGAATTTGGTTAAGAATGTCCCTGAGACGCCTTCCTCGGCGTTATCTTTATAATGTCCAAGTGAGTGTCTAAATGCGTGGGAATAGTAGCGAGGAAGAATAGGAGGATTTGCAATGTCTCTTGCGGGTGAAGAAAGAAAGCTAAGTATTATGAACATGCTAAACGAGCATGGGAAGGTCATTGCGGGCGACCTAGCACGCATGTTCGAGGTTACAACAGAAACGATTCGTAGAGATTTGGATGAGCTGGAGAAGGAGAATAAGCTCAAGAAGGTGTATGGCGGTGCGATCAAGCTGAAGGTAGAGGTAGAGCCAGCATTGTTTGAAAGAGCCTGTATTAACCAAGAGGCGAAGGAGAAAATTGGATATCTTGCTTTTACACTAATTGATGATCATGACGTTATCTTTATAGATGAAGGCACGACACCGCTTCAGATTATCCCGTATCTATCTCAGAAGCAGCAGGTTACCGTTCTAACGAGCTCGATCTCTGCCATGATGTCCTTGATCGAGCTTCAGAAACGAGAGCAATTCGATGGCCGAATTATTATGCTTGGCGGCGAAGTGAGCGTGAAGCATCTCCGTGTATCAGGTGCTATTGCAGAAGCAAATATGTCGGATTTTTTTGTGAATAAGGCATTTGTAACTGTAGATGCCTTATCGATGGAGCACGGATTTACAAGCTATGACTATGAGAAAGCTACGTTGACTCGTAAATGGATCCAGCAGTCGGAAACTTCCATCGTTTTGGCGGATTCATCGAAATGGAACAAGCGGTCTATGGTTAAGATATGCGACTTCGAGAATGTCGATGTGGTTATTTCGGAACTGGAGCCTCCATCAGAATGGAAGACGCAGCTGGAAGACTCCAATACAAAATGGATGATGCCGAGTGAATCATATACGTGAGGCTTGATTCAGGCGTAAAGCTAGTAGAGAAGGAATTTCTTCTCTACTAGCTTTTTTTGTGTTGTTTGTTGTTGTGTTAAATTTGTAATCTCTATGTTAAATATTTGGGATCGCATTGTATTGATTGTTTTTTAGCAGTAGAATAATAAAAACAACATAAATAAAAATAAAAGCAATTAAAAGCATTTTTTTATTTGTGTTCATAATTTTGCGCTTCAGCAGGTTCCTAGTAATCTGATGATGATAAAAACAGGAGTGGTGACGATGAAAGACGCAGTGTATTTAGACAAAAGCAAAAGGAAGTACAAAGGAAATTTGCACTTACACACGACATGGTCAGATGGATCGCAAGAGGCGCTGGATGTTGTCGTTGCGTTCAAGGATAAGGGCTACGACTTTATCAGTATAACGGATCATGATGTATTCGTTCGTACGGCTGAATATGATACGGATTCTTTCATCGTGCTGCCAGGCATGGAAAGAGGAGGTTTGAATCACGTGCCGGATAAAGACTCTGGCTACCACTTTGGAGTGCTGGGTGATCCGACAATAGAGTCGGAGAAGGAACAATTTCATCATTTGCAATCGTTTGAGATTCCCATTCCTTGGGAGGGATCACAATCTCCGCAGAAGCTCATTGATGAAATGAAGGCTCATGGAAATCTCGTCATTTTCAATCACCCGGAATGGCATTTGACACGTTTCGAGGATATGGTTCAGTACGATGGATTTTTTGCGATTGAAATATACAATCATGCCACGGAATGGACGCCAAGTTCGTCTTATGGAGCGGCCTACTGGGATCATGCGCTTCAAAATGGCAAGCGTGTGTTTGGGATCGCTGCTGATGACTCGCACAATCATGACCCAAACAGCAAAATTGCTGAGTATGGGGGCGGCTGGGTTTCTGTCGAGGCGGAGGAGCTTTCGCAGCAAGGGATTATAGATGCACTAAAGAAGGGACAGTTTTATTCCAGTTCTGGACCTGAGATCCTGGATTATCGTGTGGAGGATGGGTTCGTCAACGTCGAGTGTTCGCCCTGCCAATATATTATGTTTAAAGCATTTCCACAACGCGGGCCGTTCCTCGTGCAATACGAGACAGGTGAGCTGATGACCTCTGGAAGCATGATGATTCAGAAGGACATGCAATATATTCGGGTCGAATGTGTGGACGAGAAGGGCAGAGTAGCTTGGTCTAATCCGATCTTTGTGGGAGATTTGGCGGAGGAGGAACAACAATGAGAGATGCTGTTCTTTTGGATGCTGTCTGTCAAAAGTATAAAGGAAACATTCATGCACACTCTTTTCGCAGTGATGGCGAGTATACCGTAGAGCAAATGATAGAAGCCTATCGCTCTAAGGGCTATGATTTTATGTGCTTGAGTGACCATGAGATCTATTTTCATAGCGATGCGTATGACACGGAAACGTTTATTATGCTGGACGGCTATGAAATGGCTTGCGAGATGGAACGTAATACGACCGGTCAGCAGTATCATCTGCATGGACTTTTGGATCGCTCATTGTTGGCAGAGAAGCCTTTTCAGCATGATGAGGAACATGCAAAGCCGGATTATGAGAGCTTGGATACCATTCAGCAATTGATTGATGAAATGAGGAGCAAAGGAAATCTTGTCATTATGAATCATCCCGAATGGTCTAAAAATCGGGAAGAGGATTTGCATAAACTTGAGGGCTATGCAGCGATCGAAATCTATAATCATCAATCCGAAATCCAAGAGGCGGTAGGTTATGGTGTATCCTACTGGGACTATGTTCTCAAGCGAGGCAAGCAGGTAAACGCAATCGCCGCAGACGATGCTCACGGGGGGCCGACTGATATGGTGGTATCCGAATTTTATGGAGGTTGGATAGCTGTAGAGACCGATCAATTAGAGCAACAGGCGATTATCGAGGCCATAAAAGCAGGTCATTATTATAGCTCCAATGGTCCCATGATCCATGATCTTCGCATTGAGAACGACAGGTTTAAAGTCAAATGCTCTCCTGTACGAAGCATTCGTTTTATTACTTTCCCGGACAATGGCTTGGCTGAAATGGATCCGACGGGTCAATGCATCACCGAAGCCGAATATATCATTCAAAATAATGAGCAATATGTACGAGTGGAATGTGTAGATGCATCGGGCAGAGTAGCGTGGAGCAATCCAATCTACCCGAAATCTGAGCGGCAGTTATTGGAGGAGCTATGAGCAATCCGTATTTATTATTAACACCGGGTCCCTTATCCACAACATCAACGGTCAAAGAGGCGATGCTAAAGGATTGGTGCACTTGGGATCATGAGTATAAGGCGATTGTCGAGCAGATTCGTCTGCAACTATTAGAGGTTGGCCGCACATCTAACGAGCACTATGCCGCTCTGTTCATGCAGGGCAGTGGCACCTTCGGTATTGAAGCGACGCTTGGATCTGTCATCCCGAGTGAAGGCAAGCTGTTAATTTTGCAAAATGGCGCGTATGGGAAGCGCATCGAGGAAATCGCAAAGGTGCTCAAAATTCCCCATCTATCTCTTGTATTTGAAGCTAATACGCAGGTAGATCCACAAGCAGTGGAGAGAAAACTGGTTGAGGATGAAGCTATTACACATGTGGCCATGGTCCATTGTGAGACGACAACAGGCATTCTGAATCCGCTTGAAGCGGTGATGGATGTGATTAAGCGGAATAATCGAATAGCAATAATTGATGCAATGAGTAGCTTCGGAGGCATTCCGATGGAAGTAGAGGAGTTGCAAATCGACTTTATAATAAGCAGTTCAAATAAATGCATCCAGGGTGTTCCAGGCTTTAGCTTTATTCTATGTAAAAGGGATGAGCTCATAAAATGCAAAGGAAAAGCGCGGTCGTTATCGCTTGATTTGTATGACCAGTGGGAGACGATGGAGAAGGATGCTGGCAAATGGCGCTTTACTTCGCCAACGCATGTCGTGCACGCGTTTGCGCAGGCGCTAAAGGAGCTAGATGAAGAGGGCGGCGTGGAAGCCCGTCATGCGCGATATCGGACCAACCAGCAAATCGTCGTGGAAGGGTTGACTCAAGCTGGCTTTACGGCCTACTTGCCAAGGGAGCTACAGTCTCCCATTATTACAACCTTCTTGTATCCAACACATATTCCTTTTGCATTTGAACATTTTTATAACTTCTTGAAGTCGGCTGGTTTTGTCATTTACCCTGGCAAATTAACAGATGCTAATGTATTTCGAATCGGGAATATAGGGGATGTGCATGCCAAGGATATGGAGCGATTAAGTGAGCAAATATTACGTTATGTTGGAGTGACCAAATATGAAAATTGAAGGCATTATTTTAGATTGGGCAGGGACGACAGTTGATTATGGCTGCTTTGCACCAGTGCAGGTGTTTATGGATATTTTCAAGGAAATGGGCATCCCATTAACGATGGAAGAGGTTCGTGCTCCAATGGGGCAACTGAAGCGGGATCATATTCGATCGTTGCTGCAAATGCCAAGAATAGAAGCTTCTTTTCAGGTGAAATTTGCCCGTAGTTATACGGAGGCGGATATTGATGAGCTGCATGATCGATTTGAACCTAGACTGCTGTCTATTCTCCCGCAATATGGAAGGCCAAATCCACATGTTGTAGAGACCATACAGCTGTTGAAGCAGCAAGGCTTAAAAATTGGAGCAACGACAGGCTATACTTCCACCATGCTTTCCATTGTGGAAAAGGCTGCCAAGGAATATGGCTACGAACCTGATCATTGGGTAACTCCTGATCTGGTTATGGATAAAGGCAGACCTTATCCGTATATGATCTATGAAAATATGAAGCAGCTTGGTCTGGGTCATCATGCACAAGTGGTTAAGGTCGGAGATACGATATCTGATATTCAAGAGGCAAATAGTGCAGGCGTGTGGGCGATTGGTATCGTGAAAGGCAGCTCTATGCTTGGTCTTACGGAAGCTGAGGTAGAGCATTTGTCTCCAGAGGAAGAACGTCAGATTATGGCTGGTGTGCGTAAGAACTATATGGAAGCAGGAGCGCATGGCGTTATTGAGGACATATCCCAGTTGCCTGCGATGATTGAGCAAATCAATGAACGATTGATGAATAAGGAGCTGCCTTATGCCAATCCGCATCAATAGTCGTATAGAAGGAGATATCAATGGAACGGATGAACGTCAAGCTTGGCAAGATGAGCATCTAAGTGAAGAGACGCTTGCTGTCTTGGACCAGGATAGCAAGCTCTTTCTTCATCAGTCGATGTCCACGCCATGTTTAAATGCCATTGTAAGTGCAGAGGGAATATACATTGAGGATGTGGATGGACGCAGAGTAATGGACTTTCATGGAAATAGCGTTCATCATGTGGGTTACAAAAATGAGCATGTAATGAATGCCATCATTAAACAGATGCAGCAGCTGCCATTTCTGCCCCGCCGATATACGAGCCAGGTTGCGATTGATCTGGCACAGAAGCTGACCGAGCTTGCACCGGGAGATTTGAACAAGGTGCTATTTGCACCCGGAGGTACAAGTGCTATTGGAATAGCACTAAAGCTTGCACGCAGAGCAACCGGTAAGCACAAAACCATTTCGACGTGGGATTCCTTTCATGGCGCAAACCTGGATGCAATATCGGTTGGTGGCGAAGCTGTATTCAGGAGTGGGATTGGACCGTTGATGACTGGAACAGAGCATATGATGCCTTATAACAGCTATCGTTCAATCTTTGGTGAAGGAGAAACGGCTGCTGCCAAAAATCTGGACTACCTATCCTATATGTTGGAACGAGAAGTTGATGTGTGCGCTGTCATTCTTGAGCCTATTCGAAGCACGGATGTACAGATTCCTAGCGTTGCCTATATGCAACGACTTCGTCAAATCTGCGACGATTATGGCGTGTTGCTCATATTGGATGAAATACCGACGGCATTAGGTCGTACAGGCAAAATGTTCGTTCACGAGCATTATGATATTGTTCCAGATATCGTCGTCATTGGTAAAGGTTTTGGAGGCGGGATTTTTCCGATGGCGGGCATCGTTGCGAGAGAGCATTTGGATATTGCGGGCGATATTTCACTCGGACATTATACCCATGAGAAAAGTGCTGTAGGCTGTGCGGCAGCTTTGGCTACCATTGAATACATCGAAAAGGAAAACCTGCTTGACCATGCGCAAAGTATGGAGCAATGGCTGCTTTTTCATCTTGGGGAGTTGCAGAAGAAGTATGCCGTAATAGGTGATGTTCGGGTTAAAGGCATGCTTGCGGCAATAGAACTCGTATCTGATCGCGAGACAAAAGAGAAGGAAGTGACAGGCGCTGAGAAAGTTCTCTATGAATGCTTGTCCCGAGGACTAAGCTTCAAGGTATCCAGCGGAAATGTCATTACGCTTGTCCCCCCACTAATTACCAGTATTACACAAATGGAGGAAGCTATTTTGATTTTGGATCAATCGCTGGAGCAAGTGTTCACAAAATGAAAGCAGATTAATAACTTGTGAAAACAACATGAATACAATTGAAAATAAAATAAAACAAATAATTGATGTGTAATTGACACTGTTTTTACAATTCTCCGTTATAGTTTAGTTATGCCAGTGATAGCTGGAAAACGAGGAGGGTTTAGAAGCATGAAGAGGCTTGCACTTGGATTAGTTAGTATAATTACAAGTATTACATTGTTAGCGGGATGTAGTACAGGCTCAAATTCTGGTTCGGTTACAGAGTCTTCTAGCAATGATGGGAATATGAAAGAGGTCGTGATTTCCGTTCGTGAGAACACATGGGGAGCGCGTAAGGACAATTTTATAGAAGCAGAAAAGCGTTTGAACGAAGAATTGAAGTCGGAAAATGTGCAGATCAAAATAGACTGGTGGCCTGGCGTTGGCGATGATGAGCTGATTTTGCAAGCGCAAGCTAAAAAAGTAGCAGATGTGTTTATTAACTCCAGCGTAGATATTGGGTGGCAGTTGAACGCCGGTCTAATCCGCGATGTGGATTGGGTTGGGACATCAGATGTGTTCAAAAACATGCCAAAATCCTACGATAACATTATGAAGTACCAAAACCACTACTATGGCGTTATTCAGGATATGGACGCTTCTCCTGTATTCATTAGCCGAAAGGCACTGGAAGGCTTGGGCTGGACAGCCGCGCAAATCGATGAGCTGAAGGCTCGTGTTGATTCCGGCAGTTTTACATTCGGCGAGCTTGTTGATCTTGCAGATGCGGCTGTTAAGCAAAAGCTGGTTAAGGTAGGCTTTGGAGTTGAGGATACCCGATTTGAGGGCTGGAATTATACATTCGGCAACTTCAATTATAATGCGGAACAGAACAAGATGGTGCTGTCGCCAAATACGCAGAAGGTCTATGAGTTTTGGTATGACGCGCTGCAGCGCGGCGTAGTCACGGAGGGGATTGCTGATATTGATACGGACAAGGCTGCGGAGCTGTTCATTAAAGGCCAGTTATTCGCTGAATTTGCCCGTACTGAATTTTATCAAGTCATGCGTAAGCAACTTGGCATGGATGATGACTTGGCTGGCTATGAAAAATGGTTTAAGGAAAATGCCATCTGGATTCCGGTTCCGTCAGTTCAGCAGGGAGGAAAGCCTGTATCCTACAGCAATCCTGCGATGATCTATGTAGGAGCTAATGTGGATGATGAAAAGATGCCTTATGTTCAAAGGCTGATTGAGCATGTGCTGGATGCAGATCTGCAGATTAATCATACGCTTAAGAGCGGCAAGCTGCCTGTAACGGCGGCAGCACAGGAGGATCCGCGCTTCCAAAAAATGAGCTTCTACAAAGATCATGCTTATTTAATCGATTTTACGAAAACTCGCCCGGCTCAAATGGATTATGCGGTCTATATGAAATCTTTTACGCTTGGAATTGATGCTATTCTGACAAAAGGTCGAACAGCATCTCAGGCCTATGAGCTATTCAAAAAGGATGTACAACAAAATGTACCAGCGGACAGTCTCATTGTAGAATAACGATGATACAGAAAAGGTGCTCTGCTTGCATGAGCGCCTTTTCTGTATATTTTCTTTATAGGAAGCAGGTGCAGATCTCATTATGGAGATCCCAGTGGCTTTGGCCAAGACGGCTTACAAGAAGCCTTTTACCAAGAAAGTGTACCCATATTTATTCATTATGCCCTTTGCTCTTCTGGTGCTAGTCTTTTTTATTCTTCCGGCTATTGCGACCATTATCATGTCCTTCACGGATTTGAATGCATCAATGAAAATCAACTTTGTTGGTTTGGATAATTTCAAGCGAATATTTTCCGATTACAGCATGCCTCAAATTTTATGGAACACCTTCATATTTGCAGTTATTACGCTCGTGTTCTCTTTGTTCTTTGGTTTATTTATATCGATTGCGACCCAGTACTTCTTGAAGGGTAAATTTACGGCAGTCATTTATCGTGTCCTATGGTTAATTCCGAGCATCATTCCTGCTGTTGTATATGTTACGTTCTGGAAATATTTATTTGATCCTACGGATGAGGGGTTTATCAATAAGGTTCTGCTCTTATTCCAGCCAGATGGCGATCCCATTTCGTGGTTTACGAAAATCGCTATGGCTGTAGTGATCATTGCTACCATTGTATCTACAACTTCAGGCGGCATGATTCTGTTATCGGCTGCAATTAGCTCCATACCTGAAGATTTGTATAAGGCTGCCAAAGTAGATGGAGCAAGTGAAAAATCGGTCATCACTAAAATTATCCTTCCTTCATTAAAATGGCCGTTAATGTATATTACGATATCCGACCTTATCGGTTTTGTGTCCTCCTATTTCTTCATCTTGCTACTGACCAATGGCGGGCCTATGCGAGACACGACAACGTTATCTTTATATGCATATCAGCAGGCCTTTAATTTAAAATATTATGGCTACGGTGCCGCTCTTTCTCTTGTGGTAGTTCTGATCTCGCTTATTTTGACATTATGGCTGCTGAGGCTGTTTGATTTCGATGAAATGATCAAGCCATCACGCATTGAAGATTAGGAGGGCCAAGATGTCGACAACTACTGTAAAAAAGCTGCTCGTGCACACATATCTGCTGTTATTCACCATGCCTATCGTTGGAATGATTATATGGTATTTTCTCTCGGCAACCTTTAATAGCACGACAGGCCAATTTTCACTGGAGAACTTCAATTTTGTCAAAGAACCTGTCGAGTATGCGGGGGTTAACCTGCCGGCGATTTGGCCTATTGTTCTAAATACATTAGTCTATTCGTTTCTTATTGTGGTGATTGAAATTTTTATTGCCGTACCTGCCGCATATGCATTCTCCAGGCTCGATTTCAAAGGAAAGCTGGGCGCAATGAAGTTCCTGTTCCTGATGCGCTCATTTCCAGGCATTACACTCATTATCGCTACCTTTTTCATCCTTGTTCAAATGAATCTGGTGAACACGTACTTAGGCGTTATTCTCGTTGCGATATCAGGATCATTGCCAGGCAGAGTGTATATTATGAAAGGTTTCTTCGACGAGGTACCGTGGGATTTGGAATGGGCGGCTATGGTCGATGGATGTACGAGATTTAGAGCCCTCATGAAGGTGCTCGTTCCGTATGTATTGCCAGGCATCGGGGCGATTGCAGTGTTCGCCTTCTTAGGCGCCTACGGTGAATGGTTTCTATTCAAGCTTTTCATATTCGATGACAATATGCTGACGCTGGCTGGCTATCTGTCTCGTCTGGTAACGAAGGAAAATGTCATTATGAACTATGGATTGATCACGGCGATTGGTTTGTTTTACACGATTCCGCTAGTTGTGTTCTATATCTTTACTCAAAAAGTATTCCTGAAGGTCAATTTGGGAGGAGCAAAGCAGGTATGATTTCTCTTGTAAATATCGTGAAAAACTATGATGGTAAGCAAAACGAAAGCCGTGCAGTTGACGGGTTGAATCTTGAAATTGCAAAAGGTGAATTTGTTGCGCTGCTAGGTCCTTCAGGCTGCGGGAAAACGACTACACTTATGATGCTGGCTGGGTTACTGAAGCCAACTTCCGGGGAAATTTATTTTAAGGATAAGCTTGTCAATCATGTGGAGCCGAAGGATCGAAATATTGGTATGGTGTTCCAGTCCTATGCGCTTTATCCTCATTTGACGGTTCGTGACAACATCGCGTTTCCGCTTCGCGAGCGGAAAATGTCTAAGAAGGATGCGTACGAGCGTGCTCTGCAAACGAGTAAAATTTTGCAAATCGATCATCTGCTCGATCGCAAGCCTTCGCAACTATCAGGCGGCCAGCAGCAGCGTGTCGCCATGGCGCGAGCATTGTCCAAGGACCCGGAAATTTTACTACTGGATGAGCCGATGTCCAATTTGGATGCGCGATTAAAATTGGATGTACGAGACGAAATTCGGAAAATCCAACGCAAATTAGGAGTAACGACTATTATTGTCACGCATGACCAAGAGGAAGCTTTAGCCATCTCTGATCGGGTAGCTATTCTGAACGGCGGAAAAATTCAGCAATACGCACCCCCGAATGAACTATTCCATCATCCGTCTAACCTGTTCGTCGCAAGCTTTCTAGGCAATCCGCCTATGAATTTGATTGACGGAACCGTGGAGCTGAGAGAGAACCGGCAGTGGGTGAAGACGAAACTGTTCGAATTGGAAATCCCTCCGGCGCGCAGGGTTGAGGAGCAGCACATAGGGAAAGCGGTTAAACTGGGCGTACGTCCTCATGATTTGTTCTTTCCGGAGCAACCAAATGAAGCAGCTATTATGCTAGAAATTGATCTTATTGAGCATTTAGGTAATGGACAATTAGTGAAAATGACGGATCCAGCTGGACAGTCCGATATTATGATTCGTTTACTGACTGATAACGAGAAACTGCTAAAGGAGCGCGAGACGGTCTTGATCGGCATTAGGCCAAATAAATTCCATCTGTTCGATATGACAGACGAAGGGCGCAATCTTTTGCAGTTTCAATAGAAATAGAAGGAGTAAAGGATGACAATACCCAATCTCTTAATCGATCAGCATGTGCATTCCTCCTATTCGCCTGACTCCAACTCAACGCTGGAGGAGCTTGTGCGATATGCGCTCGCACTGGGGAAGCCTGCTATCGTTACGACAGACCATTTAGAGTATGATTGCAAATATTTCAAGCAGGATGTTCATATTGACTGGAAGAGCTACCATAGAGAAGTGGAAGAGCTATTACTGCGTTATCCTATGGAGATTCGCAAAGGCATCGAGGTTGGCTTTCGAAGCGACTATAAAGACGTCATAAACGAATATTTGGCTCAGCGCGAGTTTGACGTCATTTTGCTTTCTGCGCATAATGATGGTTACCTTGACTTTTCCGAAAAGGCTTATCATGATCTGCCCATCCAGCAAAGGCTTAAACACTATTTTATGCAGGTAAGAGAGGCTGTTGACCAGATGGATAATTATGATATCGTTGCCCATTTGGATTATGTTACGAGATATACGATTTATCCAGTTGATGAAGAAGATATTGTGGCTTGCAAACCTGTTTTGTATGATATTTTGAAGCTAATCATCGAGAAGGGAAAGGTGCTTGAGCTGAATACGACAGGACTATATCGACAAGGCTGGATTCACCCTCATCCGTATATTCTCGACATGTATGTGAATTTAGGCGGCAGTGCGGTATCCATTGGTTCGGATGCACATCAGGTAGGGGATGTTGAGCAAGGCTTTGCGGAAGCGATAGAGCTGCTGCATGGCCTAGGTATTCAAGAGGTTGTGCAATTTAAGAGAAGAGCGCCGTATTTGGTGTCCATATAGTAATGACAACCACTGTCAATGTAATGGCAGTGGTTGTTGTTAGGATGGACAGGAGAACTCTGGAAATTAGCACCAGCGTTTTTTATGTGTTCAATACAGAACGTATATTTGTATATAATAAGAGCGAATGTTCTATTTTGAGGTGGTTTGAATGCAGTGGTATATCGGTGGACTTAAAACACTAAAAATCAAAATGAAAGCGTTGACATAAATTTTAACCCACTATATACTTAGCTTAGTTAAATGAATAGTACTAGGATTGTTACTGTTACGCAGGCAAAACCTAAGGAACAAAATGTTAAGATCCAAGGATCTTATGTATTTTGTTGTACTTAGGTTTTTTTATTTATAGAAAGAGAAAGGTTAAATATAAGTGGTTTCGGCATTCTGCTGAAGCCATTTTCTTCTATATTACTATGTTCACATCTGAGAGGGGCGACAAACTTGGAGTACAAATATGAAATGGTCCAGGCAGACAATCATTTTCCATTAAAAATTATAGTTCATTCCTCAAATGAACCAGTTTACATACCTGGGCATTGGCACGACAGCATAGAAATATCCTATGTGCTTTCAGGAAGAATCGATAATATCTATATTGATGGCGCGAATTATAGCTCCAAAGAGGGGGATATAGTGCTCATCAATTCAAATGCTATTCATTCCTTTTCTGTGGCTAAGGGAAAAGGAAGAGAGGCTATAACCGTTCTGATTCCTTGTGGATTTATTAGAGAAAATGTTAACGGCAGTAATCCCATTTCATTTGACTGTATATCCATTTTCGAAACCAACGAGCAGAGATTGCAGCAATTTGCGGAGCTGCGTGATTTGTTAAACACATTATTTGCAGCTTACCTCAACCAGAATAATGACCCTTTAGCACATATCCATTTAACGTCGTTATCTTATAAACTGGTGTATCTTTTGTTAAAGCATTTTAAAACCGACAATGAATCTATCCGTGGCTTTAACTCCAATAAATATTTGGAACGGCTGACGTTGATAACCGATTATATCAAAGAGAATTACGATGGGAGCTTATCGCTGGATTCCATAGCCCAGGTTTTTGGGTTATCTCCTGAGTATTTGTCCCGCTTTTTTGTCAAGCATGTAGGCATGACCCTATTTCAATATATCAATGCCATCCGCCTGGAGGGATCTTTTCGTGTTCTTATGAATACGGACCATTCCATCATACAAATTGCGCTGGAGCACGGATTTCCGAACGAGAAATCTTTTGCCAGGGTATTTAAGAAGGTTTATCAGGTTACACCACATCAATACCGGAAAGGGAACAAGGGGTGTTCTGGGGCCAGGAGTCAGTAAATGACCTTAATTAGGTTAATAAAAGGCGGGATGCAAATAAAAGAAATCATTAAAATAAACAATGTAAGCGTTTCACAAATGGACCTGGGAGGTACGACATCATGTTTAAACGGTTTAAAAAGGCTGCTAAAACAACCATGATATTTACTCTGGCTATCGGTACGACCCTGGCTTTCAGTTCTGGTGCATGGGCCAAGGATATAAAGATACAGCCCACTTCATACCGGACGGTTGCGGAGGTTAAGGATTGGGGAGCAACCATTACGAAGATCATTGTTAACCTGGGTAAGCCGGTACCCAAAGATGCGATAACAAAGGATACATTTAAGGTGCATGTAGAAAGAAGCGATAGCAGGTTGGTAAATCCCTTTGTTGAAAAAGGCAACCGGAAGATCACCAAGTCCTATGTATCGGACAAAAGCGGCAACCCTGTAAAGAAAACCGGAAACTACGTTGTATTGGAAATGGAGATCGGCCCGGCCATAACATTAAGCTCCGCTATTCATTATGATGCAGGTTCCGGGTTTAACGGATGGAATGAAAACAAATACACGATCACGCAGCAAAAAGCTATTAAAACCCAATCAGGAACGATTTCCGGCTTGAAGATTGATACTTCCACAGGTGAGATACGGAAGCTTGTTGATCAATTTACAACCGGCAAAGCTTTTTTTGACGGGGTTACTTTAACCTATGCGGACTATACGCCGGCAAAAGACAAAGTAAAAAACCCTCTAGTAATCTGGCTACACGGTATGGGGGAAGGAGGCACAGATCCAACGATTCCGATCTCTGGAAATAAAGCGGCAAATTTTGCTTCTAAGGACATTCAATCCTATTTTGGCGGGGCTTATGTGTTGGCGCCTCAGACCCCAACCTACTGGATGGATGGTTTTACAGGCTTTGGAGATGGAACCTCGAAGTATGAGCAAGCATTGATGTCCTTAATTAAGGACTACGTGGCCAAGAACAAAGACATTGATACAGATCGAATCTATATTGGCGGAGACTCCAACGGCGGATACATGACTATGCTGATGATCCGTGATTATAAAGACTATTTTGCAGCAGCTATGGTTGTGTGTGAAGCCTTGAAGGATAGCCTTATAACCGATGAACAAATTAGCGAAATGAAGGATCTGCCGATCTGGTTTGTGGCCGCCAAAACCGACACCATAGTACCGCCCAACGATTATATGATTCCGACCTACAACCGTTTAGTGAATGCCGGAGCAAAGGATGTTCATATGTCGTTATTTGACAACGTAGTGGATACTTCCGGCTTGTACAAGAAGAGCGACAAAACACCGTATGAATACAATGGCCATTGGTCCTGGATTTACGTGTATAACAACGAAGTATCGAAGGTGATTAACGGAAAGAAAACAACGATGATGCAGTGGCTAGCCTCCAAAACATTGGACTGAAAGGTATAGCTATGTAAATAAAAAGGTTATTTATCGTTAAACAGTAAAGCCTCTCATCAGCTTCTTAGAGTGATGGGGGGCTAGTTACTTCATAAATACTTTTATACAGACAACTGTTTCAGAATTTTTTCCAGGGTTTGAACGGATACGCCAGATTCCAAGAACAAGGAATAGCTTTTATTGTTTTGCGTCCATGCTGCTTGATTTACTACATTATTATTCCCCTTTATTGTGATGTCAGTACCATGTATATCCTTTTTGGAGACTTGACTATAAATTTCATAATTTCCGCTAATATCCTCGCTGCCTTCCGCTACTCTATAACGATTGGTATCTTTGCCATTGCTATAAAAAACTTCAACGATTGAATTGCTTATGACTTGGATCAAATCTTGCTTGTATTCATCAGTAAGGATTGAAGGTGCATAAGTTGCAAAGCCTACAGATTTTTCAGCAGCTTGTAATGTTTTAAATTCTACAAGCGGATTCGGAATTTGTACATTTTCCTCTTGTGGTGTATGAATAGTAATGGTTTGTTGAGTAACGTTAACCGTTTTAGGATTGGAGAAAAGAATATTGTATATTTTTACTGGAACATATACATTTCCTTTTA
Source organism: Paenibacillus sp. RC21 (assembly GCF_044907935.1). Classification (NCBI taxonomy): domain Bacteria; kingdom Bacillati; phylum Bacillota; class Bacilli; order Caryophanales; family Paenibacillaceae; genus Paenibacillus; species Paenibacillus sp. RC21. The sequence goes on from NZ_JBIYCS010000003.1 coordinate 472,002, forward strand.
CAGTTGTAGGAGCAGCACCTAATTTGGTTGGGGCGGACATACCAATTGCACAACATGGACGGCATGATGTGAAAATGCCAAAAACCCTTGTTGTAGCAAGGGGTTAGGAGATGTTAACTCTGATCAGATTTTTTTGAGGCTCTCATGAGTTCGTTGAACTTTTGAGTAGCCTTTTTTCTTTGGTTTGATTACATGCAAATAAGACGGCTCATTATATCTCAGAGAGCGCCTCCAGACAGACCATCTGCTAGAAGATTCAATCCAGAATAAAAAATGTAATCCGAGAAAAACATTAGACGTAAAAATGATGCTCCAACCTTTCTCTGTCTTCTGAGGAAGCGCCCAAATACTTGAAGCAGCAGCGAAGAATCCAGATGATGATTAGCTATCACTCATTTGAGTGGCTTTTTTTATCTTACATCTTTATGGTTATAATAATGTAGACATGATCAAAATGCTGTTGGACTGAAGGGATTGAAGATGAAATGACACTACCTATTTCTTTGCCAGATATTTCACAAAGGCCGCATCATCTGACGGTGGAACGAAAAATGGAGGCGTCCCCTGTTGTCCTGTATCAAGCGTGGACCAAGCAGTTCGAGCAATGGTTTGCAGCCCCAGGGTCCGTAATCATGGACGCCCGAGTGAATACAGCCTTCTTTTTCGAAACGCATTTTGAGGGAAAACGTCATCCGCATTACGGAAGATTTCTAAGACTTGAACCAGATCGCCTTATCGAATTGACCTGGGTTACTGGGGAAGGGGGCACAAAGGGGCATGAAACGGTGCTCACCGTTGAGCTTAAACTCAGCGGAAATGGCACACAGCTTCGCCTAACGCACGCAGGTTTTCCAGATACAAATTCGAGGGACCAGCACGAGCGGGCATGGCCGATGGTACTTGATCAGCTCGACAAGAAGATGATGACCAATAGCTGATTAGAAATCTGAAAGCTAATAATATTATCAAATAGAAAAAGGCATCTCACGAGTTTAATAAACTTGTGGGAGGCCTTCCCTACTCTTCGAAAACGCTCTTTAATCGTACCTTCAAATACATAGCACACCAGAAGCAGTAATGGAGTACCTCTACAATCATATGAACAGTCTCCGGCCAGCCCAATGAGGATAACGCCTTGGAACACAGCGTACCAACGATAAGAATGGCTTCAAAAACTAAAATGTCCATCAACAGCACAATGGCTGTACGGGGGTTGGTTCGTTGGAAGGGTTGTAGGGCTTTGAAATTCCAGGCCGTTGCGATCAGCTCCAGCATGATGATTCCCAGGGACATGCCGGCATATCCAAGACCGGGAATGGAAACTAAGGAATAAAGAATGATGAAATTGGCAAGGACTCCTGTTCCAAGGCCAATAAAGGGAGTTTTCTTCCGATTTTGTGCCCATAAGATGCTTGTTGTAATTTCCCGCAATCCGACGAGTAACGGTAACATCGCCAATGATTTAATGGGGATCTCAGCACTTTGCATACCAAAAACAAATAGGGAAATTTCTGAGGCATATTCAAAAATGAAGAAACCAGAGGCTAATCCCCACACCCATGCTACCTGAAGGGCGGTATGGCTTTTTTTGTAGAATAAGCTATACTCCTTATTTTGCCAATCTGAAGTTATTTTCATCGTGAGCGTATGTGTTAACGAGCCTGTAATTAAAGTAGGCATATAAGCGACGACAAGAGCGATACCTGTGACAATACCGAACATCTCCGCTGCTTCTTTGGAAGAAACCCCGGCAACCTGTAATCGTTGAGGGATGATGATCGCATCCATAAAGTCGGAAGTTGGGATAAGCAAGCGTGTAAGTGCAATAGCAAAGGAAGCTTGTACCACTAAAGGTAAATCTGCTCGACTTGATGGGGGGGATAAAGCTACAGAGGGACGGTTATACATAAAAAAAGCAGTAAGCACAGCAAAGGCTAACAATGCGCCTGTAAAAGTTCCCAGTACCGCTCCGCCTACAGCAAACTCGATGCCGGATTGAATAAATAGTGGCACCAGCAACATTAAAGTACCGATCCGGGCGGTTTGCTCTATGATTTCCGAAAGGGCAATCGCAGTGTACCTTTCAAGCCCTTGCAAATATCCGCGCAGCAGACTTAGCAAGGGAACGGCCAGTATAGCAGGGGAGAGGCATCGAATTACAAAATCGAGCTGTGGATAGCCGAGCAAATTAGCGATCGGCTTTGATAGCCAAAAGGTTAAGATACTGCATGCCAATCCTGTGAGAATCAGGAATATCGCAAATACTTTGAACAACCGCCAGCCTCTTGCTGTATGTTTAGCTGTAAACATACCCAAAGCTGTCGGCAATCCCCCTGAAATAATCATCAATATTAAGCTATAGAAGGAATAGGCTAGCTGATAAAGGCCCATTCCTTCAGCTCCAACAAGTCGTGTCATAAATACTTTTCCAACCAAACCGATGGCTTTTACAACAATCATCGCATTAGCTCTCACCATGGTTTGTTTTAATATAAGAGGTAATTTCAAATCATTTTCCACCCCATTAGAAGCTGTCCATTTTATTCCTATGACAGCAACCTCCGGGATATGAACAAGTCTTAAGGGTCATGATGCTTAATCTTGTATATGAATCAACAAATATTTGGTATTTTTATCCCACCCTAAGTCAAAGGGGACTCTGAAACGGTCTGCGGTATGGGAGTTGACTAAGGGATAGCCACTCTGATCAAATCCGACTACAACCGAGAAGTGGTCTACGTCTCCTTGTAATACGTAAGCAATTAAATCACCTGGAAGCAACTGGGGCTTGTTAACATGCTGCTGTCGTTCATTGACCGATTGGACAATATCGGAGAAGCTTCCTTGTTCTATAATCCTTCCATAGCCGGAGCGTAGCAGAAAATTTTTAAATGCGTCCGTTTGAACCCAGGATTGGCTTCCACCGTTGCGATACAAGTAATGCCACCCTGATTTCATAGGAAGCCCTCCACCTTCCTCCTTGTCCCCGATAACTTGGGAGGAGAAGTTGGTACAATCGCCTCCTTTGGAGTTATAATCCAGGTATTTTTGATTATATCGCTGACCATTACCTGCTCCCCATGTCGTTCCTGCATACTTGTTCGCATAGTCAACGGCGCGGGCCCTGTTGTATTTATGAATAACCCTTTCTGGTGTTGCCGGATCTTTATGGGGAGTAAAAAATAAGTCGGATTTTTGAATTTTTTTTGAATTCTCTTCCAGAGGATCTGAATACCATTCACGTTCCACGTACCAACGATTATCTCTTTTTCTCAGTGTAATGCCATGACGTGTTCCAATTCCAAAATCATGCCGACCGGGATAGCTGTCGATATACTCATAGCTCAATTTCAAGGACTGAACAAGTGACACTTTTGCCGTATCGCCCAACACTATGGCCCGGGCTATCCGAATGGAACTTTTCGCATTCACAAATTTTATTTTTCGAAACTTGGCCCATTCATGAATATATTCGGCCCTGTTTAGTTCATGAAGGTACGCATATTGGCTGCTTCGTTTATCTTTAAATAAGTAATGGTCTTCGATATGCGTTTTGTCCTGATCCATTAACAACCGGGTACGGTCATCAAACAGTTCTTGAAGAAAAGGGGTAACGTTATCCTGTTTAGCTGGCTCGGCTTGTGCATGAAATAAAGAGAAGCTGTAAGCCGGAATTATTATTAAGATCATGCACAGCAATTGTAATTTTCTGATCCTAAGCACAATTATTCATTCTCCTTGAAAATAATTGGGTTGTTTTTGGAATTGTCCTTGTTTTGAACCGTAATTTTCTCACAGGCTGAATTCATGTGTGTTAATTTGGTAAAGACGACCAGCCTTCCTTCATGCTCCTTCTTGCTTCGACTGTAGCGTCCGGCACAGGTAATCAAGTTTAAACGGTGTTCTTCTGTAGGGCCAAAAATCGTTTGAATCGGTGCTTCAGAGGTTAAGTAAAATTTTACCGACTCCACAACAAACTGTAGCTTACAACCGTCATCGCCAGTCACATACACAAAATCCCCCCTTTTCAGTTTTTTAAGAGGATAAAAAACTGCCGGGCCTGTGTATGTATCAACATGACCATCCATAATTGCATTACCTGCCGCTCCTGGCAATATACCAGTAGATAAATAACCTACTCGATCCTTGTTGCCTGGAACGCCCATTTGACCATTTTTTAAGTAGGTTACCGGTTCTATAATCGAATGAATACGAACCGCAGGAATATCGATTTTACGTGGAATGCTCCCTTGGAAAGGTTTACTTTTAACCTGTAAGGGCTTCGTCGTTTTAGTTTGTTGAATTTCAGGCTTAGCCGGGGTGTGGCTGGAGTTAGCATGGGAGCTACCTTGAGGTTCAGCCGAAGATGAACAGCTCGTACTACCCAGCAAAATCAATAGCACAATGACACGAATAATCCACTTATTGTTCATATGAAGAAAGAGAGAGGGTTAACAAGCTAACCCTCTCCTTTTACCCCTCCCTAATTCATTTGCTCGCTCGCGCCACCGAATCCGGTTTTTGGCAATTTAGTAGCCTTTGCTTTTATACTTTTCGCATGAATGCTTTTTTCTCCAATCATTTTGGCAGGTGCAGCTTCACGCGCATGTAGCTTGTGGACTTTCTCATGTTTGCTCTTGGCGTGCAGCTTGTGTTCATGTTTTGCATGAGCCTTAACCTTATGTTGGTGCATTTTGTGTTCATGCTTTTCCGTTGCGGGTGCTGCAGATACCATTGATCCTGCTGACAGAAGTACAGCCAGGGACGCTACAGTCAATATTGCTTTTTTCATGTTATTGCCTCCTTGAGATAGTTGGTAATTCATAAATATATTTTCCGTATGAAGAACGTTTTATGTAGCCAATGATTTCAAAGGAAAGGATTGGATCGGAACTTTCCAACTCTTTACTTATTCACCTCAATAAGTCCTTCAGGAGTCTCACGATTGGCAAGCAGTTCGGATACGGTGACGAAGGTAAAGCCTCTTTTTTTCAGCTCAGGTAAAATGATTTTGAGGGCTTCAACGGTTTGTGTACTTTTATATACATAATCGTGCATGAGGACGATATCGCCATTGCGAGCATTACGAAGTACCTTATTGGCGATCCGGTGTACACCGGGCTTCCGCCAATCCAGGGTGTCCTGATGCCAGGACCATAAAATTAATTTAAGCCCTTTTTCTTTAGATAGTTTGACGAGCGAGTCGGTATAGGAACCACCCGGTGGACGGAAAAGATGGGTTTCAACCCCTGTTGCTTGAACGATGCTGGCTTGGCCCTGATCCATTTCAGACAGAGCTTTGTTACGGGAAATATTATGGAAGGATGGATGATGGAAAGTATGGTTGCCAACCTCATGGCCTTCTTTTCGTTCCCGTTTAACAATGTCAGGGAGTTTTTCTACACGGCTGCCGACGACAAAGAAGGTCGCTTTGGCGTCATATTGCTTGAGTAAATCCAGAATGGCGGGCGTTTTGCTTTCATCCGGTCCGTCGTCGAATGTGAGGGCAATTACCTTGCGCTGGGTAGGAACTTCCCATACAATGTCGCCACGTTCTTCATAATAGGCTCTACCCTTTGTTGGTGCAGGGGAGGCATACGAGGCGGCCTCGGTATAGGGTGTGGCGCAAAAGCTGGCACAGAACAACGAAACAACGATACTTGCAGACAGTAATCGGTTATATTTCATTAGGCTTCTTCTCCGTTCTGACGTTTTCTCACATTAGCTTGCCAAGAAGGAGCACATACCATTCCTCGTTCCCAAAATTTATCTGCTTCTAATTCAGTTAAATTCCTGTCCAAAATGTAAAATAAATACGTAAAAACCTCCAGCTTCGTAATATGCCGATGGTCGGCTGTTCACGAAATTGGAGGTTTTTTGTTTTGTGACTGAATGGATCGAGCGTTAGCTCAGCAGTGTCACCACCAGCAGATTGTACAGCACCAGCGGCAGAATGACGTCTCTGTAGGCATAGGAACGATAGGGAGTGGGGGTGCCTGGGGGGGGCGTGTGGTGCGGCTGAGGAACTCTCAGATACAAGTGATCCGCGTCGATGTGGACAATCCTTCCTTCATACACATGATGATCCATTGTTTGAACCCGGACGGTGTGATTGACGTAAGGACCCAACTGGTGATGCAGATGATCGCGGACCCTTTTGAGTTCTGTCTGAAATTCCGGTCTGGCCTGATATAAGGTTTGCGGATTGACAGTGTTGTACGGCATTCGCCTCTCACCTCCATACTCATATAATGATGTATCGTATGCAGGAGTCTGTGCCATTGTGCAGCTACCCAGATGAGACAGGTTTTACAAAGGCATGAAACATTAACATTATGCTCCAACCCACTTGATGTTCCCTTTACATCGAAACGATACACTTACTGAGGTTGGTTTGAAAAGAAAGGGGCGCTCCGTTTTGGGTGAGCTTAACAAATCTATGGGACTCGGGACGAGGAGCCAGCAACAGACTTCGTCTAAGGCCCGCGTACGCACGGGTTCGCTAAAAATTCAGAGACTGCGCGAAAACGCGCTGGCGTATACGTTTTTGGCTCCATCGCTCATTTTGTTTGCTGTATTTATGTTTTACCCGATGATCAAGTCGGTTTATCTCAGCTTACACTCCACAGATCCCGCAGGAAATGTTGCAGCTTATGTTGGGTTAGACAACTTTGCTACACTTTTCAGCTCGGGTCAATTCCTGCAAGGAATCAAGGTTACGCTCCTGTTTGCGCTGCTGACGGTGCCTGTAGGCATTTTACTGGCGCTGGTGCTGGCTGCACTTACACATAGCAAGCTGCGGGGGATGCGTATTTTCCAGTTCGCTTTTTCGCTGCCGATGGTGCTGTCGGTCGGCTCATCTGCGGTCATTTGGAAATTTCTTTTTCATCCGACTCTGGGGATGTTTAACTACGTGCTTTCCCTGCTACATATCAATCCGGTTCCGTGGCTGACCAGCCCGGATTGGGCGTTGTTTTCCGTAGCGATCATGACCATCTGGATGAATCTCGGCTTTAATTACATTATTTTATCAAGCGGACTTCAAGGGATTCCAGATGACATGTATGAGAGTGCCAAAATGGACGGGGCAGGCCCGCTGGTGACGTTTTGGCGTATTTCCATGCCGCTGCTGTCGCCAACGATTTTCTTTGTAACCGTAGTATCCATCATTGGAGCTTTCCAGTCCTTTGCCCAAATTAACATTTTGACCAAGGGCGGTCCGGTGAACAGCACGAATGTGTTCGTGTATTCCATTTATCAGGAAGCCTTCGTTAATTTCCGATTCGGAACGGGCAGCGCACAGGCAATTGTACTGTTTGTCGTCATCCTGTTGCTTACGATGATCCAGTTCAAATGGGTGGAAAGGAAGGTGCATTACCAATGAAACGACATCTTAGTTCAACACTCGTGTATGTGCTGCTTACGATTGCGGCTGCTTTGATTTTATATCCGGTCATTTATACATTTTTTATGGCTGTTATGTCGCCGGAGGAAGCAAGCGCCTATCCACCGAGCTTTTTCCCGCATTCCTTTCATATGGCCAATTTTACCGAGGTGTTTGAAATCGTTCCGATTGCTGCATTCATCGGTAACACCTTTCTCATTTCGGGGCTGACGATGATCGGTCAGTTGATTACAGCCAGCTTGGCGGCATATGCCTTTGCCAAAATGGAATTCAAGGGGAAGAACTTCATATTCAGCATGTTTGTCGCTACCATGATGATTCCGTGGGAAGTGACCATTATTCCGAACTATCTGACCGTACGTAGCTGGAATTGGCTGGATACCTATCAAGGGCTGACAGTTCCGTTTCTGGCGACGGCATTCGGAACGTTCCTGCTGCGGCAATTTTTTCTCCAGCTTCCCAAGGAATTGTTCGAGGCGGCTCGTATGGACGGGTGCGGACATGTTCGTTACTTCCTGTTCCATGTGCTTCCGCTATCGCGCCCGGCGCTCGGAACATTGGCTGTGTATTCGTTCCTGAATATGTACAATTCGTACCTGTGGCCGTTGTTGATCACGAACAGCGAGAATATGCGTACGGTACAGATCGGAATTTCCATGCTCGAATTTCAGGAATCCACCTCATGGAATCTTGTGTTCGCGGGTACGGCCCTTGTCATTTTACCGTCTCTGCTTCTGCTGATCTTTGGTCTGAAGCAGTTGGTACGCGGGATGGCAGCGGGTGCGCTTAAAGGCTAAACAAGCCCACAAGTACAGTAACACCTGCGCAAGCAGCCTATATACAGTGCTTTATCACCAAAGAATATTGCAAGAAAATCTGTATGCGAGAATCATTTAATCAAAGGGAGAGAAGAGAGATTATGAGATTTTTTCGTCTGAAAAGTGCTTTGACCTTGCTTATCCTCACTGCAATCGTTGTTGCAGCAGGTTGTAGCAATAACACGGCGGCTGAGAAGCCAAGCAACGGTAGTGATGCGGGAGCAGCAGCAGGTTCTCCGGTGAAGCTGACTTGGTGGCATTCCATGTCCGGTAACGGTGAGAAAGCAATCAAGCAAATCGCCGCAGACTTTAACGCCAGCCACAAGGACATTCAGGTAGAGCCGGTATACCAAGGTAAATATGATGACAGCTTGAACAAGCTAAAAGCGTCGCTGGGTTCCGATAGCGGCCCGGACATCATTCAGGTGTATGAAATCGGCAGTAAATTCATGATTGACTCCAAGATGATTACTCCTGTACAACAATTTATTGATGCAGACAAGTTCGATCTTTCGCAGCTTGAGCCCAATATTACGCGGTATTACACCATTGACGGTAAGCTGAATGCAATGCCATTTAATACATCGAATCCAATCTTGTACTATAACAAGGATGCTTTTAAAGCGGCGGGACTTGATCCGGCTAATCCTCCAAAAACATATGATGAATTCGAAAAGGCTGCCAAAGCCTTGAGCAAGGACGGGAAATCCGGTGCCTCCATCGCTATCTATGGCTGGTTTATGGAGCAGTTGTTTGCTAATCAGAATGCGGATTATGTGAATAATGGCAACGGACGCAATCAGGCAGCAACGGAATCGCTGCTGAATTCGGATGCAGGTGTGAAAACCCTGACTTGGTGGAAGAAAATGATCGACGAAAAGGTTGTATCCAATCTGGGACGTAACTCCGATGATACTGCCAAAGCTTTTTCCGCAGGACAAATTGCCATGACACTGGATTCCACCGCTTCGCTGCGTAATATTGTGGAGCAGGTTGGCGATAAATTCGAGGTAGGCACTGGCTTTCTGCCAAGAGCGAACGAAGCGAAAGAAGGCGGTGTGGTTGTAGGCGGCGCGAGCTTGTACATCATGAACAACAAGCCTGAAGCCCAGCAAAAGGCAGCGTGGGAGTTCATTAAATTCGTTGCTTCCCCGGCTGTACAGGCACAATGGAGCGTGAATACGGGGTACTTCCCGATCACCAAAGCAGCTTATAACGAGCAGGTACTTAAGGACAATATGGTGAAATACCCGCAATTCCAAACTGCTGTTGACCAATTGCACGCATCGGCGCAATCCACGGCTACACAAGGCGCAGTGATGGGCGTATTCCCGGAAGCGCGTCAAATCGTAGAGGGTGCAATCGAGGCCGTCTTGAGCGGACAGCAACAGCCAAAACAGGCGTTGGATCAAGCCGCACAAGAGATTACAGGCAAAATTGCGCAATACAATCAAACGGTAAAAAAATAATCGGCCTTCCCTTAAAAGCGGCTGGTAAACTTAATACGCGACCCCTTTACCAGCCGCTTTTATAAAATAACGGACCGAATAAGTGACCCCCTCACTTGTTCGGTCTGTTTTTTGTATGTCTGAATTCTCCCGTTTTTAGAACGTCCGTTTAGACGAACTGTCTAAAATTGTTTATTTTGTACATTTCCTATTGCTGGATAACTAAAAATGGGCTTATAATGAATACATATTTTTGTACTGGACGGTCAGTTCAAAAAGGAGGAAGCATGAAAAACCAGACGAAGGAAATTATTTTTAACGGTGCGCTTAAGGCTTTTTCCGAACGTGGCTTCAATGAAACCAATATGGAGGAAATCGCCAAGGTATGCGGCATTGCTAAAGGGACCCTTTATTACAACTTCAAAAATAAACAAGATCTGTACATTTATATTTTGAAGATGGGGATGGAGCGCTTTGTTCAGGATATCCGTGAAACCATGTCTCAGGTTCCGAAGGATCAGGTAGAAACGAGGATTCACAAGCTGATTCAAGTACACGTTGAGTTTATTGGAAGAGAGCCGGATTTTTGTCGTTTGCTAGTTAGCAAGGGATGGGTTTCGCAGGAGCAGCATTTTAATATCAGGCAGGTATTGGCTGACTATTTTGATTTTATGGAAGCGGAGATCGACTCTGGTAAGTTTTACGGGAAAATTTCGAGTAAGCTGGATGCGAAAACGACGGCAAATTGCTTATTTGGTATTTACATTTTTGCACCGATGCGATCCATGGTTTGGGGCGAAACGATGAACTTGCAGGTAGTTCGGGAGAGTATTGAAATTTTTGTTTGTAATGCGCTGGGTATGCATCATAAATAGACAGATGGAGTGATGAGAACATGAAAGCTAAAAAATATACGATTTACGCCGTACTTATTGTTTTAATCGCTATAGGGATTTATGCTTTGACCGCTTTTCAAAGGGGGGGGAGTAGCTTGTCTGCGGATCAGTCCTCTTCCATTCCAACAGCTTATGTAGAATCGGATACGCTCAATGCCAGCTTTAAGATGGCGGGACGTATTGATCAGATGCTCGTCAATGAGGGCGACAAGGTGAAAAAAGGGCAGGTGTTAGCCCATCTGGAAAGCCGTGAGCTGGAAGACAAGGTGAAACAGGCACAGGCGGCATTGCTGGCAGCCCAGAGTAATGTGTCCAAAGCGAAGGCTGGCGTATTGCAGGCTCAAGCGGGAGTGGGGCAGGCACAGGCTACCGTGAGTGCAGCTCAGGCCAAAAAGAGCCAGGGCACCACAGCAGTGGGCGTGACTGCACAGGCTTCCTCCAGTCAGATCGAACAGGCACAAGCGGCTGCGGCTGCGGCCAAAGCGAAGCTGGATGCCCTCAAGAGCGGCGCAAGACCGCAAGAGCTGGAGCAAGCACAAGTGAGTGTGAAGGCTGCCAAGGAAACGCTGGATTTGACCACTAAAAATCTGGAGCGTGCCAAAAAGCTTCAAGAAGCCGGGGCAGCAACCCAAGCCTCACTGGATCAAGCGACGCTGGACCATCAACAGGCGGAAGCCAAGTACAATTCAGCATTCCAGCAACTGAATATGGTACGCGAGGGAAGCCGCAAGGAAGAAATTACGGCGGCTGAAGCACAATACCGTCAGGCATTGGCTGCGGTGAAGGAAGCACAGGCAGGAGCAGGCAAGGTTACTTTGCAGCAGGAGGATGTCAAAGCCGCGCAGGCTTCGGTAGAACAGGCGCAATCTGCTGTGAAGGCGGCGCAATCCACGGTAGAGCAGGCACAGTCGGCGGTTGCAGGTGCCAACGCACAGGTAGCCCAGGCAGAAGCTGCCCTTCAGGAAGCTCAGACCTACTTGAGCTACACCACGTTGCGTGCATCCGAGGACGGCATTGTGAAATCCAAATCGCTCAGCTTGGGTGAAATGGCCAGCGCAGGCTTCCCGGTCTATACGATTGAAACTTCGACTCAGCGTTGGGCTAAATTCTATGTGCCGGAAACGTCTTTGAATGGTCTTCAGGCAGGGGATACTGTACAAGTTAAACTGCTGTCGGGCGGCAAGGAGCTGAAAGGTAAAGTCATCTTGCTGGAATCGGCTGCCGACTTCGCTATTCAAAAACCGAGTCAAAGCTCCGGTGATAAGGATGTCCGTTCCTTTGGCGTTAAAATAGCTTTGCCGGATCTTGCTGCTTCGGTTCCGACAGGCTCCACGGTTCTGTTTACAGGCAAAGGGGCGCAGTAATATGCAGGATCAACAGGAAAGAATTCGTATCCGCGATGTATTTCGTGAGGAATGGCTGAGCATCTTCCGGGATCGACGCTTTATGGCTATTCTGCTGATTACACCGATTGTGTATACCATCTTGTTCGGCTTCCTGTATTCTCATCAGCGGATTACCGAGATGCCTGTCACGGTATATGATGGAGATAATTCTCAGCTCAGTCGCCAGATCATTCAGGCGTTCGATGCGACAGATTCGTTTGCCGTTACACGGCAGGCCACCAATCAGGAGGATGTTGTCCGTCAGGTGGAAACCGGGGAAGCGAAGGTAGGCATCGTCATTCCCGACAATTTCACCACCCGGCTTAAGCATGGGGAGAACCCGCCTGTGCTGACCCTGATTGACGGCAGTAACATGATGTATTCCAACAGCGCCAGCCGGATCGCAAATCAGGTCATCAGTAGCGTGAGCGCCGGGGTTTCGGTCAATTCCATGAAGCAAAAGGGAATGAACGCCGATCAGGCGGCATCAACGCTGAGTACCATCCCGTTCCGGTCCAGAGTGCTGTTCAACCCGGTATATGATTACAAGCTGTTCATGCCGCTGGGGGTCATTTCTGCCGCTCTCCAGCAGTGTTTGCTGCTCGGTATTGCTTTGTCCTGTACGCGGGATAAGGAAGCAGGGACTTGGGGGAGATTTGCCGCATGGAAAAATACCCCCTGGCGACTCGCGATTGCCAAGCTGACACCGTATTATGTGGCGGGAGCCTTCAATGTGCTGACTGTATTCAGTATTAGCGCCCTATGCTTTGATATCCCGTTCAGGGGGCAGGTGCTGCCGCTGATTATGGTGTCGCTGGCCTTTAACTTTGCCTTGTGCGGTTTAGGGTTCCTGTTCAGTCTCTTTTCCAAGACAAGAGTGGATGCGACCCAAACCCTCATGTTGATTGCCGTTCCTTCCTTTATGCTGTCAGGCTATACGTGGCCGCTGGAAGCGATGCCCGGCTTCTTGCGGGGACTTGCCGAAATATTGCCACTAACGTATTACCTGGATGCTGTACGGAACATCACCCTCAAAGGGCTGGATATCACGTATGTCTTCAAGGATACGATTGCGCTGGGCGTTATTGGCTGTGTAAGTCTGCTGGTGTCCTTCGCGATCTATCCGCTATTCTTTAGACAGCGTCAGACGGCAGACCAGCATGCCGATATATCAACGCAAGAGGGAGTTACACTTAAAGGCTAAAAGGCTAAGAGTAACTAAATACGCATATTAAAAAGGCAGATCAGGTTTTACTCCTGATCTGCCTTTTGGTTTTAAGTGTATATCGTATTCGTTGAATGAATTATTATTGCGTTTTTAAGTCTTCAATAGAATCAATGGGTACGTAGGATGGAACTACGAGTCCGGACATAACGCCGGTCATGCTGGTTCCAATGTCGTCCACCTGATCCTTGTATTTTGCCCAGTAATCCGCATGCGTCAGTGGAAGCCAGGCAGCAGCGGTAGCATCCACACTCCCGCCTGCAACGCCTGTCCACATAGGGCCAATCTCTACCTGAAGGGCAGTCACTTTGTAACCCAAATTTTGCTCCAATACATATTTCAATACATTCGTGCTGGCAATTTCAGAATCCCAGGCAGCGTAGCTCAGCTTCAAAGGATCGCCATGGACAGGCTGCAAGCCCTTAATCCATTCCTGCACCTTATCTGGATGCTTATCGGCCCAGTTTTTGGCGGCCTGCTGTGGGGAGTTACCGTCCTGAATGGCGATCATCACTTCACCCATATCCTCGGCAGTCCACTTGAAGCGGCTCAGAAATTCATAAGCAACAGGTGCATCCTGTTTCAAGCCTTTGCGGGCAATTGTATGGATTTCTTCCTTATCACCATAAGCCTTCTTAGGGTCCTTCAAGTATTTTAAATCATACTTGTTAAACATCCAGTGAGGGGTCCAGCCTGTTACAACGATGGGCTGCTTGGCTTTGATCGCCTTATCCAGTGTAGCTGTCATAGCAGCCCCGGAGCTTTCAAGCAGCTTCCAGTCAGACAAGTTGTATTCCTTCATAGCTTTGGCAGTCAGCTTCATGAGACCGGCACCGGGGTCGGTACCAACAATACGGTATCCGACCTCCTTGCCAAAGTCCCCAGCAGCGGCAGAAGCCGGAGCGGCTCCATTGCCTTGCAAATCAGTAATAGATTTGACATTCATATAAGCTGGCACGACCAAGCCCGTTTTGACACCCGTCATATTAGCGCCCAGATCATCAAGCTTATCCTTGTATTTAGCCCAGTAATCCGCATGTGTCAGTGGCAGCCATGCAGCCGGAGAAGCATCCACATCACCACTGGCGACACCCGTCCACATTGGACCTGCTTCAACTTGCAACGCGGTTACTTTGTAGCCCAATTTGTTTTCCAAAATATATTTCAGCAAATTCGTGCTGGCAATTTCAGAATCCCAAGCCACATAACTGAGCTTGAAGGTGTCACCATTGACAGGTTGCAGTCCTTGGGTCCATTCCTGCACCTTATCGGCATGCTTCTCAGCCCAATCCTTGGCAGCTTGCTCAGGACTGGTTCCGCCTTGAATAGCAACCATCATTTCACCCATATCTTCCGGTGTCCATTTGAACCGTTTCAGAAACTCGTAAGCGATAGGGGCGTCCTGTTGCAGCCCTTTACGGGCAATCGTATGAATACCCTCGGCCTCGCCATAAGATTTTTTAGGGTCTTCCAAATATTTGAGATCATATTTGTTGAACATCCAGTGCGGCGTCCAACCTGTAATAATGATCGGTTTTTTCGCTTTTATGGCTTTGTCCAGTGTTGCAGTCATGGCTGCACCGGAACCTTCTACCAGCTTCCAGTCGGACAAATTGTAGTCTTTTAACGCCTTGGCAGTTGATTTCATAATCCCTGCCCCGGCATCAATTCCAATAATCTTGTAACCGACTTCTTCGCCAACCGGGTTGGCAGCAGCGTTTCCTTTGCCAGATGCAGAAGGATTCGATCCAACAAAATATTGCGATGCGCCAGCGATCAGAATGACAGCCGTAACCGCAGAGGTAATCCATACCTTTTGTTTGGTAGATATGCGACTTTTACCTCTTTTCGCTGGTTTGAACAGGTTCTGCGTGAAACGGTCAAGCACGATAGCCAGAACAACGACAGCCAATCCGGCTTCAAAACCTTTACCAATTTGCAGCTGTGTCACGGCACGGTATACAACGGCACCGATACCTTCCGCACCGATCATGGAAGCAATAACGACCATAGACAGTGAGAGCATAATCGTCTGATTAATACCAGCCATCAAGGTTGGCATAGCCAGTGGAAGCTGTACTTTGAACAGCTTTTGCGCCGAGGTTGAACCGAATGCGTCAGAGGCTTCGACCAATTCACCCGACACTTGCATAATCCCCAAATTCGTCATTCGAATGGTTGGCGGGATTGCGAAAATAACAGATGCGATAACGCCTGGTACAACACCAAGGCTGAAAAAGGTAACCGCAGGGAGCAAGTAGACGAACGCGGGCATCGTCTGCATAAAATCAAGCAAAGGCGTAATAATGCGTGACGCCGTTTTGCTGTATGCACACCAGATCCCGATCGGAATCCCGATGACAATGGATACGAGTGCGGATGTGATGACCAGTCCGAGCGTATTCATCGTTTCGTTCCAATAGCCGAGATTGTCAATTAGCAGGAAGCCGATGACGGTAAACAGCGTAAGCTGAACCCGACCGATCATAAACGCGATAATCCCGATGATCACGATGAACACCAGAGGGTGCGGAAGCATGAACAGGCCGGAGAAAAAGCCTACAACAGCTTCAATAACAGAAGAGATAACATTAAACAATCCAGCCAGATGAATACCCATCCAGTCTACAATGCTTTGAATCCACTCAGCGATTGGCAGTTTCGGAATCAAGGGCATTCACCTCCTTCGTGGTGGTTACATCTCCGCCAAGTGCGCCCAGCAAAGCTCCACGGACGATAACACCCAACAGCTTCTGTTTGTCATCGACCACAGCCAGAGGGACCTTGGACGAGCTTGTAATTTCGAACAAATCATTAATGACCGTTTCCGCAGCAACTTTCGGTCCGTCCGTCATGAGAATATCTTCAATCTTCAAATTATTGCGCAGTGCATGGACAGCATCTTCAGCATTGATAACGCCCAACAGCTTCTTGGTACGGTCAATGACGAACAGATTGGAAATCCCGCGTTCGCGCATCAATTCCAGAGCAACACGTGGACCGCGATCCATTGTGATCGTTTCTGGACGAAGCATAACATGAGCAGCCGTCAATACTTTGGACAGATCCACATCCTCGACGAAGCGGGCTACATAAGAGTTAGCCGGTTGGATCATAATTTCTTCCGGTGTACCGATCTGCACGACCGATCCGTCCCGCATCAATGCAATCCGGTCACCGATCCGTAGCGCTTCATCCAGGTCATGGGTGATAAACACAATCGTTTTCTTCATTTTATCTTGAAGCTCCAGCAGCTCATCCTGCATGTCACGGCGAATGAGGGGGTCCAGTGCGCTGAATGCTTCATCCATCAGAAGCACTTCAGGGTCATTAGCCAACGCCCGTGCCAGACCGACACGTTGCTGCATACCGCCACTCAGTTCATCGGGCATTTTATCGCCCCAGTTTTTAAGACCAACCAGTTCCAGCGCTTGCTGTGCTTTTTCCTGGCGTTTCGTTTTTTCTACCTTTTGTATTTCAAGGCCGTATTCTACATTTTCCAATACAGTCCGATGTGGGAACAGGGCGAATTTTTGAAAAACCATACTAATGGTTTTACGGCGAACTTCGCGGAGTTGTTCTTTGTTCATCTTACGGAGATCCTTGCCGTGGACCAGAATTTCACCGGAGGTAGGCTCAATCAAGCGATTTAGCATTCGCACTAAAGTGGACTTGCCACTGCCCGAAAGACCCATAATAACGAAAATTTCACCTTGCTTAATTTCCATGTTGGCCTTGTTGACACCAACGGTAATTTGTTTTTCTTTGGCCAGCCTTTCCTTGCCCCAGCCTTGCTCCAGGAGCGGAACACCTTGCTCTGCGTGAGGACCAAAGAGTTTGCTGACATTTTTGACTTCCAAAATCGTCATACATACACCTCTTCTTTCTATACTTTGCTTGGTATTAACCCCGTGTTGCATTAAGGATCGAGTATAAAAATCAATATTTTGAACATCCTGAACGGTTAATGACAAAATTAATTGTAACAGAAGCATTGCTTACTTTTCAAACAAAAAAACTGTTCATAAAGTACGTACAGAAAAAACTGTACAAAGTTTCCTGCCATATGCTCCTTCGTTCTTTAGAATGCTCAAACATCCGGAACTTTACAACCGATAGCTCTTTTTTTAAAATAGACAATGAAATATAACCATAAGCAAAAGATTTATGTATATCCATAATTTTAAAAGTTTACTATCATTAGCAATTTTGCGAATTGTGATTTTGAACGACCCATGCTGTTGTAATATAGACAGAAGCTTTGTTTTTGAAACATTTCATTTTTAATTGAAACATTTCATGTGTTGCGTCAAAGCCAATCGATTACGGGTAAAAGTCGTTCATACGATCTTAGGCAAAATGCTCTAAAATTAGGAGGTTGCAAGCATGAGCTTGTACCAGTTAGGTGATGAGCAGCAGGCTTCGCTGCAAAAAATTCGCAAACGTGTCATAGAAGCTATAGGTAAAAATATGGACTTGTATGGGATCACCCTGTCTGCGGGGCATTTGTACGGTTTGCTTTTTTTTGCGGATAAACCGATGACGCTGGACGAAATGGGCCGTGAAATGGAAATGAGCAAAACGAGCATGAGTACCGGTGTCCGAACACTGCTGGATTTGAAAATGGTCAACAAGGTGTGGAGCAAAGGCTCACGCAAGGATTTGTATGAGGTCGAATATGACTGGCATCAAACGTTCACAGACTTCTTTGCAATTAAATGGAGAAAAGCGGTTGAAACGAATTTGCTGGTGCTGCGCAAGGCCATTGAGGAGCTGGACAGATTGCTGGAGCGGGATGGGGAATATGAGGAATTTAAGGCTGTTCTCCAGCAGGATCGTTTGAAAATGAAGCAGGCTGTTGCCTATTACAAGTGGCTGGACCGACTGATTGATTCGATGGAAAGCGAAGAAATATACAAGCTGATTCCGAAGGAAGAGGTTCGTGATTAATCGTTTATCCTCTTTTCTTTCCATAAAAATGCCGGAGCGTAAAAAGCGTTCCCGGCGTTTTTTTGTGTTTGGCTTTGTTAATTTTGGATTAGCTTTGTTCGATTTTGGTTTGGCCCTGTGCAAAGGGTATAATAGAGTTAAAGGAGGCTTCATTATGGAGAGTATTACAGTACATACCCGCCTGGGTCAGCTTCGTGGGGAAACGGTGAATGGATATCGTGTATGGAAAGGCATCCCATATGCACAGCCTCCTGTGGGAGAACTGCGTTTTCACGCGCCTCAGCCTTTGAAGCCTTGGGAAGAGGTACGAGATGCGACGCGCTTTGGGCCGATCTGTCCGCAGCCTATGCCATCTGCTGAGAGTATGACCGGGAATCTGGTGGAACCGCCTGAGCATTCGGAGGACTGCTTGTACCTGAACGTCTGGACGCCTGCTTCGGAGGCACCTGCGAAGGGACGTCCGGTGATGGTGTGGATTCACGGCGGAGCTTTTGTAACAGGATCGGGAATTATTCCATTATATGACGGGGCACGGATGGCGGAGAATGGCGATGTTGTCGTCGTTACGCTCAATTATCGGCTCGGGCCGTTGGGCTTTTTGCACCTGACTCCACGGGGAGACGGACTGACCTCTAATGCGGGGCTGCTGGATCAGATTGCTGCGCTGGAATGGGTCAGGGACCATATTGCCGCATTTGGCGGTAACCCGGACGAGGTGACGGTGTTCGGTGAATCGGCGGGCGCCATGAGCATTGCCGCGTTGTTGGCCATGCCAGCCGCTGAGGGCCTGTTCCGACGTGCTATTTTACAGAGCGGAGCATCGCAGGTGCTGCCGACTTCACAGGCGGAGCAAGTCACGACTGCATATCTCCAGCAGTTGGGGGTGGACACCCTGCATCCGGAACGATTGTTTACGCTACCGACGGAGGCGCTCATGTTTGCCATGGCCAAGACGCATGAAATGATGGGTCCGGGACTGGCAATGCTCTATCAACCCGTTGTGGATGGTGTGACCTTGCCTGACGTACCCCTTTCTGCGATAGCAAAAGGATCAGCGAAGCGGGTATCCGTTATGATCGGGACAAATTTGCAGGAGGGTGCTTACTTTATTCGCAAGGAATCCCATCTGATGAACAAGTCGACGGCGAGTCAGGCATTGGAAATGATGACGGGCATGTCAGATGTTGGCGATTTGACGGAACCTTTCCCTGTTACGATTGAGGGTCAAGCGCAGATGCTGACCGATCTGTTCTTCTGGCGGCCTGCGCTGGCTCTAGCGGTTGCCCAAGCGGTTCATGCCCCGGTGTGGATGTACCGTTTTGACTGGACACTGCCGGGGCATCCTGTATTCGGACAAGCGGTTCACGGCGCGGAAATTGCGTTTGTTTTTGATAATCTGGAGCTGCTAGGCAAGCTTGGATTGGACGTTCATCCGCCTATGAGGACGCTGGCTTACGATATGCAGCAGGCATGGGTTGCTTTTGCACGTGACGGAAAGCCTGTGCTGCCGGAAGGGGAATGGCCGGTATATGACAGGGAATCGCGGGCTACGACCATTTTTCATCAAGGTATCTCGGTGCAGCATGACCCGGAAGGGGAAAGACGCCGCCAGTTGACCGGACAGATGAGTATTTGATCCAAGTATTGAGATATCGTCTAATGCCCTAACATCACAAAAGCCTTCGCCCGTATTTTTGTATACGGGCGAAGGCTTTTTTAGGTTGAACAGGTGCAGATGTATTACAGGAACTAAATCTTGAATCGCTTCACCAGCTCTTGCAAATCCTGCGCCATATTGGACAGCTCCTGAGAGGAAGAAGCGATTTCTTCCATCGCCGCCATTTGCTCCTGAACGGCTGCGGAAGTCGTCTGTGAGCTATCCGCCGAATTGCGGGACAGGCTTGCCAGATGGGTAACAGTAGCCGAAACTTCCTCTGTGCTGGCCGAAATTTGTTCAGCGGCTGCGGATACGCTTTGAATCTGTTCCACAATATGAGATGTGGAGCGCTCAATATTCGTGAAAGCACCTTCTGCATCTTGGCTAATACGCAGTCCCTCGCCCACCTGGTTACGAACATTACCGTTCATCGTAGCTGTGGAGCGCTGGATCAGATCCAGCATCTGTGTAATGATCTGGCTGATGGAATCCGCGCTTTCCTTGGATTGCTCCGACAGCTTGCGAACCTCCACGGCTACCACGGCGAATCCACGCCCGGCTTCGCCTGCTCTGGAGGCTTCAATTGACGCGTTCAGCGACAACAGGTTGGTCTGCTTGGCAATGGCAGCAATTGCGCTATTCATCTGCTTCGCATCGTCAGAGAGCTGTGACAGCTCATCCATCAGGCTGGCGGTTTGGGTCACAGCTTCCAAAATACGGTCCATCTGTGTGCGTACGCTTCCGATCATTTGGCTGCCTTTGGCTACGTCATGCTCAGTCTGTCCTGCTGAATCTACGATGGAGCTTGCCGATTCCGCAATGGTGCTGACACCCTTGGCCATTTCCTCAACGGCATTGGCCGTTTGCTCGGATGCCTCTGCACTGGTGGTCGCATTTTCTGCGGATTCCATAACCGTTTCCGCTACATGCTGCACGGATTCCGTCGTTTGCTCCGTGCTTTCCTTGATCATCAGGGAGGAGGACGCGAGTCGGGACGACGTTTGGTTGACCTCGGAAACCATCGTATGCAGTGCATGTGTCATCTGGTCAAAATTTTGCGCCAGCTCGCTGAATTCATCCTTGCCGGACAGATTGACCCGTGCGGTGAGATTGCCGTCACGGACGCTGCGGGTTCCATTTTGCAGCTTGCCCAGTGGAATCAGGAACGAGCGAATCATCAGGATAATAACAATAGCAGCAGCCAGCACGGATATAGCGATAACGATCAGGCTTTGTTTCAAAATGGGAGCTACCGAATCGCTAAAATCCTCCTGATCTGCCAAGGCGATGATGTTCCATCCCGTGAGAGGATCAACGAGTGTAAATGATTGCATATCTCTGTTCATAAATCGAATTTCTTTCGTTGCAGATGATGATTGGGTTTCCCCTTCATTTAACTTGGTAATAACGGGTAGTCCCTCAATGGAGTCTGCCGGTTTTTTTCCCGTATTCTTAAAGGCAGCTCCAGCACCCGCTACAACTGTACTGTTCGCATCAACCACAAACAGTCCGCCACGATTGCCGATCGTAACATCCTTCAAGCTTTGGCTTAGTCTATCCAGACTCAAGTTCATTGCTATAGCTCCTTGACCATCTGGTAAGTTTCTGGACAACGTGACCACTAAATTACCCGAGGAAGCACTGACTGACGGAGCACTAATGAATGTTTCATCGTTTAACTTCATCGCATTTGAATACCATGTTTTTTCACGGGGATCATAATCCGTTGATTCTTTCTTTGGTGAACGGACATATTCTCCTTTTGTATTACCGAGAAGTACCCCATCCAGCTCGGGATGAGCTTTCAGGATCACATCAAATTTAGCCTGAATTTCTTCTTCCTTGGAGTTCAGGGTATTGGATTGAACCTCAGTAGCTAATACATTTAAATCTTTTATTAAAGGTGATACATATTGATTAATGTTGCTGCGAAATAAAAACAGGTTGAAATCAATCGAGCTACCCATTTGCTGGCGAAGCTGTGTTTCGGCACTCTGATAGGAAAAGTACCCAATCAATATGCTGGGAATCAATAAGACAGCCAAAAAAGCTACAATTAATCTTGTTTTCATTAAATAAAACTGTCTGAGAAACCTGGTCCACCATGGCACTGTTTGTTTTGCTTTATTAGTCATAGTTCTTACTCCTCTGTGTCTGATAATTACTACATTGTTTTATTCGACAGAAACCGATGAATTTTATAGATGTAATCTATGGGAAAAGATAAATAGGTGCTTGTTTTGCACGTTTTTATCTAAAAATAGTTCTAAAGTATCATGTTATATATTAATACTTATACATAAAAAGCCAAATCGGAGATGCAAAAGCATCTTCTCGATTTGGCTTGGGTGAGGGATAAAATGGACATTGAACCTATTAGTTTTTTTGCTGACGAGAAATCATAAAGAGCGTAATCCAGATAAGCATAAAGCCAGTCAATTGCGCTACCGTAACGATCTGCTGGAAAGCGATCCAGTTAATTACAACACCGACCATCGGGAAGCTTAGTTCTGCCATCGTGGCATAAGACGCCTTGGTCGTACTGAGGCCCTTGTAATACAGTAACAGACTGAGAAGACCGGGGAGCAGCGCCTGCAGCAACAGATTGATAATCACGGCTGCGCCCGCCCATGTGCCAGCAGGCATATTCCAAGGTGCATGCTCCACAGAGGTGAGAACGATCAGCAGAGGGAGAGCCACCATGAAGCGCAGGGAGGTCACCGTCTCATATTTCATCGAACGAAGCAAGTAGCTTCCCATCACTGTCGAACCGCCCCACAGGACCGCTGCTCCTAGTGCAAGCAGGCTGCCGACGTGGACGAAATCATTAACATGTCCAAAAGGGAGCGACCAGCCGAAGGTAAGAAGATACGTCCCAAACAGAGCCACGACAATTAATATTCCAAAATTACGCGGCAGCATTTCCTTCAATATAACGCGGGCCAGAATAATAGCGACCAACGGCTGAAGCTTTTGGAGCAGCAGCACAGCGTTAAGATCACCGTTGCTAAGTGCCATCGTGAAAATCACGCTGGCCAGAGCAGAACCGCCCCACGAGACGAACAAGATAGCCAAAATCTGACGAAGCCGTACCGCTTTAAGCTCCTCGCGATGCTTCCACAGCACTGGTGCCAGGGCGATAAAGAGCAGCACATGCTCCATCAGCACAATTTGTGTAGAGGTAAATGATTTGAGCAAAATAATGCGAAACAGTGGGTCCGCGCCCCACAAGGCCGCTCCAATCGCGACTAGCCAAAAACCGCTTTTCATGTGGGAGCTACGATCAAAACCTTTGGATGTTAGTACAGTTGATGATTGACTCATTCTCAATTAGCTCCTTGCGAATACAGGACCGGTGGCATAAAAACCCCCGTCCATGGCGATAGGCCATGCAAGACGGGGGTTGATCAAATAAACTTGCCGCTTTATGCAAGTTAAGAAGTTGCTGCAAAACCAAGAATGCAGCATTCATCCACTTGACGGCATGTTCATGCTTCGATCTTCTTCCATCCGGACTTTACCGTCGGCTTTGGCATCTCACCAAATCAGTCCGTATCTTGTTGCCAGATACAGAGTCGCGGGCTTAGCTCCATGAGCCATACCGCCGGTTGGGAATCACACCCTACCCCGAAGATCCTTATTCCGTTTTTTAATTTCTCCTATTAGGATATACCTGTTTTAGAATGAAGTCCAGTGAAAAATATGTGTACATCGAGCAAGGTTTTTCATATATTTCTTGAAAGCGTTTTACAAAATTACATATTACGAGGTAATATCGTTATACTCGATGCGGCGGATGGCCGCATAAGCTACGAGCATTCCCAGCACGGCAAAGCCGATCTGTACAAGTGCAATGGAGCTAAGCGTAGCGCCGTTATTATTCGAGAAAAGCAAGGCTACGATCAGGATCGAGCTCACAATGGTGGTAGGTATCGAGTATTTTCGCATCCCCATGTACAGCGGAACCAGCCCCATAAAGCTTGCTGCAACCGCATTGATCAGTGTCCGCACTGATTGCTGTCCCAGTATAGTGAGGCTAAGCTTATCCGGTACAATAACGACGAACTGATTTAATAGATGAAGGGCTGCCGTAATGATGATTTCCGATAAAATAATGGACAGGAACGTAAACAGCAACACGACCAAGAGTTTGGCGAACATCAGCTTTTTGCGGTCAATCGGGTACATGAACAAGATGTTAATCGACTTGGACTTAAATTCGCTCACAATAAAGCGGCACAGCAGGACGGAGGCAAAAATAATAAATGTGGCTCTGACCATATAGTCCAGGAGGTCCAAAAGCTCAGCGTACCCTGTAAATTCGGGCACTCCTTCACTTTGGCTGTCCAGCGCAATAATGATGAACAGGCCAAAAATACACGCGTTGGCGATCAACGCCGAACGGATATATCCCGCCAAATGAAACTTTTTCAGCTCCAGTTGCATCAGTTTAAGCATGGAGTTCACCTCCATGTAACAGCCGCACGAAGTAGTCTTCCAGTGTACTGTTTTTTTGGTGGATGGAATCCACCTCTACATCATTTAAAATGAGTGTTTTCGTAATTTGTTTCTGCGGTACACTTGTATCGTAAATGCGTATATTCTGATCATTCAGCACCCGGATATTCGTCAGATTCAGGTGATGGGAGAGGACGTAGGCTGCTTTTTTGCAGTCATTGGTCGTAAATTCGATGTATTCTGTATTGGTTTCCCGCACCTGTTCCATCGACACTTCCTCAATCAGTCGACCGTGATTAATCACACCCACCGTATCGGCAATTTGCTCAATTTCCACTAAAATGTGGCTGGACACAAGGATCGTCATGCCATATTCCTTGCACAGCATGTGGAACAATTGGCGGATTTCCTTGATCCCCACCGGGTCCAATCCATTAATTGGCTCGTCCAGAATCAGCAGCTCCGGCTTGGTCGCAATCGCTCGGGCGATCCCGAGACGCTGCTTCATCCCCAGAGAGAAATCCTTTACCGGCTTGTCATCTGCGTTTCGCAGGTTCACCAGTTCCAGTGCATCCCGAACAGCCTGCTTGTTATAATAGCCCATGTATTCACAATGAAGTTCGAGATTTTGTCGGGCGGTCAGCCTGTCATAAAAAATCGGATATTCAATAATCGAGCCCATCCGGCCGAGCAGGTGGTACGACTTTGGCGTTAATTTTTCACCGAACAATTCAATCTCACCGGAGGTGGGCTTGAGCAGGTTCGTAATCATTTTCATAATCGTCGTCTTCCCCGCCCCATTAGGACCGAGAAAGCCATAAGTTTCCCCCTGGCGCACATTCATGCTGACCCCCGTTACAATTTCGTTGCCCTTCAGGGCTTTGGTCAGTTGATGCGTCCTTAATATGTAAGTCATGGGTGTTCTCCCTTCGTATACTGTTGATAATTTAAGCATAAAGGGTGAAATGTTCATTTTTCTTTCTCGATTCTTACAAATTTATTAAGTTGAGCATTCTGCATAATGCTGAGTTCGATTAATAGTTGATTTTTTTCAATGTAAAAGAGAAGACCGTCCGCTCATAAGGAATGCTGCTCAAATGAATCTCTCCGTTCATCGTCTCAACCAGACGTTTGGCAATCGTAAGACCCAGCCCGCTGCCCTGTATCGCCTTATTTCGGGAATCCTCAAGCGTGTACATACGTTCAAAAACCTTGTCCTGCTCAGGCTCCTGTATGCCTTGCCCCCGATCCCATACCTCTATACGCACCGTGTCCTGCTGTTCCGTTAGAGTCAGTCCCAGTGTCCGACCATCGGCACCGTAGCGAATCGCATTCGAGATCAGATTGTTCAGCACCCGCCCAAACGCTCCTTCGTTCCCCAAGGCATGAATGGGGTGCTCCGGGATATCAATATGCACAGCAAACCCCTGCGCGGTCAGCAGATCATAAAACTCCAAAATGCTGCGTCTGCACAGCTCTCCCACCTCTAGCCGGGTCAACGGAATGTCCGTATCATTAGCCTCCAGCTTCGCCAAGCTAAAAAAGCTTCCGATCAGCTTAATCGCTTCGCTTGTCTTCTGATGAATCCTGGATAGCAGCTTTGCACGTTCTTCCGGCAAAATATGCGGATCGGCATCCAGCATCTCGGCATATCCGAGTACCACCGTCAGCGGGGTCTTGAGGTCATGAGAAATGTTTGAAATCATTTTACGCATGGCGATTTGGCTTCGGTTGTAATCCACAGACACTCTCAAATTCAAGTCCAGCAGACGGTTAATTTCCGTCATGAGCCTTTGCAGCTCGGGATCGCCTGTGACATATAACAGCTTTTCCGCATGATTAACGGTTACAATCCGTTCCAGTGCGTTTCGGATATCCTTTATTTTGCGCTTTTGGGCCACACGCTCCCGCCAGAGCCATACAATAACGACGGACAGGATGAGGACGACGATCCATTCAGAAATGATCTCGATGTTCATATCACCCGTTCTCCCATTTGTAGCCAATGCCCCATAAGGTCTTAATATGAACAGGGTGGGAGGGGTCTTCTTCGATTTTCTCACGCAAGCGGCGAATATGGACGTTAATCACATTTTCGTCACCCATATAATCCTCTTTCCAGATAAACCCGTATAATTGCGCTTTAGTAAATACACGGTTCGGATGGGTGACAAATAGCTTGAGAATATCAGATTCCTTAGCTGTTAACTGAATTTGGATTCCGTTGCGGGTGACCATAAAATGATCAAAATCAATGCGCAGATTTCCGTAGGTCAGGACCTGTGCTTTCGGCTGTTCCTCCTGCTGTTGCTGCCGCGCATAGATAGTGAATCTGCGGATAGCGGACTGAATGCGTGCCGTCATTTCTACCATCGAAAAAGGCTTGGCGATATAATCGTCTGCCCCGAAGCCCAGTCCAAGCGCTTTATCCACGTCGCTGTCCTTGGCTGACATAATCAGAATCGGCACAGCGCTGTGGGTACGGATTCGACGGATGACCTCCATACCATCCACCTTGGGCATCATCAGATCCACCAATACCAGATCGTAGGTGTGACGTTCAAAGGCAAGAAGCCCTTCTTCCCCGTCATAGGCGGTGGTTAATGTGTAGCCTTCTTTACTGAGCGCTTTGAGCAGCATCTCGGCAATGGCTGTATCATCTTCAATGAGTAAAATATGTTGTGACATAGGTGTGGAACACCCCTAATTTTAGATTAAGCTCGTGTGACGAACTGTACCTGAATTATATAGAGCAGTGGAGAGGATTTCCATGAAAATATCCAACGAATTTAAACGGGCGAATATTCTCAACTTAAATGCACTGAAGTAGATTTTTTTTCTCCATCTCCAGCATAAGATGTAATCAAATTACTGGAAATTCACCGCCTTCCTATATTATACTGAAAGAGTTTACAATCCGAAGTTTGGAATACAGTGTTATGATATCCGGGACATGCCTTATACGAAAGTTTGGACATGATCGAAACATGAGCTACGGCACAGGACCGTCATAAAGGAGAGCAACGATGTTTGTCATACGGGGAACACAAAAGCTGCTGAAGGAATGGGATGTCGAACCACTTCAAGTTGATATTTATCCGCCTTTGAATAGTTGGCACGCCAACTTGTTTTTGCTGAATCGGAAAAAAAATATTGTGTTTATGCATGATGCATCCCGCTTGAGTGTTACACTGTTCGGAATCAAAAAGGCGCAGTACAAAAACCTGCCAACTCTTTTTGTCCAAGCCTTGAAGGAACTTATGCTCAGTGAGGGTTTTGATGAGCAAATTGTAGAGGCGTACACACAGGAAGGTGAGCAGATGCTGCCTGCTACAACCAATAATCGCAGTGTCGTCGGGACGCTGAATGAGATTATTTTCGTCATGAAGGAACTGGATATGGAGCATGGGATCGATCTGGAAAAAAACCAGTGGAATAACCGAATTGTCTTCAAATCGATACAATACCAGTATCCTATTGATGCTTTTAAAGAGGCCTTGGAGAAGCATTATAAACAAGAAAATGTTCGAGAGTCTTGAGATCAATTCGGAAATAAGTTCCATTTGTTCCCTCTTATGATATATAATCTAGTATATTATAATCGCTTACATATTAATGATCTGCTGTCCCAAGGCTATGGTCCTGCGACGAAGAAATCCCAAGCTGTCCTGATTTCTAAAGGATTTATTGCTGAAAATTATGCTGCCAACTTTGTCGGTTAGTTTCTGAGCTGGTCGTTAAACAGGACGTGCCAAAAGAGTATCCACCAAAGTCCATCTGGGCGGGGGATGCTCTTTTTTTACAACTCACAGGAAAGCAAAGCTTGCGATGAAATGAATCACAGCGCAAAAAGCGTCACACTTTGGTAAAATAAAACGATACAGTGTTTGACACCATCGGTCAGACTTAAAAACAGGGGGTACATAACGAGCATGAAACGGATTATTGAGGTAGCCAAAGAAGCAGGAATCGCAGAAGAGCATCTGGAGACGTATGGAAAATATAAAGCGAAGCTGAATCCGTCCCTGTGGGAGCAGGTGAAGGACCGTCCGAACGGAAAGCTGGTGCTGGTCACAGCAATGAATCCGACTCCTGCGGGAGAAGGAAAAACGCTAACCACCATTGGACTGTCACAGGCGCTGAATGCGCTGGGGCACAAGACCATAGCTGCGCTGCGGGAGCCGTCACTTGGCCCCTGCTTTGGCATGAAAGGGGGAGCAACCGGGGGAGGAAAAGCCCAGATTGTTCCGGCCGAGGATATTAATCTGCATTTTACGGGCGATATTCACGCGATTTCGGCGGCGCATAATTTGCTGGCAGCGATGATTGACAATCATTTGTTTCATGGCAATGCTTTGCGCTTGAAGCCGGAACGAATCATGTGGAAACGGGCTGTAGATATGAATGACCGGAGTTTGCGAAGTATAGTAACCGGATTGGGAACAGGTAATGGAGCAGTGAGAGAGAGCGGATTTCTGATTACCTCGGCCTCGGAAGTGATGGCGGTATTGTGCTTGAGCGAGAATATCGACGACCTCAAAGTGCGCTTGGGTCGAATGGTCATCGGATATAATGAAGCGGGCGAAACGGTAACGGCGGAGGATTTGCAAGCAGTGGAAGGTATGGCTGTGCTGCTTCGGGATGCGTTAAAGCCGAATCTGGTGCAAACGCTGGAGGGAACACCAGTCATTGTGCATGGTGGTCCTTTTGCCAATATTGCGCACGGATGCAGCAGTCTGATCGGTACGAAGCTGGCATTGAAGCTAGGGGAGGTTGTCGTGACGGAGGCCGGATTCGGGGCTGAGCTGGGGGCAGAAAAGTTTTTTGATATCAAATGCCGTCAGTCCGGTTTGCAGCCGGATGCGGCTGTGTTGGTCGTAACCGCCAAAGCGCTGAAATATAACGGCGGTGTAGCTAAAAATGAGCTGGACGAGGAAAATCTGGCGCAATTACAGCTTGGATTAGCCAATATGAATCGGCATGTACGGAATTTGCAAAAATTCGGCGTGCCTGTACTGGTAGCTGTCAACCATTTTGTAACAGATAGCGAAGCCGAATTGGAACTGATTTTCGCGGAGTGTGGCAAGCTGGGTGTACCCGCAGAGCTATCGCAGGTGTGGGCACATGGAAGCCGAGGGGGAGAAAAGCTGGCCCAAAGTCTGCTACATCTGCTCCAAGAGGACAAGGCTCATTTTGCACCCTTGTATGATAGTGCGCTTGATCTGCAAGCGAAAATCAGGTTCATTGCGCAGGAGCTTTATGGCGCGACAGAGGTAGCGTATACTCCAGCGGCTAAACGGGCGTTGTCCGGTATGGAGCAGCTTGGCTTTGGACAACTGCCTGTATGCATGGCCAAAACGCCGTATTCTTTTTCAGATCAGCCGTCTCTGCTAGGCGCACCGGAGGGCTTTACGATCCACGTGTCCAGAGTGTCATTGTCCGCAGGAGCAGGCTTTGTGGTCGTGGAAACGGGCAACACCATGACCATGCCCGGTCTGCCTAAAACCCTGGCAGCCGAGCATATGTCGCTGGAGCCGGATGGGAGCATTCAGGGCTTGATGTAGTATTTTTATGAAAAATGTTAGGCGTTTTACGAAGAAGTACCGAGCAGCTTGGGCAATGCGATGAGCAGCTTTTGCCGGGTCATGGCATCGTTCCAGTTCCAGCGGTCAGCTTCTACGAAATACACCCGGCCTTGACGCACAGCGGGCAGGTTGTGCCAGAGAGCGCTGTTCAGCATGCGTTCCAGCGTACGTTTGGAGTCCGGTGCAGTGGGAATGAGCATGAAAATACGGTCCCCAGCGTAGTCGGGAAGCTGGTGTGGCTCGATTTCTGCAAAGCCATGCCCTTCGTCGAGTACCTTTTGGATTGGCTCAACAGGCTGAAAGCCCTGCGGGTGGTAAAGAGCCGCCGAGAAGCCGGACATCCCCATCACAAATAGACGATTACCATGATCGAAGATGAAGACGGAGGCCGTTTCTCCGGCTGTAATCTCTGTGCCAAGCTGTTGCCACATGCTCAGATTGCGGTCGGCGAAGGCAGACAGCCATTGTTCGGCTTCGCACTCCTTGCCAAGCCAGGAGCCGAGCGTCCGCAGACGTTCCTCCAGCGTGGCAAAGGAGTTGAAGGTAACGGTGGGCGCAATGCTGGCAATGCGCTCATATTCCTGTTCATCCGAATTGGCGATGATAATCAGATCGGGATCGAGAGCACTGGTCAAGCGAGTATCGAGTGGAAGACCGACATCGGCAACGTTCGCTAGACGATGCTTATAGACGCTGTATTCACTGAACCGTAAACTTCCACCGATGGCTTTGGCCCCCAGTGCGAACAGGTCGCCCATCGTTTCTCCATGATAAATAATACGGCAGGGGCGGCGCGGAATATAGATTTGGTGACCCGTCCAATCCTTGACGCGGACAGAACAGGGAACGGTAAGCGCGTATTGTCTCGGGGGAATCCCGGTCATTTGCCGAAAGCGGCGGTTAAAATAATATTCGTCAGAGAAACCAACCTGACGGGCAATTTCACGTAAAGGCCGTTTGCATTCCAGCAGCAGCCGCTTGGCATGATTCAAGCGTAGCTCAGTGAGGTAATGCAGCGGCTTTTTGCCTGTCCTTTTGCGAAACATTTGCGAGTATTGCCAAATGGAAACGTTCGCTTGTTCGGCAAGCTGCTTGACGGTAATCGGCTTTTCGTAGTGTTTCTCCATGTAGGTAATGGTGGCCTCAACTGATGCTGGCAAAGCCGGGCAAGAATTATCTTTATGCTCCACATTGACATGCGATTCCTGCCACAATAGCAGTAGCTCCTGAAAGATAATTTGCTGCCGTAATCCAGAAAGGCCATTATGCAGGTGTATCGGCTGATGGGCGCTATGGAATAGCTCATCGGTCAACCGAATGGACTTGGAAGAGGAGGTAACGATATGCTCACGTGACCCCGGCAGTAGAGGACCTCTATATATGGAAGGAGAGCTATTTGTATTTTCAACCAGAGCTGTGTCTGATCCTGATTCCGATGACATGACGATGACCTCGAACATGAGCTTGTAGTATTCGGGTACAGTTCCATTCAGGGGAGCGATCCGATAGGAATCACCGGGAGTCAGCCAATACCCGTGACCCGCATGGAATAGAAACTGTTCCGGTCCAATGTCCACCATACCTGTGCCATCGATGAACATAAGCAGGCAGTGATATGGAACCGCATGTGAATAAGATGTAAATGCAGATGCTGAAGGGCTGGAGGACTGCACTTCACCAGGCTTCCGAACCCACTCAATCCCCTTAAAGTGAAAAAGCAACGAGCTGGGTGAGGGAGGACAGACGAGCGATTGAGGCTGCATGACTGTGTAACACTCCTTTTATTGAGAATCGTTATCATATATACATAAGTATACCTCCTTTTGGGTGAACAAAAAAGAAGCACATCAACAAGTGTCGATATGCTTCCCCATTCTTATTTGATCAGCTTGGGTAATTCCTCCAGCAACCATTCCCGAGTGGTGGCATCACTTTCGGTCTTGCCAATATCCTGAGCGTACACATGTCCCTGCTTTACGGCAGGAAGCTGGAGCCAGAGCTTGCTTTTCATCAACTGCTCAGTAGATTGCTTGGCTTCAGCAATTGGGGTATTGAGTATGAAAATCCGATCTCCGGCGTATTGTCCAATCACTTCAGGTGAAATTTGCACAAATCCTTGGTCTTCATCCAGCACTTTCTGGACAGGGGCCGTAGGCTTGAGGCCATTCTTTTCGTACAATATCTGTGACAGTCCTGTCTTTCCCATCACGAACAAGCGATCACCGGGATAGTAAGTGAAGACCGTAGCTGTTTCTCCCGGCTTGACGCCGTTGGCATGCAGCTTGCTCCACATCTCGGTTTCCTTGATTTTGTACTGTGCAAGCCAATCCTCGGCAGCTTTTTTCTTGTTTACGATTTCTCCGAGGTGCAGCAATCGCTCGTTCAGCGGAGCGAAGGTGTCGAATACAATCGTAGGCGCGATTTTGCTCAGAGCTACATACTGCTTTTCGTCTGTATTGCCTGTAATGATCAGGTCAGGCTTTAGCGTCAATGCTTTTTCCAAATTAATCGGAAATCCCAGATCGGCTACATTCTGAACCTGCTTCTCATACACCTTGCCCTCAATCATGGAAGTGGATGTGCCTACAGCCTGAATGCCCAAAACCAGCAGATCCCCATAGTTTTCTCCGAAATAGGCAATACGTTGGGGAGACGTGGGGATGTTTACCGTGTGTCCCCTATAGTCTGTGT
The DNA here is from genome assembly GCF_044907935.1 of Paenibacillus sp. RC21. Lineage (NCBI taxonomy): Bacteria > Bacillati > Bacillota > Bacilli > Caryophanales > Paenibacillaceae > Paenibacillus > Paenibacillus sp. RC21. The sequence continues at coordinate 504,520 of NZ_JBIYCS010000003.1, forward strand.
AAGAGCGTGTTGCAGCCGCTTCTGAAGTCTTGGTAGATGCCGTCGTTCCTGCAGTGGGTGCTGTTGTGTTACTATTTGCAGCAGGTTTCTCCGAGGTGCCGCATCCCAACAGCAATGCTCCGATAAGAGAGAATAGGCCGAGCATAGTCGTATATTGTCGAGTGGATTTCTTATTGATCATGGTAACCTCCGTATGATTGATGGATTCAGGGTTGTGTAAATGAGAATTATTATCACAGAAGCAATGATAAGCGATGCACCTTCAATACTCAATGGACAAACTTGGTCACGGAATTCGATTTTGTACAAAATGAAGATGCATGAATAGAGCTGACACGTATCGCACCTTGTATTACAATTTGTCTCACGCAAAAAAGAGGCCGCTTATAGTAGTTAAAACTACTTTTGAGCCAGCCCTATGTGCTTTTGTCTAATTTAGTTATTTAATAAAGAGGAAATAGGTACATTACTGTAGAACGAGCTATATACTATTGTGATTTCAGATGCAGAAGCAAAGGTTAAATATCTTATTGATCCTAATATAAGCTTTATTCAAGAAATCCAGGGGCGACGGTGATGGGAAGCACCATCCGACTGCGCAGTGGCTCCAAATGTAACTATTTACTTTCAGTGCAGCTTATATAAAGATTTTTTGGAATGCACTCAATTTAACTTTGTACAAAACACAAACACACGGATAAGCCGGCTGTCCCGGTTCTATCCGTGTGTTTTGTTCTGTCGCAACGTCCTGTCTGATCGCTCTACTTCTACTCCCGATCCGCAATAATCAACTGAATATCGTGCTCCCGCACATATTCCTGATACGTGTTATCTGGCATCGTGTCTGTGACGAGATAATGAATCTGATCCAGACTGCAATAGGTCATGAGCGCGTATTTGTCGAACTTATAGTGGTCCACCAGCAAGAAAACCTCCGAGCTTTTTTCGACCACTACCTGCTTGATCTCGCTCTCCAGGGGAGAGGAATTGGTGACCCCATTGGCAATGGAAATGCCGGTAGAAGCCATGAACGCTTTATTAATGTTATAGGATTTTAAGAGTTCAATATTTTTGAAACTGGCAAAAGATTTGGTTTTCCGCTCCAGCATACCGCCTGTCGAAATAACATTCAAACCCGGAAACGGGAAAGAGTCGATCATAAAATCAAAATTGTTAGTGATAATCGTCAGTTGCTTGTTTTTGAGAAATTCGATCATTTCCAGCGTCGTGGTTCCCGAATCTATGAAAATAATATCCCCGTCTTCCACATAGCTTGCCGCCGCTTTGGCGATGAGTGTCTTCTCCTGCTGGTGCCGTGTGATTCGGTCGTTAAAAGGCTCCAGTGTCGTATGATTAACCGCCACACCTCCATATACCTTTTTAAGCTCTCCACGTTCCACGAGTTCCTGAACATCGCGACGAATCGTATTTTTGGAAACATCAAATACATTAACTAATTCATCTAATGAAGCTGTCTGGTGCTCAAAAACATATTCCTGAATTTGTTTAATGCGTTTCGTCTTTAACATGTAAATCCACCTTTTAATTTGGTTAAATGAGAGCGATTATTGCAATTGAACAGCGGTAAAAGGTTCTCTTACATTCATTATAACAACATTTAACCAAAACTTAATCATTTTTTTGTGTTTTATGTTTATTTCGATATATATTCGTAATTTGGATAGATAAATTTATAAAAAATTCAAATTACGTATTGACTGAAAGCGCTTCAAATATTATGATGTTATCAGATTATGACCAAAACATAACAAAAAGATAACAAACAAACGATGAAAAGAGGGATGAACACCATGGTTTAGCACCCCTGTGAATGAATTTTGTCCCAATGTAACCAAGAGCTTACTTCAGCATCAACCAAATAGCCGCAAGGAGGAACAATGTATGTCTGAAGCACGGAAACTGAAAAACTACATTAACGGAGAATGGGTAGAGAGCAAAACAACACGTTATGAGGAAGTATACAATCCAGCTACGAAAGAGGTTGTAGCGCTGGTGCCGATTTCGACGCAGGAGGATACAGATTACGCGGCAGAGGTTGCCGCCCGTACCTTTGAACAGTGGAAGAAGGTCCCTGTCCCGCGCCGAGCCCGCATTTTGTTCAATTACCAACAGTTGCTCATACAGCACAAAGAAGAGCTGGCCCGCCTGATCACCATTGAGAACGGTAAAAATTTGTCCGAAGCGTTGGGTGAGGTTGGACGTGGGATCGAAAATGTGGAGTTTGCCGCTGGAGCGCCTACCTTGATGATGGGTGACTCGTTGGCGACAATTGCAACGGATGTGGAAGTGGCGAACTATCGGTATCCGATAGGAGTGGTTGGCGGCATTGCCCCTTTTAACTTCCCAATGATGGTACCGTGCTGGATGTTCCCGATGGCGATTGCGCTGGGAAATACGTTTATTTTGAAGCCTTCCGAGAGAACGCCGCTGTTAACTGAAAAGCTGGTGGAGCTGTTTACGGAAGCGGGACTGCCAAAAGGTGTATTTAACGTGGTGTACGGCGCTCATGATGTGGTCAACGGTATTTTGGATCATCCGCAGATCAAGGCGATTTCCTTTGTCGGCTCCAAGCCGGTAGGGGAATACATCTACAAGCGTGGTAGTGAAAATCTCAAACGTGTTCAGGCTCTTACGGGAGCGAAAAACCATACCATTGTGCTGAATGATGCGGATCTGGACGATACGGTGACGAACATTATAGCTTCGGCTTTTGGTTCAGCAGGTGAGCGCTGTATGGCATGCGCCGTGGTTACTGTGGAGGAAGGAATTGCGGACGCACTTCTAGCCAAGCTGACAGAAAAAGCAGGGAGCCTGAAAATCGGCAATGGGCTGGATGATGGGGTGTTCCTCGGTCCGGTCATTCGGGAAGAAAATCAGCAACGAACCATTCGCTACATTGAAAAAGGCATTGAAGAAGGAGCCACTTTATTGTGTGATGGGCGTGAACGTGTGTCGGACGAAGGCTTTTTTATCGGGCCAACGATTTTTGATGGCGTAACTACGGACATGACGATCTGGAAGGAAGAAATTTTTGCTCCTGTGCTGTCCATTATCCGTGTGAAGCATCTCCAGGAAGCGGTAGACATTGCCAACCAATCTGAATTTGCAAATGGAGCATGTATTTTCACTACGAATGCGTCAGCGATTCGTTATTTCCGTGAAAATATCGACGCAGGCATGCTGGGCGTAAATCTGGGTGTACCCGCACCGATGGCTTTCTTCCCTTTCTCGGGATGGAAATCCTCATTCTTCGGAACACTACCTGCCAACGGTAAGGATGGGGTAGAATTTTATACCCGCAAAAAGGTTGTGACAGCGCGGTATCCCAAGCCTGTTTTTGAGTGAGGGGGGAGTAGAGAGATGAGCAAATTGCTGCGAAAACCAGGCACGAATAACGAAGCTCCAACAACTACACCAACTACGAAAACGGGGACCCTCGTCCATGATGTAACAGCGAGTAATTCGCCATTATCCTATATCGGTTTTAAAATCGTGGATTTGGCTCCGGGTGAAGTGTACGCCGAGGAACTGGGCAAAATGGAATGCTGTATTGTGGCGGTCACAGGCCGCATTCATGTTACCGCGCAGGGAGAAACTTATGAGAATATAGGCACGCGAACGAGCGTGTTTGAGAAAATACCGACCGATAGTGTGTATGTATCCAATGATAGTGCTTTTCAGGTGGAGGCGGTCACGCCAGCCCGGATTGCGTTATGCTACTCTCCTTCGACCAAGCAGCTACCGACCCGGCTCATTCGGGCTGCAGATAATCAGGTGGAGCATCGGGGGCAGTATCATAATCAACGCACGGTGCATAACATTTTACCGGATTCCGATCCGGGTGTGAACAGTCTGTTAGTGGTTGAAGTGTTCACGGATAGCGGAAACTGGTCCAGCTATCCTCCGCATAAGCATGACCGGGATCGTCTGCCAGATGAATCATTGCTGGAAGAAACCTATTATCATGAAATCAACCCGCCGCAGGGCTTTGTGTTTCAGCGTGTCTATACCGATGACCGTTTGCTGGATGAGACGATGACCGTGGAGAACGGCGATGTGGTCATTGTACCGAAGGGATATCATCCGGTGGGTGTGCCGGACGGTTATACGTCCTATTATTTGAATGTCATGGCTGGACCGACACGTATTTGGAAGTTTCATAATGATCCTGCGCATGAATGGATATTGAAGCGTTAACCGGAGAGGAGAGAAACAGCCCGTGAAATATGAATTCAACAGTCCCACCGAGAGAGAATATGATCTGATTGCCATCGGTCGAGCTTGTATTGATCTGAACGCAACGGAATATAACCGCCCGATGGAAGAGACGATGACGTTTACCAAATATGTAGGGGGTTCCCCGGCGAATATCGCGATTGGGGGTTCCAGGTTGGGCTTGAAGGCCGGATTTATTGGCAAAATTGCTGACGACCAGCATGGACGTTTTATTGAAAAATACATGCGCAACACAGGCATTGATACCTCCAATATCGTGGTGGATCAGGAAGGGCACAAGACCGGGCTGGCTTTTACCGAAATTAAAAGTCCGGATGAATGCAGTATTCTGATGTACCGTCAGGATGTGGCGGACTTGTACCTGGCCCCGTCCGAGGTGGATGAGGAATATATCCGCAAAGCCAAGCTGTTGCTCGTGTCAGGGACAGCTTTGTCCAAAAGTCCCTCCCGCGAGGCGGTGCTGAAAGCGGTAAGTCTGGCACGGAAAAATGACGTTAAAGTGGTGTTTGAGCTGGATTACCGTCCGTATTCGTGGGCCACACCGGAGGAAACGGCAGTGTACTACGCACTGGTTGCCGAGCAGTCAGATGTAGTTATAGGCACTCGTGACGAATATGATGCTTTGGAAAATCAAACGGCTGACGATGAGCAGGGAGAGCAAGCCAATGAGCAGACGATTCGCTATCTGTTTCAGCATTCACCGGAGTTAATCGTGATCAAGCATGGGGTCAAAGGCTCCTACGCTTATACCAACACAGGAGAAACGTTCAGCGGCCGAGCCTATAAGACGAAGGTTTTAAAAACATTTGGTGCAGGCGATTCCTATGCCTCCGCGTTCCTGTATGCACTCTTGCGGGGCAAGGATATTGAAACGGCTCTTAGATTCGGCAGCGCCTCGGCTTCTATTGTGGTGAGCAAGCACAGTTCTTCCGATGCCATGCCGACAGCCACAGAGATCGAGCAACTGATCGCGGAGAATGAAGCCAAACAGTACAGATAGGAGGAGAGCAGACGATGCGAACAATTCGTTTGACGACCGCACAAGCGTTAATACGCTTTTTGAATCAGCAATACGTGCATATCGATGGCCGAGAGTTTCCATTTGTAGAAGGTATATTTAACATTTTTGGACACGGAAACGTACTGGGCATCGGACAGGCGCTGGAGCAGGAATCAGGTCACTTGAAGATTATTCAGGGGAAAAATGAGCAGGGCATGGCCCACGCAGCTATTGCATACAGCAAACAGCTACTGCGGCAAAAAATATACGCAGTCACGACATCCGTCGGACCGGGCGCAGCTAATTTGGTGGCTGCCGCAGGTACAGCGCTGGCGAATAACATCCCTGTGCTGCTGCTGCCGGGGGATACCTTTGCTACACGCCAGCCTGATCCGGTGCTACAGCAGGTGGAGCAGGAGCACAGCGCAGCCATCACGACCAATGACGCGCTGCGGCCCGTGTCCCGCTATTGGGATCGCATCACCCGCCCCGAGCAGCTTATGTCCAGCCTGATTCGGGCGTTCGAAACGATGACGAATCCGGCCACGGCAGGACCAGCAACGATCTGTATTTCTCAGGATGTGGAGGGCGAAGCATTCGATTACGAAGAATCGTTTTTTAGTAAGCGCATTCATTATATCGACCGCAAGCTGCCGTCCGAACGGGAATTACAGGGTGCGGCAGATATTTTAAAGGCGAGCCGCAAGCCCGTGATTCTGGTCGGCGGCGGTGCTAAATACTCTGAGGCACGCGAAGCTTTGATCGCGCTGTCCGAGCAATACCAGATTCCGCTGGTCGAAACACAGGCCGGGAAATCGACGGTGGAAAGCACGTTTGCAAACAACCTGGGCGGCGTGGGTATCACCGGAACGGCAGCAGCAAATGCGGCGGTGCGACAGGCGGATCTGATCATCGGGATTGGCACAAGATACACCGATTTTGCCACATCCTCGAAAACGGCTTTTGAGTGGGATACGACCCGGTTCCTGAATATCAATGTCAGTCGTATGCAAGCGTACAAACTGGATGCATTTCAGGTTGTCGCAGATGCCAAAACAACGCTGGAACAGCTTGGCTCCCGGTTGGAAGGCTACACAAGCACGTGGGGAGACACCATTTCACGGTTGAAGAAGGATTGGTTAGCCGAACGTGACCGTCTAAGCCAAGTGACCTTTAGTCGAGAAGGCTTTACACCAGAGGTGAAAAACCAGTTTACACAGGAAGTGCTGAATGAATATGCGGACGCTCTCCAGACCGAATTGCCGCAAACGACGGCTTTGATCGCAGTTAACGATACGATTGCGCCAGACAGTATCATCATTAGCTCAGCCGGATCTTTGCCGGGGGATTTGCAGCGCGTATGGAATCCTGCCGTCCCGAACACCTATCATCTCGAATATGGTTACTCCTGCATGGGGTATGAGGTATCCGGCACGTTGGGACTGAAATTGGCGGAACCGGATAAGGAAGTATACTCCATCGTAGGTGATGGCAGCTTCCTGCTGCTGCATTCCGAACTGATTACTTCGATTCAATACAATCAGAAAATCAACATTGTGCTATTCGACAATTCGGGCTATGGCTGTATTAACAATTTGCAGATGGAGCATGGCAGCGGCAGCTACTATTGTGAATTCCGTACACATGACAATCAGATTCTCAATATAGATTATGCCAAAGTAGCCGAAGGCTATGGAGCGAAGACTTACCGTGCCAATACGGTAGAGGAATTAAAAGCAGCGCTCGAAGACGCGAAAAACCAGACGGTTTCCACACTCATTGAACTGAAGGTGCTGCCGAAGACAATGACGGATGGCTATGATAGCTGGTGGCATGTCGGTGTAGCCGAAGTATCTGATTCAGACAACGTACAACAGGCGTATGAGGCCAAAGAGAAAAAGCTGGAAAACGCCAAACAATACTAGGAAGGAAGGTCTGGCTCATGTCTATTTTGTGGGGGATTGCCCCGATTGGCTGGCGAAACGATGATATACCGGAAATCGGGGCAGACAACACGCTTCAGCATCTACTTAGTGACATTGTCGTTGCTGGATTTGACGGAACAGAGGTAGGCGGCTTTTTCCCTGAACCCCAAATCCTGAATAAAGAATTACAGCTACGCAATCTGAAAATTGCCGGACAGTGGTTCAGCAGCTACATCATTCGTGACGGTATCGAGGAAGCAGCGGCGGCTTTCCACAAGCATTGTGCTTATTTGCAGCAGGTGCATGCCAGTGTGGCAGTTGTTTCCGAGCAAACATACAGCATACAAGGCACAGGCCGATGCGTTTTTTCCGACAAGCCTTATTTTACAGATGAAGAATGGAGCCAGTTGTGCCAAGGGCTGAATGAGCTGGGCAGGATTGCAGAGCAATATCAGTTAAAGCTGGTATTTCATCATCATATGGGAACAGGTGTGCAGACGCTGGAAGAAGTAGATCGTCTCATGGCAAATACCGACCCGAAGTATGTACATTTGCTCTATGATACAGGCCATATTTATGTGTCAGATGGAGACTACCTGACGCTGCTGCATCGGCATATGGACCGCATTCAGCATGTGCATTTCAAGGATGCACGCAAGAAAGTGCTGGATAGCTGTAAAAAAGAGAAAAAATCTTTCCGTGATTCCTTCCTGATGGGCATGTTTACGGTCCCTGGCGATGGATGCATCGATTTCAGCAAAGTGTACGAAGTGCTCTTGAAGCATCAGTATAGCGGCTGGATTGTTGTCGAAGCGGAACAGGACCCGGCGGTTGCGCACCCTCTGGAGTACGCGCTGATCGCTCGCAAGTATATTAATGAAGCTTTACTTGCTCACACTTTAGGGAAGACAGAGGAGAGGTGAACGAATTGAGTAACGGGGCAGTTCAAAATACATTTTTGCGCAAGATCGTCATCATTTCTACCTTGGGTGGCCTGCTGTTCGGATATGACACTGGAGTTATTAACGGTGCGCTTCCTTACATGTCAGCCAAAGATCAGCTTAATCTTACAGCGCTTACACAAGGTTTAGTTGCCAGTGCGCTGCTGTTCGGCGCTGCGTTTGGTGCAGTGTTCGGCGGCAGATTATCCGATTACAACGGTCGCAGAAAAAATATACTGTACCTCGCTATCCTGTTCTTTATCTCCACGCTTGGCTGTACGCTCGCACCGAACATCACGGTGATGATTATATGCCGCTTTATGCTCGGGTTAGCTGTTGGTGGCGCATCCGTAACCGTGCCTTCATATCTGGCGGAAATGTCTCCCGCCGACAGGCGCGGCCGGATCGTCACCCAAAACGAATTAATGATCGTAAGTGGTCAGCTGCTTGCTTTTATTTTCAATGCTATTCTCGGTACAACGATGGGCGAGCATCCACATGTATGGCGTTATATGCTCATCATTGCAGCGCTACCCGCCTTATTCCTGTTCTTCGGTATGCTGCGTGTACCAGAAAGTCCACGCTGGCTTGTATCTAAGGCCAGAAATGATCAGGCTCTGGACGTATTGAAAACAATTCGTAATGAACAGCAGGCATCCAGCGAATTGGTAGAAATCAAAACCAATCTGGCAGAAGAGTCTGATATCCAAAAAGCAGGTTTTAAGGATTTGGCGGTTCCCTGGGTACGTCGTATTTTGCTTATCGGTATTGGTATCGCGGTGGTTCAGCAGATTACAGGCGTGAACTCCATCATGTATTACGGCACCGAAATATTAAAAAATGCGGGGTTTGCAACCCAGGCCGCTCTGATAGGCAACATTGCTAACGGTGCGATTTCCGTACTGGCGACCTTTGTAGGGATATGGCTACTTGGCAAAGTGGGCCGTCGTCCAATGCTCATGACGGGGCTGATCGGGACCACCTCGGCGCTGCTGCTCATTTCCATTTTCTCCAGCACGTTAGCAGGATCACCTGCCCTGCCTTATGTAGTATTGGCATTGACCGTCACGTTCCTTGCTTTCCAACAGGGAGCCATTTCTCCGGTTACCTGGCTGATGCTGTCGGAAATATTCCCGCTTCGTTTGCGTGGCTTTGGTATGGGACTAACCGTTTTCTTCCTTTGGATTGTGAACTTTATTATTGGCTTGTTGTTCCCGGTTTTGCTCGGGGGCTTGGGATTGTCCACAACATTTTACATTTTCGTCGTACTTGGCATTCTCGCAATCCTGTTCGTCAAAAAATTCCTGCCAGAAACGAAAGGGCTTACATTGGAGCAAGTCGAGCATAATTTCCGTAATCACGGCAAACAGCCCGTTGCTGGCAAGCATCTTGAAGAGATCGTGCAAATGAAATAATCGTACAGATGAATTAGAGGAGGAGCAACAACATGACATTAAATATTGGAGTTATTGGAACGGGAGCCATCGGACGCGAGCATATCAGACGAATTACCAACAACCTGTCCGGCGGTAAAATTGTAGCAGTCACAGACGTGAACCCGGAAGCTGCCAAAAGTGCGGTTGAGCAATTCAAGCTGGATGCCGTCGTGTACCCGGATGATAAATCACTGGTTGCTGCATCCGATGTAGATGCGATCATTATTACGAGCTGGGGACCTGCACATGAGGCGAGCGTGCTGGCGGGGATTGCGGCAGGAAAATACGTTTTTTGTGAAAAGCCCCTGGCTACGACAGCCGAAGGCTGCAAAAGCATCGTGGAAGCAGAGATCAAGCATGGCAAGCGACTGGTTCAAGTGGGCTTTATGCGCCGATATGACCGGGGCTACGAGCAATTGAAGCAAGCGATTGACAATCGTTTTATCGGAGAGCCGCTCATGATCCGCGCCGCACACCGGAATCCGGAAGTAGACGATAACTACACGACTGACATGGCGATTACCGATACGCTGATTCACGAAATAGATGTGCTGCACTGGCTCGTCGATGATGATTATACCTCCGTACAGGTCGTATATCCTAAGAAAACGCGCCATGCATCAAGCCATTTGAAGGACCCTCAAATTATTATGCTGGAAACCAAAGGCGGGATCGCTATTCAAGCCGAGGTGTTCGTGAATTGCAAATACGGCTATGACATCCAATGCGAGATTATTGGTGAAGAGGGTGTAGCGAAGCTGCCAGAGGTGCCGGGCATTGTGTACCGCAAGGAAGCTCAACTGGGCGTGGATTTGCTGATGGATTGGAAGCAACGCTTTATAGATGCCTATGACCGGGAGTTGCAGGATTTCATTGATTCGATCAAGGCAACAGGCGAACCGAAAGGCCCAACCTCATGGGACGGCTACATTGCCGCAGTGACAGCCGATGCGTGTGTGAAGGCACAAGCAAGCGGAGTTAAGGAAGCGGTTACAATCGGAGATAAGCCAGCCTTCTACCAAAATGTCGTTCATCAATAATCACAACAAAAGACTTATAACAAAAATTTGTGAGGGACTTCATCCGACCCCGTAGCGCCTTAGATGCTCATATGCTTGTCTGGTACAGCTTTTGATGTAAGGCTAAAAAATCATCACAAAAAATGGAGGAATGAAATATGAAATTAGCGTTGGACCCAACCCTGTACAAAAATATCCCGTTGAAAGAAATGGTAGATAAAACGGCGCAATTGGGCTATGACTACATTGAATTGTCACCTCGTGAGGACTTCTGTCCATTTTACAAATATCCCAAGGTCGATAAGGCTCAGATTAAAAATCTGAAAAAGTGGCTAAACGACGCAGGAGTGAAAATTTCATCGTTGCTGCCGCTATATTATTGGGCCGGACCAGACGAAGATCGCCGCGAGGCTGCCGTGCGGAACTGGAAGCGTGCCATTGAAATCGCGGTGGAGCTGGATGTGGACCTGATGAACAGCGAATTTAACGGCTCCAAGTTTAACGCGGATATTTGCGAGGAAAAGTTTATCAAATCCATGGATGAGCTGCTTCCGGTTTTTGAGAGGGAAGGCGTGAAATTGAATCTGCAAGCGCATCCGTATGATTTTATCGAAACCAATCAGGGCGCAGTGGATATGATTCGGGCGCTCGACAAACCTTGGATTAACCTGGTGTATTCCACGGCGCATACCTTTTTCTATGATGATGGGATTGGCGATATTGCGCCCATGTTCGACTATGCAGGCGACCGCCTGACGCATGTACTGTTTGCAGATACATTTAACCACAAAGCTGCTGACGGCCTGCGTTATATCGTCAACCCTCCCGGCGTCGAAGCGACGGTCCATCAGCATTTGAACATTGGCGAGGGAGAAGTGGATTTTGACACCATCTTCCGTAAGTTAAAAGAGATGAAATTCGACGGAATTGCCACCAACTCCGTATTTGCCTGGATGGAAAAGGCAGATGAATCCAGCACCTTTATGCTGAACAAAATCAAAGATGGTTTGGGACTTGCGTCACCGACGAAATGATCAAGGCAATAACCGGAACTTGAAGATATTTTACGAAACGCCTTGGGCAGACCCGTTCGAACTGGGACTACGGTGTTTCCTCATAACAGGAGAGAGGTGCAGACGATGAAGCTATGTTTTAATCAGGCGACGACCCTGCAAAATTCCAATCTGGTGAAGGATTTGGAGCTTTGTGAACAGCACGGCTACGACTACATTGAAATTCGCACGATGGATAAATTACCGGAATACTTGCAGGATCATACGATTGACGATTTGGTAGCGTATTTCAACACTCATCATATTAAGCCGTTGGCGTTCAACGCGTTAGTCTTTTTCAACAATCGTGACGAAGCCGGATATCAGGAAATCATTCGTGAATTTAAAGAAATGCTCGTTACAGGCCAAAAACTGGGGATTCAATACATCGTAGCCGTTCCGCTGGTGACAGAAGAAAAAATACGCAAAGAGGATATTCGTCAAAGCGCTGTGTCTGTTTTGAAAGAGCTGTCGGATTTAGCTGAGCCTTACGGCATCCGTATAGCGGTCGAGTTTGTGGGGCATCCGCAATGTACAGTTAATACATTTGGTCAGGCTTACGATATTGTCGAGGCGGTGGATCGGGCTAATGTTGGGTTGGTGCTGGATTGTTTCCATTTCCATGCGATGGGTTCACGTTTGGAGGATTTGCAAAAGGCGGACGGCTCGAAAATATTTATTTTGCACATTGACGACACCGAGGATTTCCCAATTGGTTTTCTGACCGATGAGGACCGGGTATGGCCGGGACTTGGCGCCATTGATTTGGAGAGCATTTTGTCCACTTTAAAAGGAATTGGCTTCTCGGACGTTGTATCGGTGGAGCTGTTCCGGCCGGAATATTATGAGCTGGATGCCGAGGAAGCCATCCGGACGGCCAAAGAGACAACCATTCAGGCGGTGTCCGGCGTTTATGAGATTCGGCAGGAAGTCAGATAATCGGTCAGATGATCTGGAAATAGAGATACCCGGAAAGGAGGGCCACTATGCCGTTGCCATTCGTGTCCATGAAAGAGATGCTGCTCAAAGCCAAAGACGAGAAATATGCGGTGGGACAGTACAATTTAAACGGTTTACAATGGGCTAAAGCGATTTTACAGGCAGCCGAGGAAGAGCATGCCCCCGTCATTGTGGCTGCTTCCGACAGGCTGGTAGAATATTTGGGAGGCTATCGGACGATTGCAGTGATGGTCAGCGCCTTAATGGAGGAAATGTCGATTACCGTTCCGGTGGCGCTTCATTTGGATCATGGCAGGACGGTAGAGAACTGCAAGCGAGCGATTGATGCCGGGTTCAGCTCGGTGATGATTGACGGTTCTCATGATCCGATTGATGTCAATATAGCGATGACCCGACAAGTCGTAGATTATGCGCGTCCTTATAAGGTCTCTGTGGAAGCAGAGGTCGGTACGGTCGGAGGGATGGAAGACGGGCTGGTGGGCGGAATCCGGTACGCGGATGCACAGGAATGCTCACGCATGGTGCAGGAAACGGGAATTGACGCATTGGCGCCCGCCCTTGGCTCGGTTCACGGGCCGTATCAGGGAGAGCCCAAGCTGGGCTTTGCTGAAATGAAGCATATTTCGGAATTGACGGGCATCCCGCTTGTACTGCATGGTGGTTCCGGCATCCCTGAGCATCAGATTACCAAGGCGATTGAATTGGGCCACGCCAAAATCAACGTCAATACCGAATGCATTCAGGCTTGGGCTAAGGCCGTTCGTAACGTATTAACGAGTGATTCCCATGTCTATGATCCGAAAACAATTCTCACACCGGGTACGGCAGCGATTACTGCTGTGGTCAAAGGGAAGATGCAAGAGTTTGGCACGAGTCATAAGGCAGATGCGCGTTTTACCGTGTAATGCGATTAGAGAACACAGCCTTCAAAGTAATTTCAAAGCTGCTTCCTGTGCGGATTTTACCGTGTAGGGAACGGCTTTTTTTCGTGCGCAAAAAGTAGGCAAAATGTATCGATTTTTATTTTCCATAGTATACAATGTATTTTTATACATTATTAATGAAAGAGGTTTTGTAACGGGATTGCTTTTTACATATGTTTTACTGGGCTTTTCTATAGCACTGCCTGTGGGTACGATTACGGTTGAGATGACGAAACAAGGGCTAAAGAACGGGTTTATGCATGGATGGATTGTGGGCCTTGGAGGAATGAAAGTTAATTTTATTACTAAACGTTGTTCTCTTCATACAAAAATGGGTTGCTCGTAGCTATTTCACCTGGAAATCTGGTATTCTGATTCATGATTTAGGCTTAATGACTATCGTAGCAACTACTCGAAAAGCGATGAATCGAACGGCAATTAAGTGGGTCACGATCAGTGCCGGAGTTGTTTTAATCGGTTTTTCGATGTATTTTTGGTATGAATTTATCATTAGTGTTCAAAAGCTTTTGTAGCAATACAAATCGCCATCCAAGCTCTCAAGCTTGTCATGCCAGTCTGCATAAATCGAACAAGTCCTTCATAGACATGTACTAATTCATTTAAAACATGTGCTGAAGGGGTTGATGATATGCGCCGGATTTCATGGATGCTTGCCATGGTCATGTGTGTAACGCTGCTGCTGGCCGGGTGCGGCAAGAAGAGCGCGGATGATGTGGTTAAGGATTTGAGTGACGTGGTGAGTGACCTGAACAGCTACCACGGTACAGCTTTGATGACGCTGCATACCGGCGACACGCCGCAGGAGTACAAGGTGGACATTTCCTACCGCAAGCCTTCCTATTACCGAATTGCCATGACGAATGAGAAAAAGGATGTTACTCAGATCGTGTTGCGAAATGATGAGGGTGTATTCGTATTGACGCCCAGTCTGAATAAGAGCTTCCGCTTTAAAAGCGATTGGCCGAACAACCAGGGCCAGGTATATTTGTATGAAACGCTGGTTCGCAGTATTATCGGCGATGCTTCACGTCAGCTGGCTTCGGACGATAAATCCTATGTGTTCGATGTAGCGGCAAACTACAACAGCCACGCGCTGGTAAGGCAAAAAATATGGCTGTCCAAAAATAACTATGCACCCACTCAGGTACAGGTATCTGATGCGAATGCGAAGGTAGTTGTGGATTTGAAATTCGATCAATTTGCGTTTGATACGAAGTTCGACAAGGACTCTTTTGATATGGAGCGCAATATGGCTTCTGGAAAAACAGGTAAGGGAAATGAAGGGACGCCTTCGGCCGGAGCAGTGGATTCCAGCGGGCAACTAGATCCTACAGGTACGATTGATGGCACGACTGGCGTAATCTCGGGCGAGCAAGGACAAGTGCAGGGAACAGCAGGAGAGAAGGCACAGCAGCCGTCAGGAGAAGCGTCGATGGATGGAGCTGCCACAGGCGATACGTCAAAACCGGATAGCGCGGACGCGACGGGCAGCACGGATACGGAGGCCAAGCCGGATACAGCGGGCAACACAGAGACGCAGCAGCAAACCCCGGGTGCATCTGATGCAGCAACAGGGACATCGGCAGGCACGGATGCTGCTGAAGCTGTGATGGGTGAGTTCGGCTTGATTGAACCGTCCTATACGCCGGCCGGGGTACAGATTAAGGATACGCCGGAGCTGGAGGACAATGGTACACATGCGGTGATGCTACGGTATAGTGGGACGTATAACTATACGATAGTGGAGGCGCGTCCGAAAGATCGGGCCGTTTCGCTGGCTGCGGGTGAACTGGTCGATATTGGAGGAAGCTTTGCTGTTCTGACGGGTAGTGAGCAGCAGACGATGACCTGGATGAATGACGGCATAGAGTTCCGTATTACCAGTGCTGACCTGCCCGTGAGCGAAATGATACAAATTGCCGCTTCTATACAGGATCAATCGGGTAAATAAAACTTTATAAACGGATGCAGACGGTTTAGAGTGTATTTTACTCTGCTTCCGCCCGTATCCGTCTTTTGTTCATTCGAGGTCTAGAGGTGTGCACCGCTCGCTTGGGAGTCATGTTCTTTATGGAGGATGCTGGCAAACGCCATCTGCCATTGACAGCCACGTTTCTGAACATTACCATTAACCTTTGGAAGTAAGGATTTTGCCATTTCGAATGGTAAGAGGCTATGTTACAGGCTAACAATTGAAGAAGGTGACTGGATTTTGCAAGCACAATACAGATCGACCCGGGCCGAAATCAACCTGAATCACCTTGGCGCCAACTATGAGGCTTTTCGCAGGGCATTGCCAGCGGATAAGCTGTTGTTGGCTTGTGTCAAGGCTAATGCCTATGGACACGGTGCCGTGGAAATATCAAAGGAATTGGAACGCCTTGGTGCGGATTACTTGAGCGTCGCTTTTCTGGACGAAGCTCTGGAGCTTCGGCAGGCGGGGATCAGACTGCCTATCCTTGTACTCGGCTATACCCTGCCCGAAGCTGTGCAGACGGCTTGGGAGCATGATATTACACTGACTGTGTTCAGTGAAGAAGTGCTGGAGGGTATCCGCAGACTGGACCGCAAAGGAAGCGAACGCAAGCTGAAGGTGCACATCAAAATAGACAGCGGCATGGGACGACTGGGCCTGCTGCCTGGAGAAGAGGCAGTTGCCTTTGTCCGGCAGACTCACCAGTTGGAGCAAGTGCTGCTGGAAGGCATGTACACCCATTTTGCCCGCGCGGATGAACAAGACAAAAGCTATACACTGCAACAGTATAATCGGTTTCAGGGCGTGGCGGAGGCGCTAAGGGAACAAGGCATCACCATTCCCATTATACATACGGGCAACAGCGCGGCCACCATTGATACCCCTGCGCTTTCCCCCAATATGGTGCGGATTGGCATCAGTATATACGGCCTGTATCCGTCCGATGAGGTTAACCGGCAAGCCATTGAGCTGCTGCCTGTATTGTCATTAAAGACGGCAGTGGTTTACACCAAGACGCTCCCTCCCGGCTGGGGGGTTAGCTACGGCACCCGGTACGTGACCACTGAGGAAGAACGAATTGGCACACTGCCGATTGGCTACGCGGATGGATACTCCCGCATGCTGAGTGGGAACATCGAAGTATTGATACGCGGCCGCCGCGTCCCGGTGCTCGGCACCATTTGCATGGATCAGTGTATGGTATCCTTACAATCTTTCGCAGAGGATGCGGAAGAAATTCAAATCGGCGAAGAGGTTGTTCTCATCGGCCAGCAGTCCGGCGAAACGATTGCGGCGGATGAGCTGGCATCCAAGCTGGGTACCATCCACTATGAGGTGATCTGCATGATCGCACACAGGGTGCCGCGTGTTTATACACGGGGAGATACTCCTGTCGTTCGAGTGAATTCGCTTCTTCCAACCCGCTGGGATTAATTTCATGACGCAAATTACCGGATAAAAGCAGGAGTTTTCGCAGAACGTCCCGAAATATGTACAAAGGAAAGAAAAGAGCGCTGTAACTGTCAAAACGACGCATCAGGCTCCGCTGACACTTGTATTTCGGGGATCAAACGCCTGTACGAAAACGAACTGCGTAGTTTATAATGGAATACAGCATAGATGATATACGAATATCATATACATTCTCTTGTATTCCGTTTGAATAAATTACCGGGAATAACGTTATAATGGTACAATGGCGACAAGGTTTTGGGGGTGGAAGAGAAGTTGGCCAATTTGCAGAACACCAAAAGAATAATGATCAGTTTGCCGGATCATCTCTTGCAGGAAGTGGACGGGATCGTAGCCATGGAAAATTCCAACCGTAGTGAATTTATCAGGCAGGCCATGAAGCTGTATGTGGGCGAACGTAAGAAACGTTACATTCGTGAAGCCATGCAGCGTGGTTATATGGAGATGGCTAAAATTAACTTGACCATGGCCTCCGAAGCCTTTCATGCGGAGGAAGATGCAAACAGCACCTTGGGCCGTACAGTTAGCGGGGTGTAATCCATATTGATCGTAAAGCGCGGCGACGTTTTTTTTGCAGACCTTTCACCCGTAGTCGGTTCCGAGCAAGGTGGCGTCAGACCTGTGCTGATCATCCAAAATGATATCGGCAATCGGTTCAGTCCCACCGTGATTGTGGCGGCCATCACCGCCCAGATTCAAAAGGCGAAGCTACCCACACACGTGGAAATCGACGCGGCGACGCATGGCTTTGATCGCGATTCTGTCGTTCTTCTGGAGCAAATTCGGACGATTGACAAGCAAAGGCTTACCGACAAAATCACCCATTTGGATGAAGAAACCATGCGCAAAGTGAGCGATTCGCTACAAATCAGTCTTGGTTTGATTGATTTTTAGGCATTTTTGGAACGACGAGTGAAACGGGAAAAGGGCAGCGCGTGGGCGCTGTCCTTTTGCGTGTCCGATGAAAAATGCAGGCTGGGCCTGGCCTCATCGTTACGTGCTGGCGCTTTGATTCTTTTTTTGTGATAATGAAAGACATGATGAAAGACAAGAGTTGTAAGGAAGAAGGGATAGCTTTGTCTAACGAGGAAACGAAGATGGAAGTCCGGCAGGAGCCGAACGAAGCAGAACGCCAGGAGCGGATTGTCAAACAAGTGGCGAGAGAGCTGTCGCTGGCACTCAAGCAAATCCGGACGACGATCAGTTTGCTGGATGAAGGGAATACGATTCCTTTTATCGCACGATACCGTAAGGAAATGACTGGGGAACTGGATGAAAATCAGCTGCGTGAAATTGAAGATCGTGTGCTGTATTTACGTAATTTGGAGGACCGCAAGGTAGAGGTCATTCGCATTATTGATGAGCAGGGCAAGCTGACAGAAGACCTTCAGGCTGCCATCACTGCTGCGGTTAAGCTTCAGGAAGTGGAGGACCTGTACCGTCCATATCGGCAAAAGCGCAAAACCCGCGCGAGTGTGGCGAAGGAACGGGGGCTGGAGCCGTTGTCCATCTGGATCTGGAGTCAGCCGAAGCAGGGTGATGCTCTGAAGGAAGCTGAGTCCTATGTGAATGCGGAACTGGGAGTGGACAGCGCTGAGGCGGCAATACAAGGAGCTTTGGACATTTTAGCGGAAAATATAGCGGACGACGCGGGTATTCGCCAATGGGTGCGTCGATATACACTGGATCATGGCATGCTAACCTCCGAAGCGAAGGATGCAGAGCAAGAGTCTGTCTACGAGAATTACTACAGCTATCGTGAGCTGGCTAAGAAAATGCCGCCTCATCGTATTTTGGCGATTAATCGCGGAGAGCGTGAAGGCATTCTCAAGGTCGGACTGGAGGTAGCGCCCGATTCGATTCACAATTACGTCGCAGGTCAAGTGATTAAAGGCTCATCCGCCGTGGAAGAGCTGCTGCGCAACGTCATTGAGGATGCATATAAAAGGCTCATCGCACCCTCTATTGAGCGTGAGGTGCGCGCTGAAATGACAGAGAAGGGCGAGCAGCAGGCCATCTCTATCTTTGCGGGCAATTTGCGGAGCCTGCTGTTACAGGCCCCGATCAAGGGCCGCCGTGTGCTCGGTGTCGATCCGGCGTTTCGGACAGGCTGCAAACTGGCGGTCGTAGATGATACGGGCAAGCTGCTGGAAGTCGCGGTGACGTATCCGACACCGCCGAACAACAAAAAGCGTGAGGCTGCCGAGAAATTCAAGCAGCTCATTGCCCAATACAGCATTGAGCTGATCGTCATCGGTAACGGAACGGCTTCGCGTGAAACAGAGCAATTCGTGGCTGAAGTCATCGCAGATATTGGCGACAGCAGCCTAGCGTACCTGATCGTCAATGAGGCAGGCGCGAGCGTTTATTCCGCCTCCAAGCTGGCGCAGGAGGAGTTCCCGGATCTGGACGTGGCTGAGCGCAGCGCGGCATCCATTGCACGTCGTGTGCAGGACCCGTTGGCCGAGCTGGTCAAGATTGAGCCGAAGGCCATTGGTGTAGGCCAGTACCAGCATGATGTGTCACAGAAGCATCTGGATGAAAGCTTGAAGGATGTTGTTGAATCGGCAGTTAACCATGTCGGTGTGGATGTGAATACCGCTTCCTCGGCATTACTGTCCTATGTAGCGGGCATTAACTCGACAATTGCCAAAAATATCGTGAAATACCGTGAGGAAAACGGCAAATTCAACAACCGTCGTCAGTTGCAAAAGGTACCGCGTCTTGGCGCGAAAACCTACGAGCAATCGGTTGGTTTTATCCGTATACCGGGTGGAGAAAATCCGCTGGACCGCACGCCGATTCACCCTGAATCGTATGCTGTCGTAGACCGCCTGTTGGCTGAACTGGGCATCAGCGCCCACGATCTGGGCACCAAGGCTGCGATGGAAGCGCTGAACGTGTCCAACATTGACGAACTGGCCGCGAAGCTGGAAGTCGGCGTGCCGACGTTGAAGGATATTCTGGACAGCCTCCAGCGTCCGGGCCGCGACCCGCGTGACGAGCTGCCGTTGCCTGTATTCCGTAAGGATGTGCTCAAGATCGAGGATCTGGCACCGGGCATGGAGCTTCAGGGAACCGTCCGCAATGTAATTGATTTCGGTGCGTTCGTCGATATCGGCATCAAGAGTGATGGATTGGTTCATATTTCGCAGCTGCGCAGCGGCTTCGTCAAGCATCCGATGGATGTCGTATCCGTTGGTGATAACGTAACCGTGTGGGTACTGAATGTAGACTTGAAAAAAGGCAGGGTCGGTCTGACGATGAAAGCTCCGGCAGAAGCGCAATCGCAGGCATAATACTCTACAAATCCGTATAACCGCCTTTAGGGTATAACAAAAGCCGGAATCTCCGAACCACTTCGGAGATTCCGGCCTTCATTTTTTACTGCCCTGAACTTCTACCCATTGTTGGCATCAAACTCTACACCCGGTGCTTTATGATAAAAAAACCAACAGTCATTCAACAGTTTGATCTGGCGCCGGTCCTTTTTGTAAAAGGCCCGCATAAGCTGGTTGCTGAGCCATTGAGGCAAGCCAATCTCCTCCTCTGCGTTACATCTGTATGTTTAGCATATGGGGTGGGTGCCTAAAGTGTGCTTATCAATTGAATGGCTTATGAATTGAGGGTTAGACTTTGGACGCTATTTTGTAATATGCTTGGCAGTATGGAGCAAAGGAGGGGATTGGGGAAGGATGGAGTCCAAGTCCATAAGCAATTCCATGAGCGAGGAAGAGCTTCAGGAATGGGTGGAGCACATTTCAATGGAGAGTTTTGGCGTACCGTTTCGCCATCGTGCCAGCTTTAATTCGCGTCTGTCTTCCACAGGCGGTCGATATTTTATGAAAAGCCATCATATTGAAATTAATCCGCATCAGCTTGCAGCCTACGGGCGGCCCGAGGTGGAAAAAATTATTAAGCATGAGCTGTGCCATTATCATTTGCATTTGCGCGGGATGGGCTACCAGCACCGAGATGCGGATTTCAAAGCATGGTTGGCCCGTGTAGGAGGGAGCAGGCATTGCCAAACTCTACCGGGGAGAGCGGAACGGAAGCCGCAGCCCTATCGCTACAAGCTGGTGTGCGCCTCATGTAGTCAGGAATACTTGCGGAAGCGTAAAATGAACCCCCAGCGTTACCGCTGCGGCAAATGCGGAGGTAAACTTCGTCTGCTGGCACTTGACGGCACCCCCTGAATCATGGTAAATTAAATATACTGTATGATAATTTACAGTAATGTTCCCTGATAGCTCAGTTGGTAGAGCACTCGACTGTTAATCGAGTTGTCACAGGTTCGAGTCCTGTTCGGGGAGCCATGGAGAGGTACCCAAGTGGCTATAAGGGGACCCTCTGCTAAGGGGTTAGGCTGCGAAAGCGGTGCGAGGGTTCGAATCCCTCTCTCTCCGTTGGTTTTTCAAATCAGAAAAAGGACGCTTGTATGCATCGGATGATGCTTGCGAGCGTCTTTTTTTGTCTATATTCGATTCTGAAAATAACGATGATCTAAAAAGTG
This sequence comes from Paenibacillus sp. RC21, assembly GCF_044907935.1. NCBI lineage: Bacteria > Bacillati > Bacillota > Bacilli > Caryophanales > Paenibacillaceae > Paenibacillus > Paenibacillus sp. RC21. Next base: position 526,015 of record NZ_JBIYCS010000003.1, read on the forward strand.
GCACAGCATGTGAATTTTTAGTTTAAAAGGTCGGCTTCGGAAGTTGATCCAGTATATTTAGGAGAGTATGAGCTACGCCATTCTCTACATTGGTCAGGGTAACTTCAGAGCAGACGGCCTTAATGTCGTCATTTGCATTGCCCATAGCGATGCCTTTACCTGCCATTGTCAGCATGGAAATATCGTTATAGCTGTCTCCTACCGCTGCGGCTTCCTCCATGGGAATACTCAAATAATCTGCCAGATAACGTAGTGCGTTTCCTTTGGAAGCATCCTTATGCTCGACTTCGAAGTTGCGGTCTGAGGAAATGACCATGTTCAGGCCGGGAAAATCCCGGTAACGCTCACGACCCCGGTTCAGCTTGGCTTGATCAAAGGAGAAGCACAGCACGTTATAAATCTCTACATCCAGCGGAATGTCTTCATACGAGGGGATACGGGTATGTCCGGTCTGTTCATATTGTTTTTCGGCTGCATGTAACAGAGCATCCAGCGAAATATCCGGATTGGCGCTTAACAGGCGATCCATTTCAACAGCCAGTAGCTGATGACCGTTTTGTGGAGAATAAATAGCGCGGTCTGTCATGACCTCATAATAAAAATCGTTTTCGCGCAGCCAGCTAAGCACTTCAAACGTTTCATTCCGGTCCATAGGCGTAGAGGTTAGCTGGCGACGCTGTGCATCGTGTACGGTCGCGCCGTTTGCCCCGATGACGGGGGTGACAAGTCCTGCTTCCTCCAGCTTGATCCAGGCATCATAAGCGGCTCTGCCCGTGGCAATGGTTACCTGAATATCTTGCTGCTGTGCCTTGCGGATTGCGTCCGCGTTCACCTTACTTATTTTTCCTTCGTCGTTTAGCAGCGTTCCATCCAAATCAATCGCAAACAGTTTCATTTCTCCATCTCCTGTCTTCTTCTTTATGTCTCATGCAACTTCTTCCTTTACGGAACAATAATTTCAACATCATGACGGCGAAAAACATCCAGCATGGCCGGGTCTGGCAAGCGGTCGGTGATAACGATATCCACCTCGTATAAATCGGCAAAGCGGTAAGAAAGGTTTTTGCCGAATTTGGAGTGATCCGCAAGAATGATCACCTGATCGGCCTGTTTCATCATTTGGTGCTTGAGCATACCGTCCTCTTCATGATTAATGCTCAGTCCATGGAGAGAAATGCCCCCGACCCCAACAAAAGCTTTGTCTACAAAATAGCGGGACAGGGTAGCGATGGCGGAGGAACCGTAGACAAAACGGTGCTCCTTTTGCAAGCGTCCGCCGAGCAGATGAATGGAAACGCCGTCCTTTTCGGAAAGAACATCAGCCTGATTGATCGAATTGGTAATGACCGAGCACTCCTGTACATGGAGTCTTTCGGCACATGCCTGCACAGTGGTGGAGGAGTCGAGTATGATGCGATTTCCGTCACGAACCATATTGGCAGCTATTTGTCCGATAATTTGTTTTTCTGCGGATACGGTGAGCAGTCTCTCTTTATAGTTTCTGGTTAATTCATGATCCAGTGTAGGCAGAAGGGCACCGCCACGGGTTCGAATAATCTTCTGGTGCTCCTCTAGCTTTACCAGATCCCGGCGGGCCGTATCTCGTGATACATTAAAAAATTCACAAATATCATCCACCGAAATACGCTTGTGAAGCTGTAGGTAATCCACAATTTTTAGCATCCGTTCTTCTTGATACATACAAAGCTCCTTGTGTTCAAAATGATTTCGGTATTATGTAAGTGATTATAAGTAAAGTTAAGTTATTTTGCAATATAATCTCTTTTTATGCTTCTGATTAATGTGAAAAGAGCAAATTTACGTAAGTGAAAATGCGGTTTAATTTTCGGTAAACTACTTGTTTTAAATTTTTTTAAATAAGTATTGCCATTCATTCTTCTATTTGATATACTCTTTCTTGTCGCCAAGTTGGTGTTTAAAAATGCGGCCCGTTGGTCAAGCGGTTAAGACACCTCCCTTTCACGGAGGTAACAGGGGTTCGATTCCCCTACGGGTCATTGTTGTCTTTATGGACTACATGTTATATGCTTAAGGGAAATTCCTGAAGTCTGATGGCGGACATCTTGGATGAACAGCATGAGCCATTAGCTCAGTTGGTAGAGCACCTGACTTTTAATCAGGGTGTCGAAGGTTCGAGTCCTTCATGGCTCACCATTTATATTTTATTATGCGGTCGTGGTGGAATGGCAGACACGCTATCTTGAGGGGGTAGTGAGCGTATGCTCGTGGAGGTTCGAGTCCTCTCGACCGCATCAATGAATAAACGGAAAAGTCTCTGGTAGTAGAGGCTTTTTTTTGTTTGTGCAGTAATGTAATAAAGTAATTATTATGAAGAAATAATGATTCCATAGTATAATATAAAGCCATAATGTTATAGAATGATAAGTATAAACTGATGAAGTGATGGTGAAAAATATGGACACTCAACTGTTAGGGAATATATCAGAAAATATTTTGGGCTTGTTTCCAATGGTGAAGAAGAAATTTTTCACCTACGGTCCGCTCGATTTCCCATTACATTTGTCGCCTAATAACTTTCAGGCATTACTGTTGCTGCGAGAAGTGCGTTTGTCTACGGTATCTGATTTGTCCAAACTACTTAATGTCTCACGCCCGAACATGACTCCTCTGCTGGACAAGCTGGTGGAGCTTGGGTTGGCTGACCGCCAGTCGTGTGACTCGGATCGCAGAGTCGTGAACGTGGCGATTACAGAAGAAGGCGATGCTTTTTGTGAACAGGTATTTCATACCTTTTCCAATAAAATTCAAGAGAGACTGGTGCTTCTGCCAGAAGAAGATTTATCACACTTGAGTGAAACTTTGAACGAATTGAAGCAGATTCTACTTAAAATTGACAACTATAATTTGTAATGGGTGTACACGAGCTGACTGAGGGCCGCCATTTTCTTCGGAAAATAGGCGGTTTTTGTTGCATATTGTGGTATAATGAAAGCCAACATACATAATTCGGCAATTTTGGCACACGTGATCTTTGAAATGGGAACAGGGGACATGATATGGTTATTTGAGAGTCTGCTGGGGAGGAAGGAACTTCTATGCAATCTATTTACCAACGTATTGAAGAACTTATCAAGGAACGTGGAATGACAAAAAAAGCGTTCTGCGAGCAGTTGGGTATTAGTACAGGGAACTTTGGGGACTGGAAAAGAGGAAAAACGACGCCAGGCACGAATAAGCTCATTGAAATCGCTTCGTTTTTTAATGCCAGTCTGGATTGGATCATGTTGGGGCGCAATGTGCAGGGTGAGGCGCTGAGGGAGTCGAGAGACCCTTATTTTTTTGGAGTTTCAGGGCAACTGGATTGCCAGGGGGAATCGCTTAGCGAGGTGGAAAAGGATTTTATACTTGAGTATATTGAATTTACCCGCTTTCGTAAAGAGAAAAGGCAGGAAGGTTCCACTACGGAATAATCGGGTGCGGAATATTAAAGTAATGATAACCGAATAAGTATGGTTGAAATTTTGGGAATAGTTCAAGAAAAAGTTAGGGTGTCGGAGGGGATAATTTTGGGAGACCAAACGATTTATCAGCGAATTGAAGCCTTGATTAAGGATCGGGGAATGACGAAGAAGGCGTTTTGTGAAAAGCTCAAAATCAGCTCGGGTAATCTTGGAGACTGGAGAAGAGGTAAAACAACGCCGGGAACGATGCATTTAATCCAGATTTCGGACTTTTTTAATGTATCGCTGGATTGGTTAATGAAAGGCGTCAAACCGGGTGAGGGTGTACTTCAGGAGCAGAAGGCTGCTTATTTTTTTGGAGTGATGGGGCCATTGAATTGCCAGGCAGAGGATCTGGATACAGAAGAACAGAATTTCATATTAGAATATGTGGAATTTGCGAAATATCGTAAGCAAAAAGGTGAGAATGACAAAACACAGCCTGAATGATCTTCTCGCTAAAGATCACTCAGGTTGAAAACCCGTAAAACGGACCGACGGGTTCGATTGACGAGTTTATTTGGGTTGCCGATGTTATAGCGTGCCGCATGCTTGGGGGACGCTCACATCGTTGGTTTCAGAGTGGTGATGCCTCCTTATAATCGTTATCGTCGATGTTGAGGATTGCAGCAACTTGTTTTCTGTACCTTTGTGCTTTGCGGGTGCCGTGAATCAGATTGGACAAGCGTGAAGGCGGGATGTTATGCGTTTCACAAAATGTTTTCTGATCCAGCCGAAGTTCGACAAGCCTTTGTTTGATGGCCCACCCTAAGGAGGTGACAGGCATTTTGTTGTTCAAGTGAAATCGCCCCTTACGGATTCTTGCGGAATAATTGGTGTGTTATAATAATCATCAGTAAACATGTTAGAATTAACCATCTAAAACTATGATACACGTTTATACGTGTTTTTACAATCTAAAATACGTAATTCAGATAAAAATATAACTTAATTAAGTGATGGATGTCTGGATAATCCATCTGGAGCCTGTTAATTGTGTGAAATTGCAGTTGTATTCTGGATAAAAAGAGCACTCTGCCACTGGAAAAAGTGGTGGGAGTGCTTTTGTCGTTGGTACTGGATTGGTGAAAACAGGCATCAGGGGGATGCTGTAGGCGTATAATGGGGCCGGACAAAGGAATCAGTGAATTTCACCCGCGCTGGTGGTTGCTGCTCATATAGGGTGGCTGAGCAATGTAGGAGCTGGACCAATGCCTATGCAGAAGGCCACGCTGAAATGCGGTTGGCTCAGACTCTGGGGTGTTGAATTGTTTCCATGCGGTTAGAAGCTCGTTGGTCATTCGCTGAATAACAGGATTCTTTTCCTCATAAGGGGGATTAAGCAGCTTGGAAGCATCTTCGACACAGAAGGACACTGCTGCGGCAAGGTAGCCGTGAATGGTCTGCTCTACATCATTTCCAAGGGAAACGTTAATCCAACTATGAACGGTTGCAAGTGTACCAATCGCATTGTATTGGATGAGTGTAGCTTCGAGTTGGTCGAATTCAAGCCAAGGGTACAAGGCTTTGGCGAGCTTAAGCAGGCGTTGGCCGGATAGGCGTGACTCTTTCACGTGTTGTAGGGAAGAGCGCTGGGCGTGCAGCATTTTATCAATGAGGGCGATACGCCAACCATCATTTTGCTGAACGGCAATATAAAGGCTTTTGATAGCCATGCCATCGAGGGATGTGAACTGAGGAAGCAGATCAGTGCGTGCATAGTGTTCCAGGTCTTGTAAACAGGTTAAGCGGCCATTGCGAAACAGCTCCTCCAGCCCGTAGGAACGAGTGAAGCCACCGACAGGCAGGGAAGGGTCCAACAGCAATGCGTAGTTCAGCAAACGATTGCCTTTGTGCAATGCGGTTCGCCTCCTTGGAGTAGAATATTTATGTTATATTAAATGACTTTAAAAATGAATTCAGAAAAAAATTAGAGATATTATGTAATATATATTTACACTCATAGTGTTGATATGTCAAATTAAATATTTTTATAGCTTTTATATGTTAGTTTATTTGACATAAAAATAATTATTGTATTTATGTTTACAAATAGAATACAAGGGAGTATAATAAATCTGTTGCCTCAAAACATTAGAATTTGCGGTCGTGGTGGAATGGCAGACACGCTATCTTGAGGGGGTAGTGGGCGTACGCCCGTGGAGGTTCGAGTCCTCTCGACCGCATTACATGCAAGACACAGTTAAAAAAGCATCCTGACACGTTTTTGACGTGATTGGATGCTTTTTTTTGTTATATAAGCCGAACTAAAATATCCCTTTTTCCTAGCCACAGGAGCAGCCGTTTGGATTGGCTGCTTGTGAACAGGGATGGACCTGTCAGCTTTGTTGCAAGAGCTTCTCGATATCCCCCGCCAATTTATCCGGAGTTGTCTGTGGGGCATAGCGCTTAAATACGTTACCTTCGCGTGTAATCAAAAATTTAGTAAAATTCCATTTGATTGCTTTGGAGCCTAATACGCCCGGAGCTGTTTGGGTGATGTAGCGGAATAAAGGGTGCGCCTGATCGCCATTGACATCTATTTTGGCAAACATCGGAAATGTAACTCCATAGTTGATCTGGCAAAACTCCGAAATTTCCTCGCTGGAACCCGGCTCTTGCTTGGCAAACTGGTTGCTGGGAAACCCTAAGATTTCAAGACCCCGCTCATGGTATTGGTCATATAGCTCTTGTAGCGCCTTGTATTGGGGGGTTAGCCCGCATTTGCTGGCTGTATTCACGATGAGCAGTACTTTTCCTTCGTATGTGGACAACGGAATTTCTTTCCCTTGCAGGGTTTGTGCATCATGTTCATAAACGGTCATGGTTTTCCTCCTAATTTGATATTCTACAATTAAATTGTAAGCAATTTAACGAAGAGTTGCAAGTCTATAAATAGATGTAATGCGCCGTCTGCTGCTGTAAAATCGTATTTTGTCCAAAACGGCAAATGGCACTGCAAATGGGGCAAATAGCGGTGTTTCTCATGGTAAAAACAGGTTCAATCGGCGTTTATCAGGTACATACAGCACTTTTCCTTTCTCTTTTACAAAAAAAGGACAAAAAATGCTCCCCATACGCCAATATTGACATGCCTCTTCATTTTCGAAAAGGGATGAAAAACCGAGATTGAAGGAGCTGGGAGAAGGATATTTGTGTTGTAAGCGCTATTATTAATCTTTTATGCTCCAAAGACCGATTTATAACCCCGCAGGTGAGCTTTACAGTGTTCCTTGCGCGGGTGTATGATTCAAGACGTAATTTCAAATTAAGTGAATGAAGCAGCAACGAATTGTCTATAGCGCTGAATTTTGCAGTTGCAAAAGCGGGGGAACCAAACGAGATCTATGCGGCTTTTAAAGGGCCGAGTGTCTCAAGGGGTGAATTTTCTGGCCAAGTGTCAGAAATAGGGCGACTCTCACGTCCGAATCCGACAGCTAACCTCGTAAGCGTACAGGGAGAGGCAACAAACCGCCGTGTGCAGCCATGGTTTATTTTATCATGGTTACGTAAGAAGCCGGAGGAAAGCCTTTTTCCTTTGGCTTCTTTTTGTTGTCTTTTTATACCGGGAGAGGAGCTACTGATGGAAGGTCGGCTAATCATTGTCACTGCACCGAATGAAACGGGCAGAAATTTTGTGAAATTGCTTATGTTCAAAAAACTGGCGTTTGCGGTTCTTACGAATAGCGCTCAGGAGGAACGACAGCTCAAAAAAATGGGTGTGGAGCATATTGTGCGCATCAATACGATGCAAGCGGGGAAATGGAATTTTCCCAAAAAAGAAATTGGCTGCGTGTATTTGTTCGAGAACAGCTTGAATCTGACGTGCCGTTTTCTGCAAATATGCCGGCCGCTGACATCAGATTCGATCTATGTCATTACACACGGCTGTAATCCTCAAGGGATTTATCGAGGTTTGGGAGCGGACCATGTGATCTACACTTTGAATGGAGAGGTGGGTTTCCTGCTGAACGGATAGTCGCTTACGATATGGCTAATATAAATTAAAATTTTCAAAGTAATTGTATGTTGATTTTACGAGGGTGTAAGAATAACGATCTGAGGACAGATACGGGAGGGTATGAACATGATGGATATATACATGCTGCTCGTGATGGCTGCGAGTTATGGAGTGATACTGCTGTTTGTACGCTGGTGTGATGCACAGACCTCCAAAGGAGGGCGAAAAGGATGATGGTTGTGCTTACGCTTACGGCTATTGTGTTTGTGTATTTAATCTACGCACTCCTGAATCCTGAAAAGTTCTAATCAGCTAAACAGGATCAAGCGGGCGGGGAACAGCAGATCATGGATGAAGCATCAGAGGCAGCGGGCTTTCGCAAACGTGTGCAACGCCTGGTGCTACGAACCCGTCTGTTATTCCAAACGCAGGAGCATTTTGGAGGAGGGAATAGATGATGGAGCTGCTGCAAATTGGAATTGTGATTGTGATATTGCTGCTCTTGGTGAAACCAGTGGGCACCTATATGTATCATGTATTCTCAAATGAACCGAATCGGACGGACCGAGTGTTTGGCGGGACGGAGAAGCTGATTTACAAGGTTATAGGATTGAAAAAGCTGGAGAGCATGCGTTGGACCACGTATGTGATGAGCTTTATCGCTACGAATGTCGTGCTTGTGGCGATCAGCTATGTGCTACTGCGCTTGCAGGGACTGCTCCCCGGTAATCCGGCTGGAAACGACAATATGGAAGCGTCACTGGCTTTTAATACAGTGATCAGCTTTATGACCAATACGAATCTCCAGCATTACAGCGGAGAAAGTGGACTTACGTATATGACGCAGATGGCGTTCGTTACGATGATGATGTTTACTTCGGCTGCTTCCGGTTTTGCGGTTGCTGCGGCTTTTATGAGAGGATTGACGCGGCGCGGTGAAGGAATGGGCAACTTTTTTCAGGATTTTATCAAAGCAATTATACGGATTTTTCTTCCGTTGGCCTTTGTGCTTACGCTGGTGCTGGTCGGACTGAAAGTACCGCAGACGCTTCAGCCTACGGCGGATATCACGACGATGAGTGGAACACAGCAACAGATTGCCTTGGGACCCGTTGCTTCGATGGAATCGATCAAGCACTTGGGGACGAACGGGGGCGGTTTCGATGGGGCCAACTCGGCGCATCCTTTTGAAAATCCAAGTCCCTGGACGAATGTGCTGGAAATTTTGGCGATGTGGGTGATGCCAGCTTCTCTGCCGTATACCTTTGGGCTGTTCGCTCGTAATCGCAAGCAGGGGTGGATTATTTTTAGCTCCATGATGGTACTGTTTCTCGTATTCCTATCTATTACGTACGTGTCAGAGAAAACGGGTAATCCGCTGATTCAGGCACTGGGGGTGGATGCTTCTCAGGGAAGCATGGAAGGGAAAGAGGTCCGCTTCGGCATCGGACAATCGGCACTGTTCACGGCGGTAACGACGGCGGCTACGACAGGTTCGGTCAATAATATGCACGATACACTGACCCCGCTGGGCGGTATGGCTGCTTTGGGTGAAATGATGCTGAACGTCATTTTCGGCGGTAAGGGTGTCGGGCTGATGAATATGCTGATGTACGCGATTCTGGGTGTATTTATATGTGGATTGATGGTCGGCAGGACCCCGGAATTTATGGGCAGGAAGATTGAAGGCAAGGAAATGAAGCTGATCGCAATTGCCATTTTGGTACATCCGTTTCTCATTCTGGTGCCGACTGCGCTCGCTTTTATGAGTCATTGGGGATACGATGCGGTCACAAACCCCGGATATCACGGGTTGACTCAGGTGTTATATGAATATGCGTCATCTGCGGCTAATAACGGTTCGGGATTTGAGGGGCTTGCGGATAACAACGTATTCTGGAACGCGACAACGGGTATCGTTATGTTCTTCGGACGATATGTATCGATTGTTGCACTGTTAGCTGTAGCAGCTTCATTGAATGCCAAAGCACCGACTCCAGTGACGACAGGCACACTTCGTACGGACAACAAGCTGTTTGGGGCGATTCTGATCGGGGTTGTGCTGCTGATTGGTGCGTTGACCTTCTTGCCCGTCATCGTATTGGGGCCTGTGGCTGAATTTTTGACCATGTGAAGAAGATGAACATGAAGAAGAAATTGAGAATGGATGAACGGGGTGCTTGATCATGAAGGAACAACGCAAACGCATGCTGGATAAAAGCATCTTGAAGCATGCGATCAAGGATAGCTTTATGAAATTAAATCCGATGATCATGATGAAAAATCCTGTCATGTTCGTCGTGGAGATCGGCACTTTGGTTGTGTTGCTGATGCTGCTGTTTCCCGGTTATTTTGGAACGGGTAATGAAATGGGCTTTAACCTGGCTGTTTTTATCATCCTGTTGTTCACGTTGCTCTTTGCTAACTTTGCTGAAGCGCTCGCAGAGGGTCGGGGTAAAGCACAAGCTGCCTCTTTGAAAAAATCCAAGCAGGACACACAAGCTAACAAGCTTGTCGGGGATGAGATTCAGGTGGTCAGCTCAACCGAGCTGCGGAAAGGTGACATTGTGATGGTGTCCCAGGGCGAGATGATTCCGAGCGATGGTGAGGTTATTGAAGGTCTTGCCTCAGTGGATGAATCGGCGATTACGGGAGAATCGGCTCCGGTGATCAAGGAATCGGGTGGTGATTTTTGCTCGGTAACCGGCGGGACGCGTGTGGTTAGTGACCGGATTAAGGTCCGGATTACGACAGAACCGGGTGAGACGTTCATTGATAAAATGATTTCGCTCGTGGAAGGCGCACAGCGGCAAAAGACGCCGAACGAGATTGCGCTGAATACCCTGCTGATCAGCCTAACGATTATTTTTCTGATCGTGGTAGTGACACTAGCACCGATTGCTCGTCATTTTAACATCGATCTGCCTGTTCCCGTACTTATCTCGTTACTGGTCTGTCTGATTCCGACGACGATTGGAGGACTGCTGTCAGCCATCGGGATTGCCGGTATGGACCGGGTCACGCAGTTTAACGTGCTGGCGATGTCAGGCAAGGCGGTAGAAGCATCTGGAGACATCAATACAATGATTCTGGACAAAACGGGTACAATTACCTTCGGTAACCGGATGGCGAGCCAATTCGTGCCTGTAGGGGGCGTAGAGGAAACAAAGTTAGTAAAGTGGGCTGCGATGAGCTCGATGAAGGATGAGACGCCCGAGGGGCGCTCAGTTCTGGAGTTGATGCGCAAGCAGGAGTACACACTGGATGAATCCTTGGCAGCAGGAGGGACCTTTATCGAGTTCAAGGCGGAAACCCGGATGAGTGGTCTGGATCTGGCCGATGGACGAAAGGTACGTAAGGGCGCGGTGGACTCTGTCCGGCAGTGGGTACTATCGCAAAACGGCAGCGTCCCAGCCGATCTGGAGGAAAAGGCGAATCAGGTGGCCTCTGAAGGAGGTACGCCGCTGGCTGTCGCGCTGGATGATCAGATGTATGGCATTATTTATTTGAAGGACACGGTGAAGCCGGGCATGAAGGAGCGGTTCGATCAGCTCCGGGAAATGGGTATCCGTACGATCATGTGTACAGGGGATAATCCGCTGACTGCTGCGACGATTGCGCGGGAAGCGGGTGTGGATGATTTTGTGGCTGAAAGCAAGCCAGAGGATAAGATCGCGGTTATTCGTCGTGAGCAGGAGCTGGGAAAGCTGGTTGCCATGACCGGGGACGGTACGAATGATGCTCCTGCGCTGGCGCAGGCTGACGTTGGGCTTGCCATGAATAGTGGCACGGTCGCAGCCAAGGAAGCCGCCAATATGGTGGACCTGGATTCCGATCCGTCCAAAATTATTGAGGTGGTCGCTATCGGAAAGCAGTTACTCATGACACGCGGTGCTTTGACGACATTCAGTATCGCGAACGATGTTGCCAAATATTTTGCCATTATTCCGGCGATGTTCATGCTGGCGATTCCGCAAATGAGCGCATTGAACGTAATGGGGCTTGGCTCTCCGTTGTCCGCTATTTTGTCGGCGCTGATCTTTAATGCTGTTATTATTCCGCTTCTGATCCCGCTGGCCATGAAGGGCGTGAAGTATAAGCCCATGAGCTCGGATCGCCTGCTGGGACGGAATTTGCTGATTTACGGTTTGGGCGGTATGGTGGTGCCGTTTGTTGGCATTAAAGCCATTGATTTGCTAGTGCATTTGTGGATTTAACGCAGCCTGTGAAGGTGTGCATCTTGGATACTGAATGGAAGCGGAAAGGGTGAGCAATATGAGTGGCTTTTATCGGATGATGTCTGGACGCAGATTTGCTGCCCACGAAAAAGCCGGGTCTGCCCGGCAGGGGAATAACAAGCGTCCAGAGGGGGCTGTGCCGAATGGACAGTCGGAGAGAGAAGAGATGCGGGGAGGCACCATTATAGGAGTAGCCTTGCGTACCTCGGTGCTGATGATCCTCCTGTGCGGCCTCGCTTATCCGCTGGTTAGCACGGGCGTGGCACAGGTATTGTTTCCGCAGCAGGCGAATGGCAGTATGCTTCGTAATGCCGAGGGTCAGGTAGTCGGCTCCGAGCTGATCGGGCAGTCCTTTGCCAATCCGGCGTTTTTTCAGGGGCGGGTATCGAGCATAGATTATAATGGGGCCGGTTCAGGCTCCAGTAACTACGCACCGTCCAATCCGGCCTTGATACAGCGGGTCAAGGATTCCATAGCGGATTGGCAGAAAAATAACCCGGATGTACCGATCAGTCAGGTTCCGGTGGACCTGATTACGAACTCCGGCTCTGGTCTGGACCCGCATATCTCGCCGCAGGCGGCACAGGTTCAGATCCCGCGTATTAGCGGCTTGACCGGTATTGCGCAGGATAAGCTGAAGGCACTGGTGCAGGAGCAGACCGAAGGACGCAGTGCCGGAGTGTTTGGTGAGCCACGTGTGAACGTGCTCAAGCTGAACCTCGCGCTTGAAGCCCAAACGCGGGCCCAGCCTGCCAAGCGGTAAGTCTAGAGGTTGGAATAGAGCGATCAAAAAAAGGTATCCCGCAGCCATTTGGGCTAGTGAGATACCTTTTTCTTGATTTTAAAGTGTTGCTTATCTCTCAATGACCTGAAATGGTTTGAATGATAAGCACCACATTCAAAACAATGATGACGGCGGTCACGATCCAGGTTAATACTTTTTGCCATGTTTTGTTCGCAAACTCACCCATACGCTTTTTGTCGCTGGTGAAGATCAGCAATGGGATGATGGCAAAGGGAAGCTGGATGGACAGAATAACCTGACTTAGTACCAGCAGCTCTTCGGCCCCTTTTTCACCCGCGATAGCTGTGACGATTACCGCTGGAATGATAGCAATGAGTCGGGTCACCAGACGGCGCAGCCAAGGCGCGAGACGAAGGCTGAGAAAGCCCTCCATGACGATTTGCCCGGCTAAGGTACCGGTTACGGTTGAATTCTGACCGGAAGCGAGCAGCGCCACCCCGAACAGGATACTCGCGAGTGTGGTTCCGAGCAATGGCGACAGCAGATAGAAAGCATCGCTGATTTCCGCCACATCGGTTTTTCCTGCTGTATGGAACACGGCTGCGGCCACGATCAGAATGGCGGCATTGATAAACAGGGCGAACATGAGTGCTATACTCGAATCCCATGTCGCGAATTTGATAGCCTCCCGTTTGCCTGCTGACGTCTGCTCGAATTTACGAGTTTGTACGATGGACGAATGCAGGTACAGGTTATGGGGCATCACGGTAGCACCCATAATACCAATGGCGATATACAGCATGCTTGGGTTGGTCAAGATTTGCGAGTCCGGCACAAAGCCACCTAACACGCCGCTCCATTCCGGTTGGGCCAAAATGAGATTGATGCCAAAGCAGCCGGCAATCGTCACCATCAGTACAATGACCAGCGTTTCCAAAGCACGAAAACCTTTGTTTTGCAGCAATAAAATGAGCATGACATCGAATGCAGTAATCAGGACACCGTACAATAGGGGTATGCCGAACAGCAGCTTGAGTGCAATGGCTGAACCGATGACCTCGGCCAAATCCATGGCTGCAATAGCGATTTCGCATAAAAGCCATAAGCCGATCGCGACCGGGCGACTGTAGGCTTCACGGCACATTTGAGCCAAATCTTTACCTGTGGCAATGCCGAGCTTGCCGGATAAGGCCTGCAGCAAGATGGCCATCAGATTAGAGATCAGAATGACACTGAGCAGTGTATAGCCAAATTGCGATCCGCCCGCAATGTCTGTAGCCCAGTTGCCGGGGTCCATATAGCCGACAGCGACCATATAGCCGGGTCCGGCAAAGGCTAGGAATTTCCGAAACCACGTGCCGTTCTTCGGGACGTTCAAGGAACGATTCACTTCCGCTAGTGAAGCGATTTCCGCCAAGTTACCTTTTGTATTTCTCATACGCTTCACCTTCTTTATTCATGTTGAAATATATTATTAGTGACATAATGATTGCCTTATCCCTATTGTACACCCACAATAGTTTTTGTCTAGTGCAACTTTTGTGTGGTCAAGCAAATTAATCTTATTTTATAGATATAATGAAAAAATCAAGCTTTCCCTTCATTCATATTTCAAATGATTCATTTTGTGTGGTTCGTTTAAAGTACATACGAGAAGGAAATCATCATTAATATGACGATAATCCCAGCCAGCAGAATGTAAAACATAAAAGAAGGAGAGATGAAATCATGGAAGCATTATACACAGCATCAGCAACGGTACATGGTGGAAGAGACGGCTCTGTCGCTTCCTCGGACGGAGTTTTGAAGCATAAGCTCAGTACGCCGAAGGAATTGGGTGGCGCAGGTGGAGAGGCAACGAATCCGGAGCAATTGTTTGCGGCAGGCTATGGTGCATGTTATGAGAGCGCATTGGCTAATGTAGCCCGCAAAGCCAAGGTAAAGGTAGACAATGTTGAGGTCACCAGCCACGTGTCCATCGGCAAGGACCCGAGCGACGGCGGCTTCCAATTAGCGGTGCGTCTGGACGTGAAAATACCGGGTGTTGAGCGTCCCCAAGCCGAAGATTTGGCACGTCAGGCGCATGATTTTTGTCCATACTCCAAAGCGACTCGCGGCAACATTGACGTTGAGCTGAACGTCATTTGATCACGAAACACATCATCTCTACGTTCCAGCCGCTGATTGATCGGCGGCTTTTGCATATAGACCTTGATTCGCCGAGATCCGCGACCATTTGACATCATCGCCAAAATTCATTAAGATGGCTTAGGTGATTCTGGTCATCAGGTACGAAACAAATTTGAAAAATACGGGTGATATGATGTCTTACAGACCGAATATTGTTAATTTCACGCTGGCTGGCAGCAACGAAAAAGAAGGGCTTTATGAGTTTAAAATGAGTTTGGCCGATGGAACGGAGTGCCGCGTTTTTTCTCAACGTAATCCGGAGTGGATCTTGACGAATATCAGTCGATTGCTAACGACGCCTTGCCCGGTATGTCATAAGGATTTTATCTGCAAGTGTATGGATAAGTTCCATGATGAGTTTTTAGAGCAAATTAAATCGAAACAGCTGTTTGAGAAAGCATTGAGCTAGTTCTCAAAACAGGTAAAAGCCTATACATTGTTAAACAAGCGTCGGATGATTTCGGCGTTTTTTTGTTTATACTATATTGCTGATTATATTCTGTTGTTTATTTCCTGGAGGTGAAATGCATTTATGAAGCAATCTGACGATGCTTATCGAAATCCTTCTCAGCAAGATTATTCAATTGTGTTGGTGGATGGTGTATGCCATTTTTGTCAGGGGGCGGCCCGCTTCATTATTAAGCGTGACCCGAAGGGGAGGTTTCATTTTGGTTCCTTGCAATCCGAGCAGGGACAAAAGCTATTGCGTGCAGGAGGATTGTCAACGGATAAGCTGGATACGTTCGTACTAATTGAAGGCGGTATGTATTACACGAGGTCAACCGCAGCTCTGCGGATTGCCAGACGTCTTCGTTTTCCATATCCGCTGGCCTATGTCTTCATCCTCGTCCCCCGCTTTATACGCAATGCAGTCTATAGCTGGGTGGCACGTAACCGATACCGCTGGTTTGGCAAGGATGAGGAGGATCAATGTCAGATCCCCCCACCAGAAATGAGGCAACGATTTTTTTAACTGTTCAGGATTCAGGTTTCGGAGGAGCAGCTTCCTTATTAGCGCCCTTTTTGGAGCGATGACGACGGATTAGCCATATCACAATTGCCGTAATGAGGATCAGGCCCGCAACGGCTACATATATAATATGACGCACATTGGGTACGTTGACGGATAGCTTTAGCTCATTAGGCTCTAATGGGGCAATATCCCAACGTAGCGTTTTCCCGTCTGCCGATACACTGTCGGCATTGCTCGCAGCGGGCTGGATCGGTAAGGACAGGCTAAAATTAAGATCAAGCTGCCGCTCCAGTATTTTGCGTGCGAACACATTCATTTGCTCCAATTTGTCACTCAGTCCCCGAGCTTCTTCAGGAAGCATTCGTGGCAGATCGAGCTTCATTGTAAGATCAACATTCGTTGTGAAAAAATGTTGAGTCACAGCGCTTTTAAATTCTAATCCCTCAGGTAGATTTAAACCCAGAATGGGATTTTTTCCGCTTGTACTCCAATCTCCTTGATAGTGCCCCTTGATTTGATAACCCTTTCTTCCCTGCTCAGATAGTGGCTTAACATTTAGACTGTTGCCTTGAATCCGCTTGGCCAAGCGGTCCAGTAGCCCGGGATTATTCAGCATCAACAGCGTCTGATTGTTTACACTGAACGAAGCATCCATATCCACGCTCTGATCCAGATGAACGTCTACATGGACATCCCCACGTGCACAGGAAGTGAGAGGGATCAGACAGCACAGCAACACAAAAATGGGCAGCATTTTCCGTGTTTGATTTTGTTGATGCTTGTCCCGGTAAGGGTCGTATTCTGTTTGCTCCATGATCTTCACCTTCTTTATATATGTTCTTTCATTTAACGATTGGATATCTTCTATATATTACACATTCGGAGAGCTAAAATCGAACGAGCTGACAGTATAAATAGATTTTTATATTTAATATGTTTACCTAGGGAAACATTTTAGTGTATACTCTAAAAAATAGTATTAGTAAAAAACAATTGATAACACGAAATAGTTTGTCCTGAATGCATATAAATAGAGGAGGATATTGAAACATGAATAAACGGTTTAAGGCGGCTGTACCGCGTTGGGCTTTGATTGCAGGAACATTGTTCCTGATTTTAGTTGCAGCAAGTGCATGCACTAATGGTAAGAAGGCGGAGCAGGGAGCTGCCGGGGAGGCGGGGCAAAAAATAAAGGCCACAGCTACTATTGGCATGATTTCTGATATTGTCGGCAAGGTAGGCGGTAATCATGTGGAGGTCACAGGCATTATGAGATCAGGCGTTGACCCGCATTTGTACAAGGCTTCTCAGGGAGATATGCGCAAACTGGATCAGGCAGATATTATTTTTTATAACGGGTTGCATCTGGAAGGAAAAATGCAGGACATTTTGGAGAAGATCGGCAAGCAAAAACCTGTCGTACCTGTATCCAAAAATATTGCTCAGGATCAGTTGCGCTCAGGTAGCCCGGAAATGGGGTCGGAGCATGATCCGCATATCTGGTTTAACGTACAAAACTGGATGTCTGCGGTAGAAACCGTCAGAGATGAATTGTCTGCGCTTGATGCTGCTCATGCGGAGGATTATAAGGCGAATGCAGAAGCCTATCTCGCTGAGCTGCGGAAGCTGGATGATTACACGCGGGAGCAGATTGCCAGCATACCGGAAGCCCAGCGCGTGCTCGTCACGGCCCATGATGCTTTTGGCTATTTCGGAGATGCATACGACATTCAAGTGAAAGGGCTTCAAGGAATGAGTACAGAATCAGAAGCGGGCTCTCAGGATGTGACCAAGCTGCGTGATTATTTGGTTGAACATAAAATCAAGGCCATATTCGTAGAATCCAGCGTTCCGAGAAAGGCCATAGATGCGGTCATTCAGGGAGCGGCTCAGCAGGGTCATACGATCAAGGTTGGTGGCGAGTTGTACTCGGATGCCATGGGTGAAGAGGGCACGGAAGACGGTACGTATATTGGAATGGTCAAGCATAACGTCAATACGATTGTTAAAGCTCTTAATTAAAGGAGGAGGCAACACATGAGGCATTCACCGCTTGTGGTTCGTGATTTATCTGTAGCTTATCAAAAAAAGCCCGTTCTGCTTGACGTTTCCTTCGAGGTGCCAGAAGGCAAGCTGATTGGTATTATCGGTCCGAACGGGGCTGGGAAGTCCACGCTGATCAAGGCTGCGCTGGGACTAATACCAAAGCTCAGGGGCGAGGTGTTGGTTTACGGCAAGCCTTATAAACAGCAGTTGCTCAAGGTTGGTTATGTGCCGCAACGTGAGTCGGTAGATTGGGATTTTCCAACGAATGCGCTGGATGTGGTTATGATGGGACGATATGGCAGACTTGGTTGGTTCAAGCGGCCGGGAGCCGCTGATCGTCAGGCTGCGCTGGAAAGTCTGGACAAGGTAGGCATGAGCGACTATGCGGACAGGCAGATCAGTCAGTTATCCGGCGGGCAGCAGCAGCGTGTTTTTCTAGCCAGAGCACTTGCGCAGGACGCTCAGCTTTATTTTATGGATGAACCGTTTGTAGGTGTGGACGCTGCAACAGAAAAAGCCATTATTTCATTGCTCACAGATCTGAAGCGGCAAGGAAAAACCGTACTTGTCGTTCATCATGATTTGTCTACGGTCACAGATTATTTTGATCAGGTCATGCTGCTAAACGGGCATCTGATGGGGTTCGGAGAGACGGCAGATATTTTCACCGAGGAAAATCTGCAACGTACGTATGGCGGACGTCTGAGCATACTCAAAACAGGTCCGGATTCCGGATCGATACTCGGAGTGAGGTGAGCGGTATGACAAGCTTGGCTACGCTTTTGGCCGATCCGAATATGCAGTGGATTTTACTGGGCTGCATCTTGCTCGGTTTAAGCAGCGGCGTGATTGGCAGCTTTATGTATTTGCGCAAGCAGTCGCTCATGGGGGATGCTTTGGCACATGCGGCTTTGCCGGGGGTATGTGTAGCGTTTATGATTACGGGCACAAAATCCGTATTTGGATTTATGATCGGGGCCGCCATTGCAGGTATTGTTGCAACCTTTGCCATCAGTGCGCTGACCCGATACTCACGAATCAAAAGCGATTCGGCGATTGCGGCCGTGCTGTCTGTATTTTTCGGCTTTGGCATTATGCTCTTGACGGAAATCCAGCACAGCGGGGCGGGGAATCAGAGCGGGCTGGATAAATTTCTGTTCGGTCAGGCAGCGGCGATGGTATTGTCTGATGTTTACACGATGGCGGCCATTTCGGTGGTACTGATCGGGATCTGTATATTGTTCTTCAAGGAATTTAAGCTGCTTAGCTTTGATCCCGGCTTTGCCCGTGGACTTGGTTTTCCGGCAGGCTTGCTGGATAAGCTGTTGATGCTGCTGATTGTTATTGCGGTGGTTGCCGGTATTCAGGCGGTGGGTGTCATTATGATGGCGGCCTTGTTAATTACACCCGCGGTGTCTGCAAGATACTGGACGGAGAAGCTGGGGGTCATGGTGTGTCTGTCGGGTTTGTTTGGTGCTATAGCGGGCTTCGGTGGAACAATTATTAGTTCTCTGGGACAAAATCTGCCCACAGGGCCGTTGTGTGTGCTGTGTGCGACTGTCGTGTTCGGGGTGAGTCTGGTTTTTGCACCGCAGCGTGGATTGATTTCCAAGGCTATCGTTCGGTTGAACGCCAAAAAGAATCTGGAGCTGGCAGCTGCAACACAGCCAGGAAAGGAGCATGCCCTGTGAGTACATTTTATGTGATCTTGACTGGAATGTTAGTGGCAGGGGGATGCAGCATTGTCGGCTGTTTTCTCGTGCTACGAAAAATGGCCATGATTGGTGATGCCATCAGCCATGCCGTGTTGCCAGGGATTGTCATTGCCTTTTTGATCAGCGGGTCCAGGGATTCGGTGTGGATGATGTTTGGTGCAGCGGTATTGGGACTCCTTACGGTGTATCTGATTCAGCTGTTCCAACAAAGTGGTCTGCAAAGTGACGCCGCCATTGGTGTGGTGTTTACGACACTGTTTGCCATAGGTGTTCTGCTGGTTAGTGTGTTTGCTTCCAATGTCCATCTGGATATGGATCACGTGCTATATGGTGAGATTGCATATGTGCCGTGGAATACATTGGAGATTGCCGGCGTAGATGTCGGTCCGAGAGCGCTTTGGATTACGGGTGCGATGTTTTTGATTAATTTGCTCGTGGTAGGAGTATTTTTCAAACAATTTAAAATCACTTCTTTCGATCCTGCGCTGGCGGCTTCGATAGGTATTCCGGTTGTTTTTTTTCACTATCTGCTGATGAGTCTCGTCTCGCTTACGACGGTGGCATCGTTTGAGAGCGTGGGTGCGATTCTGGTGGTCGGAATGCTCGTGGTACCGCCTCTTACGGCTTATCTGCTGACGGAGAAGTTATCCCGTATGATTGTGTACAGCGTCGGGTTGGGGGCGATCAGTTCGGTAGCAGGCTTTTACATAGCAAGTGTACTGGATGCCTCTATTGCCGCATGTATGCTGTGTGTATCGGGTTTGCTGTTGCTGTTGGCCTTTCTCTTTTCCCCGTCCCATGGGGTGGTGTGGCAAAAGCTGTTCCAGCAACGAGGACTGGTTCGTGAAGACAGCAAGTAATTCGCAGAAAGCGATCATCTATGAGTGCCTAAAATAGCGTGCAGACAGGTAGAAAATGCCTGAATGCGCGTTTTTTTGCGCGTATGCTGCCCTGTGTGACTTATTTGGCGCAAGCTGGAGCGGATCGTCTTGAATTGTTGGGGACACGGGAGTACATTCATTACAGCGATACAAGAACGGACGGAACGATCTGTCACGTTGCAGGGAGGCACAAAGATGGAGAGTTTTAAACGTAAATCACCAGAGGAAATATTGGATTCCATTAATAAACTGCATCGAGGCAGACTCAAAATATACATTGGAGCGGTCAGTGGATCGGGCAAAACGTATCATATGCTTCAGGAAGGACAATCGCTTCAGCATGAAGGTATCGACGTTGTGATTTGTGCAGTGTCGACCATGCAGCGGCGCGAGACGGTGGAGCAGGTGGGCACGCTGGAGCGGATACCCAGTATCCATTGGGTTCAGGATGGGATAGAGCAGAAGGATTTAAATCTAAAAGCACTGGAGGAACGCAATCCCGAGGTGGTGCTGGTGGATCATTTGGCACATCGCAACCGGGAAGGCGCCCCATTTCCAACCCGGCTGGAGGATATTCAATATCTGCTGGAGCTGGGGATTAGTGTCATTACGACGGTCAATGTCTATGAGCTGGAAGGAATTACGGAGTGGGTTTATCAGCTAACAGGAATAGAAACGGAATATACAGTTCCTATCGATACGCTGGAGCTGGCGGATGAAATTCGTCTGATTGATGTCACACCCGAAACGATTTTGGAACGGCTGGCGAAAGGGTACATGCATGCGCCCAATCCTGAGATGTTTCATCGGGGGAATCTGGGTAAGCTGCGTGAGCTGGCTCTGCGATTGGTGGCGGAGGATGTGAACGATTCACTGGAACGGCATCGAGAGGAATTGGGTTTGCACGGGGCATCAGGAGCCGCAGAGCGTATTTTGGTGCCTGTCCAGTATCACTGGAACGGGTCCATTTATGTACGCAGGGGGGAGCAAGTGGCCAAGCGGCTGGGTGGAGATATGCTGGTGGCCTCCTTTGTCGATCCGAAGCGCAAGCTGTCCAAGGAATCGGCGGCCTTCAAGCGCTCGATTGAGCAACTGGTTGACAAGGTAGGGTCGGAATTTGAAGAAATCCCGCTCATTTCCCGCAGAAGATTGCCTCGGCAGCTTATCCATTATGCGGTGGCGCGCAATGTTACCCGGATCGTTATGGGACATTCCCGGCAGACCCGGTGGCAGGAACTGGTTAGAGGCTCGCTGGTGAACGGAATCTTTAAGCGAATGAAAAATATGGATCTGCTGCTTATTGCCGACCGCGCTGAGCAGGAGGGCGAACGTATTTTGCCGACGATGAGGCAGGAGGAAGGAGACAATGATCCGTATCATCGTCTGAGCGATGAAGAAGCGCAGGCTGAGGCTGCCAAAATCCGGCGCGGCAGGCTCAAGGTATATATTGGTGCTGCTCCCGGTGTCGGCAAGACGTACACGATGCTCAGAGAGGGAAATGATCTGCTGACAAGCGGGATTGATGTTGTTATCGGACTACTGGAAACGCATGGAAGGACGGAAACGCTGACACAAGTAGGCTTGCTGGATACCGTTCCTCGTCAGACTATGGAGCGGCATGGCGTACATTTGGAGGAAATGGACACTGAAGCGATTCTCAGGCGCAATCCCGAGGTGGTCCTAATTGACGAACTGGCGCATACCAATGTTCCCGGCAGTTCAAGATCCAAGCGTTATGAGGATGTGCTGATGATTTTGGAACAAGGGATTTCTGTCATTTCCACAATGAATGTACAGCATCTGGAGAGCCTGAATGACGCGGTTGAGCAGATTACCGGGATTCGGGTGAGGGAGACTGTTCCCGACCATATGATGCGGCTGGCCGATGAGGTGCAGCTCATTGATGTGGCTCCCAAATCGTTGCAACAGCGTATGCGTGATGGCAAAATATACGATCCTGTCAAGGTGGAGCAGGCGCTTAGCCATTTTTTTAAATTAGGCAATCTGATTGCCTTGCGGGAGCTTGCTCTGCGGGAATTGGCAGATGACGTAGACGAACGGCTGGAATCGTGGGATCGACACGAATCGCTTAGAGGTCCGTGGCGTAGAGAGGAAGTAATTTTCGTAGGGGTGACGCTCAGTAACAATGCCGAAAGGCTGATTCGACGCGGTTTTCGTATTGCTTTTCGTTTGAAGGCGGTGTGGATCGTGACCTATGTTCATGTAGGTATAAGCATACCGGAGAAGCTAAACTCCCGACTGGAGCAGTTGAAAATGCTAACCCACCGTCTGGGAGGAACCTTCGAAATCCGGCTTGTTTCCAGTCGGGGAAAGATTGCTGATATATTGATTACTCCGGTGGAAGGGTACACGGGGACGCAGTTAATTGTGGGGCAGTCCTCCAGAAGCAGCCGTTGGGGAAAGGATGCGGTCGTCCCGCAAATTCTCCGTCAAGCGCGTCATATGGATGTTCTGATCGTGGCGGACTATGACCCGGACATCAAGTTGGAGGAAGAGGATTGAATCGCCTAATCCTTTTATAAATAGTCAGATGCTGGTTTCCGGTTGTTCAGTGCTTCCATAGTATATTCTATCTCAAAGAATTGGAGGCGAATTCGAATATGTTTAAACATCGTCCGCGTCATTGTCATTTTCCTAAGCCAAGAAAACGTTTCTTTAAGAAGATTTTCAAAACAACGGTGACTACAATTAAATTTGAACCTAAAGTTAAACGTCGTCATTTCACTCATGTGGAATGTGGCGTGCTGAAAGGCCATCACCATCACCACCGGAAACATCGTCATCATCGTCACCATGACTGTCACCGTTGTCACCACAAATTCTTCTAAGATTAAGGCAATGGAGGCGGGCTTGAATGCCCGCCTTTTGCTACATAAGGATTGTGAAGAAATTCTAACATAAAAAATGCTTGCTCTAAAATAGGCGCTGTGCTATTCTACCAGTAAATAGATTGCACGTGACGGAAGCACCGTTCACCAACCGTATGTATGTACGGTTTGATGAACGGTGCTTTTTTGCGTTGTTGTTTTGGGGGAGGGGATGAGCGTCATGATTCCGGTAAAAGTGGTTCTGGCTGTAGGTAGTCGGGATTATATCGAGCCACTGCTGAATTATGTACACGGAAGCGAGTACGCCAGAAGGCTGAGAGTAACGGCATTTTCGCAGCCGGAGGCATTTCGCCAATACATGATGGAAACGGCTGGAATGAAAAAGCCGGATGTTGTGGTGGGTGAAGCCGCTTTTTTGAGTCTGTGGACAGATCGGGAAGCTTCTGATATTCCTTGTCTGGTGCTACATGAGGGAGAACAGGTGAGCGAATACGGACAACCTTTATTAAAATATCAGCCCTTGTCTGAACTGGTGGGCTTTATTTTGGAAACGGTGAGACAGCGGACAAGTGGGCAGCAGAGCTTAAACAGCCGGGAAGGCGGAATGATTATTGGCATGGTTGCAGCCTCCGGCGGGCTGGGCAAGACAACGGCCGCACTCAATATATCCAAGCAGCTGGGAAATGAGGGGTATTCGGTTTTTTATTTGAATTTGGAAACGGTGGATTCAAGTTCGTTATTCACAGGTTCCGGCAGTTCTAGTGAAGGAGAAGGAGAGGGGCTGTCCAGACTGCTTTATGATCTCAAGGCGATGGGACATAACGGAAATCCCTTATCTGTCGCTTCGTATTGTGTGCGCCGTTCTGAAATTCAGGCCGACACCTTTCAACCTGTCGATAACCGCAAGGAACTGATAGACATGACCTGTGATGAAGCGGTAGAGCTGATTCGGACGATTGCCGAAAGTGGACAGTATGATGTCGTAATTGTAGATGGCGAGTCTGAAAATAGTGACCGGGCTCAAGCTGTGCTTAAAGCCAGTCATAGGCTGATTTGGCTGCTGGCTGACGATTTAATGAGCATGCACAAGTGCGGGCTATGGCTGGATGTTCTGGAAGCCACACAGCCGGAAGGACTTGAAGCCATGCTGACCAAAACCCGCTTTGTGGTGAACCGTTATATGGGAACTATGGTCAACTCGTTACCTCGGGATTTTATGGAGCTGAACGGGGCGCTGCCTTACATTCCTTCATGGAAGCAGATGCAGCATCGTGAGCTGCTGCTTAGTTCGCCGATTTATCAGCGGGAAATTCGCCAGCTGTGCCGCGAGCTGCTGAATGTGGAGACTGTAACACAGCCGCCCGCTGCTTGGTCTTAAAGGGGGCCGATGAACATGAATGAAGAACGGTTTCGTGCACTACGAGCGGATATCCGGGGAGGCCTGGACGTCACGTCCTCGGTAGGGGATGCAGAGTTAGTGCGGCATATTGAAAATCGAATTTTGCATGACACAGAGCTGGCAGGTTTGACCTCCAGAGAAAAGCATGCGCTGGTCCGTAAAATTTTTAATTCCTTCCGTGGGCTGGATGTGCTCCAGCCGTTGATCGATGATCCTACGGTTACGGAAATTATGATTAACAGTCATCGGGAAATTTTTGTGGAGCGGGCAGGTGAGGTGATCCAGGCACCCGATCAATTTGAATCCCGTGAGCGACTGGAGGATTTGATCCAGACGATTGTAGCCGGGGTGAACCGGATTGTGAATGAGTCTTCGCCGATTGTCGACGCCCGATTAAAGGATGGATCACGCGTAAATATTGTGCTACCGCCAGTCGCTCTCAAAGGGCCGACGATGACGATACGGAAGTTTCCCGAGCGTCCGATGACGATGGATGATTTGATACGAATGGGGGCGCTGGATGCAGAAGCCGCCCATATGCTCAAGGACTTGGTACGTAGCAAGTACAACATTTTTATAAGCGGGGGTACGGGTTCCGGTAAAACCACCTTTCTGAATGCATTATCCCAGTTTATCCCGCCGTCGGAACGGATTATTACGATTGAAGATTCGGCAGAGCTGCAAATTGTAACCGTCCCTAATCTGGTTTCCATGGAAACACGGAATGCCAACACCGAGGGCAAGGGCGAAATCACGATTCGTGATCTGATTCGTTCCTCCCTGCGTATGCGGCCCAATCGCATTGTGGTGGGTGAGGTCAGGGGGAGCGAGGCGTTGGATATGTTACAGGCGATGAACACAGGACATGATGGATCGTTATCGACGGGGCACGCGAATAATATTCGTGATATGGTCAGCAGATTGGAAACGATGGTACTGGGTGGGGCTGATCTTCCGCTTGGTGTGGTACGACAGCAGATCAGCTCGGCCATTGATATATTCGTGCATCTGTCACGATTGCGCGACAAATCCAGACGGGTGCTGGAAATTAGCGAGGTAACTGGCTTTGAAAATGGTGAAGTGATACTCAATCCGCTCTATCGTTTTCAGGAGCGGGGGGAAAGTAAAGGACGCATCGTCGGAAGGCTGGAGTGTTGCGGTGAAGGTCTGCAGCATACGTTGAAGCTGCAAATGGCCGGGATGAAGCCGGAAAGCTGGAGCAGGGGGGAAGCGTCGGTATGAAGCCAGGAAAAGCGGCTGTGAAGTCGGGGCAAGCATCCCGTCAGGCTAATTCTCTGCCGGACTATACGGTATATACACTGTCACCTGTGCAAAAAAGCCTGTGTATCCTCTTTAGTGGCGTGCTATTCGCGATGATCGGCTATCTTTTTTATCATCAATGGATATTGTCGTTGCTGTGCGCTGCTGGAGCTTTAGTGACGCCACGTTATTTTCGTCAGCTTTTGCTGCAACGGCGCAGGTCGGCTCTAAGCATTCAATTCAAGCAGGCTTTATATTCGCTCTCGTCTTCCCTTTCGGCGGGAAGGTCGGTGGAGAACGGCTTTCGTGAAGCCGTGGAGGATTTAAGGCTACTTAGCCCGGATGGAGATCATGATCTGATTTTTGAATTTAACATTATTACAGCCTATCTGGAAATTGGACAACCTGTGGAGACGGCTTTGCAGGATTTTGCTCATCGGGCGCAGATGGAGGATATTACGAATTTTGCGGACGTGTTTGCAGCTTGCAAACGAACCGGGGGTGATCTGGTGGAGGTCGTGCGACGGGCTTCAAGTGTTATAGGGGAGAAGCTGGAAATTCAGCAAGAGATCGGTGTGATGATCGCGCAGAAACGTTTTGAATCGAGAGTTATGTTTGCGGCGCCTTTTTTGTTTGTACTGTTTATGACCATGACTGCGGGAGATTACATGATGCCGTTATACAGCGGGACAGGTATGATTTTGTCTACCTTTTGCCTATTGGTGCTTGGTGGCTGTCTCGTGTGGATCAACCACATTATGAAGATTGAAGTGTAAGGAGAGATAGCGTGGTGATATTGGTTTGTCTGGTCATGCTGGTTCTGCAAGTGGGAGGTTGGGTGGTGCTGAACCGGATATATGGTGCTAAGTATGCGAGCTTTCGTCATATGAAGCTGGAAGGACTGCGGCTGCAAAGGCTCTCGGTTCCTTTCGTACACATGATCCATGCTTCACGTGCCGCCCAAAGACTGCCTTTACTGATGTTCAAGCTACAGCGCTCGGTACAAAAGCTGTACGGTATGCGCAACAGCGGGGAGAAAACGATGATTTTTTTAGCTGAGATGCTCTGCTACGGATACTTGATGGTCGCTGGTGGAGCTTTAATATCGCTCATGATGGGCGGGGATACGACCGGGCTGGTGCTCGGATTAGGGCTGGGTATTCTGGTGCCTATCGCGTTGGTCAAGGATTTGCACGGGAAGGTACAGAAGCGGGATCAGCAAATTTTAATGGAGTTACCTGAATTGCTGAGTAAAATCATGCTTTTGGTCGGTGCAGGCGAGACGGTACAGCGGGCATTGCTTCATTGCGTGGAGCGCAAAGGGGCGGATACGGTACATCCGTTGTATCGGGAGCTGCGTCAGACGGTGGGGGAATTGGAAAGTGGCTATTCCTTTCAACAGGCATTTGAGCATTTGAGCAAGCGCTGCGGCATTCAGGAAATGACGGTGTTTACGACAACGGTGTTGCTGAATATGAGACGCGGCGGAAGCGATTTTGTGATGGCTTTACGTGAGTTGTCCCAGACGTTATGGAGCAAGCGGACTTCGATTAGCCGCACAAGAGGAGAGCAGGCTTCATCTAAGCTGGTATTTCCGATGGCGCTGATTTTGCTAACGGTTATTGTGCTGGTGGGTGCTCCCGCTTTAATGATGATGAATATGTAGGAGGAATACAACGATGATGACATTAGTAACAGGCAGTATTCGTAAATTGTACAAGGATGAGGACGGTCTGGGTACGTTGGAAATGATTTTGATTATCGCGATTCTGATTGCGGTGGCGATTATTTTCAAGGATCAGATCAAGAAGATTGTAGAAGGTCTGTTGAAAAAAGCGGATAAAAAGAGTAACGACTTCATGGATTCATAATGCTGCGCAATTTGGCACACAAAGAAGAAGGGAGCTTCTCATTGGAAGCTTCCCTCGTCTTTCCTATACTGTTGCTGGTCATTTTTGTGATGTTATTTTTTTGCCTGTACATATATCAAAAATCCATCTTGGTGCAGGTCGCTTCTACTGCTTCGGAACGAGCCGCTTATAGCTGGGATAACAGCTTCAAGGAACCGCGTACAGGCGCATTCACCCAAGGACAACGAGATTCGCTTTATTGGCGCTTAAAGGATGATGTGATGCTGGGAGCTTTGTTTGGGTGGGCTGGAGCCAATAATCAGGTAAGTGTGCAGGTGCCTGGTGGCGGTGGAGGAGGCGATTTGCCCGCTCAGAAGCTGTCTCACGCCGAGAGTGGCATGCCTGCCGGTATGCAGGGACAGATGACGTATGAGAACAGCCTGATCAGCCGCAAGGTGACGACGGAGCTGAATAAAATAGTGAAAGTGCCTTTGCTGAATCAGTTTCTGGATCAGACGGATTTGCAGGGGACCATGAGCTCAGGGGTAGTGGAGCCTGTGGAATGGATTCGCACGGTGGAGCTGGCTCGATATTATGGAGCAAAGTTTATGGGCAGAGGATCAGGGGAAAAGGTAAACCCGGCAGTTGCAGGACAAGTATTGACGCAATATGGACAGAACGGTCAGTAAGAAGCGGGGAACGCGAATGGACTGGAAAGGAGGAAGCGGGTGTTTGGAAGAGGACGTAATGCAAAGGATGGAGAGTCAGGTGCCGTCACGGTTTTTTTGATTCTGATTTTGGCGGTCATGTTCGGCTTCATTGCTGTTTTTATTGATTATGCACGAATTGCTGCGCTACATGTGCAAACCGAACGGTTGACCCATGCGGCGGTTCGTTCAGTCATGTCTGCCTATGATCCAACATTGCAACAGGATTACGGTCTGTTTGCTTATGGTGAGAGCAGCGGAGAACAAATTATGGTCAAAGTGCTGAATGACAGCGCCAAGCGTACGTCGCGGGCAGACACACTGCCGCTTATGAATATGAAGCTGGAGTCAAGCTCTTTGCATATGGAAAGAGAGCTTGGTAAATATGCCATATTTAATGAGCAGATTCGAGAAGAAATGAAGTATAAAGCGCCTGTCGATTTTACAGTGGAAGTGCTGGAAAAGCTGAAGCCGCTCTCTCAGAACATGAAAGAGGCCTCGCATACGGTTGATTTGCTGAAACGGCTGCAAAAGCTGTATGACAAACGTGAGGCCAAGCTGGATGACATGCTGGAAAAGCAGCGTGAGGCAGGAGCTTATATGGAAGAGGTTCGCAAACGGATTATTAAACAGAGGGGTGCGTATATCCCCAATCAGTATATTTGGGATTCGCTTGAGGTTGTAGCCGATATTGCCGCCCAATATAAGCATTACGTGCATGTGTATGAGGATAATAAAAAGAGTGTAGACGACGTTAAAATCATGCAGATCGAGAAATATGCGAGCAGGGCGAGATTGGCACTTGATCGTCTGGGCCAAGCCATGACCAAGGTAGGAAAAGAGCATGATGAGCTGCTTGTAGAGGCTAAGGAGCCGCTGAATGAAGCCAGGCAAATTAACGAAGAGATGCGTCAAGTCATTGCTCAATATAAACAGAGAGCTGCCAATGCAGGGTATGATGAGGTTTCCGCAGCCCCTACTCCGAGTGGAGGGAGCTCCAGTGCTGATCCGTCTGTAGGAAGCGCAAGGCAAAAGGCTGACGATTTATTGATTCCAGATAAGGAATTTGATCAGATGGAAACGACTATAGAAAAGCAGCGAACGGCTATTCATACGGTTAACAACAGATTAACGAGTATGATCCGCACATTATCCTTTTATACAGATCCGAATTTCAATACAGATATGTTCAGACAAGAAGTGATCTCAACGCTCAAGGAAATGGATCAATACTTGAATGCGTATGCCTGGTCGGGACCTTCTAATGTACTCGATGATGAAGCCAGAGCAATGGACACGCGACGCGGACCTGATAAAGAACGCAAAAAAATGGAAAAAGAGGCGAAGAACAAGCTCAAGCAAGCCTATCGGATCATTGAAATGCTTTCAAAAGGTACGCAAGGTGCCGGACAATTTCAAAAGTTGGAGCAGTATTACGATGAAAGTATTTCTTTTAACCAGTCTGCATCCAGCCCGTCTGTATCGGCTGATTTGTCCTATGACACCTATGATGCGGCAGGAGCTTCCATGGACAGTATGGATGGTCTATACGGGGCAGCATCCGGCTTGCTGACGCAAATGGGTGATGAATTTTTCCAGAATGAATATGCGCTCTCATACTTTAATCACGTGGATTTTAGTCGATTTGGCAGTTTAGCCGGATCAGGCAGAAGTGTGGGAAACGCAGCGCAAATTTTGGGAGACCAACTGGAGTTGAATAATCAGGAGGTCGAGTACATTCTGTACGGTTTCCATAATCCGACCGGAAACCTGGCCTCCGCTTATGGCGAGATTTTTGCCATGAGGCTGGCCATTCGTACGATGGAGGGATTGGTCAAAAATAGCTCCAAAGGCAATCCGTTGGTCGTTTTGGCGGCAGCTCTTCTATATGGGGTAGAGAAGGCGATTGAAGATATGATTATGCTGGCCCAGAAGGGGTATGTGCCTTTGTCTGATTTTCTTAAATTTCGAATGACGTACAAGGATCATTTGCGATTGTTCTTGATGCTCCATAGCAATAATGAACGCAAAATGTCCCGCATGCTGGCCCTGATTCGCCTGAATACTGATGTCAATCCTGCTGAACGGCAAACGTATGCAAGGGGAGAGGTTAAGAACGGGATGAGGCTGTTGTTTTTACCTGGGGTGATGAAGATGCTGGGCACTGCCTCAGAGGAAGGCGAAAGCATTAAGGGAAGTGTGTACTATGTTACTAAAACAGCCCATTTTTCTTATTAATCGGTATTTACAGCGGATTGGGGGACGGAGTTGCCGTGAACAAGGAAGTATCGTTTTAGAGGCGTCGCTGGTGTTGCCGTTGTTTCTGTTTTTTATTATTTTTCTGATTTATATGGTACAGATGACGCTGGTATCTACGGCCTTGCAGACCACCGCTTCAGAAGCGGTTAAACAGGTTTCGGCTAAAATCTATCCGGTGTCTCTGGCTGTGGATGCGGCATCTGCGAAAATAGATGCAGTTCGCCAACCGCTGGATGAGCTGCCCAAGTTATCTGTGAGTGAATATGCAAGCCAATTCGCTGCCCAACTGCCACCTCCCATCGGTGATTGGGTAGAAAGCGCTGTGCAGGGGGGCAAAAAGCCCATGGAAGAGTTACGAGGACGCTTGACGGAAGCCGTACTTGATCCTGCTCTAAAGCCGCTCTTAAAGCCTTTTATAGAGGATAGCATTCTGGAGTACGACCGTATACACGTAACGAGCGTGCATGTGCCGTCTCTTACGGGAACTAAGGACCCTTATTTTAGGGTTGAGCTGTCTTACGAGCTGCCGATGAAGGTTCCTTTTCTGTATCGTAGTATTGTGCTCCAAGCGGCGGCAGAGGAACGTCTTTGGATCGGTGATACGGGAGAGGGAGCAGGTACAGGAGATGCTACAGCGGCTAAGGATGCGCAGGGTTCCATACAACTGCTTGCCAAGCCTGAGCCTGCTGTGAAGGGTATATACAATTTGATCAAGGCCAAGGTGGAACCTGGAACGTCTGCTAATCTTTCTGTACTTTATAAGTCGGGTCAAAGCACGGCTCAACACTTGGGCTGGACCTCTGCCGATGCGGACGGGATTATTGAATGGAACTGGTTTGTAGGTACAAATACGACACCCGGTCAATGGAGCTTTGTGATCGAAACGGAGGATGGACAACGTATCGAGGTTCCATTTTCGGTGGAGAAGACGGCGGACGGATAGAGGAACACAGATGGTTCGCCATAGCACGGATATATGGGAACGATGCGAATAGGTAGAGAAAATAACGACGGAAAAGGTTTGAAACGCTTCGTGCTTATCATTAAGGGGGGAATTGCATTGACGTGGATGTATATCGTATGTGGTGTTTTGCTGGCGATTGCACTGGTCACGGATTTACGTAGTATGAAAATTCCTAACAAGCTTACGCTGCCCGGCATGGCGATGGGCTTGCTGTTTAATACGGTGTTTGGGGGCTGGCATGGATTTTTATTTGCAGCAGCTGGATTGGGGACGGGATTCGGCTTCATGTTGATTCTGTACTGGATGGGAGCTGTCGGTGCAGGCGATGTGAAGCTGTTTGGCTTGATCGGAGCATGGACGGGGGCTGCTTTTGCATGGCAGTCGGCTCTCTATTCGATTTTTTTCGCGGGTATTATTGGTTTGGTGATCCTGCTGTGGAGACGGGAAACCATGATGAGATTGCGGCGTGTGGCTTTTAATCTGGGAGGATTCTTTCTGTTTCGCAGCGGCAAGGCGCTGACGAACGGGAGGGAGGCACACCTCAGGTTTCCTTTTATGACCGCTGTCATTCCGGGAGCGATCAGCGCTTATCTTTACTTTTTGCCATAACAGGTTCGGTTAGGTAGATAGCATGGTACTCACGGAGATCGGGAAAATGCTAAGGAGGTCATGATTTGTTTGGTTTAAGCAGGGATTTTGCCCGCAACGGCGGGACATTTATGATTTTAAACAAGGAAGGCGGGCTTAAGACCGATGATTTAAATTCCGTGCAAACCGGAATGATGACTGGCAATCGGATTCCCGGTCTTCTGGAGCTGAGAATCAAGGAAGTCGATTTTCAGGTGGAGCTGCACTACGATATTTCGGGTCAACGTATGCTGTCCCAGGTATGGAAGGGAGGGGGAGTGTCGACTTCCGATTTCTATCGTATTCTTTTTGCAGTAGTGGATGCTCTCCATCGTAGTCCGCAGTATATGCTGGATATGCGCCAATTTATTTTACACGAAGATTATATTTTTATGAGCGGTTCAGGTTCAAGGGAAAACGTCAGTTTAACCTATGTCCCTTTGCAGGGTGTATTGTATGAAGGACAGGCTGGGAGCCAATTTAAGCAATTGGTTATTCGCTTGATGACACGTGTGGTTCATTTTCAAGGGGCCCATATGCAGTATATATTTGAATTATGTGATAGGGATGAATTTGATCCGAGAGCGTTGAAGGAACTGCTGTTGCAAGGGATGGCGGTCGGCACTGACAGTGTTAGCGTTCAAGGTGAAGATGGAGAAGGACGCAGCAGAGATACCCATGTTCAAATGGGAGTTCAAGGAGAGCGTGATGGATTGCATTCAACAGCAAACGGAAAATCTTTTCCGTTTGCTAATCAATCCTTATCCGGTCATTCGTCAACGCGTGATCATTCAGCGAGTCAAGAAGGATATGGGCAAGGAGAGGAATACAAATTTTTCGCCTCAAGGGATCCGAGAATCGGGAAAAAAATGCATGAGGATCAGGATACACTACAGGAGATCCAGGAGCTTAAACGGATCAATCGGCTCAAGCCGTCCGTGAAGCCCCAGGAGAATGATGAGGCAGATGTAGAAATAGAAGAAACGGAGCCTGCATTGCAGAAATACAAAACGTATATTGCTTTAGGCTGTCTTCTAGCTTCAGCCATCGTGTGGCGCTATATTTATCTGGACCATCCAGATACGGTGCCGCTGGCTATTTCCGTTGTGCTGACCTTGGTGCTCGTAGCCGTTGCTTATATGAGCTGGACAGGAAAATGGGGACGCAAGGATGCTTCGTCTCATACTTATGCTGATTCAGTCCCTATGCTGGATTCGGAATGGCTTGGCGCAGCTTCTCCTGCACAACGGAAAAATGACCGTTATCAGGTTGACAAGCTAACCGGATTCGTAGCAGGACGTCAGAATAAGGATAAGCACTCTTCCGATTCAGGTAATCAAGGACAGGAAAGCTGGCGCTGGTCTTTTCCTGACCCGGAGTCTGAAAATGTGGGTAGCCGGGATACGGGACAAGGAGATAAAGCTTCTGCACGTCACGACTTGCACGAGCCACAGGGGATAGGTGCGGCTCGAAGAAATGATTTGGAAGCCAGTGATACCAGCGAGGCATATTATAAGTCCTTGTCTGGTGTGACGGAGCTGTTAAATGCTACATCAAGGCAGGAAACCGTGCTGCTTCGTGCAGATCAGGCAGTACATATTCCACACCTTCAACAATCACCGATTGCTTGTCTGGAGCGCAAGCCACCAGGAAGTGGAGCGGACGAGCGCATTCGATTGCAGCCGGATCAATTTGTTGCAGGCAGTTTCTTCATCGGAAGAGACCCGCAATTGGTCCAGTTTGTAGAACATACGGAGGGAGCGTCCCGTTCTCATATTGAGCTTTGTATAGATGCAGAAGGACAAGGTCACATCGTCAAGGATTTGTCTTCGACGAACGGAACCGTTCTGAACGGAGAGCCAATGGTGCCTTACAAGGAGTATGCTATGAAGGACGGAGACACTTTTAAAATAGCCGGAGTATCCTATACTTATCGACTGGAATCTTTTAAATCTTCCTCCAACGCTTCTTGAGTGAAGGGTAGTTTGATATGTATAAAGAAGAAGCCCGATTAATGCTACGGGCTTCTTTTGTATTTTAATAGAAAGGAGGTTTATTCAGTTTCTTCCACTTGAACAACGTCAAATAATTCCCCTAAAGTAATTCCTAAATATCCACAAATATTGGCTAGCAATGAGGTTGAAAGACGTGAATTATCCAGACCTTGATTGTTTACTAACTTATAGATCGTTCCGATTCTCTCTCCTGTATCTTTTGATAGCTTATAAGGTGTAATGTTTTTTTCTTTAAGAATTCTCTCCAAGTTACAGGTTAATTCGAATTTAATCTTCATGACAATGGATAGTCTCCAAGAACATATTGAATTATTATTGATAACAGATGTATATAGTCTTATATTGTTTATATAATCAACAAATGTTCATGTTCATTAAATGATTATATCATTTTAGTAAAGGGATGTACAACATACCCTTAGCTTTGCTATGGACATTTTACCAAAAAGTGGAGTTATTATAGGCAAAATCTTGAGGCTGTACGTGAATCTGATGTTTTGATTATCACGCATTCACGCTATAAAAAGTTGTGCGAAGACGATGAACTAAGGCGATGGTTCACAAAGGGTAGAATATTAAAATTCAATCCATTTATACCAAAAAAATCATTGGAAACAATTGACTTTTTCCAACCATATACCGATAATATTAACAAGGGGTTATTGCTGTTCTACTAGAAAACGTCATCCTTTTTGGAAATAGGTCTTTATGCTCGGATAGCAATTCATACCACCTTAATAATATTTTTTGGAGGTAAAAAAGTATGAGCATGAAAAAACGTTTAGGTGCAATGTTACTGGCGGTATCCATGAGTGCCGCAATGTCCGTGACTGCATTTGCAGCGGAGCCGAATGTTAAGGTATCCACCAATGTGGCTGGTGAAACTGTCTATACACAGACAGTGGATGTACAGTTAAGTGCCGCTCCCAATGCTTCCAGCAGCAGTAGAACAGTGAGCGCAGGCAAAAGCCTAGGGTTGGCATTAGCCCCCGGCAAAAGCGGTTTTTCCGATCAGGTTAGCTTCCGGTTTACGTCATTGCCTCTTAATGCCAAGGTAAAGTCGATTGAGATTGACCCAGGAAGAGGAATTATCAACAACAACAATAGAAATATGCTGGGGACGGTTGTTTTTTCTAATTTGAATGTATCCTCTCCTAGCGGCAAATCTGCTACTATCGCATGGAAGCCCAGTGGAATGACTGAGAGAGCAAGTTTTCTAGATCAGGAAGCACGTGGTACATGGACAGCACAGGTCTTTGGAACAAACATTGCAAGTTCTACCGGAGACAGATGGTTCGGCAGCCTTTCTTATAAATCTGTTGAAATGACTATTTCCTACGTTTTGGAATAATCCGTTAGGCTAGGGCGGGGTAATCTCTTTGGATTGCCCCGCTTCATTTTTTCTGTCATTCATCTTTACTTTTCCCAAAAAACTGACAATGAATTGTGGTGTACGAAAACATATATTTCCTCATTACAGAATTAGGAGGTAAAGCAATGAACATTTCACGTATGCCGACATTTACAAGCAGTTACGGCCGGTTGCAAAACACTGATATGGGAAAAGACGAAATCAAAAAGACGGATAAAAGTTCCAACGCAGAGAGCAGCACGGCCACATCATCAAGGATTTGTCCTCGACGAACGGAACTGTTCTGAATGGAGAGGCGATGGTGCCATACAAGAAGTTCATCCCGAATGCTGGAGACACTTTTAAGATTGCCGGAGTGTCCTACGCTTATAGACTGGACTCTTTTAAATCTTCCGCCAACGCCTCTTGAGTGAAATAGTTTGATATGTATAAAGAAGAAGCCTATTAATGTTATGGGCTTCTTTTTGACGTTTAATTTGGGGGTAGCTATTGAGTACTTTGATTCAATTTATCATCTGGAGTATGTTCAATGACATCTGTCAAATTACATTCTAGCTTGTTACATATATCGTCGATAATTTTCATAGCTATGTACTCGTTACGCCACATTTTAGCGGCAGTTGACGGGGAGATATTCATTAGTTTTATAAACTCCATTTTAGAGATTTTCTTTTTAATCAAAGTTATTTGTAATGGTTCAAAACTAATCATTTATCATTCTCCTTCTTTAATACCAGATGACATAGAAAATATGATTTAATTCCAATAAGTCGGAAATAATTACGTTAAAACAGTTGAATAATGAAAGGGTTGATGATATCGTTTATAACAAGTCGTAAATATTTACGACAAAGTGAAAAAAATCTAAAAAGGAACTGATGAAACAAAGCTAAGCTATATCATATCATCCTAAAAAAATGATGTACAACACCCTTAGCTTTGCTATGGACATTTTACCAAAATAGAACTGGAGATGACACCTATGATTTTAAAAGAAAAGTTCAATAAACAAGATATTAAAAACATTGTTCGTATGAAAAAGGTCTGGGGACAGGAAGTAGGCAACGGAGAAACAGAGTTGTACTATTATCACATTATTGACGTGCTTAATCGAAAATGGCAAACGATTGGCTATAACGTTTCCGATGCTATTCGAGTATTTCAAAATGGAAGCGACGATAAATGGATGTATATTATAGAGCAAGCCCCATTTAATCCTGATCTCACTACTAATGATCTAATTAATATGCTTGGTATTACTTCTGATGCTTCGCGTACTCGAAATGCTATACAAATTATACTGAATACGGTTGAAAGACGAAATGCTTTTGTTAATCGAATTACTAATGTGAATGAGGAAGTGTACTTTTTCTCCTAGAAGTGATGCAAGAGCAATATCTTACGTATAATCAACTTTTAGACGAAGAGTTTATGAAACTGTACACTGCAAATCCAGTGAATGCCTTAGCTTTATATTTCCTTGAACCCGTTGACATCATTGCGTTTTGGGAGTGGGAAGCTGCTGGTGGTACGTGTGAAAAAGCCATTCAATACAAACTTGAAAAACCTTTGATGACTTTGATTCAGGCGATAGAACGTGCTGAGGATGAAACAAGAGGTTTGGCATCTGGATATTAACCTCTCTATAACCTACATAAAGGGAAAATACATCCGACTACCCAAAATATAAATAGCTTTAAACCTGTAATCAACAACCCCTCTATTCCGTAAAGGAGCTTATCTATGTACAAAACCGGAAAACTCATTGACGGTAAACTTTTTCTCAAGACTTGGGACGATAAATGGATTAGCCTTCGATTGCTCATTCTTCTTGTGAAAAGAACGTGTGAATGACTATTTGCGATACTCAGGGCTAAGTCTTTTGATACAGGTATAAAGAAACACTCTTTCTTATAACAATTTAGGAGATAAGGCTGTTTTCCATAAATTTGAATAATGCTA
The DNA here is from genome assembly GCF_044907935.1 of Paenibacillus sp. RC21. Classification (NCBI taxonomy): domain Bacteria; kingdom Bacillati; phylum Bacillota; class Bacilli; order Caryophanales; family Paenibacillaceae; genus Paenibacillus; species Paenibacillus sp. RC21. The sequence continues at coordinate 563,510 of NZ_JBIYCS010000003.1, forward strand.
TCATGTCATAATGAACTTGAACCGAGGTAAATTATGACAACCATTAAAGTGACTCCTGAACAACTTATAACCGTCTCCAAGCAATTTGACCTTGCACAGAAAACAGCGATTCAGATGAATAGTCAATTGATGCAGCAAATTTCTTTTATGCAGCAATCATGGGATGGTACAACTAAACAACAATTTTATAGTCAATTTCAAGTCTCTCAGAAGAATATGACTGACTTTGTTACCCTGACGGATTCTATTGCGAGGGAGCTACGTCACCATGCAGACAAATTCAGATTAGCTGATCTGATGAAAGCAGGTTACATTGACGCAAGTTGTTTACCACCTCCACCTAATGCATGTGCTGTTCCTCCTCCAGATACACGAAATGCGTTTCAGAAATCGGCAGATAGTTTATTGGAGCTTGGTCAAGATTTCTTGAACGCTGCTGAGGAAAGGTATGAAAAACGCTATGATTCAGTAGGAGGATTTTTAGACTATTGGACATTTGGTATTCCGAAAGGTCTGTATCAAGGATATGCGGAGCGAGCATCCAAGCAGTTTGATTCAGCAAATGATTTTTTTAACTTCTGGACTTTTGGTGTACATGGAACGATCAGAGAAGCTACAATGCCTACAAATGCTTGGTCAAAGGAACATTGGGCCAATATGATTAGTACAGCAGCAATATTTGGAGGAGTTAGCTCAGTAATTAAGCCTAAAGTTGGTTTGGGATCGTCAATAGAATATGAGGTGAAATCTGGGACTATTGTTGAAGCCGAAGGGACTTCAAAACGTTTATCTGATAATATGTTAGGTAAAAATGATGCTGACCCATTTAGGGATATTTATGGTCCGGGAAGACTTTCTCACCCAGAAGAGTGGAGTAACATTATTAAAAACACACAAGAAGCGGGCGTTGAAGTTAGGATTTTGGATAGAGATATTATGGCGTATGCTCCCAAAGGATCAGGGAAGCCTGGTCAGCTGAATATATATGAGGATGCTTCAATTAGTGCATTGCGACATGAGTATCAACATTTCCTTGATGATAAGGCTAAAGGATTTCCAAGTTTGGATGTAACATATGAATTCAAAAATAGAATTATCATGGAGCTTAGGGCTTATATGGTGGAAATAAAAGAAGCAGAGAGGATTGGAAATAAGGAGCTTGCAGAACATCTCTGGAGCAATTACAGGGATGAACTGCAGTATCTTTTGGAGAATTTTGGGCCAGTTAAACTAGATTGAATGGAGATTGTATAATGAATCTACTTACTTTATCAAAAGAAATACGAGAGGGAAAGATAAGTGACGATAAATTGGTGGAGTGTCTGGATATTCATCATAACCAGGTTATGATGAATGCTATGAGTCAGATAGCAAAAAAGAAGCTCTGCAACGAAAAAATTATCGAAAAATTGAAGCATATTAGCCAGTTCAGAGATCCTAAGGTAAATAAGCTATTTGGTATTGATACTCTTGGACACTACAGTATTGCTGTACTTCGAGTATTGAACACCTCTGAATCTATAAAACAATATGATCTTTTAATGGCTGAACTAGATGATTTTGATAAGGAAATAGTTGAGAGGATAGCTGAAGGGATAGGCTAAAATGAAAATAGATTATCTAAAAAAGGAACTCTGAGCTGGTGAGATGCCGCCACATAGAGTTCCTCTTTTTAAAATCAATTCAATGCTGCTTATGAGGAGAATATAATTCCTCCAGTGCTTCCTTCAGTGAAGGATATTTAAACTGAAATCCGTGCTCCAGCGCCTTGCGCGGGATTACTTTTTGACCATCCAATACGAGGGTACTCATCTCACCGACTAGCTTTTGTACGAGAACGCCGGGAACGGGAAACCAGTGTGGACGGTGGTATACCTCAGCCACGGTTCTACCAAACTGGTCGTTCGTCAACGGATGTGGTGATGAAGCGTTCACAGCCCCAGTGATATCCGGCGTATGGATGCAGTGGGTGATCAGGCGGACGATATCCTTAATATGAATCCAACTCATCCATTGATGGCCGCTGCCTATTTTTCCGCCGAATCCAAAGCTGTAAGGCAGCTTCATCAGTGGAAATGCACCGCGTTTGCTGTCCAGTACGAGACTAATGCGCAGCTTGATTAACCGGGTATCGGAAGGGTAGGCGTTGGCGGCTTCCTCCCACTGCTCGACCACTTGAGACAGAAAGTCTTCCGAACGGCGCGGGCTGGTTTCATCGAACGTTTCAGTAAGAGATGTGCCGTAGGCGGCGACAGCCGAAGCCTGAATGATAACTTCCGGCTTTTTTTGCAGAGCATTTAGTGCTTGGGCCAATTTGGCAACAGACAGCAGGCGTGATTGGAGAATTTTTTGTTTGGACTTATCCGTCCAGCGCTGATTCAGCGTTTCGCCTGCCAAATTAACGGCCACATCTGTGCCCTCTAATGCTTCCGGCTTTTGTTTCAGTTCGTTCCAGCTCATATATTGCAAGCGTGGGCTCGCTTCGTGACCTACCATGGGTTTACGGGTGATTACCTTCACCGTATGCCCGTCGTTGAGCAAGCTTTTGGTCAGCGCACACCCTACTAATCCAGTACCTCCGCATATGACGATGTTCATGGAGTTTGACTCTCCTTCCGATTCGCAAAAAAATATGTATGTTATAGAATATAACCCTTTTCAAGAAAAAAACCTCATTCGAATGTATCTGTATACGCTAAAGGATGTCAATCCATGCTTTCATTTACCTCGTTTCCCTTCGTGTAATCCTGATTTGTGTGTGCACTACCATAAAAGCCATGTTGTTTGATTTCGATAATCACGTTAAAATGATTAAATCAAAATAAGATAAGCATAACAGAATAACAGGGATAAGGGGATGAAACCGAATCATGCTGAAAATTGGTTCTCATGTGTCCTTTTCGGACAAGGGTCTGCTCAGCGCTACAAAAGAAGCGTCTTCATACGGGTCCAGCTCGTTCATGATATACACGGGTGCACCGCAAAACACGCGTCGTAAGCCGATGGAATCCATGTATCTGGAGGAAGGCAAGCAGTTGATGGCTGAAAAAGGGATGGATGATATCGTGGTGCATGCCCCGTATATTATCAATCTCGGCTCTTACAAAGAAAATACCTATGAGCTGGCAGTCAGCTTTCTTCAGGAGGAAATTCGTCGCACCCACGCGATTGGCGTGAAAAATATCGTGCTTCATCCGGGCGCTTTTACCGATAAGGATGCAGAGTATGGCATTCAGCGTATTGCTGATGGCTTGAACGAGGTACTGAACGGTGTGAAGGAGACGGATGTTAACATTGCGCTGGAAACGATGGCAGGCAAAGGCACCGAAATGGGACGTAGCTTCGAGGAAATTGCCTCCATTATAGATAAAGTAGAGCACAACGAGCGTCTTACTGTCTGTATGGATACCTGTCACATTCACGATGCGGGCTATGATATTGTGAATGATCTGGACGGCGTGTTGGAGCAATTTGATCGTATTGTCGGGCTGGATCGCATCGCAGTGGTTCACGTCAATGACAGTAAAAATCCAGTCGGCGCTCATAAAGACCGCCATACTCCGATTGGATCGGGCTGGATTGGCTATCAGACCATTCATAATGTGGTGCATCATGAAGCACTTCAAGGACGTCCATTTATTTTGGAAACGCCATGGATCGGAAAGGAAGCCAAAACTCAGCGTCCAATGTATGAGGTTGAAATAGCTTTGCTTCGCGGGAATGTGAAGGAGCGTTTTGGCGATGAATTTTTGGGTCAAGTAGAGCAATTGAATTCGTTTTTCAAAAAGCAGGATGTGGATGTACGAAAATTTGTGCTAGACACCTGGACGCTGCTGAAAAATGATGCCAAAGCGAGAAAAGCCGACCCACGTGAGCCGCTGGAGCGTCTGTACGACATGATCACGGAAGCAGCCCTGTTTCCAGAGCTGAGCGAAGAACATATTAATCATCGTCTGATTGCCTGGTTTGCCGGCAGTCATTTGCCAGTGACAGTATAAGCCAAGGGGGATTTGTAGCCACATGGAACTTCACGTAAAACATCAGCCAAACAGTACTCAATCTGCGCATGAAAACCGTGCGCGTATGCTCGTATCCTGTCCTGATGGCCCGGGTATTGTAGCGGCCGTGTCTCGCTTTTTGTACGAGCATGGAGCCAATATTGTTCAATCTGATCAATACACGATGGACCCGTCCGGCGGTATGTTTTTTATGCGGGTTGAATTTGATCTGCCATATTTGAGTGAAACCCAGCCCCAACTGGAGCAGGATTTTGCCGCGGTTGCAGAACAATTCCGGATGGAGTGGACGATTTCAGCGGTCAGCCGCAAGAAAAAGCTCGCTATTTTCGTTTCCAAAGAAGATCATTGTCTGGTAGAGCTATTGTGGCAATGGCAGGCAGGGGATCTGGACGCGGATATTTCTTTGGTCGTCAGCAATCATCCGGATATGAAGGAGTACGTGGAATCATTCGGCATTCCGTATCACCATATTCCAGTGACAGCCGATACCAAGCCGGAGGCGGAGCGCCGTCAACTGGAGGTTATTGGTGAGGATATCGACGTCATTATTTTGGCCCGGTACATGCAGATTATTTCACCCAAGTTCATTGAGCATTATCGCAACCGGATCATTAATATCCATCATTCGTTCCTGCCTGCATTCGTGGGTGGAAAGCCATATGCTCAAGCCTATAATCGCGGTGTGAAAATTATTGGCGCTACTGCGCATTATGTAACTGAGGAACTGGACGGCGGCCCGATCATCGAGCAGGATGTGCAGCGGGTAAGCCACGGTGATGATGTCAATGAGTTAAAACGGATCGGTCGCACCATTGAGCGGGTCGTTTTGGCAAGAGCCGTGAAGTGGCATGCAGAGGACCGAATTTTGGTTCATGAAAATAAAACGGTCGTTTTTAACTGATTTTTATATTTTTTAAAATGTAAAAGTTCATACTTCTTACAAGCAAAGCCCGTCGAAATGACGGGTTTTTTGCTTTTTTCTACAGCTGCGGGTGTCAAAACCGGACAAAATGCATTATTTGTCGCGATTTTATGATTTTTAAACGATTTTCTAAATTAAGTCTCCATCTTCAAGCGTGTTAAGGAACGTTAGTTCCAATGGTAAGGTGGAGATGAATTTCAGTTTGGCGTAGCCAAAAAGGTTTGCTTATTATTTGGGTTGGTTTATAATCAGTCGTATCGAGTATAAGGATTGGTATATCAATGAAATTAGATAGTAATAATCATTCAGTGTTCTTATTGTATTATCATCTCGTACTTGTCGTGAAATATAGAAGAAATGTATTTGATGATGAAATATCCGATTATGCAAAAGACATGTTTGTGCGACTTGCGGAGGGTTACAACATAACTCTGATGGAATGGAATCATGACAATAACCATGTTCACGTTCTGTTCAAAGCACATCCGAACACTGAAATGACAAAGTTCATAAATGCGTATAAGAGTGCAAGTTCTCGACTCATCAAAAGAGATTTTCCGCAAGTCAGAAAGAAGCTTTGGAAAGAAATGTTTTGGTCAAGAAGTTTTTGCTTACTTACAACAGGTGGCTCGCCTGTTGAGGTAATAAAGAAGTATATAGAAAATCAAGGCCAAAAGTGAGGTGAGAATATATGGCTAAATATAATAAAGCATATAAGTTCCGTTTGTATCCAACAGAGGAACAAGCCCACCTTATGCGTAAAACTTTTGGTTGTGTTCGTTTTGTGTATAACAAAATGTTAGCTGAACGCAAGGAAGTTTACGAACAATTCAAGGACGATAAAGAAGCCTTGAAAAAGCAAAAGTTCCCTACCCCTGCAAATACAAAGATGAGTTTGTGTGGCTGAAAGAAGTCGATTCTTTGGCATTGGCTAATGCCCAATTAAACTTGCAGACTGCTTACAGAAATTTCTATAGTGGAACGACTGATTTCCCTACATTCAAGAGTAAGAAGGCAAGAAAATCATACACAACCCATGTTATGAACGGAAACATTATGCTTATGAATGGCTATATCAAATTACCAAAGCTCAAACGGGTGAAAGTAAAACAACATAGAGAAATCCCTGCTGAACATATCATGAAGTCATGTACGATCTCGATGACATCCACTGGGAAATACTACGTGTCTATTCTCACTGAATATGAGACGGAACGTATTCAAAAACAAGTCGAAACCGTCGTTGGGTTAGACTTTACAATGGCTGAACTATATGTCGGTAGTGAGGGTGAGAAAGCCAATTATCCTCGTTTCTACCGTCAAATGTTAGATCGTTTAGTGAAAGCACAACGTACCTTATCCAGACGTGTGAAAGGTTCTTCTCGTTGGAACAAGCAAAGGATGGTAGTAGCAAAGATTCATGAAAAAATCACCAACCAACGAAAAGACTTTCTACATAAGGAATCACACAAATTGGCCAAACGGTATGACGGAGTGGTCATTGAAGACCTCAATATGAAAGGAATGTCGCAAGCCCTGAACTTTGGCAAAAGCGTTGCTGACAATGCTTGGGGAATGTTCACGACATTTCTCCAATACAAGTTAGAGGAGCAAGGAAAAAAACTGATAAAAATAGACAAGTGGTTTCCATCGTCTAAGACTTGCTCGTGTTGCGGTAAAGTAAAGGAATCTCTATCCCTTTCTGAACGTATATTCCACTGTGAATGTGGTTTTGTGTCAGATAGGGATGGGAACGCTTCTATCAATATCAGAAGCGAAGGATTGCGGCTGTTAGAGCAATTGTAGCCCACAATAGAGCATGGTTCAGGCTTGATAGCTCGTACCGTTAGGTACGATTACCTTAGAAGCCCTCACCTCTAAGCGTTAGCGTAAGTGGAGGGTAGTACACATGAGGTTAATACTTTGCGGGTATATTTATATGAGGACTCGGTACGACATTTCGACAACCATCTTTATAAACGATCTGGCAAACCTGCACGGCAAATGGTACAATATTTAAGGATGTATAAGTCATATTGAAACATTCAAGCAGATTCACTCACTTCAATGGGCGTCGTTACTATATCGGACGGCGGTATTGGAGAGCATGACCAAATGCAATTGGCATACTTTTTACAATATGAGGAGGCTAACTATGACTGACCAGAATCAAGCGATTCAAAAGGATGAAAACTCCACGATCGACAATTTGTCCATTACGACAATCCGTACGTTGGCAATCGATGCTATCGAGAAAGCAAACTCGGGACATCCCGGCATGCCGATGGGTTCCGCGCCGATGGGCTACCAACTTTTTGCTAAAACGATGAATCATAACCCGAATCACCCTACATGGATTAACCGTGACCGTTTTGTACTGTCCGCAGGACACGGCTCCATGCTGCTGTACAGCCTGCTGCACCTGAGCGGCTATGATCTGCCTATGGAAGAACTGAAACAATTCCGTCAATGGGGCAGCCTTACACCAGGTCACCCTGAGTTTGGACATACCGCTGGTATAGACGCTACGACCGGACCTCTGGGACAAGGTGTAGCTATGGCCGTAGGTATGGCAATGGCTGAAGCTCAACTGGGCGCTACCTATAATAAAGATCAATTCAAAGTTGTGGATCACTTCACGTATGCAATTTGCGGCGACGGCGATCTGATGGAAGGCCTGTCTCACGAAGCGGCTTCGCTGGCTGGGCGTCTACAATTGGGCAAGCTGATTGTATTATTTGATTCCAACGATATTACACTGGACGGCAAGCTGAACCTGTCCTCTTCCGAAAGTGTTGCAAAACGTTTTGAAGCTTACAACTGGCAAGTGCTGCGCGTAGAAGATGGTAACGACCTTCCAGCGATCCAAAAAGCGATTGAGGAAGCGCAAGGCGACTCGACACGCCCTACGTTGATTGAAGTGAAAACAGTCATCGGCTACGGAAGTCCGAACAAACAAGGTAAAGGCGGACATGGCGGTACTCACGGTTCCCCACTGGGTGCAGACGAAGCCAAGCTGACTAAAGAATTTTACAAATGGGTATATGAAGAGGACTTCCATGTACCGCAAGAGGTTCGTGAGCATTTTGCTAAAGTAAAAGAGCGCGGCATCGCAGCTAACAAAGCATGGGATGAGCAGTTCGCGAAATACAAAGCGGCTCACCCTGACCTGGCAGCTCAGTTCGAAACAGCCGTAAACGGCGACCTTCCAGAAGGATGGGACCGTGATCTTCCGAAGTACACGACCGAAGACAAAGCAGTTTCGACTCGTGTGGCTTCCGGTAATGCACTGAACGGATTGGCTCCAAACGTACCGTTCCTGACTGGCGGATCTGCCGATCTGGAAAGCTCCACGATGACACACTTGAACAACCTGACGAACTTTACACCAGAAGACTATGCCGGCCGTAACATCTATTTCGGTATCCGTGAGTTTGGTATGGCTGCTGCGATGAATGGTATGACATTGCACCAAGGGGTAAAAGTATTCGGCGGTACATTCTTCGTGTTTACGGATTACCTGCGTCCGGCCGTTCGTTTGGCAGCTCTGATGGGATTGCCTGTTACTTACGTTCTGACTCACGACAGTATTGCTGTTGGTGAAGATGGCCCGACTCATGAGCCAATCGAACAATTGGCTTCCCTGCGTATTATCCCGAACCTGACGGTCATTCGTCCGGCGGACGGCAATGAAACTTCTGCTGCTTGGGCTTACACGCTGGAAAACAAGAAAAACCCGGTTGCTCTGGTATTGACTCGTCAAAACCTGCCAATCCTGGCTGCTACTGCTGAGCATGCACGCGAAGGTATCAAACGCGGTGCTTATGTCGTTGCAGATGCGACAGACAGCAAGCCGGTTGCTCAAATTCTGGCTACGGGTTCCGAAGTACAACTGGCTGTTAAAGCCCAGGAAGCACTGGCGGAGCAAGGTATCCAAGTACGCGTTATCAGCTTCCCAAGCTGGGATCTGTTCGAAAAACAAGACAAAGCATACAAAGATTCCGTTCTACTGCCTGAAGTAAAAGCACGTTTGGCTGTAGAAATGGCTTATCCACTGGGCTGGGAAAAATATGTCGGCGACCAAGGCGACATTCTCGGTATCAGCACATTTGGCGCATCCGCACCTGGCGACCGCGTCATTAAGGAATATGGCTTTACGGTAGAGAACGTTGTTAATCGTGTAAAAACTTTGTTGAAATAAAACAATCTTTAAACAGACAGTCGTAACCTGAGCAAGGCTTACGGCTGTTTGTTTCATACATTGAGGAATTTTGTAGCCTTGTGTATTTTCATACTGAGGCTTGGATCAAAACTATGTTATGATCCATAAATATTCATTCAACCATTGATGAGCAGATGAGGGGATAACGAATGACACAGTTTGATGGAGTCAGCGTAGTTAAAAAAGCAAATGTATATTACGGCGGTCAGGTCACAAGCCGTACAGTTATTTTGGGTGATGGCAGTAAGGTTACATTGGGTATTATGCTGCCTGGAACGTATGAATTCGGAACGGATTCTCGTGAGATTATGGAGATTTTGGCAGGGGATTTGAAGGTGTTGCTTCCAGGTACTGAGGAATGGCTGGAAATACAGGGAACGGCAACGTTCCACGTGCCTGCACAATCTTCATTCAAGCTGGAAGTACGAAGCGTAACAGATTACTGCTGTTCTTACCCGGAATAAGTAGTGAAAAAAGGGCAAGCACCACTCGACTCTAAGTCAAGTGTGCTTACCCTATAAGCTATGCGATATGTACAAAAGCACAGCAACATGGTTAAAAAGAAGGATGCGGCTTATTCGAGTGGCTTACCGCCAATAGTGCGGCCGATCCACGATTCATAGGTCTTCACGACAGCGGATAAGTCCTCGTCGCCATAGCCTTGCGTTTGCCCGGCTTGAAACAGGCTTTTGGCAATGGACAGCATAGGCGCCGGGATGGACTGGCTATCCGTCAGCGAGGCAGCAAGCTTCAAGTCTTTGAGCATCAAGGCCAGTGAGAACTGGTTGCTGAAATCATGCTCGATGATTTTGCGTCCTTTCAGGTCAGCAGCCTTGCTGCCTGCCGATCCGAGCTGTACCAGTTCAAGGAAGCTTTCCGCCGGAATGCCGGACTTAGCAGCAATGGCGAAGCCCTCAGCCAGAGCGAGGTTGTTAATACCGACCATCGTGTTATGTGCGAGCTTGGCGACGGCTCCGCTGCCATTCGGTCCCATGTGAAGCACCTTTTTGCCCAGCGTATCAAAAACGTCCGACTGTGCGGCAATGGCCTCCGCGTCACCGCCAACCATGAACACAAGCGTGCCGTCTACAGCAGCAGGCTTACTGCCCGTTACTGGAGCATCAATGAAGGAACAGCCCAGCTTGTCCGCTTCGGCGGCCAGTTGTTTGACCAGCTCAGGTGAAATGGTGCTGTTGTCCATCACAGTTACACCAGACGTAAGACCGGCAAACACGCCGTCCTCGCCGTAGTAGATATCACGGATCGAGTGATCATCGCTGACCATGGTAATGACCAGCTGCTGGCCTTCAGCCGCCTCACGGGGCGTTGAAGCCGTACGTGCGCCTTGTTCTGCCAGTGGTTCGCAGCGTGAGGCGGTGCGGTTGTAGACCGTGACTCCATATCCCTGTTTCAGCAGGTTGGATGCCATCGGGGCGCCCATGGTGCCCAGTCCGATAAATCCGATGTTCTTCATAGCTAATCACCTTTCTTGTTGGAGGTTGCCGTCCGATGCAGATGCGAGTTCGGCTTGATTTGACGGTTTGAATCAGTTGATCTCCGTTTATTGTAGCATGGGTATGCCACCCTATCTAGACTAGGGTCTGGCAAGGCACCGGACATACAGGTAACGTAAGCTTGTCAGGCCCTGCAAATTAAAGTATCCTATTCCTAAGTCCTTATGTTCGTATTCATGGTCTTAGCAATACAAAACAGGAGGTTCCAAACATGTCTAAAAAAGTTATTTTTGATTACACCAAAGCGCTCTCCTTTGTAGGACAGCACGAAATTGATTATTTTGCAGAACCCATCAAGCTGGCTCATGAGCAGCTGCATAACCAAACCGGTGTAGGTTCCGATTTCCTGGGTTGGATTGACTTGCCTACCAATTATGATAAAGAAGAGTTTGCACGCATCCAAAAAGCTGCTGCAAAGATCCAAAGTGATTCCGAAGTGCTGATCGTCATCGGCATCGGCGGTTCTTACCTTGGCGCACGCGCTGCGATTGAAATGCTGTCGCATTCCTTCCACAATGCACTGCCTAAGGACAAGCGCAAAGGCCCGGCTGTTTATTTTGCAGGCAATAACATCAGCTCTACATATGTGAATCATCTGTTGGAACTGATTGAAGGAAAAGATTTCTCCGTGAATGTCATTTCCAAATCAGGTACAACAACAGAGCCAGCTATCGCTTTCCGCGTATTCCGTGCGGCTCTGGAGAAAAAATACGGTAAAGAAGAAGCGCGCAAACGTATTTATGCAACAACAGATAAAGAACGCGGTGCTCTGAAAAAACTGGCTAATGAGGAAGGCTACGAATCCTTCATTATTCCTGATGATGTAGGTGGCCGTTACTCCGTGCTGACAGCAGTAGGCTTGCTGCCGATTGCTACAGCTGGCATTAACATTGAGGAAATGCTCCAAGGGGCGGCAGACGCTTCCAAGGAATACAGCAATCCGAATGTAGCTGAGAACGAGGCTTACCAATATGCAGCCGTTCGTAACGCGTTGTACCGTAAAGGTAAAGCTATTGAAATTCTCGTGAACTATGAGCCGTCCCTGCATTTCGTTTCCGAGTGGTGGAAACAATTGTACGGCGAAAGCGAAGGCAAGGATTACAAAGGTATCTACCCTGCTTCCGTTGACTTCTCGACTGACCTGCACTCCATGGGACAATTCATCCAGGAAGGTAGCCGTAACATTTTCGAAACGGTTATCCAAGTGGGAAATGTACCTAGCCACATCACCATCGAAGCAGATGAGGATGATCTGGATGGACTGAACTTCCTGGCAGGCAAAACGGTGGACTTTGTAAATAAAAAAGCATTCCAGGGTACATTGCTGGCTCACACAGATGGACAAGTACCGAATCTGATTGTGAACATTCCTGACTTGAGCCCTTACTCCTTCGGGTACCTGGCTTATTTCTTCGAAAAAGCTTGTGGCATCAGCGGCTACCTGTTGGGTGTGAATCCGTTCGATCAACCGGGCGTAGAAGCTTACAAGAAAAACATGTTTGCTCTGCTGGGTAAACCAGGCTTCGAAGAGCAAAAAGCGGAGCTTGAAGCGAGATTGTCCGAATAAGGAAGCTGTAAACTCCTGACTGAAACAGGATTTCAGATAGGAGCGTTATAGCGTATAGCACCAAATAAAGTACAGGAAAGCAGTTCACCGGCTGCCAGAAGCGGGGGACTGCTTTCTTGTAAAATGAAGTAAGGAAGGTTATACGTGAAATGTTGGAACAATACCGAACTGTACGCGGCTCCGGCAGCAAGGAAATTGTGATCCGGAAATCCCGTTTTATCGGTCACATCCAGCCTGTTCAGACCGAGGAAGAAGCGGCTGCTTTTATCGAGCGCATTAAAAAAGAGCATTGGAACGCAACCCATAATTGTTCTGCCTACATGATCGGGGAACGAGACGAAATCCAGAAGCAATCGGATGACGGTGAACCGAGCGGTACGGCGGGCAAGCCCATTTTGGAGGTTATCCGTAACCAGAAGCTGAAAAATGTGGCAATTGTCGTTACCCGTTACTTTGGGGGGATTTTGCTGGGAGCAGGCGGTCTGATTCGTGCATATTCAGACGGTGCTGTTGCAGCCATTGAGGCAGGGGATGCGATTACGCGTGTGCTGCATCGTGAAATTTTTGTGGAATTGGATTACACCTGGTTGGGCAAAGTGGAAAATGAATTGCGAAATCGCAGCATCCGTACAGGAGAAACCATGTTTACGGATAAAGTTACCTTAACCTGTCTGCCGCTGGCTGGTGATGCGGAATCCTTCAGCAACTGGATAACAGACTTGACACAGGGGCAATCGCTTGTGTCGGAGGGAGAGCAGCTTTACTTTATTGAAGGGGAATAAAAAATATGGCTAGAAGAGCAGTAGAACAGGAGTTGTCAAGAGGGCGGATTCTGGAAGCGGCCAGGCACTTGTTTATTACCAAGGGCTACCGTGCGATTTCAATGCGCAGCATTGGCCAGCATCTGGGTTACAGTCATGGTTCGTTATACTATCATTTTAAAGAGAAGGCTGAACTGTTCTACGCCATTGTAATTGAGGATTTTAATACGTTACGCGGAATTCTACTACAAGGAGCAACAGGCACCCCAGAGGATGGTCTGAACAGACTGGAGCACTTGATGCTGGAGTTTATCCGTTTTGGCTTGGAAAATCCTTATCAATACGAAATTATGTTCATGATGCACGATGAAGAACTGTTCGCTTACTGTCGCACGGAGCAAAACCGTTGTGTGGAATTATTCGCGTCCATGATCCGTCAGGAATTGAGTGATCAGGGACATTCAGAGGAAGATTCTTCACGAGTACCGCAAAGTCTGTTTTTGTCTATGCATGGCTTTGTATCCTTTTATATTCAGGATGGTTTAACATTTGAAGAAATCAGGCCCGCTGCTTTGGCACATGTAAAGCTGCTGTGCAGAAACCTATGAGCGTACCTGCAATCACACGCCTCGGCTATGAATCTGTAGGGCGCTTTTCTGGATATGTTCACTTCATGACGGTGCCTTATCATTACGGTACTTTGCGAAAGCGACTAAGATTGTAACAGACGATGATGCATCCAGCAGGAGAACATCATGGTCTGTTTTTTTGCATGGTCAGTCCTTCATGATTTTCACATGGTACTGGCGTCTGCGCGGTCCGTCGAATTCGCAAAAATAAAGCCCCTGCCACCGTCCGAGCAACAACTTTCCATCATGAATAATGACAGTCTGAGAGGGACCTGTGGTGATAGATTTTAGGTGGGATGCCGTATTCCCTTCCATATGGCGATATTGGGGATGCTCCCACGGATAAACCTCATCCAGCCTTAAAATCACATCATGTTTGACGTCCGGGTCTGCATTTTCATTAATGGCTATTCCGGCCGTTGTGTGTGGACAATAGATCAGTGCGGTTCCTTCCTGGACTCCGCTTTTTTCGATCAATGAAGCGACCTCGCGTGTAATATCACGCATCTCATCTCGTCCGCTAGTGGATAATTCTAAAGTATGCAACATTATTACACTCTCCCTTCTTCTTATTACTTTACCCATTTTACTTTACCCAATGAACACCTGACGTAATATATAGAGTTGACGACGAAAGCTTTCCTTTGATAAAGTATCACATAAGAAAAACATAGTATATACATTGGAATAATAATATGATTTCAAATGAGGTACGCGCTTTGCGGTAAGCAAGGCTGCTGCTGTTCCTGCACAGGTTCAGAAGCGGAAAGGAAGTGTACGGTTATGCATGTGGAAGTAAGGGGTTTAAACAAGCATTTCGGTAATTTTCATGCGGTTAAGGACGTATCCTTTGATATTCAAGCGGGTCATCTGATTGGTTTACTCGGTCCGAGTGGTGGCGGTAAAACGTCCATTCTTCGGATTTTGGCAGGTCTGGAGCAACCGGATGCGGGAGAAATTCATTTTCACGGAAAAAGGGTAAACGAGCTGGCCCCGCAGGAACGCGGAATCGGATTTGTATTTCAAAACTATGCTTTGTTCAAGCACATGAGCGTGTACGACAATATTGCCTTTGGTCTAAAAGTGAAAAAAAGCTCCAAAGCCCGCATCAAGGAACGCGTCACAGAGCTGGTCGAGCTGACAGGACTCAAAGGTTTCGAGCATCGTTATCCGCATCAGTTGTCTGGTGGACAGCGGCAGCGGGTTGCTTTTGCACGCGCCTTGGCACCGGAGCCTCAATTACTGCTGCTGGATGAGCCTTTTGCAGCCATTGACGCCAAGATTCGCCAGGAGCTGCGTACCTGGCTGCGGGAGTTGATTGAGCGGGTGGGAATCACTTCGATTTTCGTTACGCATGATCAGGATGAGGCTATTGAAGTAGCCGATGAAATTATGGTGATTAATCAGGGACGGCTGGAGCAGAAGGGAACACCTTGGGATATTTATAAAAAGCCAGGGACCCCGTTCGTAGCTTCCTTTATTGGGGAATCGACGGTGATCGAACAGGCGGGCAGTCTCAAAGGCTTCGAGGAAGCTGCCGGAACGGGAGCACGTGCCTTGATCCGTCCGGAGTATATTGATGTCGGGCCAAGCGAGGAGTTTGCGCTTTTGTCGGCGACCGAGGAAGGCATTGTGAAGCATTTGCATTTTCGGGGGAGTGAATGGATGGTCGAAGTACAGGTCGGGGATCATCGACTCATGACGTACCGTTCGCTGGAGAAGTCCACGCTGGAGCCCGGTCAGCAGGTGCGCGTACTGGTGCATCGGGCTTATCTGTATAACGACCAGTCCAGTTGGATGGTGGAAAACCGTCTCAAGAAAGATCCAATGCCTATTATGATTTAAAATTATAACGCGATCATACTTAAGGGGATGTCTGGCCTGATTTCAAGGTTTGGGCATGCTCCTTTTGGCGTTGGGCGCTGGAAGGATTTACGCAGACTTGATGTGTTCGTTATAATAGTAGTAAAAACACCCAGATAGATAGGAGTTAAACCATGAATCGGCTTATTTTTCTTGGCACAGGGGATGCGATGGGCGTTCCGCGTGTATATTGTGATTGTCTCGTATGTACGGAGGCCCGCACGACAGGGGCAAATGTGAGGCTGAGGTCGTCTGTGATGATCGAAAGCGAGACGGAGGACTTTATGATTGATTGCGGCCCGGACTGGCGCAAACAACTGGAAATGCGCGGGCTACGCTTTATCCGTACGATCCTCGTGACGCACGCACATTTTGACCATATTGGAGGACTGCCGGAATGGGCGGATGCCTGCCGCTGGACGGGAAACAGAGGCCGTTTGTACGCTCCACAGGAGGTAATCGACACGATCCTGCGTCAATTTTCCTGGCTTCCGGGGCATCTTGACCTTATCCCTGTCGATCAGGGAGCCTTGCTTGGAGGATGGAATATCCGGGGTTGGCGTGTGAATCACGGGAAGAACGGATATGCTTACGCTTATCGACTGGAAAAGGACGGCTTCTCGTGGGCCTACTGTTCAGATTCGATCGGACTAAATGATGCGGAAATTCTGCCCCTGCACAATCTGGATTTGCTCGTGCTGGGAACGAGCTTTTATCATGAAGAAGCCGAATATGCATCCCGCTCGGTATATGACATGCTGGAGGCTCAGGAGCTTATAGGGAGACTCCAGCCCAACCGCACGGTATTTACACATATGTCTCATGATGTGGATGCCACACGCAACTACGGGCTTCTGGAAGGGATCAGCCTGGCACGGACCGGAATGAGCCTGCCATTGGAATAATGCTGTCCCTTACATCGTCCGGCTGATGCGGAGAAGGGTCGCGATGCCTTCTTTGATTTGCAGCTCGTTGGCATACGAATAGGACAATCTCACATGCGTTTTGCCTTCCTCGCCAATCGGATCGAATACATTACCCGGTACGAAGGTGACCGACTCCTGTACGCATTTGGAGAGCAGTTCATTAGGTTTCAACGTAGAAGGCAACTGGAGCCACAGACTGAGGCCGCCTGCCGGGCTGGTCCATGTCCAGCCGGAATCGCGGAGGCTGTCTTCCATCGTTTCCTTACGAATCTGGAGCGCTATACATAGCTTTTTGAGATGCTGCTGCATGCGTGGAGATTGAAAGTATTGCAGGAACAGCTTTTGATTCAGCAGTGGCGAGCCGTTATCTACCAGCGCTTTGACGTTCAGCAGGCTGTTCATGAGCTGTGGTCGGCAGGTCACGGCTGCGATTCGCAGACCTGGCGCGACATATTTGCTATAGCTGCGAATGTAGACGACGCTTCCCGAAATATCATAAGCGAAAATAGGTAACGGCGGCTTTTGCCCAAAGCTGATGTCATAGGTACTGTCGTCCTCGACAATAAGGCAGCCGTAGCGCTCGGCCAGCTCGGGCAGACGCTTGCGCTGTTCATCGGGTACCGTGAAGCCAGTCGGGTTATGAAACGTTGGATTGATATAGAACACACGTGGCTTTTCTGTCTTCATACACCATTCAATTTGTTCCATATCATAGCCTTCCGGTCGGATATCGGTCATGGTCAGGCGCGCACCTTGTCTGCGGAATATTTCCATAGCAGGGCCATAGGCGGGACGCTCGGTCAATACGCGGTCCCCTGTCCGGATCAGAGAACGGGAAATCAGGTCGATAGCCTGCTGTGCGCCGGAGGTAATCAGTACTTCGTCCGGTGACAATGCAAAATGCTTATCGACGCTAAAATGCTGCGCCATCGCATCCCGAAGCTCGGAATCGCCCTGTACAGAGGAATAAGTGGCCGCTACTTTCGGATGCTTTTCAAATACCTGCATCATCAGCTCACCCCAATATCGGTTGGGCAGGAGAGACGGGTCAATCAGCGCTTTGGAAAACTGAAAATTCGCATTCACCGATTGAACGCGGCTAAGTCCATCCATTCCTCTCCAGGCTGAGACAGACGGATCATCTGCCGCATGGGCGGATTCGGAGTGAAACGTAAGGTCAATGGATGAATGCCCCGAGTAGCCAGCATATTTCGCATGGCCGGTCGCTGGGGAAGCATGAACGTAATATCCTGATTTGTCCTTTACATAAACCAGCCCCCGTTGCTTCAACTCCTGATAGGCCCGGAAAACGGTTAGCCTATGTACACCCAACTCCTGAGCCAGGCTTCGTACGGATGGCAGCTTCGTGTCTCCTTGCCAATCCCCGCGATCAATCCGCACAGTCACATAATGGATGACCTGCTCATACAGCTTTAAGGCATGATCGGCTGGAAAAAGTAATTCGCTGTTGTTCTTGCCCACTCGGTCCACACTCCTTTTGTGTATTTTACTATAAAACATTTCAAAACTGTATACAACTGTTCTGTAGGTACACATCTGTTCTGTTCGTCTCCCTGTATGCTTGAAAGCAACTGAAGGGAGAGGGACGTATAATGGTTGGAATCGCGTTTACGGTAATGTGTCTTATTTTTGGTACAACGTTTTTGGCTATAAAAGTGGGAGTAGAAGCGGGACTTCCGCCGTTTTTGTCGGCGGGTGTACGTTTTTTCGCAGCAGGGGCTATATTGTTTGTCGCCATGAAGCTGATGGGTAAGGTTCGCTGGTCGTTATTATGGCGGAAGGAAATGGTATTCATTGGAGCGGGAACGACCTTTGGTACGTTTTCGGCCTTGTATTGGGCAGAGCAATATGTCAGCTCGGGGATCGGAGCCATTTTGTCAGCCACGGGGCCGATGATGATTGTTATTTTGCAATCAATGCTGCTAAGGCAAAAAACGTCGCGGATTACAGTCATTGGCTGCATGATCAGCTTTCTTGGCGTGGTGCTGGTGGTGCTGCCTGGATTGGCGGTTCAGATCAGCGGCCTGTGGCTGGCGGGATGCCTTGTCATTTTGCTGGGGGAGCTGTGTTATTCCGGGGGGGCTCTTTATTCCAAGCGGGTGATGGATGTATTTCGGGAAACGAACCCGATTGCCCTGAATGCGGCGCAAATGCTCCATGGGGGATGGATGCTGCTGTTACTGTCTGCGATCACGGAGCCGTGGAGTTCTGAGGGGTGGCAGTACCTTCCTGCCATGGGCTCTTTATTGTATCTGATTCTGTTTGGTTCGATGATTGGACATACACTGTTTTACTGGCTCATGGAGCGTACAAATCCTCTTTTCCCGACGACGTGGTTGTATATTTCACCGCCGATTGCGGTGGGATTGGGAGCCTTGGTGTACGGAGAGCATGTAAGCTGGTGGATGCTGGCGGGGGTGCTGCTCATTGTGACCGGATTAATGCTTATGAACAATGGAATGATCCGTCTGGTGAACAGGCGAAAGGTGCGTTCTGCTGCCTGATATTTAGAATTTGTTAAGCATCCTATGATATGACAGAAAAAACCTCCAAGCTATCGCGTGTTACTGAACATGCGACGTTTGGAGGTTTTGTTGTGTTGCTATTTCATTAGCACAAATTATTCAGCATTCAGAACAAATTTGTCGATGGCGTGCTTAACGCCGTCTTCGTTATTGCTGCTAGTGATGTAATCAGCCAGCTTTTTCAAATCAGGAATGGCATTCTCCATCGCTATGCCGAGACCCGCGCATTCGAGCATTTCGTGATCATTCCAGGAGTCGCCGATTGCAATCGTTTCGGACAGATCACAGCCGTAATGGTTAGCAAGGAACGTAAGAGCGTGACCCTTGGTGCCTTCATGATGCATGATTTCCAGAAAATGAGGCTTGGATTTGGTAATATGCACTTCATCACCAAGCAGCTCGCGCAGTTCTGGAATCAATTTGTCCAGCACTTCCGGCTCGTCAATAATCAGCATTTTAGGCGTAGGCAGTTCTATCAATTTGCTGAATACAGGCTCTACAAAATATTCCGTATTGTTTAGCGCGGTGTAATCTTTGATTTTCTGATTATCTTCACGTGTGTACAATTTGTCATCTATATACGTTTGCAGATGCAGATTGCGTTCCACGCAGAATTCATACAAGCGACGTGCAGCCACGAGTGGAACATAACGCTCATACAGCACGTTTTCGTCCAGCAGGTTTTTAATCAAGGCACCTTGGTACGTAATAATCGGTACGTTCAAGCCAGTTTGGCGGGCGAGTTGTTTGGCAGATGCATAAGCACGTCCAGTTGCAAGTGTAACCACGACACCTTTGGCTACAGCGGCTTCAAGCGCCAGTTGTGTTGCAGGAGTAACTTCTTTCTGATCGTTAATGAGTGTATCATCAATATCAATGGCAATTAATTTATACATATCGGTATTCTCTCCTTTATCTCTATCATGGGGCAATGTCCAAATTGTATCTTATAATATTCAAAATGACAATATCACAATGAAAAGGGGACGACTCCCTTAAGAGCCTGTCCCCTTATAACCACTGAAGAATTGGATTGAATCAATGGGGAAAAGTGGATGTTAGTCTTCCAAAAATACGAGTCCGACAAAATCGTCCAATTCAATATTACCGAAATAATGCTTCAAATCAAGAGAGGACAAGGCTTGACGAACCTCACCTTCATCGTAGCGTTTGCCGCGCAGAATATTTTCAATATCAGCGACGTCACCCACACCGAAGAAATCGCCGTAGATTTTAATATCACGGATGTGGCCTTCCTTGAGATCCATGCGGATATCAATAATGCCGACCGGAAATTTACGTGTGTGCTTGATATTGCTTTCAGGGGATTGACCGTAGTTCCAGTCCCATGATTGGTAGCGTTCAGCGGAAATTTCATGGATTTTGGCCCAGTCGGCATCGGTTAGCTTATATTGGGGTACCTGATCCAGCTCTGCATCGAATATGTAGCGCAGCAGCTCCTCGCGGAATTGCTCAATGGTCATCTCACGGTCCATTAGCTCGCTGATGTTAGCGACACGGCTACGGACAGATTTAGTACTTTTGGATTTAAACTTTTCGGGATTGGCATGCAGTGATGCGGCCACATTGTCCAGGTTCAGGTTAAACATCAGTGTACCGTGGCTGAACATGCGTCCGCGCGTGGCAAATTGGGCGTTCCCTGAAATTTTCCGCTCACCAACCTGAAGATCGTTGCGTCCGGTCATTTCGGCTTCCACACCCATTTGGCGCAGGGCGTCAATGACAGGCTGTGTGAATTTGAGGAAATTATGAAAGGACTCCCCGTTATCCTTGGTAATGAAGCTGAAATTTAAATTACCGAGGTCATGATATACAGCCCCGCCACCAGACAGGCGACGAACGACTTGAATGTTGTTGTCTCTGACAAATTCGGCGTTGATTTCTTCAATGGTATTTTGATGCTTGCCTATAATAATAGAAGGCTGATTAATGTAAAACAGCAGATAGCTGTCGTCCAGCGGAAGATGCTTGAGTGCGTACTCCTCAATGGCAAGATTAATGGCTGGATCGTGTATGCCCTGGTTGTCGATGAACAGCATGTCCATTCCTCCGTATATATAAACTGTGTAGTTTTATGTGTATCTCCTTCTATTGTAACCCAAGTGAGCGATGTACACAAAAGCTCATTTGCATTGACGCAACGCGAAAAGCAGCCCCATAATGGAGCTAATGATTCGGAACGGCCGGAAAGGATGATAGGCAATGATAGAGGTTTACGGTCACGGTGGGGACAGGGAGACGGCTGCGGCGACATTCGGCGGGGCGGCTGCGGATTTTGTGGATTTTAGCGCGAACATTAATCCGCTGGGTCCGCCACCAGAGGTGCTTGAGGTGCTACAAAGCGCGTTGGACACTGTGGTTCGCTATCCAGACCCTGGACACCGGAATTTTAAAAATATGCTGGCGCGGCGACTGCATGTTCCACCAGAGTCGCTGAGTATCGGAAACGGTGCGGCTGAGAGTATGGCGTTGCTGTTACTGGGACTGGCTCCCAAGCGTGTGGGCACGGTGGAGCCGTGCTTTTCGGAATATGCCGAGCTGGCAGGCAAATTTGGAGCCGAGGTAAGCAGGGTGTACGGCAAGGCCTCGCTTCAATGGAAGGCGGATGTGGAGGACATACTCCAGCTCATGGAGCAGGTGGATGTTCTGTTTCTCGGTCAGCCGAATAATCCGAACGGTGTGCAATACGGCGATCAGGAGCTGCGCGAGCTGGCAGAGGCGGCGGGGAAAACGGACACCGTGCTGGTGGTGGATGAAGCGTTTATTGATTTTATCCCGCAGGAGCGGCAAATTTCACTATTGCCTGTGCTGGATCGGTATCCCCATGTGATTTTGATCCGGTCGATGACGAAATTTTATGCGATTCCGGGCTTGCGCTTGGGCTATGCGATTGCTCATCCGGACTACATCCGGCGAATGACCGCCAAGCAGGTGACCTGGAGCGTGAACGGAATGGCGTTGCTGGCCGGAGAGGCGTGTTTGCGGAGCGGTGAGGCGTACGAGCGCCGCACGCAGGAGCTGATTGCTACGGAGCGTAGCCATCTGCTGACCGCTTTGGCGGAATGGGGTTGCGGTGTCATCCCCGGTGAAGCGAATTACGTGCTGGCACGGGCGCCGGGGACGTGGAGCGCATCGGCCATTCAACAGGCGCTTGGACAGCGCGGGATTCTTATACGTAGCTGTGCTATGTACCCGGGGCTAACGGCGAGCCATTTTCGAATTGCAGTCAAGGACACGGAAGCCAACGGCATGCTACTGTCTGTATTGGGTGAAGTGCTGGAGGAGGAACGGCGGCGTGATAGTTAGCTTGATCATGATGGCTGCATATCTTCTGGACAGGCTGATCGGCGATCCGAGGTGGTTGCCACATCCGGTCATCGGCATGGGACATGCCATTTCTGCCTTGGAAAAGGCGATTCGCCGCCGGGTTCACAGTGACCGTGGTTTGAAACGCGCTGGCTTGCTGCTGCCATTGATTGTGGTGGGCGGCTCCTTCGCGCTTGGCTGGGCGTTACTGCGCTTGCTTGCCTGGATTCATCCGTGGCTGTCTATCGGCGCGGAAATTGTGCTGATCGCCACCACGATTGCTTCCAAAGGACTAAAGGACGCCGGAATGGCGGTGTATCGCGAATTGAAGGCAGGTGACCTGTCTGCGGCACGCCGGGAGCTGGGGATGATCGTCGGGCGGGATACGCAGCGGCTTGATGAGCCTGAGATTGCGCGCGGTACCGTCGAAACGGTGGCTGAAAACATCGTGGACGCAATTATTTCCCCGCTTTTTTATGCCCTGATCGGGGGAGCACCATTAGCTCTGGCTTATCGTGCTGTGAATACCCTCGATTCCATGGTTGGCTACAAAAATGAAAAGTATCTGCATTTGGGCTGGGCCTCGGCACGTCTGGATGATGTGGCTAATTACATTCCGGCACGCCTGACAGCGGGTATGCTGGTAGTAGCGGCGTGGGTTTATGGGCATGATGCTGGACGTAGCTGGCGTATGGTAAGGCGAGATGCGCGGCTGCATCCCAGTCCGAACAGTGGCTTTCCAGAATCAGCAGTTGCGGGTGCGTTGGGAATTCGTCTCGGGGGCTATAATGTATATCATGGCGTGCGCTCTTTCCGTGCATATATGGGAGAACTGGTGCGACCGATGGAGCCGGAGGATATCCGACATACGATTCGGCTGATGTTTGCCGTGTCCAGTATGTTCGTGGGATTGTGTCTGTTCGTGTCCGCCGGATGCTATGCACTGGGGTGGACGCAGTGATGAAGCGTGACGCACCGAACACCGGCAATAGAGCAGGAAGTGACATGACCTTGAAGCATTATTTTACAGAACACCCGCAATGGGATTTGGAGCTTGTGCTGGTACGTCACGGCACAACCTTATGGAACAGGGAACGTCGATACCTGGGGCACTCCGATCTGGGCTTGCTACCGGGAGCAGAGCAGGAATTAGAGTCTTTGCGGGAAAAATTACAGAGACATTCCTTTGCCCGAATCTATTGTAGTGACTTGATACGTTGTCGTCAGACCTTGCAGATCATTTTGCCAGAATCGGAACTGAAACCAGATAATATGTCTGCTTGGTCTGCCACCATGGAACCACGTCTGAGAGAGCTTCATTTTGGGGAATGGGATGGAAAAACGTATGATATGCTCAAGGATGTGGCGTTGTACCGCGCGTGGATTGATGAGCCGCAACGGGTTACGCCGCCGGGTGGAGAGTCCTGGAAAGACTTTGTGAACCGCCTGGGTGAATTTCTATACTCTTTGTATGAGTGGCGTAAAATGATGGAGATTCAGAAAACAGGTTTGTCTGATGCTCCACCTTCTGTTCTGGTCGTCACGCATGGTGGAGTGATTCGTCAGTTGGCTTGTATGCTGGTACCGGGTCATGATTTTTGGAGCCTGAATCCGAAGCCGGGAGCGGCAATTACGATTCGGTTGAGTTTGGCACAAAAGCCATTTGCAGATTTAACCGCCACCCGTTCTACAGAATCACATCCAGATTTGGCTACAGGGCATAAGTTCACCGGATGGCTGGTGGAGCAGGCATGATGTTTATAGCTCTGGCTCCGCATTTGCTACTCCCGAATAACCTGGATGAACTGACTACGCTATACTTCTCATGATCACAGACATAGGGCAGGTAAACAGGCGGTTTGGGTTGTAAGCCAGTCTTTTTTAACCTATAATCATCAAGTAAAAGAACGGCTTGACCAACACTACATCAAATATCCAGCAGACGAGGTCGGTGCAGCGGGATGAAACCCTCGGGTTCTTTCCGGTGCGCTGTTAAAAGGGAAGCCGGTTTGAATCCGGCGCGGTCCCGCCACTGTAAATGGAAAAATGCCAGCCCGCTCTGCTTTATGTGCCATAAAGCATATGAAGGAGCAACAGGCTGTCGCATGTTTCTGTAAGTCAGGATACCTGCCCGTCCGCCTGTCACCATAGTCCTTCGAGGAAAGGATGACGTGTTCGCAGTGACTGTCCATGCGGAAGAAACTGCCGCCTGCGTACGATCTGCGCTAACGTGACCCCTGTGTCCTTATCTGAGGATGCAGGGGTTTTTTGAAAGGAAAAGAAGGCTGGATTTAGCAGATATCGGATGATGTTCAAGTGACGCTCTTAAAAGAATTTATATGGAGGGGTGTAAATTATGGCAGGGAATAAAATAAAGGTCTGGACTACAGGCTTATTGGCTCTGGTCTTGGCGGTTGTGCTGAGTGCATGTGGAGCTAACGGAAAGAACGCTGAAAATAAAGGGGATCAAGCTTCACAGCAACCGGGGCAGACGGCAACCGCTCAGGAGCCTCCGGGCAAAACGGTCTACCCGCTGACCATTAAGGATGCGACCGGGCAGGAGTTTACGTTCAAAAAAGCGCCGGACAAAATCGTTTCCGTCTCCCCGGCTGAAACCGAGGCGCTGTTCGCCATCGGACTGGATAAGGAAATTGTCGGTGTATCGGACTATTCGGATTACCCGGAAGCGGCTACAAAGAAGCCCAAAGTGGGCGGTATTATGAAGCCGAATGAAGAGGCGATCATTGCTGCGAATCCGGAAGTCGTTTTTGCAGGGATATCACTCAGTGAGCAGGCGACAACCAAGCTGCGTGACATGGGAATTATGATTTTTAAAACCGAGCCGAAAACGGTTGAAGATGTCATGGCTAATATCGAACTATATGGGAAAATTACCGATCATCAGAAAGAAGCGAGAGCGGTAACCGACAAGATGAGAGCCGATGTAGCGGAAGTGAAAAACGGTGTTAAAAATATCGGTAAAGGGCAAAAGCTGAGAGTCTACGTCGAATTTTCACCCGGCTGGACGGTCGGCAAGGGCGAGTTTATGGACGAGCTGATTTCTTTGGCGGGCGGCGAAAATGTGGCTGCAACACAAAAGGGCTGGTATCAGATCAGTGAGGAAAATATTATTGCGGCCAATCCGGACGTCATTTTATACAGCAAAAATGTCAAGGACGACAAAACAGGCCAGACACTGGGCGATATCATCAAAGCCCGTAGTGGATGGGATCAAATATCGGCTGTTCGTCTCAACCGGGTGTTTGCCGTGGATGATAATCTGATCAGTCGGCCGGGTCCGCGTGTAACGGAAGGTCTCAAGGAAGTGGCCAAGGGCGTGTATCCTGAAATTTTCAAATGAATCGTAGACTGATTGGCTTTGGAGGGGCAGGTCTTGCTTTATTGCTGCTGACGCTGCTGCTCTGTCTCGGCATCGGTTCAGCCAAGCTTCCCGTCAGCCAAATCACGGGTATTCTGGTCAACCATCTGCCGTGGTTAGGTGAGACGGTTACACCGGATTGGAATACATCCACAGAGCAGATTATTTTGAAGGTCAGACTGCCGCGTGTGTTACTGGGTATGCTGGTAGGCGCAGCGCTTGCGCTGGCGGGAGCCGGATTTCAGGGTGTGCTGCGCAATCCGCTGGCTGATCCTTACACGTTGGGGGTATCCTCGGGGGCTTCGGTAGGGGCAGCGGTACTGATTTATTGGGGGCTTCAATTTTCATTTGTAGGCGTATGGACACTGCCGCTGGTGGCGTTTACGACCGGAATGCTGACGTTGTGGATGGTGCTGACGCTGGCGAGGGAAGGCGGCAAAATTCCGACGCAAAGTCTCATTTTATCGGGCGTGGTGATGCAATCTTTTCTGGGTGCGGTCGTTTCCTTTCTGACAGCCATGTCCAGGGAGACGGTCAATGAAATATTGTACTGGACAATGGGAA
This sequence comes from Paenibacillus sp. RC21, assembly GCF_044907935.1. NCBI lineage: Bacteria > Bacillati > Bacillota > Bacilli > Caryophanales > Paenibacillaceae > Paenibacillus > Paenibacillus sp. RC21. The sequence continues at coordinate 589,749 of NZ_JBIYCS010000003.1, forward strand.
GCCTCAGTCTGCGCGGCTGGTCGTATACAGGCATTCTTTTACCTTATGTGGTCATTGGGCTGGTGTTTCTGTGGAACCGGGCACGAGTGCTGAACATTCTGGCCTTGGGTGAACGTCAGGCGGCTCATATGGGGGTTAATGTAGATGCAACGAAGTTATCTGTTCTGATCATATCCACGCTGCTGACAGCCGCGGCTGTCTCGGTATGCGGAGTGATTGGCTTTGTGGGACTCGTTGTACCGCATATTATCCGTCTGGTGACGGGCCCCGACTATCGGATGATTGTTCCGTTATCCGCGCTGGGCGGGGCTATTTTTATGGCATGGGCCGATACTGCGGCGCGTACATTGCTGGCTCCGACGGAAATTCCTCTTGGTGTCATGACGGCCTTTGTCGGTGCACCGTTCTTCGCATATCTCCTGTACCGGAACAAGAAGCTGCGCAGGGGGGGATTGCTGTGAAAGAAGCAAATGGACCACAGGAGACGCGAGTCCGGGCGCTGGAGATTGCCAGTCTGACTCGTGATTTCGGGGAATTCCATGCGTTGAAAAATATAAGCTGGAGCGTAGACGAAGGAGATTGGTGGGGCATCATCGGTCCGAACGGCAGTGGAAAGTCGACGTTGCTGCATCTGCTTTCCGGTGTGGATCACCCGACTTCGGGCAACGTTCTTATATATGGAAAAAAGGTCAGCAGCTATGGCAGAAAAGAGCTTTCCCGTTTTGTGGCTGTACTCCAGCAGGAAGGGCTTCCTCCAGTGGGCTACACGGTAAGGGAAGTTGTGGAAATGGGACGCTTTCCCCATCAGGACTGGTTTGGTAGAGAAAAGGTGGATAAGGAAAAAGGGATGGACCCGGGAATCATCACGGATCGCGTGCTGGAGAGGCTGGGTCTTACTATTTTGGCGGACAGGCCGTTAGACCAATTGAGCGGGGGACAGCGGCAGCGTGTGGCTTTGGCGAAGGTGATGGTGCAGGAGCCGCAGATTTTGCTGCTGGATGAGCCTACAACCTATTTGGATCTGCGCTATCAGCTTGAATTTATGGAGCTGCTGGCGGAATGGCGCCGGGAAACAGGTGTGACGATTATATCTGTTCTGCATGATCTCAATTTGACTGCCCAGTTTTGTGATGATTTGCTTGTGCTCAAGGACGGGATGGTTGAAGGGTTAGGAGCTTCGTCAGAGCTGCTAACAGAGGAACGTATTCGCCATGTGTACGGTGTTGAGCCTGTGATGCTGCCTCACCCGGATAGTGGTGTGCCGCAGCTTTTACTGCGAAGACGTGCAAGGGATGTATCTGGTCAGGGTGAACGACTTGAGTAGCTTGCTTGAGTCAAGTGCTGAAGCAACAGAATTTACGATGAGATCGCTAAACACATATATACGGAGCAGGGAGTGGAAGGCATGAACGAAAAATTACGGCAGTTAATAGACAGCATTGCACAGCCGGATGGGGCGACAGCCTTGGCGGCTTCGGAGCATCTGGATCAATTAACGAAGCCACCGGGAAGTCTTGGAAAGCTGGAAAGTCTGGCTATACAGTTAGCAGGCATTACGGGGGTGGACAAGCCTGAGTTTGACCGTAAAACCGTTATGGTGATGGCTGCGGATCATGGTGTGTGTGAAGAGGGGGTCAGCGCCTTCCCGGCTGAGGTTACACAGCAAATGCTGTATAACATGCTGTCCGGCGGCGCGGCAATTAACGTGCTGGCACGTCATGCAGGAGCAGATGTCAAGGTGCTAGACGTGGGTGTGAACGCAGATGTCGCTCATGCGGATCTGGTGAACCGCAAGGTGCGTATGGGTACCGCGAACATGGCGAAGGGGCCGGCGATGCTGCGTACAGAAGCCGAGCAAGCGGTTTTGGCAGGAGCTGAAGCCGTTGCGGAAGCAGTCAAAGGCGGCACACGACTGTTCGTAACCGGAGAGCTGGGCATTGGAAATACGACGGCCAGCGCTGCGGTCGTATGTGCCCTTACCGGGCTGGAGCCAGAAATAATCGTCGGCCGGGGCACAGGTGTGGATTCGGCTGGGCTGACCCGTAAAATAGCGGTCGTCTGCCGCGCATTGGACGTGAACCAGCCTGATGGGAACGATGCCTTAGATGTACTGACCAAGGTCGGCGGTCTGGAAATTGCCGCATTGGCAGGCGTCATCCTCGGCGCAGCCGCTCATCGCTGTCCGGTCGTGCTGGACGGCTTTATCTCCGGCGCAGCTGCGCTCGCTGCGCGTACACTTGCGCCTGCAAGCGCAGCGTACATGCTCGCTTCGCACGCCTCGGACGAGCGCGGGCATGCGGCGGTGCTTCGCGAGCTCAAGCTGGAGCCGATGCTTCATCTGGACATGCGGCTTGGAGAGGGCACAGGCGGTGCGCTTAGCCTGCACCTGATTGATGCGGCGTGCCGCATTATGCGCGAAATGGCGACCTTTGCCGATGCAGGCGTATCGGACGGTCAGGGAGCCGCGCAGCGATGAAGGCGCTCGTGACCGGCGGCGCACGCAGCGGTAAAAGCGGCTTTGCCGAGCGATTGTGCATGTCGCGCGCCCCGCGCGCCTGCTACATTGCAACGGCGCAAGCCTATGACGTGGAGATGAAGGAGCGCATCGCCCTTCATCGGCTCCAGCGCGAGTCTGCCGGGTACGACTGGCAGACGCTGGAGGAAGAGCAGGCGCTGTCGGAGCTGCTGCGGCGTCTGGGCGGCGGCGTAGAGCCACGGCTGGCTGCGCAAGGCACCAATCCTGGCGACGAAGCCTCTGCATCGGGCGCATCTGCTGCGTTCTCAGTGGCGCAGCCTGACGCATCGCCAACAGGCGAAGGCCGCAGCGTTTTGCATTCTGCGGCGCAGTCTGTCGCTGTGGAACAGCAGCGCGGCAGTGACACTGCCAACTTGCACGCCAGTCAAACACCGCAGCCAGCGTCCGCGCCGATGGTGCTGGTCGACTGCCTGACCCTTTGGCTGTCGAACGTGCTGCTGGCCGCAGGTGAGGACGACGAAGCTGCGGCCCGTGCCGCCATGGATGAACTGGCGATAGCTGTGGAGCAGTATCCGGGGCCACTTGTCATCGTGACCAATGAGGTCGGTGATGGCATTGTGCCCGAGTATCCGCTTGGACGGCTGTATCGGGATTTAAGCGGGATGATGAATCAGCGGATCGCCCGCCTTTGTGATGAGGTATTTCTGGTGACGGCTGGCATTCCCGTAGAACTAAAACAGTTGGAATACAAGCTATGAGCGGCGAACGTCAGGCGATTGCGGCGGCTTTTCAATTTTTGTCCCGTCTTCCAGTTAAGGCGGAGCTGGATTTTTCGCCAGAGCTGCTAAAACGTAGTGCAAGCTATTATCCGTTGGTAGGGATGGTCATTGGCCTCATTGTATGGTGCTTTGCAGCGCTTGCTTCTCTGATATTGCCACCGTTGCCATGTGCAGTTCTTACTCTTGCTGTTTGGGTCTGGCTCACGGGTGGATTACATCTGGACGGCTGGATGGATGCGGCTGATGCTTTGTTCAGCTACCGTTCCCGTGAACGGATGCTGGAGATTATGAAGGATAGCCGTGTAGGAGCGATGGGTGTCATTGCTTGTGTGTTGTTGCTTATGCTCAAGGCTTCTTTGCTGTATACGGTGCTGGCTGAACGGGATCTGTCCGGTTTATTGCTGCTTCCGATGGTTTGGAGCCGCTGGTTTATGGTAAGCGCGATGAAGCGCTGGCCGAAAGCTCGTAATGATGATGGACTGGCGGCGCGTTTTGCTGATATGAGTAGCAGACGTGCCGGATTGGCTGTGTTCTGGGCTGTACTCATTACGGTGTGTGCCGCAGTAGGGCAATTTATCATTGCCGGATGGTTCACAGGAACAGGCGGCTTGGGCAATACATCTTTTATAGCGTATGGGCAGTCAATTTTTTCCCATCCGGGCGAATTAGCCATTTGGACAGGCTTTTTGCTGCTGCCGCTGCTGGCTAATGGTGTTGGAAGCTTCACAGCAAGCCGTATTAACCGCCGTTTGGGAGGACTGACAGGGGATATTTACGGAGCCTTGAACGAATTGCTGGAGACCGTTTTATTGCTGTTTATTGTAATTTTGCACGGACTGTAGGCAGATTTTTAAATGAATTGGTAAAAGGGGAAGAGGCAATTGTCAAATTTCGAACCGTCCCGCACGAATCCCGCAGCGGTGCTTATGCTCCAGGGCACAGCATCGGATGTGGGCAAAAGCGTGGTGACCACTGCACTGTGCCGTATATTCACGCAGGATGGCTATCGTCCCGCACCGTTCAAGTCACAAAATATGGCGCTAAATTCTTATGTCACCGAGGACGGCAAAGAAATTGGACGCGCTCAGGGTGTGCAGGCAGAAGCCTGCGGTATTGAAGCGACGACCGACATGAATCCGATTTTGATCAAACCGGTCAAGGATATGCATTCACAAATTGTTGTTCACGGTGTGCCTTATGCATATATGAGTGCTTCCGATTATCGAAAGAAATTTTTGCCGCAAGCCAAACAGACGGTCATGGACGCGCTGAATCGGCTGCGTGATACCTATGACATTGTGCTTATGGAAGGGGCAGGCAGTCCGGCAGAAATTAATTTAAAGGACCGCGATATTGTAAATATGAATCTTGCGGGCTGGGCGGACGCTCCCGTGCTGCTTATTTCGGATATCGACCGGGGCGGTGTTTTCGCTTCTCTGGTAGGAACGATTGAGCTGCTGGAGCCGCATGAGGTGCAGCGTATCCGTGGATTTGTCATTAACAAGTTCAGAGGGGATTTGTCCCTGCTTCAGCCGGGACTGGACTGGCTGGAGGAACGAACCGGTATTCCTGTACTCGGCGTGCTGCCCTATCTACCGGATATCCGCATTGAGGCAGAGGATTCTGTGGTGCTGGACAAGAAGCCCAAGCTGTCTGCAAAGGATAAAGCGCTGGACATCGCGGTCATTCGTTATCCGCGTATTTCCAATTTTACAGACACGGATGCTTTGGCCGTAGAGCCGGATGTGAGTGTACGTTATGTCACGGAGGCCGGAGAACTGGGTGTACCTGACGCTATTATTTTACCGGGGACGAAGGACACGATTGGCGATCTGCTTGAATTGCGGACAAGAGGTCTGGAGCAGGACATTCGGGAGGCTATGAATACGGGACACACGCAGTTGGTTGGCATTTGTGGAGGTTATCAGATGCTCGGCACAGCCTTGTTTGATCCCGAAGCGGTCGAATCTGGGTTGCCGCAGCAGGCAGAAGGGTTAGGTTGGCTGGCGCTATCCACGACCTTTTTAAAGGAAAAGCAAACGGTACGCGTACAGGGAACCTTGTCTAATCACTGCCCCTTGTTGCTAATTGCACCCGATTCGGATTCTGCTCCCACGTCGATAATTGAAGGCTATGAAATACATATGGGCGTCACGGAGTGTGTTACAGAACCACACGCGCCTAAAGATGGTACCGAGGGAATGAACCCAATGCACACCTTATTCCATATCCGTCGCGGCGAGGGAACAGCCTTTGAGGAAGGTTGGGGAACAGCGGATGGTAAAGTATGGGGTACCTATTTGCATGGTGTGTTTGATAATGATCGTTTTCGCCGTTCCTGGCTGGATGGATTGAGACAAGCCAAGGGCTTGGCAGGGCTGGATAGCACCTTTACCGTACGTGAAGCCAAGGAACGTGAGTTTGACCGTGTTGCAGAGGTGGTGCGGGCTCATTTGGACATGGACCGAATCTACCGCATTATGGGGATGGACTCTTAACCTTTATAGATGATCGTATAACATCACGCTTTAAAAAATAAAGAGGTATCTCCACAGCCGTGTTCGTGGCCGCGAGATACCTCTTTCCTTGTAGTTCAGCTTACTTGATTTTGAATTTTTGTACGGCTGTTTGCAGTTCGGTTGCTTGCTTGCTTAATTGGCGTACGACCTCGCTGTAGCCTTCCATTTCATTCAGTTGCTCATCGGAATTTAAACCGATTTCCTGAATCATAAGCTGGGCATTGGCAGCGATGAGAGCTGTCTCTTCCACGGAAGCCGATACTTCCTCCGAGCTGGCGGATACCTGCTCTGTTGCTGCGGATACCGTCTGGATCGTCGCGTTGATCGTCTGCATGAGCTGACTTAGCTGATTAAAGGCTGTACTCGCTTGCTGCACCATTTCCGTTCCCGAATGGATTTCACGGCTGACCCGGGTCACAGAGTCAACGGACTGCTGCGATACTTCCTGGATGGTTACCAGGTAATCGGAAATTTGCTGTGTCGCTTCTTTCGACTGCTCGGCCAGCTTGCGAACTTCTCCGGCTACAACGGCGAAGCCGCGTCCATGCTCACCCGCACGGGCAGCCTCAATGGAGGCATTCAGGGACAACATTTGAATCTGCTTCGTAATATCAAAAATAGCTGAAACAATGCTACCAATGGCCTCGGAGCGCTCATTCATACTATGGATGTATCGAAGCGACTCATCGGCAGCCTGTCCTACCTGCGACATTTGGGCAACAGCATTTTGAGCGAGTGTATTACCGTTCACTGTTTCTTCGGTTGCTTCACTGATCTGATCGGATACATCATTGGCAGAGGAGGCGATATGTTGAACACCTTGAGCGATTTCCTCCATAGCCTGTGCATTTTCAGCAGCAGCAGAAGCTATGCTGGTACTACCCTTTGCCACTTCCTCTGCGGCAACGGTAGAGTCCTGTACTTTTACACCCATGGCTTCAGTCCGGCGAAGCAGCTCGTCCGAGCCTTGTACAACCGCACCGGATGTGGAAAGCACATGACCGATCATTTCTTTCAGATTGTGGGACATGGATTGGAAGCTGCGGGCAAGCTGCGCAATTTCGTTGTTACCGATAACCTTCGGTTCTTGCGACAGGTCACCTTGAGCAATTTTTTCACTATGACGAACCAATTCGGCAATAGGCTCTACAACCTTGCGTACGACAATGGTAGAAATAATTCCACCCAGCAGAAGCGTTACAATTGTAATACCTATGCAGATCCATAAAATTTGTTGGGATTTGTCCTGCACAAATCCAACGTCCTCGTTCACACCCAGGACCAGGTTACTGCCCGCTATGGCAAAGAAGGCGGTTTTGTGTAATCCGTATGAATCGCTGTAAATGTCACTGACATTCATCTCGCCTTGTTTTGCTTTTTTGATATCCTCCACAGGAACAAGTACATCTTTAACCTTATATACCGATTTTTCATTTCGTGCGACAACTTCGGCATTACCATCTTTCACCACTGCGATATATGCCGATTCAAGTTTAAGCGTGTTGACCTTATCTTGAAGATAAGATTCCATCTGCATACCAGACCCGGAATCTGAACCATTTCCTTGCTGTGCCTGAACTGCCAAAGAAATATTAAGATCCTGATACACACTCTTGGCCCCGGTTTCCAGCATTTGATCCACCTGAGGAATGACACTGTTATTAATGATACTCATGGATACTGCATAAAAACTGACACTGAACAGAAGGGACGCGAAGAGCAGAATCAATATAATCATAATCCGCAATCTTGCGCCAATGGAACGATTAAAACGTTGCATGGAAAATCTCCTCTCACATGATAATGATAAGTTGGTATTAAAAAGAAAATATACAGATTTCCCTGCTTGAAGTAGGTCGCTTGTCCAATTTACATTAGACACGTCATGATCTACTTATTTTCCTTTTCTGCTTGAAGAAAAAACTGAAAATGTTCGGATTCTATGTATATTTCAGTTGTATTCAAGGGGCAAGAACAAGAAAGGGAAGCAATCCATGAATTACTAAAAAGTAGGTTAGACCTATTTTACATAATTAACAGGCGGTTGAATAGTCATATTTGCCCAAAAACAAACAAAAAAATGTAACTATGGTCGTGGGCTATTAGATGTAAGCTTGATGTAAAATCATCAGAGGATGAAAATGAATATCTCATTCCTTCTTTTAAGACTATTGTAAAAAAGAAGGAATGAAAGTAGTATAAGGAATGTCGCTTTCCATGTACTTCCTGTAAGCAGTTATATATTAAGTACGAATGTGGCCTTCAATATACATAAAAAAGGGGAAAAGGCTTTTATGAATCAGGATTTACTTTCCAAAGAAATGATTTCGCAGGCAGGAGGAGAAGACAAACAGGAGCCTGCTTCCGCTTCCGGCAATGGAAAAACTGGCACAGCAAGGAATCCGATAAGTCGCCTGTTTGATTTTATTTCGGGTGTGTTTACCTCAATCCTGCCGGCACTGATCGGGGCGGGAATCATTCAGGTGATTGCTTCTGTCTTGTTGTATCTGGATATTGATTCTAAATTTAAAATTTTTACAATTGTAATGTACATTGGCGGATTAGTATTTTATCTTTTACCCCTAATGGTAGCAGTAAGTGCAGCCAAAAAGCTTGGCAGCAACATATTCATTGCAGCAGTCATCGGGGGATGCTCGTTTCTTCCCAGCCTTACGGAAGTGCTGAAGTCCGCTAAAGAGATCAGCTCGACCAGTTTACCAGTGGCGGAGCCCCAGTATATTTCTTCCTTTATACTGATCCTTATTACCGTTTGGCTTGCAGCGAAAATTGAGCAAGGATTAGGCAAATTTAATCGCTATGCCATAAAGCTGATGGTTGTCCCAACGTTGACGCTCATGATTATCATGCCTTTATTGCTGTTTGTTTTCGGTCCGCTGTGGACTACCTTGGCTCATACATTGTCAGAAGAATTTTCTTCATTGTTCTTCTTCAATTCGGAAGTATTGGCGGGTCTGCTGTATGGAGGCACTATACCTTTGCTTCATTTTTCGGGCATGCAATATATGCTGGTGAACGATATGCTGGAATCCGTTGCTGCGACGGGCTATGATTACATTGCTCCTGTCATGGTGGCGGCGGTTATGGCTCAAGCGGGGGCGGCGTTCGGCGTATGTATTAAATCCAAAAATTCCAAAGTCAAGGCGCTGGCCGCAACCACAGGCTTGTTAGCCGTGCTAGGAATCATTGAACCGGCCATGTATGGTGTTAATGTACGTTTCAAAAAACCGTTTCTTGCTGCGTTGATCGGCGGGGCCATTGGTGGGGCATTTGTGTGCCTGTTTGAAACGGCGATCACTGCTCTGGTAAGCTTATTCGGACTAATGACTTTACCGCTGTTTAGTGACTCCACGCTTGTGTATGCCGTTTTGGGGATGGTCATTTCGTTTGTGACGGCTGGTGTAATTACGTATTTCATGGGCTTTGTGGAGGAAAAAGAGGAACATTCAAAAGGACCATCCACATCTGGCACCAGCACTGCTTCGGATTTGGCAGTGGAAAAGAGCGCCAACAACTAGGCTGCTTCGAATAAACCATCGAAGGACTTGTCATTTCCCCCAGTGGAGGGATCGTGTTTTCTAACTCCAAAAGCGGACACGCTGCAGCACTATCGTGCAGATTAAAGGCAGTAATTTGGTGCTCCCATCGCCTAGGGGCCTTATGAAAGTGTTTACAAAAAAAACTTGTCAGCTCAGTTCTTATATGATATTATGATGGCAGTTATTCAAAACTGCACATTCGTGGATTGTTACTGATTGTATCAGGCAAAACCATAAGCAGGCACTAAGTGTCAGTTTTGGTATTGCCTTTTTTTACTACTCCAAGCGGCCTAAGGTGATGGAATGAAGATAGCAAAGGTGCTGAATAACAATGTTGTAACGGTCATTGATGAGCAGCAGAAAGAATTAGTCATTATGGGAAGAGGCATTGCTTTTAAGAAAAGCTCAGGCGATGAGATTGATGAAGGGCATATCGAGAAAATCTTTAAGCTTGAAAGCACCGAGGTTTCCCGCAAACTGATGACCCTGATGTCTGATATCCCTATTGAATATGTTGAAATTTCTGATGAGATCATTCAATATGCCAAAACGATACTCGGTGTGGAATTACATGACAGCATCTACATTTCGCTGACGGATCATATCCATTTTGCCATAGAGCGTTATCGTTTGGGGATGGATATAAAGAACGCCCTTTTCTGGGAAATCAAACGAATGTACCGCAAGGAATTTTCGATTGGGACCAAAGCACTGCATATGATTCAGGACAAGCTGGGAGTTACGCTTCCGGATGATGAAGGAGCCTTCATTGCTCTGCATCTGGTGAATGCTCAGCTCAACAGTGAAATGCGCGAAACGATAGCCCTGACTAACATCGTCAAGGATATCATTAACATTGTAAGCCGCTTTTTTGTAATGGAGCTGGATGAAGAGTCGTTAAGCTACTACCGCTTTATTACACATCTCAAATTTTTTGCTCAACGGGTAATGAACGGGACCCCTGTACAAAATGCAGATAATTCCCTTCATGATATGGTTAAGGTGCAGTACAAGAATGCCTACGCCTGTGCTGAAAAAATAAGAGATTATACGACTAAAATCTATGGTCGGAGCTTATCCCAGGATGAGATGCTATATCTCACCATTCATATCGAGCGTATCATTAAAAATCAATGATTTCATGGATGATCAGGGATTTAGGATTGCTACTTCTAAACCAGAAGGCAAAACCTGAATGCTGAAAGAAGATTGGCTTTTTATAAAGCTGTCTGCTTTCTGTATTCAGGTTTTTTTATTGCCAATTTACGCATTTTATACCTTAAAAGAAAAGAGGAAACCCTCATGGATCGAAATCAATTATCCAAAGAGATACTTAAACTGGTTGGTGGTGAAGAAAACGTTGAGCAGGTAGTTCACTGCATGACCCGCTTGCGCTTCAATCTTTATGATAATAAGAAAGCTCAGAAAGATCAGTTGAAAAAAACGGATGGCGTCATGGGAGTGATGGAGAGTGGCGGCCAGTTTCAGGTTATTATCGGTGATGATGTAGCTAACGTGTACAAATCGTTGGTGAGCAACATGTCCAAGGTGCCGCAAAGTGAGACAGTCGCAAGCAATGCATCCAAGAAAAAACAAAACCCGATCAGCAGTCTGTTTGACTTTATAGCTGGTATGTTTACACCTATTTTGCCGGCGATCACCGGTGCAGGTATGATCAAAGGGATCATTGCTCTATTGGTGGCAATGAACTGGATGTCCGATAAGAGTCAAACCTATACGATTTTAGCGGCAATAGGAGACGGAGCATTCTATTTCCTGCCGATTATTCTGGCTGTGAGTGCTGCTAGAAAACTGGGAAGTAACATGTTTATCGCGGCTGCGATAGGTGCCTCTATTTTGCATCCGACGATTACGGCATTGCTGGCATCCAATGTGAAGGTTAGCTTTATCGGTCTTCCGGTGACGGCGGCAACCTATGCATCGACTGTTATTCCCATCGTTATTGCGATCTGGCTGGCGGCCCATGTTGAAAAATTCATTGATAAGTATACACATGCATCATTGAAGCTGATTGTCGTTCCGACACTGACTTTGTTGATTGTTGTGCCTGCAACGTTGATTGCAGTAGGTCCGCTGGGCGCCATTATTGGTAATGGCCTGTCGGGTGGTATTTCTTGGTTGTTTGAAAATACAGGTCCGCTTGCAGGTCTGGTACTCGGTGGTACCTTCTCCCTGATCATCATGACAGGTATGCACTATGCGTTGATTCCTATCATGATTGGTTCTATCGCCACGCTGGGCTATGACTACATGATTCCGATTATGGCAGCAGCTAACTTGGCTCAGGCTGGCGCTACAATGGGTGTATTCTTGAAATCCAAAAATGCCAAAATCAAAACGTTGGCTTTCTCCACAAGCTTGACAGCTATTATGGGTGTAACCGAGCCTGCAATGTATGGGGTAAACATGCGGTTTAAAAAACCGTTTATCGCAGCGTTGATCGGAGGTGCCGTTGGCGGAGGATTCATGGGCTTGTTTGGCACAAAAGCTTATGTTATGGGTGGACTGGCTGGCTTGCCTGGCTTGGCAATGTTTATCGGACCAACTTTCTTGTACGCAATTCTTGGTATCATTATCGCATTTGCGGCTGCTACAGTGGCAACCTATTTGATCGGTTTTGAAGATGTGAAGGAAGAAGAAGCTTCATCAACAGGTGCTGCTGGAGACATCTCTACTGAGGAAGTAGCACCATCTCCTGTGGCCTCACTGCCAAAAGGCGAGAAAATCCCGGTATACAGCCCGATTATGGGTGAGGTTAAGCCGCTCAGTGAAGTCAATGACCCTGCTTTTTCTCAGGAAATCATGGGTAGAGGATGGGCTATTGAGCCATCTGAAGGTCGCGTTGTTTCTCCAGTTGAAGGTACCGTATTCTCCATTGCCAAAAGTGGACATGCCGTAGGTTTGGTGAGTGATTCCGGGCTTGAAATGCTCATACACGTTGGGATGGATACGGTAAAGCTGAAAGGCCTTCATTTTACTCCTCATGTGAAAGCAGGGGATCGAGTGAAAGTAGGCGATCTCATGCTGGAGTTTGATCTGGCGGAAATTCGCAAGGCTGGTTACGAAACGATTACACCTGTTATTGTTACGAACGTAGCTCAGTTTAGTGAACTGGAGCCTGCTGGAAATGAGCATAAAGTGGTTAAGGAACAGGAGCTTTTTTATACAGTAATCGTCTAACGACAACAAAAGATTTTACGTATAATCTAACATCAATCGTTGGATTAACAAAAGGCAAGTCTTCGAAACAGGAAGACTTGCCTTTTTGCGTTTTCAATGTAATCCCCCAAAGCTATACTGGCTTCAACCCATTTATTAAAACAAAACCTACAAAGATAGTTGGTATTGTGATATAGTAATTAACGGATTGAAGGGTCACTTAATAAAATATCATCTGTCTGGAGGAAAAATATATGGATACCTTCTTTATTATTTTGAATGTGCTTGTGCTGCTTGCACTGCTCGGCGTGTTGGTCTGGATGCAGAAAAAACACATTTCCTTTACAAAAAGGGTATTTGCCGGGCTGGGCTTCGGGCTGATCTACGGGGTTATTCTTCAATACGCCTATGGGGCGGGCTCAGAGGTCATTACAAAATCGGTCGATTGGTTCAACCTCGCAGGCAATGGTTATGTCCGTTTGCTGCAAATGGTAGTTATTCCGCTCATCATGGTGTCGATCATTTCGGCTATTATGAATTTGAAGGGAAGACAGAATCTTGGCAAAATAAGCGTGTCTATTATTGCAGTACTGCTGATTACAACGGCTATTGCCGCTTCGGTCAGTATTGTGACCAGCTTGTCGTTCGATCTTAAAGCGATTGAGATTCAAAGTGGGGAAAAGGAACAAGCACAGGGTTTGAAGATGGAGGAGCGTCTTGGAACAGTTCAGGATATGACGATTCCACAGCAGGTGCTGGAATTTATTCCATCCAATCCTTTTGAGGATATGACGGGAGCACGTCGTACTTCGACGCTGGCAGTAGTGATTTTCTCGGCTTTTATCGGGGTAGCCGTGCTTGGACTGGATCGTAAAAAGCCAGAGCAGGCGCAAACCTTCCGTAAAGTAATCGACGCCGTGTACGCGGTGGTGATGCGGATTGTGACGCTGGTGCTGAGATTGACGCCTTACGGTATTTTGGCGCTGATTACTAAAGTTGTAGCCACGACGAATCCGGATGAAATCTTGAAGCTGATCAAGTTTGTACTCGCTTCTTATGTGGCTCTGTTGGTCATGTTCGTCATTCATCTTATTTTGCTGGCTCTGTTCGGCTATAACCCGGTAACGTATGTGAAAAAGGTATTGCCTACGCTGGTTTTTGCCTTTACATCCCGTTCCAGTGCGGCAACGATTCCGCTAAATGTTGAAACGCAAACGAAAAAGCTCGGTGTGTCAGACGGCATCGCGAATCTGTCTGCCTCCTTGGGAGCGACCATTGGACAAAACGGCTGTGCAGGTATTTATCCGGCCATGCTGGCGGTCATGATTGCGCCAACCGTGGGCATAAATCCGACGAGCTGGGATTTTATCCTCACGCTCATTCTGGTCGTTACGGTTAGTTCCTTCGGCGTGGCGGGTGTAGGCGGTGGTGCCACCTTCGCTTCTCTGATCGTGCTTTCGACCATGAACTTGCCCGTAGCCTTGGCGGGATTGCTTATTTCGGTTGAGCCACTGATCGATATGGGACGCACAGCGCTGAATGTCAATGATTCTATTACGGCAGGACTCATTTCAGGCAAGGTGCTTAAGGAGAATGATCAGGATGTGTTCAACGATCAGGGTATGGATCTAGATACGACGGTAAGCTCCTAATTGGAACGATAGGGACTCTCTTCGCAGTTTAGGGAGCAGGTTTACTGTTCACGAATCGTAATCTGTGATACATTAAAATAATGTTTTTCCGGCTTACTCCGGATGAACCGCGGTTCGCAACCATCCCGCGCTATCAAAACTAGGAGGATTTCATGTTTAATTTGCTATGGGGGGCAGCCTTTGTCCTCGTCAATTTTATGTTCTTTTTGTTATGTTATCGTTTGTTCGGTAAAAAAGGGTTGTACGCCTGGATTGGTGTGGCTACCGTACTTGCCAACATTCAGGTAACCAAAACCATTGATTTGCTCGGTATTACGACGACATTGGGAAATACAATGTATGTCTCTATGTACATGGCCAGCGATTTGCTGAATGAAAAATACGGGCCTAAAGAGGCACGCAAAGCGGTGTGGTTCGGCTTTTTCACGCTGATTATGACGACGCTAACGATGCAGATGGCGCTGGTGTTTCAGCCTAATGCAACCGATTTTGCCCAGGCGCCGATGCAGCAATTATTCGGACTATTACCCAGACTTGCGCTTGCCAGCCTGACGGCCTATGCGGTTAGCCAATTGCTGGACGTTCGTCTATACTCGTGGATTCGCAAGTTTTTCCCGCAACGTCACCAGCTCTGGATTCGCGGCAATGGCAGTACAATGATTAGCTCGTTTATTGATACGCTCATTTTTTGCAGCATCGCCTTTTACGGCTATGAATGGGGAATATGGCTGGAGCTACTGTTCACCACCTATATCTTAAAATTTGTACTAACCGCGGCGGGTACACCGATATTGTACATCGCACGCAACTTCCGCTTTGCAGAAGAGGAGGGGCAGACGCTCAAGCCGTAATTTGGCTTGGGGTTGCTCCTCCTTTTTTTTGTATAACCAATGAAATCGTTCTTATTCTTATATATAAATCGTTCAATGAAGCTTACAGTTACTTATATTGAAGTATAGAGATCGTCAGATGAATTGTAATATTGGAGACTACGTAAGGAGAAAATCAAACCTTGTACTATGAAGGAGGCTACAGGAATGATGCAGTTTACCCCATGTATCCGGTGTGAATTTCGTTATGTGACACAAAGGGCTAGAGAAAACTTTATGGCAGAGAAAATGGCAGGAGAACCCTTGCTATGCCTGCATTGTATCGGCGAACTTACGGGTAAAGTAATGGATCAGTTCGGTAAACTTGTTTATCCTCATGAGGTTGAACAGTCTAATTGGCAGCAGCATATTCCGAGGTCGTCTATTGAGGGGTGTAGACCCTGTATGAAGAAACGAGGACGATGAAGAGATCAAGTACATCGCTACAGTTAAAACATCCAATACTTCACTTATATTGATATCGTCAGGAAGGTGGTTTGCTCAAAGGTCAAGTTGTCACGGGTTCAGATCATGACGCGGGCCTTGAGAACACATATAAATACTCCATTCCAATCGGGATACCATTAGAATGGAATAATAAACTGGAGGTTTTTGAAGATGGGAATGACGAAAAACAAAAAAATGTTGATTAAAGGTGCGGGCAAGTTTATGGCTAAAATTCCGAATAGTGATGAACTCATCACGATTGGAACACTGAACAACATGCTTTTGGACATCCAACTGGATATGCACGATATCGAGGGTGGAGATTCCAGTGTGCCCTTGGATGCATTGCTTCGTAAAAAAACGATTGATATTACAGCTCAAGATGCCAAATTTGACTTAAATCTGGTCCGTCTCGTCCTCGGTTCCAAGCTTCGTGAAGGTGTTAGCGGAGCGTCTTACCGACTGACAACGGAAACCGTGACGGTTCCAGGGGAATCCCCATACCAGGTGCTGCTCACAGAAGCCGCAGCGACAAGTCCTGCAATGAAGGCTTACGAGGATGTAATTACAGGCACAGATGTAACCACAGAAGTTACCGTGACAGGTAATAAGGCAGTGTTCGATGCAGCGTTGGCCGGGAAAAAAGTAGTGATTGTCTATCCTGTCGCTTTGAGTGGAATCCAGCAGGATGATGATGGATTTGTATGGGAGCTGGAAGAGAAGCACGTTATTCAGGAAGTAAACGGGAAGTGTGAGGCAGAGCTTGTCTTTGGTACCTCGCTGCATACCACGCCTGAAATTTCAGTGCGTACGCTAAATGGAAACAAGCTTCTCAAACGTTCGCTCACCGGAACCCCTACCGAGGAGCAATACCTTGTTGAAGGGGGAAAGCTGATTTTCAATGCAGCGTTGAAGGATGTAGCCATTTATGTAAACTATAAACGCAATGAAGTGGTGGATGTTCTGGATATTTCGAGCAGGGATTTACCGTTGACGGTTCACCTGGTTCATGATGGCCGTTTTGAGCAAAAGGACGGTTCTGTGCAAGGATACCAAACGGAATTGTATCAATGTCGTGTGAAATCCAATTTCACGATTGATGCTCAGCGCCAGCAGGCGTCTACGCATAGTGTAACCTTGACGGTCATTGACCCGGAACGCTTTGATAACAAGCTCGGCACGATCAAGCGTTATGAGATCGCAACAACATCTGCTAACAACTGATACGTAAGGATGTGTTTTCGAAATGAATGAAAGAGAGTTCACCGTTCCATCTAAAAATGAGCCTTCCAAGTCAGATGCGGTGGTAGAAAGTACAAAGAAGGTTTTGACAGAAGAGGAAGCACAGATCAAAGAAAAAGCTTTCTTTGAAGAAGATGAAAAGGTGCGTCTCCGTGACGGTAAAACGTATTATTTGCCTCCGCTTGGGTTAAAGGATGCGCGTAAGCTGATTAAAAAGCTGAACGCTATTGATTCCGGCATTATTATTGCAAATCTGATTCCAGATGACCCGGAAGGTGCGGATCGTTATCATGAGCTGATAGATGTGCTGATGATGGGCTTCAAGCCTTATTATAGCTGGATGACTCCTGAGCATCTGGAGGAGTATGTTGACCTCGAAACGGCCAAGCAAATTATTGATGCCATGATCGGACTGAATGGAATAAAAAAGTCCATGTAGCGACTGAGGATGAGGAGCTGGAGTATGACCGGCAAGCTCCCGTTGACTGGGCGAATCTTTTTTTTAAGCTGGCCCATTATTGTCACCTGGATAAGCATCAGGTTTGGGACCTTACGCTCCCTCAGTTGGGCTACTATCTGGAGCAGTGTCATGACCATATCGAATTTACAATTAAAGTATCCTCCATGTCTGCCGGTGGGCTATGGAGCGGGACTGATCAAATGGATCGTTCGGATACCCGCCATACAGCCCGTGAAGAAGTCAGGGAAGACGGCTCATATATGGGCAGCTATAAGATAGCGGACGAAGAAGATATGGCATTTCTGGCTAATATGCTTGGATGAAAGGCACTCCTGCTCTGCTCCGTATGGAGGGGCGGGAGTTTCATTTTATAAAAGGCGGTGAATGTATGGGCAATATAGAGGTTGATGTGCTTGTGGAGCTACAGGCATTTATTCAGACACTAAGGCATTCTTCTCGTGCTGATATTCGGGAGCTGGCTTCACGCTTAGGGCGTTTGAGTGAACACAAGCACACATTAAGCACCTTATTAGATTGTAGGACAAGGTCCGAAGTAAACCAGCAAAAACCAGATCAGCTACCCGCAGATGAGAGCCAAAGTCTGCAACATGATATGAATGGTAAAACGAAGCCGCTGACCTTCCCCATGAATGAATACGTGGGCAAGGTGCAGAGGGATCCAAGCAGGAAGACGCTAAACGCTGAAATAGCAGATATACGAACAGGCTCTATGGAGTATATCTGTATGCGCAAGCACCAAACTCAGGACTTGCAAAGTGTACTCCGTCATCAGCGTGCATTTCATATGAAGTCGGAAGCTTCATGGGAATTCCGAGAGCAGCACAGCGAATGGAGAGGGCAGTCCCTGCAAGCCCAATTGGGGATTTGGAGTGGGGTGGAGCCATTAGCTGGAACGTTTCATATGCCAGGGGGCGTCACAGAGCTGACCAGCAAAGAATATCTGACACGTGCAAACATGCACCCATCGTACACGATCAACTCCGGTGACGTCATCGTCCATATGACATTGCCTAATGTCACGAATGACGTAAGTCCGACCCAACTGGAAGCGATCGGTAACGGACTGGGAAGAGGTCTTAAAAACGGTAGAGCCGGAAGCTTACGGGATCAGCTTCTTATGAATCCGACCACTGCTTATCGTAGCAGTACGTCATATTAATCCATACTCTGTCGAACCGGAGTAAACATCATTTTTAATGACAGGAGGTATACATTTGACTCAGCAAAGCCCCAATAAATCAGAAGATGTGATCTACAAAAAGCGATTATTTTATGATAACGGAATTCGCTTTGTCGAGGTTAAGGCCAAGTTTATCAGCGAATATAAGCCACCGGCTCCGACTCTGAAATCCCATGTTAATGAAACGTTTTCCTACTCAGCAGGCTTGGTCAATCGTGGAACTTCACATTATACAGCTGCCCTAACACTTTTATTTTACAGTAAAAAGGAATACGCAGACTGGCTATCTTTTATAGGCTCAGAACACAAATATTATGATGAAAAAGGCACGATCTATCTGGGGGTTGTGACAGGTAAACCAGATATTCAAACGGCGGAGATGGAGACTAAATATATCATCCAAGTCCAAATGTCACTTATTCGCAAGCAAGGTGATGAATACCGCTGCAAAAGCCAATTCATGGACCTCAATGGCCATTGGGCATCCAGCTATATCGAGGAAATGGAGCAGCGTGGTATGGTTACCATCCCTGCGGATGAAGGCGAAGTCAGCCCTTATTTCAGACCGGACGAGGGCTGTACCCGGGCAGAGGGAATCACCTTTTTGATGAGGTCCTATAGGTATGTGGACCGGATTCTAAGGGGGTATTGAGATGAAACGTTGGATTGATGTAGATCCACTGGATTGGTTTTATAGAGATATGTTAGATATGGCACGTTTAGGTCTGGATGCCCGCAACGAGCAAAGCTTTATCGAGGGGATGCCCTACGACACTTTTGAACAAGGACATGAACGCATTGTCAAGCGCTTTGTAACGTTCGATGGTCAGCAGGAATTTGCCATTCCCGGCTATCAGATGCATATTGAAAATCCAGTTTTTGTTTTCGTCGCTGGAGTTCAGGTACAGCCTGAAAGAGTGGAAAACGAAAAAATAACGATGCCCCATCCTTTATCCGGCGGACTTGAGGTGGTATGTATCGCTTATGGCAGACCCGCTTATCAGGGGGATGGCTGTGTTCAAAAACCTTATATGGATACGGACGAAAGTCTGATTATCCTGCCTTCTGCGATCTTGTCCATGGCAGCTGATTATCAGAGCCAAACGAAATATCAGCCGGAGACGGTCACGGTTCTGGGAACCAAGCTCAAGCGGTTACCTGTGAAAATCCAATCGGAAGAAGATCCAAAGGAAGTGATTAAGAAAGCATTCGGCTTCAGGCAGGATGCATTTGTGATTCATCAAGGAATTGTGTATCTCCCCTTCAACTATAACGGATTTCCCGCGACTGTCGGATATAACTATCGTGAAGCCGGGAGTGTGCAATTTAAACAGGAGACGGTCGTTGTCAGCACTGTACATGCTCGTTATCATGACCGTTTCTTTCCGAATGTTCGTATGAAAAGAGCACAGTTTCTTGTTCTTCTTCAACAGATGCGGGTGGATATCTATAACAGATATACCGACCGTGGATTGGAGAGCAATACGTATCCGCCGAGAACCTTGCAGGACCGAAGCTCTTTCTCAGGCCAATGGTATGAGCAGGATGTTATGGACTTGATAAGTGAGCAGTTTCTAGACGGAAGCTATGTATTTCCACTCTATGAAAACAATATGCTGGAGCCAGAAAAATGTATTACACGTGCGGAAGCTGTCGTATTTTTAAACCGATTCATAGAATGGGCCCTAGAAAAATTCAGATAGGTGATGAAAAATGACTTTTGAATCCATGAATAAGCACGGACAGGCTCGGGGTCATCAGCCACGCGTAATTGTAGAGCTGGACAAAATGTCCTATGTCCGCAGCTTGCGGCCAAACCAAGACGTTGTTCAATATGTAAAAGATACGGTCGTTAAAGACTTTTTGTCCATTGATGGTGTGACCCAGCTATCAAGTGAAAAGGAAGCCACAAAGGTTAGCGAAATAGCCCGTCTCGCCAATTTGCCTATGTCCATGCCTATACTTTCTAGTTCGAAAATGCGTGGGCATGTTACCGATTCGAATCATATACAGGGCATGCTGGTTACCAGCCGTCACCGTTCAGTGAATTCCAAGCGCCCTCTTCACAAGGGAGTGGACCTGGATTGTGACAAGGAGGATACCATTCATGCCGTATGGGATGGAAGAATTACTGCGGCTGGTGCTGTAAAGGGCTACGGTCACGCTGTATATATTCATCACGGCAACGGCTGGACGACCCGGTATGCTCATTTGAAACCCAATGCGATGATGGTCAAGGTTGGAAATCATGTGAAGGCTGGAGATCCGATTGCTATAGGATGGAACTCGGGTCACAAGAGTAGTAGTGGAGGTGGGGATGGAGCACATCTTCATTTTGAGGTTCGCAAGGATGGCGAGGATTTGAACCCCGAAGCTTTCCTGCGCGGGGAAAAATCCATACAATTGCCCATTCGATTGCTGGATGCGGCTGTTCAGAATAAAAGCACAGTCACTCCATCGTTGGCAGCTAGCACTGTCGAATCCTACACGGAATATAGTATGGAAGCGTGGGCTTATTATGTAAATGCTGCAAACTCTGAAGGCATTACAAGAGGAGGAACAGATGTACGGCAGTGGAAGGATTACAAAATTATTGCTGTCGATCCCTCTGTCATTCCGTTGGGAAGTAAGGTTGAGCTGTTGGTAGACGGGAAAAATTGGGGCGAATATGTGGCTGATGATACGGCTGGCTCCACGAAGGGCAAACGTATTGAAATTTTAATGGAAAATGCGGAGCAATGCCTCCAGTTTGGGCGAAAACCTGTCATTGTGAAAATCAAGCAATGGGGGGACGGAAGAACTCGCAGCGCAAACTCAGAAGTCGATCAATCCATTGTATCCTACCAGATCAACCGTGCCACGGAGAAGGTGTCGTACAACAAGGATTTTACGGCTCAAAAAACGAGTCTGGACCCTTTGAAATTTGTGGATATCGTGGGTGCCACACAATTTTTCACCAATGAAACGCCTAATCAGGTTCGTAATGTTTTAGGTTTTCAACGAACAGACGGGGCGGGTCAGGTGAAGAAATTCACGTTTGTGCATGACTGGTTCAAGGCGGGTTGTTTAAGCTGGGCCTATGTGTCGGATATGGATATCCAGGACAGAGTAGAGGTGAAGGTGGACGACCATGTAGTTGCGACCATTGAAGGGGTAAATGCCAAAAACGGACTGGCTTATCCTCCCTCTATTCCGGTGCCTGGTGGACACCACAAGATCGAATTTTCAATGTCGAATCCTTCCAAGGCGTCAAGAGGCAATTTCGGGATCACTTTCCTGAAAGCCAGAGAATTTGATGTGGAATCCGTCTCAGCCAAAACAGTCTGGACGTTCGAAGACCCGATGAGCACAATAAATGATTGGACTCCCGATCAGCAGGTAGTGGTGACGGATCTGGGGGATCAGCAGAAGATATCCACAGCACGGGAAGAGGCTGGTATTGAACGGACAGGGAAGATAAACAAATTTCCATTTACGATGCAGTTCCGAATTAAGGCCGATCAGGGAACACAAGGGAAAATAATAATGTCCAGTGGCTCCAAAGCCTTTGTGGTCAAGGTTACAGATCAGGGGATTTCTACGAATGTTGGCTCCTATAGCCATAACCATATGAGCGAGTACACCGATTATGTAGTAACCTGCCATAACGAAACAGATCTGGATGTATATATTAAAAGCATACTTCCGGGTGGTGTCGAACAATGGGAAAATACCCGGGTACGCGGCGTATCCGAGGATGATACGGCGAACAGACTGCGGTTTTCCGTATCCAGCGGTGGTCTGTATATTGCAGAGGTAAAATATTCCTTTCATGATTACTCTATTGAGCAGTTTGCCACCCATATCGCAGATACGTATAAGGAGAAATGGTATGACGTCGGCGGGTTTCAGTATGAGGATACCGCTTCACTGGAACGGGATGTGATGAACTGGGAGGTTCATTCTCACATGGATATGTCCTCGACGTCAGCCACCGTAACTTTAAATAATGCCAAAGGGATCTACTCCCTATCCCTGGAACGTTACGCTGCATTTCCTGATGGGAGGAAGCAGCCACCTAACGAATTTACCTATTGGGAGGAGGGTGAGCGAAGACATCTGATTAGTGAAGGGACTCCCATCCGTATTTATGCAGGCTACGGTGATGAGCTGGTACGTGTATTTACAGGCATGATCAAGGGTGAAATTGAGGAGGATGCCGAGAGAAGAACGCTTACGTTCCACTGTGTAGACCGTTATGACATGCTGGAGGAATTTATATTTTATAAGGATATGATCTACCCTCCAGAGGAAGCGTATGCTGGGGACGGCGGCGCCTTTGCCTGGATGAAATCCAGTATTGTAAAGGATATTGTGGTCGCAGCCGGGCTTAATTCATGGCGTGTGCACGGGGAAGAATGCCAATATCCCGATTTGGATATAGACGAAACGGTATATGTTGATGTGAAGAAGGGCAAGCACTCCTACATGAGATTTGATCCCAAGTCAGGAGAGCTTCAGACGATTCCCCAAGATCAAGAATGTGTGAAAACAGCCGAAGGCTGGGAAAATCCTTTCGTAGCAACGGTATCCTTCAAGACGGGAACAAGGGCATCAGATGCTATACAATCGCTCATACAGGATTTGCCCTATGATGTCAGATGTGATCGTTACGGAACGTTTACACTGAAACGAATGAATTTTCTGGATACTCCGGATTGGGATCAGATAGCACGTTCCAAGTGGGAATTTACAGATGATCATTTGCTTGAAATGACGTCTTCTACCGACTACTCGCGTGTTCGCAACCATCTGATGATTTCTGGTTCTGAGGGGTTAACGGAGCATTTTCTGGATAAAAGCCTGATTGTCGCCACCAAAGGGAATATGAGAACTACCGGATTACAGCTACCATGGATTGAAGAGCAGGATGGGGCATCCATGCGTGATCTCAAGCAGCAGATAGCGAATAAAGTATTTTTTGATATGAAAAGACAAGCCCGCACCAAAAACATTGTCATTCGCGGTAACCCGCTCGTAGAGCTTTTGGATGGGTGTTATGTGTATGACAACCATACCTGTAATGCGGGATATTATCTGATTAAGGGCAACAGGCTGGTCGGTAATGAATGCGGCATGATTAACTATCTGGAGCTAACCTGGTCCGCTCTTCCTGCAACATCCTGATTTTTACAGTATGATCCATAACATAATAAAAGGAAATGGCATTACGTAGCCTGCGTTAATTGTCGTTTCCTTTTTCTTATATTGAAGGAGAAGGTGAGGTGTGAACTTTGGAGAACCAGAATTTTACGAACTCCAACGAGGTATTTCCGATTATTGATCTGATTCGACGCGAAGTACGTAAGGAAAGGGTACATGCGGGTCAGACGGACGACTTGTTGGAAAAAAAGGCTCAGGAGGAGCCCAATGTCATGACCATCGACGTGGCCCGTGAAATGCTTCAATATCCTGCATTGGTAACGTCAGTGTTATACACCTATGATAACGGCTTGCTGGAACGGCTAACGCTGTATCGGGACGATCTGTTGCAGGTGACCGGATTTTTTATTGAATTTGAAGCCTCCACAACCCTCAATGCAGAAATGGAAGAAGAGGCTGGTATTCCATCGTTAAACGCTATACGGGGAAGCATTATTCGTGAAAATGGTTTGTTCAAAAATCTGACTCTTGATTATGTAAGGGCGGTGTAGTCTTTGTCCAGTGGTGCTAATTTTGCAAGCTATATGGTAGGAGGACGTTTGGACCCGCCTTTTATGCCAACGAAGACCCAACCGTACATTGTGGGCAATCGGATTGAATCCCGAGGAATTGGCAAGGTAGAAAGCACAATGCAAGTCAGCCATGATTGCGAGCTGCTTGCGGTAGCTGTGGGAGCATCTTTTTATGAGTCCAGCGATTATTGGAATCTGTATGTAGGGGATAAGCTGATATGCCAACGTATCTTCACGAAGGATCTACCTGAAGGGATGTATTTTACAGCCGTTATTCCTTGTCCGATAGGGACTGAATTTCGTTTTGAGTTTTTTAATGAAGGCGGCAGGAACAAGGATATATGGGTGAATTATCAAATGCTCCAATAGAAAGGAGGTGAAACATAATGCCAGAGGATAGTCCTTGGCTGGAAATGCTCGTTAACGAAGATCAGTTGTTGAGTCAAATCGTTACCCTTTGCTCTCAAAACGGATGGGATATTGTGGATGAATTTCATAAGGTCGTGTATTCGAGCCGACTGGCCAAACCCACGATTCAGCGCTTCTCTCTTCCACTCGTCAACTCCTATGTAGATATTCCCAAGCTTGCGCATAAGGGTGACTACTTTGTGTATTTGGATGGCGAGCTTATGCCTTCTTCCTATTATTCAGCAGAAGAGAAGAAGGATGGCGGACAACGTATTAGCTTCGCGTCAGGGGTTTCAGGAGAGGCGGCTGTTTATTACAGTGATCTGAACGGCTCGGAGGAATTTGAATTTGTCGTAGCCAAGCACTACATTTTGCGAAATGTATCAGGGCATCTTTTTGGCATGGCTATGCTGGGCAGTGTGAAGGAAAAGCTGCACAATACAGGCTCAAAAATCCCGTTTGCTGTTCACAGAAACCATGCCGGTTGGGGAACGCAGCTGGAGCCACAATCTGATGGGATATTCTCTTGGGCTGTTCAGAAGGTCGAACAGGACAATCTGTTTGAGCGTCATACGATGTATTTTTATCAATTGGAAAAGTTCGTGAATACGAGCAGAATGATTGTAGGCTGGGATAAATCCGCTGATTTTAAAAGGCTCGCTTTGGATGTAGAGATTCAATCCTCTATGTGGGGGCTGCACGATGAGACCCAAGCGCTTCAGTTGATGATTACGCATCAATTCCCTCAATTCTACCAATCTCCTTACGTTGCTTCGCGGACGCGGATTCCGCAATTGGATCGCTATGAACAGGTAGCCACCATGAATGTGAAATTCACGAACTGGTGGCAGGACAGTAAGGTCCAGCTTAGAGGCTACGTGGATGCAAAGACTGTCATGCTGGTTTTGCTGGCAGATACAGCACCTGCCTGGGAGCGTAATGCAGTACCTTCGATCCCGATCTATATGGGCGATTTTGATGTCAAGGGCAATACCCATTCGATAATGAACGAGAGTTGCGTTTTTGAACTGAATGGCGGTGAGGAATCTCGCAAAGCAACCTTTTTCTCGGATAGTCCTATGGTTAATACCGGATCGACGATGAAAGTGTGGTTATCGGGAGATGTGGCTGCGGAATCAAACTATATTTCTCTACGTGTTGCAGGTCAGGAGCTTGTAAAGCTACGAACCACGGAAGCCCACACCCCCGCCCATTCCAGAGATCAGGCAGAGTACCTTGGAGAGTTCTCTGTTTACGGGGTGGATGGTAAAAATTCATTTAACTTGGAAGTGTTCTCTTCTTCTGGAGTTGATGGCTTTAGTCCTGTTTCCGCAAGAGTCTGGGTGGAGCTTCAAATCTATACAGAAAACGCGGGTGCTACAGCTGCTCTATTCGCAGGGACTGCATTTGCAAAAGACGGCTTAAGTTTAGAGAGTGCGCTCAGCCAATCGGCCCGGTTTGACTATGATGATGCAGATCCAAAACGTCATCAGGATACGCTTATGCCGATGCTAAAAGGATATCCTGTTCACCCGAGTAACGGTATTGATTCTGTCATGGTCAAGAGAACAAAGTATGGTGCACGTTATCAATCGTACTATTTTGCCTGGACTGTTCCGTCGAACAGGATGCCTCCCTTGCGGGAGGACACGACTGGAGCCAAGCACGTTCGAGCCTGGAACAACAGCGATATGAGCAGTGCCTATCAGTATCAGTTTAATCCATCCCGCTACACGGAGCAGGTACATTCTTCGAGAGCTATATTAATACATCCGGAAGATGGTACGCACGGAACACTACGAAATGTTATTTTACTGTCGCCCCTAACTATAATGAACGGGGATGAGCTGGAGGCTGTTGATGAACACTGCACCGATGGAGAGGGTGCTAAGCATCAGACGTTTTCTTATTATCTGACAGAGGGCATATCACCATTGACCAAGCGGGCAGCGACACCTTATCGACCAGCGGGTATCGGTATTCTGAAGGCTGGAAATCTTCGAAGGCCAGCAAAACGGTTACCTATTTCGCCGCCTGCGCTCGTTGTATCCCTGACTCCATCCCATATTTCGGTCCATGCTGGGGAGGGAGTGGAATTGATGTCTTCCTATAACAAGCATTCTCCGGTATTGATCTCCAACTGGTTTGCTTCAGGTGGTGCGAATCCAGAAGGCATTACGGTGAATAACGCCCGCTTTACTTTTCAGAAAGAGGGGAAGTATACCGTAACCTTTACCTTAACGAATGAGCTGGGACAGACAGGAACGGCGACAGCGGACATTACCGTAGTGAAGTGAGGATTTTGCAAAATCCTGAAGTAGCAAAGAACACAATCGTAATTCAAAGAAAGGGGAGAAACAAATGTCATTCATTGATACGACAGCAGCAGCATTTACTCCAAAAGTAACGGAAGCGGACTTACAGCCCCGTTTGGGAGAGTTGCTGGCTACCGCAGGCTGGAAAGTTGCAGCCAATTATAAAAGGGTCATTTTCGACGCCAATATTACCCATCCCTCAGATGCAGTGAGGAATTATCAAAATTTCAGGATTACGGTTGCCGAACATTTTATATATTCCAATAAGGATAATCAAAGCTTTGGTATCGCCATCGCCGGAACATGGTACCCTCGACTGGTTGATTATGTGAAGCGTCCGGATAAAGATTCCTACAAGCAATTTGGGGAATGGGCAACGAATGAATTCCGCAAATACCGGCTTTCCCATACTTTATATGTGTACATGCTGGAGGATTTAAAAGGATTGAAACCAGACGGTGCAGATGTTGTACTGGCCTGGAATGATAATTCTGAAGCCGGACAGCTTCGAGCAGCGCTAGATATCGAAGTAGAGGAATCTGCCTGGAAAACAACGGTTAGCGGTCCTATGTTTACGGTGACTAAAGCAGAAGGCGCGCGTATGCAGTCTCCGATTATGCAAGCAGGTCTGCGCTACAAGCTGATGGAGTCTTATTACAACAACTCTTTTAATTATCCTGTCCAAAACACAAACTGGTGGAGTGATTCTGAAATTTCCGTAAAGGGGACTCTTTCAGATACTAATTTCTTTTTTACCATTCAGTGTGATAATGTACCGGCTCCAGAAAACAATCTGGTCCCGATCATTCCGCTCTACTTTGGCAAGCTGGATCCGGTCGAGGAAGGCGATAACGTTTATGCTTTATTTGCAGGAACGGTTCCGATCAGGGATACGGTGAATGGAGTCGCTACGTATGATTTTGACGATACCACTACCCGACAACCTCATATTATGCCTTTATTAAAATCATATCCTAACTTTCCGGCTAATGGTCTGGATAATATCATGGTTAATCGCGCCAAGCTGGGTGCGAGATATCAAGCCCATTATCTTTCCTGGAATTCGCCACCCAATCTCATGCCGCCAGCCAGAACTTCTGTTGACGGCAAGAAGGATTACCCGCGAGCCTGGAATAATGCTGAAAATCCTTTGTACAAATACACTTTCAATCCTTCTCGTTACAGTGGGAAGGTGCATACTTCCAAAGTATACGTTATTCATCCCGAGGAGGGTGTGCGCGGTACATTAAAAGATACGATCTCTTTGGCTGCCTTTTCGTTTAATGCCAACAAATTAAGAGTTAAGCGAGCCAACTGTCCAGATGAATTTGATGTATACCGTTACTTCTTGATAGAGGGAATTTCCCCATTGACCAAAAAACCAGGTACTCAATTCAGATCCGCGGGCATTGGCTTGTATGTGAACACCGTAGATGATGAAGGAAATGAAATAAAACCAACTACTCTGTAGTGTAGCTTGGCTAATCTAATATTAGAGGTGATTGATTGTGTCGTGGTTTGATGGAGATGCTACTTTTCAACTGTTTCCGCAGGAATTAGAGAAACAATTCAATGCTCATGGCTGGAACACGTTTATTAAATACCGGGCAGTAACCGGGAACCCTAGAAATACGGCGACCAAATTTGCTGACGTCCGATTGTTCAGGTCCACGGGCAGTGACGGTCAGATACGTAACTTCGGCATGGCTTTTGGTTACGGTGGGACGGTCAAACAGCCCGGGGAGATGGACTTCATCTCACAAAACTCCATGCTTGGAGAAGCACAGCGGGTACAAGGTAGTGACACGCAATTGCAGGTCGTCGTACGTCCTGTAGAGGCGGACTCGGAGATGCTGTATAAGAATGGCGTATTCGTTCAGAAGACAGAATATACCTTTGAACCTTACAGTGGCGTGTTTAAGCTGAATAAAGCTGCACTAGCAAGCGATCAATTTACCGTATCCTATGCACCTGCTGCTAATGCTCCAAGTCTGCCCAAACGTTTATTTTTCTTTACCTTCGATGATGTACGCTCGGAAAAGATCGTAGAAGCTGTAAATAACGGAGTAAGGGTAGGCGACCCTGAATCCCTTCTTCCTGACGGAGATGGAACTCGTCGAGAATTTAAAATACCTGCTGACACGACCATCAAGGCAGGAAGCGTCCGGTTGTATATTAATCAGGTAGAGGTTTCTCCTACCGATTTTACAGTTGACTACGATACCAATACGATTAAAATCCCAACAACAGTGAAGGCGCCGGACGCCGGTAGTGAGCTTCACGCTTCTTATATCAGAGTACTGGCGGGTACGGGAACAGACATGATTAATTTCGGGGATGTGACTACCCGGAACTTTGACCCGGATTCTGGAGCAAGCTTAATGGACGCTGTGTACTCCTGCATATACTATATTTATCCTTCGTTGCCTACAGCGTTGTCTTTTACTTCACTGGATAATTATACTCGCGGCTGGCAGCGTGATTCCAGCATCTATTATTGGGGGAACTTCAACAAAGACCGTATTGTTATGTTTCTGCGTCCCGATCCTACCTCGGGTCCTGAAAACACATACTTTGCACCACTTTACATTGGCAAAATGACCACACTTGGCAAATCGCCAAGAAAAAATCACGTTCTGATCTCTGGATGCCGGGAAAAGGACGAAGTGAAATGGAAAAAGGATATGAAGCTGGGTGCCACATACGTAGACTATGGACTGAATACCTCGAATGGTAACAGCTCCGTACAGCTTCAACAGTCTATTGGCGGAACGTATTATCAGCAGCATTATCTCGCCTTCATTACACATGATAAACAGGTGGATGCGGGTGAGTCCCGATTCAATCCTTCGGTATACAGCGGAAAATACCACATTTCTCCTATGTATGTGGTTCATCCAAATGACGGTTTTGTCGGTAAGCTGGATGAGTGCTACGCTGTTCATCCGAAAAATATCTCTCAGCTCGACGAGCTGGAGGTCGTAGAAACGACAGATCATGAAATTCTGGGCACAGGTGACGGGAAAAATAAGGTATTCCATTTATCTCATCAGCCTTCATTAAAAGATGATGGTACACCATTCAATCTGGTGATCAAAGTTAATTGTGTCGAGGCCAAATTCGGTACGGATTACACATTGGATCTGGAAACCAAGCAAATCACGTTCCTGGACGGTAAAGGACCGGAAGCGGATGAAGAGGTTCTGGCCACCTATGAGTATAAACAGATTTACCGTTATACCTTGGCGGATACACCTGTGAGCCCGTTCACGCTGGCTACCATTAGTCCATTCGCTCCGATCGGCTTGGGTATTCTGAAGGAAACGCTTGTTAAGAACAGTTAACCTACAGGGTTAAAGGAGGTCGGCGGTGACATGCTGGACGGTAAAAAATCTTACCTGATCAGTATCACCGCCCTTTTTTCTAAAAAGGGCTATGAACTGGCATTTGGTACAGACATGATCTTGGATACACAGCGGGATACGCGTTACCATCTGTCTGCTCCTGTGAATAGTACGTACCGAACGCTGAGGCAGGATACGTTAAAGAATGCATCCAAAGCTCCATATTCCGCTACAAGTTTATTCGGGAGAGATTGGAGAGAGGCAGCGATTGCTGGTGAATTCGAGGGTCAAACCGTGGAAGCCGTTCACTCGACCATTGTATCTTACCTATCAGATATTCACAGGCATTTTAGAGGAGAACTCAGACAGAAAGTGCAGCAACCATCACGTTCTACAGCGTCAGATGCGCGTTGGAAAATGGGTAGCAAGATCCATTCCATGGAACATGCAGATTCTATACAGCAGGGATATAGGCAGGAGTCCATTCAGGCTGATTTTATTTTTAATGCGGTGCAGGAAGAAGACGCAGTTTCTGAAATAAGGCAGCAGGTAGAGGCTTCAAGTGATGCTTATGAATCCGGGAAGGCTTTCTCTATTTATGAGGGAGTTTTTGATGCAAGCTCTGGATCTGAGCATCGACAGGGTGACGGATCTCCCTCTTCTGAATCTGCAATTCATGGAGAAACGGTGAAGCAGGGAGACAACGTTGAACAACAGACGGTTATTCATCAGATATTTCAGGATCGAGAAGTAGTGGTAGAACAGCAAAACGCGGCTGAAAGCCTTGCGATGGAAACTCTCTTCCAGCCAGCAAGTGAGGCGTTGCGCTATCGAACCGATATTCGGGATGCCCTGATTGAGACATCAGAGTCCAGTGTGAAGGAACAGATTTTGGATTCGGACGAAATCAACGATTTAACAAAAGCCGGGAAGCTTGAACAGGTAGTCGGGACTATTCCCGATGATTTGCGAGAGACAGAGGCTAGAGCCAAGGATGATAATGCTCCCATGGAAGCTCGTATGGCGAAGTCCGACAAAAGCGAGGATGTCATCATAGATTGGCAGGTGTCTGTCAATCAGCGCCAATTTAAGGATTCCACCGACGAACATAGCACTGCTGCATTGATGCGTTCCGGCACTGGTGCTGAACATGAACGAATGGGCGTAACAGAGTTGAGTCATGACAAGCCAATGATGATTCAAGAGTCTGCCACAGGTAATCGTATTTATCCTCAAGTTGCTACGGAGTCTCAAGGCATGCTGGCTAAAGAGATCCGCTCTGTATATGGCGAACAAGCGATGGAATGGGTTGAAGCGGGAATGGAAAGTAGTCTGCCAGAGGGCTTGCAGCAAGTTGACGTACCAGCCACACCAAGCTCGATTGAAAGTGTAATTCATCGAATGCAGGAGACTTTGAACGGCGGTTCACTGGAGGGGGTTCAAGGTCATTCGATGACAGGAAGCATGGAATCATCTGATGGCACGATAGGTGTGCAGACAGAAATGGTTACAAGCGGTTTCACTTCCTCAGGCCGGGACAGTTTGAACGAGCCTGCGAGCGTGGCTAGCTACGATAATGAACAAGTCTATCCTATCAGTCTAAATCAGTATAGAGCAGCTTCTCCATACGACGACTCCAAAGCTCAGCCAGTGGAGCGGAGCAGTACAGCTTATATTCATGCCTCCACAGATGCCGACAATGAACATTTGAGTTCGGGTATCCTTGAGCATAACGCGACGTTAGACGACTCTCAGCGTGGAGAGCGGATATATGTCAGTGAAGAAGGAGAGTTGGACGATCTTGGTTCTGCCCGTTTTAATGGCTTGGAGTTGGATGGGCAGCATGGAGAGTTGCTTGCAGCTCATGTTCTGAGAGAAATGATTGCAGAGTCTCCTGAAATCAGCAAGATGGCTCGAATGCTCCGGATTATGTATGGTGAGCAAGCGATAGAGCTGATTGAAGCAGGCATTGAAAATATTGTGGCAGAGGCTGTGAAGGAAGGGACAACTCAGGCTTCGGTAGATCTAATTACAGATAGCGTCTTTCATCAGTTGGAAACATCATTGGGTGATGGTTCGCTGGAAGCTATCCAGATTCGTTCGGATCAAGCCAATATTGAGCATACCGAAGGAACGTTACAAACGAACGCTGAACAAGGAAGCAAGTCTTCTGCTGAAAAGGGACAGCTTACAAATTCCGAATCCGGTAACTCCTTCTCTTCTAAGGAAGGTGCGTATCATGCGATGGAACATGCAGAAAGACGCATGTCTGCCGAAGCTGAATACCAGGCATTGGGCAAGGCACTTATTAGCTCGGATTGTGCGAATGTCATGATACAGGACACGGAAACAGGCAGAACCTTCTCTAGCACTACAGGTGTCACGGATTCCATGGAACAGGGCGTTCTCCAATCGTTTACGGATGGTGAATACAGTCATTTGGAGAGGGCAGCCATGAGCGCTGGAAACTTTGATGCAACGGAGTCAGGGCCACTGGAAAGTGCACAGTATATTGGGGAATTGGATGCGGAGAAAGTGGCGTTAGTTCCAGCAGAGCGAACAAGCATTGAGAGCTTGGAAGCGGAAAAAGTCGTGCTGGTTCCGTCGGAACGTGTAAGCATTGTGAGCGTGGAAGCCGATCGGCATGAGGTCAAAGCTGGCGAGCTCTTAGAACAGATGAAGGAAGCTGATGTGACTTCATTGGAGCGCGCTTTTGTCTATCCGGATATTCAAGCCGGTGTTATCACTAGCGGCACTTGTGCAGACAGCCAAGAGAATAATCAGGTCTCCGATGCTGTTCTCGTTGACGGAGAGCAAGCAGCCTCTATGGAATCGGTTCGCGAGACGATTACAGATGAGATCGATCAGGCGAACAGCATCATGAGAACGAATGAGGCTGTGATCGAGCAGGTGCATGGACAAGGTAACAATGTTGAAAATGTACGTGAAGCCATATGGGTACATGGGGAAGGCTCCAGTGGTGAGAAGCAGACCTACACCAGTGTCAGAGACGATCTTGAAACAGCCACGCTAGGAGATATCAGCAAAATGGTGGATATTCAGGAGCTGGAACAAGGCCAAGCCAACGAACAAACGTTGGAAGCAGTGGTGCCTGCTCATACCGATGCAGAGCCTATTTTAAAAATAGAAGAAACCGACCTGCATGCTATATCTGAAGGTACTCGTAAGAAGAAGGTCATGTCTACAAATATTGAGGATGAACACCAACAAGCTAGCAGAAAGAAAAAGGTAATAAAAACACAGATTACAGATGCAGAAGAGGGTACACGTTTGAAAAAAACAGCTACTGTTCGTATCGAAGCTCCAGAGTCAGCCAAGCGGCATAAAACCCTGAAGACGGTGATTGGGACTCCATCCGAAGCTACGAATCAATCGGTACCAGGCATGCCTAAACGAAAAATATGGATGATTATGGGCAAGATCGCTTCTTGGAACATCTGGAACTGGAAGAAGACAAGGTAGGTGATAGAAATCTCATGGGGATTTACAAGAAATGGAGTGGATTGATTTTTGATGATGCGTTCCAAAGTGGAGAAATCCATTCCCGCTACCAATTATCTCCGACAACGGCTTGTACCCTGGATACAGGCTTGCAGCAGTTAATCATGTCCCACACAGAACCGGAAACCATGCTTTTGTTTGATGCACCAAAGGATGAGCCTACCCTGCTGTTAGAAGTTACTGCTGACTATGTTCCTATTGCATATGGTGACGAAGGGGGGATTGTCATCTGGCAGGATGGCTACCATCGGCTGGAATTCCTGGAGAGTAAGGATACGACAACCCGGGAGTATAGCCGATGGCGGGCAGAGAAGAAGGGCAATCGATGGATTTTTTATGCTGATCGCGGATTGGGGTGGGAGCTATTTGACTCGGCTGATCTGTCGGCTGAAAAAATAGGTGTCCTCTTAAAAAATCCACAACGTGATGAATATGAAAAACTTGGTTTAGAGAGGCTTGTGTTATGTAAAAGCAACAAAATAACGATGGGAAATTTGCCAGAAGGCTATTCCGTGTTTTTATGCGATCCCGACGGATATGCTATTGCCTCCTCTAAAGTAGAGCCTACGTGGACAGGGGTACATTTGGAGCTTCCGACGATGCCCTTTAGCGGAATGCTGAGGGTTTATGATGAAAATGGAGTTCTTTTATCGAGCCTTGGCGAAATGGATATGTACGGTGGTGATCTGTATCTGTATGGTACCGATCTTCGTGTGCTGTGGAAGGATAAAGAGCTTAGTTTAAGCGGGGAAACC
Organism: Paenibacillus sp. RC21; assembly: GCF_044907935.1. Lineage (NCBI taxonomy): Bacteria > Bacillati > Bacillota > Bacilli > Caryophanales > Paenibacillaceae > Paenibacillus > Paenibacillus sp. RC21. Next base: position 624,189 of record NZ_JBIYCS010000003.1, read on the forward strand.
TACCTGGGCACGATGTATGACAATACCATTCAGGTTCAGATGGAGCTATATAATCCCTCGAAAAATAAGAAGTCCGAGCAGATCTCCATGGGTATCCTGAAATATCTGGAGGAATTTGGTTATGAATGGGCGGACTTGAGCCATGATGATGGGTCAGATCATCCGCAAGGGGATTATATGCAGCGACTCCCTATGGGGACTCTCCCCCCCGACGGCAAGATGAAATTCTGGATGAAGATAGAGCGCAAAAATGAGCACTTTGGCATCAAGCCGCTTCATTTTATTTTGGATATTACTCATATATAAGGAGGTGTTGGATTTTGGCTGGTACGAAGATGACGTTGCGCAGATATGGAAATGAACTAATCTATTGGAACGAGCAGGAGATTATTGTGGATCAGGCCTACCTGGACAAGCATAAAGACTTGTACATCCGTCTGACACATCCTTATATATTGGGTACAAAGATGCTGGACGTATATCTGAATGGGCAGCATTTGCTGGTTCAGGGTGGATATGAAGAAGTGGACGAAAACACGATTCGTCTCGATTTGGGCACATACCCGCTGGAGCATCCATTGGCAGGGCAGCACATTCCTCTCGTGATTAATGATGAAATATACATCCGCACCTGGAAGGATGAGTATCGTCAAGGGGGCGGAAGCGGTATTGATGATCTCAGGTTCAAAAGGCTGGAGGAAGAAATTGTATCGGCCCGTAAATATACGGAGCGTGATGTCCTGTTTCATCGTCTGGATGACAGGCTGGATTATATTCAGGAGCGGGCAGAGGTCAAAACGATGGTATTTGTGCTGGAACGGATTCCGCTGGGTCCCTGTAAATATGAAATGAGATTCCCCTTCGAAGGTAAGATCAGAGAAATATATGCTTCTTGTGGAGCGTACGGGACAAGTAAGAGTGAGTTTTCCATTGAAAAATGCTCACAGTTCGACTATGAAACGTTGCCGAACTGGACTAATATTTTCACCCGCAACCTGACCATTCATGCAGGTGAGAAATCCAGTAATACGAGCAACTTACCCTATGTTCTGTCCGATCCTCTGATTCATAAAAATGATCATTTTCGTATTTACACTCATGTGGCAGGCGAAGGCTTAAGAGGCTTGACACTAGAAATTGTTGTTACTATATAAGATAGAAAATAAAGTAAAAATTAATGATTTACAACAAAATATTACTACAGTATCGGATAAGAAGGCATCAAGCAAACTTATATTGCATTCGTAACAAAACATAAAAGAGGATTTTGCAAAATCCCGACAAGGAGAGGTATGTTATGGCAGAAACAAGAGGTATTGCGAGATTTCGTGGTGAGCAGTTGAACAACAAACTGTTGCGGAATCAACATTTTGACGAAGCGAACAAGATTGCAGAGAAGTACATTGACCTCCAGTTTCATAATCACCGTGAAATTTTGGAAGACACCAAGATTGATGTATTTGTACAGGTTAATGAAAAAGCGGTTGCTGGCAGCACACAACTGGATGTATCGGGCGATATCGGTACAAGAGCTGTCTCGACCGGAGCCAAGGTGGAGGGTGTCGTACTGACCGAGAAGGTGCAGCTTCGCGCCGCTGGTACAGATAGCCCGATTGGAGACAGCGATTCTGACGTGGTATACGGTCGTCTTGAAGAAAGTAAAGGCAGCTACCTTCTGAAATTTTATAGTGTAGAAGGGGGCAAAGAGCAGCCTTATACATTTGATGCAAAAGCGAACAAGATTGATTATCGTTTCGTGATTCGCACGAATTTGTCTGTCATTCCTTCGGATGCGATCATTCAAGGCGGTAGCGGATTCGTGGAAGGGGCCACCGATGCCAAAGCCTATATGAACCTGATTCAGCTGATGAAGGATGTGTATGGTTCGACCGGTACGCTGGACAATGACGGTAATTCGAATCTGGTAGTTTCTATTCAAGATCAGATTCGCCAGGAGGCACAAGATCGCCAAGATGCGGATCAGGCGATTCGGGATCAGTTGGCGTCTGCTACAGGCGCACAACTGATCGGGGTTGCGACAGATCCGAACTATAGCGGAGTGACTTTACAGTTGGCTCTCAGCCATTTGGCGCAGCGCTTGAAATCTTCTGAGGATTTGATGAATGGAATTAATGACCGGGATGCAGATTCTTCAAATGGTTACTTCAAAGCAGGTGCTTTTGGTAATGCGGAAGGTCGTATTCTTGATTTGGAGAAGGCGGCAGATGCCGCGTTCAAAGCATTAAGTGTGAAAGTGGGCACTATCGAAGCTGCGGATGAAGAAGAGGTATTTGAAGCAGTTGGGGGCGAGACGGAATACACTCTAAAAAAGGGAAAAGCCAAAGACAAAACGGTACATCTGGCCATCAACGGGCAGCTCCAAACACCAGGTATTAACTTTACCTATATCAAGGATGTCAGCGGATTGATTACAGGCTTTAACTTTACGCCGGATACGTTGAAGGTTGTCGAAGATGTACCAGATGTTTTGTTCATTCAGTATAAAAAGGCTGAATAAGCAATAAGCAGGCTTAATCCTATTTTAACTCTATATCCATCAGCTTGAGCTATAGCAGCACCCCTTAGAAGCGTTGAACGAGTGTATGCTCATTCGTAGCAGCTAAGGGGTGTATTTATGTCTACTACCTCTAAAGAATTTTGTATGCTTTATCTCCGCAGAATGTTAGTTTTCGATTCAAGTTACTTATATTGAGTATGCCATGAGGAACGTGGCGAAAGGTTTTATTTTATTCTATCTTTTCTAAAATGAAGGAGGAAAAAACATGCCAGCACCAGCAGTATCATGGCTTAAAACAGACAACGTAACAACATTGTCAAAATGGGAGATCGGGACGATAGACGCAGGATCTTCTTCTCCATCCCTGGGTGTACTTATTTGGAACAACCGGGGAAATGTAAACACTGACTTCTCTACGATGACCAATTGTACCATTACGACCAAGGATAGCTCAGGTGGGGATAGTGGGGAGCTGGTACTGAATACATGGATTCAGGTACGTGTGGATAGTATGGCAGAATCCAGCTTTACTTCTATTGGCGGGACAGCGACGAAGGTCATTCAGGCGGGCGGGAATACGGTCAATTCCAAGGGAACCTTTTCGCCGGGAAACAAGGAAATTCTGGGCGTTATCAACGATGGCTCCGTAGGGAACTCCAAAGGCAATTACACACAAGTGACACTACAAGCAAGCGTTCCAGCTACAGCTACGGCAGGAAACGTTAACTTTTTGACACGTGTGGCCTATCAATACGTCTAACAACTGATATCCAATACAATGGGAGGAAGAATATCTATGTTTGCACAATGTAACGGATATTCTCCTGTGTCACAGGATTTTATTTGGCTGGGTGAGTACACAGACGGTACTCACCTTTCTGAGTATGATTTTGTCACTCAGGCAGAAAACAGCTTTTACGCCATTCAAAGAGATAAATTGATTCGCTTTGGTATGGTTGGGCACGGTCAAACTTTTTTCTTTGAAAGTGACGGTATTTTCAAATTGGCTGGCAGGATGGTGGAGCTGGTATATTCAACGCCGGACAAAGACTATAACCTGACGGGTAACGTGTTTCAATCCTACAGAGACATTATTTCATATAAGGATGCGGAGGCATCTGGATTACCCAATTATAGCCCTGCTGCGGCTGGAGAAAAAGGTGTAATGAGTAGTACGATTACCCAATTTAATTTTGGATATAAGGCGGCACTTCTGTTTGACCATGTTGAATTTCATGTCAAAGCGATCTGTAAGATTCCATTCAACGCACCCGTTCATATGGCATTGAGACTAGTATCCAATACGGAACTGAATGGTAAATTACAGGTCAAGGTAAACGGCTTGGTTACTCAGGAATTTAGTGCTCCATTAAAACCCGATATCGGAGGTGAATTGAATTGGCTGGTTCAGTAATTCGTAATTATACGATTGAAGTGGATAACATCAATAAAAAGTCAGTATTCAGTATATACCCATATCCTGTAGAAGTTCTCACTCCAAATGGTTGGGAAAGTATTAAAGAAGAATTTGAAGAGCTGCAGGAAAAAAAGCTGGATGTCAATGATACATTAACACCTGATGAAGAGCAGATTTATCAGGAATATAAGCAATTGGCTGATTCCTTTTACGAGAATAAAATAGCTTCCACGATTATTTTGGATACCGTCGATCCGACGGGAATTGACATCGTAGGCAGAGATCGGGTGCAGCATGTATTGGATGCGGAAACCCGTGGACAGATTCCGTTTGGCCGTGAATTCGCTTATGTGCATGGAGCCTCCAACCTTAGCGGAACGATTATTTTACCCTATGATGATTATTCGGATGTATACGTAGTCAGTGATGCGGATGAAGACGGTGTTGCCGAGCTGACCTATGTGAAGACGAAGGAAGAGACGGACGGCGTAAGACCCTATTATGAAAAGATAGAGGGTCAGACCTATATTTATGTGGATCACTTCTCTGGTGGTGGTGGAACGCAGGCAGATCCTTATATTGTTTCTACCGAACAGGATTTGGATGATGTACGGAAGAAGCCTGGGGCCTGGTATATGCAGGATAGGGATATTGTCATGGGGAGCTTTCAGACCGGAGAGGGGTTTACACCGATAAGTTCTGGTACTTCTTTATTTACAGGTGTGTATGATGGTAATGGTTACTCTATAAAAAGCTTGTACATGAATCAGGATAGGGATTTTGTTGGTTTATTTGGATATACTCGATCGGCAACAATTCGTAATTTACGGTTAATCAATCCTAACATAACGAATAAAAAGTTATATACAGGTGCTTTAATAGGTTATGCATTCAATACTTCAGTATATAATTGTAATGTTATTTCAGGTGTAGTAGAAGGTCAGAGTGGAATTGTTGGTGGATTAATAGGTTATCTAAGTCAAACCAATCAGAATTACGTAGGCAGCTCAATCCTTAATTATTTATATAATTTTAAGTGTAACGTTCGATCAGCAGGCAATATTGCAGGAGGGTTCATTGGAAATGTAAATTATTACAGCGGCAGTTTCTCAATTGCATATTGTTACTCTACCGGTAAGGTTGAGGATATCACATTAGCTCGGGAAAGAAGCAATATTGGGGGCTTTATAGGCAGTAATAATACTTCTGCAATTACAAATTGTTATTGGGATATAGAAACCTCTGAAGTTCCAACCAGTGCAGCAGGTGTTGGTAAATCTTCGTCGGAATTAAAGGTTGCATCCACATTTGAAAATTGGGATTTTGCAAATTATTGGTACATGAGTCAGGATTACAATGGAGGATATCCAGAACATAGACAGTTCATTCGATACCAAAGTGGGACGGGCACAAAGGAGGATCCTTACATGATTCTGACCGAGTTTGATCTTGCTCAAATGCGCTGGTTCCGCAATGAATCTTATTTCAAATTTGAAGATGATATCAAAATGACACAATTCCAGGCGGAGGACGGATTTTACCCCATTGGTTTTAATCTTGTGGGTAAAGAATCGTATTTCAAAGGATATGTTGATGGTGGAGGGCGCTGTGTTGCTAACTTATTCATCTATCGTCCCAATGATTCATTTTTAAGTCTGTTTGGCTATATGATGGGCGGGTGGATCAAGAATCTGGATATCATTGATTGTAATATTACAGGCAGCAGTTATACGTCAGCATTAGCAGGCCAGGTTTCCAAATCTACCATTAGCAATTGCCATGTCGATACATTTTCATATTGCAAAGTTACAAGTACAGGAAGTCATGGAGCCGGTTTGGTAGGACAAATAACTACGGATGGAATCGTAGAGGACTGTAGTGTAAATGTAACTGTTGTAGGAGTAAGCTACACTGGAGTGTTCGCAGGCTATCTCACTGGTAATGGAATCATACGCAGATGCTATGCTTCTGGTAAAGGCGAGAGTACAGGGGATTACTTGGGGGGATTTTTAGGTTATGGTGCTGGTTCCTCTGTAGTGGAGGATTGCTGCACAGTTGCGAATTTAAATGGAAAAACGGTGGGTGGATTTGGTGGAAATACGGTTACCCTCACTATAAGACGGTGCCTCGCGTTAGGCAAGGCATTTGCTTCCTCCGGATTGAATGGATTTATTTACACAGGAAGCGGAGCCTTTTCACATAATTACTTTGATAAGGAATTGTATAAGACTACTTCCGGTACAGGGGGATCAGGCCTAACCACCCGTGAAATGAAGTACAGGGGAACCTACTCCAATACGGCCTGGAATTTTGATGATATATGGATTATGGATCCTAAATATAATGACGGTTATCCTGCATTAAGAAAGCTCCTACCTCTTGATCTACCGTTGCTCGGCTTCCGTAATGAATTTGGTAAATACTATACGGATAATGCAGGAGAGCGGCTGCGTTACCTGGAGTTTGGTACATTAGTCGCAAGCCAAACCTCTTCTCCAAAACCAGTATGGTTGCAGAATAATGCTGATTTCCCGGTAAATCAGCTCAAAGCATGGGTGGACAGCACGACGGTAGCCAAAGGGATGGAAATTGATTTAAGCATGTCGGATACTCCGTTTTTACCTGCTCAGGAATTAGCCTTTAATGGCACCTTGGCCAAGGGCGGCGCGGAAAAGTTCTATGTCCGAATCAAGTCGGATATTGCAGTGAAGACGGGCGGAACGTTTGATCTAAGGGCGAAAGCAAGCCCCATGTAATGATGTTCCAATACAATGGAATAGGGCGTGATGTTGATGTTTAGTAAGAGAGGATTAATCCTTTCCCTTCACGCTTCCCTTGCCGATCAAGGTTTGGAGGTTGGCTCCAACTCAAAACCCACTTCGCAATGGCATGATTTGAGTGGTAAAGGAAATCACGGCATACTGAATGGCTTCCATTTTACGAAAGATGATGGTTGGGGAGGCAGAAACACCCCCGTCGATCCCTATGCCCTGTTTTTTAACGGGACGAGCCATTATGTCCAATGTACAGGCGCGGATACCTCTAAGCCTGTCGCCAGTGTTACCTTTGAAGTGTGGATATATTATATCGGGGGCAACGTTGTTTTGTCTTCCGGGGGACGGTTGAACGATACCCAGGGCATTTTGGTCATGTTTAACCCTGTGGGGGAATTGGAGCTTCAGGTTGCGACCCGTACAAGAAAAGCATATGCCAACTTAGGGGAATTACCCAGAAACAAATGGTATCATATTGTTGGCGCATATGACGAAATTACAGGCAATCTATCTACCTTTCTGAATGGGGCTCCTCAAGGAAATGTGCAAGCTGAAGTCACTGAACATATCAAGCAGCCAGATGGACTTTTTATTGGCAGGCACAGTACAGAGGATAGCCAATGGTTTCGTGGATATATTCCTGTTGTACGGATGTACAATGTTGCGTTAACGATGGATGTAATCGTTGCAAACTATATGGCTGGTTACCTTTTGGGGATAGGTCATTCTGACATGCAGATTTATACGAGAGTACCAGAAAGGCAGAATCTCACAGCATCTTTGCAAGTGGGAATTAGCGGAGGAGTTCAAGGAAAGCAGACCATTATTCCTACCGACATGGCTGACATGTCTTCACATATAACCGTTAAAAAGCCTAGTCATATAGTGAGCAATATGCATATTAATACTCATGTTTCTGTAAAAGCGCACTATGCGACCCGCCCTGCGGATCATGATGATGTACAGAGTACTATTGAAGTTAAAGTAGCGGATAATCTTGCAGCCGTACTGGGTGTTAGTGCGTCAGGGAAAACGGCTGTAAAGGCTCGATATAGTATCCTGCCTGCGGATAATAGTGATGTCCAAGGTAGGTTGGCAGTTAAGGTATCCGATCATCTCACTGCTGTGCTGAGTGTTAGCTCATCAGCTATAGCAGTAGGCACATACGATGTGAAGCGGCTCATGCCAAATGATTTGCTTTCCAGCCTGAATGTTGTGCAACAGGGATTACCTTCCCGTATATCGGTTCAAGCAAGTACTACCTTAGCCGCCAAATACGATATTCATGCTGTTCAGGAGCAAAACCTCAAAGCTGTAATAGAGGTCAAAGAGCCTAATGATATCGTCAGTAGCTTAAAGGTAAACACTCAGGTAAACAGCAACGGAAGATATCAGGTACGGGGAATTGAGCCTGCTAATCTCAGCTCCAGCCTGCAAATTAAGTCTATTCATCAAATATATTCATTATTGTCTGTACGAGCCCATACTCACCTGGGCGTGAAATATGGTATAGAGTCTCTTGGAGCCGAAGACTTAACCTCCTTCCTGACGGTACCAAGTATATCTGAACTACACAGTAGCATTCTGGTAGGTACCCATACCCGATTAATGGGGCATTACCATATTCGTAAAAGTCATGTTATAGATATATATGCTAGTCTGGAAATTAAGAAGACGGAGAATCTACCTTCATTCTTGTCTATTGCATCCTTTACCCAGTCTACCGGCAGATACGGGATAACTTCTCGGAGTTATGATGATCTTCCGTCTGCAATGACGGTTCGGGAAGTTTCGAATATGGCTTCATCCATAGGAGTTGCACCCTATACATGGATGAAAGGCAGATATGATGTTATCGAGCCCCCAACGTACACGACGATTATGTATTCTAATAAAGATGCTTTTGTTCGTGAGTCTCAGCCCAGATTAAACTATGGTGTTGAGGAACAAATGTATGTCGGATATTCTGCCTCGGCTCAGGAAAGATACAGATCTTATGTTGGCTTTGATTTGGATACAGCTTCTATTCCCAAGAAAAATACAACGATTAAATCTGCCGAGCTCAAAGTGTATTTCGATGGTCGCAACGTACCCCTGAAGGGGATACAGCTCATTGAAGCATCCAGGGAATGGACAGAATATGGAGTTACCTGGCAAAACCAACCGTTTCCGTTTGGCTTTAGCAGTCCTAATTCAACCTATGACGGTATAAACATCGTTCAAGATGTAGGTGGAGATTCAGGGTACATTTCTTTTGATGTGACTGATTCCATTCGTGCATGGTATGAAGGAAAAAGGCCGAATTTTGGATATATCTTTAAAGCTCTGGATGAATTTGAAAATGGAAGTATCCGTTTTTTTACCAAGGAGCAAAAATCGTACCGTCCTATATTGGATATTACCTACTATGATACTCGTATCTATAGTTTGGGCAGGAACAGTATAGAAGGTGGCCTTACCTCTCGTGTAAGTAAGGTGTCTCATCTTCCAGCTTCGTTTCGCATCAAACAGTCCCATGGAGCAACGGTTTTGAAGGGAAGCTTGTTTGTCCATAACCAAAGGGAGGTCCTGGCCGATATCACAGTGACGGTACCTAACTTAAACGGTAAGGTGTCCGTACGGCGCAAGGATAATCATTCTTTGAAAGCTCAGCTTGTTATTGCTGTTGCACGTGAGAATTCAATGGACAGCACCCTGTGGGTGAATAGGAAAATAGTACCTTCGAGTATGTATGTCTTTTACAGGGAGAACCTTGCTTCCGAACTGAGCGTTGCCCGCTGGGCAGCTCCGTTTCCCGAACTTCCGGCAACGATTCTTGTCAATCGAAAGGAAACGCTTGGGTCGATCCGTGTAAGAAGGACAGAGCATCAGGATATCTCTTCTAATATGGAACTGAGTATCCCTAATATATTAGGGAGCATAACCGTCTTTCAGGGAGCGGTAAAGAAAAGCTCTATTTCAGTCCGTAGATCTCGTGAAGCGGATCTGATGGTGGAGGGGCATATACTTTATAGGCAAGATATGCCTGCGGATATGAATATCCACAATCCTGATTTTTACGGCAGGCTCCAAATTGTGTTTGGTAACCTGCTCATATCCGATTTGTCTGTAAGAACAAGAGCGCAATCCGGGCTATCTTCAACGGTCACAATACCGCATTATACTTCTTTGAGATCAAGTATAGCGATCTGGCCGAAAAAAGATGTGCCTTCAAGTCTCACTGTACTTTCAGGAAATTTATGGGCCTCCATATCCATTCCGTACCATATAAGAATGGATATGCAGTCACGAATTACAGTGCGAGTTAAGCTCATTTCTGATCTGGAAATTGCAGTAGGAGTAAGATCCGGTAATCTAGGCTCTAACATAAAGGTTCGAGTGGACAGCCATACGGATCAGTCTTCTCATCTGCGAATCAGACGTAGTCATTTGGACTCTATCTCGAGTGAGCTTTACGTAAAAACTTGGGAGAAATCTGAACTTAAAGGCAAGATCAGTGCACGGAAAAGCCGTGAATCTGATAGATGGTCTCGAATCTCGGTGCGTCTTTCCGATCAGCAGGATTGGGATACCGAACTATCGGTTCGTGTTATGGAACACCATGATCTGAATGCTGAAGTGGGGATTAGGCGGGACGCAGCGTATGATAAATATGGTCGCGTTACCGTTCGACATTCAGAGCAAACAGAGCTTCCATCAGATTTGGAGATTCGGGAACATAGTCACATCACAGGCTATCTAACAGTGAGAAGGACAGCACAAATAAGCTTACAAAGTGATATGAGTGTGTGGGAGAAATCCATTGTCACTGGCTCAGTGGTGGTCAGACAGTATCGACAAAATGATCTTCATGGTTCCATGGACATTTGGAAAAGATCTATATTAAAAGGCCATATTTCCGTGTGGCAGAAAGCATTACTACCTGGGGCTATACAGGTTCAGGTGTATGATGATATGGCTTCCAGTATAGATGTGGCTACAGAATACGGATACTGCTTTATCATGTAAACTTAACCCCTGCTATTCGTAGCAGGGGTTAAGTTTTACTGATTTTTACTTATATTGAACCTGTCGGGGAAGAAAATAGACAAAAGGCAGGTGATATGGGCTGGATATAAATGTAATAACCGCGGTTATTGGAGTCATCGGTACAGCCATTTCAGGAGTCATCGGCTACGCCAGCGGTCGTAGCAATAATAAGGTCTCGGATCGAGAGCTATTGTCAAAAGATGAGCAGGCTTTCCGGGTCACCCTAATGGATGCATTGTCAAGTCATAAGGAGGAAATCCATCGCTTAAGTGAAGCGGTAGCTGTACTTCAAGCTGAAAATTTAAGTTTGCTCGCAGAAAACAGATCCTTGAATGCGAAGGTAGAGGCATTGGTAGCCAGACTTGAAGGTGGATAGGAAATAGATTTATAGGGGAAGCAAACTGACATTTGAAATGAAGTACTAATTGGAGGCTATCGAGGAACTTCGACAGTTTTCAAAAGAATGTTGAAATAGGTCTTATGGAACATGTTCGAATTGAGTCAAAAGGCTTGTTTTTAAAGATGTATACACAAAAAAATGGAACAATATAACCAGATGAAAATAACATCAATCAATGCTAGGAATTGACAAGGTTATATATACCTATTAAAATGAGAACATAAGTTCGTGTTTTGAAAAAGTAATAGATAAATTGCAACTCTTCTGATAGATATGACGACTATTAGAGTAGAATCCTAAAAATTATATATTCAATTAGGTAAATGGAACTGATTCAAATGTATTACGTATTAAAAAAAGAGTAGGGTAAGATAAAGAAAAAAGTGGAAACTAATTGTCGAATGTCGGAAAGGAGTTGTGATACAAGTTTTAAGGAGGGAACAGAGTGAACTGGAACCTATTGAATTAAAATAAACTATTAAAATAGGAGAACCGCAATGATAACGACAAATGTTAGCTCATTTAACCCAGATACCTTAAATCATATTTTTAACTTTATACTTCGTGGTGTTAACGAGGAGGATCGAGAAGATGTGAAACAGGATTCAATCGTTCAAATTCTGACAGCGATCCACAAAGGGAATATAAAAAAGGATATATCTACTTTTTCACATACGGTCATTAAACGTTCTGTGGTTGACTATTATCGTAAAAAAAAACGTAAAATTACACAGTTCAGTACAACCGTTAACTTTTGCGATGGCACAGATGAAGAAGGCTCAATGGCCAATTATTACTCGGTTCAAGTGAATGATTACGGGTTTAAATTAGCAGACGTGAAAGTAGACTACTTAAGCAACCGTAATAGATTCACAAAACAGGAGCAACGAATCATAAATTTCATGCTATTCACTGAAGAAGGCATGGATATGAAACCTGCAGAAATCGCCCATTATCTTGATATTCATAAATCCCATGCTTGTCGAGCCGTGAAAAAACTAAGAGAACTCTATAAAACTGAGATTGACAAATAAACACTCTGATATACCACTATCAGAACAAAATCAAATCCAAAAGGAAATAGAAAGGCACTACGCACTGCCCCTTACTATACATTAATTAGTATACATATCTGACTGAGGCATTGCAAGTGAATGATTCTGAAAATTTAATGAAAATTGTTAAAAAGGAAGGTAGTTTACATGTTGAGTCGCTATATAGTTGGTGGAAGATTAGATCCACCTTTCTATCCTACCAAAACAAGGCCCTGCATAGCAAGCCGCAGGGTTGATATAGATGGTTTTAGAGCTTTAGAAGGTAAAAGGAAGGTAACAGACATCTTTAAGATATCTAATGATCTGGAGTTTTTCGCTATTTCAATAAAGGCGGATGTTATTACCCCTGCCGATTATTGGTCCTTAGTGGTTGATGAAAATGTAATTGTTAACCATGTATATTGCAAAGATTATAGTGAAGGTCTCTATTTTCAGGTAGCTCATCCTGTAATGGGCGGGCGGGAATTTCGTTTTGAATTTTACACGGAGAGTGCTGACCGCAAAAGAATAGAAGTATCCTATTATTTTTTGACAGACCCGAAGGTTACCCTTCGTCTAAACGGTATAACGAACCAAAGCTATGATCCTATTTCTCTACCTGACCGGGTTTAAGGAACAGCACCTAGGGAGGGAGGTTATAGAACATGATCGGTTATATGAATAAATGCCCCCATTGTGGGGCGGAATCTTCTTTTGTTCCTGAAGAGATGGAATGCGATCAATCTCTTGTTCTTTGGTGTAAGCACTGTGGGGATTATATCAATCAGACCATAACAATGGAATCCCTGAGGAAGTGGTGGGCGAGATACGACGCAGGCGAAGACACATTTAAGCCGCCTGTGAGCAAAGGGATACTGCTTATGTTTGAAAGGCTGGAACAAACGCTAGCAGATGAACCAGACTGTAACCTGAATCGGGTCGAAATCCATCTCAAGGATTTTACAGACTATCGCTATAAATAAACTCTGGAGGAAATGATATGAATCATATGAACAACAACATGTATCAGCAAGATGGGGAAGATTCTGATTCAGTAGAATTTATACAAATTATTAGCAAAATTCAGAGAGTTGTCAAAGAGAATAAGGAGCTTAAAAGGAAAAATCATCATCTGATTTCCCAAAATAGACAACTTGCGGCCCGTAATCAATTGCTCGAATTGCAAATGAATGAATATACGTCTTTGGTTCAGGAAATGGAGCAGCAGCTCCTTACCCAGCACGAGTATGTGTTGGATTCAATGCAAACTAACCAAACGCGTTCAAAGAATTTTTTATTCTTGGATGATTCCGGCCATACGTATCTCATTAACTATTCAGATAAATAAATTCTAAAAAGGTAGACCGACTACTGGAGTGTGAGCGTGATCAATGTAGAAGGAAATTCATTATGCTGGTATTTCCAGAAAATACGGGGTGAACGGATTGCTCAGTGATACGTATATACAATTAAGAAAACCTGCTGTGAAGGATATGCATAATATAAAGCTGATCTGTGCGTGTAAAGAGGACAAAGACCTTCTTGGGGAATTTCTTCAAGAGAATCGGAAATTTATGTTTTCGATTATTATGCGATATAGGGGAAGTATAGAAGAGCTAAAAATGAAATTCAAGGTTACTGAAGATGACTTATACCAACATGCATGTATAGGATTACTAACGGCACTCAAGGATTTTGATATTCATCGAGGAATTAAATTTACTACGTATGTAGTAAGACCAATTTTATGGGAGGTTAATCAGTTATTATATAGCAACTCTCAAGAGGTAAGACTTAGTCGGGGAGCTATTGATATGATCCGAAGGATGGTAGAGATAGAAGATGCACTAGGCTACAGGCCGAGTGAGCAAAAAATGGCGAAGCTACTTCAAGTTCCTATAGAACGTTACAGAGAAGTTGCCCAATTCAGTGATGCAATGGAACATTTTGATTCAATAGATAACTTCGAAGCTACAGACAACTCACAAAATAACATGGATGAACATGTGATTAATAAGGTTTATGTTCAACAACTGTTATGTAGTTCTCTGTTTACAGAACATGAAAAAACGGTGATGCACTTAATTATGAAAGGAGCTAATAACTCCCAGATATCTGAAATACTCCACGTATACCCCATGACAATCACCAGGACGTTAGCACGCATCAGGAAAAAAATAGATAAACACAAACAGGATACTGAGAATATCCAAATTGAAGCTCAATCAAAATACAGAGAAGAAATTAACTTAATTGTAGAGATGAGTAAAGAACATAAACAAGTCTTGAATGTTACAGACATTACAGATGTACTTAAAATATCCGGCTATGATATTTCAAAGTATTCAAAACGTGTTCTTTACTATATCCGCAAAAAAGCAAAATTAGCTATATAAAGTATAGCAAAGTTAAACGCAAATCACAACTGCTCTCGATCGATATTAGAATCAAGAGGGTAAAAAAAGCCCATGCAGTTTTCAGCATGAGCTTTAAAGCGAAAAAAGATATCAAACCTATCCCAGTACCGTTAGCTCTTTCGGAAAAGAGGTCAGTACTTCTACGCCGTCAGAGGTGACCAGAACGTCATCTTCAATCCGCACACCGCCGAGGCCTGGCACGTAGATGCCGGGTTCTATGGTGAACACGAAGCCCTCATGAAGCAGGTCTTCATTGCCGCCATGCACAGACGGATATTCGTGAACGCTCATGCCAAGGCCGTGTCCAACCCGATGGTTAAAGGCGGGACCATACCCGGCAGCTTCTACAACTGCACGTGCTGCCTGGTCTACCGACGCGCAGGATACACCCGGACGAATGGCGGCAATACCAGCCTCGTTTGAGCGGAGTACCGTCTGATAAATCGTCTCCAGCTCAGCTGACAGCTTGCCAAAAGCAAAAGTACGCGTAATGTCTGAGGCGTAACCGTCTGAATATACGCCCATATCAAACATGAGCAGATCGCCGTGTTCCAGCTTGCGGGTACCAGGAACACCATGAGGCAGCGCTGTTTTGGGTCCAGATAGCACCGTAGTGTCAAAGGACGGGCCATCTGCGCCGATTTTCTTCATCTGGTATTCAATTTCGGCTACCAGCTCGACTTCTGTCACGCCTTCACGCACATGGGTCAGGCCGTGGCGAAGCGCGTCCTCTACCAATTGTGCGGCATGTTTCAGACGCCGTACTTCCTCAGGTGTTTTTCTTACGCGCATATCCTGAAGCACGGGACCGAGATCCACATATTGAGCCGCACCAATGGCAGTATGTAGCTGCTCGTAGCGGAGTACAGAGACGTGTTCCTTTTCCAAGGCGAACACCTTCACCCCGGTATCTGTGCGCTGGCGCAGCAGATCATATGGATTATCCGTATCTGTGTGGGTGGAGATGCGAGTCACGGAAGAAGCAGCGTGGGCCGCCTCTGCATCCAGTGCAGGCACGATCAGTTCAGGCTCCTCGTCCCGAAGCAGTACCAAGCCAAGAAATCGCTCATGCGGCTCACTGGCAAAGCCAGTCAGGTAGTAAATGTGCTTGGGATCGGTAACGAGCAATCCGTCCCATGACTGTGACTTCAATTCATCATACAGCCGGGTTATTTTATCATTCATACAGAATCATCCCTTTCTATTCATGGATTCATTATAACGCTTATTGCATGAGCATTTTACATAAATCCCAAGAGCGATTTTAAATCAGCGCTATAATAGATCGAAACGGTTTAGTTCGTCTATATAGTGTACATTTAAGCGTTGAGAATCGAATTATGAAAAATCCTTGTTTATAAGGAAGATGCTCACCGTCTTCAAGGGCATGGGCAAAGCGCAAGTCCGGCAGGCGGCGAATCATATCCTCTGCTTGCTCCCTGAGCATAGTATCCATCTGATTGATTCGTTCCGTTGTCAGCTTCACAAACGGCCGATCCCCTGTCATATAAGGAATATCATCCTTATGAGCCAATAGAGCGGTATTCGGCAGCAAGTCCAGCAGTGCATGAACATTTCCGATATGATCAATGTCCTGATGCGTTAAAATAATTCGCTTCAGGTGGCTGATATCCTCTCCCACATCTGCAATAGCCTTGCGCAATGGTTCCAACTGAATCCCGTGAACTCCGAAGCACACCTCCTGTCTCCTATTGTTAAATGGGCCGACCAAGCTTTGAAGCTTTTGTTTTTCTTCAAGCTTTATTATAAAACCCTTTGTATCCGAACCGCAAAAATAACAACTTAATATGGCTGTTCAGGTGCTTGTCTTGTACAATGAAATAAATCAACATAGCAGGAGGCGGGTACAAACGATGAATAGGGACCAATCTTTTTCCATTGAATTTGCGCGCAGGGAGGATCTTCCGGCTATTGTGGGCATTTATAATTCCACCATTGCAGGACGAATGGTAACGGCAGATTTGGAGCCCGTGACAGTGGAGAGCCGTATCCCATGGTTTGAGGCTCATCAAGAAGACCATCGACCTTTGTGGGTTCTGAGACATAAAGAGACGATTGCAGGGTGGGCCAGCCTTCAGTCTTTTTACGGACGTCCAGCTTATAACGGTACGGCGGAAATCAGTATTTATGTCCATGAAGATTCTCGTGGAACTGGAGCAGGAAGTCGTATGGTGCAACACGTACTGAATGCATGCCCTGGGCTTGGAATTACGACGCTGTTGGGGTTTGTATTCGGTCACAACGAGCCGAGTATCGCCTTGCTGCGGAAATTCGGTTTTGAGCAATGGGGTTATTATCCGCGTGTTGCGCTGCTGGACAGCATAGAGCGGGATCTGGCTATTCTGGGTAAACGAGTGGATGTTGAGGATAAATAGACGAACAAACATCGTTTATAAAGTGGAACATGAAAAAAAGCTGCATCCAAAATGTTCTGCGCACTACAATCGTGCGTGGTTTTGGAAGCAGCCTTTTTATGTTGTGAAAAAAAGATGTTGCCTATCCCCTTCGTTTAACGCTGCGGTTTAAAACGGATGTTGCGAAAAATTTGATTGAGCACCTCGGACAGCACCAAGCCGACAGCAATGGCACCTGCGATCATCAGCGTACTCATAGCTAGCTCCAGTGCCTGAGGATAATTATGTTGTACAAACTGTCGCATCGCATTGTAGGCCATTCCCCCCGGGACGAGCGGAATCATGCCTGCCACGCTGAAAATAATAACGGGCATTTTGTACAGTCTGGCCAAGCTCTGGCTGATGATTCCGATTAGAACCGTTGCCAACAGGCTGGCGCTCACGGGTCCCATGCTGTCTGTAGTCCAATAATAGACGAGCCAGCCCAACATGCCGACGAAGCCGCATTGTAGCAGTGAATGTCGGGGAGCATGGAAAAGAATGCCGAAAGCAGCGGTAGCAATAAAGCTTGTGAATAATTGTGCAAGCATAAACTTGGATCTCCTCCGAATCACATATACGAAATGATAACCGCAACGCCAGCCCCAATGCCAAAGGACGTCAAGCAAGCATCAGCACCCTTGGATATGCCCGAAACGAGGTGTCCGGCCATCAAATCCCGAATGGCATTAGTAATTAATAAGCCTGGCACCAACGGCATAACGGAGCCAATAATGATTTTGTCCATCATCTGGCCCCAGCCTGTAACTGTCAGTAAGGCCGCCAACAAGCCGATTAAAAAAGAGGCAGAAAACTCTGAGAAAAACTTAACTTTAACGAGTCTGTGAAAATATTGCACAGCCGCGAAGCCAGCCCCGCCACAGAGAACGGCTGCAGGGAAGTCTCGCCAGACCCCGCCAAACATAATCATAAAGCAGCCGCTCGCCAATGCCGCAGCCATCAGCTGCACGCGATTGGAATAGCGGAGCGGACCACGTTCAATCTTGGACAGCTCCATAACTGCTGCGCGGGGTGACAGGTCACCCCGACTTATTTTACGTGAAATCGCGTTAACCTCTACTACCTTGTGCAAATCGGTGGTCCGCTCCACAATCCGGATCAGCTTGGCAGGCTCCGAGTCGTTAATGGCAAAAAAAATCCCGGTCGGTGTCACATAGCTATGGGACTGGGATATGCCGTAGGCTAAGGCAATGCGGGACATCGTATCTTCGACACGATAGGTTTCGGCTCCATTTTGCATCATGAGCTTGCCAGCCAGCAGACAAACCTCGATGATCTCAGGGGTAGGATGGGAATGATTATTCATGCTCGCTCTCTTTCATTCGTACCGGGCCGTTTGGCCGTATTATTTGTATATATTGTAGCACAAAAACCCGCCCTTTCAGAGGCGGTTGTGTGGGAAATAAGAAGGAATCCGTCAAGATTCCATCGTATCGGGAATAACTGTATAGTAGGACTCTTCCAAATGTGTTGCAGCCTCAGACAAGCCCATGGATCTAAGCTGTCCTGCTACAAAAACACGAAGGGCAGAATGGGTGAACAGATGGCGTGTTTGAGCATCCCGGATAAAGGCCAATCTCGCTTCACGCGAAGCGTTGTGGAACAAATCACGAACTGTTTCACCTTGTTTATCCCAATGAAAGGGCTCTGCCACGCTTAAAAGAGCACTCTTCATAGAGGAACGCTGTTTTGCGGAAGAAGGAAATGCAGGAATGCCCAAGCCGTTCAGTGTAGGAGCAGCTTCGTTTTGCTTGCGCTCGGTTCGCAAACTGTCGATGTAGGCAGCCATATCCTGAATCGGTTGAACACCGAAGCGCTCCCGAAAGGATTCCCGCACAAACGCAGTGCGTTCATCTACGGCCTGAGGCGGCCGATGTCCTGTATGTCCTGTATAATCCTGTCCACTAGCGTAGTAGCGCTTTAATGAACTGTTCTCTGTATAAACTACACTTAAAAAATCCTGCAAGTGGCGGGCAACCACCCATACACCTGTCCAGTCAACAGGGGATATGCACACAATGGGGGCCAGCGAAAGATCCTTTACAAGTCCAAAATCCGTTAAAAAGCCGTAATGTATTCCGTCCACGCCTGCGTGAGCAAAGGGAATCACATCCGGTGGTGTAGCCATATATCGTGGCGCGCGGCCATGCTCCATAATCAATCCCAAATCAAAACTCAGAGAATGCCGGTTCGCTTCAAGCTCCTGTTCAAATTCTATAATTGCCTCAATCAAAGGTGTAGCTGATCCGTAGGCAGGGTTAGAACCGGAAATCATCGTGTATGCCTCCTTATCCAAGTACATCCAAAAAGCGTTCATCCCTAAAAGGTACGTGATTTTACACGAAATGTAAACCTGTATGCTGAATCTTTTCAAAAATGTGACCTTTTACCCGTGTGTTATGGAATAAACCGCTTTCGGGGTAAAACAGGACGAGATACCTATTTAGAGTAAGTACAGAAGTAAAGTGAGTTTGTGAAAAAGATGTCTTTTCAGTTTATGACCGCCACGGTGAAGTGTGAATGCGGGAATGGATACAAATAATTGCTACAAATTACAGATCAAACTACAGATCAAACTACAGATCAAACTACAGATCAAACTACAGATCAAACTACAGATCAGAGCTATGGATGGCGAAGGAGTAAGGTGCAACGTATCGGGTCAGCGGGTATAATATCAGGACAAGGTGAGGATGGACGTCATCCAATGATTTTTACAGAAAGAAGTGGGTATATGAACTTGCACAAGAAGGCCGTATTTTTCGATGTGGATGATACAATGTACGATCATTTGCACCCTACTCGCGATGCGTTGCGTACAGTATTAGGATTGAGTGAGCGTTTTCCTTATGAAGAGGCCTATCATCGTATTCGCTATTACAGTGATGTGTTATCAGCCAAAGGAGGACTATTGGAGGGGAAAGCGGGGCAGGATGAGCTGGAGGATATGAGGGAAGGCCGTTTTGTTCTGGCTTTACAGGAATTTGGGGTGAATATTACCCGTGAGCAGGCAGTGGATATCCAAAAAGAGTACTTGGATCGCCAGTATCGGATTGAGCCTTTCGAGGGAGCTACATCGTTAATGGACGAGTTGAGCTCGGCTGGATATCTGGTTGGCTTGATTACGAATGGTCTCGAAGATCACCAGATGAGCAAAATCAGGGCCATGGCGCTGGAAAATCATATTGCGGCAGAGCATATTTTTGTATCCGGAACGGTTGGCTATGCCAAGCCTGATCCACGTATCTTCGAAGTAGTGAACGAACGGACAGGGACTCTGGCGGAGCATTGCTGCTATATTGGGGATTCCTGGCGTAATGACGTGGCGGGAGCTGTAGCGGCGAATTGGCGGGTCATCTGGTTCAATCACAGAAAGGTTGCCCCGGAGTCTGAGGTAGTGGGAGTCTATGAAACAGCGGCAAGCTATTCAGAGTTGAAAAAATTACTGCTGTATCCGACATATGTCTAACTTCATTCAAATGGTTTAGAACAGAGAAGGAAGGGATCGCGCATGGTTGAACAATGGAGGCAGGCAGACGAAATCATAAGTCAAGTGACTGTTTACAGTACCGAGGATAATGATCCGGTTACGATTAAAACAGTCTCCCAAGACGTCCGTTGTATTGGCATCGGGACGGATGCGGCCGTATTTACGCTCGATATGTTGCCCGGCTACGCGTTCAAGGTGTACTCAGACATGGCGATCGAGAAGAAGGATGCGGAGGCCGACGTATACGAGCGTTTGCGGGGATCCGATTTTTTTCCACATTATTACGGGAAAGGTGACAAGTATATTGTCATAAGCTATGAATCAGGTATTACGCTTCTGGATTGTCTGCTGCAAGGCATTTCGGTGCCGGAGCAAGTCATTCTGGACGTGGAAGAGGCGAGGGAGTTTGTCCGATCCAAGGGGCTGAATCCCCGTGATATTCATCTCAAAAATGTACTGATGCAAGATGGACGCGCCAAGGTATTGGACGTATCCGAATACGTGAAGGAGGGCGATGACAAGCGCTGGGAGCATCTGGTGTGGGCGTATCATACGTTTTACTCAGGTATCTCGGAGGTTAAAGTTCCGTCATGGATTCTGGATACGATTAAAAAATGGTACTACAAGCTGGACAACTCCAGCTTTAATCTGGAGGAGTTCGCTCAACGCGCCAGCCAACTGTTTTCCAAATGGAAGTCATAATGGAAGGAAGTCTTGATCTTCTTATAAAAAAAGGATTGCACCCGTATTAGGGAGCAATCCTTTTTGGCACGTTACCAGACATGTCTTACGGAATAGGCAGATTCTCTTTTACCTGAAATCCCGAGGTACTCTTCTGGCGGTTCCGCTCTCAATCGCAGCCCGAATGACCTTCTCACGCACCCGCTGAACGGCATTCTCGTTAAATACGCCGGGGATGATATACAGCTTATTTAATTCTTCGGGGCGGATCGTACTCGCAATGGCTTCTGCTGCCGCAAGCTTCATTTCTTCGTTAATTTCACGGGCGCGACAGTCGAGCGCCGCGCGGAATATGCCGGGAAAGCAAAGCACGTTGTTGATCTGGTTAGGGTAGTCTGAACGTCCGGTGGCAATGACACCTGCGATGTCTTCGACATCCTCGGGGGCAATTTCGGGAACCGGGTTAGCCATGGTGAACAGCACTGGAGCCTCGTTCATGCGTTTTACGTCTTCCCGTTGGAGTAGCCCGCCTGCCGATAGACCGATAAACACGTCAGCACCTTTCAGAACCTCGGACAGCGTGCCTGATAACCGTTCGGGGTTAGTATGCTGTGCGTACCAGTTCCACACCGGATGATCGTACGTTTCATCAGCTGTAATGGCTCCGTGGCGATCTACACCAATGATGTTAACGGCACCCGCAGATAGCAAAATTTTAGTGCAGGCTACACCCGCAGCTCCGATACCGCAGACGACGATTTTCACATCAGACAGCGCTTTGCCGACGACCTTGAGTGCATTGATCAGCCCTGCGTACAAGACAACAGCAGTGCCGTGCTGATCATCATGAAAAACAGGAATGTCCAGCTCCTGACGCAGCCGCTGCTCAATTTCAAAGCAGCGAGGTGATGAAATATCCTCCAGATTAATACCGCCGAAAGCTGGAGCGATTTGCTTGATCGCCTTGATGATTTCCTCAGTGTCCTGTGTGTCCAGACAAATCGGGAAAGCATCGACGGACCCGAGCTGCTTGAACAGCATGGCTTTGCCTTCCATGACCGGCATAGCCGCGTAGGGGCCGATATTGCCCAAGCCCAGGACAGCACTTCCGTCCGAGACGACAGCAACGGTGTTACGTTTGATCGTCAAACGGAAGGCTTTGTCCGGCTCCTCATGAATCGCCATGCACACGCGTGCTACATCTGGAGTGTACACCCGGGACAAGTCGTCGCGATTCTGAATCGGAACCTTGGGCTGCATTTCAATTTTACCTCCAAGGTGCAGCAGAAAGGTCCGGTCAGAGATGGACAGTACCTTCACGCCTTGCGCTTTTTTAATCCGGGTAATCATTCGGTCAATTTCGGCCGGATCGGCAATGGTAACCGTAATATCCCGCACGGTGACCTTTTCAGAGGTGCGAATGACGTCAATCGCAATAACATCCCCGCCATGTTCGTTGACCAGCGTAATCAATTGACCAAATTGGATGTGCTCGGTGGAAATTTCCAGTCGTAAAATGATATTTTTACCGCCAATACCGCCTTGCATACAAATTCCTCCTTTGTGTTCCATTACAAAATTAGTAGGATCAATTGATTGCGCTTACAATCGAAAGCGTGCCTAAGAGGTGAATTTATATTTCAAATTAGTGGATTCTTTCCCTATCATAGTGAACAATCTCCCACTTGTACAGATAAAGCTGAATCAAATCTCTCATTTTGCATCAAAAAAGGACAAAAGCCCGGCTCTGTTTCAGCTCCATAGCTATTGTCCTTTTCTAATGGATAACATATAGTCCATCCTGCTGCTCCCATCCCGCTACGTCATATTTTTGCCATAATAAATTTCATCCATTTCTGTTTTAAGACGGGCGGTTATGTTTTGCTGCTCGTTCCCGCTCAGACTTTTCTTCGTATAGCCGAATAGATAATTGTCCAGATCGAATTGTTTCAGCTTGCATTTGGTGTGGAAAATGTTTTCCTGATACACGTTCACGTCTATCATGTCATACTGGTTACGAACTTCGTCGGGAATATAATTTTGAATGGAGGCGATGTCATGGTCGATGAACAACTTATGCCCATTCGTATCACGTGTAAAGCCGCGTACCCGATAATCAATCGTCATAATATCTGTGTCGAAGGAATGAATCAAATAATGGAGTGCCTTGAGCGGGGAGATTTCCCCACAGGTAGAGACGTCAATATCGGCTCGGAACGTGCTGATTCCCTCGTCGGGGTGATATTCCGGGTAGGTGTGGACAGTGATATGGCTTTTATCCAACTGTATAACGACAGAATCGGGCAGAGGGCCGGGTGATTCGGCGTAGGATTCTGTAGGCACCTCCACGATAGGACCTTCCGATATAAGCATGGTCACACTGGCTCCTTGAGGAACATAGTCCTGCTGGGCTACGTTGAGCACATGAGCCTCGATGATATCGGACACATTTTTTAAAATGGCAGTCAGCCGATCCGCATTGTATTGTTCGTCAATATATTCGATATAGGCTTCGCGTTCTTCCCTTGTTTTGGTGTAACAAATATCGTACATGTTGAAGCTCAGCGATTTGGTCAGATTGTTAAACCCGTGCAAGGTAATCCGCTGTTCCGGTGTCATGGTCATGGGCTATTTCCCCTTAATAGTTGCAGTATTCATACATAATGTTCCCATCACTTCTTTTCATATACCCATTCATATACTCCATCCTTTAGCTAAGATTAATGTACCCATAACTTTGAATCAACGTCCACGTACGCCATGTTCTGTTCATAGTTCCATCTGTAAACACCTCGATTCGATAATGACGTACCAATTCGGGCATAACTTCAAAAGGGGTGCGATGATGATGGAGATTGATTAAATCCTCGTTAACGTCATCATTAAAGGTACAATGAATCTCCCGAACCGTTTTTTTCGGCAGCCGCAGTCCACCGGATCGCATTGTCCATTCCAGCACCGCACTGGCTTTCACATATCCGTGAAGTTCTGAGCTGGAGCAGACAGCCTGAGCGAGTCCACACGCAAGGCAGTAAGACTGCTGGACGCTGTTACCTGAGCGAGCTTTGTTTTGACATGCACGGAAACATCATGCGTATATACTTTATTTCATGTTTAGCTAATTTTTAGTAACAGGATTTATAATGTGAAAGCAGATGGATAGAACGCTTTGTGGATATTTGGCGCACAGTCAGCAGGACATGGAAAATGAAGGCGGTAAACGCCCATGTTCGGAGTCCACATTCATCAGCATGTATATTGGAAGCAGAAACAATCTTTTCAGTTGGTGCTCGATACGGATGTGCACTGGATTGCCTATGTAATTGAAGAAGGAAAGTTTGCCTATACTATTAAGGAACACTAGGGGAGGCAAATACCAGGTGCATCTCGTTTGGGGTTAAGTCCGGTGCAATTCCCGAGGAGTTTTCAGACGGCGGTGGACTTGACACCCATCCGGTATGTGACCACACTGCGTCTTGAGAAGGCCCAGACTTTATTGCTGGAGACAGAATATACGCTTGATGATATTGCGGGAAAATGCGGATATCTGAACGGATTTTATTTTAGTCGGGTTTTTTCAGCCAGAAAGCACATGTCACCTTCACAATACCGCAAGCTTAACCGAATATGATTATAGACTTGCAAGGAAAGTGACTTTGGGCATTGCGTAAAATGAGAAAAGAAACTTCAGCTAAAAGCAAGCGTATAATAAAATAAACGTAAGAAGCTAAGAATTATGAAGTTAAAATGAATTTGATAGCAAAAAGAATTTCACAATCCCATCCCATGCTACACTGAAAGTAAAATGGCGAAAGGAGTTTCAAGATGCTGGCTTTGTCCGATCCGGCCTGGGCTCTGCTCCAAGGCCCATATGGTTCCTCTCAATACGTCCCGGAGATGTTGAAGCAGCTCCAAGCCGGATATGACGGCGAAATAGCTGACACCTTGTATTGGGAGGAACTGTATCACCAAAATACGTTATATACTTGTACCTTCGCAGCTGTACCGTACCTCGTAGATATTGCGTTAAGCAGCTCTGATACAAGTATTCGTGCGGATATTTATAATATTTGCGGAATATTCGAAGCTAAAAATGTTAATCCCTTACATACAAAAGTTCCGTTGGAATTTGCAAGGGATCAGGTAGAATTGGATGCAGATCTGGCTGAATATATATATGAACAATACCAGCAAGCTATTGTCCGGCTTACAGGATTGACCGAGGAAATGGTGTTGTATGCTAAGGACCACGAAGGAGATGTTGGCAAGCGTTATGTTTTGGCTGCGGGGGCTGCCTTTCAGGGTTATCGATGTGTAGCTTTTATGCTGCAAAGCTTTGATACTGGTGATGAATATACGCTGGATTGTCCGCATTGCGGAACTCCGCTCTATATTTGGCCTCTTGAACAAAGTGATGTCCTGGTGGTTTACGATAAAGATCCGGTAAACTCAAAAAACCTGGTTCCCCATTCGATCCAACCCGGCTCATTGGACCATAAAGGCTCTAATCTACAATGGCTATATCAATATGCCCAAAAAATTGAAGAGAACAACCTTTTGGCCCATTTACCCTATTTAAACGGTCGGCTGAATTGCCCCATTTGCAATACATCGATCTCCATTTGGGACGAGCTGATGAAAACAGCTAATGGTGTCCGAAAGCATACCGCTTAATGAATAAAAAAGGGAGCTGTATCATACAGCCCCCTAATTTCCACGTATATTTTTTCCGTTCCAATTATTCCTGCTTGTCTTACGTAAGGCTACTCTCGAAACGGATTTAAAAAGGTTTTAGGAATGTCGGATTCAAACCGCAGCAATACTCCAGTGACGGGATGAATAAACGACAGTACTCGCGCATGGAGACCGAGTCGACCGATAGATTTGGCTTTGGAGCCGTATTTTTTATCTCCCACAATCGGATGGCCGATATCCTCCATATGAACGCGAATCTGATTCTTGCGTCCGGTTTCCAAACGTACTTCCAGCAAAGAAAAATGCCGATTGGCCTGAAGCAGCTTGTAATGAGTAACCGCGTGCTGTCCGTCATTCGGATATGGGCTGGAATACATTTTCAGCGTCTTGCTTTCCTTCAGCCATGAGGTGATAGTGCCCGCAGCCTTTTTAACCTGTCCTTCTACGAGAGCGATGTATGTTCGTTCATACACGACTTCCTTCCACGCCTGTTGCATTTCCTGCTGTATGGCTTCGCTTTTCGCAAACATCATGACTCCAGATGTATCACGATCCAGACGATGCAGCACAAAAATACGATTGTATGGATGTTCACGTCGCACATGTGCCGTAAGCTGACGGTATGCCGTTACTTCCTGTTCCTGCGCAGAGGCGACGGACAGCAGCCCGGCATCCTTGTGAATGACAATAATGGCCTCATCCTCATGCAAAATACGCAGCCCGGTCAGCGGCACCACGGGAGTGATCTTTTCCTTGGAGAGGACCACTGTCTGACCTTGCTCCAGCGGAAAATTGAACACGGTACGAGGAATGCCGTTCACGGACACCTGTCCACGAGCCAGCGCTGATTTAATGGAATTGCGGCCCATGCCAGACACATGCTCTACCAAAAAATTCAACAGCTCGGCAGGCTCCTGTACAATATATGTTTTTGCAACGTTTTTTTCCGGTTTACCCTGCTCTTGGGCAGCATTTTTATCAAAAACCCCCGTTTTGCCCCGTGCTTCGGGTCTATGTGAGCCGGATTTTCCGGCGGGTTTGTGGCTGCGCTTGGCGTTGCCTGTGTTTGGCGTGGATTTTGTATGATTTTTTCGATTGGGTTTACGATTGTTCATGGGTTCTTTCTCCTTCTTGGTACCGTGTCTCATCATAGTAATGGACAAACTTGCGGCACCGTGTTCACTATATCATGAGAAAACAGCGAACGCCATGGTAGAAGGGTTCGATAAGAATTTCATTATACATTATACCTATGGACTTCCAGCGGTTGAACATTGCCCTGAACCCCGGTAAACTAAAGGTAACGAAAGATAAGCCGATATGCGTCGAGGACGCCAGAAATATGAGGGGTTTTGAAACTATGAGTGTACAAGCACCAACATTGGAACGGGCGCAGGATCTACTGCAAAAATTTTATGGCTACCCTGATTTCCGGGAAGGCCAGAAGAAAATCGTCGCCAGTATGCTGGAGGGCAACGATACGCTGGGCATTATGCCGACAGGCGGCGGGAAATCCATATGCTACCAGATTCCTGCGCTACTGCATGATGGGCTGACGATTGTTGTATCACCGCTGATCTCGCTGATGAAGGATCAGGTGGATGCGTTGACCACGATGGGGATTGCGGCTGCCTATATTAATAGTACGCTGAGTGGCCGGGAAGTGAACGACCGCATACGTGCCGCACGGAATGGAGATTTGAAGCTGCTGTATGTTGCACCGGAGCGGCTGGAGCTGGACTGGTTTCGCGATGAGATGGCGCAGCTACCGATTTCCTGCGTTGCGGTCGATGAGGCGCACTGTGTATCCCAGTGGGGACATGATTTCCGTACCAGTTATCTGGCGGTGGCTCCGTTCGTGGATGGGCTGTACGAGCGCCCGATTGTAGCGGCATTTACAGCAACGGCGACACCGCAGGTCATGGACGACATCGTGCGGCTGCTTCGCCTGCGTGAGCCGGAGACATTCGTCACGGGCCTGGGACGGCCAAATTTGGCGTTCAGTGTGCTGCGTGGGGAGGACAAGCGCAGCTTTCTGCTGAATTATGCGCGTGAGCATGACGGCGAATCGGGCATTATTTATGCAGCAACACGCAAGGACGTGGACGACCTGTACCAACGGCTGCGGGATGCGGGAATGGCGGCTGGGCGTTATCATGCCGGGATGACCGATCAGGAACGGGCAGACAGCCAGGAGGGGTTCCTGTACGACGATATTCGTGTCATTGTAGCGACTAACGCCTTCGGCATGGGGATCGACAAATCGAACGTGCGCTACGTCATTCACTACAATATGCCTAAAAATATGGAGGCTTACGTGCAAGAGGCGGGACGCGCAGGACGTGACGGCGATCCGAGTCAATGTATTTTGCTGTTCGGACCGCAGGATATTGTGACCCAGAAATTCCTGATCGAGCAAAATCCGCAGGATGAGGACCGCAAGCGCAACGACTACCGCAAGCTCCAGCAGATGGTTGATTATTGCTACACGACTCGCTGCTTGCGTACGGCGCAGCTTGAGTATTTTGGTGAGGCAGAGGAGCATGAGGCTTGCGGCACATGCAGCTCATGTACGGATGAACGGGAACTGGTAGACATGACCATTGATGCGCAAAAGATTTTTTCGTGTATTCATCGCATGCGGGAACGTTTTGGTGTTTCGATGGTAGCCTCGGTATTGAAAGGCTCGCGTAACAAAAAAGTGCTACAGTATGGCTTTGACAGCCTGCCAACCTATGGTGTAATGGGCAATCGGACGGAAAAAGAAATTTCTGAAATTATTAACGTCCTTGTATCGGAAGGTTATCTGCTGCTGTCTGAGGGACAATATCCGGTTGTCCGTTTGCAGCAGCCTGCGGCTGAAGTGCTGAAAGGTCAGCGCGAAGTCATGCAGCGTGTGGTGCGACATGCCACAGCTTTTGCAGGTGGAGCAGGCTCACGTGGACGACAGGGACGCGATGCGTACCCGGCGGCAGTCAACGAAACGGTGTTCGAGCAATTGCGCCTGATTCGCCGCGATTTGGCCGCGCAGGAGCATGTGCCGTCCTATATCATTTTTAACGATGCTACGCTGCGTGAGATGAGTGTAGCGAACCCGCAATCTGAGGCGGACATGCTGCGGATCAAGGGTGTCGGCGAAGTGAAGTTCCGCAAGTACGGCAAGCTGTTCCTTGATTTTTTTCAAAATCAGGGGAATGCCGGAGGAACGGTGAGTGAAGATGAGATTTATGCGGACGATGTGTACGAGGATTTTGAATAGCCATACTAAAAGATATGAGGCGTCATGCAAACTATAAAAGGTTGTGACCTATGAAAGTCATTTTATCAACGTTAAACGCAAAATATATTCATACCTCGCTGGCGATCCGGTGTCTCAAAGCCTACAGTGAAAAGGACTTTGACATTGAGCTGGCGGAGTATACGATCAAGGACCCTGTGATGAACATCGTATCCGACCTGTTTCAGCGGGGAGCGGATGTCATCGGCTTTTCCTGCTATATCTGGAACATTGAAGAGACGATTAAAGTCATTGATGTGTTGAAAAAGATTATGCCGGAGGTCAAAATCATTCTCGGTGGCCCGGAAGTCTCTTACGATACCGACCATTGGATGAAACGCCTGCCGAATGTGGATTTTATCGTTGTCGGTGAGGGGGAGGAAACCTTTCATCAACTGCTTCAGGAGATTGAGGGTACGCAAAAGTACCATTTTGTATATGGACTGGCCTACCGCAAGGGAGAAGAGGTCATTCAGATGCCGGGCCGTCCAAAGGCGGACTTGAACGAGCTGCCGTCACCGTACCGCTTTGCAGAGGATATACCGGAATTAGGCAAACGGGTTGTTTATTTTGAAACCAGTCGGGGTTGCCCGTTCAGTTGCCAGTTCTGTCTGTCCAGTATTGAGGTAGGGGTGCGTTATTACCATATTGAGCGTACGAAGTCGGATATTCTGTATCTGATCGACAACGGAGCCAACCTGATCAAGTTCGTCGATCGGACCTTTAACATTAAACGCGATTATGCGCTGGAAATGTTCAAGTTTCTCATTGAAAACCATCGCGGATGTGTCTTCCAGTTTGAGATTACGGCAGACATTATGCGTCCCGAGGTGTTGGATTATTTGGCGGAAAACGCGCCGCCGGGCGTATTCCGCTTTGAAATCGGCGTCCAGTCGACGAATGATCCGACCAATGAGCTGGTCAAGCGTCGCCAGAACTTT
Source organism: Paenibacillus sp. RC21 (assembly GCF_044907935.1). Lineage (NCBI taxonomy): Bacteria > Bacillati > Bacillota > Bacilli > Caryophanales > Paenibacillaceae > Paenibacillus > Paenibacillus sp. RC21. Next base: position 654,297 of record NZ_JBIYCS010000003.1, read on the forward strand.
GCCAAGCTTTCCCGTACCGTTACGAAGGTCAAGCAAAGCGGCAAGATCGACCAGCATCTCGATTTAATCGCCGGTCTGCCTTTGGAGGATTACAACACGTTCCGTAAAACGTTTAATGACGTTTTTGCGCTCGGCCCGGAAGAGCTTCAGCTCGGCTTCCTCAAAATGCTGCGCGGCACTGGACTGCGTATCGACGCAGACAAGTACAACTATACGTACATGGATGTTGCGCCTTATGAAATGCTGAGCAATGACGTCCTTTCCTTTGCCGATATCGTTCGGCTTAAACGTTTGGAAGATGTGCTGGAGAAATACTGGAACTCCCATCGTATGGATCATACGGTGAACTATCTGATCGAGCGCGAATTTGCGTCGGCCTTTGATTTCTTTCAGGAGTTCGGAGACTATTGGGAGGGACAGGGCTGGCAAAAAATCGGTCACCAGCTCGAAGACCTGTTCACGCGTCTCCAGTCCTTTCTTGAATCACGCGGAACGAAGCGAATGGATATGGTGCTTGGGCTGATGAAGCTCGACTATTTCCTGAACCATAAATACAAGCCGCGTAAAATCTGGTGGGAACACGCCTTGGAGAAGGACGATTGGTCCAGCTATATGAAAATGGCTCTCCAGCACCCGGATGCGCTGTTGTCACCTGTGGTTGCAGACTTTGTGGCAGATGCGACGCAAACTGCTGCACCTGCTTCTCATGCTACAGATGGCCATTCTGTTTCGGACAGTTCGCAGCCGCAGCCATACCGCGAGGTGATTCCGTCTTTCGCTTCCTTGAAGCTGGGTGAAAAGGAACTGCAAAAGCACGCTGTGCTGGATGTTCTGCCGTTCCGGCTGGATCATATCCTGAGTGGTGGCAGCCCTTTGACCGCTGAAGGCCGAACGTTGCTACTCGTAGTCTACCAGCAAAACGAACAGCAAAAGCCACTGTACTACACCATGCCAATTGGCAAGGAAATTGCAGCGATTTAAGAGGAAAAAGGTACAAATGACATCTAAACATCAGAAGGCATCGTTCTTGACAACACAAGAGTCGGTGCCTTCTTTTGACGAATGAAAAGAGTGATCAGATTGGGCTATATTATGGACTTAAGAAAAGTGGTAGGTACCAGACCCTTAATCATGGCAGGCGCTTGTGTGCTATTACTTAATAATAACCAATTATTGCTGGGACTTAGAACAGATAATGGATTATGGGGATTGCCAGGCGGGTCATTGGAACCGGGAGAATCTATGGAAGAGGTCGCGGTAAGAGAATTAGCCGAGGAAACAGGACTGAAGGCGGGTAGCCTTACCTTATTGGATGTGTTTTCCGGGCCGCAATTATATTACAAATATCCACATGGGGACGAAGTATACAATGTCGTTACAGCCTATATTTGTACCGAATACACCGGAGAGCTAAAGGAAGATCCAAATGAAGTCAAGGAATTAAGATTTTTTGATCTCGACCAACTTCCTGATGAAATTAGTCCTCCGGATATCCCGGTTATCAACGCTTTTTACAAGCATATTGAAATTATTATGAGATGATCCTATAAGATTTTAACCCGGACCTGGATAGAAGCGAAGCTATCTGAGGCCGGGTTTTGTTTTTTTACATCTATGTGATCTTTTGCTTGATGACGCTTTACAATTCAAATATATGATTATTTCATCATATATTTATATTAAATCTACTGGAGTGTGACCTTGTGAAGAAGCGTTCAATGAAAAAGAGTATTCTTGCTTTAGGCGCTATTACGGTTTTGGGTGCACCATTGTTATCATCTGACATCCCTACCACTTTTGCAGCCTCATCTAATACAAAGTCCACTACAGCACAAGTATCCAAAGCACAGAAGTCTACCTCAGTAAAAGTCGATGCTCCTAAAAATGTCATTCTCTTTATCGGCGATGGCATGGGAGAAGCAAGCCGCAATGCGGTTCGTCTTGCAACAGTCGGGAAGTCGGGATTGCTTGAAATGGATAACATGCCTGTAACGGGGCTGGTTAGCACAAGCTCAGGGGACAACCTGGTTACAGATTCCGCCGCCGCCGCAACTGCCATTGCAACAGGTGTAAAAACATATAACGGTGCTATCGGGATGGATCTGAATAAAAAGCCCGTCACAACGATCATGGAGCTGGCGAAAAAGGCAGGTATGTCCACAGGTGTCGTAACGACAAGTCAGGTGACGGACGCAACGGGGGCAGCCTTTGGTGCGCATGTCGAAAAGCGCTCTGCGCAAAGCGAAATTGCTAAGCAGTATCTGGAAAATAGCGAGCTGGATGTTATTCTGGGTGGTGGTGAGGATTTTTGGTATCCTGCGGGTACAGCAGGTAAACATCCAGATGCGCTGGCAGAAGATCCTGAGGAAGCTAGTAAGGGAACTCAAGGAAATTTAGTGGAGCAGGCCAAGAAATTGGGCTATAGCTATGTGACAGATCAGGCGGAAATGAAAGCAGCCAAAGGCTCTAAACTGCTCGGCTTGTTCGCCAATGAAGAGATGTTCCAAGCTCATAATAAGCTGGGGAACTCTTATAACCCAACCGTTTCTTTGCCTGATATGACGACGAAAGCGATTGATGTTCTTTCCAAAAACCAAAAAGGCTTTTTCCTGATGGTAGAGGAAGAAGGAACGGATGAGATGGCGCATGACAATGAAGGCGCATTAACGATCAAGGCTGGGCAGCAGCTCGACAAGGCCGTTAAAGTAGCCAAAGATTATGCCAAAGCGCATCCAGATACATTGGTTCTGGTTACAGCTGACCACGAAACGGGTGGTTTGGCCATTGAAGGCAAGGATGCGAAAGACGAAGCCGACGACGGCACCACGAATGAAGATGGTCCATTCACCATACAAGGCACGAACGAAACGTTTTATATCGATTGGACGACAAAAGGGCATACCGCAGTAGATGTGGCACTGACTGCGATGGGACCCGGCGCCTCCCAATTTAGCGGAAATTACCCGAATACTGCAATTCATGACAAGCTGGTTAAGCTGCTTAAATTGAAAAAATAACTTGGGATGAAATGCTGTCATCTGATATTTGAATAGAGAATATTAGGTGGGAAATCCTACCGTTGGGTGCCTGAATAAAGGATTTTCCATATTGGCAATATGGTTTTTCCTGTGATAAACTATAGCCAAAAGGTATATACTAAAAAAGAGTAAGGATGCTACCAACATCCTCACTCTTTGACAACAGCCGCTTATAAGGGCGGTGGCTGTTCAAAAAGTTTTAGTCATCGAAATATGACCGCATTCCTTTTCCAGAGGGCGGTCTATTTCTTTTTGTTGAAGGAAATAATCAAGATCACCAACGTTGCAAATTGAATCATCAACATCAGCGTATCTTTAACCTCCACAGGCATCACCTCCTTTGCAGGAGACTAGCCGACCGCCCATCTAAGCCATTCTGTTGTTAGTTCATAGTATATCATATGGATAGTCTTGCTAAAAAGGACAAAAATGAAAACGTCTGTTTCTAGGTGTTTGTTTTCTATTTGAGATAAATAGGTTTAGATTATAATTATTAGTTGGTATAAGATACGCGTAATTCATCTAAAAATTGTATGGCGTCTTTAAATCCTTGTAAATATATTTGGTTCTCTAAAATAGATTGAAGAGAGATTTGAGCATCTTCATATAAGAATAGTGTGTGTTCGAGATGTTCAGGAACGGATTCACGAATTTGCTGGAAGTATTGGTTACATTCCATAGAAAATTGATTGCATTCTGGTGTGTTTTTTGGAAAGCATGCTATACAATTTTTCTAATCGGTTTCTGATGATGGGTTCAATTAATATCTCTAAAGAATTAGACATGACTTGCAAACCTTCGGGATGAAAAATATTTTTAACACGCTATTAAAAAATATCATGTAAATATTGTATCATTACAGAGTGATCTGGTATACCGAAAGGTGACATCATAGTGACATCAAATCAATAGGAAAATATCGAACATTTTGTGAACATTCTTAGACAGACTTAAAAAAAGGAAAATTATTCCATATAAACAGATTTTTTGTCAGACAAGCTACCATTGAAAAGCTGGATAAAATCGCAGAATTGTTTGATTAATACCGAATATTTTATAAACTGAATCGGATATCGAGGGAGCGCGAGCGTTTTGTCGCAATGGAATCTGTCATCTTTATCATAAAGGATGCAGAAGAAGATAAATTGATTGGATTCACACAATTATATCCTTCGTTTTCTTCTATCTCGATGGAAAGATCATGGATATTGAATGATTTATTTGTAAATGAAGATTAGGGGTAGTACCAGCGTAGCTGACACCACCCGCAAGCATTTGGATAAAAATGTTAAATTTGAGGAATCCCAAGTTAAATCATGAATCACGAACCGTGATTGTTTGATCCAAGGGGGGGGCCGAAATATTCGTTTGAAACGCAACAGCAAGAAAACGGCACGCATGAGTAAGTCAATAGCAACCGAAAGCCATACGCCAGCGATTCCCATCCCTAGATAAATGCATATCACGTAAACCCCTACAACGCGTATTAACTACTGCAGCAGTATCCCCCAAAGGATAAAGTCGTTTTATCTGAAGTAGGCGAAATTACCGATGAGTCTGAATTTCTGGGGAACATTTAAGAAGTGTCTCAACTCGGGACGGCCGACGTGGAATTGGCCAGCGGTGATAAAATTGCTGATGCTACGTTCCTTTTCCCTGGCTACTCCGGATCCCTATACGAAGATCGAGGAGCATAAGGGCTACTCTATTTTCCAGTATGGAATGGAGGATGGCTATAGGGTAGACTTTGGTACGAAACGCTCTATTGAGCTTCCCACGGTAGATGCAGCCAAGCAGCTGATCGATAATACTAATTAAACCAATAGAAGGTACTCCAATGCTGATAGATTAATGTAAGCAAGGAATGGATAATAAACGAAACGTTTTGATACTGGTAAGAGGCCCTCTTCGAATTGAAGAGGGCCTTTTCTTTTTGAAAAGACAACGAAACGATTGCCGGACTTATCCCTCCCAGAAAAAATTTAGACCCTGTAGCAACTATTGTCCCTGGTGGGGCAATGGTTAACCCGGGAAGGTGCACGTACCTGCCTTGGACGAATCGAGAGGCAGCTAAATAATCCAACCGGTTCGCTCGATGGGCATAAAATGACTCGATCAAGCCTCCAAGCCTGCGAGCTCCCCGCGTAACACGTTAGCCAGTTCTGCCTAATTTTTTGCGGTACTCATATTTTTTGAGATTTTTGGAATAAAATTTGAACTTTTCACTTTATTTAGATAACGGGAAAAACAGGCTCCTGAATGGTTAGACACAGTAGCGATGGAATCCTGGAATATACAGAATCGGAGGTGCTTATAAGGAAGGATACGATATGATTCATCAAAAAATTTAAAATTCTCGCATCTCTGTTAGGAGTCTTTAAAGATTTTGACAAAAGAATATTGTAACAAAATCATAATGAGGAGGAATACAAATGCAACAACAATGGATGGAGATGGTGAATCACGTAGTCGAATGGGGAAAGGGGATTCCTTGGTCCAAGGGTTTCCAGGGTGCGAAAGAAACGGTTGAATTCGCCTGCAGCTGCCTCTGTGTCCACCCGATTTAAACATGCAATCAAGAAGAAGTTTAAAGCGAAACACAAAGTATCGCAGACGCAACCGAAAATTACGCAAGTAAAGATTCAATTCAGCTATAATAATATGGCGCTTCGTCCTAGCAAAATAAAATCCCGCCAGTACTGGCGGGATTTTATTTATGCATCGATCTGAAGGAGGCATGCCCCCAACTGCAGGACATTATTCAGGTTTAAATTTGCTTTTCATTTCGACAATGAAAGACTCTAAGGCCTCCAGGGAGGGTGCTATTTTCCGGTAGCATAGATGGCGCTCGTGATAACATTGAAGAGATGATCGGTCCGTGGCGCGAATGAAGGTTGGCCGACAAGCCAGCCGAGCGCCGATATCAGGGCGAACAAGTCGTCCCCATTCATATCGGCGCGCGCCGTTCCCTCGGTCTGAGCTCGGAGCAATAGTCGCTCGCCCGCTGAGTGCACCGCTGCGCATGTAGCGTAAAGCGCGGAGTCCGGGTCCGCGTGGGCGCTCGCCATCAAGGCGACAACGCCGCTATAGCTTTGGACGAAAGCCACCTGTTCGCGAACCCAGGACACGAGCGCTTCGTCAGGTGGATTCGACGTTTCGAGTTCGCCTGCCTTCTGCGTCAGTGCCTCCAGATTCGTACGCAGCAACGCTTCGAACAAGGCTTCCCGCGTCGGGAAATGACGAAGCAATGTGGCCAACCCGACGTCGGCCCGGCGGGCGATATCTCGCATGGACGCATCGACACCATGCTCGGCGACGACGTCACGCGCGACTGCAAGTAGATGACTGTAATTTTTTCTGGCGTCGGCTCGCATCATGTTTTCACCCCACTCAAATAGCGAAAGCTTACTGTCACGATCAGGCGTTGATTTTCCCTGCGTTCCCGGTACGCGACTTTTCTCGGCATACGCCTAGTTATAACTTGATCTGTAAAAACCACAAAAAGATTTGTTTTTGGGACATTCCATCGAAAGCTAATATGTCTTTCAGTATCAAAGAGAATGGATCTTAACTGTTCTTCTAATCGGTATTGATCAGTGATCTCTCATTTCTTCCCAGCCAAGAAATTGAAACGTTAGTATTGCTTACGTAACATTATCCCTTAAGAATACCGAAGGCTAGCATGTGGTAAACCAGAAGCCAGGCTTTTATTATGAATCGAGGGCAGGCCGAATCCCTAAGGAGCCAGCCATGATCCAATATCAACTCCAATGTGCTGCATTATCATTATATCAAATTCAATCTTCCTCGTCAGTATCTCCATCATTTCTTCCTTGGTCGTCATAGCCTTTCAACTTTTGTCCAATTACATCATTTCGCACTTGTTCACGGATGGTGTTCCAGTCGGATGCAGGTAAATTTGTTTTAAAAACCCCGAAAGATGCACCAACAGTATTGGGAGTAGATGCGTTGGTAATAGGTGGTCTAGGTATGTTGCGGTTTTTCGTCGATTCTACGATCTACTTGAATTTTTTGATTTCATACCATCGAGCCAGCTGCAAGCGCGACGGGTGCAGGCCACGACCGAAGCTTCATCGTCTCGGCGTTCAAACCGTCCAGGCGTGAGCTGCGCAGCGCCTTAGCCCGACCCTCACGCCCGATCAGGTGCGCAAGCAGGAGTGCCATGGCCCGTCAGCTCCCCGAGTAGGACGTCAGACAGACCCACAAGCGCGCACACGCCAGATGATCGGCAAGCGTCTGTCTACCGGCGTCGCCCTCGCTTCAATCAAACTGTGGCTGCCCTTTGTCCACGAGGCAGGATTGCATCGGAATTTGCGATCACGATTCATCAGTCGAGCTTGACCAAATCCTTAAAGATCAGTTGACCCCAGCTATTTCCTCGCGCCTGCACAAGCAGTCCGCCTTCCGAAAGCCCGCCAAGTTTGATCGGCGCGAAACCGAGATTTTCCGCAAGCGCACCAATCTCCGCTGCTGCGCCGTCATCGTCGCTCGCCAGGAACACGACTCTCCTGCCACCATGAACGGCCGGATCTTGGTCAAGGACGGCAGCCACCAAATGGTTGAAGCCCTTGACCAATCGTCCACCAGTGAAGGCCTGCGCGACGAACTTGGAAGAAGGCTGTCCTCCCAGTTCCTCAGGGGGCACACCGTAGGCATTGGTCACATCGACGATGGTCTTCCCCTGCCAGGTGGGGAGCGCCTTCGCGACATCCGGGTGCGACTCGAAACGGACAGCCAAAAAGATGATGTCCGCCTTGACGGCGTCCGCCAATTTTTTGGGAATGATCTCTGGTCCGATCGCGGCCGCAGCGGATGCAAAGCTTTCCGGGTCGCGAGTGGTTGCAACGGATACTTCGATGCCGCTTCGGGCAAACGCCTTAGCAAGAGCCTGGCCGATCTTGCCGAAGCCAATAATTGCGTAGCTCATATATTCTTCTCCTTTGGTTTACCACGCCCTACGGGCTCCGAATATCGAATGGAGTGACCGGCCGGGCGTAGCGTGTCAGATTTGCGCTAGACCGCCGTCGACGGCGACCTCGCTGGCGGTCATGAAGCTGCTGTCCGATGATGCGAGAAAGGCGGCCACCGCCCCAATCTCCGCCGGATCAGCCATGCGCTGGAGCGGAGTCATCGAAGCGAAGACTTTTTGGCCCTCCTCGCCTAGCGATTCCTTCGCGAGCTCGGTTGCCGTCGCTCCGGGCGACAGCACGTTTACCCGGATGCCGGTGCCCTTCAGGTCCTCCGCCCAGGTCCGCGCGAGGTTGCGCACTGCCGCCTTACTCGCGCTGTAGGCGCTCATTGCCGGGGCGCCCGTGGTGCCAGCGCTCGATCCCGTTAGGATGATCGAACCGCCCTGGCCCATCAGCGGTAGCGCCTTCTGGACCGTGAAGATCGAACCCTTCACATTGGTGTCGAAGATTTCGTCAATGTGCTCAGCGGTGATCTCGCCGAGCGGAAGCTGGCTTCCCGCCCCGGCATTGGCGAAGACGATGTCGAGAGTTCCGCGCTCGGACTTCACCGCCGCGTAGAGTCGGTCGAGGTCGGCCAGATCGGAGACCGAGCCCTTCACCGCGCGGGCATTGGGCCCAAGGTCGGCCACAGCGGCGTCGAGCGCTTCCTGCCTGCGGCCGAAGATGAAGACGAAGGCGCCCTCCTCGATGAATCGCTTTGCTGCGGCGCGACCGATGCCGGTAGCGCCCCCCGTGATGACTGCAACCTTACCTTCAAGCTTTCCCATGAATTTTCACCCTTTCGTTGTGTTGGACAGCATCTCTGGCCCATTTGCACAGATTGCTGTATCTTATGGATTTCACTGATCCAGTCACCGATTACTGTATTCGGATCAGTGATCCAATTATAATGGATCACTGATCCGTTTGTCAAGGCAACCATGCGAGCTGACGCCAGGAAAAATTGCAGTCATCTACTTGGGGTAGTACCAGCGTAGATGACACCACCCGGTTAGTGGTGTCATTTATCGTTAGATCATTTGCCAAAGCAACCACTTCCTATCGAATGTAATTATCGCTTTATTTAGATCGGACAGTACCTTTTCTTGATTTCCGTGGTGTACAGCGTCCACAACGCAACTCTCCAAGTGATCCTTGAGGAGAAGTTTGGCCGGAATTTTATTATTATGATTTGACTTTATAGCTGTAATTACGTTATAAAATCGGTTATAATGAGGTAAGAATAAGTAAGGAGCCGTGCGCTAACACGGCTTCAGCATACAACAACTGCATAAAGAGCAGTCGGCCGCGTAAGATAAGGTCGGAAATAGACCGTTTTCCTTAGTCAGGGCGGTCTATTTCTTTTTCATGTAGGTAAGTAAAGCCAGAATGCCGAACATGAGCAACCTTTACTCCTCAGTTGTTCTCTTCCCCCAAACATATTTCATTATAAAAAATAGTATGGCCAGTACCATGAGAAGCAATGCGATCTGTAAGCCATAACGATGTATGAGTTCTCCTGCTGTTTGTACATGATCGCCGAAGAAATGTCCGAGTAAAAAGAAGATTAGCGTCCAGATCAAGCCTGTTGAGTAAGAGAACAGAGCATAACGCTTGAAGCTCATTTTATTGATTCCGACAATATAAGGGATGATGTGACGGACAATCGGCAGGAAATAACTAATGCAAATGGTGAAATTGCCATACTTATGTACCAAATTTTCCGAAAATGTAATGTACTTGTCCATTTTCTTTTTTCGTCGTAAACGATCCAGAACGGTTGTGCCCAAGAATCTTCCCAATACGTAGCCTAAGGACAAGCCCGATATAACCCCTAGATATACGATGAAAAAGGCGAGTAACGGTTGAAGTATTCCCATGCTGGTTACAGCCCCGCCAGTCATCACAATCACTTCGTCTGGAATGGGTAGCCCAACGATCCCGAGCCATAGGGAAAAAAATAATGCCGCATAGCCATACTGTTCGATGATGGAAATTAAATGTTCAACGTCCATAATCACTCCCCCTAATCATGCTTTCTTCCGGCATACATAGACGAACGCAGGTGGAATGTTCATAGGCACAAACTTGATTTCCTCAATATCAAACCATTCCTCTAATTGCTGTTTCATTTGCTTGGAATATTGAAAGGCGACAAACATTCCCTGATCCTTGAGCGATAGGTGAATCTGTTCTACAATTTGATCTCGCATCGCTTGGGGGAAATTAAAAAATGGCAGCCCGCTTATAATGCAGTCAAGCTGTTCAATTTCGGCATTTTGCATAGCACGTTGAAGCTCAAGGGAGTCGGAGTAACAAAGATAATTTGGAAATCTCTTTTTTAAATCTCGTCGCATTGTCTGATCCTTCTCAAAAAGCAGTACCTTGGTTTGTTCCCTTGCAGCAGATGGAATGTATTGAGTGATTGCCCCGGTACCAGCACCAAGCTCGGCAACACTATGAATTTCACTCCATGGAATGGATTCGATCATTTTTTTAGCTAGAAATCTGGAGCTTGGTGTTACACTACCCACATAGGCTGGCGAATGCAAAAATTTAAATAAGAATAGAAATCTCTCTTGAACCAAATGACTAATACGGATCATGAACCGTTCCCCTACTTTCGATTTTCTGAATACGTTCGTTTATTCTCTGCTAAGAGTAACAAATTATACCTTTGCTTGCTCCTGTCTGGAGTAGGGTTCATATCCCCGTCCTGAGACGGGGATTTTCCTTGACTATAGTCTAGGAAGCAGTGGGGAAATTATTCAGTTATCATTCAGCGTATCTTCAGGTTGCATTCAGTTTCGCTACCGATGAAAGAGGGGGGGGCAACTAAAAAAATGATGTACACTGAGAGGGGATCTACTTTGTCACTATCCATTAACAGGCATCTGATCACGACTTCCTATGATACCTCGAATACGGTGAAGTCCAACGAGACTGGATTAAATAACACAGGTAACACCACACACAAGAAATCGAGTGATTCACTCGAATTGAGCACGGAATTTATGGAATATGCGGGTGGAATGCAAACCTCGCTTCCTACGGAAAATTACAGTTATGATTACAAATACGACCAGGATAAGCTTACGTTGACTACGGATCAACAGAAAACGTTATTATCCGAGCTGCAAAGCTACCTGACCTCCTCAAGCGCCTTATCTGAAACAGATGAACCTACTAGAAGCAACACCAAGAACCCGCTGGCTTCGGTTACCGAGTTATTATCCAATCGGGATATTTCGACGATAACGGATGAGGAAGTATCGGATCTATTCGATAAAGTAGCAGAAACGATCCAGAATAATCGGCCTGCACCGCCGCCCAAAGATGACTCATTCCAGTCGGAAGTCAATAGCAGCGGTCTACCTCCTATGATGCAAGCGATGGGTGGAATTATGCCTCCGTTCGCATGGAATATCCAAGAGACCTCCAACCAAGAGGACAACAGCACTACATCTGACAAGGAACTTACCGTAGATGAAAAAAGATCTCTCCTGAGTGACTTGCAAAGTATTTTGAGTTCCAGTCTGGTGTCCGGCTCGACGTCTTCAGAGGATGATCAAGCAACGGATCTGTTGTCTGCATTAAAAAACGCATGGGGCAGTACGGACGAATCGAATGCGACAGATGAGGAAATATCGGCTTTATTTGATAAAATCGCTAAAGTTTTTGAACAATCTGTTTCATCATCTTCATAGTCATACTTTGCAATACCATTACTTAGAGTATAGTTAGCCCACAACTGTAAACACATACTATTATAAAGGCGGAATCTTTTATGAACATTTCATCGACATCCAGCAGTTCTATATCTATTGCAAGCACCTCATCTTCATCGAGTACCAATGATACAGCTAGTCTGGAAAAGCAAAAAGCTCAACTTGAAGCGGAGTACAACAAGGTACAGCAAAGTAAGGATAATAAAGACACAATAGAAACAAAAATGAAGCAGCTTCAGCAGCAAATTAAACAAATTGAAGCGCAAATTGCCCAGCAGAGCTCTCAATCCACCGGCACGTCAACTCCAAAAGCGCAACAGCCAGCTCTACCAAGCAACACGGAAACCACTCGTGTCAACACTGCTAACAGTAGCGACATTACCGGTGTTGGGAAGTCATTGGATATTTCAATCTAATCAAACTTTCTCTTCTCATTTTACGGCAGACAATAGACAACAGAAGACAGCAGTTAGCAGGCTCTCCGCCTCACCGGGGGGCCTGTTTTTTTAGCATTCAGCAAACCTTCAGTAAGCACTCATTTTATTTTCAATCTAGTGTTCTAAAATGAGTTTGTAGCCGATAAGGACAAGCAATTCACTCCTTATAAGCTCCCTGACACCTTGTAGAACCATCAAGTCTATGCATACAGGCTTCACCAAAAAATACTCTATGAAAAGGGATGGATTTTATGAAAAAGAAATTGAATGTAATCGCTACGGCTGTACTGCTGGCTTCCATTACTGCATCGTATGCTTATGCCAGCTCATCGACGGACGGGACGACCGCTACTTCTACTTCATCATCTGTAACAGCCACTCAAGAGGATCCCGCTACAGTAACTTCCACAGACACCAGTACCACAGGTACTAGCGCAACCGTAGAAGCCCCACCGGAAGGAACGCCTCCGGATGGCGAGCCACCCAGCGGACAACCAGGTGAAGGCTCGGACAGCTATACAGATAACGGAACAGCAAAATACACACAAAGCAGTAAAAGTGTAACCCTGTCCAAGCAGACGATTGCTGCGGATCAGGCAGATCAGTCGATTGTCAAAGTAACGGACAGTGGAAAATTAACACTTTCCAAATCCACTCTGACTAAAAAAGGCGCTACCTCATCGGACGATTACAGTAACTTTTACGGCCTGAACGCCGGGGTTTTAGCTGCTTCTGCCAGCACCATTCAGTTGTCGGATTCCACTATTAAAACGGATGCCAACGGAGCCAATGCGGTGTTTGCAACAGGAGAAGGCTCTACCATTAATGTAAAAGATGTTACCATTCAAACCAGCGCCGACTCCTCGCGTGGACTGGATGCTACCTTGAAGGGAACGGTTCATGCAACGAATATCAAAATCCAAACGGCTGGTGAGCATTCCGCCGCTATTGCGACAGACCGGGGTAACGGTACGATTAATGTGACCAAAGCAACGGGCAAAACAACAGGAAAAGGTTCCCCAGGCATCTATTCGACAGGTACGATTACTGTATCCAATTCGGATTTGAAAGCAACCGGATCGGAAGCGGCTGTCATTGAGGGTAGAAACAGCATTACGGTCAATAACACCAGCCTGTCTGGAGATGTAGATCGTGGCGTCATGCTGTATCAAAGCTTTTCGGGCGATGCCGAGGTCGGAACCAGCGTCTTTACGATGAATGATGGTACATTGACGGCTAAGGCGGGTCCGATCTTCTATTCTACCAATACAGAAGCTGTGGTTAACCTGAAAGGGGCCAAATTAAAAGGAAATACAGAAGTATTGCTGAACGCTGCTGCTGACAAGTGGGGAACCACAGGTTCAAACGGGGCGAATGTGACACTGAACGCAGATAACCAAACATTGCCAGGCAGCATCACTGCGGATAAAATCAGTTCCATTACAGCTAATCTGAAAAACAAGACAACCCTGAAAGGTTCTATAAATTCGGAAAACACAGCTAAATCGGTTACTTTAACCTTGGACAAAACGAGCAAATGGGTCGTTACAGCGGATTCCTATCTAACCTCTTTGACAGACAGCGACATTAAGCTCTCAAACATCGTGGATAACGGACACACCATCTATTATGATGCAAGTGCGAGTGCAAATAGCTGGTTGAATGGGGAGACCATTACTTTGTCTGGCGGCGGCAAGCTGACTCCAGTCAGTGCCTCATAAGTAGCTCGTTTGATAGAGCTGTTAGTTGAATCTATAAAAAAGATTGTGTTAAAATAGCTAAAGCCCATGTTGGATTCTTCCGTGCATGGGCGTATTTGTTTTAAATAATAAGAGCATTCATCTTAAAATCGTTGACATAATCATTTATATTTGCAGGAACAGGAGATTAACAATATTGACTCGAGTACAAGCACAACCAAATGAGAACGCATGGATTGCGAAATGGGAGTCAACTCAGCCGTTAACTGATAAATGGCTTACCGTAGGAGAAATACATTATTTTCTTAGCCATGCACTGATTCTCATTACAGACGGGCAAGCGGTTTGGAATATTAATGGGCAGCATGTCCATGTTGCATTTGGGTATTTGATTGCAATCGAAAAGGGATCGTTGATTGAGGTTCTAGAGGGTGGGAATCTTGATCTGGCTGGCTGGAAAATTCAGTTTGATACGTATTCTTTCCACCAAGAACGAGAAATCATGAAATTTGAATGGCATGTACCTACCGGGGAAGCCTATCAAAAAGTGCAGTTAACCCGCGGTTTTTTAGCGAGTATACGTGACCGTTTGAGTGAAGAACAAGTTTGTGATGGAATTAGTGAGATGATGGTTGAGAATCAACATCTTTTGTATGGATTATTGAAGAATTTATATCATAAACAGCCAACTGAGCAGCAGACCACTGAAAATGGAATTATACGTTCAATCACCTATATGCAAGAACATTACGATGAAGTGATTACACGTGAGCAATTAGCACAGATGGCAGGCATAAGTCAGTGGCATTATTCTCGGAAATTTAGTGAATTATGTGGCCAACCTCCTCTAGAGTATCTAGCGAAATACAGGATTTATCGCGCACAAGAAGAGCTGTTATTAACTTCAGCGAAATCTCAAGAGATTGCTAAAAAAGTAGGTTTTGAGGATGCTCATTATTTTAGCCGCCGCTTCAAACATTTTACAGGTGTGTCGCCAAGAAATTATGTTCGAACCTTGGAGCAACGCAAAATTTTATCGATATCACCGCTTTGTGCTGACGTTTTAATTGAATTAGGCATCATACCATATGCGGTTATGGTCACCCCCCTGCTATTACCACAGCATCAACGGCAATTATTTGAGAAACATCAAGTAGAATTGCTGGAAGTACCACAATACGATATGAATATAACTTTAATTCAACAAAAGAAGCCGGAGCTGATTATTGGACATCTGTTAACGGAAGATATAAAGAAGAAATTGCGCACAATCGCACCCATTATCACAGGTCTTACCATCAATTTGGATGTTTTGCTTGATCAATTTGCAGCCTTATTTAATAAAAAGGCAGCAGCAGAAAAGCTCCAGGCTCAAATGGAAGAAGTAGTGAGAGCAGCAAGAAAACAATTAAAAAGAATAGTAGAATCCTCTGCTACAGTCATGGTTCTAAGAGTAGAACCCTTTGGATATCGATATCTTGGGGGATATTCAAGCGAGGTATCTCAATTGCTGTATCAGAAGTTAGGACTATCACTCCCAGAACCGCTAAAGGCGGGAGAAGCATGGTTTAATCCATGTTCCCTTGAGCAACTACTTATGGCTAATCCTGACTATCTATTTGTGGAGAAACGTGTGATGGAGAATTTCAGCGCAGAGGAAAATATGAAGAAACTCATGGAGAGCAGTCAGTGGGAAAATGTAAGAGCAGTTAAAGATCATCGGGTGTTCTATATAGATACGAGTCTGTGGGTGGATGGTAGTGGAGTTGTCGGGTATACGATGATTATGGATCAAATCGTGAGCAGTTTAATGGATTCACCAAATAATAGAGCACAATAATCCACTTCAATACGCACTGTTAGCTATGGAAGGATATCTTCTTATTTGATAATCTTTGATAATGATAATTATTATCAATAGAAGAGAGGGCCATCATGTCAAAACGGGCGATGATACGATTGGGAACCGTACTGTTAGCTTTTACCTTCGTATTAGCAGCGTGTTCCAATGCATCAAATCAGAAGGAAGCGGCTTCTTCCGTAGAGAATCAGGAGAGCAGTGGAACAAGAGTCGTGAAGGATGCTTTTGGAGATGTGACGATCCCATCTCATCCGAAAAATATGCTTGTTATGAGTTCCAAATATGCAGAGTATTTAATTGAAATGGGAATTACGCCACAAATGGTTTCATTTGTTCCCGAAATAGAACCGGCTTATCGTCTGCCATATTTTGAAAAGCATGGAGTTAAAATGATTCAAGAGCAACAGTATCAAATGAATTATGAAAAATTGCTTAATTTATCGCCGGATTTGATTATCACACAAGGAGAGGGGATGGATGCACAAGTATATGAAAAGGTATCCAGGATTGCTCCAACTATTGCTTTACAGGCAGGTAGTGGCATGTATGACGCAATGCCCAAATTAGCAGACCTCTTCGATAAGAAGATAGAATCCGAAAAGGTATTAGCTGAATTTAGTGAGAAGGCGACAAGGGCGAGAGAAAAAATTCATCAAGCTATTGGGAATAAAACGGTGCTTATTCTTCGAGTAGACCCAAAACAATACCGTTATTTAGGATCACAAGCTGGCGAGAGCAGTGAATTCTTTTATAAAACACTTGGGCTAAAAATCCCTGAAATATTTAAAGACTCAAAAGACTGGTTTACACCATTTTCACTAGAGATTTTACCTGAAATCAAACCGGATTTTGTTTTCCTTGAGAAGAGAATGATACAAAATTATAATAGTGCAGATTCACTGAAAAGTTTGGAAGAAAGTCCGTTATGGAAGAACATGGACGCAGTTAAAAATAACCATGTATTTCCACTAAAAACAAGTGATTTCGTTGAAGGTGAAGGTCCAATTGGATCAAGTCTGCTTATTGACTATATCGTAGAAAAGTTGGTGCCTTAAATGAATACAGTGCAACGGGATATTTACGATATCACCATTATTGGCGGCGGCCCTGCTGGTATGTATGCTGCTTTTTATAGTGGAATGAGAGCGATGCGTACCAAATTAATTGACGCTAAACAGGAGCTAGGCGGATTTATGCGTACATATCCTGAGAAATTAGTCTGGGATGTGGGCGGAGTAGGTCCGATACGATGTGAAAGATTAATTGATGCTTTGGAGAGACAAGCGAAAACATTTGATCCCACCATTGTGTTAGGTCAGGAAATCGCACATTTTGAACGTCATGATGATGTCTTTGTACTGACATCAAAAACGGGTGAATGCCACTACACACGTACTATATTATTATGTGCTGGAAGAGGAATGACACAAGTTCAAAAGCTGGATGTTGAAGGGGCCAATCGGTATGAATTGACGAACCTTCATTACGTGATTACAGATTTGTCCAGATTTAAAGATAAGCGAGTTCTGATTTCAGGGGGCGGAGATTCTGCGGTTGATTGGGCGAATGAAATGGTAAAGCTGGCCAAAGAAGTTATTGTGGCTCATAGACGAGATGAATTTACTGCACATGAACTGCCTGTAGCCCAAATGAAAGCATCCGCTAAGGTCATGACACCGTACATGATAGATTGCTTATATGGTACGGGGGATTCTATTCAAAGCGTGTCTCTCAAGCATATCAAGACCGGTGCTATAGAGCAGGTTGAAGTAGATGAAGTTGTAGTCAGTCATGGATTTGATCGTGATTTTGGTGATGTATTGAAATGGGGACTAGACAGGGAAGATTATGGTGTCTCTGTTGATGCTCGAATGCGTACAAGCATTCCGGGAATCTTTGGGGCTGGAGACTTTATCACCTATGGCAGTAAGGTTCGTTTAATTGCAGGAGCATTTAATGATGCCGTATTAGCCGTAAATAGTGCTAAGCTCTATCTGGAACCAACCGCTTTAGATATGGCTGGTGTTTCGTCTCATCATTCTGCCTTCTTTGGAAAAAATAAAGCGATCTTACAAGGTTGATAAGAGATCACAGTAATTGACGAGATTTTTCTCGAATCATTACTGTGATCTTTTTGGTGTAATAAGAAAAATGAGAAGGTGACTTTACATGGAAATATTTATACAATATAAAACAGTAACTACGATGAAGCTTAACGTGAAAATCTTATTTCAAGCGATTATAAATTTTAATTTTAAATTGGAGGATTTATGCCATGACGCTGGAACCTCAAATGAGTCGAAGCAGTAAGGATGAAGCGCGATTTGTCAGGAACAAACTGATTGAATTTAACGCAAAACACATACCTGAAGATATCCAAACCCGATATGAGGAGATCAATCTTACCCTCAAAAACGACGATGGTCAGGTGATCGGTGGTCTTTTAAGTGTGCTGTGCTGGAACTGGGTGGAGGTAGATATTTTGTGGATAGATCAGAGCTACAGAGGGAAGGGCTATGGTTCACAATTGCTTGGTGAGATCGAACAAATCGCCAAAGATAAAGGGTGTACCTTTATACAACTCAACACATTTACTTTTCAAGCACCCGATTTTTATGAAAAGTATGGGTACGAAGTGATCGGCGTCATTGATGATGCCCCCCGAGGCTTTAAGCACTATTATTATAAGAAAAACATCTAGCGAGGACTCTAATATATGCGGCTAAAGGGAGTTATACTATAAAGAATAGGGATAAAGAAAGGTATGATCGGATTGACGACGGAAGTAACACACAAAATATATACCATGTGCATGATTCAGGATGGAACCAAGGTACTGCTCCTCAACAGACCGGATAAAAAGGGCTTTCCAGGTTACATCGCGCCAGGAGGGAAAGTAGAATTTCCAGAGAGCATTGTGAATGGGGCCATTCGTGAAGTGAAGGAAGAAACAGGATTAACCGTAACGGAAATTGTATTTAAAGGAATTGACGAATTTTGTGACCCTAGCAAAGGGTTAAGATACATGGTATTTAACTATTTGGCTACTGCGAGTGAAGGGGAGCTGCTAAAAAATCCTCCAGAAGGAGAACTGCTATGGGTGGATATGGAGGAAGCGCTCGATCTGCCGATGCAGGATTGGTTTAAACAGAGATTCCCATTGTTTTTCGCTCCCGGAACCTTTGAGGTGAGCCAGGTGTGGATACAGGACACGAATGAAACTTTGGAAGCAACGGTCAAAAACTATGGGGTGTAGAGATGACGACGACCATTTATTTTTCCTCTAACCGGTTGGGGGAGGTAGCAGATGATCAATTACAGAGGATGCTGGATCGTTTCAATCTGGGTCGCCTGCGATCTTCGGGGAAAACGGCAGAAGGCGTCATGGGACAAACCCTCTATATTTCTTCGACGGCTGGACAATTTGTATTGAAGGGCAACCCGCTTTTTCAAGGGCAATGGGTGGAAGAGCAGTTTATAGTGGAGCAGCTACATACAAGGACCCAAATTCCTGTGCCTGCACCGTATCTTGTGGATGAAACCGAGGATATTTTTGGCTGGAGCTATGCTGTTATGCCTTGTTTAGACGGTCAGCATATACATACGCCCGAGCTGCAAGCGAGACTGACACCGCCTGGTCAACAACAGATGGCTGAAATGCTGGCTACTGTACTACTGGAGCTTCATAGCTGGAAGGTTGAGAACAGTGGAGAGCTGGATACAATCAGTCTGGCTATTCGTCCTTTTGATGTCTCTTATCGGGCGTGGTTATATGGACGTATCCGTTACTGGCTAGAGGATGCCCGAAAATACTCAGACATTTCTGCACAGGACATAGCATGGGTAGAGTGTATTTTGGAAGGCTCACGCCAAGCATTCGATCAACTGGATACCAACACATTTGTAATGGGAGATTTTAAACCGCAAAATTTCCTTGTTAAAAACGGCGATGGTGGTTGGAGAGTCAGTGGGCTTTTTGATTTTACGACAGCCTATTTTGGTGACGGGGTTGCAGACCTTCCGAAAATAACCATAATGTATCTGGAGAATGGAGAGGAAGAGCTGGCCAGACGTTTTCTTACAGCTTACTTGAAAGGGATGGAAGATAAAAAAGGATTTGTAGAACGCTTCCAGGTGCATATGCTGCATCAGCAGATTTTAAATTGGGGCTGTGCCAAAGCGATGAAGCAGGTCACTTGGGATGACAAGCAATCTTTTACAG
This sequence comes from Paenibacillus sp. RC21, assembly GCF_044907935.1. Lineage (NCBI taxonomy): Bacteria > Bacillati > Bacillota > Bacilli > Caryophanales > Paenibacillaceae > Paenibacillus > Paenibacillus sp. RC21. The sequence goes on from NZ_JBIYCS010000003.1 coordinate 674,253, forward strand.
ATTGGGCCCGTAAATTCACGGATATTGAGATATATGAACACTAGGCAAGAAGAATTGCGAGTTTAATAGGAGGAAGTGATAGGCGTGCAAACAGTGAGCTTGGTAAAGCCGGAAAGTGTATGGAAGGAAGCTTATCTTTCTTTTTATGAGGAATGGAAACAGAGTCAGGAGCTTATGGTACCGTGGGTAATTTCTACAGAACCGTATGATTTTGAAGGTATGCTGACGTTTTTGAGCAATCAGGAAAATGGAATTGGTCTGTCGGAAGGCTGGGTCAAAACCTCAACGTATTGGCTTGTGACTGCAATTGAGCAGGTCGTCGGAGTGGTAAACATCAGGCATGAGCTTAACGAAAAGCTGTTAAATACCGGAGGGCATATCGGCTACGGTATCCGTCCTTCCGCACGGGGGAATAGCTACGCTGTTACTATGCTTGCGTTGGCACTGGAAAAAGCAAAAGAGCTGGGGATTTCCAGAGCTTTGGTCGTATGCGACTCCGATAATATCGCCTCCAAAAAAACAATCCTTGGCAACGGAGGAACACCGGATCAGGATTACGTTGATGAAGATGGAAATCGTATGAATCGATTTTGGATAGAACTGTAAGTGGATTTTCGCATATACGCTTGCTCATACATGGGTCTGAATTCTCCACGGTTATTCGGAGACACCTTGCTATAACGTCCGATTCTGCCGTTGGAATCTGTTATATTGGCATTAAACGGAACCGAGTATCCCAAATAAAGATTTTGCGAAGTCGTGGTATACAACAAGAAAGTAAGAAGGAGGGTAGCGCGAAAAGCTTATGAAATTACAGCCTGAATATGCGCAAAACATCATTGTGGGTGTCATTTTTGAAGGACAATGGAACTGGTATGTGACCGAAAGAGAGTATTGGTTTCTGAATACAGAAATGGAGGAACGGTTTGGTATTCCCATTTTGGATGAAACAACGGCAGGAGCATTTTTGGGGCATATCTGTGAATATAGAGTAGCTGCTGATGAACTAACCTTACTGCTCAGTATGCTGGCTGATGCCATTGAGCATAAGGATGAGGTGTTAGAGTTCTGCCCTGCGCTGTATGTTGATTTTGACCAGAAAATTCTCTATTCGCTGTTTCCAGAGCCAGCATCGTTTGAGCATTATGTTCCAGCGGGATGGAATGGGGAATATCAAAACTTTTTGAACGAGGTGTCTCCGTCTGAGCGGTATTGGATTATAGATGGGAAGTCATTTTTTGAAAAATTCATATGAGAGGAGCAGGAATAATATGGATTCTTCCATACATGAGTTTAAAATCATCTCCAAGCACAGAATGAACGATCAATACTTGGTAAAGCTGCGGGCCTGCGTCGAGGTTTTGGACGAACAGGTGCTGTGGCAGGTTGGTGAAGGGGAAACGAACAGTATAGGTGGTATTATCAATCATATCATGGTGCATGTGCGTAGAAACGCAGCTAAGCTCATAGATCCGACGATTACATATAAGCAAGGGATGGAGGATAGCTTCACACCTTCGCTACAAGACAAGGTGCAGCTTATGGTTGAGGTGGAAGAGGCTTTTTCATCCTTCTGCGCAGCATTGGACAACACAGGCGCGATAGATATGTACAATGTTTACCATGTGGTGGAGCATACGGCTTATCATCTGGGGCAGATCATAGACCGCGCACAGAGACTGGCAAATTACCGTTTTCAATTTGTACAGACAGGACTTAATGAGAAGGCGTTACGTGCTATAGTGCAGCAATTCCTGAATACCTCAGAAAAATGAGAGAAACAACAGCCATATATACCGTATAAAAATGTAGTTCCAAGGTCACAAAAACTCCCGAAGCGGATATGTTTTTAATTCTTAATTGATATTGATAATTATTATCAATTATAATAGGAGCAGACATATCACGCTAAGGTAGGGAGAGTTGCAGAGTGAAAGAGTCCTTGGAATTATATGATGTAACGATAATCGGCGGTGGTCCTGCCGGTATGTATACCGCATTTTACAGCGGAATGAGAGATATGAAGACCAAGCTGATCGAAGCCAAGCATGAGCTGGGCGGACGGATGCGCATTTACCCGGAGAAGATGATTTGGGATGTTGGAGGTGTCACGCCGATATTATGTGAAAAGCTGATTGATCAGCTAGAGCAGCAGGCGCGGACGTTCGAGCCTACGATTGTGCTGGGACAGCAGATCACAGGTTTGGATCGGCAAGAGGATGGAACCTTCCTATTGACCTCTGCGACAGGGGAACAGCATTGGACACGTACGGTGGTGCTGGCAGTAGGCTATGGCATTCTCAAAATGGCCAAGCTGGAGATTGAAGGAGCTGACCGCTATGAGGTTACAAACTTGCATTATACTGTGCAAGAATTGGAGCCGTTCCGAGGCAAGCATGTCCTGATTTCCGGAGGAGGCGACTCGGCTGTGGATTGGGCGAATGAGCTGGAATCTATTGCCGCAAGTGTGACAGTAGTCCATCGTCGAGAGCATTTTGGCGGTCACGAGAAAAATATAGTTCGCATGAAGGCGTCTTCTGTTCATGTCCTCACACCTTACGCGGTGAGCCAATTGCATAGTAATAATGGCGAGACGATTGAACAGGTGACGATCAGTCATGTAGAGACGGGTGAAACACAAGTATTGAACGTCGATGCAATCATTGTGAACCATGGTCTGAAATCGGATTTTGGCCCGCTTCGGGATTGGGGACTGGATATGGGTGAGTGGCATGCCAGAGTGAGTGAGAAGCTGGAAACGAATCTGCCAGGGGTTTTCGGCGCAGGCGATTTTGTCGAGTACGGAAGCAAGCTGTATCTGATTGCGGGTACGTTTACGGATGCTGCCCTTGCGCTGAATAGCGCCAAGCTGTACATTGATCCCGCAGCAGATAAAGTGGCCTATGTATCTTCCCACAACAGCCGTTTCAAGGAAAAAAACCGCGAGCTTGGTGTCGTGGAGTAAGATACGTAAATAAGTCTGATAGGATAGAGATAGGATAGGCAAAACGCAAAAGAACTTCCGAGACCACTGTTGATGTGGAATTGGTAGTTCTTTTTTGTACGGTCACTAACTCCATCACAAAGGTTGGATGCCATACACCATATAGAATAAAATAGAGATAGCCTGTCCTTTTCGGCCTTATATAGCAGATTTTGAGTAGAAAGATAAGGAGCGGTGTACCCTTTTGGGACATATGGGTATGAGCTAGCAACCGGGCGATTAAAGCTGGCAGCCCGTAAGGCGCTTTCTATGATCCGCAGTAAGCAAATGATTAGGTAAATGAACAAGCGTTAGAAATTAAAATAACTCGCCTTGGAATACAAGGGTGGAGCAGAAGGTGACTTATGGAGAAACGAACGGAGCAACAGGAAGCTATTTTGGCAGATATTATTCAACAGGCAGAACCTTTTGTACAGCAGCAGTTGGAGCATGACCACAGCGGTCACGATTGGTGGCACATTGACCGGGTGAGAAAGCTCTCCCTCGAAATTGCTGCCAAAGAAGGCGCAGATACGTTTATTTGTGAACTGGCAGCGCTGCTGCATGATGTAGCGGATGAAAAATTAAACGACTCCAAACAAGCGGGACTCGACAAAGTGGAGCACTGGCTGCGTCTGCATGTAAGCGATCCGGGCGTGATTACGCATGTGATGACCATTATCGGTACGATGTCCTATAATGGTGGACAAAATCCACCTATGGATACGCTGGAAGGTCAGGTTGTGCAGGATGCAGATCGGTTGGATGCACTTGGAGCGATTGGCATCGCGAGGACTTTTATGTATGCAGGCTCCAAAGGCAGCATGATGCATCACCCCGAAAAGGATTTTTCACAGTATGATTATCGTGCTGCGGGAAAAAGTGCCATATACCATTTTTACGAAAAGTTGTTAAAGCTCAAGGATTTAATGAATACAGCTTACGCTAAAGAACTGGCGGCTGTCCGGCATCAATGGATGGAGATGTTTTTGGAGCAGTTTTATAGAGAGTGGAATGTGGATGATAAATAAGGATTTCAATAAGGCTGTTACCTCTAACCGAGTGTATCGGAGGGGAAGCAGCTTTTTTTATATATAAATGTCATATTGATATTATTGAAAATGTATGCTATTTTATTGTTAATAACAAATTGATAATAACAAAATAATAAAAACTATAAGGAAGGCGAGGAAGCGGCTATGTTCGGATTTAATTTTGTGAAATTTCAGCCCAGTGAGTATGTGATGAAGGTGAAGAACGGGAAAGTAGTTCGGGAAGGTGTGGGATTATCCTTTTATTATTACGCTCCAACAACCTCGGTCGTCGTCGCTCCTGTTTCCTCTATTGATGTGCCGTTCATATTTGAGGAAATGACCCACGATTTTCAGGCGGTGACGGTGCAGGGGCAACTGACTTATCGGATTGTGGATTATCGGAGATCGACGCAGATTTTGAATTATACGTATGACTTGAAAGCAAATCGCTACATTTCGGATGACCCGGGCAAGCTGGCCCAACGGGTGATTAACATTGCAAAGGTGCTGACCAAAAAATATCTGGAGCGTGTTCCGCTCAAAGAGGCTGTTCAATCCAGTGAACGTTTGGCCCAAAGCATGGCGAAGGATATCGCTCAACACGCGGAAATCGAAAAGCTCGGTATTGAGGTGATGGGACTGTCGATTTTGGCGATTTTACCGAATAAAGAAACGATGAGAGCGCTGGAGGCGCAGGCAAGGGAGGAAATTCTTCGCAATGCGGATCACGCCCTGTATGAGCGTCGGAATGCTTCCATTGAGCAGGAGCGGCGTGTGAAGGAGAATGAGCTGAACACCGAAATTGCAGTGGAGACGAAAAAGAAGCAAATCCGCGAAACCCAGCTCGATGCCGAACGTTCAGTGAAGCAGAAGCAAAGCGAGATGAAGGAGGAGCAAATGCTTTTTGACACGGCTTTGGAGGAGAAAAAGCGTGAGCTGATTGAGTTGACCGTAATGAATAAAAAGGCGGAAGCCGATGCCAAGGCTTATGAACTGACGGCAGTCATGAAATCGTTGCAGGATGTCGAGCCGAACGTGCTTCAGGCTATGGCGAACATGGATATGAGCCCGGATAAGCTGATCGCCATTGCATTCCAGGAGCTTGCAGAAAATGCAGGGAAAATCGGTCAGCTAAACATTACACCGGATTTGTTGCAAGGTCTGATGTCCGCTAAGGGAACAGGCGGATCGGAAGGAACGAGAGGATCCGGAGGAAGAGCACGATGAGTACCCGGATGACAGAGCACAGGATCATTTTGGTGAAGCGAAAAACACGTCTGGAGGAACTGATTATCCGGTATAACACGGTGCAGCAGGCCCAGTTTTTTATAGAACGGCTAGGTGCGGATTTCAGTGATTATGTGCTGGAGGATGAAAATTACCGCAGAGCGGTGGCAACGGCAGCATCGGAACTGACGACCTTGGGGAGGGTTCAGATTGTGGAGCGGGAGCATGTGCCCAACTTTATTTTTGGTGAGCAGGATACGGTGGTGGTGCTGGGTCAGGATGGGCTGGTGGCCAACACGTTAAAATACTTGACCGAGCAGCCGTTGATCGGTGTGAATCCAGATCCATTGCGCTGGGACGGAGTATTGCTGCCATTTACAGTATCGGATTTGCGCTGGGTTGTGCCAGATGTGTTCGTACACAGACGTCCGATCAAGGAGGTTACGCTGGCTAAGGCACAGCTAAATGACGGTCAGTCGTTGTACGCTGTGAACGATTTGTTCATCGGGCGCAAAACCCATGTTTCTGCGAGATATGAGCTGAGGCTGGAGGATCAGGTAGAGCAGCAATCCTCCAGCGGCATTATCGTTTCAACGGGGCTGGGCGCGACAGGCTGGTTGACCAGCGTGCTTGCCGGGGCGGCAGGGATTGTCGGCAGCGCTACGCAGCGCCCGATTTCGCTGACTCCAGATCATCTGGTGACGGGCGCCGTCTTCCATCAAGAAGCAGCAGCAGAAGGACAGCAACGAGGCCGGAGAAGCAACGGGCGCGACCATGGCAGTGACGATGACTATAGTCATGACAACCGCGCAACATGGAGTTCGCCATCGCTATATTTTACGGTGAGAGAACCATTTCCCAGTCGGACGACTGCTGCGGATCTTGTATTTGGTCAGGTGGAAGCTGAAAAACCGCTGCGGATTGCTTCGCAGATGCCGGAACATGGAGTCATTTTCAGCGATGGAGTAGAAAGCGACTTTCTGGAGTTTAATGCCGGGATAGAGGCGACCATTGGTCCGGCGGAGAAAAAAGGGCATCTGGTCGTGTAGAGGTTTGCACAGGACGGCAATGGGGAATGTTGAGTAAGGTACATCAATCAGATGAAGTCAAAAAGGAGGAATCAACATGAGCGACCACACTCAAGACGAAGCGAAAATCCGCAACAAGAAGAACGAGGACGGAGATTCCTTGATGGAGAAAAACAAGCTGGAAAACGGCGTGGATATCGAGCCGGAGGCTGACGAATGGATTGCGAAGCCTTCACCTGTGTCCTACGATGATACGAAAACCTCTTCGAAGCAATAAGACTCTTGCGTCCAAATAGAGCAAACATGCAGAGACAGATGATCCTTAATCGGGTCATCTGTCTCTTTGGCATGTATTATGGTGGAATAGGCGGGTTGAAATTAGTTGAATCTGGAATATACCTTCCATACCAGCTCACGGCGGCTGCTTACACCTGTTTTCAAGAAAATCGCTTTCAGATGATCCTGCACTGTGTAGGCTGAGATATGAAGTGCGCTTGCCAGCTCTCGGGTCGAAAAGCCTTGAACAATGAGCCGGACAAGCTGTCTTTCCCGCTCGGACCATGCAAACATCTCGGCCATGAGCGGCAGCATTTCAGTTGCTTTAGCAGGCTCAAACCATACGGCAAGCTGTTTTTCATCTTTACTTTGCCCGCTTTGAAGAAGGGTGGCCCTGAGTGTTACCCACCGGGTTCCTGCGTCTGCGGCGGGTATACATAGTTTGGCTGGTGAAGCGGAAGTAGTGAAAGCTCCCGGAAGGGCTGTGGATAGTGCGCGAAAGCATACCGCCCGAACGGGTGCGGGAAGGTTATTTTCGTCGATGCCTTCCTGCTGCCGAAGCAACTTAAGCCACTGGTCTGCCGTTGGATTGGAGGAAATCGGCTCCAGCTTGCCAGAAAGCACCAGAACCCCTGGCTCCATATCATTTTCCATAATTATAGCGGAGTCTGGAGATAAGCCCACACTGGCCTGACGCAAATGGTAGGCTATAGACGGTGCTAAGGCTTCAAGAAGCTGCTGCTCTTCCTCACTAAATACCGGCTCCGTATGAAGGCGAAACAACGTGAGAAATCCCCAGCAGGTTCCTTTGTACATTAACGGAACACGTAATTCATCCCCGAATCCGGCAGGCTGCAAAACATCCCTGTAACGTGCGCTCCGATTCGGATGACCTCCCGTAGCTCCGTTTAGGGTCGCTATGGATTGCCCCTCCCGCACCAACTGGTCGTATTTCATCACATCATTGCGCAGATATTCGTACTCTAACAGCTTGTAATGAATGCCATCCACGCCTGATTCGGTGAATGCCCCTGTGGAAAGCAGCGAATGCGGATCTATTGATGTACAACACGCCGCATCGAACGGAACCTGAGTACGTAAGCGGTCGATTAGCGTATGTTTGTAAGCTTGCGATGAAGGGGCTTTTTCTCCCAGTCGAATGATTTGCTGTCGAGCATCTTTTAGCTGTGAAAATTGTGTATATTGTGCGCTCATACATTGCTCCCATCGTGAAAAGCTGGAGTTTCGCAACATTGTATCGAAGTAAATCCCACATCTATGGGATGGTGAATATACGTACAGTCGTTATAATTGAGAATGATTCTTAATTCGGGATTTTGCAAAATCCTCAATTAAATCAACAATATACGAATGCTAGGGGAAGATCAAGGCTAGATGTAAGGCCTGTCGCATCTTTTTCCAGCTGTTCGATTTTGGAGGGAACTATATATGGAATATAGCAGTAGTAAGTCAAACGATCCTAAGGACGCTCATCACACAGGCAACAGCCGTCATACAAGCGCTGAACATAAAATTCCTAACCAGCCTATGAGCTGGAACGATCCGAATGTAAGCAAGTACCCGGACACGATTGCTTTAAAAATACCGGGATATGCTCATCTGTATGAGATGACGTGCCGCTTGATAACCGCACAGCTTGAGGCTCAGATCCGCACGGAGGCGACGGATCCGAATGTACTGATTATCGGGGCTGGCGGCGGTCAGGAGCTGATTACACTCGGAGGACAACATGCGGCATGGTCTTTTGCGGCAGTTGATCCATCTGAACGCATGCTGGATTTGGCGCGTCAGCGTGTGGCGCAAGCGGGCATAAGGTCAAAAATATCATTTGTCACAGGCACGTTGGAAGAGCTGCCCGGAGAACTATTCCAAGAACAGCCTAAGGAGCAGTCTGGAAAACAGACCGAAGCATCACACGCTGAGCCGATTTATGATGCTGCCACCTGCCTGCTGGTGCTTCATTTTCTTCACAGCCTGGAGAGCAAACGGGCATTGCTGCAACAGATATCTGCTCGTCTCAAACCCGGCGCGCCTTTTTGCCTGGCCTCCATCAATGGAAATCCACAGGAGTCTGCCTTTTCCATTCAAATGCAGGCGTGGAAAAGTCATATGCTGGATCAGGGCATTCCCCTGGAGGATTGGGAGCGATTCGCTGCCTCCATTGGCCGTGAGTCAGACCCGGTGTCCAATACGGCAATACAGGGAATGTTGGTAGATGCAGGCTTTACCCATATCACCCGGTATTTTGGCGCTTTTTTAGTGAATGGGTGGTTTGCAGTTAAAGGGGGAGAAGCTACTCATGACAAAGGATAGCATTATCATCATTGGCGGATACGGTCATGTTGGAAAAATTTTATGCACGGAACTAAGTGAAATGTTTCCCGGCAAGGTGTTTGCCGCAGGGCGTAGCATGGAACGTGCCACTGAATTTAGCAAGCAATCGGGTGGTAAGGTACTGCCTTTACAGCTTAATATCCATGAGCCGATAGCCTCGTCGATTTTAAAGCAGGCCAAGATCGTTATCATGTGTCTGGATCAGGAAAACACAGACTTGGTACGTGCCTGCCTTCAGCATGGGGTGCATTATATGGATATTACCGCGAATGCAGCTTTCTTGAGTCAGGTGGAGCGGTGTCATCAGGAGGCACGTGCTTATCAGGCCACTGCCCTGCTAAGTGTGGGATTGGCTCCGGGGCTGACGAATCTGTTGGCGTTACAAGCAACGCAGCTTATGGATCAGACGGATGAGTTGAACATTTCTCTGATGCTGGGCTTGGGAGACGAACATGGTCAGGCTGCTATTGAATGGACAGTGGACCAGATTCATACCGATTTAGAGGTTATGGAACAGGGTCGCCCGGTGATTCGAAAAAGCTTTAGCGACGGGCGAGTGGCAGACTTCGGCGCAGGAGTGGGGCGTCACCGCGCGTATCGTTTCCCATTTTCCGATCAGCATACACTTCCACGTACGCTCGGAATTCCTACGGTCAGCACACGTCTTTGCTTCGATTCCCGGTTAACTACCCGGCTTCTGGCAGGGCTTCGGACAACAGGGATATCGGGTTTACTCCGACAGAAATCCGTGCGTAACGCAATGGTTCGCAGCTTTAGCAAGCTGCATCTGGGAGGGAATGCGGTGGCGGTCCAGGTAGACGCGCGAGGAACCCTCCATGGCAAGGAAACGAAAGTCGAATGCCAACTAAGGGGACATCATCAATCCGATTTAACCGCCAAGGCAGCAGTCTTTGCAGCGCTGGCGCTATACCGTTCTGAGCTTCCTCATGGTGTATTTCACATGGAGCAGTGTTTTTCGTGGAATCGTATGCGGGAATGGCTGGGGCAGCAGGTAGCCGTGGATATTCAGGTGAACGGACAGCAGGTATAGAAGTCATATTTTCTGACACAAGAGGGACTTATGTAATCCAAGCTTATTCGGCAACTCATTGCGGATGGGTCTTGGATTTCTTTTCCTGTTAGATTACACTAGTACGAAGTACATATTTCAGCATTTTGCATCATTCGATTCCCAACGCTCGAAAGTACAATAGATAGACGAATTAAACCGTTTCGATCTATATTGCTGATTTGAAATCGCTCTTGGGATTGTTGCAAAATGCTCATTTTTGAAAAGAATTGAGTCATGTTGGTAGTTTTAGATGGAACACGATGATACAAACAGTTCCTGCCAGTAAATGGAGGTGAGTTAACATGACCTCGAGTCTATCCATACAGGAGATTGCTGAGGTCGAAAGCAGTAAGTTAAAACGAAGAAAGGGGAGAATGAAGTGAAGGTGGAACAGGATTTGGAAGACATCAAGGACAGACTGGCCCAGATCGAGGAAAATCTGGAACGAAGGTCGACTTCCGGAAGAATACTGAAAACGATGCTTATCATTTTCTTGTCTGTATTTTTCTTGCTTTTGGTGATCGGAGTTGTTCAATTTGTTTCCAACTCATCGGTATAACGAACCGGAAGAAGGGAGTTCGTGATGTCCATAGAAGCGATCATTTTTGATCTGGATAATACGCTGATTCATCGTAAACAGGCGTTTGCGGCATATACGGAGCGTTTTGTGGAACGCTTCATTGTGGCGGAAGATCCGGCGAGCAGGGCAGCAATAGTCGAGCACATACGCCTGGCGGATCAGGATGGATACCGTGACAAAAGGGAGCTGTATACGGAGCTGCATGCAGAGTTGGAACTGAAAAATCCGGATACGACGGTACAGGAAATGCTGGGCTTTTGGTATGGTGAATTTCATAAGTTTACGGTACTGATGGATGGAGCCAAGGAAGTGCTGTCCGAGCTGCGGTCGCGGGGTTTGAAGCTTGGTATCATCACCAATGGCTCACTCCGCACACAACAAGCAAAGATCAACCGTGTGATGCTGAAGGATTATTTTGATTCCATTATCGTCTCGGGAGGCGTCCGCGTGGAGAAGCCTAATCCTCGCATATTCGAGTTGGCGTTAAATGAGCTGGAGATTACAGACCCAGGCAACGTCTGGTATGTAGGCGATCATCCGACGAATGATATTCGTGGTGCCCAAAGTGCAGGCTTGCATACGATCTGGCTGGAGGGATTTATGCCGTGGCAGGAAACGGGCATTGTGCCGAATTACAGGATTGGCAGTTTGCGCGAAATTATTGGTTGGCTGGATCATGCCAGCTATTCGGGGAAAATGGAGGAGGGAGCATCATGAGTAAGGTGCAGACGGATCAGACCAGCCCCATTTTATTATCGTTTCCGGAGCAATTCCAGACAGAACGGTTGACGCTTCGCGCTCCACAGTGGGGTGATGGGGCGATGGTCAATGAAGCCATACGGGAGAGTGTGGAAGAATTGCGTCCCTGGTTGCCTTTTGCAAGAAATCTTCCTACGCCAGAGGAATCTGAAATCCGTTCACGCCAAGCCAGACTTCAATTTCTGGACCGGTCTGACATGATGTTGTACGTATTTGAGACGGTATCGGGAGCTTTTGTAGCCAGCAGTGGCTTGCACCGGATCGACTGGGCTGCACGCAAGTTTGAAATCGGGTACTGGCTCAGAACGTCTTGCACAGGAAAAGGCATGATAACAGAGGCAGTACACGGTATCACGGATTTTGCCATACAGCATTTGGAGGCGAATCGGCTCGAGATTCGTTGTGATTCCAGAAATACACGCAGCGCCAAGGTAGCAGAACGGGCAGGTTTTACGCTGGAGGGTATTTTGCGGAATGTCGAGTATGATGAAGAAGGCACACTGGCCAGCCAAATGATTTTTGCCAAGGTGCGCGGCATTGAATTTTAGCATCAGAAGTGGAACGGGGATACAATATTATGAGCCAAAAGCGCAAGAAAGCTACGTTTGTACGATATTTCGGAGGCCTCCTTATGATGAATTGGATCATGAAAAATACAGACAGGCTAGTGTGCATACAATATGACATCAGCAGGAATATCAGCACTCTTGCAAGCGCTAACCTAAGGGGATACTCGACGAGATCCCAGCAGCTTGGCGAAGCTTTTCCAACGTTAGGTCAGGTGATTTAGCATGGGAAGAACTCGTAAAAGCGTCGACGTCGACAGGAAGACGAATCGGAACACAGGTGTGAAATCCCGCTGGAAGGCCCGAGCTGTGTATCTGGCTGCGGTGCTGGTCGCTATCCTGTTGGGCTTGGGAAGCAGGACCTTTTCCTCCTGGTTGCCTGAATTCGTTGCCAATCATTTTGGGGATGCCTTGTGGGCGTGCATGATTTACTTTGGGCTGAGGATGTTGTGGGTGGATCGTCGGTTGTCTGTGGCGCTGTGGGGCAGTTTGCTGTTTTGTTTCGCCATTGAGTTCAGTCAGATGTACCAGGCTCCCTGGATTAACAGTATCCGTGCGACGACATTGGGCGGGCTGGTGTTGGGAAAAGGGTTCCTGACCGCCGATCTGATTCGGTACACGGTGGGTATTGCGGTATCCTGGGCGTTGGACCAAGGCTGCCAAAGGCTGGCGGGTATCACAACACGCACTACACATATAGACGATGACGAGTCATTCAAATAACCTGAAAAGTGAGGGTTGCGCTTGAGACAAAAGGGAAAGCGTCACAGGTTGTTGGGTAAAATGATCGGATTATGCGCAGGGTTCAGCTTGTTGTTTGCGACCATACTTGTTCCGGGGCAGGCATTGGCTGATAAACAGCTTGCGGGGCCTCTTCGTTTTGACTTTGGCCCGGGAAGCATAGCTGAGGGCTACACTCAGGTCACCGCCAAGGATGCATACACGCCTGAACGAGGCTATGGATTTACCGATCTTTCCAAGGTGAAAGAAGAGGATCGTGGTGGAAATGACGCTATTCGTTCGGATTTCATTCGTGTTCAGGGATCATCCTTTGTCGTCAATCTGCCGCCTGCGGATTATACGCTTTCCCTGATCGCAGGGGATACAGCCGGAAGTACAGATATTACGGTAAAGGCCGAGTCCATCGTCAAGGTGGAGCCTGCCGCCAAAACAGCGGGACAATTTGTCGAGGCCACATTTGAGCTTGCGCTCATCGATGGTCAGCTGGAATTGTATTTCTCGGGAAATGATCCGAAGATTAACGCGCTGGTTATTACGCCAAAAGAGACTCGAACGCAAAGTGAGCATCCTTCCGTATATCTTGCAGGGGATTCCACGGTCCAAACCTATAAAGCCTCTATGAAGCCTCAGGCTGGTTGGGGACAGAAGATTGCGCCGTTCTTCACAGACGAGACGACTTTTGTGAACCGTTCTATTGGTGGACGAAGCACGAAGACTTTCCTTGTACAAGGAAGACTGGACGATATTTTGCGGACCATCCGACCGGGTGATTATTTGCTCATCCAGTTTGGTCATAATGATGCGGCAATCAACAACCAAGAGCGTTATGTTTCCCCAGCGGATTACAAAGTCTATTTGAAAACCTACATTCAAGGAGCGACACAACGCGGGGCTACACCTGTGCTGGTAACCCCTGTTGGCCGCAGGGATTATGATGCCGCAAGTGCTTCCTATCGGATCAGTTTTCCGGAATACGTGCAGGCCATGAAGGAAACGGCATCGGAGACAGGCGTTGCGCTGGTCGATCTAAGTCGGTTAAGTGTGGCGTACTATAATACGCTTGGTCCGGAAGGAACGCTTCCGTTATTTTTACATTTGGAGCCGGGAGTGTATCCTGCGTTCCCTGATGGAGTGCAGGACGATACGCATTTTCAGGAGTATGGTGCGGAGCAAATAGCCCGTCTGGTAGCCCAGGGGATCCGCGAGCTGAATATCCCTTTATCCTCTTATGTACGGACGAATAATTCACCATAAAACGCTATTTCCATACGCATGGTATACTTAGAAAACAAGCTGGCCCTACCCGAAGATGGCTCTGTTCCGGCTTGGGTAGGGCCTTAACGTTCCGGGCAAAAGAAGGAGAGGCCAGGCGTGAGTAAAATAAAGGACGGTATGTTGGGTCTGTGCATCGGGGACGCGCTTGGCGGGAATTTATTATGGGCTTGGGGAGATTCCGCAGCATTGGCTTACGTCCTTGGCGAGAGTAGAGGATATCATCAAGTGGTGCGAGCAGTTTGAGCATTCATTGGCAAAATAAAAGCTTCATTTAACTTGAGCCACGGGAGGAAACGCTAATGTCGGTTGCCCAGTTGAACAGACTCATTGACGGTCAAATACTCTATAATCAGCATCGGAGTTTGTTTTATATGCATGAGGGGAACGCCCTGATGGGTCCTTCACCGGAAATGACGTATTGGCTGACACAGAGAAGCCCGGAACTGCTCCTCATGCTCCAAAGCTTGAAGCGTCAGCATGAGTATACCGCTTTTGTCACGGGCGTCGCGGCAAAAACACTGCACCAGTTTGTGAGCGTCAATCAGTATATTCATTTTCAATCAGATCATCTTAATGAGCTTACACAATTGTATGATCGACTTTTCACCCGGATTCAAAAGCTGTTCCAAAACCAGGCTATGAATGAGAGCATACTAAATTTACTGCTGCAACAGCATTACGGGCATTTAAGAGATTTTCTAATTCGTACCAACGGACGGACGATGTTTGCCAAGTATGCAGAGAGTGAGTACACCTTTTGGATACCTTGTGAGGAATATACGCCTGAATTGCAGGCAAAGCTGCTAGGATTGGACATTGCTCGTTTGCAGGAGCCTGTTCTCGATGTAGGCTGCGGATCAGAGGCACGGCTAGTCGGCTATTTGCGTTCCCTTGGGATTGAGGCTTATGGAACAGATCGGTTGGCTGAAAAGGGAACAGGTGTTACTCAGGGAGATTGGCTGGAGACAACCTTCAAGGAAGGCACATGGGGAACGATTATCTCTCATATGGCGTTCTCCAACCATTTTATACATCATCATTTGAAATCGGACGGCAATATTCACGAATACGCCCACAAATATATGGAATTGCTTAGGGCAATCCGGCCGGGAGGAAGCTTTATTTACAGTCCGTGCCTTCCTTTTATGGAAGATCTTTTGGATATCCAAGCTGGTTATCGAGTAGAGCATATCCAGTCATCTAAAGGTTATGAAGCCACGAAAATAACACGATTACGTTCATAATGGCTAAGGGTGTTCAAAGGTAAAAAGCAGAGCATGGAGGGGCGCACAATGAACATAGAAACAGCGATTGCAATTGCGGCACAGGCTCACCAGGGACAGACGGACAAGGGCGGTCAGCCTTATATTTTCCACCCCCTTCAGGTCATGAACCGAGTAGAGCATATGGATGAAAAAATAGTTGCCGTGCTGCATGATGTGCTGGAGGATACAGGGGTCATAGCGGATCAACTGAAAGAAGCGGGCTTTGGCAAACACATCATTGAAGCGGTGGAAGGACTCACTCGGAACAAGGGAGAGGAGTACAGCGATTTTATACGCCGAGCCAAAAACAATCCATTGTCCAGAGCAGTGAAAATAGCGGATATTCAGGAAAATATGAATCTGGATCGCATCCCTCATCCCACGGAGAAGGATGCAGCACGAATAGAAAAGTATAAGCAGGCGCTGCAAGAGCTTTTGGATTGAACCCATTTTAAAGAAAAGTAACTGAATTATTCATTTCCCAAGGCTACAGCACCACCACCATTCGGCAAATTGCAGAAGCGGCGCAGATTGGGCGAGGCCATCTGTTGCTTCATCTATATAAGGGCTTAATCGGAAATATACATGAATGACATTATTTTAAATTTGGGCACACCCAAATGATTGGCAACCCAGGTATGTATGATTGAAGATTTATCACGGAGAAAGGCCGGACTTTAGTCCTTTTATTTGTCAGAGTTCATCTTGGAATGGTAGTATAAGGATAGATATTACTCTATTTGGGATTCTGTTAACGATCTAAACCATATTTTCCTAAAAGCCGATATATCTGAATGAGGCGAAAACACACACTGTTATTGTACCCGTCCGAAAATGGATGTATATGATTGGGTTAGGAGAGTAGAAGAAGTGTCGGATTTGTATACGAAAAAAGAAGTAAAAGACTATGTAACGAATGTAGTTTTTGAGCGGCCTTTAGGTGTAAGTATTGCAGCCATTTTACTGATTTTTAATGGAGCTCTTCTGCTGGTGACACAGCTGTTGACGCTTAATGCGTTGAATGAGGCTTCTACGTTGGTGGGAATTTGCAGGGGGATGTTTCAAGGATTCATCGCTTTGCTCGGTTTGTCAGGGGCAACTGCCGGTGTCGGCATGTTATTTGGTAAGAAGTGGGCCTGGTGGCTTGCTGTATTTTATTTTACATATGAAACGATGCGTTATGCGTGTGCGATCCTGTTTATTCCGGATGTACCTCCAATGTTGGGGGGCGTACATCTAAGTCCTGCCCTATACTACGTAAAGTATGGTATGCGTATTGTTTGGAATTTGCTGTTTACGGTGTTTATGTGCCGTAGTACAGTGACTGGATTTTTTCAAACAAGTGGAATAAATAAGTGGAAGGCATGTATTTTATTATTTTTAATCAATGGGGTGATGGTCGGAATCGGCTGGTGGCTGATGAAATAGTATCTTCATATATGAGGAAGGAGATAGATGATGACAAAGGAAATGTTTCCGGTGCTGGAAACCAGCCGCTTGCATTTAAGACAGCTTACGTTGGGAGACGCGGAGGATGTGTTCGCCTATTTCTCCAAAGATGAGGTTACGAAATATTATGATCTGGAAAGCTTTACAGAGGTAAAGCAAGCAGAACATTTTATTCGTTCCATGCGATCCAAATATGAAAAGCAAGAGGGCTTTCGTTGGGGGATTACGTTAAGAGAAGCTCCTGAACGTGTAGTTGGTACTATTGGATTTCATAACTGGCACAAGAAGCACTCTCGTATTGAAATCGGCTATGAGCTGGCACCCGAATACTGGCGACAGGGCCTGATGGCAGAAGCGATGAAGGCAGTGATTCATTATGGATTTCATTTGCCGCAGGTTCACCGTATTGAAGCCTTCATTGATCCAGATAACGAAGGCTCCAGACGGTTATTGCTCAAAAGTGGTTTTACCCAAGAGGGTCACTTGAGAGACTATTTTTATGAAAAAGGTCAGTTTGTCGATGCTGTTATTTTTGCTATCCTTCGAGAAGAATATCGTGCGGATTAGTAATTTTACAAATATCCTTTTTCTCCGTAAGGCTGGAGCCGATCAAGCCAGGTCTGCTCCAGCTTGGACAGCGCATCTTTGACATCGAAGAATTCCGAATCTTTTTTCTTCAAAAGTTCCAGCACCTCAAACTCAAACGCATCTTCGCCATACTCATTCCATTCCTGTTGCAATTGTTGGTTCTGACAAGTGCCCATTTGTAACTCAAACCGACGACCGTTCAATGATTTTAAATTAGGTGTGCCAGCAACAAAAATTTTCCCGTTGTGTGTATTGCGAATGCAGTAGATTCCGGCTTCTGTCTTGATCTCCATATACTGCTGCACCAGTTCTTTTCTTCGATTCATTTTGAGTCCTCCTTATTTTACAAATATCGTGCTTCAAGATTCCTTCAACCAATATTCACTGCCATCCGGCTTGCGATCCAACAGACTATATTCAATCATATATCTTCGCACCGTGACATAATCGTCATACACTTCCTGTAAAATGGCATTAATATCCTTCTCATGATACGTCCGTCCTTCCTCAAAACGTCCCGCAATTTCACGCAGCACAATCAACTTATGCTTTTCCTGCATTTTGAAGGTTTTCAGGCGACCCTGTGTACCATCTGGAAAATACTTTGCCAGTACCTTTTGCCTTTCGTCTTCGGTAATGTTGTAGCGTTCATCCACCATCCGTGCCCGTACAGGCACTTCGACGATAGCGGGAGCGTGGCGGTCTTTTTCTTTTAGCAGCTCCATCAAGGTCAGAAATACCTTGGCCTGCCGTTCCTTTTCTTTGAGGCCAAAGCGATGATTGCGGATGGTGGATGCGCTGCCGATTCCGGTTTCCTTTTGAATATCCGCATCGCCCATGCCTTGATAAAACAACTGGAGTAATCGATTCTGATGATCCGTCAGTCCGGTCAGCTTTTTGTCCAGGCCGATCAAATAGTCAAAGACCGAACTGTACGTCCGCTCAATATGAAGACGCATATACCGCTCTGCGTCATAAAATACCCCTTGATCCTGATATATGATTCCTTGCTCGTAGTGCTGTCCGTCCAGCAGACAAATCACCTGCTCCCCTTGACGGATATATCCACGCTTCAGTTCCTCGATTCCAGCATTCCAGAATAGCTCGGAATGATCCATTTTTACAAACACCTCGATTAAATGTTGATTATTTTATAGACAATATAACATTTTGTTTATATAAAATCAATGGATGAAGTGAAGGGGTTAATTATACTGGTCATTCAAATGGAATTATGTTTAAAAAAGATATTTATTATTTTAAGTATTTTTAATGGTAATTTAAAAATATTTCTCTAATTTTCTTTATTTCGACATTATTCGCTATATACAAATTAAATGCGACATTGTTATCATATGAAATACAAATATATCCTTTTGAAGAGGGAGGAATATGAGAGGGTATAGGAAAGAATATTAATTTTAATATTCTTTTAACAACGTATTGTTACTAATTTTGAGGAGATGGATTTTAAAAATGAAATATAATTTTTCCGAATTGGGGATGAAGGAAAAGGGAAAGAAAGCTAAGTCACTCGTTTTAACTATACTTGGCTTATTTGTTTTTTTATCTCCATGGAGCACAACTGTGCTTCCTCAGGCAGTAGTGTCAGCAGCGTTTACAGGTGGAATACCCATAAATATTTATCCACGACCAGACAGGGGCGGATCAATAGGGATACCAGAAGACAGTCAAACACCGACGACAGAGCCATCATCTACACATGAAGCAGTAACCTTGTCAGACGGTTCGATTGTACATGTGCAGGCGAGTTCTCCTTATATCAATTTTATTCGCAACAATGTAGTCGTTTATTCCAAAGATCTTGGGGCTGCATTATCGGTTAAATTTTACAGTGCTTCTGCATCTTCTAATAACGCTATTACTGTCAATTACTTTTACATTAATGAGAATAATGGAGCTAAATCCTCGGGGAATTTTACATACTCAGGAATTGTTTTAACCACTCCAGCCAGCCCACGTATGAGTACCAATATGACAGGGATAACGAATCAAAATGTCCCTATCCAATTGGATGGTGTACCTGCTAATTCTAAAAGCGAGTATAAAATCGGTGTGAACGGTACGTGGACTCCATACAGTAACCCATTTCAAGTGTCTGAAAACACTACTATTTTTGCTCGTTGTACAGATAAATATGGGAATATAAGCGCTGTGAATTCATTAGTAGTCAATAACATTGATAAAGCACCGCCTGCGCCGCCATCATTCAGTCATAGCCCTGCGGGTGAAATAGCCAACAATATCAGAGTTACAATGAACTACCCTTCTGATGCAGTATCAAGGGAATATCGTATCAATCAAGGCGAATGGAAGGTGTACAATTCACCAATCGATGTCAATGAGTACGGGATGCGCATACAAGCACGGGCAAAAGATAGCGCTGGAAATGTTTCTCAGATTGCAGATTCTGTCATAAATTTGATAAACAGAGGCCCCGTAGCTATTAAAACCATTCCAGCAACCACGATTGAAATGGATGAGGGAATTTCAGTTAAAGATTTATCCGAATACTTTACAGATCCTGACCAGCAGCAGCTTCGGTATTCCGGTGCGAATTCAAATTCATCTGTTGTCACACATCAATTGGTTAAGGATTCAAAAGGGAATACCTCGATACTAAATTTGCAACCGCAAAGCTCGGGAGAATCGACGATAACGATAACTGCTACAGATCCGTTAGGCAAGTCTGTATCCCAGAGCTTCGTTGTAAAAGTTCTAGATACCAAATATGTACAACAACTGGCCAAAACTACAGCAGCGGTAGTACAAGCTGAGACTTCTAAATTACAAGTCGATGTAACAGCAGCTGTAGAACTAATAAACAAGCTGCGTGATCCAGACAAGGGCAAGCTTGTTGAAAGGGTAGTAGCCATACAGAAAAATATTGATGCAAAAGCTGCCTATACTGAGCAATTGACCACAGCTACACAAGCAGTTGTAAAAGCAGAAACTTCAAATTTACAAACTGAGATTAATATAGCCCGTGCTTTGCTTGTGCATCTCAATGATGCGGACAAGCAACAGCTTAACGATCGATTGGATCGTATACCGGCTATTGATGATTTACCTAAGGATATAACAAGCCCTTCCAAACCGAAGAAGCTGGCAGGTTCCAGACCTACACCGGACCGTATTATTTTAACGTGGGAAGCATCTACCGATGATGTTGGAGTCGTTAGCTATGATGTTTATCGTAATGGTCAGATGATAGGCAATACCAAGGAATTAACCTTTCAAGTAGACCAATTAGAACCTCAGAAAATATATATGTTCGCAGTAAAAGCCAAGGATGCGGCTGGTAACTATTCGGAATTTAGCAATAGTGTTAAAAGCGGCTTATCCAGAAAGTATAAATACATTTATGACGTTAATGGAAGGCTTGAACATATTGAACAGGATGGCCAAGTTGTTTTCCAATATCAATATGACTCCAATGGTAACCTGATACAGATTATAAAGTGAGCAATTTCTAAATAAATGATATGTAACCAAATTTAAAGTCGGGAATGGAGAGAAGAACTTGCGATTTAGAACAACAAGACGTCATATAGCAATAATCATGATTATCACATTTATTTTCGGTACAATTAGCGGACTTGTTCCTCCAAATGTATTCGGTGCGGGGAATGACAATTCGCAATACTCGGCGGATCAAATGGCTGCCAGATTTGGAGTCACGTCATCTTTTTTGTCAGAACAATTAAGAAAAGGTTATTCTTTAAACCAGATTTATACGGCGTTATATTCGGCTGAACAAGATCATATTAGCTATGAACAAGCAGCAGCTTCGTTATTTCCTATAGAAGAGAACCAATCACAAACCGTCACAAGTGACGTATACAATAAGCTATCGGATGCTCCACTAGATAACTTGATCTCTCATAATGTTACAGATGATGTTTATCCAACAGATGACCTTGCTTCTACGAACAAAGTCACTGAAGATGTATATAAGACAGATTTCCTGAAACAGAGTCTCGTGGCGAATGTACCGCAGCTTCCACCCATTAGAGAAGAAGCACCAGTATACAATAAAGCTTCTTTTAATGAAGCTCCTTATTCTGTTGGCGACGATAAAGAATCTATATCCACTTTATCAGGCAGCCTATCGCTGCAAAATACAGATTTAACACTGCCTGGACGAAACGGACTGGGCTTTTCTTTGACGCGTCAATATGATACGAATCGGGCTCAATTTTTCGACAAAGGCGCTGAAATCATTGACAACAGTGCTGCTGTGCAGAACTATTATGTCTACTTTAAGGCGATGATGATACCTGTTACCAAGTCGTACAAGGTAGCCTATCAGCAAAAAAGATGGGTACAAGAGGATACAGACGGTGATGGGAATGTTGATGTTAATACCTATAATCTCCAGCCTGAAACCAAAGTTATAGGCACATACACGACTTATGAAGCTGCTAGCAAAGCAGCGAGACAAAAAATAACCTATACTATACCCTCGGAATCAAGAGTAGAAAAGGACTCTGAAACTGGAAAGTGGGAGAAGGCCTTCCCAGACTCAATAAAGTATAGTAAAGATGGATTTACAGGAACTTTAAGCAAAGATGGACAAGCCAGAGTCATCAAGGGATCATATACGGGTCCAAGTTCTAAAAATATATTCTGGGAACAATGTAGTGTCATGAATTCGTACTATTATGATAGTGCGGGTAACGCTTCGCGATATTTTCCAGGTAGCCCGGTATGTGGGGACTCTAAAATGCATTACGACAGGGATTCATATGTAGGGGATTTATCTTTATCATCTATGCTGGTTTATCCAAGATGTCCCATGTACTCTCCTGGTAGAGTAATGTGTACCGAGTCAGGATCAGCGTTTTATTCAGGAACAGTTTTCAATCAGGGAACTGCCGATACCCGAGAATGGAGACAAGATTATAGCGGAACCGTTACGAAGCCCGGTTATACAAGCGATATTGGTTATAGCGAGTGGACAAGTAATGGCAAAGGTGGAAGGACAAGAACAGCCTTTACTATGGAAGGATCACCGCAAATTGAAACGATTGTTTCAGAGGGGCTCGAAACGGCTGTTCGCCGACAGACAATCCCGTTTGAAACCATTTCTGAGGCAGAACACTATAGAGACTTAATTAACAGTAGTCCTCCGACTGTATTTCAGGGTGACGATGGGAATAAATACTATATTGCAGCAGATGCGGATGCTACCATTTTTGCTGAAATTGTAGCCTATCAACCTTCATTTATTTTTCAAAACCGAACTTATCCTGCGCTTGAAGATCAACTGAATCCTCTTGGCAAGGGGTGGTCCTGGAATCTACCTTATGTAGAAACCAAAGAGGGCAAGCAGTACATGCACTTGGGGGATGGCGGCAGCTATGAAATTGAGGGAGATCAGCTTAAAGGTTACGACTGGAAAGGCCTGACTTTCACACCCGATACTTCAGTAACGGTTAGTGGGGAGAACTCAGCTTCTGTATTAACTTCTGTTGATGGAGCGAAAAAACAATATTTCTCCAAAGACGGTCAGTTGCTGCAAATTGAAGATGCCTATCATAATGCCATTAAGTTTAATTATGAACTCAATGCTACGTATAAACGCAAGCTGCTTAGCAAAGTAGAAGATGCAATCGGTAACTCGATTGATATTCAATATACGGCTACAGACGTCACTCTGTCTAAAGGAAACCGCACTGTTGTCTATCGTAAACATACAGAACAAGGCGTTGAATTACTGGATTCCGTGACAGATGCCGAAGGTAGAAAAACCACATATTCATATACATTAGCACCGGCCAAGTTTAATTTGAGTGCTTCGCATCCGGAAAGACAAATATCTAACCCGTACGCTTTATTAACCAAAGTATTTCATCCTACAGGAGCCTCTACTCTGTATACTTACGAGGACCAGCCAGTAAAACGCTATATTGGCTCCAACTCAGTAAACGAGGCATATAGAGCGGTTTCACGTGTAGATCAAATCACTTATCAAAACAATAAAACCGAAAACTATAATCAGGAAACCATTCATTACAATTCTGATATGGGTGAGAGCTATGTGAAAGATACTTCGTTCTCTACCATCACAGACAATGGATTAACTCGTTCAACCTTCAATTATAATAAAAAGTTTATTAGTGCAGACACGCCACCGCAGTATTACCTGGATCAGTCAGTAGTTAAAGCAGGAGATTCTGAAAAGAACACAGCGTATCAGTACGGCAAGCAGGTGACAGGCAAAGCTTATACCGTACCTGTTCCTACCCGTACCTCGTCCAGCAATAATCAAAATGGAGACGTTTTGACAACGACTGCTGAATATGATGATTACGGTAATGTGACAAGCTCAGTGGATGAGAAGGGTTCACAAACGGCGTATACGTATGACGACAAGCATCGGATTAAAACGGTTACTGAACCGATTGACTCCAAAAGCACTGGAGTTACAGAGTACACTCGAAACCCGCAAGGGAAAGTAACGCAGGTTATGGTTTCCAAGGATCATCCCGGGGGTGAATTACTACAAAAAGTAAATTATTCAGGTATAGATGCTTACGGAAATACAACCGTTCAAACTATTGCAAATGGTAACAAATCCGTGACGACAACGACGGAGTATAGCAGTGATGACGATCATGCTTTTCCAACGAAACAAAGTGTAGAGGTTACGAATATAGATGGAGAAAAATCTACAGTTACCATTCAGTCGGATTATGATAAGTTAACTGGTTTAATCACTTCCTCGCTGGATGGAAAAGGTCAAAAAACAGAGTACCAATATGATGCTATTGATCGCGTAAAGGCTGTAACCTATCCGGACGGTAAAAGTATCCGTGTAGCCTATGATGATCTTGAGAACATCGTAACGGTGACGAATGAGCTGGGGATACGAGCAAAAACACGTTACAATGCTTTAGGCTGGAATATCGAGTCAGGGCTGTATGAAGGTAACGATTATGTGATTAAGTCCAAATCAGCTTATGATCCCAACGGCAGATTAGTATCCAGTGAAGATGCGCTTGGACATCTTACGCGCTATAGTTATGACGCTTGGGGCCGTACTACATCAACAGCCTATGCGGACGGTTCAGAAGCTGTAGTAGGATATAATGATGCTCTTCGTCAAGTAACGCAACGAGACGGTGAGTTGAATGAACAAATTCAAACCTACGACAAATGGAACCGATTAGTACAAAACGAAGAAAAATCAGCAATGGATGGTAATCAAAAATTAACTTCCAAAGTGGAGTATGATGCTGTAAACGATCAGATTTTGAGTCAAACCGATGCGAATGGAAACGAGACCCAATTTTCATATAATGCCTTGGGCGATCAGACAGCTGTGACGGAGCCAAACGGCGAAACGACGAAGTACACTTACGATATGCTGGGTAATCTCACTCGGATCACGTATCCGGATGGTCAGGCCAAGGTGAAGTCGTATGATGAATTGGGTAGAGTGATTCAAACCAAAGATGAGAAGGGCCAGATAGAAAAGAGCTATTTTGATACCAACGGGAATTTATCCAAGAAAATAGACCGTAACGGGAATGTCACTTCTTTTGAATACGATAGCCGTAATCGGTTGAAGTCGCGTGTAGGTAAGGATGAAACGGTCAGCTACGTATACGATGCTACGGGCAAGCGGCTGAGCATGACAGATCGAACGGGCACAACCTCCTATGCGTATGATCCGTATACGGAGCAATTAGACACCTTGTCTTACCCGGACGGCCTAAAGCTTTCCAATCAGTATGATTCCAATGGGAATCGAACCGAAATGACTGGGCCATTTGGCGAGCAAGTAAACTACACGTATGATCAATTGAACAGATTGAAGACCGTAGGCAGCACAAAAGATAAGCCCGTTTCAGAATATGCCTACACCAAAAATGGATTGCTGGACTCAACGGTATCTGCAAATGGTTATCGCCAGCAAAACCAATATAACGGGATTCAGTTAGTTGAATTGAAGCACACCCGATCCGATTCGGAGACCAATAGCTTTCAATATAGCTACGATCCTGGTAAAAATATCACCAAACGTACTCAAAATGGTGTAGAGGATGCCTTTACGTACGATAAGCTGAATCGGATTACGACTTCGAGCGAAAATCAGGATGCATATTCGTATGATGCCAGAGGTAACCGTCTTACGATGGAAACAGAGAGAGAGCCTCATACGAAGCCGAGGGAGAATAGCTTCGACGATCAGAACCGATTGACTCAAGTCAAGATCGACGGAAAGAGCGTAGAGTACCGATACAACGGGGATGGATTACTGACAGACCGTATACAGGATGGCGTTCAAACCCGATACTACTACGATGGAAACAGTGCCCAAATCATAGCAGAAGCTACGATTGAAAATGGGAAACCTGTTTTAAAAGCCAATTATATTCGAGGTCTAAAATTAGAGGCCATAGCATATGCAGATCTAACGGAAGCCTATCCCGTCTACAATGGTCATGGAGATATTATCGAAATCAGGGATTCCTCCGGAGCCTTGCTGAATCAATATCAATATGATATTTGGGGTAATGAAGAGGTCAAGGAGGAAAAAGTCCACAATCCATTCCGTTACTCTGGTGAATTGTGGGATGATACAACGGAATTACAATACCTGCGCGCCAGATGGTATGATCCTGATAGTGGAAGATTTATCAATGAGGATACGTATGAAGGAGATATCGATAGTTCTCTGAGTTTGAATTTGTATACGTATGTGTTAAATAACCCACTTAAATATGGCGATCCAACAGGCCATCTTCCACAATTTGGAGATACAGCCTATGGTATTTATGCACATAGATCCTTACAGTTCATATTTAAATTTGTTAACTATGTAACAGGAAAACAAGTAGCGTATACAGAACAGACTATTAGATTAACTAATGGGAAGATCGGGTATGCTGATTTTATCTTGAAAACAGGAGAGAATGCTTATGAAGTTTGTGAATTAAAGCCAGTATCTTGGAGTAAGGAAAAGAGTCTAGCATTGCACGCATCGGGTAGAAAACAATTGCAAAATTATATTGATGGTATTAATGTGAATGGTTTCAAAGGAAAAAGAAGCTTTGCTTATATAGGTAATAAATGGAATCCGAATGGGCTTTCTATCCCAAGTCCATATAATTCAAAAAAGGAAATCACCTACTATACTTATCCAAATGATCAGGGGATGATATATTATGGTGAGAGAAATCGTAGGGACAAAAATTTGGATGAACGAGTTCCAGTTACAAGAACGGTTTGGGATAAAATCAAAGACTTCTTTTCTGCTGATTATTACCCTGAAGGTGTTCCATTGCCTAATGGTATGCCAGGTCCGAGTGGTAGCTCGTCACATGGAGGAGGAGGAGGATTTCTCCCTGTTCCACGGATGCGTGTGCCAATTATTCTGTAAGGAGAATGTTGCATGAAAATATCCATGATTATTAAACAAACTATAGGTAAGAAATTGGCTACTTTAAATTTTGTTTATGAGCATTTAAACAATACTTGGTTTTTTACAAGAGTAGTCAATGGATTTAAGGAAACAATCCAAATCGATAAAAGTTATTGGACGGAGAATGCAATACGCATTACTTTTATGACTGAATCCGAATCAGTTAATAGTTTTTTTTTCATTGATGGATCAAAGATGGAGAAATTTCATTACTATGAGGATGAAGAGTCATTACGAGATATATTTATCACCCTAGAAAAGATTATTGATCAGTTTGCTTTAAAATGGTTTGAAGAGAATGTACCTAAAGATACGCTTCCTCCTGCTAACTTTTTAGATAAAGGATGGTTTGAGAAGCTACAGAAATTTGTCGAGGTAAATAATCTAAACTTTAAAGATGAAAATTCATTAAAAACCATCGAAGCTTTGCTAAGTTCAGAACCGACGGAGGAAAACGTTCTATTATCAAGCTATTTCTTAGGAGAATTTTTTATCCATACGTTAGATGGTGAGTGGTACTACGATCAAAATTATGGTCCTTCTATTAAAAATATAGGTGGAATTAGTAATTTTAATAGAGAGCCATATCAAATCTCTAACAGTTTTGCTTCTAATCCTCAAAATAATTCAATTATTAATCACTATCAGGCCATTGCTGGAACTGTAAAGAATCTTCAAGGTAATAGGAAATAATCAAATTAAATTGAGAGCAAATACATGTTCCGATTTTTTATTCGGTCCAAGATGATTCTTTAATAGTGAGTTTGCACTCCAACCACATGGATAAATTCTGTGTGGTTTTTCTTTTCTAAGGGTTTAAGAGGAGTTGGGAAACTGTATCGATTATATAAATTTATATAGGATAAAAAAGGTTTAAATGAGAAAAATATATAAATGAACTATGGATTTATGCAATCACCTTTCGACATGAAAGAATACTCAGAAATGAACAAAAATGAAGCGAAAGAACATTTTAATTGGTTTAAACAACAAATACCTTCGCGTTTAGAGCACCTTGGCGCATTTTCACAGATACATCTGGATTTATAGTGATCGTTCGCTCATAGATATTTGAGAATGGTATCTAGGGAGTGTACAGATTCAAAGTAAAAGTGCTTCGGAATTAGAAGAGGAGCATTCAGAAACCGAAGAATGGTTGAAGAGCTATATATGAGAATAAACTCGACACAAAATCTCAAGCTTTTACACTGGATATTTCCATTTATCTAGGAGAGGTTGTAAAAAGTAATCATAGTGGGTTGGATTGGGGCATTGTTTTTAAACCAAAGTCTTATATTAGCGTTAATCGCCCTGTTATTGTTGGATTCAGGAAAAAAGATATGGATGTGATCAGGATTGTATCGAATAAAATGTACGCAATTTTAAAAGGGCAACGTAACCCTAATGCATTATTTGATATTTATCATACGTGGGAAGAGTTTATTTGAAATCGCTGATAGGAAGGGATTATGATCTTCGAACCTAATTTGAGTGGGAAGATCGTTAAAAATTTGAATATTATATAAAGAACAGAGAGCCGTTAAGCATGTTAACGGCTCTCTTCGTCGTCTTCTGGCAAGTATTCGATCAGTTCACCAGGGAGTACGCCAAGGGTTCTACAAAGTGTGTTCAAGGTTGGAAAGTCAATTCGGGCGTTTGCGTTGGAGGCCAAAGCTTTAACTGTATTCCTATTAATTCCCGTAATAGAAACAATATCTTTCTGTTCGAGTCCACGGTCCTTCATAATTTTATCAAGAGAAAATCTAATCACAACAATTCCTCCAAAAGTAATCAAGTAAACTAGTTGACATGTATAGAATAGAAGTGTATATTTGTAAATAAGTAATCTAGTTAACAAGATTATAAGTAAACTAAGTTGATCCCTTCATAGTATCAAAATGCTTTAAAATTAGCAACAGTTACTATTTTGATAATCCTAAACAAATAAATGCGTGAGGAGGGGGAAATAAACGGAAGGGATCTAGTCTGTATCATCCTCTACATACTCGATAACATCTTGAACATGGCAGTGTAGAGCCTTACAAATTTTATCTAGCGTATCAAATTTCACACCGTCTGTTTCTTCGTTGTAAAGTTTGGTGATTCCGTTTCTATGTAATCCAGTCATGCGGGAAAGCTCGGCAATATTTATTCGTTTTTCGCCCATAATACGGGAAAGATGAATCTTTATCATATTTTCCTCCAGCTAAATGCATTCTATAGTGTTAAAAAGAAACATCAAAGTATTGACAATAAACACTATTGGATGTATTCTGAAAACAACAAAAATAACACTGTAATGTGCATTAGGTTTATTGAAATGTTATTTGTGAACGTCGTAGTAATATGCTTATCGTACCAAAACGTTTTACAATTAGCAATTAATTATCGTTCAACCACCTAGTTTGAAAAACTACCTGTAGAAGAAAGTATATTGGCAAATAAGAAACTTTGAACAAAGGAATGGAGCGAGGATGTATGACAGAATCAGTAATGGGATTGGAGCGGGTCTCAATGGTGCAGGGGCCGTATGATTTCCCTCATATGTATGAGATATGCGAAGGGGTTCTTTATGACCATCAATACTTCTTTTACCTCGAAAATGGCATACTGTGTTTGCGCCATGTGAAGAAGGTGGAGCAATCATATCATACGCATCTTTACCTGGATGGAGAGAGCGGAGGTCTGCAACTGGCAGCGGGTGTACAAGGGGAAGTTATGCAAGTTGTCACGGAGATCATCGAACGCTTATGCGCCAAGGATGGACTGACATTTTTATTCGATGAACTGCTGTGGCTACATGGTAGGGGACCCATTGAATTAAACCTTTTCAATAAGAAGGATGAAGTGACCCCAAGTGGCAGACAACTTACTACAAAATAAATGACCCTTATGCTCTATATCATGGAACTTACCGAATAGAAAACAGCTTATGATTTCAGTGAATGTACCAGTTGTTGACTGATGAAAATGAGCGGATTCCGAATCCATATGGTCAATTCCAGCATCGCGGCATCGGCAGAAGGACTAAAGCCCCAATCACCTCCGAATAAAATGTTTTGCTGCTGCTCTAATATAGGTGACTGAGGTTCTTCCAAGCCATATTGTTCTTTGAGTCTCTCTTTAGTTTCATGATCTATGACAAGGTTATTCTGTGCAAAGGTACAGCTGACAGGAACGCTTAACTGTATTAAAAGAAGTAATGCTGCGGGTATTAACACTTTTTTGCTTTGCATGGTTAACTCCTATGATCTCCGTTTTTGACCTCTTAACTTTTGTATCTACCATAATGTACGTGCTTGTGGAGCATTTGAGGGGAGCTATGGTGAAGCCACCTCTGCACTGGATATGGAGACAGAAGTGGCAATTCAACTTAGGACTCTTTTAATCTGCCTATAAAGATTCCTGAAGGACGTTAGAAGAAGTGCCGTAATCAGCATAACGGGGGAGCACAATAGTGTAATATATTCCTACAATAACGGTACAGATCCCGACTAATAAAAATAAGACTTCAATTGAAATAAATGAAGGAAAGCTTACAGCAATGAAACCTAATGTAAGAGACTGGGACAGCATCATTAACGGATTAATTAAACCTTGCACACGTCCCATCATTTGAGGATCTACAATACAAGGCAGCCATCCTCCTATGCCAATATTGATGAACGGAAGTACCAGTGCAATGGCGAAGTTGATAATCAAAAATACATAGAGGTGATTAACAAATCCAAGTGTGCATATACCAATTCCGGCTACCAGAACTCCCGCTGCAATCATTTGGTGTAACTTTAGCTTGGTGGAGATAAGAGAAGCGATTAAGGTGCCAAGCAACACACCTGACCCAAAAATAATACCTGCCCATACCATATACTGCTCATAGTTGCCTGGAGCTAGCTTATATTTAAGAATAAACATCGGTAAAACGCTAAATCCACCATTTAAAATACCGAACATAAAAAAGCCTGAAACCAACCAAATCAATAGTCTGTTGCGTAATATGTAAAGAAACCCTTGTTTAAAGTCATGCATGACCAGTTTAAATTTTAATTGCTTAAATTGATGTGCCCCGTTTGGAAGGCGTACTTCCTTTTGAATTTTGCAGGAACGGATAAGCAGTGCAGACACAATAAAAGAAACAGCATCAATTAGGATGGCTCCAGTAATTCCAAAATGCCAGTAAACGACGGCCCCCAGAGTTCCTCCAAACAACATGAAAAGACTCCCCATCATTTGATTGAGGCCTGCGGCAATGGTGTAATCATCTTTGTTTAAGATTCCCTGTATAATGGCACTTTCGGCTGGGAAAAAAAATTTGGAAGCAGCACTACGGATGAAGAGGCAGGCAAATATCAAAGGAATCGAATCAACCCAAACAAAAATAAGCAAACATAAGGATAAAAAAGCGCTGATCCAATCACAATTAACAGCAATTTTTTGTCGGTCCATCCGATCTGCAAGTACTCCAACTACGAGAAATACTGCCAGCATCGGGAGCGAATACATTAACTCGGCAAGCGTTGCATAGTATGGCTGATTCGTAAACCGTTTCAACAAATAAAACATGAATGCAGTAACCCCAATAATTCCTCCCATTTGTGAGGCGAACGTTGCCAGAAAAAGCCTGACATAATTCTTGTTTCTGAGTACTTGTTTTAATCCAGTCACAGTTCCATCCCTTTCGCTTTCAAAGCGGTTTTTAGATGCCTAATTAAAATAATAGTGAAAAGTAGGAATTTTGTACAGAAAAGTGACTTTAATGTCATATTAAAATTTGAGTTTGCATCGTATCGGACCATCTGTCTTTTAAATTCTGCTATTAACGATAAACATAGTAGGGTGGACTGGGGAGTTGTTTTTAAACTCATTTGGCGTAGTATGAGGTGCAACATAAACTAAATAACCAGCCGTCGGTTGATATCCGACGACTGGCTGGTTAACTTGCCAGGTGTTTGATTCCTGACTCACAAATGGGGGGCAGTCTCTAATCTAAATTAACCCAAATCCTCGCCATTCGTAGCAATCACTTTTTTATACCAGTCGAAACTTTTCTTTTTTTTGCGGTTAAGGGTTCCGTGGCCTTCGTCGTCCTGATCCACATAAATAAATCCGTAGCGTTTGGACATTTCTGAAGTGGATGCACTGATGATATCAATTGCTCCCCAACTGGTATAGCCAATCACTTCAACGCCATCCAGAATAGCTTCTTTTAGTTGTTCAATATGCTGTCTAAAATAGTCAATCCGGTAATCATCTATAATGGAGCCGTCTTCTTCGACAGTATCCTTGGCTCCCAGCCCGTTTTCTACCACAAACAAAGGCAATTGATAGCGATCATACAATTCTTTCAAAACCGTTCTCAAGCCAATCGGGTCCAACTGCCAGCCCCATTCCGTCACCTTCAGATTTGGATTTTTGACGGTACTGTACAGGTTACCTCCAGTAACTCCATACTTCTCCGGCTTTGTAGTGGAGACGAGGGATGTATAATAGCTGAAGGAAATAAAATCGACAGTATTTTCTTTCAAAATCTGATCGTCTTCTGCTTCTTTTACGATATGAATTTGATGATCCTCAAAATAACGCTTGATGATTGGCGGGTAGCTACCGCGTACCTGGACATCGGTGTGAAGCAGGTTCATCTGGTTGTCGATCTGAGCTTGCTGTACATCTTCCGGGCTGCTTGTAGCAGGATAATGGATCATTCTGGCCAACATACAGCCGATTTGGAAGGCCGGATTGATTTCACGTGCTCTTTTGGTTACCAGGCTGCTGGCAACAAACTGATGATGTAATGCTTGATAGGACGCTTGCAACAGGTTTTCTTCCTTGTCCCCGACAATTCCGCCGCCTGTGAACGGTTCAATAAGGGTTGTATTGATTTCATTGAACGTCAGCCAGTATTTTACTTTATCCTGATATCGGTTCATAACGGTCTCGGCATACTTCACAAAGAACGAAATGACCTTTCTGTTTTTCCATCCGCCATAATTCAATACCAGCGTCATCGGCATTTCATAATGCGATAGAGTAACCAGAGGTTCAATATCGTATTTACGTAGCTCTTCAAAAACATTGTCATAAAATTGTAGGCCAGCCTCATTTGGCTCCTGATCGTCTCCATTAGGGAAAATGCGGCTCCAGTTAATGGAAAGACGGAATGTTTTGAAGCCCATCTCAGCAAATAACGCAATATCTTCTCTAAAATGATGATAAAAATCAATTCCATAACGCTTCGGATAACCCTCGGCTGTTTTTGTTTCCATGGCCTCTGCAATCGTTTCACTGGATACGTGCATGAGGGCACTAAGATTGGCATAATCTTTTTTCTTATAATAAGGAACCATATCTGCGGTAGACAAGCCTTTGCCGTCTGCGTCAAATGCGCCCTCAGCTTGATTGGCGGCGATAGCGCCTCCCCATAGAAAGTTCTCGGGAAATACTTGTGCTTTACTCATAAGTGTGTGCTCCTTTATCGTTTTTTAGATTTCTACCTTCAGTACGGGTTCCTTCATGATGATATCCCCCAGCTTGATTGGAAAAACAGATTGATAATCGCTTGTATTGGTGACAACCATGGCTGTTGTGATATCATATTCTTTTGCGATATGCTCCAGATCAAACGTGAGCAGCTTATCGCCTGCTTGAACTACATCACCAGCCTGAACATGAGCCTCAAAAAACTGCCCGCGAAGCTTAACAGTATTGATTCCCACATGGATGAGCAGCTCTGCACCGTCGTTGCTGCGAATAACCATGGCGTGCTTCGTTTTGAACACATTCAGCACGGTGCCGCTTACAGGTGAGGATAATTCGCCAATGGCAGGAACAAAGGCCACGCCTTTACCCATCAATTCGTCACCAAATGTCGGATCATTCACTTCCTTTAGTAGAATCGACCGACCTGTCATGGGAGCATAAATTGTCTCATTCGAAGCGGGAATATTTACATCTTCCTGTACCTCATTAGAGGAATCCGTTGAGCTGTCACGGTTTGCTGGAGAGACGGCCGTTTCGCTCGTGGTTTGCACAGCTTCGTCGTTCTGTTCTTCGTTAATCCCCATCAGTATAGCTGCGATTGTGGCTACAACGAATGCGATGACCATACCGCCAAATGCATACCAGAACGTCGGTCCAATCAGGGCAGGCAGCCCCGGAATCCCACCGTTGCCCGCCAGTACATAGGCATTCGCACCAAAGGCAAGGGAGAAGCCGCCACCTGCGGCACTACCGATCATACCTGCTACAAAAGGCCGTTTATATCTCATATTAACCCCATACATAGCAGGCTCGGTGACACCCATAAGTGCTGTTAGGCTTGTAGAAAATGCTACAGATTTCAGCTTCTTATCTTTGGCACGGAAGAATACCCCCATGGTTGCTCCTGACCCATATTGGAGATGTACGTTAGCGGCAGAAACTTGTCGAAACCCAGTTTTACCAAATTGCCGATTATGACTGGGACGAGTGCATAGTGCATGCCTGTCATAACGATCAACGCCATAGCTCCACCCAAAATAATACCTGCGAACAAGCCGCCTTCGGAAATCAGCCAATTAATACCTCCTGACAATCCATTACCGATCAGAGTACTCAGCGGTCCAATAGCGATCAATGTAACCGGAACGACAATGAGCATCGTAATCAATAGGACAAGCAATAGCTTAAAAGAAGAAGGAATGATACGGTCTACGCCTTTTTCGATATAAGACATCAGCCAAATGGCCAGAAGTATAGGGATAACGGAGGACGCATAGGTAACGGCAGTAACCGGAATACCGATAAAAGAAACAGCTTGACCACTCGATAATAACGTTCCCATGTCCGGGTACATGAGTGCTGCACTGACGGCAACGGCGACATAAGGGTTACAACCGAATTTTCGGGCAGCACTCACAGTAATAAGCAGCGGCAGAAAATAAAAGACTCCGTCTCCGATCGCTGAGATAATTCGATACGTATCCGTGCCCGCTGTAAGCCAGCCCACGGATACGAGCAAAGCAATCAAACCTTTGAGCAAACCTGCACCCGCAATGGCAGGCAAAATAGGAGCAAATACACCTGCAATGAACTCAAATAATCTGGAGATAACATTTTGTTTCTTTTTTTCAGAAGTTTTTTTTCGCTGGAGTCACTCTTTAAAAAAGGATATAGCTGCGCCATGGCATTGAATACTGTGGCTACTTCATTGCCGATAATGACCTGAAATTGATCACCAGATATATTTGTGCCCATAACCTTATCCAGCTTCTTTAATTCATCCAGATTTACCTTGTCGTTATCCTTGAGATCGAAGCGCAAGCGTGTAACACAATGGTATACAGAGTTAATATTGTCTTTTCCGCCAACGTAATCCACAATTTTTTTGGCAGTTTCCTGCTGACCCATCTTGAATTTCCCCATTTTTAGGCAAAAAAATACCCGAATGAGCAGACCCACGTATCGTGAGCCTTTTCATTCAGGTTTTGCCTGATTTAACAGTGACAAGCCTTAAAATATTTATTTTCTTTTGATGAGACGCTCCAAATGCAGTGTCAGGTACAACTGCTCAGAATGCGTCATGGTATACTCGTAATTCTTTTGAATAAATCTTTCGATTTTACCAATGCATTTAAAAGTGTCTGCATAATTTTTCTTCACGACTTCATACAAATATTCTTCTGCATCATCATGGCTCGAATGCGTAATAACGCGCTGGCAGAAATATTTGAGGTGTGTAATAAAACGGAAGTAATTCACGCTGTCCTCATCAAATTCCACATTAAAATGATATTTAATAATGTTCATGATCTCCTGAAGCAACTGCATCATATGAGTGACATCATTCATCGAATCATTAATTTCAGCATTCACGAAATGAAGGGCAATATTGCAAATCTCTTCCTTAGGGAATTCAATACCCAAACGTTCGCGCAAAAGCGTCAACGATTCTTTGGTAGCGTCATACTCAGCCTTATAAAAATGCTGAATCTCCCATGACAGTGGATTGCGTACAATCATGTCATGCTCCATACGCTGTATGGCAAAATGAATATCACCGTACTGACGATATTATTGTTAAAAATTTGTTTAATTATCACATCGAATCCCCCATTTTGAGGAATAAAAAAAAGGCAAAACCACAACAGAAATAAACATCATCATTTCCGTTGTGGTTTTGCCCGCATTACCGGTAACAAATCTCACGGATAAGTTATCATGATCTGAAAACGTTGTCAACTTTTTTGTGATTAGAAATGAACCCCCCTTTCGTTGACAGAGATCCGTTGTTTGAGCTATTTGATCAACTGCGAGATTTTTAGAAAATAAATATGGAAGGCAT
The DNA here is from genome assembly GCF_044907935.1 of Paenibacillus sp. RC21. NCBI lineage: Bacteria > Bacillati > Bacillota > Bacilli > Caryophanales > Paenibacillaceae > Paenibacillus > Paenibacillus sp. RC21. The sequence continues at coordinate 710,224 of NZ_JBIYCS010000003.1, forward strand.
ATGACAACTTGAATAGATTACTCTAAGTCTCTTTACAGGATTTTATGGTCATCTTATAATGGAAAATAACAACATCGGTTTACATACAATGGTTATATCGGGGTATGGCGCAGTCAGGTAGCGCGCGCCCTTGGGGTGGGCGAGGTCGTGGGTTCGAATCCCGCTACTCCGATTCTATCCAAAATGTCCTGCTGACGCAGATTTTGCGCCTGCCGGATATTTTTTTGTTTATTGGATCTTTCCAGCGGTTGGAAGCCTGTTCATTAATGAGTATTTACAGAAATGGGGAAAAGCATGCTACGTCGTTTTTTGGAATATTATCGACCGTATCGGTCTTTATTTCTTTTGGATTTTTCGTGCGCGGTCTTTGCTGCGTTGCTGGAGCTAGGATTTCCACTCGCCGTGAATTATGTAGTGGACGACTTATTGCCGCAAAATAACTTAGAGCTGATTCTGTGGGCCTGCGCGGGCTTGCTGGCGATCTATGCGGTAAACACGGTGATGCAGTACATCATTAACTATTGGGGCCATATGCTGGGCGTTAATATTGAAACGGCGATGCGGCGGAAGCTGTTTGAGCATATGCAAAAAATGTCCTTCCGATTTTTTGATAACAACAAGACAGGCAGTCTGATGTCACGGATTACGAATGATTTGATGGAGATTGGCGAAATGGCCCATCACGGGCCGGAGGACTTGTTCATTGCGATTATGACGCTGATTGGGGCATTTGTGCTGATGAGCTCGATTCACTGGAAGCTCGCGCTGCTGATTTTTGCAGTGATTCCGGTGCTGATCTGGTTGTCCATTTATTTTAACAAAAAGATGACCAAGGCCTTCGACACGATGTATACGAGCATGGGAGATTTTAATGCCCGCGTGGAAAATACGATTGGCGGTATCCGTGTAGTGCAAGCCTTTGGTAACGAGCAATTTGAAAAGGTGCGCTTTGACAAGGACAACAACCGTTTTCGGGGTGCAAAGCTGATGGCTTATAAAATCATGTCCAACGGACTGTCGATGAGCTATATGCTGACCCGCATGGTTACGCTGTTTGTGCTGATTTTTGGAGCATATTATGTCATTCGTGGAGAATTGTCGTATGGACAGTTTATCGGATTTATTTTGCTGTCTAATGTATTTTTCCGTCCGATAGATAAAATCAATGCAATTATCGAAAGCTATCCGAAAGGCATTGCAGGCTTCAAGCGCTATACAGATCTGCTGGATACCAACCCGGATGTGGCAGATGCACCGGATGCACGTGCAGTGGAGCATTTGAGAGGAGATATTCGCTATAGCGATATTTCCTTTGGATATGAAGGCAAGGACAAGGTACTCAAAGGAATTGATCTCAACATCCAGGCTGGAGAAACGGTTGCTTTTGTAGGTCCATCAGGGGCGGGGAAAACGACGATTTGCAGCTTGCTTCCCCGTTTTTACGATGTGGAGGGTGGTGCGATTACCATTGATGGTATGGATATCCGCAGTATGACGCTAATTTCACTACGCCGACAGATTGGAATTGTACAGCAGGATGTGTTCCTGTTCTCTGGCACTATTCGTGAAAATATAGTGTATGGCAAGCTGGATGCCAAGGAAGATGAAATATGGGAGGCTGCGCTGCGTGCGCAGCTACATGATTTTATCCGTTCTCAGCCAGAAGGAATGGATACGGTGATCGGTGAAAGGGGTGTGAAGCTGTCTGGAGGTCAAAAGCAGCGACTGGCGATTGCACGGATGTTTTTGAAAAATCCGCCGATTCTCATTTTGGATGAAGCGACTTCAGCGCTGGATACGGAGACAGAGGCTGCGATTCAGCAATCGCTGGCAGAACTGTCTGCCGGACGGACGACACTGGTCATTGCTCACCGACTGGCGACGATCAAAAATGCCAACCGTATTATCGTAGTGACGGAAAAAGGCATTACCGAGCAGGGAAGACATGAGGAGCTGGTTGCGGCGGGTGGAGTGTACAGTCGTCTGCACACTGCCCAATTCGGTTCCTGATACTATGATTTGTACGATAAAAGCGCCAAGGCTGGGGGACAAACCAGTCTCTGGCGCTTGTTTTCATACGAAATAACCTGATTGATCTAATTTATGCATTGGTATGTTGAGAAAAAGGAAATGCTCATCGACGGAAAAGTTTATACAATGGAAGAAGGATAGGAATTGTGAAATTCGACTTTTGATGAAGGATTTCATATAATGTGAGCATATTGTGAACAACTTAAATTGAGAATTTTGCGAAAACTGAAATGAAAATGATTTCCGTCCAGCTATGAATTTCAAAATTTGACGGAGGGAACGAGATGACAATGGAAGAGAGCAGCAGACAGGTACCTTGGCAGAGTTATTATGGACCTAATTTAGGTTATGTGCAGGACCAGTATGAAAAGTATGTAGCGGACCCCGGAACAGTTGATCCGGCTTACCGCGAGCTGTTTGATCAATGGGGTGAGCCGCCGCAATCCGAATACTCGGCTGCTTCCATGATAGACTACAAATTGCAAGGCCCCCCGGCAAATGCTCAGGGACATCTTGACTCGAACACATTACAGAAAGCGGTTACAGCTGGGAAAATGGTGTGGAACATCCGTGAATACGGACATTTGGCTGCACAAATAGACCCACTGGGACTGGATGCCGAGCAGGATACACGCTTGCTTGATCCGGCATCCTACGGTTTAACTGAACAGGACCTAAAGGCTTTTCCGGCCTCTTTAATATGGGATAACGCTCCCGCTGGAACACTTAACGGCTGGGAAGCCATCCAACGCTTGCGTGTGGCATACACAGGCCCGATTGCCTATGAATTTAGTCACATTCATAACGAGGAGGAACGCCGCTGGCTGAACAGCTACGCTGAATCCGGCTGGTCCTCCAAACCACTCACCACACAGGAACGCAAGGCGTTGCTAGGCAGACTGGTAGAGGTGGAGCAGTTCGAAGAGTTTTTGCATAAAACGTTTGTCGGACAGAAACGTTTTTCCATCGAAGGTAATGATGTCCTCGTACCAGTACTCGACGAGATTATCCGTCTTACGACGAATGCAGGTGCAAGCCACGTGTTGATGGGGATGGCGCATCGTGGTCGTCTGAATGTACTGGCCCACGTACTGGGCAAGCCTTACAGCAAAATTTTCTCTGAATTTCATCATTCTCCGAATAAGGATCTGATTCCGTCGGAAGGCTCGACAGGGATTAATTATGGCTGGACCGGAGATGTAAAATATCATCTGGGTGCCAATCGTTTTGTAAAGGATGGGGAAGCGGTACAGGCCCGTCTGACATTGGCGAATAACCCGAGTCATCTGGAATACGTGAACCCGGTCGTGCAGGGCTTTTCCCGCGCAGCACAGGAAGATCGCAGTGAGGCAGGCTATCCGAAGCTGGATGTCAGCAAGGCGGCAACCATTATCATGCATGGCGATGCGGCTTTTCCAGGTGAAGGCATCGTGGCGGAATCACTTAATTTCACGAATTTACGCGGCTTCCGTAATGGCGGCTCGGTTCATATTATTGTTAACAATCGTCTGGGCTTTACAACAGAAAGCGTGGATTCACGTTCGACCCGCTATGCAAGCGATCTGGCCAAAGGCTACGAAATTCCGATCGTACACGTGAACGCGGACAATCCCGAGGCGTGCATTGCAGCAGCTCGAATGGCTGGCGAATATCGCAACCGTTTCAAGAAGGATTTCCTGATTGATCTGATTGGCTACCGCCGTTACGGTCATAATGAATCCGATGATCCGGAAACAACGCAACCGCTGGTATACAGCAAGGTGAAAAACCATCCAACGGTTAGCAAATTGTACGCTCAAAAACTGATTAAGCAAGGAATCGTGGATGAAGCGTTTAATGCTGGACTTATCGAAAAGGTACAAAATCGACTCAAGGAAGCGCATGAGCATGTGAAGAATAACCCGGAAGAGGAGCCTGCAATTGCTCCTTCCAAGGCAAAACGGGGTCAGGATTCTGTGGTTCGTACGGCTGTAGAGTTGAAAAAGCTGCGTCAGATCAATGAAAACCTGCTGAAATGGCCAAAAGCCTTCCAGGTATATCCGAAGCTGGATCGTATTTTACAGCGTAGAAAAACGGCTCTGAACGAAGGTGAAAAGGTGGATTGGAGCTTGGCGGAAACGCTCGCTCTGGCTACGATTCTGGCAGATGGCAAACCGATCCGTATGACGGGTCAAGATGCGGAGCGGGCAACGTTTGCTCACCGTAACCTCGTGTTGCACGAGCCTGAAACGGGCAATACGCATTGTCCTTTGCACACATTGCCGGAAGCACGTGCTTCGTTCAGTATTCATAATAGCCCGTTGTCTGAGGCGTCTGTCCTTGGCTTTGAGTATGGCTATAACGTGTACTCTCCTGAAACGTTAGTGATTTGGGAAGCGCAATTCGGTGATTTTGCCAACTGTGCGCAGGTTATTTTCGATCAGTTCATTTCCGCTGGCCGTGCCAAATGGAGACAGAAATCCAGTCTGGTAATGCTGTTGCCGCATGGTAGTGAAGGGCAAGGACCGGAGCATACAAGTGCACGTCTGGAACGATTCCTCCAACTGTCTGCACAAAATAACTGGACTGTAGCTAACTTGAGCAGTGCCTCGCAGTATTTCCATCTGCTGCGCCGTCAGGCTGCATTAAGCGAGAGTGAGGAAGCTCGTCCGCTTGTGATGATGTCGCCGAAGAGTCTCATTCGTAATAACCGTGTGGCTTCGCCTGCTTCCGAATTCAGCGAAGGAACATTCCGTCCCGTGCTGGAGCAGCCCGGATTGGGTGCGCGCCCGGATCGTGTAGAACGGATTGTACTATGCAGTGGCAAGATTGCCATTGATCTGGAAGAAGCGTTGGAGAAGGACAAGGCTGAAGCGGAGGACCGTCTGCACATTATTCGTGTCGAGCAGTTGTATCCTTTCCCAGAAGAGGAAATTCGGAATATTTTCAGCCGTTTCCAGCATGTTAAGGAATTCGTATGGGCACAGGAAGAACCGAAAAACATGGGTGCCTGGAGTTACATTGAGCCTCGTTTGCGGAATGTTGTGCCGCAAGGAGCGGAAATCCGCTATGCAGGCAGACCGGATCGTTCCAGCCCAGCGAGCGGTTATCAGCAAGTACACAGCCTAGAGCAGCAGCGAATTATTCAATCAGCGTTGAAGCAGGATTCCAAAAACAATATTACACTGGGGAGGTAGCGGCTGTGAGCGATATTTTAGTGCCAGCAATGGGAGAATCCATCACGGAAGGAACAATCTCCAAATGGCTTGTGAAGGAAGGGGATTCCATAGGACAGGGGGATGTTCTACTGGAGCTGGAAACTGATAAGGTCAATCTGGAAATTAGCGCAGAAGAAGCGGGCGTAGTCCAGAAAATCCTTCGACAGGAAGGGGAAACGGTGGTTATCGGTGAAGCTGTAGGCTTGATCGGAAGCGGCAGTGGGAGCGTTAGCGCAGGATCATCCGGTGCCGGAGAAGCAGCAGCGACCAAAGCGCCGGAGGCACCGCCTGTAGCCACTTCGCCTGCTTCCACAGCAGGCGATGGCAAATCAGCAGCGGAACAGGCCGCACAGCCTATTCCGTCCCACGGTGACGGGAACGGTCAGACGGCATCTCCCTCTGCCCGGAAGCTGGCGCGTGAGCGCGGAATTGATCTGGAGCAGGTACAGGGGAAGGACCCGCTTGGACGCGTGTTCCAGGAGGACGTTAAAACGCATGGGAACAGCGCCGATGTTTCGCGTGCTGCATCACCTGCACCTGCTTCTCCCGCTGCGAATAAACCTGCTGCGTCTCCGTCTCAGACAGAGTACAGCAAGCCGGTAGAACGTCAGCGCATGTCCCGCCGCAGAGCGACCATTGCCAAACGTCTCGTTGAGGCACAGCAAACGGCCGCTATGCTTACGACCTTTAATGAAGTGGATATGACCGCCATCCTTGATGTTCGCAAACGCCGCAAAGATAAGTTCAAGGAGAAGCACGATGTTGGGCTGGGCTTTATGTCCTTCTTTACGAAGGCAGTGGTCGGTGCGCTCAAGCGTTTCCCTACTGTAAATGCGGAAATTAACGGCGATGATATCGTACTGAAAAAATACTATGATATCGGGATTGCTGTATCTGCGAAGGAAGGGCTGGTTGTACCCGTTGTACGGGATGCTGATCGTCTCGGCTTTGCCGAAATCGAGAAAAGCATTGCAGATTTGGCTGGCAAAGCACGTTCCAATTCGCTTTCTCTGGCGGATCTGCAAGGTGGAACCTTTACCATTACCAACGGAGGTATTTTCGGTTCCTTGCTGTCTACGCCGATCCTGAATTCACCGCAAGTGGGTATTTTGGGAATGCATAAAATCCAGCTTCGCCCGATTGCCATTGACGAGGAACGTATGGAAAATCGTCCGATGATGTATATCGCGTTGTCCTACGATCACCGGATTATTGATGGCAGCGAAGCGGTTCGCTTCCTGGTAACGGTCAAAGAATTGCTGGAAGATCCGGAATCACTGTTGCTGGAAGGATAAATAGATCAACAGTTGTATCCAATCTTTACGTATATGAAAAAGCAGGCTCTTGCGGGTCTGCTTTTTTTCATGCATAGTTATAACATAAGATTACAGGTAGTAGGATACTCAGATGCAGAGAAGGGTGGGGAACTGTTTTGGATCATGATTTGCGCTACCCGATTGGGCCATTCGTCGTTCCGGATACCATTACAGAAGAACAGCTTCTGGCATGGACTCACGATATTGCTGAACTGCCTTCTCAGCTTCGTCAGGCGGTCGAAGGGCTGGACGAACAACAGTTGAACACGCCTTATCGCGAAGGAGGCTGGACGGTTCGGCAGGTTGTCCATCATTTGGCAGACAGCCATATGAACGGTTATATTCGCTTCAAGCTAGCGCTAACAGAGGATACACCCACGATTAAGCCATATGATGAGGGGCGTTGGGCCGAAATACCGGATGCAAGGGAGCTTCCGCTGGAGCCTTCTCTGCAATTGCTGGAAGGGCTGCATGAACGGTGGGTGGTTGTGTTGCGTTCGCTGGGGGATGATCAATTACACCGAACGTTTATCCATCCGGAATCGGGTCAGACGATCCGCCTGGAACGAAACATTGGCATCTATGCCTGGCACGGCAAACATCATATAGCTCATATTACTTCCCTAAGAGAACGGAATACATGGTAATCTCCTAATAAGCTGAACTGAAAAGTTACTTGTGGTGTCACGACGCAGACAAAGAAATAAAAAGAAACCTTTAAACTCACTTTAACCGTGGTTTTGAAGGTTTCTTTTTATTAAGAGCTATTTATGAAGATGCCTCAGAGCCTCCAGACATAACAGAAACGGAGGTCGCTGCTGTGTTAATATGGCGATCCAGCCAATCAACGATATCGGTCATGACCTCATGGCGATTCGTTTCATGCAGCATCTCATGTCGGCCGTCAGGATAGAGACGATATTCTACATCCTGAAGCTTCAGACTCCGGTACATATCCACCAGCGTTAGAACACCTTTACCGAACAACCCCACCGGATCACGATCCCCGGCAAAAATATAGATTGGCAGCTTGGGATTGATTTTTTCGAGTGAGGAGGGCCAATGAATTTCCTGCAAAAGCCGGAAAAAATCTAGAAAAAAGCCTGTCGTGCAGATGGCACCGCATAACGGATCATGTACGAATTGGTCTACTTCATCGGGATCGCGGGATAACCAGTCGAACGCTGTACGCACCGGACGAAAGGCTCGATTAAATCCGCCGAAGACCATAGCGTTGAGCAGTATGCTGCGGTGATCCATTCCTTGCAGTTTGGCTTGCAGCAGGGCAACTTGTTCTCCAAGTTTCAGCAGGCCACGCCGTCCGTTCGTTCCCGATAAAATAAATCCGTGATACTGTTGCTTATCATCATACATGATTTTCTGGGTTAAAAAGGATCCCATACTGTGACCGAGCAAAAAACGAGGCTGATCTGGAAACTCCTTGGCCGCAATTTCGCCCAGATCCAGCATACCGCTTGCCATTCGTTGGAATGCATTCGCCCCTGGCATGCCAAGCTTATCAGAATCACCGGCGGTACGTCCGTGGCCGATATGATCGTTGGCATATACACCATAGCCGGAAGCTGTAAGCTTCTCAGCCAAGCGAATATAGCGGTAGGATGTCTCGCACATCCCGTGCGAAATCTGAACGATTCCCCGCACGGGCGTATGCTGATCCGGTAGCCAGCGGTAGGCAAAAAGCTCCGTTCCGTCATTTTCAGCGATGGTGAAGGTATATTCCCGCATAAGTTAGACAACACACCCTTTAAGCTTTAAGGAAGATAAGATCTAAGGACAGTCATTCCGTCATTCAGCGTGTAACCACCCAGATTAGCGGGGAGCAGGAAGCAATCTCCAGCTTTGCAGGAGAGAGACGACGAATGATTGTCCCACGTTAATGTACCACTGCCTTCGCAAATCACGAGAATGGTAAAGCTGTCATCGGTTGTGGAAAGCGCCCAGCTTCCCTCTACGATACCCTTTTCCACGACAAAATACTCACAGGCTGCGAGTTGAAGCCATTCACCCGGCTGTAAACCACCTGTCTTCATTGTTGTTGCACCAGCCCCCTCGTAAGAGGTCACATTGAGGGAATCCTCGATATGCAGCTCACGGGGCTTGCCATCCAGACCAGGACGGTTGTAGTCATATAACCGATAGGTGGTATCTGAATTTTGCTGAATTTCAGCAACAACAACGCCTGCACACAACGCATGTACGGTTCCAGCAGGGATGAAGAATGTGTCGCCTGCCTCAACAGGAACCTGACGCAAGCTACCCAGGATGTCTCCGCTTTCAAGGGCGGTACGCAGGCTGTCCCGGGTCACGCCCTCGGTCAAACCGTAAATAATTTTGGCATCCGGCTTGGCATCAAGCACGTACCACATTTCGGTTTTTCCCAGCTCTCCGGCTGGAAGTCCTGCATAATCGTCTGTCGGATGCACTTGCACGGACAGATCGTCATTGCAATCCAGCAGCTTGATCAGAAGCGGAAAACGTCCGCCTTTTTCCGATACACCCTTGGCCCCGAGCCAGTCCTGCCCGTAGGTTTCGCGAATTTCATCCAGCCCCTTGCCAGCCAGCTGGCCATTGATGACCGTTGTGGTTCCATTTGGATGATCGGCAATCATCCATCCTTCCCCAATATGCCCTTCCGGCGGGGTTAAACCGAATTGCTCCAAGGCTCGTCCTCCCCAAACTCTCTCTTTGAACTCAGGTTGAAATTGCAGCGGGTATGGCTTTAGCATAATTTCTCTCCTCCATAATGAGTAATGAGTGCGACCAGAAACATGCCGCTGGGGCAATAAAACTGGGGTGAATAGCCCGTACGACGCTCAAAAAAAGATATATGTAAGGCGGCTAAAAAAGCCGCTCATAACCTGAATATGCGAATTTAAAAATGCGACATTATTTCTTTTCAACCGCCACTACGTAAGGCGAAGCAGCTCGTTGTAATTGGCGGTAAATAATGCTTTGACCACTGGATACCGGGAGGGTGGAGGCCCATTGAAGGACAGCTTCGGCTTCCTCGCCGCCTCCAGCGTGTCCCGGATACAGTATGGCGGTCAGAATACCGCGCGGACGCAGCAGATACAGTGCCGCATCAAGAGCGGCGAGTGTACTGTCGGTATGCGTGATAACAGATGGATCAGCGCCTTCGGAGGGCAAGTAGCCGAGATTAAACATGACCGCAGCGACTTTGCCATGCAGTTTGTTGGGAACGGCTTCCCGCATCTGCTCATGACCTTGCAGCAATAGCGATACCTCCGCCAGTGAGAGGGATTCGTCTTTGTCCAGCCGACGACGAGCGAGCTGCAAAGCCTCCTGCTGGATATCGAAGCCATAGACACGTCCCCGTCTTCCGGCAGCCTTAGCCAGGAACAGCGTATCCGCTCCGGTGCCAACTGTGGCATCTATAGCCGTATCGCCCGGCTGGACTCGCGCAGCTACCAATTGATGAGCGTAGCTCAGTACAGACAGGAAGCCCATTTAAGGCTGCCTCCAATACTTACCTTGCCACGTTTCCCGTGATTTTAGTTCATCGTCAATGGCGTTGAGTACTTCCCATTTTTTGAGCGACCACATCGGACCCATCAGCAAATCCCGTGGTGCATCCCCGGTCAACCGATGAACGATCATTTCGGGCGGCAAAAATTCCAGCGTATCGACGATCAGCTTGACGTATTCATCTTTTTCCAGAAAGCGAAGCAATCCGGCTTCATACTGCTTGACCATCGGCGTTTTGCGCATGAGATGCAACAGGTGGATTTTGATGCCCTGCACATCCATAGCCGCCACTGCACGACCTGTGTCCAGCATCATTTCATGCGTTTCCTGCGGCAGTCCGTAAATGATGTGCGCGCATACGCGGATATTGCGCTTGCGCAGCTTTTCCACCGCTTCCAGATAGCATTGAGTGTCATGGGCGCGGTTAATCAGCTCCGAGGTGGATTCATGGACGGTTTGCAGGCCCATTTCGATCCACAGGTATGTGCGCTTGTTCAGCTCGGCAAGGTAATCCACTACATCGTCAGGCAGGCAATCGGGACGTGTAGCGATGGACAGACCAACAACGCCGGGCTGCTCCAGAATGACCTCGAAGTATTCGCGTAGCTCCTCAACCGGGGCATACGTATTCGTATAGGCTTGAAAATAGCCGATATATTGGGCGTTTGGCCATTTTAGATGCTGTCGGTCCCGAATCGTATTGAATTGGGTGACGAGATCGTCCCGGCGGCGTCCGGCAAAATCACCAGATCCCCGTGCGCTGCAAAAGGTGCAGCCTCCTTTGGCAATGGAACCATCCCGGTTCGGACAGGTAAAGCCTGCATCCAGCATGACTTTGAACACTTTATTTTGAAATTGCTCGCGCATTTCGTAATTCCACGTATGGAACCGTTTATCTCCCCACAGGAGAGAAGCAGGCAACAAATCTGTTTTCATGGGTGTACTCCTTTTTTTTGCGATCACCCTATTGTAACAAAAATCAGTCGGAATTGGGAATCACTTGAGAGCGAAAGGCAAGAGAAAGTGCGGATTTTATTGGATTCAGGATTGAAAAAGGTTACACCATGTGTTATATTGTAAGCGGTACCAGACATAATATAAAAGGACTGTTTTCGATCCTGAAAATAAAAGTTAACCATCGGCTAATGATTATTTTTCAGGGCAGCTATGCTGCTTCTATCGCCTGCTTTAGGGTAAATGCACGTCGGTTCCATCACTAATAACCCGTGAGGTGATCTTTTATGAATACGCAGGATAAAACGCGTATGGATAAAGTTACTGTTGAGTTAACCTTTGACGAGGCATTGGCGCTGACTGGTGTCCGTTTTGGGCAAGACCGCCAGATTGGAACGGCCGCACGTCAAAAAATCAGAGCCGCTTGCCAAAAGACGATTGATTTTTCACCTGCTGATGGGGTAGACTATGAACAATTAAATTAGTTGGACCCCAATCCAAATATATTGAAAAAGGAATTTCATTTCCGTATCTTCAAGCGGGGGTGAGATTCCTTTTTCCTTGATAACAGAGCATATGGAGGAGTAACATGCGTTTACGCGGAAGAAAAGGAATACGGGAAAGTCTGGAAGAACAGCAGGACCTGGTCATCTTGGAGCCGGGACAGTATAAAGGAAAGTGGCAGCAGCTTTTTGGCAATGATCGTCCGATTCATGTGGAATTCGGTATGGGCAAAGGTCGGTTCATCAGTCAAATGAGCTATCGGAATCCGGAAATCAACTATATTGGCTTTGATATGTATGATGAACTGGTGCGTCGCGCAGCGGAAAAGTCGCGTCTGGCCTGGAGTGATACAGAGGTTGATACGCCGCCTAATATCAAATTGGCGCTTGCGAACATTGAACAGATTGAGAATGTTTTTGAACCTGGGGAAATTGAACGCATTTATTTGAATTTTAGCGATCCGTGGCCTAAAGCCAAGCACGCGCGTCGTCGTTTGACACATCCGCGCTTTTTGGACAAGTACCGGCAACTTTTAAATAGCAAGGGGCAAATTCATTTCAAAACCGATTCGGAGACGCTGTTTGAGTTCTCGCTGAATTCGTTTGCTGATAGTGGTCTGCAAATGACGAATATATCGTTGAATCTTCATCGTGATGGTATCAACGAAGAGCATGTCATGACTGAGTATGAACATAAATTTATGGGCAAAGGCATGAACATCCATCGTGTCGAGGTGTTGATTGGCAAAGATGCATTGGAAGAGTATGAGAAAATGCGTCTTGAGAAGTATGGGAAATAAATAAAAAACAGGGTGCTTCCTTTTAGGAAAGCACCCTGTTTGGTTCCAGTATATCCAAAATACTCTGTGCACTCTGAAGAGGATAATATCGCGCTACATTATGAACGTGATCCTGTCGCTTGCGAACGATTTCCGGAAATTCGTGTAACAGCCGGTTCATCCATTTAACGACAACATCCAGCGAAGTAATCGGTTCTCCGAAGCCTTGAGCCGTAAAGTATTGACAATTTTCTTCTTCCTGTCCGGGGAGAGGTTTGTGAAACAACATCGGAATCCCTTTTGCCAGCCCCTCGGTGCATGTCATTCCGCCGGGCTTGGTAATGAGCAGATTCGATACCTCCATTAATTTGTCGATTTTCCGCGTAAATCCGAAAATATGAATATTCGGATGAATGAAGCGGGGATCCAGCTGCATTTTACGACGAATTTTATCATTATGACCCAGACAAAAAATAAATTGAATGTTTTCTCTCCAGTGGGTAAGCGAGCGATGAATGACTTCGTCGTTCATCAGACCCCAGCCGCCGCCCATAACGAGTACGGTGGGAATCGGCTTAAGACCGAATTGGTCCCGGATTTCGTCGTGCCCCGGATGTTCCCAGAAATTCGGATGAACCGGAATACCCGTTACTTGAATTTTCGACATAGGCACTCCGCGTGTGCGCAGCTTACGCATGACTTCAGGCGTAGATACAAAGTAACGGTCCACCTCGGGACTGATCCACGTTCCATGCGCATCGTAATCTGTAATGACGGTACAGAGCGGAACATGTACGCCCAAGCGCTTCAAACGTGAAATTACTGCACTTGGGATGGGATGAGTGCATACCACCAAATCAGGACGAAGCTGCCGAAGAATGTTTCGGGTCTGCGTGTAGAACAGACGGTGCAAAGCGAGCGTTGTAAGACGGTTTAATGATTTTTTATACTGATGACGGTAAACCATTCCGATCAGGCGAGGCTGCGATATGACAGTCTTCTTATACGCTGTAATAATGAGCGGAGCCATTCTCGGATTCAAAAAGCTCCCTAATTCCAGCACTCTGGTCTGCACATTCGGAGAAAGCTTGCGCAAACTGCTTGAGAGTGCGTACGCAGCTTGAGTATGTCCGGCACCGAAACCTTCCGATAATAATAACACTCGTTTTTTAGCCACTCTCATTTCACCTGTTCCTGCTGGGATGTTCTCAATCATACCATATCGGCTTTAAGGCCAGAATGCAACCGTTCCTATTGCTGCTGATGTGCCGATGACCGCCCCTGCGAGTACGTCCGTAGGATAGTGGAGCCCCAGGTAAATTCGGGAAAAACCCACAATCAGCGCGACGGGCAGCAAAAGCAGTATTAGCATGGGGGACTGTAGCATAAAAGGAACGGTTACTGAAAAAATAGCGGTTGTATGCCCCGAAGGAAAAGAATGATCCGACAGGGGATTACGGAACGTATTCGTATCTGGCAGTGCCAGGTACGGACGAATCCGCGGGTACAGCTTTTTGGCGATGGCTACAGGGATGTGGCTGACTCCAAGCGCGATGGCCCCCTTCATACCGGATTCCTTCCATGGAAGCGGAGCGAGCAGCCATACAAGCAGTGTAGAGGTGATTGTAAAGGTCGCTCCCCCCAGATGTGTAAGATAATAAAGCCAGAAGTTCAAAAAACGATTGTGTAAGCGTCCGTTGATCCATTTGAACAACTGCTGCTCCAGATTTACAAGTTTTACGACTAGACGTTGCATTTGGTTTCCTCCGGTTGCCGTGCCGGGTTGGTCGGCAAATATTTTGAATCACTTGGACAGAATCAGGTGATAAGTCATTATTCTCTTGCTCTCATCATATTTTTAAACGCTGCTCATTTCAAGAATCACAACTTATCTGGTTCAATTCTACACAAAAATGTTAATGGAATATAAGTTGAATTGTATAACTTTCTTTGCGTTCATTCGTCTAATACGATAGAGTATTTAGAAGTGGCTGTTAAATGGACCACAAAAAAGGAGGGACTAAAGAAATAAAAAGTTAGCAAATGGATGAAAATAAGACCTACCGTCATGTATGAAAGGATCAGCGTCGCATTCCTGGTTCAAACGGGAGTTTGTCGTGTTTTTTTGCTGCTGAGAACGGTTTAGAGGCTTTGACAAAAGATTGAAAACCAACGAAAATCGTAATGGCGTTCCTGTGTCAGCCAATAGGGGGCTGCACACAGTCAATGAAAAAAGCAAGGGTCGGGTCAAAAACTACAAAAAAAGGCGCGCAAAGCGCCGCAACTTGCGCTACAGAGATAGAAAACAAACAAACGCAAGATTTTTAAGGGGTATAAAAAAGGGGGTAACAAGAGATTATGTTAGACGCCATTTTTGTGACGCTCCAGATTATTCTGGCGCTGATCGCGGTCTATCAGTTTGGATTCTCCTTGTTCGGTCTGGTTCGCAAAAAAAGGAAAGAGCATGCGGCTCCGGAAAAATCATTTGCCATTTTGGTCGCTGCCCACAACGAGGAACAGGTTGTTGGAGCATTGATGGAGAACTTGAAGCAACTTGATTATCCAAAGGAACTGTACGATGTATTCGTTATTTGTGATAACTGTACGGACAAGACGGCGGATATCGTTCGCGCACACGGCATGAATGCTTGTGAACGTACGAATCCGAATTTGCGTGGTAAAGGCTACGCCATTGAGTGGATGCTCAAGGAATTGTGGGCTATGCCACGTCAATATGATGCGATTGTCATGTTCGATGCTGACAATTTGGCACATACGAATTTCTTGAGTGAAATGAACAACGACTTGTGCACAGGTGCCCGTGTTATCCAGGGGTACATTGATACGAAGAATCCTGAGGATTCATGGATTACTGCGGCATACGGAGTATCTTACTGGTACATCAACCGTCTGTGGCAGTTGTCACGTCACAACCTGAACATGGCTAACTTCCTTGGTGGTACAGGCATGTGTTTTGAAACGAACCTGCTCAAGGAAATGGGCTGGGGTGCGACGAGTCTGGTAGAGGATTTGGAGTTTACCATGCGCTGTACGCAACGTAATGTATATCCAAGATTTAATTATGATGCCAAGGTATATGACGAGAAGCCGTTGACTTTTAAAGCTTCCTCCAGACAACGTCTGCGCTGGATGCAGGGTCACTTTACAGTCGCTCGCCGTTATTTCTTCCCACTGCTGTGGCAGAGCATCAAGCATAGAAGCCTGGTCAAATTCGATATGGCTCTCTATGGTCTGAACGTGTATATCGTACTGCTTACCTTCTTGATGACAGTAGCGATGTGGGTAGACATTACGTTATTTGGTGGACCTAATATCGAAAATATCTATGTACAATTCCCGGCCTGGACCGGTGCTATAGCTGTTGGTCTGAATATTACCACCTTTTTGATCGCGATGATCCTGGAAAAGGTCACGTTCAAAAAAGTGTATCTTTATTTGTTGCTGTTCCCTGTCTATCTGGTTTCGTGGTATCCGATTACGTTCTATGCGTTCTTTACGCAAAACAACAAGCAATGGAGCCACACCCAGCATACCCGTGTCGTTCGGCTGGAAGAAGTTCAAAGTAAGCAGGGCTAAATGCTGAGTGTATCGCAGATCCTAAGTGCCAACTGTTTTGAATAAATGTGTTGACACTCTGGTGAGTTGCGTGATAAGATGTTCAAGCATGTTAATTGAAAAGTATGGATTATAAGTAGAAGGTCCGACTTCTCACCTGTCCGGTATTGCCGGCTGGTCTTGATCCAATGATTTGTGAATTGAACTTTCATGATGAATTGAGTATCAGACAGGGATGTCGGCTGCATAGTCGTCATCCCTTTTTTGTGCTTTAACACAATACAACAATAACAGGTTCTGGAGGTGGAGGGTTATTAGTAAGGAACATATGATCAATGATGAGATTCGGGTGAGAGAAGTACGTCTGGTTGGTGCTAACGGGGAACAAATCGGGATTACACCGACTCGTGAAGCTCTGCAAATGGCGATTGACGCAAACTTGGATCTCGTGAACGTGGCGCCTCAAGCGAAGCCGCCCGTGTGTCGGATTATGGATTACGGAAAATTCCGCTATGAGCAACAGAAGAAAGAAAAGGAAGCCCGTAAAAACCAGAAGATCGTTGACATCAAAGAGGTATGGTTCCGTTCCAACATCGAGGAGCATGACTACCAGACCAAGTTTCGCAATGTGGTTAAGTTCCTGAATGAAGGGGACAAGGTAAAATGCTCCGTTCGTTTCCGTGGTCGGGAAATTACCCATGCTAATGTGGGTCAAAAAATTCTCGAGCGTGTGAAAGTGGAAGTTGCTGATCTTTGTACCGTGGAGCGCCAACCCAAGCTCGAAGGACGCAGCATGATTATGATATTGGCTCCAAAGAGTCAATGACAAATTAAGGAGGAAGTTCAATGCCCAAAATGAAAACACATAGCAGCCTTAAAGGCCGCTTCAAGATTACTGGTACTGGTAAAGTAATGCGTTACAAAGCTTACAAAAACCACTTGCTTTCCCACAAATCCAAACGTGCAAAACGCGTACTGGGTACTAACCCTGAGATGGCACCTGGGGACGTTAAGCGTCTGAAACAAGGTCTTGCTAACCTGAAATAGCACACAGCACGGCAATGAATTAAGCATAAACATTATTTGGGAGGTCTTTTGATATGGCAAGAGTAAAGGGCGGATTCGTCGTTCGTCGTCGTCATAAAAAAGTATTGAAGCTTGCTAAAGGTTATTTTGGTTCCAAACACCGCATTTTTAAAACAGCTAACGAGCAGGTAATGAAATCGCTTGTTTACGCATACCGTGACCGTCGTCAGACGAAACGTAACTTCCGCAGACTGTGGATCGTGCGTATCAATGCAGCAGCTCGTTTGAACGGTTTGTCTTACAGCAAACTGATGCACGGCCTGAAATTGGCTGGTGTGGACATTAACCGCAAAATCTTGGCTGATCTTGCAGTCAACGATATCAATGCGTTCAACTCTTTGGCAACTGTTGCTAAAGGCAAAATCAACGCTTAATTATTGAAATGAAGGCGTTGAAACCGCGAAAGTGGTTGAAAAGGTATCCCGAGCAGTATGCTGTGTAGGGATGCCTTTTTTTGTACATACTTAACGAAATGAAAAAAGTCCAAATTATTCAAAATACGAATAAACATGACGTATGATGACAGAATGTATGGATTTTACAATAGGTGTAGCGCTTACATTAATCAATTTTCAAAAAAAATTGACCCAAGGTTATTAATCATCTAGATTTTAGTCGATCATAATTGTATAATCTCTAAAGTAAGTCTTCTGTACGATCTGTCTCGACAGTAAATGGAATGTATGACGTGTCCATTTTCAGAGAAAAGAGACAGTCCAGGGATCTAACACTAAGGGGGAACAGTATCAGCATGAAGAAAATGTTCAGTATGTCTTTGGTTATGCTGCTAGCGATCTCAGTCATTCTCGCAGGCTGCGGTAACAAAAATCAAGGGGCGTCCAACGCAAGTGGCGGAGACGCAGGTGGTTCTGCCAAAACATCGAATGTCCAAATCGGCATGGTTACAGATGTAGGTGGAGTAAATGACAAATCGTTTAACCAATCTGCATGGGAAGCATTGCAAGCCATTGAAAAAGAAACAGGCGCCAAGGCTAAATACTTGCAAAGTAAATCGGATCAAGATTATATTCCTAACCTGAACCAATTTGTTAAGGGCGGTTTTAACCTGACTTGGGGTATTGGTTTTAATCTGGCGAATGCGATTGGACAAGTAGCGAAAGACAATCCTGACAAAAATCTGGCGATCATCGACAGTGTCGTAGATGCGCCTAATGTAAAATCGGTTGTTTTTGCTGAAAATGAAGGTTCCTTCCTGGTGGGGGTTGTAGCTGGTAAACTCACCAAAACAAACAAAATCGGTTTTGTGGGTGGACAAGATAGCCCGCTGATCAAACGTTTTGAAAAAGGCTTCGAAGCGGGTATTAAAGCAGTTAATCCAAATGCAAAATTGGAAGTAAACTACACAGGTGCGTTTGATAAGCCGGATCTGGGTAAAGCAGCGGCTGCAACGATCTACAACAGCGGTGCGGACATTATTTTCCACGCAGCTGGCGGATCAGGTACAGGCGTATTTAACGAAGCGCTCGCACGGAAGCAACAAGGTCAGCAAGTATGGGTTATCGGTGTAGATAAAGACCAATCGCTTGAGTTTGGTGATGACGTAACGTTGACTTCAATGGTCAAACGTGTGGATGAAGCCGTAAAACGCGTATCCCAGGAAGTTATCGACGGTAAATTTAAGGGTGGTATCGAAACGCTGGCTCTGAAAGATAACGGAATTGGCTTGGCGGATACATCCAGTAAAAACGTTCCTAAAGACGTGCTTGATCTCGTAGAACAATACAAGCAAAAAATTATTAAGGGCGAAATTACAGTTCCTTCGAAATAAGATTTGGCTTGCAAGATAAATAAAGGTGGCGACAAGGCTGGTTCACAAGACTAGCCTTGTTCTTACGTCTGGAGTTATACAGATCATAACGGTAAATCAGCTCATTGGAGCACATACTATAAAGTATATAAGGGTGATCTCATGGATGCAGCGACCCCCGTCGTTGAGTTAAAGCAAATTACAAAACGATTCCCCGGCATCGTTGCCAACGACTCCATCAGCATCAAGCTGCATAAGGGAGAAATTCATGCCCTTTTGGGTGAGAATGGTGCGGGTAAATCTACGCTTATGAATATTCTTTTCGGACTGTATCAGCCGGATGAAGGATCGATAGAAATCGGTGGAAAACCAGTACAGATTGATAGCCCAAATAAGGCGATTGATCTGGGTATTGGCATGGTGCATCAGCATTTTAAGCTCGTGCAGCCGTTTACTGTCACCGAAAATATTGTCCTGGGCTCGGAGCCACGCAAAGGTCTGAAAATCAATTATAAAAAGGCTGCCGCCGAAGTACAGCGGTTGTCTGAGCAGTACGGCCTTCAGGTGAATCCGAATGCCAAAATTGAAGATATATCCGTCGGCATGCAGCAGCGTGTGGAAATTATCAAAACGCTCTATCGTGGTGCAGATATCCTGATCTTTGACGAGCCGACAGCGGTACTGACTCCACAGGAAATCATTGAGTTGCTGGACATTATGAAGCGTCTGGTAGCTGAAGGCAAGTCCATTATTCTGATCACTCATAAACTTAAAGAAATCATGCAAATTGCAGATACAGTTACGATTATTCGTCGGGGTCAGGTCATTGATACGGTCAAGACATCGGAAACGACGCCGAATGACCTGGCGGAGAAAATGGTAGGCCGCCGTGTGACCTTTAAAGTGGACAAGCAGCCTGCGAAGCCGGGACAAACCGTTCTTGAAATGAGCAATGTGGTCTCTAAAAACAAGGATGGCATTAGCGTTCTGAATGAGCTGAACCTGCAAGTCAAGGCAGGTGAGATTTTGGGAATCGCTGGAGTGGATGGTAACGGACAGAGTGAGCTGATTGAAGCTTTGACCGGTTTACGCAAGGTCGATGGCGGACACATTCGATTGCTCGGACAAGAGATGACGAATCAGTCGCCACGTAAAATTTCAGAGGCAGGCGTTTCGCATATCCCGGAGGACCGGCATAAGCACGGGTTGGTACTCGATTTTTCCATGAGCGAAAACATGGTCCTGGAGTCCTACTATCAGGCTCCTTACAGTAAAAACGGCTTTCTGAACAAAGAGGCTATTGATAAGCAGGCGAAAAGTCTCATTGAGAAATTTGATGTGAGAACGCCGGATATTCATACCAAGGCGAGAGCATTATCTGGCGGTAATCAGCAAAAGGCAATCATTGCGCGTGAAATAGATAAAAATCCAGACCTTCTCATTGCGGCCCAACCTACACGGGGGCTGGATGTTGGAGCGATTGAATTTGTCCAGCAGCAACTGATTGCCCAGCGGGATCAAGGCAAAGCGGTATTGCTCATTTCTTTTGAACTGGACGAAATTATGAATGTTTCCGACCGAATTGCTGTCATCTATGAGGGCAAGATTGTTGGGGAAGTGCTGCCGGAAGAAACGAATGATCAGGAATTGGGACTGATGATGGCCGGAAGTGCAGTGAAGAAAGGAGTAGAGAATGGCTAACCTATTGAAAATATTTACGAAAGACTCCTTTGTTCTGGCGCTGGTCTCTATTATTTTGGGTCTTCTTCTGGGTGCTGTCGTAATGCTGATTGGCGGCTATGATCCCATTGTGGCGTATTCTGCACTATTTAGCCGTGTGTACGGAGACTCATACAATTTTGGTGAGGCAATCCGTGAGATGACCCCACTGATTTTGACGGGGTTGGCATTTGCTTTTGCTGCCCGTGCCGGATTGTTTAACATCGGCGGCGAAGGTCAATTTCTGGTGGGTATGACGGCTGCTTCGATTGTAGGCATCAAGCTGCATGGACTGCCTGCTATTATTCATGCACCGCTGGCAATCATTGCTGGGGCGGTATTCGGGGGTCTATGGGCTGCAATTGCTGGCTATTTGAAGGCCAAGCGTGGCGTTAATGAGGTTATCACCTGTATTATGATGAACTGGATTGGTCTGTATTTGGCTAACCTGGTGATTAACCAGTTCGCACTCATGGAGGGTGAAAATCGTTCCGTGGATATTCTGCCTTCCGCTTCGATTTCGATTGAATGGCTGTCACAGATGATGGGAAATGCCCGGGTTCATTGGGGGACCGTCATTGCTGTGCTGGCGGCGGTGTTTTTCTATATTTTCATGTGGAAAACCAAGCAGGGCTATGAACTGCGTGCTGTCGGATTTAATCAGGACGCATCCCGCTATGCAGGTATGAATGTGAATCGCAACATCGTAAAGGCGATGTTCATTAGTGGTGTTTTTGCCGGATTGGCGGGTGCCTTTGAAGTGCTGGGGGTATTCCATTATCAATCTGTCATGGCAGGATCGCCGGGGACCGGCTTTGACGGTATCGCCGTGGCGCTCATCGGGATGAATAATCCGTTCGGTGTGCTGCTTGGCTCTGTTTTGTTCGGAACGCTAACGTATGGTTCTGCGGGGATGAGCTTTAGCGCGGATGTACCGCCCGAAATTATTCGGGTTGTCATCGGCTCGATTATTTTCTTTATTGCAGCCCAGGGAATTGTACGTTGGGTTGTGAAGCCGCTCTACTCCAAGCGGAAGAAAGAGAAGGTGTTGTAAAATGAGTTGGTTAACACTTGGTGAATTAATCCATACAACGCTCGTTTTTGCGACGGCGATTATATTTGCCTCTCTCGGCGGAGTTTTTTCGGAAAAATCCGGTGTAACGAACCTCGGGCTGGAAGGTCTTATGGTGTTCGGGGCGTTTGCGGCGGGTGTAGGCGGATTTTATGCGGAACAAGCAGGGCTGGGGGGAACCTCTGCGGCTTGGGTAGGTGTGCTGTCGGCGGCGGTATTCGGCATTCTGGTTTCGCTGATTCATGCTGTAGCCTCGATTACGTTTAAAGCCGATCAGGTCATTAGCGGGATTGTTATTAACTTTTTGGCGGCAGGCAGTACACTATACATGGTTAAGCTTTTATTTGAGGGTGATGGGGATACTGGGCGAATTCAGGGGTTTAGCGAAATATCCATTCCCTATCTAGTAGATATTCCGATTTTGGGAAAAGCCTTTTTCCAAGCCTATCCAACGACCTATTTGGCCATATTATTAGTCATTATTGGATATTTTACATTGTATAAAACGCCGTTCGGCTTGCGTTTGCGTTCTGTCGGAGAGCATCCGGGCGCTGCGGATACCGTTGGTATCAAGGTAAATCGACTGCGTTATATCGGGGTCATGATCAGCGGTGCGTTGGCTGGTATTGGCGGAGCTACGATCACCTTGACGACGACAAATATGTTTTCGCATAATACGGTATCCGGTCAAGGATATATTGCCATTGCCGCTATGATTTTCGGAAAATGGAATCCGCTCGGCGCTTTTGGCGCAGCTGTGTTTTTTGGCTTTTCTCAGGCCATTCGCAACTATGTGCAGTTATTCGCATGGTCGCAAAGTATTCCCCAGGAAATTATTTTTATGCTGCCGTATCTCCTAACGATTATTGTTCTGGTAGCGGCTGTAGGGCGCTCGCGTGCTCCTGCTGCTTTGGGTCAGCTCTATGATCCAAGCAAGCGCTAATTTTACATGGGCAGCTAAAAGCTGTTTGTCTTGAAATCTGAAAATTGCATTTGTTCGCAAATCCGGTATCTGCATTCGCAGGTACCGGATTTTTTTAGGTTGTGCAGGCATTTAAACATACGCTTCTGGCATGGATGGAATAGACTGTGCTATGCAGATTGGACGAACGCTCGGCCCCTGTCAGCTCCAGTCTGTTTTTGTGGTGGCGGTGAGCTATCAAGGAGCCGTTCAATCTGTCCATCCGTTGAGAAAGAAGGAGGAAATACGATGAAACAGGCAGTGACCAGAAAGCAGGTGGAGAAGCTTGTCGGCAAAGTCATTCTGGCTACTCGCAAGGATGGTTCCCAGGTCAGCGGCAAGCTGATTCGCATTTCGGGTAACCGACTGATTCTTCAACCCAATCGTAAGAAAAAGGTAAAGACGAAGGCGATTATTCCCTTGGTGCTGTTCGACTTGCTTGCCATCGGCACGGCTCCTTATGTTGGTGGATATGGTGGCGGTTATGGCGGTTACGGAGCAGGTTATGGGGGACCGGGATACGGTGGCCCTCAGTACGGCCCATATACAGATGGGGGATACCCCGGAGGTTATCCGTTTTACCCCAATTTATTCTAGGATAATGGAATGATGAGCTGTAGGAGGTACTTTTTCACAATGCCTTTTCAAGTTCATGGCATCGGCTCAGGGAGACGTATCGTAGCATTTGGTACTGGTTGCGCAGATAAAAGCGGATTCCACGGATATTGTCTTCGTCTACCATGACTTTTGCCCGCTTGCAGCGTCGTAGTCGCCCATATTGCTCGGCATGCTCCAGCAGTTTTATTCCGTAGCGCTGGCCTTGATGAGACGAAGAGATTGCGATCAAATCAATATACAGCAGCTCTCCATGCAGCATGACATGAATGAAGCCGACAGGCTGTGCATTATCCGGCCTGCAAGCGACAAAAGTGATGCCCCGGTTTAAGCGCCGGGGTAATTCTTTACGAATTTGATCCATTTCTTGTGCGCTTAAATGCGATAGGGGAACAAGCTCTTGCTCGATCAGTCGAAGGATCATGCGGTCATCCTGAGCGCTGCGTTTGCGGATCATAAGCGGGCCTCCTTTTCCACCCTTTTAGCAAGGCAAGACGCAGCTTTGGAGGTGCGCACAGTCTCGCCGTGTGGTCTTTTTTATAATATGCGGATACCTCATGGAAGCGTGCGATTCAGAGGTACCCCGGAGAAAAAACATAAATTTTTATGAAATCTGGGTATTGACTATCCCAGATGGGGGACATATAATGTGTCTAAACATTTGAAAGAATGACATGAACTCAACGGCAATGAAAAGGACGAAGTGATTAGGGCTCTTTTGTTCAGAGAGTGAGGCATTAGCTGCAAGCTTCACCAAAATCCCTTTTTAACGAGCTCACCTTGGAGCTGTTTTCCTGAAAAGTATTTGGGCCCGATGATATTTAGCGGTGCGCTGAATCACCTATTAGGGAAAATCGTATGGTCTACGTTACAGACGCCAGATATGGAGATCCTTTGTGATTTCTGTACCTGCCAAGGTTCGGTATTGCGAAATATCGGGCAAACACGGGTGGTACCACGGAAGCTACAGCCTTTCGTCCCTCAGTAACAGCAAGTCTGTTCTAGGGATGGAAGGTTTTTTTGTTTTTACAAATGTCAGATGTATGTAAATTTTGTGAAGGAGGATGACCAATGAGTGCACAAATTCCTGAAGTTCGGTCAACCGATGAATTACGTGAAAAGTGGATGAAACCTGAAGTGATTACAGGTTCGGAAATTTTGCTCCGTAGCCTGTTGCTGGAGGGAGTAGATTGTGTCTTCGGATACCCTGGTGGTGCAGTGCTTTACATTTATGATGCCATGTACGGCTTTGAGGATTTCAAGCATGTCCTCACCCGTCACGAGCAGGGAGCTATTCATGCGGCAGATGGTTACGCACGTGCCAGCGGTAAAGTCGGCGTCTGTATCGCGACTTCCGGACCTGGAGCAACCAACCTGGTAACCGGCATTGCGACGGCTTTTATGGATTCGGTGCCGTTAGTGGTCATCACGGGTAACGTTGTATCTTCCCTGATCGGCACGGACGCTTTCCAGGAAGCCGATATCACGGGAATCACGATGCCGATTACGAAGCACAGCTATCTGGTAAGAGATGTAGAGGATCTGCCGCGAATCATTCATGAGGCGTTCCATATTGCCAACACGGGTCGCAAGGGTCCGGTACTAATTGATATTCCGAAGGATATATCGGCAGCCCAAACGCTGTTTGTTCCGCAAACGGGACCTGTGACCATGCGAGGTTATAACCCGAAGGTATTACCAAACAAAATTCAGCTAGACAAGCTGACTCAGGCTATTGCTGAAGCGGAACGCCCATTTATTCTGGCAGGTGGCGGGGTTGTATACTCCGGCGGACATGAGGCACTTTACGAGTTTGTTCGCAAAACGGAAATTCCGATTACGACAACATTGCTGGGATTGGGCGGTTTCCCAAGCGGTCATGAACTGTGGACGGGAATGCCGGGGATGCACGGAACGTACACCTCCAATCTGGCGATTCAACAGTCGGATTTGCTAATCTGTATTGGTGCCCGCTTTGATGACCGGGTGACAGGCAAGCTGGACGGCTTTGCTCCTCACGCCAAAATCGTCCATATTGATATCGATCCTGCTGAAATCGGTAAAAACGTACCGACAGACATTCCGATTGTAGGCGATGTGAAAGCGGTACTGGAATTGCTGAATCAGGATGTGAAACGCGCGAATCGAGCGGATGCATGGAGAGCGCAAATTCAACAATGGAAAAATGAGAAGCCTTATTCTTATAAGGATTCGGATACAGTGCTTAAGCCGCAATGGGTTGTCGAGCTGCTGGATGAAACGACCAAAGGCGGCGCAATCGTAACGACGGATGTGGGTCAGCATCAAATGTGGGCGGCGCAGTATTATAAATTCAATCAGCCGCGCTCATGGGTAACATCCGGTGGGCTGGGCACGATGGGATTTGGTTTCCCTTCCGCGATCGGCGCTCAGATGGCGAATCCCGACAGACTGGTTATCTCAATTAACGGAGACGGCGGCATGCAGATGTGTTCGCAGGAGCTGGCCATTTGTGCAATCAATAACATCCCGGTCAAAATCGTAATTATCAACAATCAGGTGCTGGGGATGGTTCGACAATGGCAGGAATTGATCTATGACAATCGCTATAGCCATATTGATCTGGCCGGAAGCCCGGATTTTGTGAAACTGGCTGAGGCATACGGCGTAAAAGGACTGCGTGCTACGAATAAGGAAGAGGCACGTCGGGCTTGGCAGGAGGCGCTTGATACACCCGGACCGGTCGTTGTCGAGTTTGTGGTCAACAAGGAAGAGAATGTATATCCGATGGTGACGCAAGGTTCGACGATTGATCAAATGCTGATGGGGGACGAGTAAAATGACGATTAAAAATACCATTGCTGTACTGGTAAATGATCATCCCGGCGTTTTGCAGCGTGTGTCCGGCCTGTTCGGTCGCCGTGGTTTTAACATTGAGAGCATTACCGTGGGTCAATCGGAGGAAGCTGGATTATCCCGTATGGTCATTGTGACCATAGGAGATGAGAACAATCTGGAGCAGATTGAAAAGCAGCTTTACAAGCTGGTTGATGTAATCAAGGTTATTGATCTTAGCTCCAAGCCAATGGTTGCGCGGGAATTGGCGATGATTAAGGTGAAAGCAGAACCACCTCAGCGGCCAGAAATTATGGGTGTCGTGGAAACGTTCAGAGCAGCAGTAGTTGATGTTGGAACGACGAGCTTGATTGTTCAGGTCATTGGCGATACCGAAAAAATTGATGCTATGATCGAGTTGTTGAAGCCCTACGGTATTCGTGAGCTGACCCGAACCGGGGTTACGGCCATGATACGTGGCAATGCTTAATACGGAGCTTTAACGAATTACCGCTTATAGCGCATTACATCAATAAAGAACCGCCCGCATAAGAGCGGGGGCTCGAAGAGATTTTCAAATTTTGGTAACGAGGCAGAGTCTCTTGGAGTACCCGCTCATTATGAAGGGTCCAATTAAAAGGAGGAAATTAACCATGGCAGTTACAACGTACTACGAAAAAGATGCAGAGCTCAGCGTATTGAAAGGAAAAACAGTTGCCGTTATCGGTTACGGTAGCCAAGGACATGCTCAAGCACAAAACTTGCGTGATAGTGGTCTGAATGTTGTTATCGGTTTGCGTGAAGGCAAATCGGCAGATGTTGCAAGAAACGACGGTTTTGAAGTTCTGAACGTGGCTGATGCAACAAGCCGTGCAGATGTGGTTCAAATTTTGTTGCCGGATGAAACACAAGCTTCTGTGTACAAAAATGAAATTGAACCTAACCTGAAAAAAGGCGCAGCTCTTTTATTCTCCCATGGTTTCAACGTTCATTTCGGACAAATCGTTGCTCCTAAAGATAGCGATGTACTGCTGGTTGCTCCAAAATCCCCAGGTCATATGGTACGTCGTACCTATGTAGAAGGTTTTGGCGTACCGGGTCTGATCGCAATCGAGCAGGATGCAACGGGTCAAGCGAAAGAAATCGGTCTTGCATATGCCAAAGGTATTGGCTGTACACGTGCAGGCGTGATCGAAACCTCCTTCCGTGAAGAAACTG
The DNA here is from genome assembly GCF_044907935.1 of Paenibacillus sp. RC21. Taxonomy (NCBI): domain Bacteria; kingdom Bacillati; phylum Bacillota; class Bacilli; order Caryophanales; family Paenibacillaceae; genus Paenibacillus; species Paenibacillus sp. RC21. The sequence continues at coordinate 737,340 of NZ_JBIYCS010000003.1, forward strand.
AAACGGATCTGTTCGGTGAGCAAGCGGTATTGTGTGGCGGCGTGAGCGCACTCGTAAAAGCGGGCTTTGAAACGCTGACTGAAGCAGGATATGCTCCTGAGATGGCTTACTTCGAATGCTTGCATGAGCTTAAGCTGATCGTTGACCTGATGTATGAAGGCGGATTGGCAACAATGCGGGATTCTATCAGTAACACAGCGGAATATGGCGACTATGTAACTGGACCACGTATCGTAACAGAAGATACGAAGAAAGCAATGAAAGACGTATTGACAGACATTCAACAAGGTAAATTTGCTCGTGACTTTATCCTTGAAAATCAATCCGGACGTGCATTCCTGACGGCTACTCGCCGTAATGAAGCTAACCATCCGATTGAAGTGGTGGGCGGACAATTGCGCGAAATGATGCACTGGATCAAAAAATAAGATCTTTTTGTACAACGAGTTCGACAATATGATTCATTCATAATGTAATCTTACAATGCGGCCCTGCTTATTGCGTGAGCCGCATTGTAATTTAATGCTTCTATCCTGAGGGAGGTGTGTTAGGTTGCGCAAAATATATATATTTGACACAACGTTGAGAGACGGAGAACAGTCACCTGGTGTGAACTTGAATACCCGTGAGAAAGTAGAGATCGCCTACCAGTTGGAGAAACTGGGAATTGACCGTATGGAAGCTGGCTTTCCGGCTGCTTCTCCGGGTGACCTGGCTGCTGTCAATGCAGTCGCCAAGGCTGTCAAAAATTCAACGGTTATTGGTCTTTCACGTGCGAGGGAACAAGATATTGATGCGGTCCGCGAGGCACTTAAGGGAGCTCAGGACCCATGTATCCATATCTTTTTGGCAACCTCTCCGATTCACCGTCAGCATAAGCTGCGGATGGAGAAGGCACAGGTATTGGAAACCGCTCGTTCAGCCATTCGTTACGGGTTAAAATATTTGCCAAAGGTAGAGTTTTCTCTGGAGGATGCAGGTCGTACAGAGCTTGATTTTGTGGTGGAAATGGTCACCATGGCTGTACAGGAAGGTGTGTCTGTCGTCAATATTCCGGATACCGTGGGTTACTTGACACCATATGAATACGGCAACATTTTCAAGCATGTTAAGGAGAATGTGGTTGATGTGGAAAAGGTTCAACTGAGCGCACATTGCCACAACGACCTGGGAATGGCTACGGCCAATACACTGGCTGCGATCCTGAACGGGGCGGATCAGATTGAGGGCACCATTAACGGTATCGGTGAACGCGCCGGAAATACCGCTATTGAGGAAATTGCAATGGCGCTGGAGACGAGACAGGAATTTTTCCAGGCCAAAACGTCTCTGCAACTGTCCGAGATCGCACGTACGAGCCGGTTGGTCAGCCGCCTGACGGGCATGGTTGTGCCGGGCAACAAGGCGATTGTTGGAGCGAATGCTTTTGCACATGAATCGGGTATTCACCAGGATGGCATGTTGAAGGAAAAAACGACCTACGAAATCATGACGCCGGAAAGTATTGGTTTGAAGGAGAGCAAGCTGGTACTGGGCAAGCATTCCGGTCGCCATGCTTTCCGCGAACGTTTGATCGAGCTGGGCTACGAATTGAGCGAAGAGGAGCTGAACCGCTCTTTCGGACAGTTCAAGGATTTGGCTGATAGGAAGAAAGAAGTATCGGATGATGATATCCTGGCGCTACTGGAAGAAAAACTGGCCGATTCACCGGAAGTCTTCAAGCTGGAAACGATTTTCGTAACCTATGGCAACGAGGCTACACCTTCCGCCAAGGTACGTTTGGTTACCGACGAAGGTCAGGTTATTGAGACGGAAGCTGAAGGGAACGGCTCGGTCGATGCGATTTACAATGCGATTGACCAAGCCAGCAGCGAGGTAGTCGTTCTTTCGGATTACTCGATCAAGTCTGTTACCCAAGGTAAGGATGCTCTGGGTGAAGTGCATGTCGTGTTGACCCAAAACGATCTGTCTGTACAGGGACGTGGGGTAAGCACTGACATTCTGGAAGCAAGTGCCCGCGCTTATGTGGATGCATTGAATGGCTTGATCGACAAGCGTAAAAACTACAGCAATCGTGTAGATTACAAGTCCTAATGGTTGCGAATCAAGCAATTTGGAGTTTACAGGATCGGGTATTTCCGGTCCTGTTTTGTTTTGTCTTACTACAGCTTTTCAGCTTATAGGCTAATCCTATTAAATTGATAGATTCTATATCTTGGTCAAAGCCCTGTCATGTATGTTACAAAGAAGGTATGAATAATACGCCCGTAAGGCTGTAAAACAAGAGGAGTGTACGTGATGGCAGACGTGAAAAAGATTGCGGTAATAGCCGGGGACGGAATTGGACCGGAAGTGGTCGCTGAGGCAGAGAAAATTTTGAAGCGTACGGAGGAAGTGTTTGGCCATTCATTTGAAACGGAGCATGCACTGTTCGGTGGAATTGCCATTGATGAGAAGGGTACACCATTGCCGCAAGAAACGCTGGCTGTCTGCCAATCTGCAGATGCCGTACTGTTGGGAGCCGTAGGTGGTCCCAAGTGGGATAACAATCCGAAGGAGCTTCGCCCTGAAACAGGATTGCTGGGTATACGCAAAGAGCTGGGACTGTTCTCGAATCTTCGTCCGGCTGTCGTCTTCGACTGTCTCAAGGACGCATCGACACTGAAACCTGAAGTGCTGGAAGGAACGGATCTGATCGTTGTGCGCGAGCTGACGGGCGGCATCTACTTCGGTGAGAAGTTCAGACGTGAAAGCCCGCAGGGTGAGGAAGCTGTCGATACATGTGCATATAATGTAATGGAAGTGGAGCGCATTGTTCGCCAATCTTTCGAGATTGCACAAAAGCGTCGCAAAAAGCTCGCATCGGTGGACAAGGCCAACGTGCTGGAAACTTCCCGTTTGTGGCGTGAAGTGGTTAACCGGGTCGCAGTAGACTATCCGGATGTTGAACTGGAGCATGTGCTGGTTGATAACTGCGCAATGCAATTGCTGCGTCGGCCGTCCAGCTTTGACGTCATCGTGACGGAAAATATGTTCGGCGATATCCTTAGTGACGAAGCGGCTATGCTGACCGGGTCCATCGGTATGCTGTCCTCCGCTTCTCTCGGGGAAGGCAGCTTCGGTCTGTACGAGCCGGTCCACGGCTCGGCACCGGACATTGCGGGTCAAGGACTGGCCAACCCGATTGCAACCATCCTGTCCGTTGCTTTAATGTTCCGTATGACCTTCGGATATGAGAAAGCTGCTGATGCCATTGAGAAGGCGGTAGCTGAGGTACTGGATGCCGGACATCGCACAGCCGATATCGCGGTGGATAAATCCAAGGCCATCTCGACAACTCGAATGGGCGATCTGATCGCAGCGGCTATTCGATAAAAGCTTAGAGGCTTCCTTAAAACAAGGTAGCTGATTATACAGCAAGTGCATGATGATACAGCAGCTCCTGAGCCATCAGGGGCTGCTGTTATATCCGGAAGTGTACAACCTGGTGAATGTGTATAAATTGTGAATTTTCAAAACCTAGTTTAAAATAATTCTAAAAAAGTAATGGTTACAATATTGACTTTGATTTCTGCGAATGATAACATTTATCAAGTAGGTTGTTTTAATACAATACAGATGATTGAGGAAAACACATTTGATGTTTTTCTTACATGAGGAGTTTTCAAAATCCTTACATATTTTAAAAGGAGGATTTCATATTATGGCAGAAAGATTGGTAGGAAGACCCGCACCTGATTTTGCATTGGAAACAGTGACTGGGGACGGTCAAGAATTTGGTTCGGTGAAGCTTTCCGATTACCGTGGCAAATGGCTCGTGTTCTTCTTCTATCCACTGGATTTCACTTTTGTGTGCCCAACAGAAATCACAGCATTGAGCGATGCTGCTGACCAATTTAAAGAGCTGGATACTGAAATTCTGGGTATCAGTGTAGACTCCGTACACAGCCACAAAGCATGGATCAACACAGCAAAAGAAAACAATGGATTGGGCAAACTGAACTTCCCGTTGGCTTCTGATATCACGAAAAAAACAGCAAGCGATTATGGCGTTCTGATCGAAGAAGAAGGAGTTGCATTGCGCGGTTTGTTCATCATTGATCCTGAAGGCGAATTGAAATATCAAGTGGTTAACCACAACGACGTAGGTCGTAGTGTAGAAGAAACATTGCGTGTACTGCAAGCTTTGCAATCTGGCGGCTTGTGCGCAATGAACTGGAAACCAGGCGACAAGAACCTGTAATACAAACTTCAGAAGAAGTTGAGCATTAAACTTGCAAGCCCCCAACAAGCGGTTTTTTACCGACATTGGGGGCTTGCTTGCCTATGTTATGCAGGAAAAGATTTTATAATTATGTGTGTTTGAAGTGAACAGTATAGGGTGAAATAAGAAATAATTGTGGAAATGTTACTGTGTTTTGGAGGAATTTCGACTGGTGAAAGCGAATAAGGTAACATAGAGGATAAACAAGGCGGAACAGGTTTTGTTCAGAGGAGGCTGAGCCCGGATGAGTTATTGCTGTGGAGCAAGCATGGTAGGAACCAAGGGAACGCTGAAGCATTACCGCACCCAAGTTCATAATGTTCCTTTGCTGTTTTGCCCAGTATGTCGTCGCATTGAGGTCCATTATAAAGTCGAGAATGAGTATGAAATTTTGGCGGAGTATGCACATGGAGACGGGGCAAGCGAGATTGATTTTCAGGACTACGTCATGGAAGATGATGATACGATATTTGAGAATTGTGTGAATCGAGAGAGTGAAGATGCGTTTGAAATTGTGAAGCGTCAAATTGACATGTCTCTGGATTTATTGATGGTAGCAAAACAGATGAACGATGAAAAATGGCAGGGAGAGCTCAAGAGAAGACTGGCTGTTATGAGCCAGAGACGCTCTCGGCTTCAGCATAATAAGAGCGGCAGTTGACATCCTACACACCAAAGAAGCTCTCACACCTAGAGAGCTTCTTTGGTGTGTAGGATGCTTATTCCTAACTTATTATTTCGTTTTTGGTAATGTTGCGCAGATATTATGACGAAAGAAAACAGGATAAAAATGTGAATTCGACACTTTTTCCGATTGACTGGAATCCTAAGTCTTGTCTATCATAAAATTAGACTCTCAATTGGAAAGAGATGACCAGGATTTTCTGAATCTGTTTTCTAACCGTTGAAGGGTAGTCGATAGATGATGTCTTTCTCTTCTTCAAAAAATGTTAAGCGTCCGATACGGCCAGTTTATCATTCCGAAACAAGGGGGAAGCCTGGCATGATCAGTGAATTCCAAGAAGCCTTGCTTGATACCGTGGGAGCTTGTCCTTCCACTCAGATCGCCAATAACAAGTATGAAAATGTTCTGGAGAACCTGGATAGTGGTATCATGCTGTTTGACAGTGACGGTGTACTGACCTTTATTAACGTGCAAATGGCCAAACTGCTGGAACTGCCGCGTAGTTCGCTGGCAGGCCGCAACTTGATGCAAATTTTGCATCATCCCGAGTTAAGCCGATTTAAGAAGAAGAAAATTATGCGGATATACAAAGAGACCATCTTTCATAGAAAGCGCTATCATGAGCTAATTGATGAATATAGTCGGCATTGGTTGATTACGGTGACCTACGGGGATCAGATGGATGGCGATTTTTTGTTCAGTGTCAAGGATGTGTCGGATTATAAGCAAATTGAGCAGACGGCGTATCAAAATGACAAGCTCGCGATGTTAGGCCGCATTTCCGCCTCGATTGCTCATGAAATCCGTAACCCGCTTACCGCTATTCGGGGCTTTATTCAATTACTGCGGCCGCATCTGGTGGAGCTGGGAAGAGATGAGTATGCTCGTATAATATTGACAGAGATAGATCGTGCGAACGACATTATTTATGAGTTTCTGAATTCGTCCAAGCCTTCAGCTCCGCAAAAAACAGCCGTACCTGTGATGGGTCTGCTGAAAGAGGTTGTGATGCTGACCGAAAGCGAGGCGCTGATGAAGGGTTGTCAAATTGCACTGGATGAAAATAGTACGATCATGAAGGTTTCGATTGATGTAAAGCAGATTAAGCAGGTCATTCTCAATATGATCAAAAATGCAATGGATGCCATCGAAGGTATCAGAGAGGACCGTAAGGGATGCATTGATATCCATACAGTGCTGGAAGGCTCGTATGTCCATATTTGCATTGAAGATAACGGTTTGGGAATGGATCACAATACATTATCACGTTTATTTGATCCATTTTTTACAACGAAAGAAAGTGGTACCGGCTTGGGACTGGCAGTGAGCTATCGGATCATCAAAAATCACGGGGGCTTTATTCATGTAGACAGTACACATGGAAAGGGGACACAGTTTAAAATCACGCTTCCTGTAGTTTAGTGTTCTGGGACTTTCACAAGGGATGTAGTAGGTACTGATTCTTTTGTGTTGTACAGAACTGGGGCATAGGTATCACTCATTTGAAAAAGACCGGATAGAGCGCATTATCTGAAGAGATGATGCGCTTTTTTGGTTCTGGAAGCTTATTTATTTGCGTAAATACGAAAATGAAATAATGAATATAAGACAAAAAAATGATTCACCTTTCACAGATTAAATGTTATTATGTACCATAATCCATATTTATTTTTGATACTAAAGACTTAAAAAACGGCTTCCAAAGCTGTCAAACGTCTTAGATGATCGGAATTTCCGATATGCAGGGGGCTGAAGAGGCTGAATGAGTACACGGCTGGAAGTAAAGAAAACGATAGGCATCGGCATTGCTGCGCTAGTTCTGTTTGTCCTGGTTCAGTTATTTCATGTAACTTTGAATAAGCTATACTCCTATAATGTTTTTTTCTTGCTATATCCCATTGCTGGATTCGTCTGTGCGGCGATCTGTTTCTCTATTTTTTATCAATCTTGGTCGGTTTTGCTGGAGCACTTATCCTGGCAGAGACTTCTCATCGCGCCCACATTTCTGGTGACTGGTCTTCTTTACCTTATTCATATCGTCTCGTTTAGTTTTATTAGCCTGACAGATTTTGTTTTGTCTCCGGGTATTTCGCTATGGATTCTTTATGTGAACCGTGTCTTTACCTCCATTATGCTTATAGTCATTTGCTCCTTCCCCTTTAGAAAAGCCAAATCAGGACACAAGAAAACCGCTTTATGGACAGGTATAAGTTTTACTTTGCTGATCCTTGGGACTATTCAGATCTACGGACCGTACTTACCGGATCTTCGTATAAGACATGAACTGGACAATCTGGGATGGATGTTGAACTGGGTTATCCTGTTTCTGCTTGTATCCAATTTTATTTTGGGCGCACGAAAATATTTTAAATATCTTCCATCGGAATTTGGTATGTTGCTTATGCTTCGCGGGATTGGGCTATGTATCGTGAGCCAGTTGTTTTATTTGTCCTCCCGGCAAATGAGTGATATAAATCAGCTTATGGGACTTTTGATGAATGCTATTGCGTTTTATGATCTGCTAAGCGGCTTGGTTCGGCTCATGGTCCTTGTTCCATACCTGGAAAAGAAGGCGGCAGAATCTGAATTTAATTACATAGCCTATTATGATGATATCACAGGGCTACCGAATCGTCGGCGTCTTTCACAACGTCTGGAGCAATCTCTGCGTAATCCATTAAAACCCGATGAGACGGCAGCTCTTTTAATATTGAATATTGACCGATTCAAAACCATTAACGATTCGTTGGGGCATATGGCAGGGAATTATTTGCTGTATGCGGTGGGAGAACGCTTGGAGCATTTTTGCCGTGAAGGCGAGGATGTTTTCAGTATGGGCAGAGATGAGTTTGCGTTTCTTCTCACAGGCTACCAGGATATAGATGCCATGAAGAATCGTATTGATGATATGGTAAAGTTGTTTGAGCAGCCTTTTGATATTAATGGTGAGTACTATCATGTGATGGTGAGTATGGGGATAGCTTTATATCCTCTGGATGCCACTCAGGGTGAGCAGCTCATTCAGCATGCGGATACCGCTGTCCATAATGCCAAGGAGCAGGGGGTGAATTTTCAGCGGTATACCAGTGTCATGCAGATGCGTGCGCAGGAAAGGCTCCAATTGGAAAATGATTTGCGGCGTGCGCTTGAAAATGAGGAATTTTCACTGGTGTATCAACCGCGTGTTCATTTACAAAGCGGTGAACTGACGAGCTTGGAGGCACTGGTGCGCTGGAATCATCCTCATCGCGGAATGGTGATGCCGGGAGATTTTATTCCGGTGGCCGAAGAAAGTGGTCTGATCGTGCCTTTGGGGGAATGGGTGCTGCGGGAAGCTTGCCTGCAAAACAAGAGTTGGCAGAAGGCAGGGTACCAGCCGATCCCGATATCAGTGAATTTATCCATGCGCCAATTTCAGCAAAAAAAGCTCGTGGATGTGATACGGGGCATTTTGACCTACACGGAACTGGAGCCGTGCTACCTGGAGCTGGAGATTACAGAGAGTATGACTTTTGATAAGGATCTGGCCTTTGAGCAACTGAAAAACATAAAGGCCATTGGCGTTGCAATCAGTATCGACGATTTTGGAACAGGCTATAGTTCGTTGCATTATTTGAAAAATCTTCCGATTGACCGACTTAAAATTGACCGTTCCTTTGTCAATGAGGTACTGGTGGACAGCAAAAATGCGGCTATTGTGTCGACCATTGCCTCCATGGCCCACCATTTGAAGCTGAAGGTTACGGCTGAAGGAGTGGAAAATGAGGGCCAACTCCAATTTTTACAGGCTCAGGATTGCCATGAGGGACAAGGCTATTATTTCAGTCGGCCCATTCCGGCAGAATCCTTTGAAAACCTGTTTTTGCGCAAACCTATGAATTGGCTGGTTCAGGATGGTATGTAGTTTGCTTGCAATTTACAGGCAGGTAAGTTATACTAGATAACATCCTGATTCTGCTGGTTGACAACAGTTCGAATATGTCATTCATAAGAATTAAGATATTTTAAAGTGCGGGTGTAGTTCAATGGTAGAACTTCAGCCTTCCAAGCTGATAGCGTGGGTTCGATTCCCATCACCCGCTTTGCTGTATAAAATGCTTGAAACCCTTGCCCTACAAGGGTTTTTGTTTTGCCCATAGCTCGACGTACGACAGACTCCTTTTTAAAATAGGAGCAGATCAAGGGGCAGTTGGATTACATATAGTTAGCCGGGATGCCAATCGGGTGTACCGGCTTGTTTGCGTTCTTACGAACTGTTTTTTTACACTATTATACAAAAATATCTATATCAACAATCTCAACGATTTGAAAAACCAGTTAGGGGATTCAACTCCCAAAATCCTGGTGATTGAAAAAAATATTTTTGCCTCCTCTAAAACCGTTGTCAATATTGGTGCCAACAAATCGCTTATCGGTTCATACGCGCAGAACAACTGGTTAATATTCATTTGAAAACAACGGCTAATTCCGGTATTGTGATCTTTCAAAACTTGACTTTTGAACATAGCGCCACATTAACGATAATGATGATATTCAGCTTTACCTTATATCACTATCTCCAATAATTATTTTGAAAATTTGCAAGTTCGCGGTCCTGGGCTTATGAGATATGGATATTTCCATGTTAAAAATAATTACATCAATAATTTTCAGTTGGCCTACAGGATAGCTACGAATGCAGATCTATTCGGAGTACAACTATTTTGGAAAAGGTAGCGAAAAGGGCGGCATTCTGGACGATAAAGCAAATGGAGAATTTAAAGACGTCGGCAGCTTTCCAGCCATTATCAACCAAAAGTCGCGGGTGACCAACTGGAATCCGAGCAAGAACTACAGTTATCAAGTTCAAACTCCTGAATATACCAAGGAATTTGTAACTAAATATGCAGGCTCGTCCAATACAACTCTTGTATTCGGAAAATAATTTTGATGTACAACGGATTTGCAAATATTTTCTGATCTGCTATACTGGCTGCAAGCAAGTATTCCGTGAAAAGGAAGGTAACGATACGTCCGATGAAGTAAGCACACTGATTTTCCCCACAAACTGCACAGTTAGTGGCAGGCGGCTGTATGCTGCAACGGGAGAAGTGTGTCTGAAAATGAGGTTTGGGACGTATACGTTTGCTCCGGAACGGGATTATGCTTTTTTCCGTTTACGGTTCTCTTTCTTATAAACGTATGTTCTGAAACGATTCATAGCAGTCATTCTATATTCCTTGTAAGCAAGCCGTAGCCTTCTGCGGCTTTTTTTATTGCTTCCGGTGATGAAAACCGGACAGGGAAAGGATGATTACCATATGAGAACCATTTTGCGTATTCGAGATGTCATAAAGGATTGGAACGGGACGTCTTTGTTTGAGAATGTGTCCATGGATGTGACGGAGGGGGAGCGGCTCGCCCTGTTCGGAAGAAATGGAGCAGGCAAAACGACGCTATTGCGGATACTGTTGGGCGACGAGGCGCCGACTTCAGGTAAGTTAGAGCATGAATTGCCGCTGGAGGAGCGGGGCTGGATGAAGCAGCAGGATACCATTCAATCCGCGCGAACTGCACTGGAGGCGGCACAGCAGGCCAGTCCTGAGCATTGGCGAGTGAAGACGACGCTGAAGCAACTGGAGGCTGAAATTGCCCATAGGGGAGAGGAAGCAGAGCGTCGGCTGGAGCAATACGGCGAGCTGATGGATGAGTACGAGCGGCTGCAAGGTTTTGCGTGGGAGTCCGAAGTGGAAAAGGCGCTGACCCGGATGGGGATGCCTGCTGAGACGTGGCCTATTTCCTATGGTGACCTGAGCGGAGGGCAGAAGACCAGAGTACGGTTAGCCGGATTGATGGTCAGACAGCCGAAGCTGCTGGTGCTGGATGAACCGACCAACCATCTGGATGCCGAAAGTTTGCTCTGGCTGGAGCAGTGGCTGTCCACATATCATGGGACGTTGTTGTTTGTATCGCATGACAGAGCCTTTTTGGATCGAGTAGCTACAGGTATTTGCGAGCTGACGTCAACGGGCATTCGGCGCTATAAGGGCGGCTATACGGAATATAAGGAGCAAAAGGAAAGGGAGCTGCGGGAGCAGGAAGCCAACTACCGGAAGCAGGAGCTGGCACGGCAGGCGTTGGAGGAGACGATCCGAAGTTACCGGGAATGGTTCCATCAGGCGCACCGGGCAGCTTCCAATGTGGAAATGGCCGTTACGCAAAGCTTTTATAAGGCCAAGGCTAATAAAAATATTTCCCGTTATCATGCGAAGGAGAAGGAGTTGGAACGGCTGGAGGCCAATCGGGTTGAGCAGCCGCGTGAAGCCGCGTCTCTGCATATGAAATTAAGTGACAGCAGATTTCAAGCCAAATATTTGCTGCGTGCCGAGCATGTCTATTTTAGCTACGACGACCATAATACCATTGTGCAGGATCTCAACCTGAACATTGCTCGTGGCGATCGTCTGGCTGTTCGGGGTTCGAATGGAATTGGCAAAACAACGCTGCTGCGACTGTTAACAGGACAGTTGGAGCCGTATAAGGGAAAGATCACAGCGAATCCACAGCTAAAAATCGGATATTTCTCACAGGAGCTGGAGCAGCTTCCAAAGGATCAGACATTGCTGGACAGCTTGCTTGCGCTCCCCACCATGACGCAGACGGAAGCGAGAACGGTGCTGGGATGCTTTCTTTTTGCCAGAGAAGATGTGTTCAAGAGGATCGGGACGCTCAGTATGGGTGAGAAATGCAGAGTGGCCTTTCTACGTTTGTACTTTAGTGGAGCCAACCTGCTGGTGCTGGATGAGCCAACCAATTATTTTGACATTGAAACCCGTGAAATCGTGGAGGAGTCTTTGCGCAGTTACGATGGGGCGCTGGTTCTTGTCTCACATGACCGGGAGCTGGTGCGACGGACGGCAACCCGTTTGCTTGATATGCAGCCTGGAGGCACCTATGAAATCTATGAAGGGATAGCCGACGAAAAGCAGGAAGAACAGCGGAACCGTCAACAGGAACCAGAGGATCAGGAACAGCGTGAGGAGCGTCTGCGATTACAGTTGCGTCTTACGGAGCTGATGGGTACGGCGGGGCCGGACGATGAAAATGAGGAACTGCTGTCAGAAATCAGGCGTATTCGTGCCAAACTGGATCAGTCGGATTAAACGGCTGCGTCAGAATGGGTAAAACCGTGTGCCCGGCTTGCCAAAGCGCTAGGGTTTGCATATAATAATGGACAATAGTTCGAAATTTGAAAATGTCTTGATGGAGAAGAGTAGGCAGTGTCCGATTGAACAGGGAGGAAGCGCCGTAGGATTGAGAGCGTTTCTGCAGAACAGGGCTGTTGAAGTTCGCTCCGGAGCAGTTCCTTGAACCTCGTATGCCATCTGTAGATGGCAAGTGGGCAAGTAGGGGATACCGGTTCACGACCGTTACAACGTGCAGAGCGAGATCATGATTGCATAGCATGGATAAACACCTGTGTTGCCGAGAGGCAGATATTGTTGAAAGGCAAAGCGCGGGGTGGGCTGAGCAGGATTGTCTAACGAGGGTGGTACCACGGTCTTTTCGTCCCTTACCGGGAGAAAGGACCTTTTTTTGTTGTCTGAAAAACTGGATATGAAGAAAGGGGACTGAACAGGCGATGAGCGAAACCATCCAAATGAAGGAACATTTGCTGGCCTTGAAGGAAGAAGCATTGGAAGTATTGGAGAAGGTGGCAACGCCCAAAGAGCTAGCTGATCTGCGGGTCAAATATTCGGGTAAAAAGGGTGCGCTGACTGAAATTTTGCGCGGTATGGGCAAGCTGAGCGCGGAAGAACGTCCAGTTGTCGGACAAGTAGCCAATGAAGTGCGCGAGGCGATTGAAGAAGTCGTCAACCGTAAACAGGATGAGTTCACGAAAGCGGAGACGAATGAGCGTCTGCAAGCGGAAAAGATCGACGTTACACTACCTGGACGCACAATGCCGCAAGGTGGATTGCATCCACTCAACAAAGTAATTGAGCAGATCGAGGATATTTTTACAGGTATGGGCTACCGGGTTGCAGAAGGTCCACAGGCTGAGACGGATTATTATAACTTTGAAGCGTTGAACCTGCCTAAAAATCACCCGGCGCGGGATATGCAGGATTCGTTTTATCTGACCGAGGATCTGTTGATGCGTACCCATACGTCACCCGTTCAGATTCGCGCAATGGAGGCGATGAAGGGCGAAACGCCGATTAAGGTCATTTGTCCGGGTACGGTTTTCCGACGTGATGATGACGATGCTACGCATTCTTTCCAATTCCACCAAATTGAAGGGCTTGTGATTGGAAAAGACATTCGCATGAGTGATCTGAAAGGAACCTTGCTGCAATTCGCACGCGAAATGTTCGGGGAATCGACCGAAATCCGTCTGCGTCCAAGCTTCTTTCCGTTTACAGAGCCGAGTGCCGAGGTGGACGTGACTTTTGTAAAGAAAAATGGCGAGCGCGTATGGATCGAAATTTTGGGCTGTGGCATGGTGCATCCGAAAGTGCTGGAAATGGGCGGTTTTGATCCCGAGGTATATAGCGGCTTTGCATTCGGTATGGGTGTAGAACGGATTGCCATTTTGAAATACGGAATTGACGATATTCGTCATTTTTATAACAGCGACCTGTCATTCTTGAAGCAGTTTGCGCGTCAATAAACAACTATATGAAGGGAAGTGAACCCATATGAAAGTATCATTCGATTGGCTATCCGAGTATGTATCGCTGGATCAGGTGAGCGCGGAGGATCTGGCAGAGAAAATCACCCGTTCGGGCATTGAAATTGATGAGGTCGAACATCGCAACAAAGGGATTACTGGCGTCGTGGTCGGCTATGTCAAAAGCAAGGAAAAGCACCCTGATGCGGATAAGCTGAATGTGTGTATCGTCGATGCGGGACAAGAGGAAGATCTGCAAATCGTGTGTGGCGCCAAAAATGTGGATGCAGGGCAAAAGGTTCCTGTTGCCGTCGTGGGCGCGAAGCTGCCGGGAGATTTTCAGATTAAAAAGGCCAAGCTGCGCGGTGTCGTATCCATGGGCATGATCTGCTCGGCTAAGGAACTGGGTATGAATGACAAGCTGTTGCCCAAAGAGTTGCAGGAAGGTATTCTGGTGCTGCCTGAGGATGCTGAAATCGGTACGCCGATTACGAAGCTGCTGGCGCTGGATGATCAGGTGCTGGATTTTGATCTGACACCAAACCGTTCGGATTGCTTGAGTATGCATGGAGCGGCTTATGAAGTGAGCGCGATTCTGGGGCGTGACATTTCGCTGGCTGACCCGGCTAAGGATTTGGTGGAAATCAGCGATGTGGCGGCAGATCATCTGTCGGTAAAGGTGGATATACCTGAACTGTGTACGCACTATGCGGCTCGCTATATCACGGGTGTGAAAGTGGGGGCCTCTCCACTGTGGATTCAAAACCGCCTGATGGCGGCGGGAGTTCGTCCGATCAACAACATCGTGGATATTACGAACTATGTCATGCTGGAATACGGTCAGCCGTTGCATGCTTTTGATGCGGATAAGCTGGAAAGTGGCAACATTGAAGTGCGTCTCGCTCGTGCAGGCGAAGCATTGGTTACGCTGGACGATCAGGAGCGGAAGCTGGAGCCGCATATGCTGCTGATTACAGACGGCGTAAAGCCAATTGCGTTGGCAGGGGTGATGGGCGGAGCGAATTCCGAAGTTACGGATACGACGGTCAGCATTGCGCTGGAATCCGCGAAGTTTGACGGCGGTACGGTTCGCAAAACGTCCCGTCAGCTTGGACTTCGTTCCGAAGCAAGCCTGCGTTTTGAAAAAGAGGTTGATCCGGGTGCTGTTGTACCTGCGGTGAACCGTGCGGCTGCGCTGATTCAGCGTTATGCAGGAGGCACTGTGCATCAAGGCATCGTGGAAGCTGTTTCTGCGAAGGCCGAAAGCCGGATTATCAAGTTGTCGCTGGATAAAGTGAACCGGTATTTGGGAACAGAATTGTCGCTGCTTGAGGTGAAGACGATTTTCGGCAAGCTTCATTTCGGATGCGGTGACGTGGAGCAAGGTGTGTTGGAAGTGGAAGTGCCTACACGGCGCGGAGATATTTCCATGGATGTGGATTTGATTGAAGAGGTGGCCCGTCTGTATGGCTATGACAATATTCCGACGACGCCGATTGAAGGACCAACGACGCCAGGTGCTTTGACGGCATCGCAATCACTGCGCCGTTCGCTGCGTAAATTGCTGGCCCATGGCGGCTGGCAAGAGACGATCAGTTACTCGTTTGTGCATCCGGAAAGTGCAGGTTTGTTTAATGCGCTGACAGAGGGAAGCCATCCTGTACGTTTGGCGATGCCTATGAGCGAAGACCGCAGTGTGCTGCGTACGAGTATTATTCCGCAAATGCTGGATACAGCAGTGTATAACATGAACCGGAAGCAGGAAAATCTGGCGATTTTCGAAATAGGAACTGTATTTTATACCGGGGAACAAACGTTGACCCGCCAGCCGCAGGAAATTCAAGTGCTCAGTCTGCTGCTGACTGGCGTACGCCGTGAAAAACAATGGAATATCGGTGCTGAGAAGGTTGATTTCTTTGATATTAAAGGCGCGCTGGAAACGGTATTTGACTATTTCGGATTGGGTGCAAGCATCCGTTATGTGGCTGACCAGCCGCAAAGCTATCATCCGGGACGTTCTGCCTCCGTATGGCTGGATGTGAATGGAACCTCCCAACGAATCGGCACCATCGGGCAGATCCATCCGGAGCTGCAACAGTCTTATGGGCTGAATGATACGTATGTAGCGGAAATTGCGTTGCAACAGGTGATCGAACACGCCAACAGTCACATTCAGTTCAGAGAGCTGGCTCGCTTCCCGTCCGTGGAACGCGACATTGCCCTCGTGGTGGATAAGGACGTAGAAGCAGGCGAACTGCTGCGTGTGATTCATGCGGCTGGCGGAGAGCTATTGCAGGATGCACGGGTGTTTGATGTATTTACAGGCAGCAAGCTTGGCGAAGACAAGAAGAGCGTAGCTATCTCCCTGACCTACCGTCACTGGGAGCATACGTTGACGGATGAAGAGATTAATGCGGCACATATTCCTGTCGTTACGTCTCTGGAACAAACTTTTGGAGCGGAATTGAGAAAGTAGCAGGAAATGCGGGGAGCCGTATCGAATCTTAGTGACAGAGGTTCGATACGGCTTTTTGGCCTATCATCATTGAAGCTCTCTACTCTGATATTCACCCGCTGCGGGGAAGCCGGACTAATGGGGTTGAACGCTTCACGAAGGGCGGGTTACCATAGTACCGGACACAACTTAGAATCAACATACAGTAGTATTGAAGGAGGGCTTAATTGTGACTACACCAGATCGTACTCGCGTCACTGTAGAGATCTACGGTACTTCTTATAAACTCGTCGGCAGTAATACCGATTATATGAAGCAGGTTGCCAATTACGTGGATGAGCGCATGCATAGCATTTCTCAGGCTCATTCGCGTCTTGATATGCCCCGAATTGCCGTACTGGCTGCGGTTCATATGGCAGAAGAAGCTGTACAAATTCAGGAAATTCAGAGCCATATGAACCGGTTGGCCGGGGAGCGGGCGGAGCTTCGGGGCGAACTGGCTCAACTCCAGACGGCTCTTGGAGAACAGCAGCAAAAAAATACGGATATGCAGCAGTCTTTTGCCCAATTGAAGGAAGAGAAGGAAACGGTTCTGAAAAAATGGAAGGAGACCGAATCCACATCAGCCAGGGAAATTGCCGAATTAAAGGCGAAGCTGGAACAGCAGGAGAAAAAAGCGGCAGAACTCGAAAATGGACAAAAGCAGGCTGAACGTCAATTGGAGGAGTCCCGTCAGGAAGCTTCCCGTAAGCTGAAAGAGCAGCAGGAGGCGGCAAATGCCCGTATCCGCCAGATGGAGGAGCAAACCAAGAAGGAGCTGGCCGAAGCGGTCAAGCAGGCGGAAGCCAAGCTGTCGGCTGCGGAAAAGGCTCATCAGGAGCGTCAGCGTACAGAGCTGGACAAGCTGCGTTCTGCTTTGCAGCAGGAGCATAGCCGGAAGGTCACCGAATGGCAGGGCAAGTGGTCCGGGCTAAAGGAGCAGTTGGAGCAGGAGCGTAAACAGGCGGAACTGGCGTTGAATGAAGAAAAGCTCCAGCATCAGGAAGCGGAGAAACGGGCCGAGGAAGCTGCACTGGAGCAGGAAATTCGGATCGAGGAGCTTCAAGAGCAATTGGAGCAGGTACAAGCAGGTAGTACAGAGCTGTCTTCCCGTCTGGGAGAGGCGCAAGAGCAGGTTGCAGCATTGAAGCAACAGCAGTCCGAGCTGGAGTCTATGCTAGAAACGCAGCGACAGGCTGCGACAGAACGCGAGCAGGCGGATACGCTTGCGCGTGAAGAGCTGCAAAGCCGTTACGATGAATTGGCAGCGGAAGCCAAGGCAACGCAGCAGCAAGCGGCCAAGCTGGAGGAAGAACAGCGCCGGATGCAGAAGTTGCTGGAGCAGGCGCATGTGTCCTCCCGCAAACTGCAAAGTGAGTTGGCCACACTGGGCGAAAGCGAGAAATCTTGGAAGAAGCTTGCAGAGGAACGCCAGCTCGCAGTAGATGAGCTGGAGCTTTCGATATTGGAAGTACGTGAACAGAAGGATACTGTACAGGAGCAATTACAGCATGCCGTGGCTGAGGTTGAAGCTGTAAACCATAAATTTGCTGCACAGCAGCAACGTCTGTTGCAGTTGGAAGCGAGAATCAAGGAACTTTCACCTGAGCTGATTCGCGCTCAGGATGAGCTGGAGAAGGCAATCCTGCGTGAGCAAGAGGGAACAAAGGCTTACAAAACGCTTCAGGAGCAGTATGGAAGCATGAAGAGCCGGGCAGAGCAACTGGGACAGAATATCAAGCAGCTCCAGCGTGAAGATAGCGAACGGCGGAGGGAACTGGAGCGCGCCGAAGAAGAATCACTGGAATGGCAGCTTAAATATGAGCAGTTGAAGGCCGAAGCGGAACGTTTGGAAGCCGAAGATGCTGCCCGTAAGAAAGAATTCGCCTCGTGGGAACGAGAAATAGCCGTAACTGTTGAACAAAAGGAACAGCTTCAAGAGGAAATTCGTCTGGCCGTTGAAGCTGCCGAGGCGGCGAAGGCTGAACAGCAATCTGTAGATCAGGAACGGATGGCTTTACAGTCCGAGCTGGAGGAAGTCGGTCAGAAGTATGAGCTGGCGGCTCATCAGCTTCGTCTTTTACAGGTTCAACAGGATGTGGATCGGGAAAATACGGAGAAGATATCGACGGAATTACGTCAATTGCAAGAAGAATATACCAAGCTTCAATCCGAGTACAATGAGTGGATTGAATTAATTGAACAGGATCAGTAGATACGGATTATAAATGCAATGTAATGCAATCCCCGGCTGCTTATCGCCGGGGATTATTTGTATGCTGTATCCTATTCGGTTCTTGGATGACAAAAGGCTGTCCAGCGGCAGAAGAAATCTGCTGTGGAACAGCCTTGTCGGGAATGTGACCCCAAATTATTTCTCGCTCTTGCGGCCAGCTTCAAACGGTGTAGATACCGGAATGAACAGGTCGATAATCCCGATAACCAATGCAGCGAGCAATGCGCCCAAAAAGGAAACACTGACACTGGTTACGATATATTGAGCGATCCAGATAACCAGAGCGCTCACCAGGAAGCCTACGATACCGCGTCCGAATGGTGAAACGCGTCGGCCAAACATAGCCTCAATGATGTAACCGATCAAGGCAATGACAATGGCAAGGATCAGCGCGCTCCAAAAGCCGCCTACACTAAAGCCGGGAACGATCCAGCTTACGACCATCAGAACCAAAGCGGCGACGATGAAACGCACAATGTGCCCGAGAATGCTCACGGAATAACCTCCTTTGTTTTTTGAATGTACAGGGTTATACAAAGGTTATTGTGTGGCATGAAGGGCTTTCTTATGTGTAAAACGGAGTTGGCAAATAGCGTAAGTGCGCGGACTTCGTTATAATATAGATATAAGTGAAAGGAGTAGTGAAGTTGGACTCTAAAATTTTCAAAACCCTAGAATATCAAAAAATTTTAAATAAACTAAGTCACTATGCTCAAACGGCGATTGGTCAGCAGACAGCCCAGCGGCTACAGCCCAGCGATGATTTGGAACATATCAAGAAATTGCTGAAAGGCACGGATGAGGCCTATGCTGCCGATCGACTTAAAGGAGTACCCTCTTTTAACGGAGTTGTGGATATTACTCCAGCGGTCAAGCGCGCACGTATCGGCGGAACACTGAGTCCGCAAGAGCTGCTTGGCATTCGGACAACAGTCCAGGCAGCACGCCGTGTACAGGTGTACGTGGCAAGCTTGCATGAGGAAAATCCAGTGGAAACACTGCTGTATTGGAGTGAACAGCTTTCAGAACAGAGAGGTCTGGAAAACTCGATTAAAGGCTGTATCGACGAAAATGCAGAGGTGCTGGATTCTGCCAGTACAGAGCTTTCACAGATCCGCAGAGAGCTGCGCTCGGGTGAAGTGCGTATTCGGGAAAAGCTGGATTCCATGATTCGTTCCTCCACCGTATCCAAAATGCTTCAGGATCAGTTGATTACGATCCGTGGAGACCGTTTTGTAATTCCGGTTAAAGCCGAGTATCGTTCTTATTTTGGCGGAATTGTGCATGATCAATCCGGGTCCGGGGCAACGCTGTTTATCGAGCCTGAATCCATCGTGGCCATGAACAACAAGCTGCGGGAAACACGGTTGAGAGAAGAACGCGAAATAGAAGTGATTTTACAAAAGCTGACTGCACTTGTCGCAGAACAAGCGGATATGCTGCTATATGATGTAGATGTTTTGGGGACGCTTGATTTTATTTTTGCCAAAGCGCGTCTTGCTCGTGAGATGAAGGCAACCTTGCCATTGATGAATGATCGTGGTTACTTGAAGCTGAAAAAAGGCAGACACCCTCTTATTCCGTTGGAGCAGGTCGTTCCGATTGATGTGGAGCTGGGCAATTCGTACACTTCCATTATCGTAACCGGACCGAATACTGGGGGGAAAACCGTAACGCTGAAAACCATCGGCTTGCTTAGTCTGATGGCGATGTCTGGACTTTTTGTGCCTGTAGAGGACGAAAGCCAATTGTGCGTATTTGATGCCATCTATGCAGATATTGGTGACGAGCAAAGTATTGAGCAAAACTTGAGTACTTTTTCCAGTCATATGACCAATATTATCAGCATTCTGAAAAATATGACGCCGAAAAGCCTTGTGTTGCTTGATGAGGTAGGTGCAGGAACCGATCCTGCGGAAGGCTCGGCTTTGGCTGTATCCATTCTGGAGCATATGCATGCTTTGGGTTGCCGTATGGTTGCGACGACTCACTACAGTGAATTGAAGGCCTATGCCTATGAGCGCAAAGGAATCATTAATGCGAGCATGGAGTTCGATGTTGCTACATTAAGCCCGACATACCGTCTTCTTGTAGGTGTACCCGGTCGAAGTAACGCTTTTGCCATTGCTGAGCGCTTGGGATTGCCGGGCCGTATTTTGGATTATGCACGTGGTGAGGTGACGGAAGAAGATCAGCGCGTAGAGCACATGATTGCGTCACTGGAACAGAACCGTTTGACAGCCGAGCAAGAGCGGGAAAAGGCGGAACAATTGCGAGGTGAAATGGAAGAACTGCGCACCCGTCACCAGAATGAACTGGAAAAGCTGGAAGCACAGCGGGAGCGTTTGCTGGAGAAAGCTGCGGACGAAGCGAGAAGTCTCGTGGACAAAGCTCGCAGTGAAGCGGAGATAATCATTGCTGATCTGCGTAAGTTGGCTCAGGAAGAAGGAGCTTCTGTTAAGGAACATAGGCTGATTGCAGCCCGCAAAGAGCTGGATGAAGCGGAACCGAAACAGCGTATGAAAAGCGCAGTCAAGCGCCCGGCGGCTACACGTACTCGCTCTATCGTAGCGGGTGATGAGGTATCCGTTCACAGCCTGAATAAAAAAGGTCATGTGGTGGAACTGTCTGGCAGCAAGGAAGCCGTGGTGCAGTTGGGCATCATGAAAATGAAGGTCAGTCTGGACGATCTGCAGCTGCTGCAACCCGCCCAAACAACTACACCTAGAGCCCAGAAACCGGTAACCGGCATTAAGCGAACACGGGATGATAATGTGCGAAACGAGCTTGATCTGCGTGGTGCGAACGTAGAGGAAGCACTGATGGAGGTAGATCGCTTCATGGATGAAGCATTTCTGGCCAATCTGGGGCAGGTACACATTATTCATGGCAAAGGTACAGGGGTTCTTCGGACCGGTATTCAGGAGTACCTTCGCAAGCATAAGCATGTGAAAAGCTACCGTATCGGAAATTACAATGAAGGCGGCACAGGCGTGACGGTTGCTGAATTGGAATGAGCTACGGGTTACTGGCTCCGGCCGGGAACGCTTTGTAGAACGGGAGGGACAAAGTGAAGATGGCGATTGATGAATTGCTGTCACATCCGTTAGGAATGATGCTGGGCTATTTCTCGGTGGCGGTGCTGGAGCTGATTGTATTTTTGTCTTGCTTTGAGCTGGTAACCCGGTATAAATGCTGGGAAGAGATCAAACGCGGCAATATTTCGGTAGCGATGGCTACGGGCGGGAAAATGTTTGGCATTTGCAACGTGCTCCGCTTTGCGATGGAGGCCAAATCCAGCGTGTACGATACGATGATTTGGTCGTTCGTTGGCTTTTTACTACTGCTTGCGGCGTACTTTCTGTTTGAGTTTCTGACACCGGTATTTTCAATCGATCAGGAAATTAAGGAGGACAACCGCGCTGTCGGCTTGTTCTCCATGATTATCTCGATATCGTTATCTTATGTGATTGGTGCCAGTGTAACTTGACACATCCTGTATACTAGAGCTTGGTATACGCTTGGAACGGAAGGATGATGAAGCTTGGAAATGACTATTTGTCCATGGTGTAACATGGAAATTATTTGGGATGAAGAATTGGGACCTGAAGAAGAGTGCCCTTATTGCCATAATGACCTGAAAGGGTATTCGGATATCACCGATGATGAAGATGAAACGGAGTCTGATTCTGCACATGTTGATGGGCATACGGATGAGCACCGACATGGAGAAAGTGAACACATGCATACTCTTGCACATGACCACGACCATAGCCATGATGATGCGACCTCTGTGGGTCAAGCAGCGCTTTCCCCTGTGAAGGAAGACCTAAAGGGCTATCGTACGTTAAGCATTCAGCTTGGGGATGATGATGAGCAGGATATTTTATATGAAGCAGAGGATGAAGCCGTAGTTGAAAAGCCGGCTGACGCTCCACTGTTACAGGACAACGAGCTTCACAAGCTGCCTGTGCTGCATACCCTGCAAAAATTCGAAGAAAGCGGTGCGGATCTGATGGCTTATGAACAAGGCGCTGAACAAATACTCGACAGACAAGATGAGGTTCTCGAATGTTCCCAATGCGGTGAATACATGCTGCATGCAGGTTCGCAAACCGTGACCGGAGAAGGCTTTGTACCGTCGATGTCTCCTGCGCTTGGCAGACCTGTTCTGGATTTGCCGTTTGTCTTAAATGTATATGTATGTCCAAGCTGCTTCCATGTTCAGCAGACGTTGTCAGAGGATGACCGATTGCGCTTGTTAGAGAAGCTGAGTGGTATTTCCAACAATTAAATTATATTCCCCCGGATAAGCCCAAGTTGAACTCGGGCATCTTAAACCGAAGAAGCTCTGAAGCAAGCTGAGATAAAAGGAGCTGAATGGTGATTTTCGGTTAGGGGGAACTACATTGAAATCAAACCTGAACGGACAATCCATTCTGCTGCTAAGCCTGAATGGATTGTTTGTGTTTGCGGCAGCTCTGTCAGGTACTTTTCTTAACGTATATCTGTGGAAAAGCAGGCAGGATTACGCGATGATTGGCTGGTTTAATGTCAGCCAGCAAATTGCGCTGGGAATCATGGTTTGGGTAGCTGGAAAATGGGTCAAGGAGCATAACAAAATGAATGCTCTGCGCGTAGGGACCGCATTGTCCGGGTTATTTTATCTGGTGGTTTTATATACGGGATCGCAGGCTGTAAACTACATATGGCCTTTAGGGATGCTATTGGGTGCAGCGTTGGGTTTGTTTTGGCTGGCTTTTAATGTGATTTTTTTCGAAGTCACAGATCAGGGAAGCCGGGATCATTTTAATGGCTGGGTCGGTCTGCTGGGTTCGTTTTCAGGTATTGTCGGTCCCTTGCTGTCCGGCTGGATTATTGCCCGTATGGAGGATGATGCGGGATATCGCGTGATATTTAGTATCTCTCTGGCACTTTATGTGGTAGGGGTAGTGCTGAGTTTCTTTCTTCACAAGCGTAAGACGACAGGAAGTTACAATTGGCAGGAGTCCAAGCAACGTTTGTCGCAAAAAGGAAGTATGTGGCGGCCATTGTCGTTGTCGCTTGTTACACAGGGTATTCGTGAAGGAGTTTTTGCATTTCTGATTACGCTGCTTGTGTATGTCGCTACTCAGCAGGAGTGGAAGCTGGCGCAGTTTTCACTTATTACATCCGCAGTTTCATTTTTCAGCTTTTGGGCTGTCGGCAAATGGCTCAAACCACAATATCGCTCGGTTGGCATGCTGTTGGGGGCCGTGCTGCTGGTGATTGTACTTTTGCCGTTACTGTGGCGTATGGAGTATAGCATGCTGTTGATTATGGGCATCGGGACCGCCTTGTTTTTGCCGTTATATTTAATCCCGATGATTTCTGCGAGCTTTGACCTGATGGGCGTGAGCGAAGAGGATGTTAATCAGAGGGTGGAACTGGTCGTACTGCGCGAGTTGTGTTTGATGGTAGGTCGATTGACCGGAATGCTTATCTTTCTGGGTGTGTTGAGTATGAGCAAGGCACCTATAGCCATGATCTGGCTGTTGATTGGGCTTGCGTTAATGCCCGTGGCGGGATGGGTATTTATGCGCAATGTGCTAAAGAAGGAGCAAACAACGAAGCAGAACAAGTCTCATTCCAAGGCACGACGCTGGCACAGGCAAACCGAGTAGCTTAAAATATATATTCAAAAAGAGCCTCCAAACCCACGAAAATGGGAATGGGAGGCTCTTTCGTGTTTCGTATTTATTAAGCCAGCGGCTCCGTTATTTCGGGTGAAGGCTTGGTGGTACGTGTTAGTGAAAAAAACTCTATCTCAGGTCGGTGTGTGCCCGTCAGTTCATCAGCCAACAGCTGTGCAGCCATCATGCTGGT
This sequence comes from Paenibacillus sp. RC21, assembly GCF_044907935.1. Classification (NCBI taxonomy): domain Bacteria; kingdom Bacillati; phylum Bacillota; class Bacilli; order Caryophanales; family Paenibacillaceae; genus Paenibacillus; species Paenibacillus sp. RC21. The sequence continues at coordinate 761,537 of NZ_JBIYCS010000003.1, forward strand.
GACTGTGCCGTTTCCCCCGTAGCCCTCCAAAAAGTAGCAGTTCGGAAAGCGCGGGTGCGGGCCAATATACGGTAAGCCATCATGGGAGGAGCCAAAGACGGCTGCCCACGCGTAATCAATCTTGAAGGGTATATCGGGAAAATGCTTCTGTAATGCTTGCAGCAGCTTTTTCTGTTGGTGCAGCAGCCTGACTTCACGCTGTCTCGGGTCGAGTACAGGCTCATCCAGCCCCCCGATAATCACGCGTCCATCCGTAGTGGAGCGTATATACAGATAAGGACGGGCGGTTTCCCAGATTAGACATTGCTCATGCCACATGGCTGAATCTCCAACCGGCTGGGTAGCAATCGCATAAGAGCTTTCCAGTATGGCTCCACGATCCTTTTTAATTTCCTGCGTTTCATAGCCTGCCGCAAAAATAACCTTTTTCGCCCGAATGGTTCCACCGCTGGTATGACAAACGACCTCATTGTCACCAAATTCAAAATGCTTCGCTTCGGTATGCTCATATAAGTGTACACCAAGACGGCTGGCAGATTGCAGGAGTCCCTGTGCAAAACGAAACGGATTTACCTCTGCATCTTCATGTGTATACAGCGCAGCCGGTTTTCGAAAAGGAAAACGTGCAGCCACCTGTTGCTCATCCCAATATTCCACTGGGAATCCAAAGCGGATTAGCTGTTCGAACTCGTTTTGGAGCACCGACACATCCTCCGGCGTACTCGCATAATATAGGCTGCTGCGCCGGATAAAGGACGGGTCGATGTCCACTGTGCTGGCCAGCTTTTCCAACTGATCCAGAGCATCCTTGCACATCCGATAAAACAGCACCCCATTAGCTTCGCCAAAAGTGTTGATAAAAGAAGTCAGCGTCTTATCATTGCTATATTGCAGCAATCCGGTATTGGCCGAAGAACTTCCGTGCGCCAGCTTACGCTTGTCAATGACCACTGTATCCACCTGTCGTTCTCCCAGCAGTCGGGCACAGATTGACCCACCCATCCCACCCCCGACGATAAGCACATCACAAGTCAAATCTTCTGTTAAAGAAGGAAAATCCAGTTTGTGCTCCAGGGTGCTAGGCCAATACGTATTCCCACTAATCAAATCCATAACAAAACACTCCCTATAAGCAATATCCAATGTGTGTGTAGTTATTTAAAGTAGTTCCGAGAAGCCATCAGGCTTCTCATATTTTAATACCCTTCACTTCCCACCCCAAAGGGGAGTCTTATCGAAATCTTTGGCGCGCCTTAGTGGTGGGCGTTTCCGCCAAAAGCAGCGAAGCGATTCATTTGAATCTGAAGAAGCGACAGCGTTCGCCTTTGCCATGGAATTCTTACCTCTAAATATTTTATAAAATCCAAAGAATCCCGAGGCAACAGCGATCGTAAGATCAAATGGATCGCGTAGCGTCCTCCTCAGGAACCGTACTTCACTAAATCGTCAAATTTCGATAAACTCCGCTCCTCTTCACATATACATATAATTCCGCCAAACGGACAAGCTAACCAGCGTGCAACAAAACATTTAAGGAGGCACAGACCATGCAATCTACGAACATGCAACCTTTGACTGGCAAAGAACTGGAGTACATCGTGGACTCCATTTCCAATGAAGAACTGCTGCTCAAGCAATGTGCGGCAACGGCAGCATCCGTTCAGCATCCTGCCATTCAGCAAGCTTGTCTGCAATTCGCGAGAACTCATGAGCACCACCTGAATCTGCTTTCAAATGCCCTTCAACAGCACCAGCAGATTGCCCCTATGCAACCGCAGCAGTAACTATGGATTAACCAACAAAGGAGGTAATATCACGATGTTTTCACAGAACAATACGTCATTTATGCCCGAAGAAGATTTGCTCTATACCATTCTTGCCGATATGAAACGCACTGTGGGAGAATATACAACGGCGACAACTGAATCCAATTGTCCGTCTGTGCGCCAGCTTTTCACCGACCTTACGAGCGATACACTGCGTCTGCAAGGTGATTTGTACCGTTTGATGAGTCAGAACAACATGTACTCCACCACGACCAAAGCGTTGCGCACCGATTTGGACAAACAGATTCAGGAAGCCCGAAAAACCCAACAGGAATGCCAGCAGTTCATTCAGCAAAAATCGTCCTCCGCGGGAGTGTATAGCCAGCCTATGCATCAACAGGGCCAGCCTTCTCACCAAAACAACCCTTACTATATGTAAACGGGGCACTCCGCTTTTGAAGCTTTTTCTCATAACAAGCCGTCCGTCTGCCGGGTTCACCGGGGCGGGCGGTTTTTCTTTGCAGGTTTAAAGCACGTATTGTATGATGTATAGTAATCTCTTTTGATGGAGGCCTTATGTAGAATGACAGAACTGAATGATTTGAAATTAAAAGTGCTGGAATTGTTAAAAGAAGATGCAAGAAGGACGCCGACTCTGCTTGCTACCTTGCTGGGAGTTGCCGAACAGGATGTATGTACCGCGATTAAAGAGCTTGAAGACCAGCATGTGATCGTCAAATACGCCGCTGTGGTTAATTGGGATAAAGTTGACGACGAAAAGGTTACTGCTTTAATTGAGGTGCAAATTACACCGGAGCGGGGAAGAGGATTTGAAGGCATCGCTGAACGGATTTATTTGTATCCACAAGTTAAATCGGTATATCTCATGTCTGGTGCATACGACTTGTTAGTGGAAGTAGAAGGACGCAATCTTCGCGAGGTAGCGAACTTTGTGTCGGAAAAGCTGTCGCCTATTGATTCGGTCCTGTCTACCAAGACCAATTTTACGCTCAAAAAATACAAACAGGACGGAATTATCTTCGAAGATCATCAGGAAGATAATCGTCTGATGATTTCGCCGTAAAGGAAGATCATGATGAATATCAAACCTGAAGCATTGACTGACAGTAACAAAGCCATGAGCTCGTATTTGTCTCCATTGGTGCGCGAGATTCCATCCTCGGGCATTCGTAAGTTTTTTGATCTGGTGGGCGGCAACAAGGATATTATTACTCTGGGGGTAGGCGAACCGGATTTTACAACCCCTTGGCATATGCGGGAAGCCTGCGTCTACTCATTGGAGCGGGGTTTTACCAGCTATACTTCCAACGCGGGGACGCCTGAACTGCGTGAGGCGATTAGTGAATATCTGGATGAGCAATTTGCAGTCCGCTATGATCCAAAAAGTGAAATCATCGTGACGGTGGGCGGCAGCGAAGCGATTGACCTGGCTTTGCGTGCGTTAATTGTACCTGGCGACGAAATTCTGGTTCCTGAGCCATGCTACATTTCGTATTCTCCGATCACTTCGATTGGCGGCGGTATTCCCGTAGGGATTGAAACCTTCGCCAAGGATGAATTCAAGCTGACAGCAGAGGCGCTGGAGGCTAAAATCACACCTAAATCCAAAGTGCTGATATTATGCTATCCGAGCAATCCAACCGGGGCGACCATGACCTATGAGGATTGGCTTCCGATTGCGAAAGTTGTAGAAAAGCATGATTTGATCGTCATTTCTGATGAAATTTATGCAGAGTTGAACTATGGTGAGAAGCATGTTAGCTTCGCGGCTATGCCAGGCATGATGGATCGTACCATTCTCGTCAGCGGTTTTTCCAAAGCCTTCGCCATGACGGGCTGGCGTATTGGATATACATGCGGGCACCCTGATTTAATTGCCGCTATGCTTAAAATCCACCAGTATACCGTGATGTGTGCGCCTTCGATGGGTCAGGTTGCGGCTCTTGAGGGTCTACGCAATGGTTTGGGCGAGAAGGATCGCATGGTGGAAGCTTACAATCAGCGTCGCCGTCTGATGGTTGAGGGGTTCCGGGAAATTGGTCTGGAATGCCACGAACCGAGAGGGGCTTTTTATGTTTTCCCAAGTATTCAAAGCACAGGGCTGAGCTCGGATGAGTTTGCGCAGCGTCTTTTGGCAGAGGCCAAGGTTGCGGCGGTGCCGGGGAACGTATTCGGTTTGGGGGGCGAAGGATACCTTCGTTGCTCATATGCGACCTCTGTGTCTCAACTGACAGAAGCATTGGATCGTATTGGTCATTTTGTAGAAAAAGTAAGAAAAGAAGGTTAAAATTATTTTTTTATGGGTAATTCATAGAAAAAAGTATTTTATTTCTAAATTTATATGCTATAATGTAAAATCGAAAGCAGGAAGTTCAATTTTTCAATTGCAGGAGGAATGATCATGTCATATGTTGGATATAATTCATCGGGTTCAATAGGATACGACATTTCCCTGGAAGATGAAATTTTGTTCCTGCGCAATGAGATGATGCGGACGTTTCAGGAAGAGAAGTCCTTCACCTCTGATCTTGTCATTGAGATCAGTTGCAAGCTCGATTTGAAAATTAACGAATACATGAAGCTGTACGGTACGGAATGCAAGGTGTAACCGTGTGAAGCCAAGCCGTACGTATAGAGAAGGCCGCAGGGCCTTCTTTTTTTGCGTTCACAACTTATGATATATTAGTGGCATGGAAGAGGGGGCGTACATATGAGAGCAGGGCTGAAAAGGCTGTCGCCATGGATTATCGGAATGCTGGCACTCGTGCTGTTGGCGGGATGCGGGGGGCGGGACAAGGACAGTTTCACCATTTTTATCATGGATAAGCAAGGGGATGCTTCAATTATTCGTGATGAGCTGGCGCAAAAGCTTAAGGATAAACTGGGCGAACAGGCTCCAACCATCGAGCTTGCAGTTAGCCCATTGTATAACCAGCAGAAACTGGTCGTTGAATATGCGGCCGGGGAAAACGACCTGTTTATTTTGCCGGAAGAGGATATGAAGTTGTATGGACAGAATGGTTCGAATTTGCCTTTAGACGATGCTTTTGACAAGAAAACGTATGCTCGGGGTGTGTTCGAGGGCGGCGTATTTAAGGAGAAGGAGCAGGGGGAAAAAGGAACAGATATGATCAAGGAAACTCATTTGTTCGGGATTCCGGTGGAGCAGATGAAGATGTTCAAGGATGTAAAATATAACTCCAAAACATTATTTGCTACCGTGCCACCGCGTACGAGTAATAAGGAAGAAGCCATTAAGGTATTAAAAGCACTGACGGAATGATAGAGGGGATGAGATACCATGGGGATTTATACAAGAACAGGTGATGAGGGACAAACCTCGGTGATCGGCGGTCGGGTGGCCAAGGATGATGACCGTGTGGAGGCATACGGTACGATTGACGAACTGAACAGCTTTGTAGGTCAAGCGATCAGCTTTGCCGAAGGGGAAAAGTTTGCAGATATTCGGACCCAATTGGAGGAAGTACAGCAGGAACTGTTTGATTGCGGTTCGGATTTGGCGTTTGTCAAAATCAACGAAAGCAAATACAAGGTGAAGGATGAGCTGGCAGAGCGGCTGGAAGGCTGGATTGATGCATGTCAGGAGGAAAATCCGAAGGTCGAGCGTTTTATTATTCCGGGAGGCAGCACGTTGTCCTCAGCGCTTCATGTTTGTCGTACGGTTTGCCGCCGAGCGGAACGTCGTGCTGTCACACTGGGCAAGCATACGGAAATCAATCCTGCGGTACGTCGGTATTTGAACCGTCTGTCCGATTATTTCTTCGTCGTGGCCCGCACCGCGAATGTACGTCAAGGGGTGCCGGATGTCGAATATGTGCGCAGCAAAAAAGTGTTCCGCAAATAAGGAGGCAACCGGGAATTTGTGATGAGCTTGTACTATGAACCTATCGTGTATACGATCCCTCCTGAGGAGGAGGGAATGCTGTTGAAGACCATTTTGCAAAAACGTATGAATGTTTCACGCAAGCTGATATCCAAACTCAAGCTGACGGAACAAGGCATTATGCTGAACGGAACACGAGTGTATATCAGTGTAAAGGTACAGTCCGGGGATCGGGTGGAAATTCGTATGGAGCGAGAGCGTTCTGATGATATTTTGCCTGAACCGATTCCTTTTGACATTTTGTTTGAGGATGAGCATTTATTGGTTGTCAACAAGGCGGCGGGTATGATTGTCCATCCTACTCACGGTCATTACACGGGAACACTGGCTAATGGGATTGTGCATTATTGGCAGGCCAAAGGTGAGCTGTTCCGGTTTCGCCCCGTTCATCGTCTGGATCAGGAGACGACTGGCGTTCTTGTGGTGGCTAAAAATCCATATGTACACCAGCATATTTCAGAGCAAATGATTATGGGAACGGTGGATAAGCGTTACACTGCCCTGGTGCACGGTTGCCCTGATCCACAGACAGGCAGGGTGGATGGGCCGATTGACCGTAATCCGGATGATCCACATTTGCGCATGGTGACCCCTGATGGTTATCCGGCCCTTACACTGTATAAGCTGGAGGAAGCCTGGAATGAGGGGAGCCGCATCGGGATTAAGCTGGAATCCGGGCGTACGCACCAAATCCGGGTACACATGACTTCTATCGGATGTCCGTTGATTGGAGATAAAATGTACCGAAATACGCCTGATGACGCTGCACAACGTGAGCGCTATGATCAGTTGGATGCCCAGATGCCCCGACAGGCATTGCATGCCTCAGAGCTGTCCTTGGTGCATCCTGTGACCGGAGAGCAGCTGACGTTTTGCGCTCCTTTGCCGGACGATATGGCCAAGTTGCAAGAGGTGTTAAGAAATCAAAATGGAGGGTTAGCATAACAATGAGCCAGTTGAAAGTATACCAGTACTCTAAATGCAGCACTTGCCGCAATGCAGTGAAATGGCTGCAAAGCAAGGAACATGAAACGGAATTGGTTCCTATTTTTGAACAACCTCCCAGCCCGGAGGAATTAGCTGATTTAATCAGCAAAAGTGGACTGGAGCTGAAAAAGTTTTTCAATACGAGCGGTGAGGCTTATAAGGATCTAAAGCTAAAGGACAAGTTGGCAGACATGAGCCGTGAAGAACAAATCTCGCTTTTATCCTCGAATGGAAGATTGATCAAGCGCCCGATTGTAACAGACGGGAACAAAGTAACGGTAGGCTTCAAAGAGGAAACATTTGAGGAAGCATGGGGCGCTCAATAACGTCCAATTCGGCTCCGTGATATGTTATACTGTTGGGGTTAAATAATAATATCATGAATGGGAGCAATACAATCTGTGACACAACGTAAAGAACAATCCATAATGCTGGTTGACGGCATGGCTCTGTTATTCCGCGCTTATTATGCAACTGCTGCAAACGGTTATATAAGGCGTACAAAGGCCGGAGTGCCAACGAACGCCATATATGGTTTTATTCGATATTTTTGGGATGCGGTACAAACATATAATCCAACGCATGTCGTATGCTGCTGGGATATGGGAGGAACGACGTTTCGCGGGGAGCATTTTGCTGCGTACAAGGGGAATCGGGCTGACGCGCCAGATGATTTGATTCCCCAATTTACATTGATCCGTGAAGTGACGGACAGCCTCGGCATTCCTAACATTGGAGCGGCAGGCTTTGAAGCGGATGATTGTATCGGTACGCTGGCACGCCTTTATACGCAGACTGAGGACATGGATGTAATGATTCTCTCCGGAGATCACGATTTACTCCAATTGGTGGATGAGCGGACACGGGTCATTATTATGAAAAAAGGCCACGGCAATTATATGGTGTATACCCCGGAAACGCTGCTGTCCGAAAAAGGACTCAAACCTCGCCAAGTCGTGGACCTCAAGGGACTAATGGGGGATGCAAGTGACAATTATCCGGGAGTACGGGGCATTGGTGAGAAGACGGCACTCAAGCTGGTACAGGAATATGACTCCATTGAAGGTATTCTGGAGAATCTGGATCAATTGACGCCGGCGGTGCGCAAAAAGATCGAGAGTGATCTGGATATGCTGCATTTGTCACGTAAGTTGGCTGAAATTCACTGTGGTGTACCTGTAGCATGCGAACTGGACAGCTGTCTGCTGACACTGGATCATGTGCAAATTGTAGACAAGTTTGAGGAGCTTGAAATGAAAAGCTTGTGTACGTTAATGGGTGTGGCAACTGGATCATAACGAAGCCAGCTTGGCTTCACAAGTACAACCCGGAGCTCTCATTACACATATGAGGATGCTGGCGCTTTGTGCGTTAGTGTCCTTTTAAGGGGATTGACCTTGGATACGTTTCAGGAGAATATAGGGTAGAGAGAATCGGATCATGACTGAGAGGGGACAACAGCAGCTATGACAGTATTGGGAGCAATTGAGGCAGGCGGTACCAAATTTGTATGTGGAATTGGCAACGAACAGGGAGAGGTGCTGGAACGCGCGAGCTTTCCGACAGCCACGCCAGCAGAAACGATGGCGAATGTCGTTGCATTTTTTGAAGGGAAGGGCATTGAAGCGCTGGGTGTAGGGTCGTTTGGGCCGATTGATCCTATCGAAGGCAGTGATACATATGGCTATATTACAACAACGCCAAAGCCGCATTGGGGCAATTATAACCTGATCGGCAAACTGAAAGAGCATTTTGACGTACCTATGGGATTTGACACGGATGTGAACGGTGCAGCATTGGGCGAATCCATCTGGGGGGCGGCTAAGGGACTGGATAGCTGTCTCTATATTACGATAGGTACAGGTATCGGAGCGGGTGCTCAGGTCGGTGGAAAGCTGATTCATGGACTGTCCCATCCTGAAATGGGCCATATTCTGGTGCGTCGTCATCCGGAAGATACCTATGAAGGGACATGTCCTTATCACGGAGATTGTCTGGAAGGGCTGGCTGCGGGTCCTGCACTTGAAAAAAGATGGAAGGTCAAAGGCCATGAGCTTTCTGTGGATCACCCGGCATGGGAGATGGAAGCTTATTATTTGGCACAGGCTTTGATGAGCTATGTATTGATTCTTTCACCGCAAAAAATTATTATGGGCGGCGGAGTGATGAAGCAGGAGCAACTGTTCCCACTCGTTCGCGCCGAGCTTCAAAAACTGTTGAACGGATACGTACAGCATCGGAGTCTGACTACAGAAATTGATCAATATATCGTGGCCCCAGGCTTGGGAGACAATGCCGGATTGTGCGGTGCTCTTGCCTTGGCAAAGGAAAAGCTGAACAAATGATAATTTTGGGTTGACGGCGATCCGAGGTACGGTTATCATATAGGCAACAGTATAGTACGGCTCAAAAAGGGAAGCACCTTTCTTGCGAATACGCGGGATAGGTGCTTTTTTTGCGTTTGGCGTTGTACCGGACTGTAACCCAATTATAAGCATGGAGGAAAAAAGCATGGAAATTGTATTTTTAAACCGCTTGTCCAAACGGAATGAACAGGGCCATGAGCTATTTGCCCAGGTATGGATTGGTCAACATGATGGGGTATGGAGTGCAGGATGGAGCACACAACACAGCTTGGATGAAAGTACAGATGATCTTTGGTATGAGGGCAGCTTGTGGCAGGAGTTGCTGCATGTATACCGCCATGAGCTGGCGCTGAAGATGGCAGAGGGCTACAGACCCTTAATCCATGGTGTTTTTCATGAGCAGGAAGGGGCAGGGGCAGCAGGACGTGGACAAACATTACAAAAGCTGTATTGCTATAGTGATTTGTTTCCGCGTGATGATGTGTATGAGCAATTGACGATGTGGAGGCGGCAAAAGGCGGCTGCCGAGCGAAAGGCACCTTATTTTATCGCTACCAATCGTCTGCTCCGGTTGATTAGCGTCTATCTTCCCCATACCGAGGAGGAGTTGCTGGAGCTACCAGGGATGGGGCAAGGTAAAATATCTCAATATGGGCCAGAGCTACTGGCTATAACGACACAAAATGACCGGACTACGCCATTTCCGCTAAATTGGGTAACAGAGACGCTGGATGAGGAAGTTTTCTTATCATGGCTGTACAAGCAAAAAGAGACCCAGTATAAGCAGGAACTGAATAAATTCAGTCTGACAAAAACCATTATTGAAGGTATTTCAGACGGTCTTACATTGGAGCATATCGGACTGAAGGCGGGGTTACATCGTAGAGAAATGATTGAAGCAGTAGAGCATTTGGATAGAGATGGAATCGATATGGAAAAACTGATCCGTCAGGAATTGGTGAACGTATCTGAAGAAGAGCAGATGGCGATCTGGTCTGCGTTTGAAGAACTGGGGGATACGCTGCTCAAGCCCGTCATGCTGCGGGTATATGGTGAGGAACAGGCTGCGGAAAAGGGATTGGATCAAGTTTATGAGCGGCTGCGTCTGATTCGTATCCGTTTTCGTCATCAGGTAGCATCAGAACGACATGCGGGATAACATAGCGCAAATATAAAAATAACCACACAAAAAAAGCAGCAGCTATATCCTGTGAGGATACGGCTGCCGCTGATTCTTTTCAAACCCAGTCCTTCTTGCGGAAAATACAAAACATGCTTACACCCAGCGCCACCATAATACCAATGACGACAAAATAACCATAACGTGTATGAAGCTCAGGCATATTATCAAAGTTCATACCATAAATTCCGGTAATAACAGTCAACGGCATAAACACGGTTGTAATCGCTGTAAACACGCGCATGATTTCATTCGCACGGTTAGCGATACTGGATTGATAAGCCTCTCGAAGGTTACCCATTAGATCGCGGTAAGTTTCGAAAGTCTCCGAAATTTTCACGGCATTTTCATAAATGTCGCTGAAATATTTTTGCAATTGATCGTCAATCAGCCGTAAATCCCGTTTGTTCAACGTATTGATGACTTCTTTTTGTGGACCAAGCACTTTTTTCAGCCACAGGATCTCACTGCGTAAGCCGATAATTTCATTCAAATGCGATTTTTTCGTATGCATCAGAATGTCTTCTTCCAGCTTTTCAATGCGAACCTCAATCCGGTCACCAACCAGAAAATAGTTGTCAACAATCAAATCGATCAACAGATACATAAAACGGTCAGGCTGGCTAACCTCCTGCTCCCATAGCATAGGCTTGAGGGTACGTAGCTCATTGATTTTCTGCTTCGTCACCGTAATGATAAAATGGCGGCCTAGGAAAATGTTCAAAGCACGTAAAAATATTTCTTCATCATCAAAACGAATACTGTTTACAACGATAAAATAATGGCTCTCGTAAATTTCAATCTTTGGACGCTGCTCTTCTTCACTCAAACAGTCCTCTACCGCGAGATCATGCATGGAGAACAAAGGCTGGAGCACTGCCAGATCATCAACATCGGCATCAATCCAATAAAAGCCTTCTGCTGGCGGAGTAAGCGCCATTTCAATTTCTTCGACAGGGGTAAAAACCCCATTGTTTACCAAACGGATTTTCATATATGTCACTCCTTATGCTCCGTCGTAACGGAAAATACGTGTATCTCAAGCATAAGGAATGGACTCAGTTAGCCAGTTAGCCGGATCGGGTAAGCGGCATCCCATCAAAAGCCAGAGGCTTTTGGAGCATGCAGAGCCTGGCGTCCCGTCTTTCGGCAAGCTGAAGTCATTCCTATGCTGTTGTTCAGGGATCGCCGCCTATTCGGACTCGGGTCGCCTTCCATTCCGGATTCACCTCACAAATGTTCTTTTTAGGTTGCCACAGTATCGCAGAAAGCACTCTAAATCTGCACCACTGCTTTATATTTTCGCCTATAGCACTTGTATAGTATAACGCTCGGCCTACAGCCTTTCAAGCGCAAAATCATGGGCTAAATCAACAGGAGTGACAAGAGCTTCGGCGATGGGGTAATGTATGATTTAACATATGGAAATGTAAGACGAAATGTGAATGCAGGGGTGGAAAATTACAAGTCCCATCTTGACGAAGCCCAGCGGATGCATTAAAGTGAACAACAAGAACTTTTTATGAACCCAAAATGAATATAGCGAAATCTTATCAAGAGCAGGTGGAGGGACTAGCCCGATGATACCCGGCAACCGGCGATTTTAATCGCACGGTGCTAATTCTTGCAGGACGCGCGCTTTTTACAAAGAGCGATGCCCTGACAGATGAGAGAGGCGCATATGGATACAAATATGACCTTTCTCGTAACCGAGGAAGGTCTTTTTATTATATGCCCGGCATCTCAACATGACGATTTTCGCAAAAAACTTCACCGAACAAGGAGTGAATTTACATGCCGATTAAAATTCCGGATACACTACCTGCCAAGGAAGTGCTGGAGGGCGAAAATATTTTCGTAATGGATGAAAGCCTGGCCTATCATCAGGATATTCGTCCGTTGCGCATCGCCATTTTGAATTTGATGCCTACCAAAGAGACAACGGAAACCCAACTGTTGCGTCTGGTCGGCAATACCCCGCTTCAAGTGGACGTTACGCTGGTGCACATGAAGTCGCATGTATCTAAAAATACATCGCAGGAATATTTGAACATGTTTTATAAAACCTTTGACGAGATCAGAAACAGCCGTTTTGACGGTATGGTTATTACGGGAGCACCCGTTGAACAGCTTGAGTTTGAAGATGTGAACTACTGGGAGGAAATCCGGCAAATTTTTGAATGGACGAAAACGAATGTAACTTCGACCATGCATATCTGTTGGGCTTCACAGGCGGGTCTGTACCATCATTTCGATGTTCCTAAATACGGACTTGATTACAAATGTTTTGGCGTGTTTTCACATAGCGTTATTAAACCTAAAGTGAAATTGCTACGCGGTTTTGATGAATTGTTTTATGCACCTCATTCCCGGCATACAGAGGTTCGGCGCGAAGATATTGAGCATATTGCCGAACTGGAGCTTTTATCCGAATCTGAGGAAGCCGGAGTGTATCTGGTAGCTACGCGTGATGGCAAACAAATCTTTGTGACTGGGCATTCCGAATACGATCCACTTTCCCTGAAATGGGAATATGATCGTGATGTCGCCAAAGGGATGGATATTGAAGTACCGAAAAATTATTTTCCCAACAATGACCCTGAGCGTACACCGCCCTCAACCTGGCGTGCGCATGCCAATTTATTATTTTCAAATTGGCTCAACTATTATGTATACCAAGAAACCCCTTTCGATATCGGGCCCCAGATTTAAAAAAGGGGCTTAACGTTTATATCTACGCAGTACCACCTTGCAGCAGCGCAGCAGTATAGATGTGATAATCCAATTTTGCAGCATATGTTACAGCACCTATTGTGGAAATGAACAGGAGGATTCATATGAGTGAGAAACAGTGGAAAATCGAAAGCAGATTAGCACAAATTGGTTCAATCGAAGAGCCGGTAACCGGAGCAGTGAATTTTCCGATTTATCAATCTACGGCGTTTCGCCATCCCCGTTTGGGTCAAAGCACAGGATTTGATTACATTCGAACGATCAATCCGACACGTAAGGTGCTGGAAGAGGCGTCCGCTACACTGGAATCCGGTGATGCAGGCTTTGCATGCAGTTCAGGTATGGCGGCGCTGCAAACGGTATTTGCCCTGTTTGGACAAGGAGATCATCTGATTGTATCGCTGGATCTATATGGAGGCACGTATCGTTTGCTGGAACGTATTTTATCCAGATTCGGCGTGACGGCGAGCTATGTGGATACGAACGATCTTGAAGCCATCGAGCAGTCATGTCGACCGAATACCAAAGCGGTATTCATTGAAACGCCTACGAATCCATTAATGATGATTACGGATATTCGCGCTGTAGCCGAATGGGCATCACAACGTCAGTTGCTTACCATTGTAGATAATACGCTGTTAACACCGTATTTCCAGCGTCCTTTGGAACTGGGTGCCGATATTGTGGTACATAGCGCAACCAAGTATCTGGGCGGACACAACGATGTGCTGGCAGGCTTGATTGTAACCAAGGGTAAGGAGCTGTCAGCCGAAATTTCCTTCCTTCATAATTCCATTGGTGCTGTACTTTCTCCGAGCGATAGCTACCAGTTGATGAAGGGCATGAAAACATTGGCGCTGCGTATGGATCGGCATGAGCACAATGCGACGGTGCTGGCCAATTATCTGCTGACGCATCCGGCGGTGGCTGAGGTGTTTTATCCGGGGCTTGAGGGTCATCCTGGTCGTGAAATTCAAAATAAACAATCCAGCGGCAACACAGGTATTTTCTCTTTTAAAGTAAAAGATGCCCGTTATGTGGAGCCATTGCTTCGAAACATTAAGCTTATTGCTTTTGCAGAAAGTCTGGGCGGTGTGGAATCGTTAATGACTTATCCTGCTGTGCAGACACATGCCGATATACCGGCTGAGATTCGGGATGCAGTGGGAGTAGATGATCGGTTGCTGCGCTTCTCCGTCGGCATTGAACATACGGATGATTTAATTGAAGATTTGCGTTCAGCGTTGGAGGCGGCACGTCAGGAAATCGAAGGAGGACAACAGCAATGATTGAGGACGTGCGGAAAATCGGGCAAGAGTCGGAAAAAGAACGGAAATTTGCTACCAAGCTGCTACATTTTGGCTCTGAAATCGATAGTGTTACGGGTGCGTCGAGCGTACCGATTTATCAGGCGTCCACCTTTCACCATCACGATATTTTCAATCCTCCGCTGCATGACTACAGCCGTTCCGGCAACCCGACACGGCAAGCTTTGGAGGACTACATCGCCTTACTGGAAGGTGGAGCGAGAGGTTTTGCCTTTGCATCGGGCATGGCGGCTATATCCAGTACGTTTATGCTGTTGTCCGCTGGGGACCATGTCATTGTTTCGGAAGATGTATATGGAGGGACCTACCGCCTGCTGACTTCTATTTTAAAACGGATGAATATCGAAACCACCTTCGTCGATATGACAGACATCAACCTTGTGAAAGAAGCATTGCAGGAAAATACGAAGGCAGTGTACATGGAGACGCCCTCCAATCCAACGCTCAAAATCACCGATGTGGCAGGGATAACAGCTTGGGCACAGGATAAAGGGCTGCTGACACTGCTGGATAACACCTTTATGACGCCATATTATCAACGTCCAATTGAGCAGGGTGTCGATATTGTGTTGCACAGCGCAACCAAATTTCTCGGCGGCCACAGCGATGTATTGGCAGGTCTTGCGGTAGCACGTACGGAGTCGTTGGGCAGACAAATCAAGCAGCTTCAAAACGGACTTGGAACCGTATTGGCCCCACAGGAGTCGTGGTTGCTTATGCGCGGGATGAAGACACTGGAAGCACGTATGGCTCACAGCGAAAAGAGTGCAGCGAAGCTGGCCAATTGGCTGAACGAGCGAAGTGACATTGAGGCGGTATACTATCCGGGTCTGGAAAATCATCCGGGGCGTGCCGTACATGAAAGCCAATCCAGTGGATACGGTGCGGTTATCTCGTTTGATGTAGGTTCCGGTGAGCGTGCAAAAGAGGTACTCAATCGCGTACAAATTCCGATTGTGGCGGTGAGCCTGGGAGCTGTAGAAAGTATTTTGTCGTATCCGGCAATGATGTCACATGCTGCAATGCCGCATAGTGTACGTCTGGAGCGGGGAATCACGGACGGTCTGCTGCGTTTCTCCGTAGGCCTGGAAGATATTGACGATCTGATCAATGATCTGAATGAGGCTCTTCGCTAAAACAAAAACACGGCATAATAAACATAAAATCTAAAAAAGCAGCAAGCTTCTGTGTAGTGGGAAGCTTGCTGCTTTGTGTAGGCGCGACATGGCGGAGGGCAATATGAACGCTGTTGCACAACCCCATCTTCCCTTTCCATGGGATAATGTACCGTAGAATTATAGCTTGTTCGTCGCATCATCCCCTGGGTAGAAAGCAGAAAGAAACGGGAATAAGTATGGTTCCTTACCTAAAGATATGTTAGTATTATCATTAGGTTTTACTATGCTATATAGCACAGACAAATACAAAGCCAGTCATGAACACATATAATACGACAGGGTTCGAACGCAGGTTTGTGAAATCATTCTCGTTCATAAGTCCTGTCTTTCATTTCGTCCCCCTGTGAAAGCGAAGGAGGATACACCATGAGTGTAATCGACCATATTTTAGATAAAGCCCTACGCGGCGAACGCCTGAATTTAGAGGACACCGTTGCTTTGTTCGAGTCAGACGAAGTAGAAAAAATCGGTCACGCGGCGAACAAAGTGATGAACCGTATGCATCCTGATCCGATCAAAACCTTCGTCATCGGACGAAATATTAACTATACGAACGTCTGTGACGTATATTGCCGCTTTTGCGCTTTTTACCGCAGACCGGGTTCAGATGAAGGCTATGTCCTGCCCGATGAAGTGATTTTCCAGAAAATCAAGGAAACCCAGGATGTAGGCGGCACTGAGATTCTGATGCAAGGCGGTGTGAATCCTAATCTGCCGTTCAGTTACTATACCGATTTGCTCAAAGCGATCAAGGAGCGTTTTCCCGATATTACGATGCACTCCTTCTCGCCAGCTGAAATTCATAAGATGAAGGAAAAATCCGGCTTGTCCATGGAAGATACGATTCGAGCCATTCATGAAGCAGGATTGGATTCCCTGCCAGGCGGGGGCGGAGAAATTTTAGATGACCGCACACGCCGCAAAATCAGCCGTCTCAAAGGCTCTTGGCGTGATTGGATGGACGTGATGCAGACCGCTCACAAGGTGGGTATGAACACGACGGCCACGATGGTTATCGGCTTTGGCGAGTTGATGGAGGAGCGTGCACTGCATTTATTGCGTGTTCGTGATGCTCAGGACGAATGCATTGAAAACAAATATGATTCCGAAGGCTTCCTGGCCTTTATTCCATGGACCTTCCAACCGGATAATACGAACCTGAAAAAGGAACGCCAGACGCCAGAGGAATATTTGAAGACTGTCGCAATCAGCCGCCTTGTACTGGATAACATCAAACATATTCAGTCTTCATGGGTAACGATGGGACCAGAGATCGGTAAAAAATCACTGTATTACGGTTGTGACGACTTCGGTAGTACCATGATTGAGGAAAACGTCGTTTCCGCCGCAGGCGCAACGTACAAAGTCAACATCGAATCCATTTTACAGCTGATCCGCGAAACGGGTCATGTTCCGGCACAACGCAATACCCGCTATGATATTATTCGAACCTTTGACGGTGCCAGCAGTATTGAACATGACTTTATTATGCAAAATTAAGACAAACACACCATAACTAAATTAACACATAATGGAGCATATAACCTGTTATTTTGCGATAGTAACACAAAACTTGTCTATCATTAATCCAAATGTAAGGATTAATGATAGACAAGTTTTTTTGACGTTGGTTTCCATCATGATTTGGCTGCTTAAAGTTTGGAGAAACGCTCTAGTTGTCCTCTTTTTCTAAATACTATCGTATTGAAAGGCAGCTATCGTCATGATAGTATATTAATTAATGGAGTGTTATAATCATACATTAATAAGTGATTTAAGCAATCCACATGTTGAATTCAAATACATATGAAGGTGAATCTTATGCTCAAAGTTAACCGAAACGACCAACGTCCCCTATGGCAGCAACTTCTAGACCAAGCGATTCATAATATTAGAACAGGAAAATGGCCACCAGGGGAATTGCTACTCCCATCTCGTGAGCTCGCTTTATTAGTCGGTGTCTCGCGTTCAACCATACAGATTGTTTATGAGGAATTATTCAGCCGTGGATACACCGTGACATCTCGGCGCGGTGGAACAAGGGTAAGTGAGTGGAGCTATATAACAGGCTCTTTTGAAGATGTTATGCCTCAAGGGCCAGTCACCCCTGAATTACCTGTATTAAAGGCTGCAGTCAATCATCTACACGGCTGGCTTAGAGGCAAAGAAGAGCAAAATGTGGAGATTGATTTCTGTCCCCACGAACCTTATTTGGACCAACATTTTCAAAGAAAATGGAGACAATCATTTTTACAAGCCTCCACAGAAATGGACTTGGCGAATTGGGCTTATGGTAACGCCTACGGTTTTGTATCACTGCGCGAACAGATACAACGGTATTTGTCACTTGAACGAGGAATCCATGTGCATATCGATCAAATTATGTTAACCTCAGGAGCGCAGCATAGCCTTGATTTGATCGCCCAAGCGCTATTAACTGAAGGAGACACGGTTTATGTTGAAGATCCCGGTTTTCCTGCCGCTTGGATGACCATGAAATATAGGAGTATGAATGTTGTGCCCGTTCCTGTTGACGAATACGGATTACAGGTAGATCACATTCATCCACAATCCAAGCTAACTTTTGTCACGCCTTCGCATCAGTGTGCAGTTGGAGTCATAATGTCGGAACCACGGAGGCAACAATTGTTACGTAAGGCTTCACAACATCAATTTTGGATTGTTGAGGACGATTATGATAGTGAATTTCGATATCGTGGGGACCCACTTCCTACGTTATTCAGCCATCAACCCCAAAATACGTTATATATGATGAGCTTTTCCAAAATGGTTGCTCCTGGAATACGAATATCGGCGATTGTTGGGCCAAAAGGGGCCATCCAACAGCTTGCTCAAGTCCATGCACTCACTTATCGTCATCTTCCAATTATGGAACAATTGACGCTTGCTCATTTTATTGAACACGGGCATTTCATGCGCCATATGAGAAGAGTCAGAAATGTATATCGGCGTAGACATGCAGCCATGACAAAGGCCATAGCTGCTACTGGTCTAGACAAGCGTTTTAAACTCAGTGGGGTAGAAACAGGATTGCACATGCTTCTCGAAGCTGAGGAATCGTTTGACGAAGAAGCTGTGACTAACCAAGCGCTCAAAGAAGGAATACGTGTTTATCCCCTAAGCAATTATTGTCTAAATAGCGACCGAAAAGGATGGGTACTTGGTTTTGCTAAAGTAGATGAGGAGGCAATTGAAGTCGGTATTTATCGCCTTGCGGAGATGCTTTTATAAGGCGCCGTCTACGCCGAGATGCATCATTAAAGCTTCATGAGATGGCGTAGCTACCACTTTTGCAGCAAAGGTGAATACTCGTTGCTTACCGCCAAGCAGCTTCTCATGTGACCTTATCTGTATCTGTACTGATTTCAAGCCTTCTATTGGTTCTGCTCAGCTTGTTGTATTACATTCGTACTATATTGCTTTTTTCGAAATTGTCCATAAATCAAAATATGTGCCGCCAAACCTGTAATAAGTCCCCAAAATGCACCTCCAACTCCAAGTAATGTAACATTTGCGGCTGTTGCTAAAAAAGTAATTAATGCTGTCTCACGTCCCTTGGGATCTGTTAATGCGTTGGCAAGGCTACCGCCAATTGTACCCAGGAGTGCCAATCCTGCTAAGGTGGCGATAAAGGTAGCAGGAAGAATCAGAAACAGAGCAGACAGCGTCACACCAAAAATGCCGACAACAATGTAAAAAATGCCACAGGCAATACCTGCAATGTAACGTTTTGTTGAATCCTCGTGCGCGTCTTTCCCTGTACAAATCGCGGCTGTAATTGCTGCTACATTAAAGGCGTGTGAACCAAAAGGCGCTGTTAAGAGCGAGCCTAAACCCGTTACAGTCAAAATCGGATTCGCGCTCGTTTTAAATCCGTCATTTCGTAACACTAGCATTCCAGGCATATATTGTCCTGTCAAGGTAATAATAAACAGCGGTAATGCAACACCCAATAAAGCATGAAACGAAAACTCTGGAACGACAAATACCGGCGATGCAATTGCCAATTTGATATTACTGAAATCTACTTTCCCCACACTAATTAAATAAATAAGTCCGATTGCCAAAATACCCACGATAGCGTAACGGGATGTAAACCTTCTTAATACTACATACGCAGAAAACAGGACAACTACAAGCAGAGGGTTAACTTTCGCGCCACCAAAGGCTGAAATGCCAAACTGCAGTAAAATACCTGCCAGCAGCCCTGAAGCAATGCCTGGAGGGATTAGCCGGACGAAACGTTCGAACATCCCCGATAACCCCAAAATAATAAATCCTAAAGCAGAGATAATATAGGCGCCAATCACTTCTGGATAGGGGGTTACAGCTAACGCCGAAACAAGAAAAGCTACGCCTGGTGTTGACCAAGCGGTAATAATCGGTTCACGGTATCGGTAACTTAGCCATATACCAGTTACACCCACACCAATAGAAATCGACCATATCCATGAAGTGGTCATTTCAGAGCTTAGACCTGCTACTTTTGCTGCCTGAAATACGAGAATAAATGTACCCCCATAATTGACAATGACAGATATTAAAGCAGCTATAGTGGGTAAAATTAAATCGCGGCCGCGGAGTGAAGTTGATGTTGTGTTCATAAGCTCTCTCCTGCCTCTCTCCTAATCGTTCTGACGCGCGTTTTCGTTCCAGTAATACGTGTCTGGCAAATAACGTTGGCCAAATACGCTTGTCCCTACGCGTATGATTGTAGCTCCTTCTTCGATGGCAACCTTGAAATCCCCTGACATGCCCATCGAAAGAGTGTCCATTTCTACACGTGGAAATTTTCCCACCATAATCTGTGCCTGAATTTGTTTTAACAATCGGAAGCAATGTCTGGTTTCGTCATTTGAGGCATTCAGTTTTCCAATAGTCATCAAGCCTTTAATGTTTAACGTTTCGAACTGAGACAATTGTTCAACTAACTCCAGTGCTGCTTCTGGCGGAGCGCCAAATTTGCTTTCTTCGTAGGACGTATTGATTTGTACCAAAATATCCATGGTCTTGTTCTCTTTCAAGAGCTGATGATGCAATGCCTGCCCCAATCTCAAACGGTCCACAGAATGAATGAGCTTGACATATTTTACAACGTCTTTTACTTTATTCGTTTGCAGATGTCCGATAAAATGCCATTCCACCTGGTTGTACTGCTGCATAAGTGGTAATTTCCCCAAAAGTTCTTGAGCTTTGTTTTCACCAAATAAAGTTTCGCCCGCTTGAATGGCAATTTTTAATTTTTCAAGGGGTACGGTTTTTGTCGCTAACAACAATTTCACATCTTCTTTCTTGCGCCCTGAAGCTTGGCAAGCCAATTCCATCCGTTGTCGTACGGATTCAAGATTTTCTTCGACTAAATGGCCCATGTTCGTTTTACCCTCTTTCTGCTTCTCACCCATGTATTTTGTTCAAGTATTTTAGCTTTTCGCATTTCTGATGCCTTCTTATCAAAATTTTTGGTTCTAACATCAGTAAAGAGCCACAGTCCTTATGATTAGGATCCATGGCTTTTGGTCATTGCTCGACCTGGCTGGTTTAACTTTCATCCCAAACCCTATTTTATAGATGTAAGTAACCTCTATATTGGTTCAGGAATGGAGATCACAAAGAAAGACACATGCAAATTGGCAAAAATAAGTGTTTCACTAGAGACGGCTATTAGACTGTTTTTGCTGGTCTATACATTTTTTCTTCTTCGATTGGATTTTCTTTCGCCGTTATATGATAGGGGTCAATTCGGTATACCTGAACTGGACCTCCGAATACAGCGGACCTATATTTGTCAACGTGCTGTTTGGCTAATGGGCGGTTATAATAATCAGGCACATATTTTCGAATCATTTCCTGCAACATATGTGTAACTTCGTCCAGATCGACAATAGGCTCAGCCTTGCCGAAAATCATAACACTCATATACGCGGTGTCTGTCTTAGCTGGTACTGGATCAGTAATAGTTCCATATTCTTCGCAAACTGTAAAACAAACCTCTGGATTTGTACTCATCACCTGATTTCGTCTCCCGCCAGTAGCTCCATGAAAATAAAGCTTTCCGTTTGACCAAACATAATTGAGCGGAACAACGTATGGCAACTTACCATCAACCATACCCAGATGCCCAATCCTCGCTTTATTCAAGAAAGAATCAATTTTGCCACTGTCTGTTACTTCTCTTATCTTGTAACGAACCTTATCCATTTTCAACCACTCCTATAATGTTGGATTGTTTTCGTTAGTATATCAGTGATTGGATTGAGTTAGTACATCCATAATATAAAAATCAAGCAATCCATATTTTTGCTAAGCAAATGAACATGACTTTATTATGCGAAATTAGGAATACAACCGTTAATATATCGTAATCACGACAAAACGCTTATCTATCATTAATCCGTGAAGAGGGATTAGTGTAGATAAGCGTTTTTTAATGTGTTTATAATTATTGATTATTCTTTTTTCTCAAATCGCATTAATATAGAAGTAAATATACTTGGCCTTGCTACACTTCCCATCGCTTCACATACATAATCTCAGCCTGCGGATCTGCCATTTGGATGACCGCCTTAAAGCGCTGCAAATCCAATAGATGAACGCTGTAGACGATGACCTGTTCATCTTTTTCCTCTGCCCGTTCACCTCTATTTTTGCCCTCTATCTGTGCAGGATTTCCCACAGGCGTACTGTAAATACGGAGCCTGCGGTATAAGGCTTCTTGGACGGTTTGCTGATCCTTGCTGACGACGCAAATCATCCGAGTCAGACCGGTAAACATCAGTCGGGTCGTTTCATAGGCAGCAAGGCAGGATAGGGCTGAATACAGAGCTGGTTCCCAGCCTAGCACGAAGCCAGCCGTAATTAACAGCAAACCATTACAAAGCATCACAATTTGTATCAACGGAATCTTCCGCTGTGTCAGAAACAGACTGGACGGACGGCCATCGTCAGATTCGTTCAGCCCCAGAGAATCGAGCAAACCTCCGTGACGGGCCGCCAGCCCTGCGCCAAGTCCGATGCAGATCCCTCCGCCCAGAGCGCATACTACCGGGTGACCACTTACTGCCGGGAAAGGGGACAGAATAATGGCTGAGCCTGAAAAGGCAAACAGACCTGGAAGCGCCCGAAGTAGCATGGGCTTGTGGGTCGACAGAGAATATAGCAGCATGAGCGGCAAGTTCAAAATGAACAGCAGTAATCCAAAATGTTCTTGTGTATAAAGCGACATGAGTCTGGAAATGCCTGTGACGCCACCAGCGATCATATCATGCGGATGCAAAAACAATTCCAGACCGACGGATGCCGTAATTCCGCCAATCACCGTATAAAAGACAGGGAACCTGCTCGCATCTCCCGAAGCGGGCTTCACAAGCCGCCTCATAGAGCTTCGGCATGTTTTACAGCGTGCGGCATAGCCTTCCCTCCTATTGGATTGTCGTATCCAGCTTTTACATTTCAGTTACACCGAGTTCCTCTCTTCCTTTCGAAGGCGGGGGTCCTTGAATTTGAAAACCTTATTCATCATATTAAAAATAGGTTTTGACTGTTTTGCCAGTAAGGGAGCCATAATCGCCAATATAAGTACATAGATAGCTGCAAAGGGCTGAACAATATCCAGCAAACCGCCCTCTTTTCCCAAATTAGCCATAATGATCGAGAACTCACCGCGGGCCACAATCGTCAAACCGATATTTGCCGACGCCTTGGGTGACAGAGAGACAGTGCGTCCAGCCAGCATTCCGGCCCAAATGTTACCGATTAACGTAAGAATGACTGCTGCCAGCGCAAGCCAGATCGCGTTTCCGCCCAGAGACAGTGGATCAATAGATAGTCCGAAGCTGAAGAAGAACAAGGCGCCAAAGAAATCGCGGAAAGGAACAATTAAATGCTCGATCCGTTTGGCATGTTCTGTTTCGGCTAGCACGAGTCCGATTAATAAGGCTCCGATGGCTTCCGCCACATGAATCGTTTCCGA
This sequence comes from Paenibacillus sp. RC21, assembly GCF_044907935.1. Taxonomy (NCBI): domain Bacteria; kingdom Bacillati; phylum Bacillota; class Bacilli; order Caryophanales; family Paenibacillaceae; genus Paenibacillus; species Paenibacillus sp. RC21. The sequence goes on from NZ_JBIYCS010000003.1 coordinate 784,990, forward strand.
AAAACCTGCCACAAGAAACAGGGAGCCAAAAATAACAAGTCCGAATACCTCATTGGAGCGAATACGAAGAATTCGATTTAACAGAGGGACGGCCTTCCGACCGATAATAATAACTGCGAGCATAAAACCAAGCGCGATTAGCGCCGATAACAGCACACCCCCGAGCGAGGATGAATCGCTGAGAACCAATCCGGAGAGGATAGAAATGTAGACGGCGAGGAAAACATCCTCAAACATAATAATGCCTAAAATCATTTCAGTTTCAGCATTAGCGGTTCGCTTCAGATCGACCAACACCTTGGCAGCAATGGCGCTGGAGGAAATCGTGGTGATCCCGGCAATGACGAGTGTCTCTGCGATGGGAAAACCAGTTAGAAAGCCGAGCGCCAGTCCTAATGTAAAATTAATGCCGATATATATGGTGCCGCCCACCGCGATGGAACGGCCTGATTTAATCAAACGGCCTACCGAGAACTCCAGTCCCAGGTAGAAGAGAAGAAACAGCACCCCGATTCTTCCCATAAAATCAATAAAAGGCGCGCTTTCGATAAATCGAAAATCAAAATGCCACAGCTCCATCGCATGCGGTCCGACGGCCATTCCAATCAGGATATAAAAAGGGATGACCGATAAGCGGAGTTTGGTGGAGATAAGTCCGGCTGCGGCGATCAGAGCAATAGCCAATCCAACCTCAAATACCAGATGATCCATCCAATCACCCGCTTCCGTTCATAAGAATTTGTTTAAAGCGTTTTTGCTGATCACGTTCCCCGACCACGACCACAGTAGCATCCTCGCTAATAATCACTTCCGGGCCGGGATTTACATACTTGTTCCCTTTTTTCTCAACAATGGCAATAACCGTAGCTCCTGAATTTTGGCGTACATCCAGCTCACCGATGGACTTGCCAACACTAGCATAGTGAGGTTCCACTCTGTACCATTCAATAATAAAATCGTCGAACGTCATTTCTACGCTTTCAAGCTGCTTGGGCTTATACGTCATGCCACCGATAATGGAGGCCACCAATCGCGCTTCCTGATCACTTAGGGTCGTCATAGAAATACTTTGTTCCAAATCCTCATAATCAAAATGATACAACTCACGTCTGCCGTCATCATGAATAATAATGACAAGGCGATCGCCATTTTCCGCATCTATTCGATATTTAATCCCGATTCCTGGCAAAATAGATTCTCGAATATCCATTTGTAATGCCTCCTGTATTGTACATTTGTTTAAAATTGGTATGGGAAATAAATCACATACATTAGGTGTGACATGGAACTTTTTCTCACATTATAAAATTACATTAATTGGCATAAAAACAGACAGAGAACAGACTTACTTATTAAACTATTAGGAAAGGTTTACAAAAAGACATGCAAATATGGTGTGCATGCAAGAGGGGTTAAGCCACATAACTGGAGGTGAATTTGATGGGGAACAAGTACAATTGCTTTTTCAGCTTGCAGATGACTGGAATAAAAGGCAGACGTAGTTTTGGAATACTCAATAGTAGCACCAACGCCACCAAAATGACAAAGGGAAGTGATTTGGCCGCAGCAATCACCAGATGAAGGACCGGAGAGGATTTGCGGATGGCTGGTTTGGAGTGATGCTCCAGCCCATGGGAATCCGTTTCCAACGAAGAAGCTTCAACAATCGGCATGAGAGAAGATCCCGCAGTAAACTGGAGGGATTGAGTAGTATCTTCCGCGTGAAACGTCACAGGAAGGGACAAAATCTGAACGAGGCTCAATATGACAATCATGAGTGTACGCAGCATGTTCAGCATCGTTGACATCTAATCCCCTCCCTCTTGTGAAAAATTCATATTACTATAACCTTAACATACGCAACCCTAAATATTCAAACGTATTGAGTTGCAGCCATTCTTTATAACACCAAAACCTGCTCTTTGAAACCTGATTTTTCTCATTTTACGCTGTATCCTGTTTCCAGTCGTTCACTTCGTATAACCCTTTGCAGCCCGCCATATACTGTAATCAGTGATCGAAAGGAGTGAGCCAATGGAACTGTTTACAGTGTGGACCCATACAGACGGGAATCAGGAAAGCGACCGTTTTTATCAGGTGGTCAAGAGTAGAAACAAAGGACTACATATGTCACGGCGCGGATTTCGATTCACTTTCAGACAACTGGAAAACAAAGTGGCATGGACCTGCAAGGGTACAGAGAGCAATCCAGCGTTTGAAAGCTTTCTCCCCTGTGTATACAGCATCATGGCTTCCGCAATAGCGGATTATATTATCGAAGTGAAGGAATGGGGGATGCTCAATCTGATCCTCGCTAAAGCCTGTTCGCTACTGGAGGAAGAGGATACGGAGCAGATTCGCAGCATGGTGCGTTCTTTGTTAAAGGATGATGGCTCAAGAGGGCGTATGAAGCGTCACGGCAAACTGGCGGCCTTACTGGAAAAGGATTTTATGGAGCTGCGCGTGATTAATCTGGAAGGGCTTATTCAATTCAGGTTGAACACATACAAAAAAGAGCTTGAGGAAATCGTCGACTATGCCATGGAAGAGTTTTGGGCGGATCGGCAGTATGAAGAATTTATGGGATTGCTCAAATATTTTGTGTTTTTCCAGGAAAGTAAAGTTCCACTAGTGCATGTGCTTCATCAGGGTGGGCATGATTTTACCATCCTCGATAGCTCCATGGTGCCGATACCGACACCTGAAGGAGATGACATTATTGTGGAAATGCCAGGGGTTGAACTGGAAATGGAGGTTGAGGACAGGATCGTCAGTACACTCATTTCGATTTCGCCTGCTTCCATTATATTACACACAGACGACGAGCACACCCCTATTGTGCGGACGCTCCTGCATATTTTTGAAGATAAAATGAAGCTCAGCAGGCTCTATCCCGGGCAGGATGTTCAAAAATAATCAAGTGCTCGTATAAACCAACGGATTTCTGGAAAGCCTTTGCCTCAAGGGGAGGTTTTTTATGAGATCCATGTTGGTATGGAAACGGATTTTGGGAACCGTGTTAACCACCACTTGTCTGGTATTGCCCGGCAATGAGGTTTATGGTCACAAAGAGCCGGTCCAGCATAAAAAAGGGCAGTCAACGCCTGTTTTGGCTCCACGGAAGGAGCCGGTGATTACGACCATGACGGTCACGGCAACAGGATATACAGCAGGCTATGAATCCACTGGCAAGCGGCCAAGTCATCCGGGTTACGGTATTACGTATTCCGGTGTTAAAGTGCGTCGTGACAAAAACACACTGTCCACGATTGCGGCCGATCCCAAAACATTTCCTTTGGGCAGCATTTTGTACATTCCAGGTTACGGCTACGGCATTGTGGCAGATACGGGATCAGCGATCAAAGGCAATAAAATCGACCTGTATTTCAAAACTACCCGGCAGGTGTATTCCGAGTGGGGCAAGAAAGAAGTGGATGTGCAAATTATTAGAAAAGGAAGCGGAAAATGTACGGAGAAGATGCTGAATTCGCTCCAAAGGGTGATCGAGACGCACAAATCCATTCCGGCCGCTACGCTGGATGATTCCATATAATTCGTGTATATTGTCCTTCCTGACTTCACATACTATGTTGCGGGATAAGCTTATCCCGAAAACATACTGGGAGGTTGAGAATTATGGCAAATCAAGGCGGAAGTTCGTACACAAATCAAGGTAACAAGGCAAACGCAGGAAGTCAGTACAAAGCGGAATTTGCCCAAGACAACTCGGTAGGTGTCGTTTCTCAAAAGGTGAAAAAGTCCGAGCAAAATAAAATTCAGGACAACTACCAGACACCAAATGAGAAATATAGCGAAGAATTCGCAGCAGATCAAGGCGGCACAAGCTCTGTCGCACAAAAGGTACAAAACTCCAGCCGCAGCAAAGTTCAAAACAATGCTCAAACACCGAACGAAAAATTCGACGAAAACTTTAACACGAAATAAAAAGCATATACGATTGACAATGCTCCGGATTCATATCCGGGGCATTTTGTGTTTGAACAAGGCGTAAGCTATCATGGAGTAAAAGGTTTTATCTCCTTTTTAATTGTTTTTAAGGTGGAATTAAGGTTTAAAGTGCAAAATAAAGTCAGCTAAACAACACCACCTTGAAGCATAGGGTTTGGGAGGAGATATACAATGGACGAATTTAAAAATAATAATTCCGGACGCCGGGATGACAACGATCAGGTTGAATCCGATAAAACAACCCGGCAAAATGATTCAAACGGTTCCTCATATTACTATTCGTACGGTCCCTTTTCTTCGGTTCAATCAGATGGACAACGCAAGGATGGGAAGCTTGTAGAGAAGGACGTTGAGATTACGCCACCGCAGGCGGTAAGGCCTCTTCCTTCCTCTTACCATCGTGCCGGGGCTGAACAACAACAAGACGGCTCGGGTCGGAACGGTGGTAACTGGCAATTTAAACAAAATAAACCCAAGTCCCAGGTAAAGACGATTTTCCTATCCTTTTTGGCCGGGATGCTGGTTATTACGGTTCTGATGTACACGGCCGACCGCACGAATATGTTCACTCCTGAGACGGCGTTGACTTCGGCGGCAGCTGAAAGCGGAGAAACGACTAATTCGGGAACGACGAGTCAGTTACCTAACGCAGTTCCGGCTGTGATGCCTTCCGGCACTGCAGACGTTCAATCCGTTGTGGCCAAAGCGGGTCCGGCAGTCGTCAAAATTGAAACACTGGCTAAGCAATCTAGTAGCAGTGGCAGACAAAGCAGTCCTTATTATAATGACCCGCTATATCAATATTTTTTCGGTAATCAGTATGGAGACAGTGGTAATAGCGGAAACAACGGCAGCAGCAATGAAAATGAAGGCAGCAACAGCGGACAACTGACTCCGCTTGGTATTGGTTCCGGCTTTATTTTCGATAAAACGGGCTACATCCTGACGAACAATCACGTTGTTGAAGGCGCGAATGTGGTCCAGGTCACGGTAGAGGGAACCAATAAGCCTTATGAAGCCAAAGTGCTGGGCAAAAATGCAGACCTGGATCTGGCTGTGCTGAAAATTGAAGGCAAGGATAACTTCCCGACGGTAACGTTAGGCAACTCCGAAAATGCTAAAGTCGGTGAGTGGATGGTAGCCATCGGTAACCCTGAAGGCTTCGAGCATTCGGTAACAGCCGGGGTGTTGAGTGCGAAGGAACGTACGATTACCATTAACAGTGAGTCTACGGGAAAACCTACTCAATATAAACATTTAATTCAGACCGATGCGTCCATTAACCCGGGGAACTCTGGTGGCCCTCTGTTGAACCTGCAAGGACAGGTTATCGGCATGAACGTAGCTGTCAGTGCTGACGCACAGGGAATCGGGTTTGCGATTCCGTCCAATACGATTTTGGAAGTCGTCGACAAGCTGAAAAACAATCAGCCTATTCCGAAAGAACCCGTTCCTTTCATTGGCGCAAGTCTGTTGAATCTGAGTCCCGAAGTAGCCAAGGAATTGGGGACAACCCTGACTGAAGGCTCAGTGGTGCGGGATATTATCTACAAATCACCAGCTTATCAGGCGGATCTGCGTCCTTATGATGTGATTATCGGAGCTAATGGTACTCCTTACAGCACATCACAGGAGCTGATCGATTTCATTCAAAAGCAAAAAGTGGGTACAGCACTGACGCTTAACATTGAACGGGCAGGACAGAAAAAGGATGTCCAGTTAAAAGTGGGTAACAAGAACGACTTTAGCTCGACTCTTCAACAGTAATTCAATCATTCTTAAAAGTGAAAAATGTGAAAAGAAGCGGAAGGAAGCTACCTTCCGTTTCTTGCTGTATGCGGCAGCAAGATGCTACACGCGTCTACTCCTGCTACAATAGAGTGAAAAGAAGATAATAAAGGAGCTCGATGGTGTATGCGTTCTACCGTTCTGATTATTGATGACGATGAAAAAATTGTGTCCATGCTGCGCAGAGGGCTGGCCTTCGAGGGCTATGAAGTGATGACGGCTGTCAACGGCGCAGAGGGATTGAATAAAATGCTTACAGCTGAGCCAGACGTTGTCGTGCTGGATGTGATGATGCCTCAACTGGATGGTTTTGAGGTATGCCGTCGCATGCGGGAGGGAGGAAGTACGGTGCCCGTTCTGATGCTTACAGCCAAGGACGAGGTGGAGAACCGGGTCAAGGGACTGGATCTGGGTGCAGACGACTATCTCGTCAAGCCGTTTGCTCTGGAGGAGCTACTGGCTCGTGTGCGGGCGCTTCTGCGCCGTAAAACCGAGCAGCAGGATCATAATGGACATCGACTGACCTTCGAAGATTTACAGCTGGATAACGAATCGCGTGAAGTGGTTCGCGGCGGCAAGCGGCTGGAGCTGACGGCAAAGGAATTTGAACTGCTCCACTTGTTTATGCAAAACCCGAAGCGCGTTCTGTCTCGTGATCTGATTATGGACAAAATTTGGGGTTATGACTACAGCGGAGAGTCAAACGTGCTAGAAGTGTATATTGCCATGCTCCGACAAAAAACGGAGCAGGATGGCGGCAAACGGCTCATTCGTACGATTCGGGGAGCGGGTTATATTTTAAGAGGTGATGTGTAATTATGCCTATTCGTTGGCGACTGACAGCTTGGTATTCCAGCATCTTGGCTATAGTACTTGTTATGTTTGGACTGGCTATTTACGGACTGGTATATTATTACACATATAATGAAGTGAAAAGTCAGCTTATGAACCAGACGCCACGTATTAACAAGCAGTTACTGCTTACCGTCAAAGGAGGACTGTTTGAGGTCCCCAATCTGGATTTGGGCTTGGTGCAGGGTCGTGGAATTGATGAATCACAGCTATATGTACAAATTTATAATTATACATCCGGTGTCACCAAGACGACGCAAAATATGAAAAATCTCGATATTACCTTTCCGGTTCCATCCACAGCGGCAGGAGCGGTTCAAAATGAGGGAATTCGACGTGTAAGTGTGGATGGGGATTCCTTTATGATTTATCAGCAACCGATCAAATCTGAGGAACTGGGATTAGTGGTTGGACTGTTACAGGTGGGGCAATTTACAGGCTCTCAGGATCGGCTTATGAACAGGCTGCAAAGTGTGCTTGTATACGGTTCGTTATTTGCTTTACTCGCCGCTGCGACCTCAGGCCTCTTTTTAGCCCGCAAGTCCATGAAGCCGCTGGTCAAGGTGATCGAAGGGGCTAATCAGATTCAGTCCAGTAATGATTTGAGTGTTCGCATTGAATATGATGGACCGCCAGATGAAATTGGGCAACTGATCGCGACGGTTAACAAGATGCTGGGGCGTACGGAGGTTTTTTATAAGGAGTTGGAGGATGCTTATGGAGCCCAGCGCCGCTTTGTAGCCGATGCTTCCCATGAACTGCGTACGCCGCTTACGACAATCCGAGGCAACGTTGATTTTTTGCTTAAAATGTGGACTACCGAGCCGGGAGACCGACCCGATATGGATGAAGCGATGATTCGTGAACTCTCTATGGAGGCCCTGAGTGATATGGCGGATGAAGGAAAACGGATGAGCCGTCTGGTTGGCGATATGCTGTCGCTCGCCAGAGCAGATACAGGGAAAACCTTCGAGAAGGCCCCGGTGGCGCTGGAACCACTCGTAAGTGAGGTTGCCCGGCGTGCTCAATTTTTGGAGCGGACGTCCGAATGGAATGTGGGTGACTTTTCGATACTGAATGGCGTTTATATGGATGGCAGTAAGGATTATTTGCAGCAAATGCTGTTCATTTTCATAGATAATGCGTTCAAATATACACCTGAAGGTATGGTCCGGTTTGATGCTATCGTCTATCAGGGACAGGTAGGTCTGCGGATTAGTGATACAGGCATCGGGATGGACAAGAGTGAGGTTCCCTTTATTTTTGACCGCTTTTATCGGGCGGATGAGTCGCGCGGGGTGACGGAGGGAATTGGCTTGGGTTTGTCCATTGCCAAGTGGATTATAGATGAGCATCACGGGTCCGTGGAAGTGGTTACACGCCAAGGGGAAGGGACGACATTTATCATCTGGCTTCCGGTCAGCTTTTCCGCGCCTTTGGAATAGGCTATAATAGGAAGGCAACTACATCATAGAATTGGCCGGTAAAGGCTTGGATGCCGCAGCTACCCAGTTTTTGGAGCTGTATACTGTGTCGAAGAAAGCGGGTGCTATTTTTGGAAGTGCTCAGAATTTCGCCCCGGGGTTACTGCTACGGCGTAGTCGATGCCATGGTATTGGCTCGTCAGGCGGCCAGAAACTTGGATTTACCTCGGCCTATTTATATACTAGGCATGATTGTGCATAACAGTCATGTCACAAATTCCTTCGAGGATGAGGGAATTATTACACTGGACGGCCCTAACCGTATGGAGATTTTAAGCCAGGTGGAGAGTGGTACCGTTATTTTCACCGCCCATGGTGTATCCCCTGAGGTTCGCAAGCTGGCTCGCGATAAGGGGCTGACTACGGTTGATGCAACTTGCCCGGACGTCACGAAGACCCATGATCTGATTCGGGAGAAGTCTGCCGAGGGATATCAGATTATTTATATCGGCAAAAAGAATCATCCCGAGCCGGAGGGAGCTATCGGCATTGCTCCCGACCATGTTCATCTGATCGAGAAGGAAGAGGAGATCGACAGCCTTACATTGTCTGCGGGCAAAATCCTGATCACGAATCAGACGACTATGAGTCAGTGGGACATCAAGCACATTATGAAAAAGCTGCTGGAGAAGTTCCCGGGTGCCGAAATACACAATGAAATCTGTCTGGCCACTCAAGTGCGTCAGGAAGCGGTAGCGGAGCAAGCCGGACAGGCGGATCTGGTGATTGTCGTTGGCGATCCGCGCAGTAACAATTCAAACCGATTGGCTCAGGTGTCTGAGGAAATTGCGGGTACAACAGCTTACCGTATTTCCGATGTAACAGAGCTGAAGCGGGAATGGCTGGAGGGCGTTCACAAGGTAGCAGTGACCTCTGGAGCTTCTACGCCTACGTTGATTACGAAAGAGGTTATTTTGTACCTGGAGCAATATGATCCGGCTAACCCGGATACATGGGAGATTCAGCGGACGATTGATATGAAGAAGCTGCTACCCCCTGTGCGTGAAAAGTCAAAAACGACTAAATAATTTGTAACAGATCATGGCTGCTATTCGGAAAGGGACTCCCGGATAGCAGCTTTTTTTGAATTGGACGCTAGACCCACCCGGACTAAATCGGCATCACGAGGATCGAAATTGCAGGCCAGTATTCAGGATAATTAAGTCTTGACGAGTACAGGCAAAACAGGTATATTTACTTTAACGAATAAAAGCTTAAAAGCGAACAAGCGTTTAAGTGATATAATGTCATCTGTAAATGGTCCATTAAATATGTTTAATAGAGAGGAAGAAAAATATGATCGTTATCGCTGGTGTCCAAACACCTGAAGAACATATCCAGGCTATTGTTGCAGTTATTGAAAAAGAAGGTTTGCAGGCTCATGTTTCCCATGGATCGGATCGTACGATTATCGGGCTGATCGGCAGTGTAGAGCCCAAGTTGGCTGAACACCTGCGCCAAATGAAGGGCGTAGAGAATGTAGTCAAAATATCGAAGTCTTACAAATTGGCGAGCCGTGATTTTCATCCCGAAAATACCGTCATCTCTATCAAAGGTGTGAATATCGGCGGAGGCGAGCTTGTTATTATGGGTGGACCATGCGCCGTTGAGTCTGCTGCGCAGATTGACGAAATCGCTGCATTGGTTAAAGCTGCGGGCGCACAAGTTCTCCGTGGAGGTGCTTTTAAGCCGCGTACGGGTCCTTACAGCTTCCAAGGAACGGGTGTAGAAGGTTTGATCATGATGGCCGAGGCGGGCAAGAAGCATGACCTGCTGACCATCACAGAGGTTATGACACCCGAATACGTGGATATCTGTGCGGAGTATGCGGATATTTTGCAAGTAGGTACACGTAACATGCAAAATTTTGATCTGTTGCGCAAGCTGGGAACCTGCGGCAAACCAGTGCTGCTCAAACGTGGTTTCAGTTCGACTTACGATGAGTTCCTGAATGCTGCCGAGTATATTTTGGCGGGCGGTAACCCGAATGTTATGCTGTGTGAGCGCGGAATCCGGACATTTGAAACCTACACTAGAAATACGCTGGACCTGTCAGCTATTCCTGTTCTGCAACAACTGAGCCATTTGCCGGTTATTTCCGACCCGAGCCATGGCACAGGGCGCCGTGAGCTGGTTGTTCCTATGACGAAGGCTTCGGTGGCTGCCGGAGCAGACGGGTTAATTATTGAAATGCACACGGACCCCGACAATTCGATGACGGGTGATGGTGTACAATCCCTGTTCCCGGATCAATTTTCAGATTTGCTGAAAGATTTGGAATTGCTGGCTCCAGCTGTAGGAAAAACATTTCATACGCCTAGTACCATTTCTTAAAACCAATACTTAACATTAATGCATAAAAGTTTTGCCGCAACGCAGTCATTTGATTAAAATCGCCCCAAAAGCCCGATGTTTCGGGCTTTTTGTGCTATTCAAATGTTATCAAGAGCGTAAGCATATCTAACATTAGTTTAAAAAATACCTTACATAGCTATTGACCCGTGTCATGTTTGAGATTTATAATGACGACAGAAAAAAACATTCGATCATGAACATTTCAGGGTTGTATAAGACTTAATGTTCGGAAAATTGGGAGGAAGAAGACATGTCCGTTGAAAATGTATTAAAAACAATTCAGGAAAATAATATTGAGTGGGTAGATTTTCGCTTTGTAGATTTGTCCGGCCGTGCTCACCATATTTCGTTGCCAGCTTCCGAAGTAGATGAAGAAACATTTGTTAACGGTGTTGCTTTCGACGGTTCTTCCATTCCCGGCTATCGTGGCATCGAGGAATCCGACATGGTTATGCTGCCCGATGCGGAAGCGGTTTTTATCGACCCTTTCACTCAGCATCCTACACTGAATATTCTGTGTGACATTGCTACGCCAGACGGCGAAAAATACGACCGCGATCCTCGCGGCATTGCAAGAAAAGCAGAAGAATTCCTGAAAACTGCTGGTGTAGGTACAAAAGTTAACTTTGCACCTGAATCCGAATTTTTCATTTTTGACGAAGTGCGCTATGGAAGCAGTATGAACAGCTCCTCCTTCTTTGTAGATTCCGAAGAAGCAGCTTGGAATACGAATCGCAAGGAAGAGGGCGGCAATCTGGGCTTTAAAGTGGGAGTGAAGGGCGGATATGTGCCTGTAGCGCCAGTAGACACCCAACAAGACATCCGTAGTGAAATGTGCCGTTTGCTTGAAGAAGCAGGTCTGAGAATTGAGCGCCATCACCATGAGGTTGCTACGGCAGGCCAGGCGGAAATTAACTTCCGTTTTGATACACTCAAGAAAACAGCTGATAATCTGCTTGTTTATAAATACATTGTACACAACACAGCTCGTCAATACGGTAAAGTGGCAACATTTATGCCAAAACCACTCTTTGGAGACAACGGAAGCGGTATGCACGTTCACCAATCCATTTTCGATGGAGACACTCCTTTGTTCTACGAAAAAGGTGCTTACGCTAACCTGAGCGAACTGGCCCTTCATTACATTGGCGGTATCCTGTACCATGCACCAGCGCTGATCGCTTTGACGAACCCAAGTACGAACTCGTTCAAGCGTCTCGTTCCAGGCTATGAAGCTCCAGTTAACCTGGTATTCTCCAAAGGTAACCGTTCTGCGGCTGTCCGTATTCCAGTAGCGGCTGTTACGCCTAAAGGCTGTCGGATCGAGTTCCGTACACCAGACTCCACAGCTAACCCTTACCTGGCCTTCTCTGCAATGCTGATGGCGGGTCTGGATGGCATCAAGCGCAAACTGAACCCGATCGAATTGGGATATGGTCCACTTGATACGAACATCTATGAGCTGTCTGACGCTGAAATTGGTAAAATCCGCAGTGTTCCTGCTTCGCTGGATGAGGCTTTGGATGCTCTGGAAGCTGACTACGAGTTCTTGACAGAAGGCGACGTATTTACGAAGGACTTTATTGATAACTATGTAGAGCTCAAACGTTCTGAAGCTAAATCGGTTAACATCCGTGTTCATCCGCACGAATACAGCCTGTATTTCGACTGCTAATAGCAGTTAATAAATGAGCTGCATGGTTGCTCTTAAATAACAATCATTAGTTAATAAAACAAGCAGCATAGCTGCCTTGAATACTAACCATTTGCCTATGGGTAACGGTTGGTATTCAAGATAGGTCTCCGGTTTTTAAGCCGGGGACCTTTTAACATTAAATTAAATACCACAAAATTAAGATGTTAAATATACTTACATTCACATCTTTGTCACATCGTAAATGAAATCGGCAACTTTTTTTAACAAGTCTTGAACGCTCCTATGATTACTGCTATCATAGCGATAATATCCGCACCAGAGTAGAGAAGGGATGGGAATTTGTTGAGTAAGAGAGCCTATAATTTTAATGCAGGACCAGCGGCATTGCCGCTCAAAGTGCTGGAACGTGTACAAGCTGAATTCGTAGATTTTCAGGGAACAGGTATGTCCATTATGGAAATGTCTCACCGTGGAGCTGTGTATGAATCTGTTCATAATGAAGCGCAGGAACGTCTGTTATCTCTGCTAGGCAATCCAGAAGGCTACAAGGTGTTATTTCTGCAAGGAGGCGCTAGTACGCAATTTGCTATGCTGCCCTTAAATTTCTTGAGCGAAGGGCAGACAGGAAGCTATATCATGACAGGAAGCTGGTCAGACAAGGCTTATAAGGAAGCCAAGCTTTTGGGCAAAGCCCACATTGCTGCATCCTCTGCTGATGAAAAGTATATGCGTCTTCCGAATGTGGATTCTTTGGACTTGCCTGACAATACTGCTTATGTGCATATTACCTCCAACGAGACGATTGAAGGTACACAGTTCAAGCAATTCCCGGATACCGGTTCTGTGCCGTTGATTGTGGACATGTCCAGTGATATTTTTTGCAAGCCGTTTGATGCTACTCAATTCGGACTGATCTATGCTGGAGCACAAAAAAATCTGGGACCTTCCGGCGTAACGGTCGTGATCGCCCGTGAAGAACTGTTGACATCTTCACCGGACAACGTTCCTACGATGCTGCGTTACAGCACTTATGAAAAGAATAATTCTCTCTACAATACACCTCCATCCTTTGCTATATACATGGTGAATGAGGTACTGAAATGGATTCAGGAAGAAGGCGGCCTGGAAGGTATTGAACGCATCAACCAGCAGAAAGCTGCTTTGCTCTACGACCGTATTGACAGCAGTGAAGGCTTCTACCGTGGTTGTGTAGACGTCGCTGACCGATCCATTATGAATGTGACCTTCCGCCTCGCAAATGAGGACTTGGAAAAGCAATTTATTAAGGAGTCTGAGCAGGCCGGTTTCATCGGTCTGAAGGGACATCGTAGTGTAGGAGGGCTCCGCGCTTCGATCTACAATGCTGTTCCACTGGAGAACTGTCAAGCGTTGGCCGAGTTTATGGATAGCTTTAAGCAGCGTCATAGCTGATTGTAACGGACATATATTTCGATACACGAATGTTGGAAATCGAAAAAACGAAGTAAAGCCTTCCCTGAACGTGTATAGGGGAAGGCTTTTAGTGGTGTGGAGCGATTATTTTTTTGGTTTGATGTTCATATCTCACCGATTTTGTTAAAATAATAGAATGTGTAAATTTTTTCAGTTCAAAAATGAAGGGAACGAAACGTGATGCCATTACATATTGTGCTTGTTGAGCCGGAAATTCCGGCTAATACAGGGAATATTGCTAGAACGTGTGCTGCTACAGGAACACATCTGCATCTGGTAAAGCCGCTGGGCTTCCGTACCGACGATGCCACGTTAAAACGTGCTGGACTTGATTACTGGTATGCGGTCCACATTGAATACCATGAATCTTTTGCTGAGGTGCAGGAGAAGTATCAGGAAGGTCGCTTTTTTTATGCCACCACGAAAGCGAATCAGCGTTATAGTGATATTGCATTTCAGGATGGAGACTTTCTGGTATTTGGCAAAGAAACGAAGGGGCTGCCTCCCGAGCTTCTGGCTGCCAACCCGGATACATGCATCAAGATGCCTATGTCAGATAAAGTAAGATCGCTAAATTTGTCGAATTCCGCTGCAATTATCGTATATGAAGCGCTGCGGCAAATGGAATTTCCAGGTTTATCGTGAATAATATCAAGTGAGTGGGTATAAGTGCGAATAAAGAACCAGGACCTTAGTTGCTAATCAAGCCTCGCGCCTCTGTTGTTCAGACAAACCCGACGTAGGGCTTGAAAATAAGGTTATAATCAGTAATTTGTAAAATCCTCAGAGAAAGCTAATGATAATGGACATTTCGGTCGATAAAAATATTACAGACATTCTGTGCCATACTTTGATATGGTTCATGATTTTATGAAAAAATGTAATAAAATTTCCTGTGATCAGCAGGATTCGACAAAAAGACAGCGAATACTACATAAAGAATAGTGTCTTTGTACCTAGTTTTTCGCAGGGAAAAAATTGCAATTCATAATGAAATAGGAGAGGTGTACGATCACGATGAAACCTGCCGGTGTGGTGCGTAAAGTTGATCAACTGGGAAGAATAGTGTTGCCCAAATCACTGCGCAAAAGATATCAAATGAATGAGGGAGACCCTGTCGAAATTTTGGTTCAGGGTGACCATATTATTTTGGAGCGTTATCGTCCGAAATGTGTATTTTGCGGATCAGTTGAGCAAGTGAACAATTTTAAAGATCGTTATATTTGTGCTCAATGCTTGACGGAAATGACACAGTACTCCTAAAATGGGGCAAAAGCATCACGACATTTGTTCGTGATGCTTTTTTTCTTATAGAGTATAAGGGAGCAAGCGTAGTTTACATGCTTGTAAACGATAAACTCCTATTTATAGAACAAAAAATGAGTAGGGACCGGACGCAGATTGCCATCCGACGGCTTGTTCACGATCTGATCGTTCAGGATGAGTGAGGAGGAGCCTCCCCCGTCCAGATTATAAGCATTCTGAACGCCGAGATTGTACATTTTTCCCTGTATTTCTTCCAGTGTTGCACCTGAACCCCCGCTTTCATTGTAGCCGTCTACGACAATAATGAGCAGTTGATCATCTTTATAGTTGCCGATGGCTGTACGTGGCGCTCGTTTGGGCGATACCTTCCATTTATCCGGAATAGGCATCTTTTGGCCGCTTTGCAGCAGTACGGGAACGAAGGTAGCTCCAAAGGCAGGCTTTAGGCTGTCCAGAGCGCCCTGACTGTAAAACTTGCCACCGATGAGCTTGCCGGTGTTGCTCAATCCGACGAAGGACAAATCCTTAAAACTGGACTGAAAACCGGTCAGGTAATGGCCGTTCATGACGGTAGTGCTTAATGGATAGCGTTTGCCGTCTCCATCCGCAAAGCCGCCTGCATTAATACCAGCGACAGCTCCGTGTCTCAGGACAGCACGCATGGTCGTTTCGGAGCCGCCCAGTTTGTCGCTCCCCAGAGACATTTTCATAGCGGCAGGATCTTTAAGCTTGACCTTCATGGCATAGCCATGATAAATCCCCGGGTTCACCTTAAACAATTCAATAGTAATCCGGTTGCTGTCTACCCGCTCATAGGGAACCCCGAGCTTGGCGGTGATGCGTCGATTATAGATTTTTTCGGGACGCTTGGATTGAGTGGAGGCCGTTTGGACAAGCTGGTTCATCGTTTGGGTTGTTTGCTTGTACAGTTCCGATGTTCGGCGAATAGTAGACAAGGTGTATGTTGCCGTTTGTTTGGCTTCATCAAGCTGCTTGCCTACTGATTGCGTTTGTAGAACGACCTCGGCTTTTTGCAGACTCGGGACGGTAGACCCCGAAAAACTAAATGTGGGATGAATTAACAAAACACACCCCAACAAACCGATAAAAGGAGCAAGGGCCAACATGAAGAAACGATTTACCTGTTTTGTATCCATATTCATTTCAGCAGGTCCATTTTTTTCTGAAGTGTATTGAGCTGCTGCTTAACTTCGTTCAGTTGGGTGTAAAGCTTATTGCTGTTGTCGGTTTTATTGTTTGCATTATCCTTGGTAAAGGTCAGCAGCTCATTGAAGGACTGCACTTTGCCCTCTAATCCGTTAACTTCCTTGGAAAGCGCAGCCAACTGTTTTTCATAGTCGGTTTTGAGCGCTTGAATCTGCTGGTTCGTATGGGTTTGCATTTCGTTCAACATTTCCTGCTTCAAATGATTGCTGTACAGATAGGTTGCGAGAGCACCTAGTATAATAAGCAGGAACCAAAATAGCAGAAAAGCCTTTACGGGCATCTCCTTTCTTGAAGTGCCCCGCCGGGATTCGGCAGGAGGGTGTTCAGGTGAAGCTTGCATGCGATTTTTCAACTCCCGTGTAAAATCAAATTTCCAGTCTTTATTTTGCAGTTCCAATTCTATCATGGGCCTATTTATTTCGCAAAAGCGAAATAGATGCATAAAATTATTTGGAAAAAGAGATTGCAACGGAAGGAAGTCCTAGGATACAATTTCCTTAAGCGATTTTCGCTTCTTATATGTTCATATTTGCGCAATTTCTACATATGCAACCCCAAATTATAGATTCATTTTCGCTAACTATGTATTTTTATGTATTTTTTGTGAAATCAGGAGGTTTAGATATGAGAAAAGTATGGCAGGTGGTCATCATAGACATCCATCCTACAAGTATGCTGGGAACAAAGCTTATTTTGGAAGACCAGCAGGATTTGCTTGTCAGAGGGATGTCCTCCTCCGGGACGGAAGGTCTGGAATTGGCTTGCTCCATTCGGCCGGAAATCATTTTAATGGATTACAGGTTGCCTGAGGGAACGGCGGAACCGTTCCTAACACAAATACGGGCCTTGTCTCCAGACAGCCATATTGTTATTATGACGGATGAGGATAATATTACGCTGTTCCAACAGCTGATTTCGCTGGGAGCGAATGGAATGCTATCCAAACAGGCGTCACCAAGCCAGTTGATCCATCTGATCAACGGTTTGCGCGAAGGATTTGCTTCGTTACCGATGGATTGGATTCGTTGTGGAAATTGGCCTTTTATGCCGCTCATGGCTTCTGAACCTTTCGACGAATTGACACAGACCGAAATTTTCATTATGGAACGTATTGTGCAAGGAATTACA
This sequence comes from Paenibacillus sp. RC21, assembly GCF_044907935.1. Taxonomy (NCBI): domain Bacteria; kingdom Bacillati; phylum Bacillota; class Bacilli; order Caryophanales; family Paenibacillaceae; genus Paenibacillus; species Paenibacillus sp. RC21. The sequence continues at coordinate 802,168 of NZ_JBIYCS010000003.1, forward strand.
TATGACAAAATTGCTATCGAGATCGAAGTCAGTCGGCGCTCCATTGATAATTATCTACGTAAAATTTATGCTAAATTGGGCGTGTCCAGCCGGGCGCAGGCGATTGAACGTTATGCCTTGTACGCGCGTCAAGCGAAGCAGCTGTATGCCTGACGCGCCAACCCGGAGGTCGTGAGCCTATTTTTCAGGAGAAGGAGGATGTTCATGCAATATTCCTTTGCTTCACGAACCGCTGCAATGTTGGCTTCTCCAGTGCGTCATATCCGGGAAAATGCGAGAAGACACTCCTTTATATCTTTGGCTGAAGAATTGCCTGCACAAGAGCTCTTTCCAGTGAAGCTGCTGGAAGAAGCGGCTCATGATGTATTTGGTTCTGGCCCTGACGCCCTCCAGTATGGTGAACCGGAGGGCTATTTTCCTTTGCGGGCGTGGCTTGCAGGAGAGTGGGAACAGCGCAAAGGAGTTAGAGTGCCACCAGGACAGATTCTCCTGACAACAGGCAGTCAGCAGGCCATTGACCTGATTGTAAGGCTGATGGTGGATGAACGCGACCCTGTGTTAGTCGAAAATCCGACATCTCCCGGATGTCTGCAAGTGCTCTCAATGCAAGGTGCGCAGATCGTTCCCGTTGAATCTGATGGAGAAGGTGTGCGTCCCGATCAGCTTGAAGCCTTAATCATTCACCACCATCCCAAGCTTTTTTTCGCCACACCCACGTTTACGAATCCGACCGGTTCCTTATGGAGCGCGGCAAGACGTCAGGAGATTTTGGAGCTGTGCAGGCTCCATCAGGTGCTGATCGTGGAGGACGATTCTTACGGAGAGCTACATTTTAAACAAAAAAATGAATCCGGCGACAAGAGCCAGCATGGGCAAAGTCGGAAATTTGCAGAAGCCTATCCTTCGCTATTTGCGCTGGATCATGCGGGGCAGGGTGGTCAGGTGCTATATATCGGTTCATTCAACAAAACGGTTGCGCCCGCACTGAGAACCGGATGGGCGGCAGGCCCCGCTCCGTTGATCGAAGGTATGTACGCTTTGAAGCAGTTGGCCGATATGCAGTCCAGTACGATGAACCAGCGACTCCTGTTCCAGTTGCTGACCAGCTCGCGGTTTCAATGGCACGAGCATTTAGCCATGCTGAACAAAGAGTACTCGACACGTCTGCAATTAATTCTGGAGCTGCTCAAGCGTCCATTTTGGAAAGATGTGACGTACCATATTCCGTCCGGCGGCATGTATGTGTGGGTTCAGTTGCCCGATGGGCTGGACAGCGCACTGCTGCTAAAGGCGGCCTTACCCAAGGGTGTAGCCTTTATGCCAGGAGAGTTGTGCGCGGTTGGCAGCGAAGGCGCGTCCCATATCCGCCTGAACTTCAGCCATCCGGGCCGCGAGCAGCTACTCATGGGCATGAATTTGATCGGTGAGACGATCAGTGAATTCACTGCGCGAAGCTAGCTGTGGCTGAATGCTCTGCTTGCTGTGGCATAGCTTCCGGCAGTCGCGGCGTCAGAAGTAAGCTGTAGGCTTTTCAGTGATCGTCTGCATTCGGAGCGCCTGAAGTAGGCGGCAGGATATTCAGAGATCCTCCGCATTCGTAGTGGCAGAGTACGCGGCTGGCGCTTCCGCGATTCGCTGTTGTCCGCCGCCGTCATCAGGCTCTACAGCCTTGCCAGCGGCCGTTTCGGCGCCTTGCTCTTGCAGTACCGCCGCATATTCGCTCAGGGCAACCTCGCCAAACGGGGTCAGCTTGTAGCGGCCACGGGCTACGCGCTCGAACCAGCCGTAGTAGTTGCGCTGGAGAACGGCTGCAGCCCCGCTGACGGCTACTGTACGGGCGAGCTGCGCCGGTGCGGCTTCCCCCAGGCCCTGCAAGGCTGCGGCCACGCGCAGCGCTTTTTCCCGGTAGGCCGTGACCAGCTTGCGTCGGGTACTGCCGCCAGTGTTGTGGTCGCCGCTGCGTGCGTGAAACTCTCGCAGCAGCCTTTCCTTGCGCGAGCCGGTGCGGGCTGTCGCCGTTTTGCGGTCACCACCGTTCGTACTCGCAGGCTTGCAAAGTACCTCTACGAGCGGCGGCTTGGTCTTATAATGGGTGACGGTGAGCAAGCCCAGCCCCAACTGGCGGCACAGTCCGACCAGCTCGTTCCAGCGCTGATTGACAGCCCCTTTTTTCGCACGGTTTCGTTCCACCGCCACATACACATTGCTGCTTAGCTTCAGACGCTGCATGCCCTGCAGCACAAGCGCCAGATTAAACGTCTTTTTAATCTCCACAATCAGTGGCTCCTGCTGTTCTGGCTTTATACCCACCAAATCGCAGTTACGCACTTCTCCCTTGATTTCGTATCCCAAGCTCTCAAAAAAGGCTTTGATCGGAGCGTACAGCTCCGTCTCATGCCGAACCGCCATGCTTCTCCCGCTCCTTTATCCCATTATTCCGAGTTTATATTGTACCATAATGCGTCAGGTCCGCGTCGTTGTTGTATATTTTAGCACAGTGTATCTCTCTGTTTTTCGAAAAAGCAAGGGAACCTGTCGCAAAAAAAAGGTCAATTCTGAAATCAATCTGCATAGGTATGTATTACACTTTTTTTAAGAGGATTGCATCATATCCTGAAAGGCGTGGACGAGTGTAGCCATTAACCATCCGGAGTGGAGGATAGTCATTACGCAGTCATGGGAGGAACCGAGCATGAATATTTTTGAACGCGTTGCGGAGTACCGGGCGGAAAACAACCGTCTGGCCTGGAGCGGCACTTTTAGAGAGTATATCGAGATACTCAAGAAAGACCCGACGCCGGCGATGACCGCTCATGCACGGGTTTACAAGATGATTGAATCTTTTGGTGTAGAAGAGGTTGGGGGACATAAGCGATATAAATTTTTCGAGCAGGAGATTTTTGGGCTGGACCGTGCGCTTGAAAAGCTGGTGGAGGAATACTTCCATTCCTCAGCCCGTCGGCTCGATGTGCGCAAGCGTATTCTACTTTTGATGGGACCCGTCAGTGGAGGTAAATCCACGCTGGTCACCTTGCTCAAACGCGGTCTGGAGAAATTTTCGAGGACGGATCAGGGAGCGGTATACGCCATTGAAGGCTGCCCCATGCACGAAGATCCGCTTCATCTCATTCCTCATGAGCTGCGTCCGGATTTTGAGAAGGAGCTGGGGGTGCGGATTGAAGGCAATCTGTGCCCAGCCTGCCAGATGAGATTGCGTACAGAATTCGATGGAGATATTGAAAAGGTCCGCGTGGAGCGGGTGTTTATATCGGAAGAAAATCGGATCGGCATCGGTACGTTCAGTCCTTCGGATCCGAAGTCACAGGATATTGCTGATTTGACGGGCAGCATCGACTTTTCTACGATTACGGAGTATGGCTCGGAATCCGATCCGCGCGCGTATCGTTTTGACGGAGAACTGAACAAAGCCAACCGTGGACTGATGGAGTTTCAGGAGATGCTGAAATGCGATGAGAAGTTTTTATGGAATTTGCTGTCTCTGACTCAGGAGGGGAATTTTAAAGCGGGACGTTTTGCGTTAATCAGTGCAGATGAGCTGATCGTTGCCCATACCAATGAGTCGGAGTATAAAAGCTTTATCTCGAACAAAAAGAACGAGGCCCTCCAATCGCGGATGATCGTGATGCCAATTCCTTACAACCTTAAAGTCTCGGAAGAAGAAAAAATTTACGCCAAGCTCATTGGACAAAGCGACATGAAGCATATTCACATCGCCCCTCATGCGCTGCGGACGGCTGCTATTTTCTCCGTGCTTACCCGCCTGAAGGAGACGAAGAAGCAGGGCATGGATCTGGTCAAAAAGATGCGCATGTATGATGGCGAAGAGGTGGAAGGCTACAAGACAGCCGATCTGAAGGAAATGCAAAATGAGTTTCTGGAGGAAGGTATGTCTGGGGTAGACCCAAGGTACGTCATCAATCGCATTTCCAGTGCGCTCATTAAGCAAAATGTAGAATCCATCAATGCACTGGATATTTTACGAGCTATCAAGGATGGTCTGGATCAGCATGCTTCTATTACGAAGGAAGAAAGGGAGCGTTATCTGAATTTCATTTCCGTAGCCCGTAAGGAGTATGACGAGCTGGCGAAAAAAGAAGTCCAGAAAGCCTTTGTGTACTCGTTCGAGGAATCAGCCAAGACGCTGTTCGATAACTATCTGGATAACATCGAAGCTTTCTGCAATTGGGTGAAAATCCGCGACCCGCTTACGGATGAGGAACTCGACCCGGATGAGCGGCTGATGCGTTCGATCGAAGAGCAGATTGGGGTATCGGAAAATGCGAAAAAGGCGTTCCGCGAAGAAATTCTCATCCGGATTTCCGCTTACTCACGCAAGGGACGCAAGTTCGAATATCATCATCATGATCGGCTGAAAGAAGCGATTGAGAAAAAGCTGTTCGCTGATTTGAAGGATATTGTGAAAATTACGACCTCGACCAAAACACCCGATGCTAATCAGCTCAAACGCATGAATGAGGTGATTAAGCGATTGATTGAGGAACACGGTTATACAGGTGCCAGTGCCAACGACTTGCTCAGGTATGTAGGAAGTCTGTTGAATCGATAAAAATCGGTAAGCTTAAGGTAAGCAAAAGCAATAGGCTGGAGTAATGAGTTGTGATGGACGGCGTTGTAGCTGAACAGATATATCAATCGGCTGCGTAACCTATGAGGAATCCGGTAGCAAGCACTGGGAGTTTCAAGTACTTGCTACCGGATTCTTTTTTTATCATGAAGAAGTTATTTCAGATGCTTGTCCATCATGGATATGTGAAAAGTCACAATGAATCCACTAATTTATAACATTTTCCAAAAATGCGCCGATAAATATGGTAATGTTAAATGGATGTAAACTATTTATTTGGAGGAACCTTATGATTGATGTAGCTGAAAGTAGATTAAAACAGATTCAATATATTGGAATCACGGATGATGATTTGGCTTTATTGCATCTCCATCAGGGTTTGTTCCAATCTATTGTGGATGAGGTGGTGGATCGATTTTATGATCATGTGGAAAAGGTCCCGCATCTCATGTCGATTATCTCCAAATGGTCCAATATTGAACGCTTAAAGCAAACACAACGAGAATACTGGCTTTCTCTGGCAGATGGGAAAATAGATGAACCATTTATAGAGCACCGTCTTTTTGTAGGTCAGGTGCATTCCCGCATTGGTCTGTCCTCGGATTATTATTTGGGCACATACATAATTTACTTGGACATTGCAGTAGATATTTTGAAGCATTCGGGGATCGACGATTGGTATCCGATTGTTCACGCTCTTTCCAAAATGTTCAATCTGGACTCGCAGCTTGTGCTGGAAGCTTATCAGAAGAAGGAAAAGGAGCAAATTAACGAGCTGGCCGATGAGCAGACACAAGTATTAACCGTCGTGTCCCGAATTGCTCAAAATTTGACCGGTATGATTGCTGAATTACGTGAAAATACAGGTAACATTGCAGATAGTGCACGTACAACGGCCTCTTCGCAGGAACATACGGAAGAATTGGTACAGCAGTTGGGCGATGAGATCAAGCATATTGAGCAGATGAGCGGCACGATTCGCGAGCTGTCGGATCAGACACACTTGCTGGGGCTGAATGCGGCGATTGAAGCAGCACATGCGCAGGAAGCAGGGCGCGGGTTTCAGATTGTGGCACAGGAAGTACGCAAGCTGGCATCCAATTCCAAGCAGGCGCAGGAGCAAATCCAGTGCAAGGTACTGGATATTGCCCATATGTTGAACAGTGTGCAATCCGAAACGGCTGCCACAACAGCCAGCGCCCGACAACAGGCCTCCAGTTCTGAGGAATTGGCTTCATTCACAAAGCTGATCGAAAATATGGTGAAAGAATTGGAAACGCTTCAACATCCCGGCGAAATGATGTAGGTGTGAGAGGATAGAATTAGATATCGATACGTTCTTTCTTTGAGCATGACGGGAAAATAGCGCTCTCCCTCCGTGGCGGTCCAATCAACGCAACCGAGGAAGAGCGTAATACTTATAAGGAAATGATTGATTTCTTCCATTCAGTATGAGCCGCAAATACCCTTTTCCATAACTCGTCCCGTTCCTGGTGACTATAGTTAACAAGCCGCTCACCAAACACATCTGCCAACACTTCCAGCCACTGCGATTTATGATCCAGCTCTATTTTTTTCAATCCGTTCAGCCCGTGTTTTTTCCAAATGCAGCCTCTTAGTTCATTCGTCTCTAATGCTTGTCTTTGCCGAATCAGAAACAGGTTGAACCATGGAGAATCCGCTGAGCGGCTATAGAAATGATGTTTTGGCATAAACTCTTCCAAATCCCGAACAACCGTAGGGTCATAATCAACGCCAACAAATGAAGCAAGCGAATCATGCTCTAACCGCCAGCCTTTTGCAACAATCCTGGACTCCGTAACCTTATATTGAAGAGGAGCTTGTTCATAAGTGCCCATCCGGAGTGGAACAGGCTCATATGGCATATCGCCTAAACCGACATCAACAATCCATACTTCATCTTCGTGCTGCTCATTTAGCAAGTTCACGGTTAACCCAAGATGAAATGAATTGATACGTGGCTCTGCCCCTAAAGGCTGAACCCCTGCACGATGCAGGCAGACCTTGTAGCCCAGTGAATGTAGTAGTGCGCTGAAGGCACCATTCAGATGAAAACAATAACCGCTTCTCCCCTGTAAAATAAGTTGAACTGATTCTTGAAAACCAATGTCCGCCGGCTTTCTTGCAAAAATGTCCACCGTTTGCCACGAAAGATGTTTCACATGGGCCTTATGCAGCTCAAATAAATAGGATTGGGTAGGAGGCTGAATGTCTTGAATTCCGATCCTGTTTAGATAAGTCTTTATTTCTTCTTTTGTCATGATGTACATGTGCAGTCACCTCTATTGTTAGTTTCTCAATTTTTCTTTTCGGAACAAATGATCCTTGAGTCATAGCATCATTGTAGAAGGGGGGCGTATTGATTACAATGCTATAAACTTTTGATTGTACCGGTACAATCAGCCAGTGGATTCGGTTCAGTGACATGTAGATTTACCAAAGATAGTTGTCAGAATATAAAAAAAACAGACCGTTTCGCCGGGTCTGTTTTCCTGTTTAGTTCCAAGCCGACAGATTATAGCAGCGCTCTAAGTTCACGTCGGTATTTGTTTAACTGCACGAATGATGGAATAACACGTTTGGCAGAACGGATGCCGCCTATTCTGATGTTGCGGACCACATGATAGGGAGAGATCAAAAGTGTGTGAAGCAAATGTAAATCATGGGCGCTTAACGGACGATATCGTTGATAGTAGTCGACCGCGCGCAGCATCTTGGTCCCGTTCCAAAGACAATTTCGATGAAGAAGATGGGACAAGTCTTTCATTCTTACGTGCAGGGAGCAATTTTCAAAATCGATTAAATGAATCTTGAGCTGTCTGTCTTTAATCAGATTGGGATAATTGTAATCGCCATGTATAAATGCGGCAGCTTTTTGCTCCGAGTCGATTGCTTCTCGAACTTTGGGCTGCTGTAGATGCTTCGACGCTTCTTCACAGAGAGCCACGAGATGTGCTGTGCCTTTGTAGGGACTGAGGCGTTTTTTGTATCCAGCTATTTCATCACCCAAGCCTTCGTAACGTATTCTGGCTGCCGGAGCCTCGGTGACAGGAAAGCCTACGGCACTGGAGTGAAATTTGGCTAAGGTGGAAATTCCCTTTTTGAAATCTATTTTTTTTGTAAATTTTGGTCTTCCTCCATCAACCCAATTGGTTAATGTATACGAAATGCCTTCATGGATCATAAAAGCGGTTTGCTGCACTGTCGGATAGACCTTTTGGCTACGGGTAAACCCGCGCTCATCCAGGAAGGACAACACACGTGTAATAAAATGAATTTCATCTTCTGGGAATTTGTAGGGCTTTAAACAATAGGTCATGCTGGCGGTCTCAATCTTGTGTATGTCCTTCTTTTGACGAGTACGTTGAATTTTGATTCCGTACATCTGCTCAACGTTCGATAAAATCGACATTTTGATCCTCACTTTCTTTTATGCATGCACCCATTCCTGCAAAATATGAATGATTTGTAAACGAAGGGGCCACGATTGATCCCAATTGTCCAGGATCTCGCGGTTTCTTGAGCGATTCGGGTGTAGGGAGGCATGCCACGCTTCGCGTGGCAGTTTATACAAGGCTGTAACCATTTTTCGTTCAGTTCGGCTTAGTGGTTTGCGTTTTTGGTATCCCTTCAGCAAGGATTGCACAAATTCAGGATTGAATTGGGTCGTATTCATAAGGGCCTTTGCCAGATCTACATAGACTGAGCCGACCTTAACTCGATCCCAATCAATGATTTTGAGTTGACCATCATCTGAAATAATGACATTGGGGATCGTGATGTCGCCGTGTATTAAAGAGGGGGAACGGTTTTCCTTCTGAAGCAGCTTAACAATGGATGTGTCCTGCAAATCCTTCCATGCCCGCTTAGCTAAACGTTTGCAGTCTTTGCCGTGAGCGTTGTACCAGTTGCCGTATTCTTTGTCATGACGGCTGATTTGTGATATTTTTCTTTGAAAAAGACGGTCCTGGTTTTTCCATATCCGCAATTGCTGAAACGTAGGGGATTTCCCCCTTCCAATCCGATGCAAGCCAGTGGATGAGGCATGAAGCGTGGCAAGTGCCCACCCAAGCTTTTTAAAATCTTCAGCATTCTCCAATCCCCGTCCTTTGATCCACTGACTTACATAAAATGGCGTTCCTTGATGTAAAGTCCACAGCTTCCCTGAATGTGTTGGAAGCCACGCTGGCATGTAGCTATACTTTCTCCTTTTCAAAAGCCTGATCATGCTTGCAGCCTGCTCCATCTGTTGGATTGTATTTGAGCGGACCATCCTAGTACGGCTAAAGGGCTTTAATGCATAAGTTCCCTTTTTCGTTTTCACCTGGATTACTGCATTTTTTCGGTACAGTGATGAGACCAAGCTTGATTTTAACGGGATCAGACCGAAACGACTGGTGATTTTGCGAATCTGTGCTTTGGTATAGGATTTCGTCATAAGAACCTCACTTGACTTGTGATTATAGAAAAAGGTAATCCTTTGTTAGTTATCAGTCTATTCATGAGGAAGATGAAGGTGAGTTCAAATATTGCAAGAGCCATAAAAAAAGGAGCAGCGAAAGTTCGCTACTCCTTTTGAATTAACTCTGTATTTTGCAAGCTGGAATAGGGTCTGGATATTTAATCATTACTATCATCGTAACGGTCATCATCATGATCATCGTCCGTATCCACGATTTTTCCAGATGTCGCATGGATTTCGATGTCAACGGTTCCTTCGTTGGTGAGAATCTTCACGTCATAGATAAACTGTCCGTCTCCCTTGTCCAATTGGGTAGACAGAAGGGTACCGGGTACTGTCTTAAGAGCAATCTGTCCGGCCTGTTTTTCGGTTATGGTGATATTACTTGGCTTGTTTAGGGGCTTCTTGGCATTCAAGTTATCATCCAACTTTGAATGGGACCGAAGGGTTTTTCCAGTATAAGCATCCACATCCACGTCCCAATCTTTATTACCCTGTTGAAGTTCCACCTCATAGTAGGCTTTTCCGGTTTTATGTTCCAGTTCTACATCTTCAACCTTAGCACCATTGCCCACAGCCTTTTTGGCGATATTGGCAGCGGCTGTCGCTCCAATGAGATTCGCAGGCTTGGCTGCCCAGACGGCATTCGCCGAAACACCTGCTACTGTAGCACCGAGCAAAACTGTTGCCGCCATGATTCCTAATGTATAGTTTTTTTTCATGTATAGTTCCTCCTTGTGATGTAAGCTTGAGTACAGCTTATCTATTGAAAATGAGAGGAACGTAATAAAATCATTAGAAAACGATGAGAGAAAATGAGCGATGATGAGAAGAGAGTCATTATTAATCTTCGTTGTCCTGTTTTTCTTTTTCCCAAGTTACAGAATCAATAGAGCCTGATACCGCGTTGACCTGCACCACGGCCTCACGCCCATCCTTCACATCAACCTCAACGAGATAATAAAGACTCTTTTCGTTACGATGAAGCTCAATATCATCTGTGGTTCCTCCGTTCACCGCCTTTGCAGCAAGCTGGGCCGCTTCCTTTTCTGTGATGACGAGAGATACAGGATCAGGTTTAGGGGAGCTTGGGGTGTTTTTCTGGGGCTCCTGTGTCGTATCCGTATAAGCTTGTGTTCGTCGAATGGAGTCAATATGGCCGTTATAGGCGTTGACTTGTATTTCGTATTTTCCTTTGGGACGCTGCAGCATGATCAGATAAGCATCATTCAATCGTTTGGATTCCAGCACCTCGCCGGGATATTGATGCAATACAGACTGGATGGCCGCTTTTTCCTCCAACGGTGAAGCTGATAGCGACTGTGCCCAAGGCGATTGCAGAAGGTAAAGTGTGATCAGTATAGCCGTCCCTGCCGCCCCAATCATCCACGCATAGATGGCTTTCATCGTTATTCTCTCCTTTTGATTAATCTGCGGGAACGGCGGGGAGGATGATCGTTGCTGTCGTTCCGCTTCCCTGAATACTTTCTAGCCCAATGTGAGCATGAAGGGCCTCTGCAATTCCTGTAGCCAGCGATAAGCCTAGTCCGGCTCCACCTTCTTCGCGGCTTCTGGCTTCATCCACACGATAGAAGCGGTCAAATACTTTAGATAGCTTGTCCTGCGGAATTCCAATCCCTTGGTCTGTGATTCTGATACAAGGTTGAGCCATCTCACCCGTGGTTCCAATAGTTAGGCGTATCGACTCGTCACTGTATTTACGTGCATTATCCAAAAAGATAAACAGTAGCTGTTTCAGCTTATTTTCATCGCTGTAGCCCATACAGTCCGCCTGCACGTCCAGTTGCACTTCCCGGGCAAAAGCATTTTCAAATGTGACCTTCAACTCTGTCACGATTTTGCTCAGGCGAACCGGCTCCAACACGATATTCCATTGCTCCTCGTTTCTCGCCAAAAGAAGAAGCTGCTCTGCCATTTCCTTCATTCGTATCGCTTCGGAATGGATGGCTTCAACGGACTCGGCGAAAATCTTGGGATGCTGCAGTCCCCGGCGTTTGAGCAGGCTAGCATAGCTTTCAATAATGGTGAGGGGTGTTTTCAGTTCATGGGATGCATTGGAAACAAACTGTTCTTGCCGGACAAAGTTGCGCTCCAGCAATTCAATCATGTCGTTAAACGTTTCTCCCATTTCTACCAGTTCGTCGCGTGATGAGGAGTTGAGCGGAAGGCGCTTAAATTTCCCGCTACGTTGAATCTCTCTCATCGTGCTGATCATAGATGTGATTGGACGTGTAATGAATCTGCCGAGCAATCTTCCCGAGATCACGACAGGAATGAGCGCAATCCCTGTGACAGCTATAAGTACGATTCTGAGTACCTGTAGCGTCTGCATCGTTGGTTGCAGACTTTCGGTTATCTGAAGATTGACGACCTCTCCATCGCTCCAGATCATGGGAACCGATACAAGAATGTAACGGTTGTTTTCATGGGTAATCACGCGTACTTGTCGTGTCTCATCATAAACAGCCTTCATCAAACTGAGAGATTGCTCCGAAGAAGAGGTGATCGGGGAAAGAAAATCGCCCTCCGGTTTCATTAGCCGAAGCATACCGTCTGGTGGCACATAGGCTCGAAGAAGATCCCCTGCGACTACCGATGCGGGGGCGCGCTGAATGCCGCGAATCATGTTGTCCGCTGCGGCTTCTACCTGATCTTTGCGGCTGTCTATCGAAAGGTGGCTGAACAGGAAATAGACCGAAAAGTTAATGGCCACAAGTAAAATCGCGAGTAATAACGAGGTGTACATATGGATCTTGTTTTGCAGCTTCATAACGATTCCTTCAGCACATAGCCAATTCCGCGTACGGTATGAATCAGCTCAGGGAGCTGGCGCGTGGGGTCAATTTTATTGCGCACGTATCGGATATACACGTCCACTACGTTGGTATCGCCGTAATAATCAATACCCCATACATTCTCCAGTAATTGTTCTCGGCTAAGCACCTGCCGCTGATGTCTCAGCAAATGAACGAGCAAGTCAAACTCTCGTGGCGTAAGCTCAATGCTGTGCTCACCGCGAAGAACTTCACGGGTACCTTCATGGAGGCGTAAATCCCCGGCATGAAGCCATGCATCTTCCACTTCGGGAACGGCTTCTTTCGTTGCACCTACCCTAAGCGCGGCGCGGACACGTGCAAGCAGCTCTTCGATCACAAAGGGCTTGGTAATATAATCGTTAGCTCCCAGATCGAGCCCCTCGACCTTATCTGCAATAGAACTTTTGGCCGTCAGTAAAATGACAGGAATGCTCGCATCATCTTTACGAATCCGCCGCAGTAGTTCGATGCCACTGAGGCCGGGAATCATAATATCCAGCAGGACCAGATCCCAATGACCTTTGCAATATGTCTCCAGTCCGTCAATTCCGTTTTTTTCTTTGCATACTTGATATCCTTCAAACTCAAGCTCGATCTCCAGAAGCCGGGCAATTTTCTCTTCGTCTTCCACGATCAGAATGGATTGGTTCATTGTGATGCCCTCCTGTAGGCGAATAGCCGATACGGAAGTATTTTAGCATAAGCGGTCGAGTAAGACACGCTTAAGCAGCACAGGATTTGTAAGTATATACTAGATAAGACATATATATATACATAGATTATTTTTATACCAAGGATTGAGCGAATTTTCTTGTGTTATATTTCTTTACATTGAAAAGGGATAAAATGTCATGATAGCGCTATATATATCGTCTTTTATCCTGTATGCACAATAAATAAGCCTTTGTTTTGGTCAGGACGAACATTGTTTATGGAAGGAAAGTTGCAGTAACATAAGTTAAACCTATTCAATAGAGGACGAAATACATCATGTCTAAGCCACAGGAGGGTCATATGGAAAACGAAAAAGAAAAACGCCACCCGAAAACGTTTGAGCCTTTTGCATTTATTCTCATTGTGGCTACAAGTGTTCTGGGAGCTATTATCGGAATGCAGATCGTAACCAGTCTGGGGGTGACCCCAAATACGGCCATCATCGGAGCGTTAATCGCGATGCTGATTGCACGTATCCCGTTTAACTGGTTTTTACGTTATAAATCGGTACATCGTCAAAATCTGGTCCAGACGGCGATTTCCTCGGCTACCTTCGGGGCGGCCAATAGCCTGCTGATTCCGATTGGAATTCCATATCTCATGGGAACCCCTGATTTGGTCGTACCCATGCTGCTGGGGGCGGCGTTGGCTATGTTCGCAGATGCAACGATACTGTACAAAATTTTTGATTCCAGACTGTTCCCCGCCTCGGGTACATGGGCTCCGGGTGTTGCGACAGCGGAATCCATCAGAGCCGGGGACAAGGGCGGCAAGCGTGCCGGATTGCTGGGTGTCGGCGCACTGATCGGGGTAGTCGGCTCTTATCTCAGCATTCCGATGTCTGCCTTTGGTGTGGCTTTTATCGGTAATATTTGGGCCTTGGGCATGTTTGGTGTCGGCTTATTGATTCGCCAGTATTCCATGCCGCTATTTCAGATTGATGTAAATGCGCTATACATTGCGCATGGAGTGATGATCGGGGCGGGCATTGTGGCGCTGATTCAGGCTGCTGTACTCGTATTCGGCCGTTCCGGCAAGAAAAAGGATAGTACCGCCGCGCTTTCGGATAAAGCTTCAAATGAAGCATCCGGCACGAGTAGCATTGTCGTGGATGGGGCTCCCGTGCAAGCCTCTTCGCAGGATGAAGAATACACCCGTCCGATTGCAGAGGCTCGTCGTACGCTTGGACTCGGGTTCATCGCGTATCTGGCGATTTCCCTGCTGATCGCCATCATCGGTGGACTGGTAACGCACATGTCCGTAGGCATGCTGATCGGCTTTATCGTGTTTGCAGCCTTTGCCGCGTTCGTGCATGAAATTATCGTCGGCATTGCCGCCATGCATTCCGGGTGGTTCCCCGCCTTTGCGGTCGCCTTCATTACCTTGCTTGGCGGTATGATGATCGGCTTTCCGCCAGTGGCTTTGGCATTGCTGGCCGGGTTTAGCGCGGCTACAGGTCCTGCCTTTGCGGATATGGGCTTTGATTTGAAAACAGGCTATATCCTGCGTGGCAACGGTAAGGATAAGGAGCTGGAACGGGAAGGTCGAAAGCAACAGTATATAACGGCTCTGATCGCCTTCGCTGTTGCACTGGTGACTGTAGCTCTGGCTTATCCGAGTTATTTTGCGCAAAATCTGGTGCCACCGATTGATAAAGTATATGTATCCACCATTCAGGCCGGAGCTACACCGGGTGTGGCAAGCCAGCTCTTGCTGTGGGCGATACCGGGAGCGATTCTCCAACTCATAGGTGGCTCCAAGCGCCAACTGGGTGTTATGTTCGCGACAGGGCTACTGATTGCGACAGCGAATGCGTGTTGGGCTGTTCTGGCCGGCATCGCAATTCGCTTCCTCGTAACCCGTTTCGCAAAAAAAGAGGTCGTTTCTTCCATGACGATTCTGGCCGCAGGTTTTATCGCAGGGGATGCGCTGTACAACTTCTTTAATTCCGTATTTAAACTAAAAAAGTGAGATGATGCAGATGGACGCTTTGAAGCTGGATGAGAGAATTGTTGAATATGCCGTTTATGGTGGTGCTGTTCTGGGCGGAGGAGGCGGAGGCTGGATTGAAGAAGGTCTGCGGATCGGAAAGCTGGCTCTTGAAGTGGGACAGCCGAAGCTGGTATCCGTCGAAAGCTTCGCAGATGACGATCTCTTCGTCACCGTGGCTGTCGTTGGTGCCCCGGCTGCTCCGAATAAATATGTGAAGCCTGTTCATTATGTGAAGGCGCTGGAAATGGTGTCCTCCATGACAGGAAAGGGTGTCCGGGCTTTGCATACGAATGAAAATGGCGGCGAGACAACGATTAACGGCTGGTTTCAGTCGGCTTTGAGTGGTATTCCGGTTGTGGATTTTGCATGTAATGGCCGGGCACATCCGACAGGCACAATGGGCTCCATGAACCTGACCGAGCTTCCAGATTACGTAAGCCATCAGGCTGCGGTGGGCGGACGTGGAGAGCATTATATGGAAGTGGGTATTTCAGGCTCCCTGGACCATGCTGCATCGCTGGTTCGTAAAGCCTCGGTAGAGGCTGGAGGACTTGTAGCGGTTGCACGGAATCCGGTGACGGCCGCTTATGCGAGAGCCAACGGTGCACCGGGAGCCATTTCCCGGGCAATTGCTGTTGGAGAAGCGATGCTGGCCCATCAAGGCGAAGCTGCGATTGCAGCCGTGGCAGCTGAGCTGGGCGGTAAGGTTATCGCCGCAGGAGAAGTAACAGAATGCCGACTTGAAACATCGGGGGGCTTTGATGCCGGGTTGGTTCGCATTACCGATAGTGGTCGGGCCTACGAAATGACCTTCTGGAATGAGTACATGTCCCTGGAGCTTGATGGGGAGCGGCTGGCGACATTTCCAGATCTGATCATGACACTGGATATGGATACAGGCAGACCTGTAATCACAGCCGCCGTAGCCCAAGGACAGCGTCTGGCTGTCATCGTGGTACCGAAGGAAAAGATGCTGCTGAGTACGACCATGTTTAACACCAAGCTGCTGCAACCGATTGAGCAAATTATCCATAAGCCTATACTGTCCTATCTATAAAATGATTTCGGGAGGAATGCAACGATGGCACTTCAACAGACATTAACCGTATTCGAAGCGCTGGACAGCGCCTATGTGAACGGAGAGCGGGTTAAGCAGCTTTTCGCCGGATACGAGGACATTGTGGTAACGGTAAAACAGGTAAAAGGAGCCAAGGGCAGCACGGATTTTATACAAGTGCTTATTCCGGGTACGGAAGGCAAAAGCTCTGGAGGTACGGCACCGACATTTGGCATTGTAGGACGTCTAGGCGGGATCGGCGCACGTCCTTCCCGAATTGGTCTTGTATCTGATGCGGATGGAGCTATTGCAGCGGTTGCCGCTGGGCTGAAGCTGGCGGATATGCAAATTAAAGGTGACAAGCTGAAGGGTGATGTGATCGTAACTACGCATATTTGCCCGGATGCACCTACCCGTCCGCACGAGCCGGTTGATTTTATGGACTCCCCTGTGGATATTTTGGAAATGAATCGTCATGAGATTGTTCCCGAGATGGAAGCTATTCTGTCCATTGATACCACCAAGGGCAATCGTGTTATTAATCATAAGGGGATCGCCATTTCACCCACGGTGAAGGAAGGCTATATTTTGCGAGTCAGTGAGGATCTGCTGCGCCTGATGGAGCAGACTACGGGACAATTGCCCGTTACTTTTCCGGTAACCACGCAGGATATCACGCCGTACGGTAATGACTTATACCATATTAATTCCATTTTACAGCCTGCTGTAGCGACGGATGCGCCTGTGGTTGGTGTTGCTATTACAGCGCAGGCTGCCGTACCAGGATGTGGGACCGGGGCCAGTCATGAGATTGATATCGCGGCAGCCGTACGTTTTTCCATTGAAACGGCCAAGGAATTTACGAATGGCACTTGTGCATTTTATAACCCGCAGGAATTTGTCAAAATTACCGAATTGTACGGCTCCATGAAGATATTTCAGACAGCAGGCAGTGCGCAAAACCACGGCTGATGCTAAACAGGGCAGGCCACAGGCTTGCCCTTTGCCGTCAGGAGCGTAAAATAAAATGGATGCGAAAGCAGGGGATTGAAGATGGATAAGCTTGGGATGATTACGATTGGGCAAGCGCCCCGGACAGATGTGGCTCCTATCGTGGAACGGGCTTTGGAAGGACGTGCAGAACTGGTACAGGCAGGTGCGCTGGACGGTCTTTCTTTTGCTTATATACAAGAGCATTTGTCTCCGTCGCCGGGAGAGTATGTATTGACCTCCCGCCTGACGACTGGCGAGTCGGTGGTTATATCACGCGAAAAAATCCAGCCGCTGCTTCAGGAGAAAATCACGCGCATGGAAGAACAAGGCATCCGTACGATTTTATTGCTATGTACCGGCGTATTTCCGGGATTGCATACCCGAACCGCCTTTTTGATTGAGCCGGACCATGTGCTTCCTCCTGTGATTAAGGCGATGTCCGGCGGACGGCGGGTCGGTCTGATTGGTCCGCTGGAAGAGCAGAAGGACAATCTCAAGCTCAAATTCAGTCCTCACGGAATGAATCCCGGGTTTGCAGCGGCCTCGCCTTACAGCAGCAGTGAAGAGGAATTTCGCCAGGCTGCCGGGCAGTTCAAGGATCAGGCTGATCTTATCGTGCTGGATTGTATGGGGTATACGGATGTTCACAGAGAACTGGCGGCGCGTTACGCGGGGGTTCCCGTCGTATTGTCCAATGCCCTGATCGGCAAGCTGGTATCGGAAATGGTGTAAGCGTATAAGCTAACTGAAAATAGGAGGTAAAAAAATGAGCCAACAACGTGTTGAAATTAGTAAAAATGTATTGCAAAAATGTTTGGGACTTACCGCTGGAGAGACGCTTCTAGTGGTAACGGACGATGATAAAAAGGAATTGGGCGAGTCCATTTATGAAGCTGGCAAGGCGCTGGGCGCAGAAGCTGCTATTTTGACGATGAAGGTACGCTCCAAATCAGGGGAAGAGCCTCCGGCACCTGTGGCCGAAGCCATGCTTCGCTCCAATGTTGTCGTATGTGTCACCCGGTATTCGCTGACCCATACCCATGCCCGCAAGCAAGCAGCAGCCGCTGGAGCGCGTCTAGCGACGATGCCTGGCATGACGGACGACATGTTCATGAACGGGGCGATTGCTGCTGATTATCCGAAGGTCAAGGCGCTGACCGAAGAGGTGACCGCATTATTGACAGCTGCCAAGCAGGTGCGGATCGAGAAGGATGGGTACAGCCTGTGCTTTACCATTGAGGGTCGCAACGGCGTGCCCAGCACGGGCATGTATCTGAACCCTGGCGAATCCGGCAACCTTCCTTCCGGTGAAGCGTATATTGCTCCGCTGGAGGGGACGGCGCAAGGCCAGATTGTGGTGGACGGTTCTGTTGCAGGAATCGGTGCCTTGAAGGAGCCGCTGTTGCTGACGATCGAAAACGGCAGGTTGACAGCCGCAGAAGGGGAAGCAGGGCAGTCCCTGCTGGAAATGCTGGGTGAAGGTGACGGCAGAATGCTGGCAGAGTTCGGTATCGGTACGAATGATAAAGCACGTATTACAGGTGTCGTACTGGAAGATGAGAAGGTGTACGGCACGATTCATGTGGCTTTTGGCAGCAATAATACTTTTGGTGGGACCATCGCTGCGGGTGTACATATTGACGGTGTCGTTCAGCGACCGGATGTGTATCTGGATGACCGCCTGATTATGAAAGCTGGGCAACTGCTGGAGCGCTAGGTGGGTGAGAAACAGCAGGAGCTGTAAAAACAGGGAGGAATTCATCATGCTCGGAATTATCAGAGTGCTTACCATGCAAGACGAAGTCGCTATTGGCCTTCACGGCCGAGTTATCGAGCAGCGCTACGGAATGCCTGTCACCAGTGTGTGTATCCCTGACCAGCCGCAGGGAATCTACGACGATGCAACGGATCGGGAATCGGTGCCTAAAATTGTGGTCGCAGCACAACAGCTCGTCGAGCAGGGCTGCACGTCTATTGGCATTAGCTGCGCGGCTGATCCGGCGTTGGAGGACACCCGCCATGCGGTGAATGTACCTGTATACGGCGCAGGCTCCTGTGCGGCGCATCTGGCATTGACAGCGGCCAGTCGTGTCGGTGTGTTGACCATTTTGGAGGAGGCGCCCCCGCTGATCCGCCGTATCCTGGGTGAGTCTTACATCGGCACAGAGCGCCCTGAGGGTGTACGTACGACGCTGGACCTGAACACTCAGCAAGGCAAGGAAGCGGCCATGGCAGCGGCGCTGCGGCTTCAGGAGAAGGGAGCAGAGGCTATCGTGCTGGCCTGTACGGGTTTTGTGACGATGAACTTCGCACCGGAGCTGGAGCGCAGGCTGGGCATCCGTGCCATTGATCCGATTGTGGCGCTCGGCGCAGCCGCATCGGTGCACTGGCAGCGGGAGAATGATGAAGTCCAGGCAGGATAATCCTGACTTATAAAATAATAGGGTATTGAATTAAACCGCCTTTTCCTGAAAGGGCGGTTTATTTGCGTTCCATCCGGTAAAAGGTTTTGTTTTGTATACTTTTTTGGTACACTATCCTGAAAATTAAGTTAGGCGAGAACTTTGCAAAATCCTCAATATATGTGCCGTTACCGCAAAATAAATAGCAAGGTGGTCTGTCCATATGAAAATACCGGGTGTAACCGTTCAGGAGCTTATGACAATGCCCGTATTGAAGGAGGCGAAGGTACTAAGCGGAGAGCAGGGATTAAATCGGTTTGTCCGTTTTATTGATATTATGGAGGTCCCTGACTTGAAGGGCTGGATCAGGGAAGGCGTACTATTGATGACAACCGCTTATTCCATCCGTCATGAGCCTGAGGTATTGTGTCAAATTATTCAATTATTGCACCAGGGCGGGGCCGCAGCACTTGCGATCAAGCCGACCCGCTTTCTCAAGGAAATTCCCCGCAGTGCGCTGGAGGAAAGCAATGCGTGCGGCCTGCCCGTGATTGAGATTCCGGCCGATATTCCATATACGGATATTACACAGCGAGTCATGGATATGGTGTTGAATCGGCAGGCAGAGCTGCTGCGACGCTCGGAAGAAATATATCGGACCTTAACAACGATGGTGCTGGAGAACAGCGGTATACAGGCTGTAAGCGATAATATAGCAGAGCTGCTTAAAGCCCCGGTTGCTTTGATTGATAATGGAGGCCGAGCCATCGTCACTTCACCACAGGAATGGAATTGGATGGAGGCGCAGGATTCCCGTCATTTTCCAATTAATGTCGATAAACGCACGGTTGCCAAGCTGGTCATTGCCCGCAATGAGCTGGATGATATGGAGCAGGTGGGCATTGAGCAGGCACGTCTGGTCATGGCACTGGAATTAATGCGTGAAAAGGCAGTAGAAGATACAGAAAGCCGACTACGGGGTAACTTTATCGACGAGTTGATGACCCCTCCGGTACCTTTGCGACATGAGGTTGAGCGGAGAGGGCGTCAACTGGGATTTAACCCGGCATATGATTGGGAGGTTGCTGTACTGGAAAGTGCTACCGCTCCGCCAGAAGAGATTCTGTCCGGATTGCTGAGTCAGGAATCCATCCGGCGGCGTGTGGTATCCCATATTGAGTTCCGTTCCAATCGGGCGATACTATTTTTACCTACTCTTCATCCGAATGACCACCATGACGGGGCTGGCGCTGATCAGGGACTAACCTGGGCTGAAACGCTAAAGAGCTGGAACAGTGAAAAAGCATTGGGAACGGGCGATTATTATATAGGCATTGGAAGTACCAAAAAGCTGTGGGAGCTGATGCAAAGCTATAATGAGGCACGACGTGCCATCACTGTCTCCCAGCGGCTGTACCCCGATAGACGTGTATGTAAATTCAGAGATATCGAAATGCACTATATGCTTGGGGAAGCAATGAACAAAGAGGAATTTGCCGATTTGTTTGAACGTAAGCTGGGCAAACTCCAGCAGTATGATCGGTCTCATGGCAGCGATTTGCTTAAAACGTTATTTTATTATTTGGAAAATCGGGGCAGTCTGATGGATACAGCGAATTATCTTTTTATACATCGTAATTCGGTCAAATACAGACTGGAACGGATTCGTGACATTGCGGATTTTGATCTCAACGATCCACGCGAGCAGTTCATATGCCATACCTGTCTGATCCATTATTATTTGCGGGAACATAAGTAGGCAGAACCGGTTGGTTTATAGGGCAGGGAGGAAAAGACATGGATAAAAAAATATTAGTAGCGGACGATGAACCCAGCATTCGCAATGCGTTGGCCTATGCGTTGCAAAGAGAAGGTTTTTTGGTAGAAACCGCTGTTGACGGGGAGGACGCATTGGAAAAAGTCCGTTTGTTTCACCCCGATGTGCTGGTGCTCGATGTGATGATGCCCAAGCTGGGCGGATATGAGGTGTGCCGCCGTTTGGAAAGTCGGAAGGGCATCGGTATTCTGCTGCTGACTGCCAAAAACGATATCGTGGATAAGGTGCTCGGGCTGGAGCTGGGCGCGGACGATTTTATGAGCAAGCCCTTTGATCTGCGAGAGCTGCTCGCCCGCATCAAGGCGCTGGTACGGAGGTTGGAGCGGGAAGGAGCGCCCGCGCCGGAAGGATCAGAAACGATACTTGGCCCGTTACGAGTGCGTCCGTCCAGCAGGACGGCTGAACTGGAGGAAACAGTGCTGGAGCTGACACCCAAGGAGTTTGATGTGCTGGCGCTTCTGGTGTCACACGCTGGGCGGGTATACACGCGGGACGAGCTGCTGGAGCAGATATGGGGCTTCGATTATGCAGGTGGAACACGGACGGTGGATATTCACATCCAGCGCTTGCGCAAGAAGCTTGAGCCGCATCAGTCGCTATTGCAGACGGTGTATGGAATAGGCTATAAGGCAGAAAAGATACTGTGAACGAACGCCAGTTGCTTGGCGCTTGCCCATCCATTCACCACGTTGATTCTTGGTCCAGGCGGACACGAGGTTCATCGTTAACGAGAAAGTCGTACCAGCGGTTGCGAAAACGAACCTGAGGCCCGTCTGCGGGTACATGCGCCTCCATGCGCAGCGCCTCAGGGATAGGACGCGGATGCTGGCTTTCCACCACGGTTCGATCCTCTTCCAGCACTCTGTTGCTATATCTGGAAAAAATCCGGCTCATACCCGGTACAAATTTGGCAAAATTACGCCCAGCCAGCCCGTAGATGGCGGTCACTTCCTGCTCAATTGGGGTGAAGGTGACGAAATTAATAAACTTGCTGCGTCCCTCCTCAGCCGGAGTCAGAATCCATTGCTGCGGAAAGGTGTATTGCAGTAGCCCGCTTCCGTTTTTCACCCGAATATGATCGTGATCTGCTTCGAACTGGATATGGATGTCGGTAGACGATTTTTTACCAATGGTTTTGTTGTGTACAATCGGCAGGTGATCGACATCCAGCACGCTTTCCACAACTCTTGTCAGATGCGCCTTCCATACAGAATCGTAGGGTGACATCATAAGATTCGGGTCCTCCAGCTCGGGAAAAAGCTCCAGCGGGGGAGGTGTCAAAGTGGATGCCCAACTCTCTGTACCCGGCCCGGATACTGGGCCAACAGCCTGAGGATAGACCCACAACAGCCCGACTTTTTCAATCGCAGGATAGGCGTAGGTATGAGCAAAATCGGGAATGGCACGCCCCGGATGAGCCGGGATATCCACGCACTGCCCATTCTCATCGAAGGACCATGCATGATAAGGACATGTGATTTGCCCGTTTTGACAAAAGCCCAGCGACAAATCGGCTCCCCGATGCGGACAATACGCATGTATGGCACGTACCTGCCGATGGTTGTCACGGTACAATACGATATCCTTGCCGAGCAGCCGCTTTTTAAGCGGCTTATCCCGCAGTTCCTTGGACCAGCCGACGGGGAATACCTGCTGGTCACTTTCTCGTACTTCACGAAAGCCAGGATGGCTGTTCATCTATATCCACACTCCTGTTCTCATTTGCATATATGACTTACACAAATGACCCACGGGTCATTTTTTCTATTATTATAATACACCCCCCTCATCCGAACTGAAACAGCCGCCCTGAAATTGGAAAGGTTTTTTGGCTTCCATCACATATCGTACATCCCCGTGAATATACTTAATAACCAACAAGGCCAAACTGTGCCGTGTATCCACTTGGGGGGTGCCTAACAATGCCGGAACCACGTCAGCCATATTCATTCGTCGTATCCCGTGAAGATTGGTCGCTGCATCGCAAAGGGTACCAAGACCAGCAGCGTCATCAGCAGAAGGTCAAAGATGTGATTAAGCAAAATCTGCCTGATCTGATTACGGAAGAAAATATTATCATGTCAGACGGTAAGCAGATTATTAAAGTGCCGATTCGCAGTCTGGACGAATATCGCTTCATTTATAATTATCAGAAGCAAAAGCATGTAGGCCAAGGGGACGGAGATAGTCAGGTGGGGGATGTCATCGGACGTGATCCTGCTTCCCAGAAGCCCGGTAAAGGCGAGAAAGCCGGGGACCAGCCCGGACACGATATCATGGAGACGGAAGTCAGCATGGAAGAACTGGAAGATATGCTGTTCGAGGACATGGAATTACCGCATTTGCAGCAGAAAGACAAGGAACAGATTGAGGTTGAGTCCATCGTATTCAATGATATACGCAAAAAAGGCATGCAGGCCAACATTGACAAGAAGCGAACGATTCTCGAAAATCTGCGTCGCAACGCCCGCGAGGGCAATCCGGGCATTCATCATATCAGTCCGGACGATCTCCGTTATAAAACATGGGAGGAAAAAACCATCCCCCAATCCAACGCGGTGATCATTGCGATGATGGATACTTCAGGCTCAATGGGATCTTTTGAAAAATATTGCGCCCGCAGCTTCTTTTTCTGGATGACCCGCTTTTTGCGCCGTCAATATGAAAAGGTGGAGATTGTCTTTCTGGCGCATCATACCGAAGCCAAAGAGGTTACGGAGGAAGAATTTTTCACCCGTGGAGAAAGTGGCGGCACCATCTGCTCTTCGGCCTACCTCAAGGCACTGGAGATTATCGACAAGCGCTATCCTCCTTCCAACTACAATATTTATCCCTTCCATTTCTCGGACGGCGACAATCTGACCTCGGACAACGAGCGGTGCGTGAAGCTAATCGAGGAGCTTATGAAGCGCAGCAACATGTTCGGCTATGGAGAAGTGAATCAATATAACCGCAGCAGCACACTGATGTCGGCCTATAAGAACATTAAAATGGATCAGTTTATGTATTACGTTATCAAGGAAAAGGGCGAGGTATACCAAGCCTTACGCACCTTTTTTCGCAAACGGGAAGGGGGAACGGTGGGATGAGCACCGACCAGAAAGAGCTGGAATACGCGATAACAGAAATTATGGAGATTGCAAATGGATTCGGGCTCGATTACTATCCGATGCGGTATGAGATTTGTCCGGCGGATATTGTATACACGTTCGGGGCCTATGGGATGCCCACGCGCTTCAGCCACTGGAGTTTTGGAAAAACGTTTCACAAGATGAAGATGCAGTACGATTTTGGCCTGAGCAAAATCTATGAGCTGGTCATCAACTCCAATCCCTGCTACGCTTTCCTGCTGGAGGGAAATTCTTTGGTTCAAAATAAACTGATTGTCGCCCATGTGCTGGCGCACTGTGATTTTTTCAAGCACAACGCCCGCTTCTCAGCTTCCAACCGCAATATGGTGGAGAGTATGTCCGCTACGGCAGACCGAATTAACGGTTATGAAATGGAATACGGTTCGAAGGTCGTCGAATCCTTCATTGATTCAGTACTGGCTATACAGGAGCATATTGATCCGCAGTTGATCAAACCGCAGCATCTGGATAAACAGCGATATATGGAGCTTAAAATCCGTGAGCAAAAGGAACCGGGAAAACGGCAGCGCCCAGACGGTCCTTACGATGATCTGTGGTCACTGGACATGGTGAAGCTACAGCCGGATTCGACGGAAAGCGAAGGCATCCAGATACGACAGTTCCCGCCTGAACCGGAGAAGGATGTCGTATGGTTTATTCAGGAATTTTCGGAAGTGCTGGAGGACTGGCAGCGGGATATTATGACGATGCTGCGGGACGAAATGCTGTATTTCTGGCCCCAAATGGAGACTAAAATTATGAATGAAGGCTGGGCCTCCTATTGGCATCAGCGGATTGTCAGGGAATTGGATTTGACCGGGGATGAAACTGTTGAATTTGCACTGCTGAATGCTTCTGTCGTACAGCCTTCCAAGCAAAGCCTGAATCCGTATTATTTGGGGCTTAAAATATTTGAGGATATTGAAAAGCGATGGGATAACCCAACCCGTGAAGAGCAGGAGCGACAAGGACGAAAACCGGGCGAAGGACGCGCTAAAATGTTCGAGGTACGGGAGTTTGACTCAGACACCTCTTTTATACGCAATTACATGACCAAGCAACTGACGGAGGATTTGGATCTGTACGTATTCGAGAAACGGGGACCGGATTGGAAAATCACAGATAAATCGTGGGAAAACATACGGGACCAGCTCGTATTCTCGCGTGTGAATGGTGGCTCTCCTTATATCGTCGTTGAGGATGGAGATTATCTGCACACTGGCGAATTGAAGCTCAAGCACCAGTTTGAAGGGATTGAGCTGGATTTAAAATATATGGAGCGTACGCTTCCGTATGTGTATCAGCTGTGGGGGCGGACCGTTCATTTGGAAACGATGATTGAAGGCAAGCTGGCCTTATTCTCATACGATGGCAAGAAGCACCATCGCAAGTTTGTATAAGGGAGCAGGGTAACGAACGAAGAATGAATATCTAAAAAGGTGCAGCCGTAAAAAGGGACTGCACCTTTTTTTCTCTATCCCAGCCATAGCAGCCGAACTACAGCCATACTCACAATACCGACAATAACGGTAGCCAGCAGGTTTTTGCTCCATAAGGCAGTCACTAGTGTAGGAAGGATCGTAATAAGCACTTGCCAATTAAAAGTGACGGAGCCTTCCGTTCGGACGAGCAGATGTTCCATGACGAGCGCCGTAAAAATGCAAATAGGGATGTAGGACAGCCATTGGAGCACTGGTTTGGGCAGAGCCAGCTTTTGCAGTACGACGAAGGGAATGATTCTCGGGATGGCTGTGACGACCATGCCGCCGATAATGATGTACATGACGTTGGGATCAATGTTCATTTGTCGGTTAACACTCCAATCGTTGCGGTCATCACAGTAGCTACAATGACGGCGATATGCGACGGCACCCACCAGGACAAAAGGTACATCAGAACAGCCATACACAGCACGAGCAGCAGACGGTGCTTGAGCTTGGAGATCTGGACGCTTTGCAACTGGGAAATAAGCAGAGCCAGAAACATTGCTGGCAAGGCAAAATCCAGACCAAATGCCTCTGGCCGGGAAATCCAGTTCCCGAGAATCCCTCCTGCCACACAGGAGGCAATCCAGACGAGGTAAGCGGTGATATTAAGCCCGTTCATCCAGCGATCGCTTACCTGCCCGCCTTTAGCCAATTTATCCGACGCTACCCCAAAGGATTCGTCTGTCAACAGTACGCCGATGCCTATGTTTTTCCACAATGAATATTTTGAGAAATAAGG
This sequence comes from Paenibacillus sp. RC21, assembly GCF_044907935.1. Taxonomy (NCBI): domain Bacteria; kingdom Bacillati; phylum Bacillota; class Bacilli; order Caryophanales; family Paenibacillaceae; genus Paenibacillus; species Paenibacillus sp. RC21. The sequence continues at coordinate 828,446 of NZ_JBIYCS010000003.1, forward strand.
AGCCAACGATGCGCTTAACAACAGGTGGCGGGCATTCACAATGAATGTCGTTAAAATAATGACAGAGGGGGGACTGGACGCAGCCAGCATCGAACACATAATAAATTGGGAAGCTCCTGCGTACACAAGCGCCGACATCAGGGCAATTTCCATCGTGCTCACACCTGACGAGGCCCCCACAATGCCTGCCGCGAAGCCAATACACACATAACCGAGCAACGTAGGGATACAATCCTTGACTCCTTGTAAAAAGTGGAGTGGATCGCGCTCCGTTTCGCTCAACCCCGAAGCTATAGACATTTCAACCTTCCCTCCATTCTAAATTTCATTATAGTATATAACGGAACCTCGAAAATGATCAATATATTATACAATTGTATGTTATGATGAACAATCTCTATAGCTAACGAGCCTACTTTTGTGTCCGCTGTAATTAGTTTTGTCATTATATAGAATATGTTTTGTCATTAAACTTGAATTAGATGTCAGTGCCTGCGACCTTGATGGTTCAGGCATTTTTTACTTTCGGTTATTTATTTTCTTGATTAACGCTAACTTTTTTAGGCGACAATGGCTTAAATACCCATTAAGTTGTTATTTTTAATATAATCATTGTTTAGATATTTTTGATAAGTCGAGTATTCATCTAACGGTAATGTGTCAAAGAAACTACCCGGCTGCGTGCATCAATATCTGAACTTGGTCCCCAAAACTAATTAAAGTAACATTTTTCTGCCTTGACACGTAACACCCGATCGGTTCACAACCGTATCGGGTGTTTTCATATCCTTGTTTTCCATCGCACTATCTACATAAAAGGCCAGCAGCTTCTCTGGGAAATTAAAACTGACATATTGACCGTTATGTGTAAGGTGTAAGGGATAATTTCTTGAGCAGCAGCCTGTACATGATGTATGGGAATGAAACATCGGGATATAAAATGGTTTCGTGCAACTGTTTTTCCATTTA
>NZ_JBIYCS010000004.1:0-769778 GCF_044907935.1 Paenibacillus sp. RC21
TTTTAAAACAACCCCGCTCGACTTGCATGTATTAGGCACGCCGCCAGCGTTCGTCCTGAGCCAGGATCAAACTCTCCATTAAAGACCAACCGAAGTTGGTTTATAGAAAGAGCGATTCGCTCATTTTTAATGCTAGCGATTCTTCTTTATATAAAGAAGAAATCTTTATTTTCATCATCCATTTGTTCAGTTTTCAAAGAACTTGTCTGTCCTCGTTTCTTCAACGAGTCAGGAATTAGATCATATCATGTTGGTTGCTTTCTTGTCAAATCTTTTTTTGATTTTCTTTTCAGCATCCTCCGCTTCGAGAAATGTTATTCTCAAAGCAACGTCTAATAATGTAACATGCCTAAAGTTATTTAGCAAGCATTTTTTTAATTTCTTTTTCCCACAGCTATAATACCTCCTACTATAAACAGTAGATAACAAAACAGCCACCCCGTAATAGAACGGAATGGCTGTACTCTTGCAATCTAATTATTCTTGCTCCAGCAGTCTGATGAATTCATCCTCATCTTCTATGGTATCAATTCCGAGCTGTTGGGCCTTGGCCAGCTTACTTCCTGCCTTTTCACCAGCTATGACTAGATCCGTCTTTTTCGATACAGACCCGGTCACATGGGCGCCCAGTGCCTCCAGCTTGGCAGCAGCTTCATCACGCGTAAGTTGATGCAGGGTACCTGTAAGCACAACCGTTTTGCCACTGAAAAAGCTGTCTGTCTTCTTCTCCTGTGGAGCTTGGGGAGCCTGAGCCTTTACCCCTAGGGATAACATCTTTTCAATCCCCGCTTGGGTGAATGGATCAGCAAAGAAGGCAACGATACTCTCAGCTACAATCCCGCCCACATCCGGCAATTCTATTAATTCCTCTACCGTAGCGGACATGACCTTGTGCAAATCACGGTAATGATCAGCCAACATGCGTGTAGTCGCTTTACCGGTATTCGGTATACCAAGGGAATAAAGGAATGAAGCCAAATCCCTCTCTTTACTCTGCTCAAGCGCTGTCAGAAGGTTATTGGCTTTTTTCTCACCAAATCGCTCCAGCTTCACAAGATCATCGAATTGAAGTGTATACAGATCCGCAGGCTCGCGCACTTCCAGTTCGTCATGCAACTGGATTGCCGTTTTGTCGCTGAAGGTTTCAATATCCATGGCATCACGTGACGCAAAATGAGAAATACGAGCCACAATTTGTGGCTTACACCCCAGCTTATTATCGCAGAATAAATGAGCCCCTCGCTGCTGCAACGGGAATCCACAGGCCGGACAATGATCCGGTACGATAATTTCCTCTCCGTCGTCCTCAGACGTAACTTTTCCCAAAATTTCCGGAATGACATCATTCGAACGGCGGATAAACACACGAGCACCCAATGCGAACTTCAGATTTTTCCGCTCGATATCCCCAGCATTGTTCAGTGTACAATTTTGTACGGTGACTCCCGCCAGTTCTACCGCTTCTACCCTTGCCAGTGGAGTAATTTTACCTGTGCGACCTACATTCCACTCAACAGAGTTAAGCACCGTGGTCGTTTCCTCCGCCTCGAACTTATAAGCCACCGCCCAGCGCGGAAATTTATCAGTGTAGCCTAGAACCTCACGCGTGCGCATATCTGTAATTTTGAGTACCGCCCCGTCAATGAGATAATCCAGTCCGGCACGAGACTCTTCGATATCAGCCAGTTGTTCCATAGCATCATCAAAATCGTCAAAGTAAGTCAGATACGGATTCACCTTAAAATGATTGTCACGCAGGAAAGTCATCATCTCCAGGTGGCTACTAAACTGGATTCGGTCCGCGTAGCCCACATTGTAGAAAAATGCATTCAGCCGTCGCTCTGCTGTTGTTTTGGGATTCAAATTACGCAGAGCACCTGCTGCGGCGTTGCGTGCATTTTTAAGAGGGTCCACAGCGGTCTCATTATATTTGGTCAGCACAGACAGATTCATAATGCCTTCTCCCTGTACTTCAATGGTCCCATCCTGAAAAGGAATCGTTAGCGGCACGGATTTAATGGTCTTCACCTGTACCAATATTCCCTCGCCCACCACGCCATTGCCGCGTGTAGAAGCCTGTACCAACTTCCCGTCGGTATAAGTCAGGTTCAGCGTCAGTCCATCAAATTTAAGCTCTATCGCATATCCTGGAGGCGGTAAAGGCTGCTCCGGGTTCTTGGTGTTGTAATCGTTGACCAGCTTCACGACACGCACGTTCCAGGCACGCAGCTGCTCCACATTCTGTGCTTTATCCAAGCTCCATAACGGGGCCAGATGGCGATGCGGTGTGAAGCCTTTGAGTAACTCCCCGCCCACACGCTGTGTCGGCGAATCCGGCAGCACAAGACCGCTCGTCTGTTCAAGCGCTACCAGCTCGTCATAAAGCACATCATATTCTTTGTCGCTGATCTTGGGCTCATCCAGTGTGTAGTAATGATAATTATATGTGTTCAGCTCAGCAACAAGCTGCTCCATCCTGTGCATTGGGTTCATGCAGGCGTATCCCTCCGGGAACTTCATCAGGGCAGAAGCCTAAGCCAGGCTGCCGCTGTGAGGTTCGAGATTTAATGATGTTTGAGATTTATTCTACTTTTGTAATCGGTGCAAAGCCAGCCAGCAGGCGTTTAACCCCTACTGGAGCCGGGAAAGCAATCTGAAGCTCCATATCATTGCCTGTACCTTTTACAGCTACAATGGTTCCAATTCCCCACTTGCCATGCTGCACCTTGTCTCCGGCAGCAAAAATGGAGGGGCCTCCTGCCGAAGCAGCCGGAGTTGGTTTCGCGGATGAAGATGTTGTAACGGTTACGCGGGGAGACGCGGAAGCCGACGAACCACTGCGGCTCATCGTATCAAAGGAACGTTCTCCGCCAAAGTTACTACCGTTGGTTTTACCCAGTCCACGTCCGCCATAAGAGCCGCCTACATTGCCGGAGCGGCGATAGCGGTCACGTTTGATAATTGTATCCTCTTTGAGCTCTTCCGGAATCTCTTCAAGAAAGCGGGAAGGCGGATTAGCGGTGGTACGGCCAAACAGCGTGCGCATCTGTGCGCATGTAAGAAACAGTTGCTCCTCTGCACGGGTAATCCCAACATACGCCAATCTGCGCTCTTCCTCCAGCTCTTCATTATCCAAAAAGGCCCGACTGTGAGGGAATACTCCCTCCTCCATACCGACAATAAATACAATCGGAAACTCCAGTCCTTTTGCGCTATGCATGGTCATCAATACAACCGCATCGCTTTGTTCCTCTTCATCGTCATTCATGGAATCAATATCCGCGATAAGAGCAAGATCGGTCAGGAAGGAGACGAGTGACTTGTCCTCCGCTCCTTTTTCAAATTCCATCGTTACCGACAGGAACTCATCAATATTCTCCAGACGTGAGCGTGATTCAAGCGTATTCTCGTTTTGCAGCTCCAGTCGATATTGGCTGGTTTCCAGCATTTTTTCCGTTAACTCGGTGACCGAGAGATAGTCCACCATCCGACTCAAGCCTTCGATCATATCGTAAAACTCTACAAGCGCATTGCGCGTACGTCCGGCAAAGCCCAAATCGTCTACCACCTGCAAAACTCGGAAAATAGAAACTCCACGCTCCGCTGCAGCTGCTTGCAATTTACCGACCGTTGTATCCCCAATACTGCGTTTTGGCACATTAATGATTCGGATCAAGCTGATATCGTCATCAGGATTGGAGAGCAGGCGAAGGTACGCCAGCAAGTCCTTAATCTCTTTACGATCATAGAACTTGATGCCGCCAACGATCTGGTACGGAATATCCGATTTGATCAAAATTTCCTCGACCACCCGCGACTGGGCATTGGTACGGTACAAAATAGCATGATGGCTATAGGTTTTGCTTGCATTGATATTTTTATGAATTTCGGAGGCGATAAAATAGCCCTCATCATGCTCCGAGTCAGCCCGGTAAACTTTAATCTTGGCCCCGCCTTCTTTGTCGGTCCATAGTTTCTTCGGCTTGCGGCCCGTATTTTGCCCAATCACTTCATTGGCGGCATTCAGAATATTCGAGGTTGACCGATAGTTTTGCTCCAGCAAAATGGTACGTGCTTCCGGGTAGTCCTCTTCAAAGTTCAAAATGTTGCTGATATCCGCCCCGCGCCAACGATAGATGGACTGATCGCTGTCACCTACTACGCAAATTCGGTGATGCTGGTCAGCCAGCATTTTACACAGCATGTACTGCGCACGGTTCGTATCCTGATATTCATCGACATGAATGTATTGGAATTTCTTCTGATAGAAATCCAGTACCTCAGGCACTTCTTTAAATAGTTGAATCGTTGCCATAATCAGATCATCAAAATCCAGAGAGTTGTTATTTTTGAGACGTTGTTGGTATTTGGTATATACCTTCGCCACAATCCCCTCAAAATAGTCGCCAATCTTGCGCTCATACATTTCAGGAGTGACCAGTTCATTTTTAGCTGTGCTCATCATGGACTGAACCGCTTTGGGTTCGAATTTTTTGGTGTCTATGTTCAGATCCTTCATGCAGTTCCGAATAACAGACAACTGATCTGTAGAATCGAGAATACTGAAATTGGAGGTAAATCCGATCCGCTCGATATCTCGACGCAAAATACGCACACACATGGAGTGAAAGGTGGATACCCACACATCTCTCCCCTGCGGGCCAATCAGCCTGGATACGCGATCCTGCATTTCACGCGCGGCCTTGTTCGTAAAGGTAATTGCCAAAATGCCCCATGGAGCCGTCTTGCGGGTCGCGATGAGGTAGGCAATCCGGTGCGTGAGCACCCGGGTCTTTCCACTGCCTGCGCCAGCCATAATCAGCAACGGTCCGTCTATCGCCTCCACTGCCTGACGCTGAGGCGGATTGAGGCGGGCTACAGCCTCGTGTATATCTATTGATTGCATGCGTGCATGCTCCTTTCTACAAGCTTCCATAAAATCACGTTCTATACTTCCAACTTCACAGCTACCGTCTCCAGTGCTTTCGCCAAGTCACGGTAAATGATGTTCCCTACTACAATGGTGTCACAAACGGCAGCCGCTTGTAACGCGGTAGATTTATCCACGATACCCCCTCCATATAGGACACGGGCGCGCTCCGTACTGCGATGTATTTTTTGTACCAGTTCCATATCTCCAAAGGCACCGCTATACTCCACATATACAATCGGCAGATGCATGAGCTTGTCAGCAACCTCTGCATATGAAGCGGCAGATGAAGCATCGAGTGATGCATCCGCTCCGGTAAGCTTGGCCACCGTGGAATCACCATTCAAAACAATATATCCTTCTGTCACAAGTAAATCCCAAGGGATCATATAACCAAACTGCTCAATCGCACGCTGGTGCTGTCCTACGATCCAATTACTGTCCGTTGTATTGAGCACCATTGGAATCATATACAGATCAAACCCGGGCACCACAGCCTCCAGATCAGACACTTCAAGCACACACAGTACCTCATAACGCCGGATCCGCGACAGCAAATCCACCGTATTTTCATAGGTAACGCCCGACGAGCCTCCTACCATAATGGCATCCGTACCAGACATGCACACGGCATCCAGTCCCTCATCGTCCAGTTCCTTGTCAGGGTCCAGCTTAAATACATGCCTCCATGATTGAATTGAATCTGCCAACACACATTCCTCCAGCATCCATTGTGCTTTTGCCACGATCCGGTCTAACCGGATTCTAATATCCAAAAGCGTTCTATGCTAAGTCTATGACAGTGCACAAAAGGTGTCAATGTTCGTATTCGATGGGAACACTCCGTTCACACATCTCAGGGCCGTAACGCATACAGCCAACTGCGTTTTTGGAGTTCCTTTTCCGTTAAAACATCCGTATAGAATCCGCGCACACCCATCTGTTCGTAGTCAGCGGCATCTTTTAGATCGTTAATTGTATTTACGTAGCACACCGCCCCCGCCTGCCGCAAGCTTTCCACTAAAGCACCACTAACTCTGTTCTCCGGTAAAGTCACTGCTGTTATATCGTTTTGTTGTACAAACCGGATGATTTGGTCGTCCGTATCTTGTGTCGCATAAAGCGTATAAATAATGGAGGTATAGGGATAGATGCTCCGCAGCGTTCGCAGCATTTCTTCGTCATAAATTTGCGGGACAATGCGGGACAAAAGATTCGGATTTTTGTCCTGTGCCTGACGGGTCAGTTGCGCAAATAACTGTTTTATTTGGGCCGGGTCCTGTTCTTTCGTATCCGTCACAACATAGGCATCCGGGTATTTCTCCAACAGATCCAATGCATCATTCCAGTCCACCGGGGTGTAGGAACCATGTATGGGGGTGTTTTTGAATTGCTCGTAGCTCCAGGGCTTCCCGCCCTGTTCTGTACTAACTACCTGCTTCTGCTGCATTTGCTCTGTAAAAGACTCCGTCCATTCATGGCGCGCCACCAAATGTCCGTCCGAAGTAAACATCAGGTCGACCTCAAATACGCGGCTGCCTTTTTTATAATTATTCACAAATGCTTCACGCGCATTGGTATAGGCTAAACCGTCAACGGCTCCCATAGCATGCGAAATCACACGATGGGTGGTAAAACCGGTATGCTCCTCCGTGGATTGCCCTCTGTAAGCCAATAAAAACGTGCCAATCAACATTAATAGAATTACCGCCGCAATCAGTCGTTTCATAGGGTGTCACATCCTTTTCGTACAGGTCAATACCCTGCATGCGCACACTTAAAACAACTTCTAGACACAAAAACACCCTCCGGCTGAACCGAAGGGTGAATCTGGATTAATACGCATTCTTGAAACCGTTGCGGATGGTACGGAAAATAATTTTAATATCGAATAAGAGCGACCAATTCTCAATATAGAAAATATCATGCTTAATCCGTTCCTCAATGGACGTGTCACCACGCAACCCGTTGCTCTGTGCCCAGCCTGTAATACCAGGACGAACATGGTGCTTCACCATATATTTTGGGATTTCCTCGCGGAACTGATCCACGTAATACGGACGTTCCGGGCGGGGGCCGACAACACTCATATCTCCTAGCAACACATTGAAAAACTGTGGCAGCTCATCGAGACTCGTTTTACGAATAAAGGTGCCAAAACGCGTTCGACGTGGGTCATTGGCCGTCGTCCAGCCTGTATCGTCAGTCCCGGGTGGTAGTACCTTCATTGAGCGGAATTTGTACATCATGAAGGTACGCCGATTCAAGCCCACCCGCTCCTGTTTGAAAATGACTGGGCCTCTCGATGTCGTCATCACGCCAATTGCCACTGCCAGCATAACCGGAGAAGTCAGAATAATAGCGAACAATGAGAACAGAATATCGAACGAACGCTTAAACAATCGGTTCCCCGCCACATCCAGCGGAATATCCCGTACATTGATCATTGGCATGCCTGCAAAGTTATCAAAATACGGTCGAGCTGGCAGATAATCGAAAAAGTCAGGAATAATGAGCGTACGTACCCCTGCCTTTTCACACATGTTGATAATCTTGGGATACTTATCATGTGCATCCAGCGGAAGAGCCAAAATGACCTCGTCAATCATCATACGCGACAGCGTAGCTTCTAACTGATCCAACCCTCCAAGAATCGGGCGAAAATGCGCTTCTTCCTCTTCATCCCAGTGGCGTTTATCATCGAGGAATCCCACCACTTCATATCCCAGATCAGGATACTGTCCAAGATTATGATAAAAGCGTTGGCCCAGAGTACCCGCCCCGAGAATGAGCATGAACTGCTTGTTATAGCCTTTTTGGCGGAGAGCTTTAAGTACCTGTTTCAAAAAATACCGATAAAATAAAATAAGCAGTACGTTCCCAATCATATAGATCGCCAGATAGGACCGTGAAATGTCGATTTGCTTCACGAAGAACATGACACTCAACAGCACGAACAGGCCAACAATATGAATCTGGGTGACGCGAAATACGTCGTCTGCAAACCGTTTTTTACGTTTGGGTGAATAGAGAGAGAATAACATCCCCAGCACCACGGCAATCAGACCGTAGATTAAGCTCCAGCCTCCATATACTTGAATAGGAAGCGGCTCTTGATAGGTAATCCATTCACTTTCAAATTTGAAGAACCAGGCGATCAGAAAGGATAACTGAATGACCGCGAAATCCGCCACAATATACAATTGGGTTAAAAAACGTTGATTTCTGCGTATCATACTTTCACCTCGGTACGAGATTGTTCGCCACTGTCCGGCTTGGCCGGTGCAGTGAGCTTATTTTTCAAAAAGGCCATTCCAAATTTCACTGTAATTCCCGCGTATACAGCCATGTTCGTGATCCAGCTATACTGCTGTTTATAATGCTTGCGGTGAAATACCCACATGGCTCTATGAAACTCGTAAATAATTTTCAAAGGACGACGACGAGCGCTGCCTCCTTTGATATGAATAATATATGTGCGCGGATAGTAGTAAATGCCCCATCCCGCCTGCTTAATCCGGTAACACCAGTCAATGTCCTCACCATACATGAAAAAGGTTTCGTCCAAGCCGCCGACCTGCTCAATCGTCTCCCGGCGCACCAGCATAAAAGCACCCACCAGCACATCCACTGGATACTCATCATCCGGGCTTAAATGCCCGAGCTGGTATTGATTGTACTTCGGGTTATCCGGGTAACGCTTCGACCAGCCGAAGGCGTAGTAAAAGGATGCAGAAGGCGTAGGAAACCCGCGCTTACAGGCCTTATCCAGCGAACCATCTGGCAAAATAACCTTGCAGCCCGATGCTCCTATCTCCGGATGTGTATCCATGAACCGAATCATCGTATCCAGCGTGTCCGGCTGCACCAACGTATCAGAATTCAGCAGTAATACATAACGCCCGCCCGCTACCTCGATGCCCTGATTGTTTGCCTTGGCAAAACCCGTGTTATCCTCATTGGCAATCAACGTAATCTCCGGATATGCAACACGAATGGCTTCCACAGACCCATCATTGGAGTGATTGTCGATAACAATCACTTCATATCGATATTGCGTCTCTGACGCATACACCGACTGCAAACAATCCAGCGTCAAACGGCATGTATTATAGTTGACAACCAGTATGCTTACATCCATATTTAAAACGCTCCTGACAAATTCAGTAATCTATTCTACTATCGACTATTATAACATACCCAACAGATCACGGGGCGCAAAAAACCACATAACTTGTTACCTTACACAGTTAGCAGGATTTTGCAAAATTCGATTCCAGCCGCTTATTAGATTTTTGTAAAATCCTCGGTTGAGGTATAAAAATCATCGTGGTAAGATATACATGGAAAAAGGGCTGGTGCCAGCCAGCCCCTGCGCAACCAACGCTCCAAGAGCGGACGGTTTTGGAACATCAGGCCGAAAATAGACCCTTCCTTGCGGGGGCGGTCTATTTTCGTTTGTTAAACTCTAACAGTGTGACGATCAACGCCCCGAACGTCAGCATTAAACTGAGCGCCTCAAACACTGTCACAGGCTTCACCCCCCTCCTCGGGAGAGTTAGCCGACCGCCCTTGCCAGCCTATATCGGTTGCACTTTTCAATTATACTATATTTTTCCATAAAGGAACATGCATTCGATGGTTTTTTCCGTGAATTCAATATTTTATTAAGCTTTTGATTTATTTTGATGATGACGAAGGGCAATCTTCTTTCTAAGTTGTCTTCTTTTTTCTCGAAGCTCAGGCAGTTCTTTGAAAAAAGCCTTCCAAGCTCCAAACACTTTTGGCTCTCTTAAAAGAAAGTACAGATTGCTTGCTATCTCATACGGTAGGAGAGAAATAATATTTTTCATCCATTCAGAGAGAGTATCATTTTTGTACATCATTTTATAACGATTAATATATGAAAGCCTTCGTACAAACAACGGTTGGGATATACGGCTCGTTTCCTTCCAGCCACGTTCATGGTAGGCTATGGCCCCAGCATCATAATATGCCTCCCAGCCAAGCAAGGCTGCTCGCCAAGCCACATCCACATCTTCTTTGTATGCAAAAAAGCTTCCATCATAAAACTCACCATTTAGACCAATGTCGTTAATCATTCTCCGCGAATACATGGCTGCTGCACCAGAAACACCAAATACCTTTCCTGACTCTGACCACTGAACTGAAGACTCTCCTGTTCCCCGATCAAAGGCTCTTCTAGCTGAATTCATAACAATACCCGTGCTATCGATCATCTCCCGGTTCGCTTTACGCAGCAATTGACCTGTAGCGCTGCCTATGTGCTGATTATGCTCCATCACCGCAACCAGTCGCTCAATGTAATCAGGTTCTATAGTAACGTCTGGGTTTAGTACAAGTACATAGTCCGTATCGTTCAACGCTATTGCTTGATTATGACCAGGAGCAAAACCGACATTTTGGACATTGGAGATAAACTTGAGTTTTGAACCAAACAAATGAGCTATTTCTTTAACTTGTTCCCCCGTCTGATCCTTGGATTGATTATCTATTATAACCAACGCTTGTAGGGGGTGGCTTTGCTTGCTGACAGCCTTTAAGCACTCTTTGATATCTTTTTCACTGTTATACGTTACAATATGAACACTTACGGATTTAGTCATAGATTACAAGTTCCTCGTTTATAGGATTTTGGCGTATTTACTCCAAATGTACTTATTCCTATCATAGAGCAAAGCTGTATAGTTTCAAAGAGCTATTACAGTCTGTAAATTGTTATGTACACTAATAGACGCAGCGACATGGAAAATGTTTCAATAAAATAAAAAAGTCGAGTATCAACTCGACTTTTTTATTAAGTAATTAGGGCCAAATATTTAGTCTGGTCCCAACCTCTTAATGGGAACAGTGAAGTATTTCCTTATGATTGGCTGCTATATTTCTGTAGAAAATCCCGTAGTCCCTCACGCCAAGCGGGCAAGTCATTTAGCCCATTTGTTCGGATCGCAATGTGCTCCATCACGGAATTACGCGGGCGTGCTGCTGGTCTGGAGAATTGCTCCGTACTGCATGGCTCCAGTTTTGCTGTGATCTTGGCACCTAATATTTCCGCCGCATCCTGCAAAATGGCTTGGGTAAACTCATACCAGGTACAAGCGCCGCTGTTGGAAGCATGATATACACCGTACTTCTCGGTTTGAACCAACTCCGCTAAAAAGCGGGCCAAATCCACCGTATAGGTAGGTGAACCCTTCTGGTCGTTCACAACCTGAAGCTGCGGCTTTTCCTGCCCAAGCTTCAACATCGTTTTAACAAAATTATTACCATGCAGTCCATACACCCAAGATGTACGAACAATAAAGTACCTGGAGGAAAGTGTTTGGGTCAATATCTCGCCCGCCCGTTTGGACTTTCCATAGATGCTCTGCGGATTCGTATTGTCATACTCATGGTAAGGGTGCTCCGCTGTTCCATCGAACACGTAATCCGTGCTGATATAAACCAGCTTGGCTCCTGCTTTTTCAGCAGCCAGTGCCATATTACGTGTTCCTGCCGCATTTACTTGATAAGCCCCATCTACATCGGACTCCGCTGCATCCACTGCCGTATACGCTGCACAGTGGATGACAGCGTCAGGTTGATATTGTCCTATGATCTTCACAGCTTGCTCCAAATTCGTTATATCCAGCTGTTCCCGATCGTATCCAAGGACATGATGTCCTTGCTCCTGGAAAACCTTTACTACGTCTTTACCGAGTTGACCGGATGCTCCAGTAACCAGTACCTTCATCTTTACGCATCCCCCAAGCGGGAACCATACTGCTTAGTATAATATTGTTGGTATTCGCCGGACTGAATACGAGTCCACCATTCTTTGTTGTCCAAGTACCAACGAATCGTTTCTTTAATGCCGGTTTCAAAAGAGTGTCTTGGCTTCCAGCCCAGCTCGTTCATCGTTTTGGTCGGGTCAATACCGTAACGACGGTCATGTCCTGGACGATCCTGTACATACGAAATTAGAGATTCTGGCTTGCCCAGCTCCTCCAATACCGTTTTGACAATGTGTACATTGGTTCGCTCATTATTGCCCCCGATATTGTATACCTCACCAAGTTTCCCTTGATGAATGACCAGATCAATTGCACTGCAATGATCCTCCACATACAACCAATCTCGGATGTTCAAGCCATCTCCGTACACAGGAAGCTGCTGGTCGCTCAACGCACGTGAGATCATCAGCGGGATCAGCTTTTCCGGGAACTGGTATGGGCCATAGTTGTTGGAACAGCGTGTGATGTTCACAGGCAAACCAAACGTTTCGTGATAGGCACGAACTAGCAGATCTCCGCCTGTCTTCGAAGCAGAGTAAGGGCTGTTAGGTTGCAGTGGAGTTTCCTCCGTAAACAAGCCAGTTTCACCCAGAGAGCCATACACCTCATCTGTCGATACCTGTACAAACTTGGTCACGTTATATTTCTTGGCTGCGTCCAATAGCACTTGCGTACCCAATACGTTTGTTTTCACAAACACTTCCGGTTCCAGAATACTTCGATCCACATGTGACTCCGCTGCAAAATTCACCACCACGTCAATTCCCTGCTGCATCAGCTGGTCAATCGCTTGGGCGTCGGTAATATCTGCTTTCACGAAGGTATGTTTAGGGTGAGTTTCGATGGATTTCAAGTTTTCCAGGTTACCTGCATACGTAAGCGCATCTATATTCACAATTTCGTAATCTGGGTGCTGCTTTAACATGTACAATACAAAGTTACTGCCAATAAACCCGGCACCGCCGGTGACAAGAAGTTTCATAAAGACCTCCTAAGCTGAGCAATGCCTAAAGTATATTAGACCCATTACTCATTTTCTTAACTTAAAAGCATAAAAATATCAATTTGTACTGGCTTCTAATCAAAATTGATTTCCGCATCTGTCAGAACCGGCTGCTGTTTATCCTTATCTGACAGTATCGCCTTGGAGGTGGGCCAGTCAATACTCAATGCAGGGTCATCCCATAGTATCCCTCTGTCGTGCAAAGGAGAGTAATATTCATCAACCTTATACAACACCTGAGTATTTGGAACAAGCGTGCAGAAACCATGAGCAAACCCCTTAGGCACCAGTAACTGGCGATGATTATACTCACTTAGAATGACACTCATCCATTGGCCAAACGTAGGGGAACTTTTTCGAATGTCCAAAATCACATCATAGATCGCACCTCTAAGCACCCTGATGAGTTTCGTTTGAGCTTTCGGATTTAATTGGTAATGTAACCCACGTATAACCCCTGTCTCAGCAGAAAGAGAGTGGTTATCCTGAACAAACGTATGGGTAATCCCCACATCTTGCATAACCTGTTGATTATAACTTTCCATAAAAAAACCGCGTTGATCACCATGAACAATTGGCTCTATTACACTCGCGCCTGTCAATCTTAAAGGTATCACCTTCATGTTCTACGTCCTTCCCTCAATGCTGGAAACTTTGCTTTACAACTTTAACTTACCAAATTCCTCACCGAATATAATGTTTTGAGCGAGTTCATTTGCTCTGGCAAGCGAAGTATGCGTTCCTGCATCCGTCCACCAACCTTGAAGAATATCATAGGTCAATGTTCCGTTAGCAATATACGCATTATTAACATCTGTAATCTCCAATTCTCCACGTGTCGAAGGTTTTAGGGTTTTCACAATATTAAAAACATTATGATCAAACATGTAAATCCCCGTAACTGCATAATCACTTTTAGGTAGCTGAGGTTTTTCTTCTATTGATACAATACGTTCCTCATGAAGTTCTGCCACACCAAATCGGTGCGGATCATGAACCTTTTGCAATAATAATTTAGCTCCGGTATCCTGTTTACGAAAATTTTGCACAAACGGAGAAATATCATCCTCAAACACATTGTCCCCCAGAATAACGACCATTTGATCTTTACCGACGAAATGCTCTGCCAGATCTAACGCCTGCGCAATACCACCCGCTTCATCCTGTACCTTATATGTAAAGGTCACGCCCATATCACGACCGCTTCCAAGCAGATTTACAACATCCCCCATATGTTCTTTACCTGTCACGATAAGGATGTCCGTAATGCCAGCTTGTTTCAACTTATATATGGAATAAAAGATCATGGGATACTTACCGACAGGAAGTAAATGCTTATTGGTTACCTTGGTTAAAGGAAAAAGGCGAGAACCAGTCCCGCCCGCAAGAATTATACCTTTCATAGTGCCCTCCTTGTACCAATACATATATTAATACGATTTTCAGAAAAAAATTAATTAGATGAAATATCTTTACGACCTTCAGGCTTAATTTTTAGTAAAGTAAAAAGTTTATCACGGAACCAATTTGAGAGCCTTTTCTCTAAAAATTCGTGAGCAACTGCCGCAAAACAAATACTTAGAACAGTTAGAAAAATGATATATGACATATCCTGTAAAGAATTTCTTAGCGATTCAAACTCCCATGCAATATTGGCAAGAGGATGAATTACTAAAGGATGGATTAGATATAATGAAAAAGAAATATTACCAAGCCACACTAAAAAATAAGGGCTTTTAATCTCGATACTTTTGCTTGAGATCACCAAAATAGAAAACAAAATTACGTAAGGCAGTCCCCAATTAATTATTCCAAAGCCAGGGTTAATACCACCAAGAAAATACCACATTGTAAAGGATAAAGCCAGTAAACAGAGCAACCAACATATTTTAGTGTTTTTTATTCTGATTTTAGAAAAATATATCAACCCTATGATGACGCCTACAACAAATTCCCAAATCAAAGGGGAAGTGATTAAATTAAGATATCCCCAGTCCCAACCATAATAGTGCTTGGGATCTAAAGAAATGTTCCCTGCCATACTCGGAAGTAGTATTAGAGTAAATATTACCCAAGAAAAAAACAATAGCCATTTATACCTTCCAAACAGTAACGATATTGCAAAGAATGAATAAAAGTACATCTCAAAATTAAGAGTCCATCCCGTATGAAGAACAGAACCTCCCCAGAAAGGCCCGTCACTTTTGTCTAAAATTAATGGAATAAAGAATAGGGATTTAAGTATGTCTGTTACTGAAGGATCGACATCCACTCGGTTAATAATGTAAGCACTTAGCAGCATAAGTATTATGTATAAAAAAGTCAATACAAGATACATAGGCCAAATTCTCGCAAATCTTTTTAGCATAAATTTAGAAAAATACAAAAAAGAACCGTTACTATTCCTTGTTGTATACACCATAATAAAGCCACTAATCATAAAAAATATATCTACACCAGACGATGCTGCAGAAAACAGCCCCTGGGAAAAAGGCGATTGACTAGGAAGATGGCCTCTCGCATGAAATATTGTTACAGAAACAGCAGCAATCCCTCGTAACATCTGAATAAAATCGATTTTCCCATCTTTTACAGTCAAAAATTATCCATCCTCTTCTACAATGTATGCAAAAAGAATCCATAACTGATAATAACAATGTACTCTTAAAGAATTAAAATAAACGCTCCGCAAATAATCAAAAGTACCCCCCCGATCTTTCTAGCACTTATAGTTTCTTTTAAATATATTTTTGAAAAGATTAATGTCCATATATAAGTAATAGAGGTTAAAGGATATACAACTGTATACGGAAGATATTTCAACAATAAAATATTAAGTAACGCACCCAAAATGTAAAGAAGCCCTGCCCAAAATAAGTGCGTTAAAAAAGGTCTATTTATACCTATTGTGTACAAAGAGAGTTTTTTTAGAAAAAGTCCTCCCAAAGCACCGCACATGGTCATTAAAATAAGGAGTATTATTTCATTTTCTTTCCACACTGATTAAGACAGCCCCCAAAACTATCAAAATTATACCTATGATTTCTTTGAACCCCACTTGCTCCTTTAAAAAAAAATTGCCTATTAATATAGCAAATATATACCCAAAACTTAATAGCGGATGAAGAACCGATAAATCCCCAAACTTAAAAGCAATCATCATTAAAGCAGCACCACACACGTAGAGGATTAATCCCAAGGCTAAAATATACATATTATTGGTGTCAGAAACTTTCCATAATGCCTGTCCAACAGCAGTAAACAACGCAGAGAATAAAATAAATATTATTCCCAAACTACTATTTCCATAAAAGGTGCCATATTTTTTAATTGCAACCCCGCCTCCTTAACGAACTGTGTGTTTTTCTAATTTCAAAAAAGAAACTAGAAAAACAACAATAGAAACAAGTAAATTTGCATATAAATATCTGAAATCCTGAGCCGGCGTTGCCGCCATAATGGTTAGTGTATTAAGCGTTATAGGCAGTGCTACAATGACTAACTTATAGTTTCTACGCCATATAACTATAAATAAGGATAACACAATCAAAACATTGTACAAAGCAGCTCGCCATATAATACTATCTCGCGATAAATTTAAAATCTGAGATAAAGTTTCTGTCAATTTAGCGCTAATGATTTGGTTCGATAAACCATATTTAAGCGAGTTACTATTTTCAGTTATTGATGTTGAATATAGAGATGTAATCCCGTCATCAAATTGCTTTATTTGCCAAACATTTGAAACTTGTTTTAAGTAACTTTTTATGACTATATTAGGGTTTTGTATGCATAATGTTAACCAATTCTTAAGAAAATCACTTCTATTTTCTCTAAGAAATCCTCTATTAAATTGATTATTGAATTTTAAAGGGTCTACTGTATATGGATTATATTGATCTTTCCAAACTTTTATTGGTAATATATTTTCGAAGAATTGTAATTGTTCAGTGGTCATTTTACCATCCAGAGCAATAACACTTGCAATTTGTTGCGTGGGGATTGCAAGTGCTTCATTAGGGTCTGAAGGAGTGACTTTCAATATATTAAAAACAGGAATTGTAACAATAAAATAAATTATTATTACAGGTACTGACCATAAATATAATTTCATAAGCTTCTTTTTAAATATCATAATGGAAATAAGTATTGTTAATGAAAATATTATAAACCCATTATGTCGGAAGAGTGTTACTCCTACTGAAGAAATAACGAATAAAAAACCGTTTATTTTAGAATTAAACCAAAATCCCTCAGAAATAACAATATTAGCAATATATATGCTTACTAAACAGAGAAGACCACTGTACAAAACATCCTTCCACATCGTAATGGAATAGATTGCATTAATAGGTACTAGTGATAGGAAAATAACGGATAGATAAATAAAAAATTTCTTCACACCATAATTTTCAAAAGTATATCCACAGTATCCTATTATCAAGGACATGATAATTACTTGAATAATTGAGAAAGCAGCCGGTGACTTCCATAAAAGAGTGGTAAACATGATAAACCATGTATGTGCTACTGGATGCCAATCATCAAATTTTCGGGTAAATATTTGAGACCATTGGTCTAAGGAATCCGGTGATAAAACACCAGGGTAGAATGCTATTAAGTAAACTAAAAAAATCACGAATGATGGTGTAGCATAATACAAAATCCTAAATTTATTGTTTTTATTTGTAGAAACCTCTACACCAGATTTCATTAAAAATTGAGTTACAGAGAGCACAATGCAGAACAAAGCTATACACGCAGTAATACTTATGAGCATAATTCCAAATAAATCGTGTCCACGTTTAAAAAAAGACCCCATAAGACTAACAAATAAAAAAAGAGTAAGAACTGCACTAAAGATATATTTATACCATGAATTTAACAATAACTTTTTTCCCAATTTATCTGAATCTATACTGATAGCAAGGTAAATTAATGTAGTGAAAATAATAACGACGCTTACGATCCACTTCATAAATGAAACATTTGTCGTAAGAAAATACACTAAACCGCTACCTAAAGCTATAGACAGAACTAAAGAAAATAATTTTATCTTAGTCGCAAATTTATTAAACAAAATCATACCTTTATACCTACCTCTTGCTTAATACGATGCAACTCCAATTCATACTGTTTTCTATAGTTTGCAACCACCGTATCTAATATTAAGCCACAAGTAAAACTAATGATAGACAACAAAACAAAACCTACTGCTAAAACAGCTGATGGTAATTTACTAACAAAACTCGTATAAATATATTCAACAATAACAGGAGTTCCCACTAGAAGACCTAATAAGAGAAGAAGAGCAGACCATATATTGAAAAAAAATAAAGGTTTAAACTCTTTAAAAAGCATTAGTATTGTTTTCAGAACTTTATAGCCATCCTTTAATGTATTTAATTTAGATTCGCTACCTTCTGGTCTATCTCTATAATCAATCTGAACTTCTTTTAGTGAAAAACGTTTATCCAATGTATGAATTGTTAGTTCTGTTTCAATTTCAAATCCAGGGCTCATAACCGGAAATGATTTAACAAAAAATTTATTAAAAGCTCTATAACCTGTCATAATATCATTAACATTACTTTTATAAAGAAAATTTATCATATTTTTGACCAAATCATTACCGAAATTATGGAGTTTCCGTTTATTTTCATTCGCATATGTCCCATTTGAAAGTCTATCTCCGATAACCATGTCTGCTTTATACTCTTTCAATGGCTCGATTAAACTATGGACATACTCAGCCGGGTAAGTATCATCTCCGTCAACCATAACATAATAATCGGCCTCAATATCCATAAACATAGATCGTACTACACTACCTTTACCTTGCCTATATTCATGTTTTACAATGGCTCCATTTTCAAGCGCGACCTTCACAGTTTTATCTTTAGAGTTATTATCATAAACATAAATCTTCGAAGAGGGTAATTCTTTTCTAAAATCCCGTATGACTTTTCCAATCGTTTGCTCTTCATTGTAGCAAGGAATCAAAACTGCAATTTCCATGTAAATAGGTCCCCTTAAGATGTTATAAACTAGTTTTTTTTATATAAATGCTAACCAAAAAAGAAATACTTAATAATAAAACAAAAGCCATAAATAAATCGGAAATTCTTCTTATACCAGAAGGATGATTCTTATTTCCATTTATTTCGTATTCATAACTAGATGTTTTTGAAGAATAAAGATCCAACGTTTGCTCTTTGCCGCCATCTTTAATCACAACAATGCCTGACCATTCATGTTTCAGAAATTTTACTTTTATATTTTTTGAAGCTGGTAATCTGATCTTTAATGATTGAGATTCTTCCGCAGAACTTAATAAGGCTTTGTCTTTAAGTTGCCAACCACCACTCCAAGGCAAATAATCAAAATTAACTTTATCTCCATTAACAAAAATGTCCGTAACCCATACTTCTGCTGATTTAGATTCCACATTTTTTTTTCCACTTGCTACTATTTCAAGAGTTGATGGCTTATACGCATGATTTACTAGCAAGGAATTCCCAAGTACAAGTATTACACCTGCAATTAGTATAGAAAATATAAATCTTTTCCGATAATTTAAACGAATAGAGCTTTTCTTCATTTTTCTAATGGAAAAGTAAAATAAAATAGAAAAAAACAAGAAAAAATAAAATAAAACAAAAATATACTGTAACCTCGAATTAATAGTAAATCGAGTTAACATATCCGTTAAATAAATCGAATTAATTAATATTATCAAAAAAAGAAACATGATTTGTAAACCATATTTTTTAACCATCATTTTTTTATCTTCCTTATCAAAGCTCTAATTTTCCTTAATGGATAGGTAATTTTCCAAGATAATGTATTTTCATACGCATTAATAAGCTTCTGATATTTTTGAAGTTCGCTTTGTATATCTGACGAAGCAAAAATGGAGGCTTCATTCCTAAAATAATCTTGTAAAACAACATTTTTATAGGATACTTCATCTTTTACATCCCACCACGAAGCATCAAAATGGTGTACTGCTAAATTTTTACCATCATATACATCAATGGTTAGCTTATTTGCAGGATAAATTTTAACATTATCCTTCAAGGTCTGCATCTTCCCATTTAATTTTATGTTATAGTCTTTTTTCAACAATCCTGTAAGACGAATTACAATATTGTTACTCATATTGTACGTCCCATCTTCCTTTTTAAATGTGTCGTGCTGATACGTCTCCAACCATTTTCTTGCTAACTCAAAGCCTGGTATTCCTCCAAAAATAGCCGCATTGATATTATCTTTCGTTTCAAAAGCAAAAAAGAAATTACTTATTCTTAAGGAGTCAAGAGGGGCCTTAAGCTCTACGTCCGTGTCCATATAGAACCCCCCTTGTTCATGTATCACCTTAATTCGAAAATAATCTGCTACAAATGCCCATTTCTTCGCCTCGTACGCCTCTTTTACAAATTGGCTTTCATTAATGTCACAATTACTTTCATTCCATTCCACAATTTCATATCCGCCTGCATGCTTTTTCCAAGATTCTATGCAACGTTCAATTAATTCACTCTTCTGTCCATGCCCAAACCAGAAATAATGTAGCTTCTTAGGAATTAATTTCATCTGAAATAAGTCATTTATCGACTTACTTCGTATACTCTTTTGATAGTACTCATTCTTTTGAAATAGCTCCTGGTTCTGATAGGCGTATTCCAAAAAATCATCCGCAAATGCTGGCTTGAATTCTATAAATGTAACTATACTCTTATATACTGCAAATACTGCTTCTCTCCTGTAATTAGCGTGAGCGTTATCTAGTACTCGTTGCCAAGAGCTAATTACATCCTTTGTTCTTTCATCTGCACTATAAGTGATTGAGCCACTTCGCTGTCTATAATTATACAAAGCTAATTCCAAATATCCCACACTATGAGCATAGGAAAGTAAGATTGGAGTCGTTCCGATATCTTCATACCATCCATCAGTAAACTCAGCGATCTGAAAAAATTTCCTGTGATATAATTTGTTGCAGGCTGTTGCCGGGTCAATTGAATTAATAACGATTTCCTGGGGATTGAAATGTACTCCCCTAAACCCTTTGGCTACATGACCTGTTTCCCATCCATCCTGTACGACCATAAAGTCACATAAAACGATATCATGTCCTTGTTGAGTCATCCCATACATCGCTTCAAACATCTTCCGATCTACCCAGTCATCCGAATCTACAAATCCGATGTATTCCCCTTTAGCAAATTTCAGTCCATAATTACGCGTATCACCCAATCCACCGTTGGGTTTTGTCAATGACACAATCTTGCCAGGGTATGCTACTTCAAATTCTTTTATGATTCCGGATGATTGGTCCGTACTCCCATCATTCACCACAATAATTTCAATACTTTCTAGTGTTTGACTAACTAATGACTCCAAACATTTCCGCAGGTATTTCTCTACATTATAAACTGGTACAATAACTGATACCTTAATATCATTTCTCATAATAACCGCCTATTCTAATCGTCATAGCCCTGCTTAATTTACATTTTTTCGAAAATATAAAAATCAGATGGAGAGGTCATATCTTCATTGCCTAACTCAAAGGGATATTTATTAGCAACAAAATCAACTAGTTTCCAATCACTCTCATTTTCTTGAACATACTTCATAAATTTTCGATTTCTAAATTCTGGCCATCTCGTGAATTCTTCATGATTACTGGAATAAATTATCACGTACTTACTAGATGCCTTGAACAAATCTTTCATATATTCTATATATACCGTATCTTCAACCAAGTGAAAGATTACATCTAAAGACAGAGCAAGATCATATTTTTTATTCATATAATTGTTTTTTTCACCTCTGTGAAAAAAAGCTCTATTATCATAATCTGCAAATTTATCTTTATTTTTTTTTATAATCGTTTCAGAAACATCCACTCCTACATACACTGGGTAGTTCATAAGAGAAAGTTGATTTCCATCACCGCAACCAAACTCAATAACAGATTCAATTCGATGACTTTCAACAAATTCATTTATTATACTTGCTTTGAACTCAGCAAGATGATCATAGGAACCCGTCCCAGATGTAAATCCATCTTTATAATGACTATCCCAAAACTCACTTGAGCTTATCTCCAACATTTTCTTTTCTTGTTGTTTTAGTTTGATATTTTCTTGACTTAGTTCCTCATTAATGGCTGATAAACTCTCCACATTATTCAACAGATTATTTTTATCTTGTAAAAGCAACTCATACTTTTCTTCAAAATTACTTTTTTCTTTTAAAAGATAGGTTTTCTCTTCGGAAAGAGTACTATTCTGCTTTGTTAAGTTTTCGTTTTGGCAAGTTAGTGTTCTTATACTATTTTCCAATAATCTATTATCATTGACGAGTTGCTCATAAGCTATTTTTTTTTGTTCAAGTAATTGGTAATAATTATTAGAAGATATATAATAAGTTTCCCTCTCATCAATAACCTTTTTTAGAGGAGGTACTGATTTAATAATTATTTTCTTTATATTCAAATCTTTCAAGCCTCCCTCTCATCATTTAAAAATCCTTTTATAAATTTTAAATAAAACCTGTAAAATGGAACCTAATATTCTAGATATTATATCAGAGTTAGTTGAAATTCTATTTTTTAACTGATGGTAAACACTTTTTAGCACCCCTCTAGGATACTCCCAATTAAAAAAACCTTGATTAAAATAATCTTGTAAAACAACATTTTTATAGGATACTTCATCTTTTACATCCCACCACGAAGCATCAAAATGGTGTACTGCTAAATTTTTACCATCATATACATCAATGGTTAGCTTATTTGCAGGATAAATTTTAACATTATCCTTCAAGGTCTGCATCTTCCCATTTAATTTTATGTTATAGTCTTTTTTCAACAATCCTGTAAGACGAATTACAATATTGTTACTCATATTGTACGTCCCATCTTCCTTTTTAAATGTGTCGTGCTGATACGTCTCCAACCATTTTCTTGCTAACTCAAAGCCTGGTATTCCTCCAAAAATAGCCGCATTGATATTATCTTTCGTTTCAAAAGCAAAAAAGAAATTACTTATTCTTAAGGAGTCAAGAGGGGCCTTAAGCTCTACGTCCGTGTCCATATAGAACCCCCCTTGTTCATGTATCACCTTAATTCGAAAATAATCTGCTACAAATGCCCATTTCTTCGCCTCGTACGCCTCTTTTACAAATTGGCTTTCATTAATGTCACAATTACTTTCATTCCATTCCACAATTTCATATCCGCCTGCATGCTTTTTCCAAGATTCTATGCAACGTTCAATTAATTCACTCTTCTGTCCATGCCCAAACCAGAAATAATGTAGCTTCTTAGGAATTAATTTCATCTGAAATAAGTCATTTATCGACTTACTTCGTATACTCTTTTGATAGTACTCATTCTTTTGAAATAGCTCCTGGTTCTGATAGGCGTATTCCAAAAAATCATCCGCAAATGCTGGCTTGAATTCTATAAATGTAACTATACTCTTATATACTGCAAATACTGCTTCTCTCCTGTAATTAGCGTGAGCGTTATCTAGTACTCGTTGCCAAGAGCTAATTACATCCTTTGTTCTTTCATCTGCACTATAAGTGATTGAGCCACTTCGCTGTCTATAATTATACAAAGCTAATTCCAAATATCCCACACTATGAGCATAGGAAAGTAAGATTGGAGTCGTTCCGATATCTTCATACCATCCATCAGTAAACTCAGCGATCTGAAAAAATTTCCTGTGATATAATTTGTTGCAGGCTGTTGCCGGGTCAATTGAATTAATAACGATTTCCTGGGGATTGAAATGTACTCCCCTAAACCCTTTGGCTACATGACCTGTTTCCCATCCATCCTGTACGACCATAAAGTCACATAAAACGATATCATGTCCTTGTTGAGTCATCCCATACATCGCTTCAAACATCTTCCGATCTACCCAGTCATCCGAATCTACAAATCCGATGTATTCCCCTTTAGCAAATTTCAGTCCATAATTACGCGTATCACCCAATCCACCGTTGGGTTTTGTCAATGACACAATCTTGCCAGGGTATGCTACTTCAAATTCTTTTATGATTCCGGATGATTGGTCCGTACTCCCATCATTCACCACAATAATTTCAATACTTTCTAGTGTTTGACTAACTAATGACTCCAAACATTTCCGCAGGTATTTCTCTACATTATAAACTGGTACAATAACTGATACCTTTACTTCTCTGTCCATTACACCGCCTACTTACTATTTATATTCAGAGTTTATTAAGAATGGATCTAATAAATTATTTTTTTTACTAATCTCTTAAATGAATTGATGAGCCAAAACAATAACATTGTAAAACCCAACATAAAACGTCTGTTTTTAAAGCCCCTACGAAAATATTCCATTCTTATTTTGTAGTCATACTGAATATGCTGCTTTAAATTCGAATTATTATAATTTGATTTTCCATCCATAATTCTTTTGTGATAATTAGAAAGCGGTTCGGCTATAAACCCCACATTACAATTCATAATAAATCTAATGTTAAATTCCCAATCACCCAAAACAGGTAAATCCTCTCTATAATTTCCAACTCCAACCAAAGAGTCTCTTCTATATACAAAAGAATTTGTAGTAAACAAGTTGCCTTTTGCAATTTTTAATAGTGTCAACTTTTTTAGGTTTGGGTTAAATACAACTTTAGACTTCTGGATTATCTTTTCATTGGATATTTCTTCATGAATTAGATAGGTTGAAGTTATAACTCCATCATATTCTATATTTTTTTCTAGATTTTCTATACAAATACTCAAAAAATCAGGACTCCATGTATCATCGTCATCCAATAAAGTAACATACTCAGTTTGGCTATTAGCTAAGCCAATATTTGTAGCAACTTCCATATATAAATCTTTTTTAGTATGACTAACTTTTATTTTTCTAAGAAGATCAGAACTATATTGTTTTAGAAGATGTTGAAGTTGCTTAATGTCACCACCATTATTAATCAATTGAATCTCCCAATTGCCATAGGTCTGATTCATGACACTCTGAACTGCACGTTTTAATAAGATAGGTCTGTTTTTGGTTCTCATAATGATGGCTACTTTAGCTTCCACTCAATACACTCCTCTAAAACAACTCTTTGACATTAGACCATTGAGTATTGATCAACTACCTCATCAGCCGTACCTACCATTCTGACTTTGCCCTTTTCAATCCAGATCGCCTTATTACAAATCTCTTTTACCTGTGCAGAAGAATGTGAAACAAATAATACCGTTGTTCCTCTACTAAGCAAACTATTTATCTTAGTTTTACACTTCTCCTGAAACTTATAGTCACCAACGGCTAAAACTTCATCTACTATAAGTATATCAGGCTCAATTATAGTTGCGATTGAAAACGCCAGCCTGGCAATCATTCCCGAAGAATAATTTTTTATAGGCACATTCATAAATTCATGCAGTTCAGAAAAATCAACAATCTCATTGTATTTCAATTTCATAAAGTCTCTAGAGTATCCCAACACTGCACCATTGAGATAAATATTCTCTTCTGCAGAAAGATCAAGATTAAAACCGGCGCCTAACTCTATTAACGGTGCCATATTACCTTTAACAGAAACACTTCCCGTTGTAGGTTTAAGTACTCCCGCAATAATTTTTAAGAGTGTACTTTTCCCTGCACCATTTAACCCAACAAGACCTAAGACATCGCCCTTCTCCACTTTAAATGACACATCTTCAAGAGCAATAAACTCATTAAAAAACAATTGTCTTTTAACTAACTTTACAAAGTATTCTTTGAAGTTATCAATTTTTTCCGAGCTCAAATTAAACAACATGGAAACATTTTCGACCTCTATAATAGATTCCTTCATTAATTTTCTCCCTACTATACATGTAAAATAAATTTATCTTGTTTCTTATAAAAAACATAAAAGCCAACGATAAAAGTAATAAATCCGAACAAGAAACAGATCATATTTTCATAGATACTCGGAAAAGTTTGATACATTACAATCTGCCTAAAAAAATCAACCATATAGTATAACGGATTTATATAAAAAATAAACTGATAATTCTCAGGAAGTACAGATGCAGGATAAAATAATGGAGTGAAGTACATCCAAGCCGTCAGCAAAACTTCGTATAAATAACTAATATCTCTGAAAAACACTGTATAGGCAGACAACAATAAACCTACTCCTGTCGCGAATAAGAAAACGTAAAATATAGCTAATGGAACCAATAGAAGCACAGGAGTTATTTTCACACCTACAAATAGCATAACAACCAATAAAGCTATTAACGAGAATCCTGAATTGGCCAATGTTGATAGACATTTAGCAAGAGGGAAAATATATTTAGGAATATATACTTTTTTTATTAGGGATGCGTTTCCTACAATTGAATTCATAGACATGCTCGTGCATTGTGAATACATATCCCATATAATTCTACCTGTAAAAACATATACCGGAAAATACGGAACATCACTTTTGAACAAGTTAGAGAAAACCATCGTAAGAACAAACATCATCAATAGAGGATGAAGCACGCTCCAAACAATACCCAAAACAGATTTCCGATATCTTAGCTTAATATCATTAACAACTAATTCACGTAGAAGAAATCTATATTTCGAAAAATTTTGCCAATAAGTTTTCATTAAAAGCCCTCTCATCATACAAACTCATTATTAAATGCTTCGCTTCTGTAATAATCAAAAGTTTCTTTCAATGCCTCTTCTAAAGAGTATTTAGGCTTCCAGCTAAGATGCAAAATAGCCGAACTATTATCAAGACAGCTATGGATAATATCCCCTACTCTATTTTCTTGATAGGTCAATTCTACTTTTTTAGAATTAAACTCGGACATAATCCTCACAAGTTCATTCAAACTAATTGTAGTATTTGTACTCACATTAAATACCCCATTAATCTCGCTATCAATAGCTGCGATATTAGCATTAACAACATCTTGGACGTAAATAAAATCTCTTGTCTGCTCTCCATTACCATAAATAATAAGAGATTCGTTTTTTAACATCTTGTTTATGAAAATAGAGACTACTCCTCCTTCTCCAACATGATCTTGTTTAGGTCCAAAAACGTTAGAATACCTTAAAATAGTATATTTAAGTCCATAAAGAGCAGCATAAGTTTTGATATACTGTTCAGGTACAAACTTGGATATACCATAAAAAGAGATAGGGTCAATAGTATGATTCTCAGCAATAGGTAAGTTTTGAGGAACACCGTAAACCGCCGCAGAAGAAGCATATATAATCTTTTTAACACCATGCTTCTTGCAATTTTCCAGTATGTTAACTGTTCCTTTAATATTAGTCTCTTCATCCAGCAAAGGGTCTTCAATCGATCTATTCACATTTACTTGAGCCGCAAAATGTAATACTTGATCAGGCTTAATCTGATTGAATAAGTTATTCAGTTGGTCAGATTTAATATCAGCTTCAAAAAAAACAGCTCTTTCATCTAAATTGCTTAGGTGACCAGTAGATAAATTGTCAATCACAAAAACATTATGGCCTAAATTTAGCAATTGTTCAGCAACAGTTGACCCTATAAATCCTGCCCCACCAGTTATTAGTATCTTCATATCAATCACTCCATAACAAAATTGTACTTTATGCGCTCATTATTACTCAAAAAGGACTCACAGAAAAAATACCCAACTCCCTAATTTTATCCGTCCCATATGTGTCGCCAATCTGTTTGTAATAAGTAAATTTAGAGTTCTGAGTAATGTAATCGATCTCCATTTGAGGATTATCGCCAGATTCCCAGATAATAAATGAAGTGATCAACTTATCAAGATTCTTGATAATAAGTTCTCTTTTGTCTTCGAAAAAATGATAAAAAACAGTTAAAAATATCGCAACATCGTAAGTTTCACTCGTTTCATACTCTTCAATTTTATCTTGAAGTAACGTAATATTTGTATGTGTAAGCTCCGTTAATAATTTTGCTAAATCATAGTGTTGTTTATCAGGTTCCAAAGCAGTAACTTTTGCTCCTTCTCTACTAAAAAATTGTGAATAATATCCTAGGTTTGAACCAATATCTAAGATCTTATAATTACTAAACCTCTTCGAATTGAAAAATTCAAGTATATGGTCTAATCTTGATTTATACGAATTATCACGATAAGCAGGCCTATCATAAAAATACGGATTACAAATAGGTGTATAAAACTCGCTTCTTACCTGATCATTAATTAATTCAAGACATTCCAAAGCTTTTTCTTTATTTATCCAATTTATAAATTCTTGGACGCTAACTTTTGCTGGAATCAACCTCATTCCAGAACAGTAAAGAAACATTGCGCGATGGTGACCATCGATTATATTAAAATAACCGCTAGGATTCCATCTGACCTCTATTGGATTATCAGTAAAAAAATCAATTCCTTTATTTAGCTCCTTGCTCATGCATTGAAATTCTCTATGACGTCTATCTATTACAGCTATTGAAGATTCCGCAATTAGCCCTCTTGAAGAAAATAAGTTTTCAAACCATTTAATATAGGCATCAGGGCTCTTTTCAAGGCCTTTAAAAAAATTCATCAGGTCCCGATGAGGTTTTAATCTAACCAAATTAATATTTTCCCAAACTGTGTTTTGATGCTTCCAGTCCGCCGTTATTTGATCCACTTTGGAATATGCCGTAATTTTGTCTTCTGTGAAAAGTAGCTCAACTGGAATGAACGCAACAACATGTTGATCTTCTGCAAGTCTAATGAAGGAATGATCTATGATACTCCCGTCCCCGTCTAAATAGCTTGAAATTTGATTTTCAAACCTTTTCGCTTTACACTTCCAGTTAACAATTTCATTTTGCTTCAACAAGTCATCTTTGAGGCTCCTATCCGATGCAATTCTAGACACTAAGTCTGCGTTAATACGTTCCAATTCTAAAATCTTCTCATATTTTTTTTCGCTATCAAGAGCATATCTATTTCTCTCATCGACTATCTTGTTTAATTGTGGAATTTTTTTTGCTATTTTCTTTAACATAAAGTTAACCCCATCTCCAAGCAGAGCTTTATTTTTCAATACAATCATTAAGCATAATATCCTCGTTATTTGAACAGATCTACCTTTAATAAAGTTTAGTATAGATGGGACACAAATGTCCCCAAGTTCTATCATTATCTACACTGTCTAGGAGCATAGCTATGTAGAAGCAAATTTTTATGCTAAAATATTGACGTATCTACAAGAAAAGGAGATTGTAAACCTTGTCGAATCCAGTATACGGGAAACAGGCCAAAACGTCGACCCGTGACGATAAAAGGCCGGCTATATTTTGGGTGTTAATTGTTGGCATCATTCTGTTTTTAGCTTGGGCCCCCTTCCAGGCTGCACTTTTTAATGGGCAAATGCTCGATTTTGAGAAGCCTTTGTATTGGGCTTTGATCATCAGCACGATTCTATTGATTTTAGGAATCATAACCTATTATAAGAAATTCAAGCTGGAAGAGCAAAGGGATTGGCTGGCTGTATTGGTACTGCTGCTTCCCCTGACTTATGTCCTTTCGCTAACTTCCGCTGCTTCTCATTATCTCGCGATGAATATGGTAGTAGTGCAGTGTATCTATGCCGCTCTGTTTATCATCTCAATTTATCTACTTCAGGATCGGTTAGGCAATAAGATTATTCACAATGTGATTATGACCGTTGCTTATGTCATTGTCGGCTTTGGCTTTATCAACTGGTTCGGACAGTGGGTACTTGCCGGCAAGCTGGTGGGCTGGCTTAGCCAATATGTTTATAATGACCGCTATACCAATGCAGTCATGACAGATACAAATGGGCTCCGGCTGACATCAGTGTTTCAATATGCGAATACATATGCCGCCTTTCTAATGGCTTTCCTATTCGCAGCCGTTTTTTGTCTGATGAAATCAAAATCATGGTATGGCAAAGCTACTCATGGCTTCATGTTGGTACCAATTCTGGTCTCGCTATTCCTGACCCTGTCACGGGGCGGTCTGGTTATGCTGCCAGTCGTATTCGTGCTGCTCTTGCTTTTCTTTAAACCTGCACGCCAAATTATATGGATTTTGCATTGCGCCATTGCTGGTGTAGCGTCAATATCTATCTTGACTCCGATTACAAATATGGGATTACAACTCAATAAGACCTACAACGGTGGAGAGGCGGCCAAAGCCTGGGGATTGCTTATTGGTGTCTCCCTTGCTGTAGCTGTCGTTCTGTGGCTTGTTGAACGTTATCTGGCACCAAAGCTGGAGAATGCCCTCAAAGGCTGGACCTCCCGGAAGTTATCCAACCTGTGGCTGCCTGTCGGATCAGTTGTAGTAATTGGCTTGCTGGCTTTTCTGTTTATTGGAACTGGCCTGCGCAGCGTACTGCCTGATAACGTCCAGGTCCGGTTAGAAAACATCAACTTCCGCCAGCATAGTGTACTGGAGCGGCTTGTATTCTATCAGGATGCTGCCAAATTGATTAAAGATCACCCTGTCATTGGAACCGGTGGGGGCGGTTGGGCTACTTTGTATGAAAAGTATCAAGATTATCCTTATACTAGCCGTCAGGCCCATAACTTTTTCATGCAGTATTTAGTTGAAGTGGGTATTCTCGGTTTCGTGATTTTCATGTCATTCATCTTATATATTTTCTACAAATATATTCGTAGCTATATTAGACAAAATGATGAAGATCGGGATTCTCACTTTTTGTATCTTATTTTGGCACTCTCGATCTTACTTCATAGCTTGTTGGACTTTAATCTCAGTTACGTGTTCATGGGCATACTGGTATTTATGAGTCTCGGTGGTATGGCCGCTGCTATGGACAGCAAGCCGCTTAAACGCCTATCCATGAGCGCTTCCGGTTTCCGGATCACGTACAGTGGAGTCATTGGTATCCTGAGCATTGTGCTGCTATTTGCAGGTCTTCGCTTCGTGCAATCGGCTAATGCTGCCACATATGGCAAACAGATCATGGCGGTCAGCACATCATATGAGGAAATTCAAAGTGCTATTAATAAAGATCTTGAACTTCGTCCTACACATCCGGATTCGGTTATAAGACTGGCTGCACTGTACAAGAGTGTTTATCAGCAAACGAAAAAAGAGGAATTTTATAATGCTGCAATAGAGGTTCTAAATACGGGCCTGAAAGCAGAACCGTATAATAAATTCATGTTTAGCTCCAAAATTAACCTTTTACAAATAAAGGGTGAGAATGAGCAAGCCCTCAGCATTTTGGAAAATAACATCTCCAACTTTAGATGGGACAATGACTGGTACAATATGTTGATCACTCAAGCTTATTCTCTTGGTGATAAGGCACGTGAGCAAAAGGACACGGCCAAGGAGCAGAAATATTTCCAGGCAGGTCTTGCTGCTTACCAGCAGGTTCTGGATGGGATAGCTCATATTAAGACGGTTCCACCTGAAATTCAATTGACACGTACTTTTGAAGTAACCCCAAGCATTGCGCTCAGTGCTGGCAAAATTGAGTTCATGTCAGGTAAGCCTGCAGAGGCTGCCAACATCCTCAAAAACGGCTTGAAGGACGATCTGAGTGATGCTACGAATCGTGAGGTGGCTCGTTATTATATCGTCGCTCTGCAAAAGCAGGGACAGGATGACAAAGCTTTGTACGATAAGCTGATAAAAGCTGATCCGAAGGAGAAAGAGCAAATTGATCAGTTGAAATCGGAGAAATAGAGCAACACAAAGAGACTGCCATGATATCACATCATTTGGCAGTCTCTTTTTCATACTAAGCAAGAGAGAACATATTGAAGCTACGTCCTATTTTTGTTGATCAATTTCCTCAATAACCCGTCTCATATAAGCCAGCACTTCATCTTTAATTTCGTTATGCTGCAGAGCATAATGAATGGTTGTTTCAATGAACCCCAGCTTTTCTCCAACGTCATGGCGATTTCCATCAAATTCGTAGGCCAGGATCGGATTCTTTTCACCCAGTTTGGACAATGCATCCGTCAATTGAATCTCCCCGCCTACTCCAGCGGATTGCTGCCCAAGGATATCAAAAATATCGGGCGTCAAGATATAGCGTCCCATGATCGCCAGGTTGGAGGTTGCTTCTTCCTTTTTCGGCTTTTCTACCAGACGTTCTGCTTCCGAGATTTTGGTGGTAAGTGCATGACCCTCAACAATCCCGTAACGATGAACCTCGTCCCAATCCACTTGCTTTACACCTACAACAGAGCGCTGATACTCGTCGAAAACGTCGATCATCTGTTTGAGACATGGATTCTCAGACTCAACGATGTCATCACCTAAAAGTACAGCAAAAGGCTCATCCCCTATGAATTTACGTGCACACCATATAGCGTGACCTAAACCTTTGGGCTCCTTTTGACGGATGTAGTGTATGTCTGCCATTTCTGATGGCTTGCGCACCTCATTGAGCAGATTCCATTTTTCCTTGGCGGCCAGATTATGCTCCAGCTCAAATGAGTAATCAAAATGATCCTCAATCGCTCTTTTACCTTTACCTGTTACGATAATAATATCTTCAATTCCAGATGCTACAGCCTCTTCGATAATATATTGAATGGTTGGCTTATCTACAATCGGAAGCATTTCCTTAGGCATCGCTTTGGTAGCAGGTAGAAAACGGGTTCCTAAGCCTGCAGCAGGAATAATCGCTTTACGTATTTTCATGGGTTAATCTCCTTTGTCTTCAATATAACGGATAGATATACTTCTATGATTATAACAGGAAGGTGGATTAATTTAATAGGCTAAAGAAGAAGACATCTTCCCTCAAAGAGAAAATGTCCTCCAATCACTAGCTTGCTATATGAACATATTATGCTTCTGTAATATTTTTAGCTCCAGACAAATATACAGTTATTTACTTGACCAGTTGCCCGCGTGTAACCCCAAGTTGATTCGTCGCTTTAAGCGTCTTCCAGACCTGCGTACCACTGATCTCTCCGCGCAAGGCACGGTTGTAGAGGTCAATCACCTCATGCACCTGCTCCGGTGTCTCCTCCAAAAACTCCACGCGGTAGCGGGACACGCCCAGCTCCATAAAGTTGGACAGATACTCGGCACCTGATTGCTCGATGGCGTTGTATACCGTGTTGCGGCAGCCTTCGTCCACGCGAACGGGGTGAGACATACCAATACGGTCGCGCAGGGATGCGCGATGGTCCTCACATGGACGTCCGCAGTTGGTGTAGTCCGTGCCTTCGCTCATGAAGGTGCAGTATACGCAATGTTCGGTATGGAACATCGGCATATGCTGCTGAATCACGATCTCCAGCTTATCGGTACGCGTGCGTCTGAGCATATCGACCATTTGCTGGATGTTCAGATCATACGACGGCGTAACCAAGTCGCAGCCTGAATCCAGGAACAAATCAGCCGCTTTGTGGTTGGCTACATTCAACGAGAAGTCACCGATCAACTGCGGATGATGTGCATCCGGATTTTCCAACCGATGACGCATGTAGAAATACAGCGCCCCCGGATTGCGTACCAGCACAGCATCTGGCTTTAGGCGCAGGATGTTGTTGTGGTAGCCGTTTTCACCCGGCATGTGAATACGCGGGGTCGCTAGCGCAATTCGGCGCCCTGCAGCGTGTACAGCCTCCACGGCTGCCGGGAATTGCTTGATGAACTCGAAGTCGGCGTAGATGAACTCCACGCCGGCCTCCAGCGCAGCCTCAACCTGCGGGAGGCTGCGGCACAGCGCGGTCAGTTCTGCCTGACCGCGTGCCACTGGCGATGCAGGAACCGATGCATCGCCATACACCTCTACCGCCCGCTTCGTGTACACGGGCGGTTTGGGGCGCTCGCCCGCGAGCAATTCCACCGCCTGACGGCGGATACTGTTCAGCTCGCGCATCGGCACGATGACGTCCCCATGCAGGTGGACGTCCATTTCTTCCAGCTGGAACACTGTTCCGCCCAGTCGGCCGAACTGCTCCTCAAGCAGTTCGCGCGTCATTGGACGCTTCTGGGCGATTTCAAGTTCCAGCTCGGAATCCACACGGACCGTCGTGCCTTTCTGCACATCGGTCCACCAGGTCGACAGCGGCTGCCCTGGAGAGCCGCTGACACGCACATGTACCGGGAAGACCCGGTACGGCTTGTCGGTGTCGTACGTCTGGCGCAGACGCTTGTCCAGCGCCGGGTCGTTGGTCTTCCAAATGCGGTCGCCGACATGTACACGGCGCAAATCCACATCGTTGCGTCCCGCTACGATGTCGATGATCCAGCCTTCTCCGGCTTCGCCCTCGATCTTTACACCCTTGCGGCGGATATCGTATACGCGGCCACCTTCTTCTTTTTGCGTGGGATCTCCCGCATCGAATACAATACCGTCGCCACGCTTCAGCGGCGCATCAATACGGCACACTACGCCGTCACGAAGGATTTGTTCCACCCGGCCCAGATACACGCCCCGGCTTTTCGGGAACGTACCGTCAACCAGCTTTTTGTTATTCGTTCCTTCCAGAAAACCGTGCGTAAAGCCGCGTGAAAAGCTTTGCTGAAGCTCGCGGATATCTTCTTTGCTGGTCTTGGAAGTATCACCTTCGAAATACTTATCAATCGCCTTACGGTACTTGCTGACCACGTTCGCTACATATTCAGGCGTTTTTAGTCGTCCTTCGATTTTAAAAGAAATGACACCTGCACCAATCAACTCCGGCAGCAGATCAATGGCAGCCAAGTCCTTGGGTGACAGCAGATACGTCACATCAGCCATCGGCTTTTGCACGCCATCCACCATCAGATCGTAAGGCAAACGGCATGCCTGTGCACATTCGCCACGGTTCGCAGAACGTCCGCCCCACATTTCAGAAGTCAAGCATTGACCCGAGTAAGATACACATAACGCGCCATGCACGAATACTTCCATCGGAAGTCTCGCTTGCTCTCCTATTTTTTGAATCTGTTTTAAGTTATTTTCACGTCCGAGCACGACCCGCTCAATGTTGTACGGTTTTGTAAACTCTACTGCCTCTGGCGAGGTAATCGTCATCTGGGTAGAGCCATGGATCGGAAAATCCGGCGAAATATCGCGGATCATTTTCACCAAGCCCATATCCTGTGCAAGCAACGCATCCACACCTGCATCCACGCAAGCATCGACCAACTCCTTGGCGTCCTCCAGCTCGTTTTCAAACACCAATATATTGAATGTCAAAAAGCCTTTAACCCCATAGCTATGCAAAAACGCCATAATTTCAGGCAGTTCCTCCATACGGAAATTGTTCGCCCGCGCCCGTGCATTGAACTTTTCTACTCCGAAAAAGATCGCATCGGCTCCATTCGCCACCGCCGCACGCATACAATCCCAGTCACCGGCCGGCGCCAGAAGCTCGACATCTTCTCTTCGTACTGCTAATTTCATCATTGTCCTCCCTATATGCTGAAAACGAATGATCGCCTATTGGCTAATCGTTGTTTTCAGGGCAGCTATGCTGCTTACCTGGTAATCTTATGAGTAATTCATCGACTCATTCCAAAGCTGATCATGCTGAGTCAGGGAAATCAAAGTCTATTAAGAATCACATTTTTAAATCCTATCTGTTTCTATCATCTTGTCCGATCATCCACACTCTGAACCATCGGTTCCTCGCATGAATTACATCCAACTCAAAAAATCCGCACAACAAACATTTGCGGCATAATCATTCTTATCTTGTAACTAATCTAGTGTACCAGACTGCGCCCCAAGCTTCTACACTTTCCAAGCGATTCCTCGCAAAAATATCATACTAAAAACAAAAAAACACCTCCATATCCGTCAAGCAGTGCTTTGGAGGTGAGTCATATAAAACTAGAAAGAAGCGAAGTAAATATCGCTGCTCAGACTACTTCTTAAAAAAAGGAAAAGTAGGTAGGATAGGCAACTTAGTAAAACGTGCAGCTTTTGATCTTTCTGCTTACTTCACTCTTTAAAAAGATTGGCGATCTTATGGCGGGTGCCAGCGGAGCGGGCCATTTGAATCCGGAGAAGCGTCAGCGCTCGCCTGAAAGCTTTCCAAAGGAAGGCTACTTCGTAAGCATACGCTTGCGGGATTTTTACCATTCAATCCCTTATACAATCAAAAAATTCCGGGTCAACAGCGATCGCAGGATCAAATGGCACGCGTAGCGCTCCCCCACCATAACTCGCTAATTCTTTCTCCTACTTCACAAACATAAACGAATTCAGCGTTGAATCCAGTGCATTAGACTGCACGCCCGTATTGTTCGCGTCATTCAGCGTCGTTGTCACGGTATACGTTTTTCCGTCACGCTCCAGAACGATTTGGCGGCCTGTATAGCCAATGCCTTCTTCCACGCGGTGGAATGTAAAGGAAGCTGCCGGAACCCCGGCGAACGTCACGTCCTTAACCTCTTCAACCTTGAGGTTTTTGTAGCTTTTACCCTGCTTATCGTAGAAGTCCTTGAGCTGGGATACCGTTAACTCGAACGATTTGTCATTATCGACTTTGATGGAGAAGCTTCCTCCGGTAAACTGGTACTCCACATCACCCAATTCAAATTGGTCACTGATCGCTGTCCAGTACCGTGGAATATTCACCGTGTACTCATAGGCTTTCGAAGTCTTTTTGACCGTTTTCGTTTTGTCTGCCAGATAGTCGTCCTCTTCCAGTTGTCCGAAGTTGCTCGCTACAGTTTGGAAATCGATTTGAAGCGAGGAAATGAGCGCATTGAACTGATCATTCCCTTTGCTCACTTTTTCCGGCACAGCGTATTCAGCCAGATAGCGGTATCCATTTTGCTGAATCAGCACATTGTATTCCTTAACCCATCCGTCGCCAAAGTTGTATCGATACTCCTGAACCAGCCCCTGAACCCCCGCAACCTCAAGTGGATACGTCTTCTGGGCCTCATAAGCTGTAGAGACAAATGAATCACTCAGCCACTTTTGCAGCTGTTGGCTCCAGTTTTCCAACTTGGCATCAGCCGGAGCTGAGGTCACTTTCAAGCGGAAACTTGATCCATCGTTGCTTTCGTACTGCATCCGCTGATCGTCCATTTTCCAGCCTGCCGGTATGCTAAGCGACACACCATAGTCCGGGTTTCCAGCCTCACGTGTTCCCCCCACAACGGTCGACAGGTCTTTAATGCTTTTATCCTGTGCATTGAAGGAAGTCTTGAAGGAATTTAACAGACCCGCATACTGTGCGAGATCCTTATAATTCGTTGCTTTGGCATCGGAAAAATAAATGACGTACAGTCGCCCGTTGTCATAATACTGACGGTTTTCCCACAGCACGCCGTCTCCATCCTTCGTAATGACACGCGCATAAGGTACCTTCGATTTCGGGAAGGATTTTCGATCTACAACGATTTCTCCCGTCTCCTTGGCGGTTTGCACCAATTGTTGGAGAAGGTCGTCCGCATTCAACGGAACCGGCTGTAAGGCCGTATGCACTTCCAGATAATACGCACTATTCTCGTCCATAAATGTAGAGATGCTCTCATCACCGCCACCCTGACCGATGACCAGTCCTGTCGGATAGTTCATGGACCAATCGTAGTAGCTGTTCCCGATTTGCGTCTTTCCCTCATCATTATCGATGCTTGGCGTCTCTTCCGCTACCTTACCTGCCTCTTCTTGCGCCTCCATCCGAATGACAATTCCCGCACCATTCTTCTCCAGCTTGCCCCCGAGACCTTCTGCTACTTGACGCAACGGAACCATCAGGATACCTGATGACATCTCCGGTGGAGCCGGAAGTGTCACCTTGTGACCTCTCACCCAGGCAGTGCGGCTCCCGATGGTCAGCGATACGACGTGAGCGCCACTACTAATTTTGACCACATTATCTTCAGCCAGCCGAATTTTGCTGTTAAATGCTTTTTTGAACACACCAGCCGGAACCATCAGTGCACCGCTTTTCGAATAGGGTTTGGCAATACTTGCATTCTGACCGTTCACGATGGCTGTGTTGCTGCCGCCTTGCAGA
Organism: Paenibacillus sp. RC21; assembly: GCF_044907935.1. NCBI lineage: Bacteria > Bacillati > Bacillota > Bacilli > Caryophanales > Paenibacillaceae > Paenibacillus > Paenibacillus sp. RC21. The sequence continues at coordinate 37,682 of NZ_JBIYCS010000004.1, forward strand.
CGCAGCTCCAAGATCGTTTTATCGCTGTCCGCCGCAACTGCCGGCAAAGTAGATAGCAGAACGGACAATGCAACGGCGCCAGCTCCCAGCTTATGCATCATTTTTCTTTGAATATGCTTCACAATAATCTCCCTCTAGCTATATTTGATATCATAACGCACCGTTTTCAATTACTTTCCTGTAACGGCCGCCTGTTGGACTGACTCAGATGCTTCCTTGGAAGGCGCTACATTGCCATCACCAGCCGACTCATCCGAGTCCGCAGAATCCTCTCCGCCCTGAATAGATTCATAGATTTCGCCATTATCCTGTGACAGTACCAGCTTGCGTTTTACAATATCGCCGTCCGTCTGCATAAGCAAGCTCACCGTCTGCCCAGGCTGATAGCTTTTAAGCAACTCGTTGACGTCGATAGCGGAAGCCACACGCTTGCCGTTTATGCTATACAGCTCGTCGCCTTCCTTGATTTTGGCCTGAAGAGCACTAGCCGAAGTAATTTTTGTGACTTTCAAAGGGTCCTCCGTAGGCAGCCCCACGATCGCCGACCAGCTCTCTTCCAATCCTAGACCAAGACTGGCACGCCGAACCTCACCATACTTGAAAAATTGAGCAATCACATATTTCACTGTATCCGAAGGAATCGAAAAGCCCATATTTTCAATACCAACAGCCGAAAATTTCATTGTATTGATCCCGATTACCTCACCCTTGAGGTTTACAAGCGGACCGCCACTGTTACCAGGATTGATCGCAGTATCGCTTTGGATAAGTCGATAGGCAGCGTTGACGCCACGGTTCAATCCGCTGACGACACCCGAAGTTGCCGAATTACGCAGGGAAAAAGAGATAGGCGTTCCGATAGCCACTACCTGCTCTCCCACCTGGAGATTGTTCGGCGAGCCTGCTAGGGTAGCAGGTTTGAGGCCGCTTGCTTTGATCTTAACCAACGCCAGGTCACTGACCGGATCGCTGTAGCTATCTGTAATCCCGTAGGATTTACCGTCCGATGTCACGACCACAGCATCATTTAATCCTTCAATGACGTGCGCATTCGTGACAATCCATCCATCTGTCCGAATGATGACCCCTGTGCCGTGAGCAAGGTTGTACCGATCTCCGCCTGCCACGGCTTGTCCCGTTGCTGAGCGGCCGATGATGCCTACCACAGAGGGAGATACGTTTTTAACCACCTGCGGCACACGATCAGCCGATAACGTATATGTACCATTTGCGCTGTTATACGCGCCGCTGGTTCCTAATGCTTTATTCATATCGCCTACATTGACATAGACTCCGCCGTTAATGACCTTTGCCTTCAAAGCGGTTCCGCTGCTGGCTGCACCTGCTGTTCCAGATACACACAAAGCGCTGCCCAAAGCCAGTATGACCGCCCTTTTCCCCATCTTACGCATATGTTCACCTTTTCCTCTCTAACATGACCCTGTTCTATCAGCTAGTCCAAATCTACCATAGAGGAGACACGCATACAATCGCTTTTAGCCCTATCTTTTTCTAAAAAAGCTATGTTTGCCGCCAACATGACCCCTCATGTCATTTATACTATAAAATTACCAAATCCTTATATCAAAAAAATAAGCAAATACGATAAATAATCGTTATAGCGTTTGGGCCAATACTTCGTTTACGGGCACAACCAACTATGATACCATCACATTATATCTTAGTTCTATTGTCGGAAATAAAAAGTATAACTTTGAATCCCTGTAAACAACGCTTATGAAGGAGGTTAAAAGGATGGCTTACGAACCAATCTGGACCGCTCATCCCGATAAACTGAACAAATTCGAATTTGCTAAGCTGGAAAAGGACGGCCTCGACGTCATACGCACCATTATCGAAAACTATGCGAGCGCAGGCTTCGATTCGATCACTGCGGACGATATGGATCGTTTCAAATGGGCCGGAGTGTATCAGCAAAAGCCCAAGGATGGCCATTTCATGATGCGTGTCCGCATCAACACAGGTATCATGACATCAGCGCAGGCACATGCATTGGCGGACATAGCCACGCTGTACGGACGCGGTCTCGTTGATGTTACCACCCGTCAGGCTATTCAGTTTCACTGGCTGACGGTTCAAGACTTACCTGATATTTTCGAGCGGCTGGAAAAAGTCGATTTGTACTCCTTTGAAGCCTGTGGCGACTGCCCGCGTACAATTGTTGGCAATCCTTTGGCAGGCATTGATCCGAATGAATTGGTCGACACCAAAGACATTGTGGATGAAGTCAACCGTTTTTTCGTATTAAATCGGGACTTCTCCAATCTGCCGCGTAAATACAAAATGTCCATCTCCGGTAATACGTACAATAACGCGCAGGCTGAAATTAACGATTTGTCCTTTACGCCAGCCACTAAAGTGATCGACGGGAAAGAAGTCATCGGCTTCCATGCGATGGTCGGTGGGGGCTTATCCGCCAAGCCGCATTTGGCGCAATCGCTGGACCTGTTTGTCCGTCCTGATGAAGTTTTGAAGGTTTCTATTGCAGTCACCACCATTTTCCGTGATTACGGCTATCGGGAAAAACGGCACCATGCTCGCCTGAAATTCCTCATCGCCGATTGGGGCCCGGAAAAGTTTTTAGCCAAGCTCACCGAGTATATCGGCGAAATGCCCGGCCGGGGCGAAGATAAAACGATCGGCTGGCAAGCAGCTTATTTTGACGGCGTGCATCCACAAGCGCAGCAGGGTCTAAACTATGTCGGCCTGAACGTGCCCGTAGGCCGTCTGGATGCTGACGAGCTGCATGAGCTGGCCGACCTGGCTGATCGCTATGGTGATGGACAGATTCGTACCACCATGTCACAAAATATTTTGCTGAGCGGCGTCCCGGACGACCAGGTGGATGAATTACTACAGGCTCCTGTGCTACAGCGCCTGACGCCACAGCCCAAGCATTTTATGAGCCGTACAGTTTCATGCACCGGGAATGAATTCTGCAATCTGGCGATTGTGGAGACTAAAAAGCGGGCGATTGACGTTGCCGAGTATTTGGATCAGCACGTAGAGCTGGATGAAAAAGTGCGCATTCATTTCATCGGCTGCCCGAATTCCTGCGGACAAAAGCATATTGCTGACATCGGTCTGCAAGGCTCGCTTATTAAGACACCCGAAGGCATGGTCGACGCGTTCGATATTGCTGTCGGCGGAGCGCTCGGACCGGGTGCCCAGTTCAATAAAGCGCTCAAAGGCCGCGTACGTGGTGATCAGGTCGGCCCTGTGTTGGCAGAACTGATTCTGTTTTACAAAGAAAATCGAAACGCCGATGAAACTTTTTATGCGTATGTACAACGAGTAGGCATTCCGACTTTTCAGGAAAAGCTATCTGCTATTTTGCAGTCCAGCACCGTCGCTTCCTGAGGCTTGTAAGTAAAGCTCTTCTATAATGTGTTCTCTTAACCTAATAGGCCTTCCAAGGCAGCCTGTTTGTATCTCGCATACAAGCAGGCTGTTTCCTTTTGGTCAAAACATGGCTGCAAAAGGTCATCTTCTGCGCTTTCAAAAAAAAGACACCGGATTATTCCGGTATCCATATTTTCGCAAAATCAAGCACTACCGGTTTATGAGCGCCACCGGATGTGAATGTCACCACTGCATAGCCTGTCGGTATTTTGTATAAGAGTCCTGTGTCATATCGGATGCCGAAGGAATTGTCTTCCTTGTAATGGGTAGTGGTTTCCCAAACCTTCGCACCGTTTCCTTTCAAGCCAGTGATGGTGATCCCATGCATCTTCGTGGTGCTTCCCAGCGGATCATATCGGTCACTAAACCGAACGTACACCTGCTCCTCCGGCAGATATACCCGGTCAGTCGGATAATCCTCTGTATCACCGAACAATTGCAGTCCGTTGCTCAAAATCTGTGTACGCTTGCTGTTCCCTTTAAGCCCTGTCACGGCAATATGGCCGCCAGGCAACTCGCGTACTTCTGCAATGTCTTTACCAGAGCCCAGGTCAAAATTGATGTTACGGATTTCCCGTCCGTACACATCTGCCTGTACTCCTACCGGGCCATGAGGACTGTTCATAAGTGCATAATATCCATCGTGATTGCCAACCAACCAACCCGAAGTCACCCCGTCCTTCGTTCGATTCCACAGCTCCTCACCAGCTTCTGAGTATTTGAGTACGGTAAATGCTTGCTCATCCCGGTTCAGAGAGGATACAAGAAATCCGCCGTCCGCAAGCGGTTCCAAACCTATAAGAGAGTTTTGTCCATGGGATGCCAAGCCATCCGTTTGTAATGTTCTGGACCACACGGCATTCCCGTCCACATTCAACCGTGAAGCCTGTAACTCCCGTATCCCATCTGGCTTCGTGTAGTCAATAAGCAACAGCGAGCCACCATCCGACGTCTCCCGCTGGACTCCCCTACTGCTTGCACCAGACTGCACGTTCAGATCCAGCTCATGCTTCCACACACCCTCCAGCGAGCTGTCCAGCTTGCCGTACGTGACATGCGCCACGCTTGCCTCAGTGTTGTCTTCGATGTTCAGTACCAGAAATCCACCATTCGCTGCGGGCTGAATATAATTGTGTGGGTTCCCTTCATCCTCAAAGCTTCCAATCGCTGCGCTTGTTTCAATCTCAGCTTGCTTGGGCACGGCCGCTTCGGACACCTCGGATGCATAAGACTGAATAGCGCTAAACCCCATGACCAATGTCGCTAAAGCAACTCCTGCTGTCCATGAATAAACACGTGTTCGTAGAAACCCGTTTCGCGTTCCCTTCAAACGTTCCAGCTCCCTTCATGACTTTACCTCAGAGATGTTTTTAAAAACCTTAGATGTGATAAGACTACAAACGGTTTCGCTTCAACTTGTAATGGTTGTCACGTGGGCACGGAACTTCATGCGATGCTATACAATCATGAGTTATATATTTACCTCTTCAAGCCCGAGCCCAAACATTTGAAACTCCAAAATGGAGACTGCTCAGAGACTTTCTACCGATGAATATACGTATAGATTTATTATTCCAGCGCTTGGTAAACTATGTGTCACATGCTTTAACGCAAGATTTGGATAAAAGTTCTCTTTTTTTACAAAATAAAGCCCCACCAAGGCAAAGGAATGAATACGCTAATTCGTATTCTGCCTTCATACCTGTGTGGGGCTTATAAAACTTACATTAAATGACGTCTACAGATCGGCTGTCTGAAGCGCCTGGCTGCGCTGTGTATCCCGTTCAAGGATCGGCTTCAAATACCGTCCTGTATAGGATTCTTCGACCTTCACGAGCTGCTCAGGTGTTCCAGTAGCCAAAATCGTTCCACCGCCGCTACCGCCTTCCGGTCCCAAATCAATCAGATAATCGGCTGTTTTAATCACATCCAGATTATGCTCGATGACCAGTACTGTTTCTCCCGAATCTACCAGACGATGCAGTACCGTCAGCAATCGGTCAATATCATGAACATGCAGCCCCGTTGTCGGCTCGTCCAAAATGTAAATCGTCTTACCCGTGCTGCGACGATACAGTTCGGAAGCCAGCTTCACGCGCTGCGCTTCGCCCCCGGACAAGGTAGTCGCAGGCTGTCCCAGCTTGATATATCCCAAACCTACATCCAGCAGCGTCTGAATCTTGCGATGAATCTTCGGAATATTTTCAAAAAACTCTGTCGCATCCTCTACCGTCATCTCCAGCACATCGGCAATACTTTTACTTTTGTACTTCACTTCAAGAGTTTCCCGATTATAGCGTTTACCTTTGCATACTTCACACGGAACGTATACATCCGGCAGAAAGTGCATTTCAATCTTTATAATGCCGTCGCCCTTGCAAGCCTCGCAGCGACCACCCTTAATGTTAAAGCTAAAGCGACCTTTTTGGTAGCCTCGGACCTTGGCCTCATTTGTTTTTGAAAATAAATCACGAATATCATCAAATACCCCGGTATAGGTTGCAGGATTTGAACGCGGCGTGCGGCCGATCGGAGACTGATCAATCTCAACGACCTTATCGATATTTTCAAGCCCGCGAATTTCCTTATGTTGACCTGGACGCACTCTGGCCCGGTTCAGATCGCGCGCCAGCGTTTTGTATAGAATTTCGTTGACCAGCGTTGACTTCCCAGAACCGGATACGCCAGTAACAGCCGTGAAAACACCTAACGGGATTTTAACATTCAAATTTTTGAGATTGTTCTCCTTGGCCCCGCGGACCTCCAGCCACTTATCCGTAGGCTTGCGCCGTTCGGTATTGACCGGAATGAACTTGCGTCCGCTCAAATATTGCCCGGTTAAGGAATTCGGGTCTTCCATGACTTCCTGCGGAGTCCCCTGTGACATGATCATTCCGCCGTGGATTCCGGCCCCCGGACCGATATCAATAATATAATCGGCCGCCATCATCGTATCTTCGTCATGCTCCACCACAATCAGCGTATTCCCGAGATTCCGCATATGCTCCAATGCACTAATCAGGCGGTCATTATCCCGCTGATGCAACCCGATGCTTGGCTCGTCCAAAATATACAGTACACCCATCAGGCTGGAACCGATCTGTGTCGCCAACCGGATACGTTGTGCCTCACCACCGGATAACGTGCCCGCTGCACGACTTAAGGTCAGGTACTCCAATCCAACATTAACGAGAAATCCCAAACGGCTGTTAATTTCCTTAAAAATGAGATTGGCAATGGACTGTTCCTTCTCACTCAACACCAGCGTTTTGAAAAATTGAGACGCTTCGCCGATGGACAAATCAGTTACATAGGCAATGTTACGCTCCTGAATAGTCACCGCCAGAGTTTCTTTCTTCAAACGGTGTCCCTTACAGGTGTTACACGGCTTTGCGCTCATAAATCCTTCAATAAATTCACGGATACCGTCAGAAGCTGTGTCACGATAACGACGCTCCAGATTCGGGATAATTCCCTCGAAGGTCACGTAGGCTTCCTTGCGTTGTCCAAAATCATTTTCATAACGGAATCGGATCTTCTGGTCACCCGTTCCATTTAATATGGTGTTCATCTGTTCCGTGGTCAGCTGGCTGACAGGAATGTTCTGTGGAATACTATAATGCTCGCATACGGACTGCAAAAATTGCGGATAATAGGTGGAAGTTCCTCCACTCCACGCCTGAAATGCTCCATCTTCTACATTTTTCTCCGGATCAGGAATGAGCAGGTCGGGGTCGACCACCATTTTAACGCCCAATCCGTCACAATCCGGGCAAGCACCGAACGGACTGTTAAAAGAAAACATCCGTGGCGACAGCTCGTCTATACTGGAACCACAGATCGGGCAGGCAAAATTAGAACTGAAGCGCAGCTCCTCTTGCCCCATCATGTCCACCAGCAACTGACCTCCTGAAAGGTTCAATGCTGTCTCAATAGAGTCGGACAGACGTGCACGCACATCCTCCTTCACTACGATCCGGTCTACAACCACTTCAATGGAATGCTTCTTGTTTTTCTCCAGCTCGATCTTTTCGGACAATTCACGCAGTTCCCCATTGACACGCACCCGTACAAAGCCTTGCTTGGCAATATCCGAGAATAGCGTTTTATGCTCACCTTTGCGTCCCGAAACCAATGGGGCCAAAATCTGCAGCCTTGTCTTTTCAGGGTATTGCAAAATGCGGTCCACCATTTGTTCAACCGTTTGTGATGTAATTTCAATGCCATGTTCAGGACAATGAGGGTGACCAATTCGGGCAAACAACAGCCGCAAATAGTCATAAATCTCTGTAACCGTACCGACAGTAGAACGCGGATTACGGCTCGTAGTCTTTTGGTCAATGGAAATCGCAGGAGACAGTCCGTCAATGGAATCCACGTCCGGCTTCTCCATCTGTCCCAGGAACTGACGCGCATACGCAGATAAAGACTCCACATAACGCCGCTGTCCTTCTGCATAGATCGTATCGAAAGCCAGTGACGATTTACCTGAGCCACTTAGCCCCGTGAGAACGACAAATTTGTCCCTTGGGATAGTCACGTCAATATTTTTGAGATTATGCGCCCTTGCGCCTTTGATGATGATGCTTTCATTCGCCAAATGTTTCATCTCCTTAGCCATAGTTCACGTCATGCTATACTGCAATGGAATACCCCATGCAAGTGATATATCGCAAAGAGAACGACCGCATGGGCCGCCCTCTCTATTTTCAAAAGCAATCATCCATTTCATTTTCAATGTGTTCGCGCTACTAGCCGCCCCTGAAAGCTTAGTCAGCCCGTAGCTCCAACAAAGCGTCACGCAACTCGGCAGCCCGTTCGAACTGAAGATTCTTGGCGGCATCCTTCATCTCCGCTTCCAAACGCTGAATCAGCGACTGACGCTCCTTCTTGGAAAGTTTACCTGTCTCGCCAGGAAGGTAATCATTACGTGCCTCGGCCACCTTGGTCGCTTCAATGACATCACGAATCTTTTTACGAATCGTTTGCGGGGTAATGCCATGGTCTTCATTATACTGAATTTGAATCGCACGGCGGCGTTCGGTTTCTTTTATCGCTTTATCCATAGAATCCGTAATTTTGTCACCGTACATAATAACACGACCATCGCTATTCCGTGCTGCCCGTCCAATGGTTTGAATGAGCGAACGTTCGGAACGCAGGAAACCTTCCTTGTCCGCATCCAAAATCGTCACCAGTGATACTTCTGGCAAATCCAGTCCTTCCCGCAACAGGTTGATCCCAATCAGTACATCAAAGGTACCCAAGCGGAGGTCCCGTAAAATCGCCATCCGCTCCAGTGTCTTAATGTCTGAATGCATATACCGGACCTTGATACCCACTTCTTTTAAATAGTCGGTCAGATCCTCAGACATCTTCTTGGTAAGCGTGGTGACCAGTACCCGCTCCTCACGCTCCATACGAAGCCGTATCTCGCTAATGAGATCGTCGATCTGTCCCTTGCTTGGACGAACCTCGATGATGGGATCAAGCAGGCCTGTAGGTCGGATGATCTGTTGTACAGTCGTTTCGCATTTCTCCAGCTCATAGGGGCCTGGTGTAGCTGATACGTAGACGATCTGACTCACCTTGTCCTCGAACTCTTCAAACTTCAGCGGGCGGTTATCCAACGCAGATGGCAGACGGAAACCATGGTCCACCAGTACATTCTTACGCGCCTGGTCACCATTATACATCGCCCGAATCTGCGGCAACGTAACATGAGACTCATCAATCACGATCAGCATATCATCCGGAAAATAATCCATCAACGTATACGGTGTCGCCCCCCGCTCGCGGAATGTCAGTGGACCTGAGTAGTTCTCGACGCCGGAACAAAAACCAACCTCTTTCATCATCTCGATATCATAGCGGGTACGTTGCTCCAAACGTTGTGCCTCCAGCAGCTTCCCTTGTTCCTTCAGCTCCACTAACCGCTCTTCAAGCTCACGTTCAATGTTGACCAGTGCTATCTTCATCGTATCCTCATGAGTAACGAAGTGAGATGCAGGGAAAATGGCAATATGATCACGTTCACCGATCAATTCACCCGTAAGCACATTAATCTCGGTGATCCGTTCAATTTCATCCCCGAACAGTTCTACCCGTATAGCGTGTTCCCCATGGGAAGCCGGGAATATTTCAACAACATCCCCCCGTACACGGAAAGTACCCCGCACGAAGTTGATATCGTTCCGCTGATATTGAATATCGACCAAGCGGGACAAAATCTGATTGCGGGGTTTCTCCATGCCGACTCTAAGCGAGAGCAGCAGGCTTGAATATTCTTTCGGGGAACCCAGACCATAAATGCAGGAGACACTCGCTACAATAATAACGTCACGACGCTCAAACAGAGAGCTTGTGGCTGAGTGGCGAAGTTTATCAATCTCCTCGTTGATGCTGGAATCCTTCTCAATATACGTATCGGAAGACGGAATGTATGCTTCCGGTTGGTAGTAATCATAGTAACTGACAAAATAATCGACTGAGTTATTCGGAAAAAAATCCTTAAACTCACTCGCCAGTTGGGCAGCCAAAGTCTTGTTATGCGCAATAACCAGAGTAGGCCGATTCAATTTGGCAATCGTCTGTGCGATGGTAAACGTCTTACCCGTTCCCGTAGCACCCAACAGTGTTTGATGCTTTTTTCCTTTTGTAATCCCCTCTACCAGTTCAAGAATGGCATGAGGCTGATCGCCTTGAGGTTGGAATTCCGACTGAATTTCAAAAGTCTTATCGCTAACAACGATATCACTCATTGCCCTGCATCACCCTTATCGTCTAAAATGGAAACATCATGTTTCTACAACAGTCGAGCTGAAACGTCTTTACCTGTAAACCTATGTCGATATTTCCCGAGCAATGATACTTGGGAAATATGGTTGGATAGGAATGTTTGTTCCCGTATTATACCTCTTTCTTTCCTTGGATGCAAACGATAAGTCTTGAATAGGAGTGAATTAAATTTTGGATATCACCATCGTGTTGGGCATCATCGCCGGAATCATAGCATTAATCGGTGGCTTCTTATGGGAAGGCGGACAATTTACAGGGCTGCTTCAGGGTACATCGGCTCTGATTGTGTTTGGCGGAACGCTCGCAGCAGTTGTTATCAGCTATCCCGCCTCCAAGCTGAAAACCATACCAGCTGCCCTTCGGATGGCGTTTAGCCGTGAAAACGACCTCTCCGAGCAATATATTGAAGATTTGGTTTCCATGGCAGCCACCTCACGCCGATCCGGAGTGCTTGCGCTGGAGCGTATTTCCTCAGAGCATCCGAATGCATTTCTGCGCGAAGGTCTTCAACTGGTCATTGACGGAACCGAGCAGGAACAAATTAAACAAATTCTGGAACTCGAGTTAGATACCATTGAGCATAAGTACGAAGGATATGCCAAAATATTTGAATCCGCAGGCGGCTATGCCCCTACGATGGGGATTATCGGTACTGTGATGGGCCTGATCCATGTACTCGGCAGCCTGACCGAGCCGACAGCGCTTGGACCGTCCATTGCTGTCGCTTTTATCGCCACACTATACGGCGTTGCCAGCGCCAATCTGATTTTCCTGCCCATCGCATCCAAGATCAGAGCATGCAGCGAAAGTGAAATGGTCACGATGGATTTACTGCTGCAAGGCATTCTCGCCATTCAAAACGGAGAGAATCCGAAGCTTGTACGCAAAAAACTGGAGTTCTTTATCCGTTCAGAGCAAAATCTGGAGTCTAAGCCGCCTCGTCGCTCACGTTCAGAGGACGCTGCTCCAAAGGAGGACTTCCATGAGAGCGCGCGCTAAGCGCCGCCAACATCAAGGAGGCGGAGACCATCGTGACCGCTGGATGATTACCTATGCCGATCTAATCACACTGCTGCTCATTTTTTTCGTTGTGATGTACGCTATGAGCAGCCTGGATGCGAAAAAATACGATGTCGTTGTTCAATCCCTACAGGATACGTTCCATAAAGGCGATTCTATTTTGGAGCAAGGTTCAGGCATTACAGGTACGGCGGATCGATACACAAGCAAGAATCCGCCCACAACCAAGCAACCTTCATCCGATAACAAAGCAGCCGGACCGACCAAACTGACCGAACGCGAGCAGGCATTTCGCAAGCAGGAAAAAGAACTGCAAAATCTGATGAGCGTCATTGAGCAATATATTTCGGATAATAAGTTGCAAGGTCAGATTTTCGTATCCGATCAGCCACGTGGTATTGTCATCACCCTGAACGACCGCTTTTTATTCGATCAGGGCAGGGCTGCACTCAAGCAAGGCTCTGCAAACACGTTATCCAAGCTGGCCAGTCTGTTCCGGGATTTGAAAACGCCGATCAGCATCGAGGGCCATACGGACAATATTCCGTTCACACGCTCTTCGAACGCTTCGACCTACAAGGACAACTGGGAGCTTTCCGGGGCACGGGCGCTATCCGTGCTTCGATTCTTTCTAGACAGAGAAGGATTATCTCCTACAGAATTTCAATACGCAGGTTATGCCGATACACGACCGGTTGGCGATAATACCACCGAGGCCGGACGACAAAAAAACCGCCGTGTCGAAATTACCGTACTGCGCCAGCTTCAACAGTAAATGCCAAAAACCTCCTCAGTCACACTCAACGTGAACCGGGAGGTTTTTGTATACATTTTATAGTTCTACATGGCTTCCGCTCTGATGACGCAGAACAATAAACCGTACGAACAGCGTTGTATAGAGCGGCGTACGAGAGATGAGGGAGGTTATTTTGTTTAAGTCTATATTCCCACTATGTATTAGAAGCCAAGGTGAAGTTAGATAAAGCCTGGTCATGATGCTGGAAAATCAATAAGATAAGGCAAACTCGTGTTGCTTCTCTCGCACTGGTGAAGTTGTGGAGATGCTTTGCTTGTGGTAGCTATATTTCCAATCGCTGTACAAATTAAGGAGCCGATCCAACTCCATAGACTTGGTCAACACCCGTCGATCCTTTAATCCCACCTCTTTCGCCAATTCATTTAATTCCTTACGCTTTTCTTCGATGCAGTCCTCCAATTCTTGCAATTTCACATCAACAAACCTCCTGTTTGGTATGGTATTTACAGTTAGTTTACAAGCTGATACCTTCCCTACAGGTTAATAATATAATAAAACCCATTTCATCCCTTTAACGGGATAAATCAAAAAAGCCAGCCCTCATTAGGACTGGTTTTTGATGAAAACTGTTAACCTCCAACTCCGTGTCCAAACACAACAATGTTATGAGAGTATTCTAAGAAGCTAAAAAGCCCTATAATTAGAATGAATCTCAGGTTTTTTACTCGCATTTATCAAGACCTCCTCCATGATACTTTCATACTCTGATTTTTGGTCTTTTGTTGCCTGCGCTCTAAATCTTTCAAACATTGCTGTGCAGACCATAAACTTTTCTTTGTTATTGATTTCAAGACATTTTTTCAAGCTTTTTAAAACATAATAAATACCTTTTTCATGGAAAAGGTTATTAAACATATATATTGCCAGTTGATAACACAAATCAGCATACGTGTGATAACTAAATGATTGTTTATAATAACTGGTTTCCATAGATAGCTCATTATTAAATGAGGCCAATTCATGAGAAAACTGTTGGAGAATATGTTCAATTAAAAAACCATGCTTGTTAGCCGACTCTACTATCGTTAACAGACCCAGCAAAATCTCAGGTGGGTTATTTTTCAGGAATTGAATATACGTTGGCAAACTACTTGTATCGCCCATAAGAATTTTCAAGTTAAGTTGATTAGCATTTGCCCAAAGGGTGAACTTTCGCACTTCTTTTTGCCCAATTTCCCCTAAATCTTCAAACCAACTCAAATCGGCGTAGCCAGAAATATATTTCATGGCTTCCTCATATCTTTCTTGTTTTTCCAATGCGATTCCCTTCATCAAATAACCTTGTCCATAGTAAACAACAATTGGTCTTTCAGTTTCTAATGATTTAAATTTACTGAATTTTTCTCTCTTCTGAACTTCATTTTTGTATACTATTGTTGCAAGACTTTGTAGTTCGTCAGCATACCTTTCGACCTCTTTCCACTGGTGTAGGTTGAAGTATATGTTAGCGAGTTTTAGTAAAGCATCTAAATGATAATTTTCAGGTAAACGATTACGGTAGGGAATGAATCTCAATACTGATTCCAAATTCCTCTCCAAATCTTGACCTATTGAAGCTACAAACAATTTATAGTGACTGATGGCCAACCTCTCGGAATGTTGGTACTTCTCATTTTCAATGACACATTCATAGAAAGGAACTGCTTCTTGCAGCTTCCCTTCCTCATACAGTTCCTCTGCCAAAGCAAAGATCGTTGGTATGTGGTTAAGATCCTCCATTAGGCGTGAAAGCACTTTCTCCACACACCGCAAGTTCCCCACTTCAACACAACGAATCAGGAATGGCTTAACTCTTTTCCAATGAGGTCTTCCATCGTAAAAGCATTCATCTACGTAAAGGTCATACAACCAGTCCTCTGGATAGTTAAACGCTTTAGTAATTAAGTCCATTTGTCTTACAGAGATAGGTTTAGGCGGATTTCCGTTAAGCATAGCACTAAATATGCCCCGATTAAGACCCGTAGCTTGTCCAAAACTATTAAAAGTGTAACCACCAAGTTTTAATTCTTTCTCAATCTCCGAACGAATCGTGGTTGCATTTTCCAATAAAAACACCTCCCGGCGTATTCAGATGATTTAAAAAAATCACCCTCCTCGACAAACAATTACAATATACTAGAAATTATATGAATAAACTGGATGATGGTCAACCCCTTTTTTTACACCGTTTTAATATATATTGGAATTTAATGTGTGTTTAATAGTCTTTACAAGGACTTAATATTATACTATTTAGGTAATGCAATTACCTCCACGCTTGATCTACCTTTGTCTACACTCATACTATAGGAGTGTGGATGTCTATGGAAACAACAAAACTCATAGGAGTAAAAATCCGCCAATTTCGAAAATTGCGTGATATTACACAAGAACAGCTTGCAGAAGCATCTGATTCAACAGGTTCCTATATCGGCAAGTTGGAGCGTGGTGAGGTCAATGTACAGATCAAAACACTAGAGAAAATAGCCGAAGCCTTGGGAATAAACGTATTCGCATTTTTTGACTTCAATCCATATGAAGAACTCAAAAGTCAGCCCTGGATATGGGAATGTGTTCATTTACTCTCCCAGCAGAATGAAGCCGATCAAAATAAGGCATATCGAATATTGAAGGAACTGTTCACCTCTTCAGAAAGCGGGCTTACAGCAAGCAACCCCGATAAGTCCAGCGAATAACGAAAAAAATGATTTTTTTCCCGATTGGTCATGAACATAATATTTCAAAAGGGCTATGTTACTCTACCTTAGTAGTAGGTTACATAGCCCTTTTATGTTCTAAGAAGTCATTTGGTTGATGTTATTTTCCACTGCTTTTATCACTTTTTCATATTCTGTCCGTTGTTCTTCGGTCGAATGATCCTTATATTTCTCAAACAATAGCGTGATGGACTTGATATAGTAAGCCTTATCATTTAACTGTGAGGATGCTTTGAGACTGCTCAGATACTTTCGAACGATACATGTTCCCTTATTGTTGAGGCATCTATTAGAACACAAAATTAAAATCCTTTTCAAATTTCTTCTTATGAACTGTAAATTCAGCATATTGTTTCTTTGTAGCAAAACCCTTGTACTTCTCAAATAAAATAATAGATTGTGCAAATACATTTGAATTATTCAATAACGTTGCAAGCTCTAAATTCCTAAGAATTGTATCAATTCCTAAAGTATAATTTTTAGAATTGAATCGATAAATGGAAAGTTGTAAGTTGAAATTGCAGTAATCATCCATATATAAAGCATCTTCATTTTCAGAAAATTTTCGAATGTAATCACTGAAATGATTTAATATATAGTCTATATTTAAAAACTGTTTATTAGCCACCTCTAATAATGTGAGAATGCCTGGCAATATTTCTTGCTCGTTTTCCTCTAGCAGTAAAATATAATCCCCCAAATTCCTGTTGTCCCCCATTAATAAATCTAGTACATATCCATTAGCTGTAGCATACATTTTTATTTTTTCAACTTCTCGTTGGCCAATCTCGTCCAAACCTCTAAACCAACTTAGATCAGCATATCGGGAAACCATTTCTTTAGCCTCCTGATACAATTCTTGCTTCTGTAGAGAATAAGCTTGCATTAATAGTGCTTGTCCATAATATACCACTAATGAACGTTCACTAGAGTATGGCTCAAGCTCATCATATTTTTTATAATCTTGGGCTTTTCTATATTCATATATACGAGTTGCGAGTTCCAGCAATTTCTGACTGTGAAAAATAGTTTGGCTCCATTTATGCAAAGAAGAATAAATATTAGCCATTTGCAATAGTGCATCCAACTGATACGCCTCAGGTAAACGATATAGAAAAGGTGAGAATTGAATAGTTAGCTTTAAATTCTCCTCCGCGTTTGTACCTAATTGTATACGAAACAATCTATATTGGCTGATTGCCAACCGCTCTGAATGGTAATACCTTTCATTCTCTATTACACACTCGTAAAAGGGAACGGCCTCCTTTTCCTTACCTGCTTTATGCAGTTCTTCTGCAAGTTCAAATATGGTCGGCACATAGGACAAGTCCTCTGTTAGCCTCGACAATACCTTTTGGATGAAGTCCCGTTTTCCTAACTCTACACAACGCAACAGAAACGGCTTAATCCGTTTCCAGTGTCCTTTTCCTTCGTAAAAGCATTCATCTATGTACAACTCATACAGCCATCCCTCGGGATATCCCAATGCCTTGGTAATCAGGTCCATCTGCCGAACGGAGATCGGCTTGGGCGGGTTGCTGTTCAGCATAGCGCTGAATGTGCCGCGGTTAATTCCAGATATTTTACTGAAGCTGCTAAAGCTATAGCCCCTTTGCTTCAATTCTGTCTCTATCTTTGAGCGGATCGTAGGTGTATGTTCCATGTCAATCCCCCTCAATAAGTTTCAATCATATGAATAATGTTTCTTTTTATATAAAATACGTCCCCTAAGTAATCTTAAAATAATACAATAGTGTGAAAAAAGAGAAATAAATGGTTTATATGCTGACTTTAATTTATGATGCCTTAAAAAGAAGTCTTTTTTAAACGAATCCCATGATAATTGAAAAATTGAATGAAATACATGAAGGGAAGCATTAAAAGCAGTCTTCAAGTTTTTTTATTTGAATGTCACAAATGCATCCCTTTTTCAGTTATATAGGCAGAAAGGAGGGAAGTTAATGGAAAAACCACATGCAAATAAGCAAGATGCAGATATCAGCCTTGTAATAGAACAAGTACAAACGGGCGACAAACAAGCATACACACATATCATACGGCGTTATCAACAACAGATCTTTTTATATTGCTACTATTTACTTAAAAATCAGGAAGAAGCGGAGGATGCTGCTCAAGAAATATTCATCAAAGGGCTTGAGTACATCCATCAGTTCGTACCAACAGTTTCTTTTTCAGCTTGGCTTTACAAAATTGCTCAAAATCATTGTAATGACTTATTAAAAAGAAACACTAGAACGTTTAAATCCTTCATCCAGTATAAATTGAAACTGAAGCAACAACCAATACACGAATATACAGATTTAATTCACGAGTTAATGGATCAGCTAACGTTAGAAGAGCGACAAATCTTATTGTTACGCTCACTGGAAGAATACAGCTATGAAGAAATTGCTACAATTATGGAACTAAAACCATCGACCATCCGAAAAAAATATGAGCGACTCCGTAAAAAACTAATTCACCAAAAGGAAAAGGGAGGAAAAAAGTATGAACATTCCTTTAAAACCGGAAGATAAAGAAATCGGGCATTTACAAGAGCTTATTCGGGATACTCCAATACAAGTTGATTTAATTGATAAAACGATGGAACGCTTTGAGAAAGTAGGTACAAGACGCTATAAGCGATCTAACATTCGACCAAAAAGGACACGTAATACAATTATTGTGACTTCTATTACGCTTGCAATGACATTTATGCTGGTGGTTGGTACTGGCTTCATTTCTCCGACAATGGCTGCCTCCTTAAAACAAATTCCAGGTATGAATTCTATATTCCAGCTAGCTGGTGATCTTGGTTTACAAACAGCGGACGAAAAAGGGCTACTATCAAAACCAAATCTTAGTGACACTCACGATGGCCTGACTCTCAGCGTACCGGAGGTCATGTTTGATGGAACACGTGTATCCATTGCCTTAGAACGACAAACCACTGATAAAAGATTTACAAATGAAACGGTATCATCACTGATCAACGATGTAATACTTACTATTAATGGAGAAGAAATAAACTCTTATGCACCTGCTAACACAAGCAACTCCATTGATCCTTATATGATACCTGGAAAAAATTCAAATTCAACAATTATACAATTTTCGGATTTACGTAACCAAGGAGGAAAATCTTTTCCAGATAAGTTTGATTTAACACTTTCCATGCCCGTGTCTGGGATTCAACAACCCTTCAAAATCATTATCCCTATCGAGAAGAATACTAAAAAAAATATAGTACAGACACCTGACCTTAAGCGCCAGTATGAGAAAATTCATTATACATTGGAAAAGATTGAGCTGACCCCAATTACAACTAATATAACTACAAGAATCGAATTACCAAAAACCTTAAAAATCTCTACTTTACCTTTTCTAAACTATGAACTTTATGATGATAAGGGAAATGAATTAAAACAAATTGGAGGTAAAGGTTGGAGTGCAACAGACGGTAATGTTCTAATGACTGATTCTCAGTTTGAACCCTTTATATCCCCTCCAAAAGTTATTACTATTAAAGTTTATAAATACATTTTTAAAGAAGGGAATAAAAGTCAGTTTAAATTGGACAAGGAAGGTAACCCAATAAAGGAGTATTTCTCTGATCTAGAGATCAGCTTACCGATAAGTTCATAAAAAAGCTGTCGAGGAACCTCGACAGCCTTGGTGAAGAAAGTGAAATATACTTTCACTTTCTTCATTAACTTATCTTTTCACAATAAAAGTATAGACTCCCAACTTAGCACCATTAGACTTATATGCTTCCACTTGGGCTGTACCATATCCAATAACTGTAACTTTATTACCAGTGAGCTTAATAACGTTACTTCCATACAAAAGCATCCAGTTTGAGCCTTCCATGTAGTATTCACTTCCCATACCCAGAGGTACGTCTACGTCTTGTGGTTTAATAGGTGGCTTTTCTCCGTTGGCAGGACTAAAGGTTACCGTAACTGTCGCTGGAGTTACAGCTGATGTCGTTGAACTTACCTGTGAAGCGGAGGCTACTCCCCCTAAAGATAAAGCTAACGCAGAAATTGATAATGCTAAGATGGCTTTTTTCATTTGTCATTTCTCCTCTTTAATAGTCTTCTTTCTAAGCTACTAAATGCCTTGTTCTATGTCTGTGACTACGCTTTTGCTGTTCTCACGATATTAACTCTTCATTTCCCAACCTCCTTTCTTCTAATTAATTACATTGTAATTCTTGATGTGTTACAAGAACGATAAAAATAAACATATCATTTCTTTTTTTACAAAATAATCAATAAAAGACCAATCCCTTATGATTGGCCTAATCTGATTGCATATGATTTTGAAGACTCTCCATAGAAACTGGTGGCTTAAACCAATTTCTTTGCTTGGATAATGATAATTAAGGGTGTCCTTTTGCCCTTTTAGGATGCTCTACATCTGCTTCACCTTCTATATCAAGCCCTTTAAACCAGCCTAAATCTGCATAGCCCTCAAGCTCTGCCTTTGCCTCCTTAATATATCCTTTCTTTTGTAAAGCTGTTGAGACAGAAAGGAATCCATAACCGTAGTAAAATACCAAGTGCCTTTCTGCACGTGAGCAATGATCTGCTCTTCTTTTTTCCTTCCTTATTTGCTGATCCATATAGATTACATTAGCCAGTTTCTTTAATTCATGACCATACTTCTCTACCTCATCCCATTTGTGTAAGTAAAAATATATATTTGTGATCTTATGAATCGCCTCCAACTGATAATGCTCAGGAAGCAAATTACGATAAGGTGTAAATTCCAATACTAACTCAAGACTCTTTTCCAAATCAGACATTGCATAAGCTTTAAATCTTTTATATTGGCTTATAGCCAACCGCTCCGAATGACGATATTTTTCATTTTCGATTACACATTCATAAAAAGGGATCGCTTCCTTTTCTCTGCCTTCGGAATATAATTCTTCTGCAAGCTCAAATATGGTTGGAACATAGGACAAGTCCTCTGTTAGCCTCCACAATACCTTTTGAACGAAGTCCTGTCTTCCTAATTCCACACAACGCAACAGAAACGGCTTAATCCGTTTCCAGTGCCCTTTTCCTTCGTAAAAGCATTCATCTATGTACAACTCATACAGCCAGCCTTCCGGATACCCTAACGCCTTAGTAATCAAGTCCATCTGCCGAACGGAGATCGGCTTGGGCGGGTTGCTGTTCAGCATGGCGCTAAATGTGCCACGGTTAATACCGGAGATTTTACTAAAACTGCTAAAGCTATAGCCCCTTTGCTTCAATTCTGTCTCTATCTTTGAGCGGATCGTAGGTGTGTGTCCATGTCAGTCCCCCTCAATTAGTTTTGGACATATCATAAGTGATATTTTATATGTAAACTCTATCCTTTAGGAAATTCATTTCAATACAAAATCACGTAAATAGTGAAATATATGGTCTATATAGTCACTTTAATTGATGATGCCTTAGAAAGAAGTCTTTTTTTACGATTCCCGAAATATTTTGGGTTTGAAATACCTCCCTTTTCCAACATTCAAACTCTTCATTCATTACAAATTTTGATGATTTCATGGAAAAAGGGCTCTCTCGGATTCATTCAAGAGAGGAAATTAAGAGAATGGTAGTCCCGATTGTTACAACCGTCTTATTTATTTTCATCACTTGACCTTCTTTCATGTTTAATGAAAATTAACTCATACTATCCAAGAAGTAAGTATATATTTAGTTGTATTATTTTTTGCAACTACGACGACTATATGTTATGTTAACTGTAAATATTTGTTTGGAGGTATGGTCAATGAAATCATTTCGCTTTTGGTTGGTCCTAATCTCAATTTTAGTAATTATTGTAAACATTTCAGGATACGACGACTACAATATACTATTGGCTATTATTAGTCCGTTGGTTTGGATTTACGAATCATTTCGATTTGTACGAGAAGCAGATATTTCAATAGTAGTTGTATACTTGACTACACTAGGTTTCTGGTATCTTATTGGTTTGGTTTTGGATCGTCTAATAAAAAAAACAAGATAAATTTTTTCCAAAAAATGCAACACTACCTTATGTCCTTTGAGCATGAGGTACACAACAGGTCAGCCCCTCTATAAAACTATTTCAATACCTACGAACTCCTTTCAAACAAGTGGTTTTAGCTCCTTTGTTAAACTTTTAGCAAGTCCCTTCTGATAGTCGTCCCTTCATCCACTGAGCCAACTGCTTTAAATCATACATGGTTATTCATCTTAAAAGCCTATCCTCCTTCCCACCAACTCTAAAGAAATTATAATTCTTGATGTGTTACAAGAATGATGAAAATAAACAAATCATTTCTTTTTTTACAAAATAATCAATAAGAAAAGACCAATCCCTTAAGATTGGCCTAGTCTAATTGCATATGATCTTGAAGACTCTCCATAGAAACTGGTGGCTTAGACCAAGAGAAGAACGTAATGCCCCCCCTCTCTTGGCAAATAATCGGTTGATTCACATGTTGCCGTATAACGGACGCTTGTCTTAATTAGCTGTCGGTTCGGTTCCCCAAACAAGTACGCCATTATGATACAACGTGGCTTTTGTATGATCAGCATATGAAGTTTGCGTACCTTTATACGAGTAATCGTCACTTTCGTTATAGTTCGACCAGTCTGTTTTATGAATACGGGTTTGAATTTCGCCCGTGCTTCCTCCAGGTGCTAACACGCCTGCATTCGAGTTGAAGCTGACTTCCAAATAATAATCAGCACCTGTTACAGATTTATCCATTTTAACCAGCTTGCCATTCAGCTTCGAGCAGCTCAGCGTCGCATAGTCGCAGTTGAATGTCTGCGCGCGGTCGCCGTCGATCGTGTAGTAGTAGCGAATTTTCAACTCGTTGATCGGTACGGAGTTTGTACCTTTGTTTAAAATTTGGAAATACGGCTTCAATTGATTGTCGTTCACATTGGTATCCGCTGCGTGATACTGGAGCAACAGTCCCTTTGGCGGCTCCTGAGCATCCGCTTTCGGCGCTGCGCTAGCCGTGTTCGAAACCGATTGTCCTGCATTGTTCTTCGCTACGACTTGGTAGTAGTACGTCGTGTCTGCCGTTACGGCTGTGTCGGTGTAGCTGCTTCCGTATACATCGCTCGCTACTGTGGCGAACGCGCCGTTTTCAGCCGTCGAACGCTTCACTTCATAGCTTACCGCATTCGCCGATGCTGTCCAGCTCAGCTTTACTTTCGCCGTTTCGCCCGCTGCGTTCAGCGTGAAGCTGCCCGGTACTGACGGCTGTTCGGTAATGCCATACGTTTTTAAGTTAGTCGGGAGCTTTTCAAGCGTAATGACGTTCGGATGATTATACACTTTTTTCAGATGCTCAAGGCTGTTTTGTTTGCCGTCTCTCAGAAAATCCCCATACCATGTAGCAAACCAGCTCCAATGGGCTTGATACGCCTTCATCAAATCAGGATCCGGGATAGGTCCGTTTTCGCTCATGGCAACTAACTTTTTGTCCTTGCCCAATGTAACAAGGTCTTCATATTTTGCAATTTGCGGACTGTAGTCGCCTGCTTGCGGATAAGAGTCAAAGCTCAAAATATCCACATACTCGTCTCCCGGATACCAATCCGGAGCAACAGAATTCCAAACCCAAATCAGATTGTTCAATTTGTGCACATTAGTCAAACGGTCGTGCATTAAAATATACAATTTTTTAACAGGCTCAGGACCTTTAGCGCCCCACCAGAACCATTTGCCTTCCGCTTCGTGCAAAGGACGGAACAGGACAGGAACTTTCGCATCCTGCAACTTCTTCAATTGCCCTGCAATCACATCGATGTCGCGAATAAGCAATTTATAATCTTCGGACTCTGGATTATTCATCGCATATTCTATATCGAATGTAGTCGAATCGGCATAGAAGCCTCTCCACCATTCTTTTCCTTGCGTATCGATAAGACCTTTCGGCGCGTTCCAGTGCCATGCAAAGGTAACGATGCCCCCTTGCTTATCCCATTCAATCGCCTTTTCCGTCTCTGTGGAACTAAGACCGTGTTCCGCTCTGCTTGGCGAATAGTCAATCAGGTCAAGCGCCGCAATAGCCGGCTTTTTACCTACATTTGCTTGAAGCCAATCAATTTCGGGCATATCCTCTTGACCGGAAAGCATATTCTTCCCGTATTGATCAACCAGGTAGTTCATCAATGCTTTTGCTTCTACCGTCGCATTCGGATTGATGAGCGTTTTGGTTACCGCATGCGGTGGACGGTCAGCAGCAGGCTCCAGCTTGACGTAGTCGATATCGTACCAGCCCCAGCCTGTTTCAAAACCAATCGTATTCGCCCCTGCATTCAACAGAACCTTACCACCGGAAGTTTCTTTAAAATCAGCCGATTTCCAAAGTACCAGCTCGCCAGACGCTTTGCCGTTTAAAGAGAAATTCGTGCGTTTGTCATCATGAGGAGAACGGTAGCCGATTGTAAGATTGTACAAGCCTGCCGTTGGAGCCTGAATCGTCATCGTCAGGGAATCCCCTGCATTGTGGAAATTAGTTACATAACCAGTACCTGAGAAGCCGGTCCCGCTGGATTCCACAATGGTTCCCTTCAGCGTGCCATCTTCGGCTTCATAGCGAACAGGACCGTCTACAGGCGTCCTCGGAACCGCTTTCAAGACATTGGATTCGCTCGTTCCCGCATTTGTTTTTGCGGTTACTTTATAATAGTAAAAAGTGCCGTTCGTTACGTTAGTATCCGTATAAGACGTTTCGATCAAGTTGGATGCTACAGCAGTAAAAGGACCGTTTTCATACGTTGCCCGCTGTACACTGTAACCTACAACTCCGCTGGAAGCGTCCCAGGACAAATCGACTTTCCCATCGCCAGCCTCAGCTCTCAGCGCAAAGCTTTCAGGACCTTCCCCAGGTGGCACAGACGTATCATTGCCGGCAGTCAACACGATGTGATAAGCCGTCAAAGGCGGTACTGTATAGGTAAAGCGGTTGCCTGAAATTTGCGTAATTGGCGCTGCTTCCTTAATTTGCGAGCTATTTTTGTCGAAGCCCCATACTTTACCGGAACCGTAAGTCGTCTCGCCGGAAAGATCGAATTGGGCGTCGAATGCACTGTCCATGCTTTTATTCATGACAACGAGGTGCAGTTCTTTGTAGGATGCATCCGTTACGGAAGCATGCACCGAGCTATTGACAATATCCGACGTTTGCACATTAACGCTGATATCACCGAAAGTAGAGCTTTTTCCGTCATAATTGCGGTAAAGCTTGTAAGCGGCACTAACGTAGTTGTTGGCACCATCCTTTAACTTCCAGTAGTTTGCCATATAAACATCGTTTTTGCCCAAGATGCCCAGCACATCGGTCATAGCGATACCGCCGGAAATATCATTTTCGCCGCCATAGCTATACTCGGTCAAAGCCAGCTTGGTTCCCGGGTAATACTTATCCACCGACTGCTTCAATCGAGGCAGTAAAGGCAAGAATTCGCTGTTCCATTGAGCGATCCAGCTATCTTCCTTGTAGGTCGGATCCCACAAAGTACGAGGCGCCTGCATTCTGGCTTTCTTCGTTTCGTCGTTGCCTACCTCATTCGTAATTCGTATGCCTCCGCCCATCGCTTCGGGATACCAGTGTACATCGAAAACATCCAGCAATCTCTTGCCTTCGGCTTGCGAGCTGAGACGCATTTGATCCAGGTAATAGTCCACGAACCAGCTGTAGTTTCCTTTTACAGAGTTCCAATCAGGTGCAGTTTGAAGATCTTTATAGGCGCCAAAACCGTAAAGAACCGGCCCAAAAATTTCCGCACCCGCGTCAACCGATTTGACAGATTTGGATAAACTTACCGACCGATCTACCAACTCTTTCGCTCCGACATTTTCACCATGAATGCGTGGATGCGTATGCGACCAGAGAGCGGGTTCATTGTCAAGCGCATATCCTTTCACACCCGTCTTTGTTGAAGCAGCGCCGTACTTTTTCACTAAAAAGTTGACGAATTCATCCGCATAAACCTGATTGTCATTCAGATCAGGCTGCAGTTGAAACGGCGCATTTTTAGCGTTTACGACCTGATTCCAACGAGCGGAAGGAGCCTTTTCGCTTTCCTGCACACTTCCATTTCCATCCTTGGCCACATAACCGGCCATCGGCAGCGTAACTAAAGAATAAGTGCCTAGCTTCAGCGATTGATCATGAAACGAAGTCGTCACCGCCCCCGGCTTTTCACATTCAGCTTTTGTCAGACCGCCATTGTCGCATAAATAGTTATCGCTGGATTGCTCCCAATCGCTTCCTGCATTGGACATATTGTTTTCCCAGTTATATCCGGTCATTCGATTGCCACCAAGTCGTCTGGCAGTCAGATTCTCATCGCCTGCCAACTCCTGATTCGTACCGTAAATATAAGGGCTAATAGGCTTACGATCCTTGGATGTATCAACTTTAATGGTAACGGTCTTTGCCGTTTGACCGTGAACTACAGTTGGACCCGATAGAGCCCCCCCTACTATAATCGTGCATGCCATGACGACAGGCAGCCATTTGGAACGTTTGAACCAAATACTACTACTATTTTCCACCTTCATGCCGCTTTCCTCCTTTAAGTTTGAAAAGAGCGGCACCCATACGAGTGCCGCTCCGTCAGGCTTTAAGGCTACTGACCCCAAACGAGTTTATCGTTCTGGTACAGCGTCACCTTACTCTAATCTGCAAATTAATTTTTTTTGTAGGATCGTAGGAGTATTCATCTGCCACATTGTAGCTCGTCCACTCGTTTTTGTTGATAAGCGCTTGAATTTCGCCAGTCGAAGCTCCAAGTATCCGGTTGACTACACTCTCCTCTCCGTCCGAAATCCAGAATTGGCCCAGATCTTCAAGTGTTGCAACAGCCGTATTCACACCGCACATGATGGGTTTGCCGTTTGCATCAAGGTAATACCGTTACCGGCTTCTTGTTGACAAATGTGTAATAGTACAGCTCTGCTATACGTTCTACCGACCAAGCCTGCATATCGAACTATTTGTTGGACGGAGGTCCATATACATAGATTATTCCATATAGCCATATAGTAGAACATGAATTCGCCGCTTGGACATTTGCTGTAACCGCCGTTCCAACTGTTCGTTGCGCCGCCGATCAGCCGTCAGCCGAAGACAGCCATATATAAAACTCAAGCTGGCGTTTCGGGGACGTATCCCTTTCAGTCTTGCTTGCCTGTTGCCGATTAAATAACCATAAAGCTTGGGGTATCGAAAAAGCCCCTTAGCCAAGGGACTTTTTTATTTTGCGGATTGCAAATCTCTATATCTGCTCCCAAATAGGGGCAGTACCTGGAACGAAGGGCATGGAGAACGGGCTGAAGGGCGGGCTATCATATTGCTTTATGTAGTCTTTATCATCTCAGTAGACACGGAGCCTGATAAACCATTCCTCATGGAAAATTAATACGCCGTCCAGTCGCCACCGGCGGCGATCACGACCCCGTTTATGAAACGGGAATCTTCAGACGCAATAGTTTTTCAATATTTTCATCATTCTTCTTCAATCTATTCAGAAACTCTTGTTGATTCACACCCATCTCCCCTACCGTACCTTGTCCTTTTGAATAAGCTTATAATAAATGCGTGCAGGCTCTGACTCTCCAGTGGATAAAATGTATTCTGCTAAAGGTGCGCACAGCTTTTGAAGATAGAAGGAGTATAGCAGCTCCGCCGTGTCAAAATGAATTTTCAACACCTGTCTCATCAATCCTTCAAATTTGGGATAATCCAGTTCCTCCGGGGTGATATCAAACGGGTATTCAGGAAAGGTTTTTTTCTGAATTTCGATAAATTGCTCCCTAAGCTTTGGTTGGTTGCCTGATCGCGCGGCTGAGAAATTCATCATAAAAAACGATATAAAATCTGTCTCACGATCACTTAATTCATAATACTCACACCAACGCATGAACATCAGCGGTTTTACCATATATAAATCCCCTTTTAACGAAGTTCAGATTAATCGTTGAATCACACAAAATCTAACAGGTTCCAGCATATGTAATATATAGGTTAAGTCCCATTTTAAAATATGATTCCTTAAACAAATTTTGCATTTTAACATATCCCTCCTATCTTACATCTCCGTAAATAGCCTACAAAGAACGCTCAACAAAAAAGACCTTTTCAACATCTTAATGACGCTGACCAGGTCTTCTCATGGAAATCCGTATCTTCACATTCGTGTTTATTCTAATCCTCTACATAGCTAACCGATTACAGACTGCAAGTGAAAACATAGGCGGGCGGGACGTTGTAATGTACCTTTTTGATCTGGATGTCGCCAAAGAAGGTACGAAAAAAATTGTGTTTTACCTTACTATACTGGAACGTAATAAATTTGCCCTCCTGACCCAGTACTTCGGCCGTTTGTCCCAAAATCAGGCTGGATAAGGCGGCAGGCAAGCTGGTAAAAGGGAGTCCTGATACGATGTAATCCACTTTCGAGACATGATACTGTTTCATATACCGGGCTACATGCTCGGCCGATCCATGAATGACGTGTACTTGCTCCAAGTGTCCGTACTTGCTTTGCAATGTTTTGTAAAACGATTCATTGGCCTCAATCACTAGCAGTAGCGTATCCGGGCGCTTGTTCTTAATCAGTTCTTGCGTAAACACACCGGTACCTGCACCATACTCAATGATGCACGATGCTTGGTCAAAGTAGATTGGTGTGGTAATTTGCTTGGCCAACTGTTTTGAGCTTGGTATAACAGCGCCTACGCTGCGTGGATGCCTGATGTACTCTCGAATAAAGTGAATCGCATTCATCTTTCCCTCTCCTTGCTTAACACACTTGATAGGCATTCGGTTCATCAAGGTATCGCATTACACATTCATTGTATATCGATCAGAATAGTCATTTCAAGCAGGCTACAGTCTGAATAAAAGAAAGAGGACAGCCTTATTCGAAACTAGTCAAATAAAACTTCCCTCTCGCTGTGCCATCTATTTTTCTATCGTGTCCAAACTTGGACTCTCCGTCTTGGATGCCTGTCCACCTTTGCGCCGCCGTGCGCCCAAGCGCATGGCAACAATCCGATAGATTGAGGCAGGGCGTATGGATACGGCCCAGTTCGCGTCCGCATCCGGTGCAAGCACGACTCCCAACTGGTGGTGATCACCATCGTACATACCGCGCTGCACAAACTTGCTCTCACCTTGAAGGTTACGTACCTCCAGCTTGCAAAAAGCAGAGTTGATCCGCAAGGCTTGGTGCAATTCGTTGCGGCTGTTCACGACGACGCTGTTGACGCGGTAAATGGCCTCGCCGGGCAGAATACCCATCGCCGTCGCCGGACTGTCCGGCAGCACAGCCAGCACACGCAGCCCTTGCTCCGGATGAACAAACATAGGGCTGAGACGGCTCTCTTCCATGTTGCCGTACCAGATCAGCGCCTCATGGGCCAGGAAGGAGAACAACGCTGCCACCAGCGTCAGCGGACTCCACCACGCCGCCAGCAGGCTCAGCAGGAGCAAGGCTCCACTGTAGAGAAGCAGGCGGTTGGACGTTAGCACCGCCTTCTGGCGTGGCAACTGGCCTAACGTCACGCTGCTGAAGCCCATAAGAACAGGCAAGGCTGCCAGCATATATCCGGTTCCATCACCAAACAGCGGCGTCCACGGAAGCGCAAAACCTCCCTGAACAGGAACCAGAAGCAACAACGGAATGGGCCAGAGGTCTTCCATCCGGTAGCCTCCGACCAGCCTTCCCCGCTTGCCCTCCACGAACAGTGGTGTTGCGGCCTTTCCTCCCTGCCAGCGAACCAGTAGCGCCTCAGCCACATGCAGCACAGCAACCAGTACCAGCAACGCAGGAATATCCAATCCACGGATGGCTGCCACCGATGTTCCAAGCGTTCCCACAGGCTGCCAGCCCTCTGCCACGTTCAGAGCAAACTGGGCTACACCCAGCAGGCCCACCGAATAGGCCAGGCACAGG
The DNA here is from genome assembly GCF_044907935.1 of Paenibacillus sp. RC21. Classification (NCBI taxonomy): domain Bacteria; kingdom Bacillati; phylum Bacillota; class Bacilli; order Caryophanales; family Paenibacillaceae; genus Paenibacillus; species Paenibacillus sp. RC21. The sequence goes on from NZ_JBIYCS010000004.1 coordinate 66,400, forward strand.
TAACGCACGCGCACCAGCATAAGCAGCAATGTGGTCACCCACAGGCATACGATGGAGGCCGTGGTCAGATGCACACTTACGAACATTCCCAGAGCAGACAGGGCCAGCCCCGCAATTAGACCACTCCAGACCACACGCCACGTCTCCCCCGGCCAATTATGCAGCCTGGTATGAAAGAGCTTGCGCTCCAGCAGCATTTGCCGACGATAGCCAAGCGCGACAATGAGTATCGAGATATAGTAAAACGGCTGCAAAAGCAGGTACAAGCAAGCATTTAGAACGCTCCATCCCCATTGTAAAGCCCATTCCAAGTTCATTCACACTCCTTATGCCCCTGGCCCGCTGTTCAGCGGATCACGTACATTTCATATCCATTTATTCTATATGAAATTGCCAACGTAGGGAAGACAATCCGGCAGACTGCAAATAAATCCCAAAATAAAAGGAGGCTGTTTCCAGCCCCCTTTGTTGTAGCCTTATTACTATTTCGCTGCGCTGGTCTTCATTTCCTTCCGAATCTCTTCAATCCCCTGCTTGAGTTGATTGTCATTTTTCGGATCGCGAATTTTTTCGATCAGCTTGGCTTCCATCGCCGCTGCTGTCTTCGCATCAATCACACCGTTAACCGTCAGCTTCGCCTGTTTTTGAAAAGCATTAACGGAGCTTTCCGTCACTTTATCAAAATAGCCGTCTTCGCGGCCTGGCTTGTAGCCCAAGCCTTGCAGAATGATTTGCGCATTTTTCACATCGCCGCTATTCATATTGTATTTCAACGGCTTTTCCTTGTTCAGTGGTGCTGCTGTGAAGAATTCAGGCTGTTCCACCGCGATATCCGGCTTAATGCCTTTTTTATGAATCCACGTTCCATCTGGCGTCAGCCATTTGGCAATCGTGATTTTAAGCAGGCTACCGTCGCCCATTTGCTTGTCATAGCTGGTCTGTACGGTACCTTTACCAAAGGAATTTTCCCCGATCAATACTGCGCCAGCCGATTGCTGGAGAGCGCCTGCCAGGATCTCGGACGCGCTTGCGCTACCTTTATTCATGAGCAGCGTCACCGGATATTTCTTACTTGATCCTTTGGATTTCTCTTCTTCACGCTTCTGATTCTTGTCTTCCACTTGCACGATCGTTTTGCCAGAAGGTACAAATTGCTGTGCGATATCAATCACGACGGAAAGTACGCCGCCCGGGTTATTACGCACGTCGATGACGAGCCCTTTAAGTCCCTGTTTTTCCAGCTTCGCGAGTTCTTCTTTAAAACGATCTGCTGTATTCAAGGAGAACTGGGTAATCGTGATTACACCTACACCGCCGCTTTCCATATGAGCCGTCACGGTTTCCATATCAATGCTGTCACGGGTAATGGTGTATTCCAACGGATCAGGAGAGCCGTTGCGCTGAATTTTGACCTTGGCCTGACTACCTTTAGGTCCACGTATTTTGGAAACGGCCTTGTTCAAATCCAGACCATCCAGCGTTTCACCGTTAACGGACAAAATAATGTCCTTGGAACGCAGTCCCGCCTTCTCGGCCGGTGAGCCTTTAATTGGCGTTACTACGACCACTTTTCCGTTTTCTGCCGCTACCTCAGCCCCGATTCCGGTAAAGGAGCCTTCAATGGACTGTTCAAACTGCTGTGCTGTTTCTTTGCCCATATAAGAGGAATATGGGTCGCCGAGCGATTCCATCATACCGTTGATGGCTCCGTCCACCAGCTTGGTACGGTCGACGTCCTGATAATATTGCCCCTGAATCAGATCCATCGCTGTCTCGATTTTGCGGATATCACTTCTGGAGGTGGAACTGCTACCTGTCACGCTCGCCAGCAGTCCTTCGCCCAGAGCGCTGCTTCCCACTGTCGTCGTTCCAGTATAAGCAAAAGTGAGCAGGCTACCGCCAAGCAGCCCAATCACCATCAAGAGTACCGCTGTACTTTTTTTCAACATCTAATCGTCCACCGCCTTCTATTGATCTTGTATACTATTGCCTTACAACGCATATCCATCCACGCAGTATACGTCTAGCTTGTACGGAATATGTTAATTGTATCCTACTCTGTGTTTCAATGCACATGTTCTGCACCGGGTATCAAGCTATGAAGACAAAGCCCTATCTACAACCGTATTGGCTACAAATAGGGCTTCCCTTTTCAACTATAGATAGTTCATCGGATTTACTGGTTTGTTATTCTCGCGCACCTCAAAATGACAATGAGGTCCTGTTGAATTGCCCGTCGAACCAACTTCTGCAATTTTTTGACCGCGTTTCACAGTCTGTCCTGTACGTACCACCGTACCGCCATTGCGAATATGTCCGTATAGGGTCCATAATCCGTCTCCGTGATCAATCACGACCGTATTGCCATAGCCACTCCACCATTCCGCAACAATGACAACACCATCTTCTGCTGCATGAATATCGGTTCCCTGTGGAGCCGCCATATCAATGCCTGTATGGCCTTTAAGCTTGCCGGTAATCGGATGTACCCGCATGCCAAAAGTAGACGAGAGTCGGTAATTGGATACAGGCAAAGCCAACGTGCCCGATCCACCCGTATACGTACTGGCTGCCGTATGACTGGAATTCGAGCCTGCGCCTGAGGATGAAGAGGCATATCGCTTGGCTTCAGCGGCACGCGCAGCCGCTCTAGCACGTGCCGCTTTAGCCGCCTGCTCCGCTCTGAGCTTATTTTTCTCCTGCAACAGACCCACACGTTTGTTAGCGAGGGCTACCAGCATATCATTTTGCTCTTCACTGATTTCATCCGACTCAGCAATATCATGATCATAATTGGCAATCAGTCTTTGCTTCTCTTTTTCCTTCGAATTCAGTTCTACTTTGGCGTCCTGCTTAAGCGCATACAGCTTCTTGGCATTTTTATATTCTGTGTCGAGCTGCTTCTTCTTGCTTACGACCAGAGCCTTGTCCTTTTTATGCTCGTCCAACAAGATTTGATCCTGCTCCACGATCGTTTTCAGGGAATCCACCCGGCTGAGGAAATCGCTAAAGCTGGCCGAAGACATAAGCACGTCCATATACGAGACCGTTCCGTCCGTATACATCAAGCGCACACGGGTCTCCAGCATCTTTTCACGTGCCTGAATGCGGTCAATCGCTTCAGATAAATCTTTTTTGGTTGCACGCAGATTATCTTCGGTTTGATCAATCTGAACCGCTACACGAGTCAACTGGTCGCTGACGCTGTTAATCTGGTCGAGTACAATTTTCAGGTTTTGCACGGTTTTATTTTTGTAATGTTGGGCATACTGTTTATCTTGAGCCGCCTTTTCCTGCTGTTGCTTGGCAGATTGGGCCTGCTTTTCCAATTGATTCAGTTGCGAATTGATTTCATGCATGCTTTTGGCATATCCGTCAGAAGGCTGGATTAGCAATGCGGCTACCAAAGTAGCGGCCAACACAGATCCTGTTTTTTTCAACTTGCACTCCCCATCCTTTATCGCAAAATAACACCGGCTTCCCCGTTCTAAAGAATACCGACTGTGACGTCCACCAATGAATCTTTATACTTTCAAGAACTTGCGCATGGATAGGGTACTGCCTACAATCCCGACGAGCATTCCCAAAATGATTAGCAGGGCACTCAATTGAATCCAAACGCCCTGAAGCGGCATAAGCTTCAACATATTCAGTGCAATATCGCCTTGAACGGCTGTAAGCAAACGCTGATAACCAGCAAACAAAATACCTACCGTAATCACAGAACCCATCAGGCCAATAAGCGCACCTTCAATAAAAAACGGCCATCGTATAAAAAAGTTGGTCGCACCAACCAGTTTCATAATGCCAATCTCTCTGCGTCGTGCCAAAATGGTCACGCGGATCGTATTCGAAATCAGGAACATGGACATAAGTCCCAATCCAGCTACGAATATAAAGCCCACATTACGGATGAGCTTGGTAATGGTGAAGAGCGTCTCCACGGTACCTTTTCCGTAACGGACCTTTAAAATCGGTTTCTCCGGATGTATCGTGTTCAGCTTCTCAATCTTCTCAGCCACAAATGGGACCGTTGTCGGTTCAATGACCTCTACAACGATTTTGTCTGGAAGCGGATTGCTGTCCTTATCAAAACCTTCCAGCAGCTCCTTGCCGCTGTCTCCCAAATCTTTTCGCAGCTCCTCCAAGCCTTGAGCTTTGGTGATAAAGGTGGTTTTGCTAATTTCCGGCATCGCCGCGATTTCCTTTTGCAGCGTTTCACGCATGTTTTGTTCTACATTCAGCTCCAAAAATACGTTAACCTCCACCTGGCTATCCGCCTGATCAGCCAAGGAGTTGACGTTAAGCACCAGCATAATAAACACACCCAGTATAAGCAGTGACACAACAATCGAGGTGACGGATGCCACGGACATCCAGCCATTGCGGAATATGTTTTTGAAGCCTTCCCGCAGATGACGCAAGAAGGTATTAAAAGTCATATCCGTACTCCCCTCTCACCTGATCCCTTACGATGTTACCATTTTCGATGGCAATGACGCGTTTACGCATGGAGTTTACGATGTCCTTATTGTGTGTCGCCATAACAATGGTCGTGCCGCGAAAATTAATTTCGTCCAGCAACTGCATGATCTCCCACGATGTTTCGGGGTCCAAATTACCTGTGGGTTCATCGGCAATGATCACGGACGGATTGTTGACAATAGCCCGTGCAATAGCTACGCGCTGCTGCTCCCCACCGGAAAGCTGGGCAGGCTCGCGATTCATTTTCGTTTTCAAGCCAACCAATTCGAGCACTTCCGGCACCCGTTTGCGAATCAGCTTCTTGGGAGCCTCAATGACTTCCATCGCAAAAGCGACATTCTCATAGGCCGTCAAACGCGGCAAAAGCCGGAAATCCTGAAAAATGACTCCGATGTTACGACGAACGTAGGGAATTTTACGCTGCTTGAGCTTCCCGATATTAAATCCATTAACTGAAATTTGCCCCTTGGTCGGTACTTCTTCTCTATAAATAAGCTTCATAAAAGTCGATTTACCCGCCCCGGACGGGCCGACTACGTATACGAATTCATTACGGTCAATTTTGACCGATACTCCCTGAAGTGCGTGGGTTCCATTAGTATAGGTCTTCCACACATCCTGCATTTCAATCACTCGATCACTTCCCGCTGCTTAATCATAATACGTATAACTTAATATCCATTCGACATATTCCATGCATTTCCTTTAAAAAGTCCTGTATTTCATCATACCGTTTATCATTGTAACAAATTTGTTACCTAAATAGTACCGAAAGTTTTCTGCTTTTGGCACATATATATGAATATTATGGCACATGAACACGCTGCCAAGCTTACGAGACAGGAGACAGCCGCATTATGAAAAAAATTCATTTATCCTTCATCTGGATATGGACTGTAATTCTGGCGTTGGCCATGTTGTGGGGAGGACTGCATCTGTACGCCGACAGGCAAACGCTGCCGAAAGGCGTAACAGTCGGAGGAGTCAATGTGGGAAATATGGATAAAACAGCCGCGCTCCGACTGCTGGACACAAAGCTGAATACATTGAAGCAACGCCCCCTGATCCTGACGGACAGCGACAGTAGCGCGCAGGATATCAAGCTTACGCTCGGGGAAGCGGGTATCCACTATGAAGCGAAGGCATTCCGTGATGCCGTGAATGCGCTCGTCTCGGAGCATCTTTGGACTCGTGCGCAGACGCGGTTTTCCTTTGGAAAAGAATGGACCATCACACCTTCCCGGCAGGAGTCAGCCTTGCAGGCCAGGTTCGGAGCTAATTGGGAGGAACAGCGTTACGGCAAGCCTGTCAATGCCGTGCGCCAGATCGACGGGGACGATCAGATTCGCTATATTCCCGGCCGCTCTGCCAGGCGCCTGGATTGGCCCAAGCTGGGCGTAGCGCTGGATAAGGAGCTGCCCAAGGATTTTACCGCTTCCGGGGAGCCAGTGCGGGTAGAGCTGCCGTTTCGTCAACTAGAGCCGGACATTATGGTGGACAGTCTGCGGAGCGAAGGGATTGAGCGCAAAATTGTCCAGTTTTCCACCAGCCTCAGCAGCAGCTCGGAAGGACGTGTGTACAACGTCAATTCAGCGGCAAGCACCGTTGACGGTTTGATTCTCAAGCCGGGCGAGATATTCGATTATGGTCAGATCATTGCCAAGGCTGAGCGCACACATGGCTTTCGTGAAGCTCCCGTGATCGTAAACGGGCAGCTGGAACCGGGCATTGGCGGCGGGATTTGTCAGGTATCCAGCACCGTCTATAATGCGGCGCTGCGAGTCGGTCTGGACATTGTTGAGCGCCGCAACCATTCCTTGCCGGTCAGCTACCTACCCAAAGGTCAGGATGCAACTTTTGCTACAGGATCTATCAATTTCCGCTTCAAAAACAATACAGGCAAGCATTTGCTCCTTCGTGCCGCTGTCCAAAACCGGACGCTTACCGTCAAATTTTTCGGCACATTCCCGTCCAATGTGTCCTATGAGCTGGAATCGCGTACGGTTCGTGTATTACCCATTCCAGAGAAAACAATCCGTAATGACTCACTTTCCCCCGGCTTCTATCAGGTGCTTCGGCAGGGCAAGGCAGGATACGTGGTGGAAACGTACCGAATGAAGATCGTAGATGGCAAGACCGTGGAGCGCACCCGAATCAGCCGTGATACCTACCGTGCGCAGCAGCGTATTGTGGCTGTTCACAGCGGAAGCACATCGCCTGAGCCGCAAACACGCGAACAGCAGGAGCCTATTGTAGAAGACGGCATAAGTGAATAAAGCATGCATACAATCATAACAAAAAATCCCCTTCGACTACCGCCTGAATTGGTACCAGCGGAGTTAAAGGGGGATTTCAAGTGACGGGATGGTTTTACTCGCTGCGTTTGCCTGAAACAGAAATTTCTACAGGCGCACTTTCGCTTCCGTCTTCATCCACTGCTTTGACAACCAGCCTAACAGTGGCTTTTTGAGTAAGCACGCTAATGCTAAACGTACCATCGTCCTTGGCTACTTCACTACCGATTGGCAGATCGTTGGAATAGACGGTTACTGTGGAACCTGCTTTAGCTGTCCCCGTAATCGTACCTTCGCCGTCATGCACTTCGTTTACTTTAAGTGTATCACTGGAAGCTACCGCATCAGTGTTTGAATCTGTAGTTGTATCAGTGCTTGTGTCTGTCGCTGTGGAGCTGTCCGTAGTCGTATCCGTGCTGTTGTTCGTTGTGCTGTCTGTATTCGTTGTCGTGCTGTCTGTGCTGGTGCTGCTATCTTCTGTTTCGCTTCCAGGAGCAGTAGACGTGTTACCATACGTCGAATCCGTAACGTTACCGTATGTGGAATCTGTTACCGTTCCACCAGGAGTCGATGTGAGATTATCAACCGCGCTCAGGTTGTAACCGGAAGCTGCATCCAGAATAGCAACTGCTTCTGCACGTGTCAGCGACTTCAATGGCTGGAATTTACCATCAGGATAACCGTTGATGATTTTTTGCTCCGCAGCAGCGGCTACACTTTTTTTCGCCCATGATCCGATTTTGTCGGAGTCTATGAACTTGGTAACATCTGCCGCGTTACCTGCTGTCAGTCCAATGGCTTTGCCCACAATAGCGGCAGCTTCCTGACGCGTTACTTTTCCATTCGGTTTGAGCTTGTTATCTGCATAGCCGCTTATGTAACCTGCATTCACGGCATTTGTCAGTTCATTGAATGCCCAGTGCGAAGCTGGTACATCTGTGAACGTTCTGTTTCCATTACCGTTTACCTGAACACTGTCCGCATACGTTACGTCCGTCACGGCTGGAGTATCCTGCGTGAACGTACCGAGACTACGGTTCAAGAGAACGATAAATTCTGCACGTGTGATGGCCGCATCCGTTTTCACCGCACCGTCTAATTTTCCTGTAGCCGACCAACGTTGTACCTGGTCTCCTGCCCAATGACCGCTTGTATTCTGAGGAGCGGCTGCTGCTGCGCTGAATGCGCTAAGAATAAGACCTGTACTCAATACACTAGTAACTGTGTTTCTGAACTTATTTCCCATACTCTGAATTCCTCCTTATGATTGGCTTCACCATTCTTTTTTTAAACACTTTACCAGAAATCAAACCCAAAAAACCCCCAAATTAAAAAAATCGTCCCATATAACCATAACCCGTCCTTATGTAGCATAAATGGGACTCAGGACTTAATACCTAGTTATTCACTGGGATATGTATATTTGGACAGACTACGTTATACTGAAATCACAAAATCCCTAGTAAAAGAGGTTTTCCTATGGCTCTTATTCAATGTCAGTTTTATTCAGAAGTCCTTGGCTTGAGCACATCCATGCATGTTATTCTCCCTCAGGAAACCCGTTCGCAGATAGGACTCGAAGGCAAGCAAGGAACCGGACCACACCCAACACTGTATTTGCTGCACGGCCTGTCGGACGATGATTCGATCTGGTTACGCAGAACCTCCATTGAACGCTACGTTGCTTCACTGGGGATTGCTGTTGTAATGCCGCAGATTCACCGGAGTTTTTATACCGATATGGAGCAGGGAGGGGCTTACGGGACCTTTATCAGTGAAGAATTGCCGACTTTGGCACGTTCTTTCTTTCCCTTGTCCGCCAAGCGGGAAGACAATTTTGTGGCGGGTCTTTCCATGGGCGGGTATGGTGCCTTCAAACTGGCACTCCAGCATCCAGAGCGCTTTGCGGCCGCTGCCAGTCTCTCGGGGGTAATGGATTTACACGCGGCACGCATCGACCCTATACATAAAGCGATGAGTTCGGCGGAATGGAGTCACATTTTTGGTCCAGATGAAATACGCGGAACAGATCACGACTTGCTGGAGTTGCTACAACGTCATGCTACCTTGGGAACTTCACTCCCCCTGCTCTACCAATGCTGTGGTACGGAGGATTTTCTGTATGAGGGAAACCAGACCTTTCGTAAAGCGTGCGATACTGCCGGGATTCCACTGACCTACGAAGAGGGTCCAGGGACTCATGAATGGGGATACTGGGACGCGAAAATACAGGATGTACTCGCCTGGTTGCCGCTCAAGGGGCGATAAATAAGTGTAAAAAATACCCGCAGCTTCCCTCGCCGTATCATGGCGAAGTGGTAAAGCTGCGGGTATTCATTATGAAGCTATATGCCAATCAAGATTCAGGGTCTTGCCACACATCAAGGAGCTGTCGTCGCAGCCGTAGATGGAGAATCGGATTGTGACTTGGGTAGCACTTTGTACAAGCGCCATTCCCCGTTAAACTCGCCTTCGAGCTGAACCCAGGGTGCTCCTTTTTCATACAAATTCGGATACACCATGTTGATTTTACTCAGTGGCATGCCCGACTTGATCTGAGGTACAAGGATATAATCCACATGACTTTCCTGCGGATAGCTTAATGCCCTATTAAACGTATAATCACTTGTGATCAGGAAGCGCTTCGGATACTGGCTATATACAATCATGGTGTAGGCTGAGGCCGAATCGGTCATAATGGTTGACTTTGGCAAATGCTCATCCAGCCAGACTGCAATTTTCCGGTCCGATTCCTGTCTTACATAGTTCACATTCCCTGTTCGTGTGAGGAAGCTGTTCTCATCCGGCGCGATATCCGGGCGAGTCAGTGCATAGGAGAGTAATCCGGCTGTAAGCACCAGACTGACGGACACCAGACCAAAGGCCGCCCGCCGCGCTCTATCCTGGAGCTGACTCAGCTCATACGGCAGCCAGGCAACGGTAATCGGAAACACGTACATAAAATAGCGGAACCATCCATATGAGGATTGCTTCATCATGAGTAAAAATTGTAAACCCGGCACAGACAGGAACAACAGTAAAATAACCAGCGTTCCCCACCGCAACAACCGCCCGCTTAACAGTCGAATGAACAGAATAGCGAACAACGGCACGGAATACCAGAGGGTTTTAGAAGCGATAAATTTCAAGGCAACCAACGGATGATTAAAGATTTCCACGAATTTATCATCATTTAGCAATTCTGCCGATTGCGCCGTGTTGGAATACTCCGAATTAAGGAAATAGAAGGCATTTCCCATAATGAGATAGTTAAAGAAAATCCACAACAGACCGGAAAAAACAACAGGCAGCAGGAGAAGCAGCCAGGTCGCCTCGACCTTATGTAGCTTTTCCCGAAAAGGCAGCTCACGTCTGCCCATGTTCCGGTGAAGAAACAGAATGGCCACGACCACGCCGCCCGCCATCGCCACCCCGAGGGGGACTGCCTCATATCGAGTCCAGAACGCCATGGCAAGCGCTAATCCGGATACGATCAGACTCGCCGTCATGCGGTCCTTGAGCCACAGCGCAAATTCAATCACCGTCATCATAATAAAATATATGTATAGCGAATCGCTCAGCCCGTTGGCACCGAACAATAAAATAAACGGATTCAGCGCATAGAACAGCGCCAGCATCAAGCTCATTCCCGAGCTAAGCCCTGTTCTGACACCCGCCCGATACAGCAGCACAGCTGTCAAAGCGGCAAAGGTAGCACTCAGGATGACAGCCGCCAATCCGTAGGATGCTAATGCCGGAAATAATGGGTACAGCAGTAATATCACCATTTCCAAAAGACTGGGCAACGGATTCCAGATGAATCCGATGGCACCCAAATGCGGATCACGGCTATATAGCACATAAAATGCATTGGCTACGCGACTGAGCGCGTCCGTATGCATGTATCCCAGAACATAACTGAAATAAATGCCTGCGAACAGCTCCAGCGCAAGTATAAACACAAACAGACCTATAACCATCCATCTGTTTGCTGACCATTTGCGAAAGGACATTCCTCTCGTTCCCCCTCAAACTTGTTACGGTGTTTTTTTCTCAAAATTATGAAGTCTCTTTCTGACGCTGTTGTGGAACGGAGAAAATCCAATAGCGATTCCAGATATAATTGTGAACGGGCACGATGATGGTGGTCAGTACCTCACCGATCAGATACGACCAGCCGATCCAGTGAATGGTTGCGTACATCAGACCTGCATTCAAGAGCAGGCCACAGGAGCAGACCAACAAATATTTAAGAAACTGGGTGCGACTCCCCTCCCCGGTAGGCTCGAATGTCCAGTTCCGGTTCAGCACATACGATACAAGCAGCGTGACTACGAATCCGATCGTAGTAGCCGTTACCGCAGGCACCCTGAACAGTTCCACCAGCAGTACAAGTACACCGACATGGATACCTGTACCCAGCAGCCCCACAATGCCATATTTAATGATTGGATACTTTAGATATGAACGTCTGATCATGTTGATTAAACTCCCTGTCCACCCACAATCGGTCAGCGTTCGCTCGTTTGTCTGCAATCAGATAACGAGGTCTGGCTTTGACTTCGTGATATATGGCGGCGATATATTCTCCTACCACTCCGATGGACAGCATCAATACACTGCCGATAATCAAGAGCAGCAAAATAACAGTTGTAAAACCGGTCACAGCGGTACCCGTTAATTTGTGCGCCAAGGTTTGAATTCCCAATATAACTGAAATCAGCATAAAAATGAGTCCCATTAAACTTACTACCCGCAACGGCACGGTTGAAAACGAAACTATTGCTTCCGCTGCCAGCCGAACCAGTCCCAACGGACTCCAGCGACTGGGGCCCTCCTCCCGAGGAGCCACCCGGAACGAAATCTGGGTTTTGCGGAAACCAAGCCAGGCCGTCATCCCGCGAAAAAATGGAATCCGTTCAGGCATCGCCATCCAGGCATCCACCACCCGGCGATCCAGCAGCTTATAATCCGAGGCATCTTTGAGGTTAAAGCCCGTCAAACGGTTCAAGGTCGCGTAGAACAATGAAGCCCCAAACTTTTTGCCTACCGACTCTTCTCCACGGAATTCCTTCACACATTCGACCAGATCGTAACCCTCATCCTGCCATAAACGCACCATTTCCCCAATCATCTCAGGAGGATGCTGCAAATCTCCGTCCATGACGATGATGGCATCGCCGGAGGCGTTTTCCAGACCTGCGCACAGCGCTAGCTCCTTGCCGAAGTTCCGGCTGAGCCGAAGTGCGAGCAGAGAAGGCATACGACGGGACAATTCGGACAGCTTGAGCCACGTATCGTCTCTGGAACCGTCATCTATGACAATCAGCTCATAGCGTGAAGTGACCACAGACAGCACCCCATCAATCACCTTGAGTGAACGCTCCAGATGTGAGCTTTCATTATACATGGGAATGACAACAGATAAAAAAGGTGTTTTTGTCTCCATTCTTGCTCCTTCTTTCTTCATATTCAGGAGGACTGTGCCGGGGCTTCATCCAGGTCATGCATATCGGTCAGACCATGCGTCGTCTTCTCCCAATAGAACGGCTTGGTAATGAGCTGCCAGGCTGCCTTCACCGCAGCAATACTCATAAGTACCCAATACAGCGGAGAGAGAAGCCCATATTTGACCATGGAATATGAAAATGTACGTTCACCGCGCTCTTCCAGTTCCCCGATGACCCAATACATTCCGGCCACGTTACTGAATACGAACAAAAAGTTACCGATATAAAATTCCGCGCTGGCCAGGTAATACACATATCCCGGGAACAGCTTGGGAATAAAGGCCATTTCCCAACCAAACCATAAAATCAGCAATCCCCAAAAAATTGGATTCAACAAAGGCAGCATCGGTGTCGCCAAAATCATTACCTGAAAGCCGAAAAAGCCTTTCCAGCCCACCTCACGCACCAACTTCACCGGATTGCGCATATGAACCAGCCATGTCTGCATATATCCCTTGATCCAGCGTGACCGCTGACGAATCCAGTTCCCTACGCGACTGTTCGCTTCCTCCCATGTACGGGAATCGACAATGGCGGTTTTGTAACCGCCTTTATACAGACGTATACCCAGATCGGCATCCTCGGTTACATTGTAGGGGTCCCACGCATTGATATCTTTGAGCACGGATACCCGAAAATGATTGGATGTTCCGCCCAAAGGAATAGGCGTATCTAACTGCATAATACCCGGCAGCAGCAGTTCGAACCACATACTGTATTCCTGCGTGAACCAGCGGGTCAGCAAATTTTGCGTACTGTTAAAATAGTTGAGCTTCGCTTGAATACACGCATAATGCTCAGGGAGCGAGTCGAACGCCGCAATGACCTTTTTTAGCTGGTCGGAGTCGGGACGATCCTCGGCATCATAAATAACCACAAATTCGCCGCGCGCCCGAATAAGTCCGTAGTTACACGCCTTCGGCTTGGTTTTGGGCAAGCCGTCAGGGACGACCAGTGTCGTATAATAGGCGGGCAGCTTCATTTCACGAAGCAGCTCAATGGTCTCAATATCGTCCTCTTCAATCAGCAGCCGCACATCCAGCTTGGATTTTGGATAATCAAGCTGCTCCAAATTCCGCAGCAGCATCGGAAGCACGCCCGCCTCCTTGTACATCGGTACGAGAATCGTATAGATCGGCAGCTTTTTCTCATCCATGGCGTCGACCTCTTCCTTCGTGAAGCGAAGCTGCGCCCCACGCCGGGAACCGAGATAAATAATACCAAATTTAAATAGCGTCATGGCAAAATAAAACAGCTGAATCAGCATATTGATGATCAGCACAGTATTCCAGCTGTTCCAGAAAAGACCGAGCAGCGTAATCACGCCCATCGCCGCGAACACCCACAGTTGTCCCTTCGTAAAGGTCGTGCGCGCCGAATTATGCGGCTCTTTTTCCAACAATCCGGTCGTGCTCTCCTGCATCATTTCTTCACCGTAGATCTTACCCCAGAGCTGCTCCATCTCTTCCTTGGTCGCCAGCACCTGCTCCACCGGCATGCCGAGAATGTCCTCCAGCTTCAAGCGCCGCTCTTCCAGCAACGGATCACTGACCGCCACAATATAGCGGTTCATATATTCATGAATGACGACCACGCCGTAAGCCATGGCCACCTGCTCGGGTAACTTATAGGCTGCATCCAGTGCCAGCTCTTCACCAATACGGCCGATCCGGTTCTGTGTAGCAATCGCGCGGTACAAATCCGCAGGCTCCAGCATTTGCAATGACAGCAAAATATCGCCGAGCAGCCCGCCGCTCTTCGCTTGGAACTCCAGTGCGCGCTCTAGCTGCTCTGGTGAAATATAGCCGTAACGTACCAGCATGTCGCCCAGTCGCTCTTTGGATTTATCACTATCCACCTGCTCCTGCAACTGCTCTGCGGTAATGAAGCCCATTTCTACCAAAATGTCGCCCAGCCTGCCACCGTAACGTTTTTGGTTTCGGATGGCGTCGGTAAGCTGGTCGCGGGTAATTATGCCGTTGTCCACCAATTGGTCTCCAAGGCGGGCCTTGCCGTTCCGTCCGTTCTGCATTCCCGTGGCGGCCTCTCCGCCTGCGGAACCAGGAGCGCTGGAGACTACTCCCAAGGCGGCTCCTGCCGCAGCCTGTTCCTGTTGGCCGCTAAGATATTGGACTTGCGCCTCCTGCGCTTGTCCATCCTGCACACTTTCATCCAGCAATTGCTCCACCGCTGCTGCCGTATCCGCCGCGCTCTGTAATGCCTGGATTCGCAGTTCCGTATCCTGAAGCCGCCGTTCCAGCTCCTCAATATGAAAATCCAGCTTGTATAACACCGGGGCCTGCTCCGTCCGCTGGGCCTCCAGTTGCTGCTCCAGTCGAGCGATCTGCTGACGCTCTTCTTTTATTCTTCTCTTCGTTTGGGGAATTGAAACTCCCCCAATCTGCCACCTCAGCCTGTCACCCATGGATTCCCGCCCTTTCAATCCAACGCCGCTCTTCTGCGAGCGCATCCGCAAGCAGCTGCTTCAACTCTGCATCCCGTTGCTTCTTCCGTTCCAGCGCCGCGTGGAAAAGCTCCCGTTCCTCGCGCAGCAACTTCTCGTCCTTCATCCGCTCTTCGTGCAACGAAGACACCAGCTGATCGGCGTCAGAAGCGTGATAACCGATCCATGCGCTCTTTAACTGCCGCGCCGTTCTTTTGCTTCTCATAATACCTCCCTGAACCGTCCGGACTCTGCCTCTTGATCTGTCCCTGCATCTATGGTCTTACGTCTTCCTGAAAGCAGGACATTCTCTTATTCTCATTTAAACCCTTCGTTTACACATTGATGCAAGTCTTCTGGTCAAGAGAGACCTGTAAAAACCTTACATTTATTCATTCGATACCAGTTCTGTCCTGATGAATTGGTAATGCAATTAAAAACTTAGTGCTATTCTACCATACTCGTAGTAGGAGTAGGTATACAATAATGTAAATTCTAGAAACTTTCACACTAATGCATACATAGGTATATAGAACTATTTAATGATTCCCGTGATTGCACCTGTCCAGGAAATCTTACGCAATCTATCAATGTTCAGATCACCATTAAAGCCAATCCCCCTCCTAATACTTTAAAAAGCACAAAAAGCACCGCGAACGGTGCCCTTGCTATCTTGATATCCTGCTTATGTGCTAAACTATTAAATTCTACACAGCGTCCCGCTGCTGTGCAAGAATTCTTTTAGCCTCATTAGTTACTCCGTTTGTGCCCTTCAAACCATGTAGACGTGCTGCTCAGAAGCTGTTCACTGCGTCCGATGGCTGCCTGTACCTGTCCGGTTGCAGTTCCACCGTATACATTCCGGGCATTAACCACCGCTTCCGGTTGAAGCACCTCATAGATGCGGTCGTCGAACAAGTCGGAAAACTGCTGGAATTCCTCCAGTGTCAGATCAAGCAAATACTTGCCATGCTGGATGCAATACAGTACCGTTTTGCCGATGACCTCATGCGCCTGACGGAAAGGAAGTCCCTTGCCGACGAGGAAATCTGCAATATCTGTCGCATTGGAGAAGTCCTGATTGACCGCTTGACGCATGCGATCCTTGTTCACCTTCATCGTTGCGATCATTGGCGCGAACAACTGCAAAGCCCCTTCCAGCGTAGCAACAGTATCGAACATGCCTTCCTTGTCCTCCTGCATATCCTTGTTGTACGCCAGCGGCAAGGATTTCAATACGGTCAGCAGTCCAACGAGATTGCCATAGACGCGTCCAGTTTTACCGCGTACCAGCTCCGGTACGTCCGGGTTTTTCTTCTGCGGCATAATGCTGCTGCCTGTGCAAAAAGCATCATCCAGCTCCACGAAGCCAAACTCCGTGCTGCTCCACAGCACCAGCTCTTCGCTTAGACGCGACAAATGCGCCATGATCAGCGAAGCTCCAGCCAGAAACTCTACGATAAAGTCCCGGTCGCTAACGGCGTCCAGACTATTTTCATACACGCCATCAAAACCCAGTTGCTCGGCTACAAAATGACGGTCTATCGGAAAGGTCGTTCCAGCTAAAGCACCCGCACCGAGCGGTAATACATTAATGCGCTTGTAGCTGTCTTTGAGTCGGTCAATATCGCGCTCCAGCATAGATACATATGCGAGCAAATGATGCGCGAACAAAATAGGCTGCGCCCGCTGCAAATGCGTATATCCGGGTACAATCGTATCCAGATTATCCTTCGCCTGCCCAATCAGTGCGGCTTGTACATCATGCAGCATACCGACCAGCGCCACCACACGTCCGCGCAAATACAAGTGCATATCCGTTGCCACCTGATCATTACGGCTGCGCCCGGTGTGCAGCTTCCCGCCAACCGGACCAATCGCTTCGATCAGATTTTTTTCGATATTCATATGAATATCCTCGTCCGAAACCGAAAATTCAATCTCCCCACGGCGGATACGCTCCAATACCGTGTGTAGTCCTTCCCTGATCGTATCCGCATCGGCCTGCGGAATAATCCCGCATTTGCCCAGCATGGCTACATGAGCCAAACTGCCCTGAATATCTTCTTCCGCCAACGCCTGATCAAACCCGATGGAAGCCGTGTATTCCTCTACCAGCTTGTTGGTCTGCTTCGTAAAACGTCCGCCCCATAGCTTACTCATTTTTGCAAGATCCCCTCTCTGCAATACAAGCCGCCCTCGTCACTTGGACAAGGACGGCCCGCATCCCGTACATTTTTAGGTAATTCATTTATTTATTATTTTTGGCTACCCCTGCATTGACCTTCAAGCGCAGGGCATTCAAGCGGATAAAACCTGTTGCATCCCCTTGATCGTAAGCTTGTGTCGGATCAGCTTCCATCGTCGCAATATCCGGGTTGTACAAGCTGACCGGACTTTTGACACCTGCGCCAATAATATTGCCTTTGTACAGCTTCACGCGCACGGTACCACTGACATTCTTTTGGCTCTCATGAACCAGTGCCTGCAAAGCCACACGCTCCGGCGCGAACCAGAAACCGTTGTAGACCAGCGTAGCATATCGGGTAATCAGACTGTCGCGCAGATTCATAACCTCGCGATCCATCGTGATGGACTCCATTTTGCGATGAGCTGTGAACAGGATCGTACCGCCCGGCGTCTCGTACACTCCGCGGCTCTTCATACCGACAAAACGGTTTTCCACCATGTCCACACGTCCGATGCCATGCTTGCCGCCCAACTCATTCAGCTTTTCCATAACCTGCAACGGGTTTAGCTGCTCTCCGTTCAAAGCGACACAGTTTCCTGCTTCAAACTCCAGCTCCAAATATTCCGCTTCATCAGGAGCATCCTCAGGTGCATTGCTGAGCAAGAACATTTCTTTATTTTCAGGAGCGCTCGGATCAAACCAAGGGTCCTCCAGCACGCCGCTTTCATAACTAATATGCAGCAGATTACGGTCCATGGAGTACGGCTTGGCCGCAGAAGCGGTTACCGGAATATCGTGTTTCTCCGCATAGGCAATCATTTCTGCCCGGCCCGGGAACTGATTGCGGAACTCTTCCAGCCGCCAAGGTGCGATCACCTTGATATCGGGCGTCAACGCCGCCGCGTTCAGCTCGAAGCGCACCTGATCGTTGCCTTTGCCTGTCGCGCCGTGAGCGATAGCTGTTGCACCCTCTGCAATCGCAATATCCACCATCCGTTTAGCGATCAATGGACGTGCAATACTCGTTCCGAGCAAATATTGTCCTTCATACAAAGCACCCGCCTGAAACATCGGATAAATAAAATCCTTGGCGAATTCATCACGCAGATCATCAATATACACTTTGGAGGCTCCCGTAGCGAGCGCTTTTTCCTCCAAACCATCCAGCTCTTCCTTCTGTCCGATATCTGCGGTAAACGCTATAATTTCAGCGTCGTAGGTTTCTTTAAGCCATTTCAAAATGACCGACGTATCCAGACCGCCGGAATATGCGAGTACGATTTTTTCTTTTGCCATGATTGAAAGTCCTCCCCGAATGCTTCTAGCCACTATCTTTCATTCACATCTGCATCTAAATCTACAGATCATCTTCCACAAATGCAATCTTTCTAACCATAAAACATAACTTCTTTATCCCATCAAAGCAACCATCAATGCTTTTTGTGCATGCAGACGGTTCTCAGCCTCATCAAAAATCA
Organism: Paenibacillus sp. RC21; assembly: GCF_044907935.1. NCBI lineage: Bacteria > Bacillati > Bacillota > Bacilli > Caryophanales > Paenibacillaceae > Paenibacillus > Paenibacillus sp. RC21. The sequence continues at coordinate 84,801 of NZ_JBIYCS010000004.1, forward strand.
CTGAATTCGGTCCGTCGATTACACCTGCGCTCACTTCTTCGCCACGATGCGCAGGTAGACAGTGCAGGAACAGATAATCCGGCTTCGCCAGCTTAACCAGCTCCTCATTCACCTGGAAGTCGGCAAAAGCAAGCTCCCGTTCCTTCTGCTCTTCCTCAAAGCCCATGCTCGCCCATACATCCGTGTAGATTGCATCTGCATCCTTTACTGCTTCTTGCGGACTTTGGGTAATCACAATCTCACTGCCGGTTTGCTTGGCAATCTCACGGGAAGCTGCCACAACACTCGGATCAGGCTCATATCCAGCAGGACTTGCAATCGATACATGCACGCCAAGCTTCGCTCCACCAATCAACAGGGAATGCGCCATATTGTTGCCGTCCCCGATGTAGGCCAATTTAAGTCCTTTAAGCTTGCCCTTTTGCTCATACAAGGTCTGATAATCAGCCAGCACCTGACACGGATGCGCCAAATCGCTCAAGCCGTTGATCACAGGAACAGATGCATAACGCGCCAACTCTACAACATTATCGTGTCCGAAAGTGCGGATCATAATGCCATCCAGATAACGAGACATCACCTGTGCCATATCGCTAATAGGCTCACCGCGTCCTAGTTGAATGTCGTTTTTACTGAGAAAAAGGGCATGACCGCCCAATTGAAACATGCCGACTTCAAAAGACACCCGCGTACGTGTAGAGGATTTTTCAAAAATCAGTCCGATCGTTTTCCCCTTCAGCGGCTGATAGGTTTCTCCATTTTTATGCTTGCGCTTGATTTCGATGGCGAGATCAATTAAATATTGAATTTCTTCGGTCGAGTAGTCGTCCAACTCAAGGAAGTCCCGCCCCTTCAAGTTAATTTGCTGCAATGCCCCGCCCTGGCTCATGCTATCGTCTCCTTTTACACTCTAATCTAGGCAGTTTAACCACCTAAGCAATATGCTCCTGAATCAACTCAGTAATAAGTTCTACAGCCTGATCTATCTCGTCCTTCGTTACATACAGGTTAGGCAACAGGCGAACCACGTTCGGTCCTGCGGTAATGAACAGAATGCCCTTCTTTTGTCCTGCCAAAACAAGTTCCGCCACAGGCTCAGCACACTCGATGCCGACCATCAGGCCTTTTCCACGGATATCCTTCACAAAAGGAATCTCTCCAAGCTGCTTTTGCAGACTTTGGAACAAATACTCGCCCAGCTCAGCCGCACGCTCTGGAAGTTTTTCGTCAATAATCGTTTCAATGGTCGCCTGAACCGCTGCCATAGCAAGCGGAGTACCGCCAAAGGTGGAGCCGTGACTGCCCGCCGTGAACGCTTCGCGCAAATATCCTTTGCCCAGCATCGCACCAACGGAAAAACCACTGCCCAACCCCTTCGCCAACGTAAAGATATCCGGCTCTATGCCGTAGTGCTCAAAGGAAAACAACTTGCCTGTACGTCCCATGCCCGTCTGTACCTCATCAATGATCAAAAGCAATCCATGCTCGTTGCAAAGCTTTGTAATCACGTCTACAAAAGCAGGTTCGACCGGATACATTCCGCCTTCTGCCTGCACCATTTCCAGCATGATTGCGGCCGTATTCTCGCTGATTGCCTCTTCGAGCGCAGCCTGATCGTGGAGCGGAACACTTTTGAACCCGGCTGGAAGCGGTAAAAAGCCTTCTTTTACTTTATCCTGACCCGTAGCGGTCAAGGTTGCCAGCGTCCGTCCGTGGAAGGATTGCGTGAACGTAATGATCTCGTAGCGTCCAGTCTGCTTCACCTTCTGGTGATAACGACGCGCCAGCTTGATCGCAGCTTCATTCGCTTCTGCGCCGCTGTTGCAGAAGAACACAGCATCTGCGCTGCTATTGGCAGTCAGTAGAGCGGCGGCCCGTTCCTGCCCCGGAATATGAAACAGATTGGATACATGCCATAGTTCATCAATCTGCTTTTTCAAGCGTTCAGCTACAGCCTGTGGCGCATGTCCAAGATTGGTAACAGCAATGCCTGACATGAAATCCAGATAACGCTTGCCCTGATCATCCCACAGCCAGCTTCCTTGTCCTTTGACCAGTGTGAGCGGGTATCTTGCGTAGGTTGGAAAAAGAGAGCTGTTTGTCTGCACAGCTGCGGATGCCTTTTCCGTTTCTGCTCCGGCAACGGTTCCGTTCGTACCTGGCGTTTCGACGCTCACCAGCGTATTTGCTTCCTTACTCATTATGTTCACGCTCCCTTTTCGCTTTGTTTTATAGACTGGTTTGTATAGGATGACTACTGCATACGCATGATGCGCGTTCCAATGGCTTCTCCACCCAGCACACGGCTTAATACCTGCGGTTCACTGCCGTTCACAATGACAACTTCCTTCACCTTGCCGTGGATGCAGGCAATAGCCGCTCTCACCTTAGGAATCATGCCGCCGTATATTTCACCTGTGCTGATCATATCCTCAATCTCCTGTACGGTGATGGAGTCCAGCACCTTCTTTTCTCCGCCAATCTTTTTCAATATGCCCGGCACATCCGTAACGACGATCATCCGGCTGACTCCAAGATGAGAGGCTACTGCACCCGCCGCTGTATCTGCATTAATGTTGTAGCGCTGACCAGATCTATCAATCCCGATGGGCGCAATAACGGGCATGTAGTTCATATCCAGCACACCTGTAATAATCGAAGCCTGAACAGACGTTACTTCTCCGACCCAGCCGACCTCTGCGGCATTCGACACAGGCTTTGCCTCGATTAAATAGCCATCACTGCCTGACAAACCCAGTGCTCGACCTCCGTGTATTCCGATTCTGCGTACAATCTGCTTGTTAATGCTGCCCGCCAGCACCATTTCCACGACATCCAGCACGGGTTCGGTTGTTTTGCGCAACCCGTTGATGAATTCCGTTTCGATGCCCAGCTTCGCCAAATTGTCGGAGATCGCAGGGCCGCCGCCATGTACAATAACAGGTTGAAGGCCTTCCGACTGCAAGCGGGCCAGATCGTCAAAGAAGGAATCAGGCAACGCAGCCAGCGTACTTCCTCCGCATTTCATCACAAAATTACGACGTGCCAATCCCGCATGATTTGCTTGATCCGCGTTCTCCACTGCCGATTGCATATAATCTCCCCTTTTCTCCTCTGCACAGTCCGTGCCATTTTACAATAATGCCAGCATTCCATCCGTGCTTATTCCGTTGTCTATGTCCGATATGCAGCGTTAATCCGCACGTAATCGTAGGTTAAGTCACAGCCCCATGCTGTGGCGGTTCCGTTCCCGTGATGCAAATCTACAATAATCCGCACCGTATCTCCCCGAAGGTAGGAGAGCGCCTCATCTTCATCAAAAGAGACCGGACTGGACGCGCTCAGCACAACAATATCACCCAAGCGGATGTCTACCGTATCCGGGTTGACCGGCTCTCCGGCCCGTCCGACAGCTGCAATAATCCGGCCCCAGTTCGCATCAGCTCCAAAAACGGCCGACTTCACCAGACTAGACCCGATCACTGTCTTCGCGATCGCTTGAGCAGATGCATCGCTTACCGCGCCGCTCACGGACACCTCTACCAGCTTCGTAGCGCCTTCCCCATCGCGGGCAATTGCCTTCGCCAGCTCACGGCAGATATAGGTGAACGCTTCGGCAAAAGCATCCCAATCGGGATGTCCTGCGTGCAGCTCACGGTTACCCGCCAGCCCGCTTGCCATCGCAATCAGCATATCGTTCGTGCTCGTATCGCCATCTACCGTAATCATATTAAAGCTGGTATCCGTTGCCTGCTTCAATAGCTGATGAAGTGCAGTCTGCCCAATCGCAGCATCACAGGTCATAAAAGCCAGCATCGTCGCCATGTTCGGATGAATCATGCCCGAGCCCTTCGCTGCTCCGGCAATGTGTATGGTCACGCCATCCACTTCAACCGCCACGCATGCTTCCTTCTTAACCAAGTCCGTCGTCAGAATGGCTTGGGTAAATTGCTCCGCTCCATCGCTTTCCCCGTTCACACGGCCAGGTAATGCAGATATGCCGCCAAGCACACGGTCCATTTTCAAATGCTCACCAATCACGCCCGTCGATGCAACCGCTACATTGCTCTCCGCAACACCCAGCTCACGAGCAGCAGCCGAGCGCATGGCGTAAGCATCTTGCTCTCCTTGCTGTCCAGTGCAGGCATTGGCGTTCCCGCTGTTCACCACGACCGCTTGCAGCCGACCATCCACGAGGCTCTCGCGAGTCACTTTGAGCGGTGCAGCCTGAAATACATTGGTGGTGTATACCGCAGCGGCTGTAGCCTCAACCTCGCAGCGAATCGCGCCGATATCGTTGCGGTCAGTATTTTTAAGTCCGCAATGCAATCCTCCGGCTGTAAAGCCGCGCGGGGTTACGATATTCCCCCCGTTTACTACCGTAAACCCTGATTTGCTCATAATTGTGTGCCCTCGTCCGCAACGCTTTCTATAAGTAACGGTTCTATTTGCGAATCCATTCCCGCCCGCTTACGTTTCCCGTTCCATGTTGTGGCTGCTTGCTGCTTTACGGATATACCGGTATGAAGCCCAGTCCGAGGTTCTCCTCCCATCCCATCATCAAGTTTAAGTTCTGAATCGCCTGTCCGGCAGCACCCTTCACGACGTTATCAATGACCGAAATAATCGTAAGGCGCCCAGTCCGTGCATCTGCTGCAAAACCGATATCGCAGTAATTGGAGCCAAATACTTCCTTCGTTGCTGGCCATACACCTTCACCGCGCACACGGACAAAAGGTTGGTCTTTATAATAATCCCGGTATAGCCCGATGAGATCCTGATCTGTGTAATCACCCTTCAACGTGACATAAATCGTACTCATAATTCCTCGGGTCATCGGAACCAGTTGTGTTGTAAACGTAATCGTAACGTCCTCACCCGCAATATCGCCCAAAACCTGTTCGATTTCAGGGATATGCTGGTGCTTGTTAATCTTGTAGGCTTTAAAATTCTCGTTCATCTCCGCATAATGCGAAACGAGACTTGTTCCCCGGCCGGAGCCGGATACTCCGGATTTGGCATCTACAATCAGCGTCCGATGGTCGATCCAATCTGCCTTCAACGCAGGGATAATTCCCAGCAATGTTGCCGTTGGGTAGCAGCCCGGATTAGAAATAAAAGAGACGCCAGCAAGCTTTTCTGCATACACCTCGCTGAGTCCGTATACGGCTTGCTTGAGATATTCGGGTGAAGCCGCAGGCTTTTTATACCATGCTTCGTACGTTTCCCCGCTTCGCAGTCTGAAATCCCCAGAGAGGTCAATGACCTTCAATCCGGCATCAAGAAGCTGCGGCACCAGCTTGGTGCTGACACCAGAAGGTGTAGCTGTGAAAACCAGATCAGCCTTGGCAGCCGTCTCTTGAACATCGACACCGTCCAAATCCTGAACCACAATGTCCGTCAGATGTGGAAACCCGTCACTGATCGGGACACCCGCGCTGGACGAAGAAATAACAGATACGATCTCTACCTGCGGATGATGAACCAAAAAACGAATGAGCTCCACCCCGCCATACCCGGTGGAACCGACAATTGCCACTTTTAGCTTGCTGCTCACAGACCTTCCTCCATTCCGTTCCTATGAAATATGTATTATTATACGACTCTATTCATATAAATACAACATACTCATGTAAAGTTATTCACCCAAATTTGAAGTGATTGTCTCATGCATTGGTATTTATTTAGATTGCTCATTTCTGCATCTGATGTTGAAGTTCCTATCAGAACCTGTATAAATACAAAAAGGGAAACCACGTTTTGCAAAAACGGAGTTCCCCTTATTTATTAGCTAAAACAAGCCTTTCGGCAGGCCACTTTGTTTCAGCCTTCCTTCTTAAAACCTTCACCCAATACTTCACGCGTATTACTAATGATCACGAAAGCATCCGGATCTACCAAGCGAACAAGCGTTTTGAGACGGGTCACCTCATTTTGGCCTACCACAACCATTAGCACAGGACGTTCTTCGTTCGTATAACCGCCTCGTCCAGCCAACTCCGTCAATCCCCGATCCAAGTCATGTAAAATAGCCTGTGTGATCTTTTCCTTCTGATTGGATATGATATAGGCCACTTTGGAGTAGCTTAACCCCATTTCCACGGCATCAATGACCTTGCCAGTTACAAACAAACCAATTAGTGCATACAGCGCCCGCTCCGGCGATAGAGCAAAGCCAGCCAGTGTGATGACTGTACCGTCCATAAGCATGACGCAGAGTGATAGGCTGAGGCCGGTATATTTTTGAATGATCTGCGCCAAAATAGCCAGCCCACCCGTCGAGCCTCTGCCCCGGAATACAGTGCCCAATCCCAACCCTACTCCGATTCCACCATACAGCGAAGCCAGCAACGGATTCGTTGTCGGAACTGCCCAATCCTTAGTTAGATAAACGAATAAAGGTAACATGATACTTCCCAGCAGGGAACGCAAACCGTATTTCTTTCCTAACAGCAGCACCCCCGCTATAAATAACGGAATATTCATTCCCCACTGCGTATAAGCTGGTTCCAGACCAAACAGATCCTGGCCCAAAATAGATAAACCCGACACACCCCCGGATGCAATTCGGTTAGGAAGCAGGAACATATTGAAGGTCAGCGCCGTAATGAAGGAGCCGAGCACAATGAGCAGAACATCCATCACATTGCGAGCGGGGCCGCTGGCGGCAATCAGAGGCCTACGGCGTCTTCGCCGAGCAGCGGGGAGATTCATTTGAGACATCTTTCGTATTCTCCTTTAATTTAAAAATACCGTGTACACAAAAATTCCTACAGTCCATAGGCACATGGCCTATGGGTCTGTAGGAAAACATACAGGCTATTATTCTGCGTCCAGCTTGATCTGACTGCGCAGGTAACCGTCGATGAACGGGTCCAGATCGCCATCCATGACAGCCCCTACATTGCCTGTTTCCACACTGGTACGATGATCCTTCACCATGCTGTATGGGTGGAACACGTAAGAACGAATTTGGCTGCCCCATGCAATATCGGACTGTTCCCCACGGATTTCGTCCAATTGTTGACGCTGCTCTTCAATTTTGCGCTCGTAGAGCTTGGAACGAAGCATCGTCATAGCCTGCTCACGGTTCTTGATCTGGGAGCGCTCATTTTGACAAGTTACAACAATGCCGGAAGGAAGATGCGTAATCCGAACTGCTGAATCGGTCGTGTTAATATGCTGACCGCCTGCGCCGCTGGCGCGGTACGTATCAATTTTAAGATCCTCTGTCCGGATTTCCACGTCCACATCATCCGCAATTTCCGGCACGACATCACAGGATACGAACGACGTATGCCGACGACCCGAGGAATCAAATGGAGAAATGCGCACGAGACGATGCACGCCTTTTTCTGCTTTGAGGTAGCCGTAAGCATTATAGCCCTTGATCAACAGCGTTACACTTTTGATCCCTGCTTCATCACCCGCAAGGTAATCCAGCGTTTCTACCTTAAAGCCGCGTTTTTCTGCCCAGCGTGTATACATCCGTAGCAGCATTTGACCCCAGTCCTGCGACTCGGTTCCGCCTGCCCCCGGATGCAACTCCAAAATAGCATTAAGCTTGTCATATGGCTGATTTAAAAGCAATTGCAGTTCGAACTCCTCAAGCTTGCTCAGCAAGGATCTGATACTGTTCTCAATTTCTCCAGCCAGTGTTTCGTCGCCTTCCTCATCAGCCAGCTCAGCCATCATCCCCGCATCCTCATATTCCTGACGGAGCTGTTCATAGCTGTCTACCGAAGACTTAACCGCGTTCATTTCCGCGATCACAGCTTGGGCTTTATCGTTATCATCCCAAAAATCAGGCGCAGCCATCTTTTCCTCAAAGTTTGCGATCATTTCCTGTTTGAGATCTAAGTCAAAGAGACCCCCTAAGGTTTGTTAGTTTCTTGCCTATTTCTCTTAAATCATGCTTAACATTTGGATCAATCATTATGTCATTCTCCTTTTGGCGATGGGTTAAGGGTTTAAAACTGTTATGAGTACGGCTGGGTGAGGAGACGCTACGCGAATGATTTGATCTTATGATCGCTGACACTTCTCCAGATTCAAATCCTTCGCTTCGCTACCGACCGCCGTAAAGTCAAACGGCTTTTAAATAACCGGGTGCTCCCCTGTATGGCACAAAATGGCCGACGGTCAGTTGGATAAACTGCCGCCTGCCATTATATGCATTACAGGAAATGAATGCTTCCCTAAATCCGTTATCTTCTGCGCGGACGCGAAGGGGCAGATTTCTTTTTAGGAGCAGCAGGTTCGCCACTCGTCGAGATTTTGTCTTCGTCGATGACAGCCTGACGCTCTTGGTTGGATTCAATTTGCGCCTTCATGATGTAAGTCGCTACTTCCTCCTGGATGCTGGCGATCATGGCATGGAACATTTCAAAACCTTCAAACTGGTATTCACGCAACGGATCGGTACCACCATAAGCACGCAAGTGAATACCTTGACGCAGCTGATCCATAGCATCGATATGATCCATCCATTTGCTATCCACTGCACGCAGTACAATAACTTTCTCGAACTCGCGTACCATGTCTTCGCCAATCGTCTCTTCACGTCTGTGGTATCTTTCGTTAACTTTCTCGAAGACCAGTTCAACGATCTCTTCTTTTTCTTTACCCCACAGGTCATCACGACTGATTGCATTTTCATCAAGCAGATTGTTATTCACATATTCTGCCACTTCTTCAAGTTCCCAGTTTTCAGGGATGTCATCGCCGCAATGTGCTTCCACCACACGCTCAATGACAGGCTTGATCATGTCGAACACGACTTCTTTAATGTTCTCGGATTCCAGCACTTCACGACGCTGTTTGTAAATAATAGTACGCTGCTGGTTCATCACGTCATCATACTGGAGAACGACTTTGCGCTGGTCAAAGTTGTTGCCCTCAACGCGTTTTTGCGCCGATTCGATAGCACGTGTAATCATACGACTCTCGATTGGTTGGTCTTCCTCGAAGCCCAAGCGCTCCATCATATTGAGTACGTTGTCCGCACCAAAACGCTTCATCAACTCATCGCCCAGCGATAAGTAAAACTGTGTAGACCCCGGATCACCTTGGCGTCCTGCACGGCCACGAAGCTGATTATCAATACGACGTGATTCATGACGCTCTGTACCGATGATGTGTAAGCCGCCAATACCCGATACGCCTTCGCCCAACACGATGTCTGTACCCCGCCCTGCCATGTTCGTGGCAATGGTTACTGAACCCGCTTCACCTGCGCGGGAAATGATTTCAGCTTCCTCGGCATGATACTTGGCGTTAAGCACTTTATGCCGTACTCCTTTGCGTTTCAGCATTTCGGAAAGAAGCTCCGAATTTTCAATAGAAATCGTACCTACCAATATCGGCTGGTTGTTTTTGTGGCGCTCCACAATTTCATCCACTACCGCATGGAATTTACCTTTTACGCTCTTGTATACTACGTCAGGCATATCCACACGCTGATTTGCCCGGTTCGTAGGGATCTGGAGAACTTCCAGACCATATATTTTTTTGAATTCTTCTTCTTCTGTTTTAGCTGTACCCGTCATACCTGCCAATTTGCGATACATACGGAAATAGTTTTGGAAAGTAATCGTCGCCAGCGTCATGCTCTCGTTCTGTACAACAATGTTTTCCTTCGCTTCAATCGCCTGATGCAAACCATCGCTGTAGCGACGTCCGGCCATCAGACGGCCTGTGAACTCATCGACAATCAGAACTTCGCCGTCAGCTACGACATAATCCACATCCAGACGCATAATAGCGTTAGCCTTCAAGGCCTGTACGATGTGGTGATTGATTGTAACACTTTCCTGATCGTACAGGTTCTCCAGTCCGAAGAAATTCTCAGCTTTGGATACACCGTTCTCGGTCAAAGCAACCGACTTCACCTTGATATCCAAGGTGTAATCTTCTTCAACATTCAGACTCTTCACAAAACGGTCAGCCGCAAAATACAGCTCTGTGGATTTCTGAGCTTGTCCAGAGATAATCAACGGCGTACGGGCTTCATCGACGAGAATCGAATCCACTTCATCAATGATACAGAAATACAACGGACGTTGTACCATCTGTTCTTTGTAGAGCACCATGTTGTCACGCAGGTAATCGAATCCAAACTCATTGTTCGTGCCGTATGTGATGTCGCAAGCATATGCAGCTTGCTTTTCTCCATGACCCAGACCAGACAAATTCAGCCCGACCGACATGCCCAGGAAGTTATAGATTTGTCCCATTTCTCCGCTGTCACGTTGCGCCAAATAGTCATTGACCGTAACCACGTGCACGCCTTTACCCAACAGTGCATTCAAATAAACCGGCAGTGTTCCCACTAGTGTTTTACCTTCGCCAGTTTTCATTTCGGCAATTCTACCTTCATGCAGCGCAATACCACCAAGCATCTGCACGTCATAATGACGTTTGCCCAATACCCGCTTGGACGCCTCACGAACGGTTGCGAAAGCATCCGGCAAAATCTCTTCCGCCGTAGTTCCCTGCTCAATCCGGGCTTTAAACTCCGCCGTTTTCGCTTGCAGTTCCTCATCCGATAGCTTCTCGAAATCCGGCTCTAATTTATTGATCAGCTCAACCGTCTTCATTAAACGCTTGACGTCACGTTCGTTTGTATCTCCAAAAATTTTCTTTACAATTCCTAACATGGTTTACCCCTTTCACGCAAAACAATTAATAGAATCAATTTCACAATAAGAAAGGGTCCATGATGAAATTGATCCCGATATGTTTGACAGGCCCGGCTATACCAGCCCATCGTGCGATGTTCTTTGCATAAATTGTAACAGTTTGTAGGACATGCCGCAACACAAGCCGCTCCCTGATTTGCATCCGGTTAAAGATACCAAAACAATTCACGCATGAAATACACATTTAGTTACGTTTATTTGCTTAAAATTTCATTTCATTTTCAGAAAAACATATAAAAGAGCCCTACCCCGCCAGGTTCGCAAGGATAAGGCTCGTCGTTAGTTTCATTCTTCCCAATCTCCAATGAAGCATGCTTTCAATCGGGAACCCTCTATTCATTTTAAAACATGATAAGTTCCTGTCTTACAGATTATTCCCGTTCGATCAGGCCGTATTTACCATCATTGCGCTTGTAAACCACGCTGACTTCTTCGTTATCAATATTGGCAAATACAAAGAAATTATGTCCAACCATGTTCATTTGAAGAATGGCCTCTTCCACATCCATCGGTTTCAATAAGAAACGCTTGGTGCGGACGACTTCCAGCTCATCCAATTCTGCATCTTCAGCAACAGCCACGCCACCTGCCGTATCTTCTACAAAAAGGGTTTTCAAGCTGCCCTCCTGACGAAATTTACGGTTCAGCTTGGTTTTATGCTTGCGAATCTGCCGCTCAAGCTTGTCTACCACGGCATCAATGGACGCATACATGTCGTCGCTTTCGTCTTCGGCACGGAGTACAAGCCCCGGCAAAGGAATGGTTACTTCTACAGTGTGCAAATCTCTGGTTGTGCTTAACGTTACACTTCCGTCAGACGTCGGGGGTGCATCGAAATACTTCTCAAGTCTGCTGAATTTCTTATCAACGTATTCCTTCAAAGCGTCGGTAACCTCGATCTGTTGACCTCGTACTGTTAAGTTCATAGGGCACGCCTCCTTTGCCCCTTCAGTATAACACATATGTTAACGCCAAGTAAAAAAAGCACCCGACATTTCGAAGCTATTTTACAAAATTCTTCTTTTTTCGCTAAAACGCTTCCTCAAACCTCATTTTTTGAAAAAGATCATGTTTTAAAGAGACACACATACACATGTGAATAATGAGCACATATAAAAATAGTTGCTCTGCTGCATCGTGACATTTATGTATTCCCGGCTTTACGTTCAGCTGCTTTAACGAAAAAGGAGGGGTGGCCTTTACACACTGAATCCGATGCAGGCCTGTGGTGGTATGCACGGCTTTCCTAAACTCACACTTAGCTCCAGCGCTCTGCGTGTCGGGCAGGAAGATACTTTGTCCTTTACCGTCAACGTAGAAAACATCGGCAACACTCCGCTGGAGGAGCTATTGCTCACCGCTCCATTTGCAGCCTAAGATTTCCTTTTGCTGTGAACGGTCACTGTGAGCTCTGTGTCGCTTCCATTTCCTAAGCTGCTCCAAGGTATCCCGTTGGCCGTCTTGACCCACCCTAGGGCCGTCATCGTCTTTTCCTTGGACATTGGATCCGCACTCCGTGCTTATCTAATCACTCAAGTCATCCTGCGCTATTAATTCCGCTTTCCAGACGGACGCTTAGAGAAGCAGTTGTGGAGATGGCTGACTTCGACGGTTCTGTCGAGTAGTTTTTCATTGTGCAGCTCCTTACATCGTGTAAGGGGCCTTTTTATATACCCAGAAAACATAAAAAAGCCCTGGAATACATTCCAGGGCAGTTGCTAGCGCGTTATCCATTGCTAACCATCTTACCAATTATGTAGGTCGGCTATGCCGGGGATGATTATAATTTGGTTACGTTAGCGGCTTGTGGTCCACGTGCGCCTTCGACAATGTCGAACTCCACGTCTTGTCCTTCTTCAAGTGTTTTGAAGCCTTCTGTTTGAATTGCGGAAAAATGAACGAATACGTCGCCGCCATCAGCAGTTTCAATGAAACCATAACCTTTTTCTGCGTTAAACCATTTTACTTTACCTTGCATGCACTAACATTCCCTTCGTCATCAAATGAAGTGAAGCTCTCGCCCACATTTCCGACTATACCATCCAAAGTTATCCATTGTCAATTGGAATTGATAATGTTTTCATACATAGTTATTCCAATTTTTATTTGTAAAGCACTCTATTCCTATAGATTGGCATGGTATAATAAGCAAAAGAGCCTACTATATTCATATAGTAAACTCTTCGTGAGCGTTCGAAACTCATAAAATAAATTCAATTAAATTTTTTGTTGCGTCCCATTTTGCTTAATTATAGTAAACCACTGTTGGATGCGGCTCAATCCCTTTGGCATAGTAGTAATTCAAGCTACTTGCAAAATCAATGACTTTCTTTTTATCAAGATCATATACAAGAATATCTGGATCTCCAGCCATATCAATAAAATCCAGACGTCTTGGAGTAGTTCTGCCGTTGGTGTCAACGAAAGAGGAACTGTGATAGGGAGGGTTGCCAGAACTATATGCTGATTCAAAATAGGTGAAAAGCGTCCCTTCATTTAGAACAATTAAAACCGCATTATCCGAGCTTGCATAATTCGAGGTATATTTCACAGGGTTGTATTGGAAATTTGCGTCCCGTTCACCTTAATGTCTCCGTTTGTATACTCAAATCTAGAGGACTTTCCTCCAAAGCCAGTCAGTAAAAATATATAGTTGGTATGAGACTTTAATTGGCAGAGCCTCGTTTATTATAAAATCACTCGGGTTCCATTTGGGTACTTAGTCTACTCACGAACCAACTAACGATTATTCTTTGGACTTATGTATTGGATATCAGCACCTGCGCCACCTTCCACGCACATTGCCATAGGCCATTCGTCGTGGTCATATCCCTTTTTAGTCGGAACCCCTTTTAAGGACTCCTTGTGGTTTTCCTCAGCTCCATCCCGATCAATCGTACACAGAATGTCCGGCTGCAATCGCATCCTTAATGTGTGCCCCCGTTTCTGGATAGCGTGAGCTTGGAAATTCCAAAGTGTACTCAGAAACTGCTTGTTGGTTGGCTACCGATGGTTCGGCATAGACACCTTGTTCAGAAAATAGCCGCCAGTAAAAACACAATTAATCCTCTCACAAATCCTTTCACCATATGACATCTCCATAGTACTTTAAATCCTCTCAATGATATATTGTGGGACGTGTCAAAGTATCGAGCATGCTGTCACAAAACAAACAAATAGCAGCAAAATTATATAATGTAAGAGATATTACTCGACGGATTGTCAAGCCAAGTACGACAGTTCTTCTGAAAAGGATTCGTGAGCAGTTTTCCAGCCCAAACATTTTCGTGGTCTGTGGTTGATGAGGTCTAGTGCACGCGCCATTCATCGTCCCTCACTTGGGCGAAATCGGTCCCTTTGGGGAAAAATTCGCGCAAGAGCCCATTGGCGTTCTCGTTGGAGACGCGCTGCCAGGACGAGTAAGGGTCAGCAAAGTAGACCTGCACTCCATGCGTAGCTTCCAGACTGGTATAACAGGCAAACTCCTTGCCTCGGTCGGCGGTTGCGGTCTGGAAGGCGCCGACAGGGTACTGGGAAGCGGCAACGCCAAAGGCATTCTCCATAGATACGCCGTGCGATCAGACATCTGACTGGCGGTGTACAGACGTGTCTTGCGTTCCACAAATGTAGCTACACAGCCTTTACTTTTCCCACGTCCCAAAACCACGGTGTCCAGCTCCCAGTGTCCAAACGTCTGACGAGAACGGACTTCTTTCGGACGCTGGGAAATCGGTCTGCCTACGGCAAACTTGCCACGGGTTTCAGCAGGCTTCTGTCTTTTGCCTTTGTGCCGAAGGGCCGTTAACACGCCCTTCACCAAGCGACTCGTATACAGCCAGCGAGATGGTTTTAAAGCACACGATACGTTGTCCTTCCTGACGCAGTCGCTCCACGATCTGCTCAGGAGACCAGGTGGCCTGAAGCTTCTTTTCGATGACCGCAGCTTGTTCTGGTGTCCACTTGCCCGACAGGTACGGAAGCCCTACGGCGCTGCTTGTAAGCTTCATGAGAACATTTAGCTTCATACAGCTCCTGCTTTGCATTACGACGAAGCTCTCGGCTAATGGTCGCAGGATGTCTTCCGAGTTCCCAGGCAATGGCTCGTGCGCTTTTCCCTTGCTGGTGGAGGATTTCTAGCTTGCTGCGTTCGACTTTGCTAAGATGAGTGTAGCTCGTGGTGGATTCTCCTTGTGTAGAGGGTGTTGTGGTGACTGCATTCTACACGAATCCGGCCATTGGCCCTTTATTTACTTATTTCCAGTGAGTGTGTCGCACTTCATATTACAATCCGTCACTCTAAAAAAATTAATCCACAATTAAACTTATATTTGAATATATAGACATTAATGTTTAGACATCCCTTTGTTATTTTTATATTCTCATGAAGCAAAATAAATATGTCAAAGGGGTTCTACATTAAATGAGAAAAAAATTCGGATTAATTACACCAATCTTGCTACTGATTTTATTATTGATTCCATTATCTTCAGTAAACGCCTATCCAGGTGGTCTTGCCAATGGGAAACCAGGAACTATAACATATGGCACATTCAGCGGAGGTGAAACAACCTTATTAGCAACTGATGATAATAATAAAACATCGGTATCCTTGAAATCACAGACTCTAGTTATAGATTTAGGAGAAACTCACACTATTAACTCCTATCGTCTGGATGCTACTGGAACATTTAGATGGAAATTATACAATGACAATAAAACATACATTGGCGGGTTTGAAACTTCAGCATATCCCATGAACGGCAACCCATTTGTAGGTCATGCTTCTGGTGTTAGATACCTAGTTATGGATGGAACTGGAACCATTAATGAATTAGATGTTTTTACAGGAAGTATATTACCTAGTGCACCTCAGAACTTAGTTGCTGTTGGTGGCGATTCAAAAGTAACCTTGAATTGGGACGCAGTTACGGATGCTAAAACTTATACAGTTAAAAGATCGACAACCTTAGGTGGACCGTACACGAATATTAGCGTATCAATAAAAGATACCTCTTTCATAGATACTTCAGTTACAAACGGATTACCCTATTATTATGTCGTTTCAGCCATTTCTGATGGGGGTGAAAGTCCAAATTCAAAAGAAGCATCAGCAACTTCCATTGGAGTAGTTACACCGGATCCATCTACAACACCAGATCCGTCTACTAAGCCTGATCCATCTACAACACCGGATCCGTCTACTAAGCCTGACCCATCTACAACACCGGATCCGTCTACTAAGCCTGATCCGTCGGATACAGATGGTACCTCCCAGCCTACTGGTGACCGTGCAATTCTGACTGTAACAATGGATAATGGATTTGATAAAGAATTCGATTTAAGCAAAAAAGAACTGAATGCCTTCATCGCTTGGTATGATGCAAAAGATGCTGGTAGAGGTGCTTCATTCTTTGCCATTGATAAGCACAATAATAACAAAGGTCCATTCAGCAACCGTAAAGACTACGTAATATTCAATAAAATACTCACGTTTGAAGTAAGCGAGTATTCAACTAAATAACAAAAAAAGACTATCCGGCTACTGAACTGTGACCGTATTTATGGACAATTTGAAAAAGTTGACGGAGTAGTTAAGAGCATGAAACAAAAGACGATCTCAATTTCGTAGTAATAGGGAATGAAGGCCGTCTTTTTGTTATAAATTCAGGTCTTTATGCCTTATTTCTTACTTCATCAGCTTCAATATTCTCTTCAAGTTTACAGTAAAGATCGCCATTGCACCTTGTAACTGCATGCCAGTTAGAACCGAAGATGACGCTACATCATACCCTTGTCTGTGTTTGAGTTCACTATTCTTCGCTTCAATTTTGTAGCGTTCTCTTGACTTCGCTTTGAAGTACTCGCTTTCCTGGAACGACATTTGTTCCGTGTGTTCGCCAGATTTAATACTCACTGAGTAGGACTTGCTTTTTGCTCCTTCATTGTAGCATCCTCCTTTAAAAGAACACCTCTTACATACTTCTACATCGAAGTTATAGGTATTCTTTTGGTTATTGTTAACGCCCTTTTCTCCTGTCCGTGCTCTCTGAATCGCCATATGGCCGGCCTTACACACGTACATGCCTGCATCTTTATTGAATTGAAATTCATTTTCTTTCTTACGTGCCCCTTGTGTAATGAGCGGATTGAGTTTGCCGATCAGTTCAATTTCATTGCTTTTAGCGTAAACGATGTTGTCTTTTTCAGAGTAAGCTGTATCTCCGATGATCGATTTGATTTCCATACCCGTTGCTTTACTTTTTTCAATCAGCAATTGCAGTTGCTTGCTGTCATTCTTTTCACCCGTTGTGACAACGGCTGCCGTTATGATTCGTTCCTCGGTCATGGCAAGATGGGTCTTATAGCCAAAAAACGAGGAATCCGCGCTCTTGTGGCCAACTTTTGCATCTTGGTCTTCTGAGATACGTAATTGTTGCAGGTCATCGGCGACCGTTTCTTTCAAGAAATTCAAAGGTTCTTTAATTTTCGGCAATTCGCAAATACCGCCTTCAGCTTCAAGCACGGCAATGAGTTTTTGACAGTAGTCGATCTCTTCCTCAAGTACATTACATTCTTGACCGGGAACTTGGCCTTGAGTGATTCATCTGCCTTATAGACCGCTTTTCTCAACTTGCGGGAACGATCCAGCAAGATTTTCCGGGGAGATTTCTGGTTGTAACGAGCTTTTGTATGAGTGGCATCGACAATGATGACTTTGCTTTTAATAATGCCCTTTTCCAATGCAATTTTAACGGTTTTGCCCCAAAGCATGTCAAGTAAATTCAAGTCTTTCAGTTCTTCATAAACAACAGAGAAGCCAGCCAGTTCGTTGATTTGTTGTAACATATTGTCTTTCGGCACTACCAAGTTATAAAGTTCCAAATAAGGGCTTAAAGTCATAGATTGTGTTTTTGAATCATCCCATTCACCTACTTGGTTTAATCCCTTAATTATATAGAGAGAAGGTACAATCTCCTCGATAAAACTTGAGAAGATTGTACCTTTTTTTCATACGGCCTCTATTTTATTTAGGGGATCGTCTTTTTATACGTTTATTTACTTTCTCTCACAAAAGTTAATTTTAAGTGGTCTCTTTTTAATAGCAGGATGCCTAGACAAGCTGAATAGATAAAATTTAATCTTCTTTCATAGCTACGATTTGCATCTGGCCTAAATACTCCGAGCCACCAGATATTTTAAGAATTTTGAAATTATGCATTCTCATAAGTATTCTCAAGGAAATATGATCATATAGAATAACATGTAATGGTGGGTCTAGATGTCGCCAACCGCTTCCAGAATGATAGCTGGCTGTCGAACTGACATTAGGTGTATTTACAATAAATAATCCTCCGGCTTTTAGCACCCGTCTTATATTCTCCATGAAATGATGCGGATTAGGGATATGCTCCAATACATCAAAAGCTGTTACAACATCAAACGATTCATTATCAAATAAATGCTCATCCAATGAACCCGTTGTAATATTTAGTCCATGTTTTTGTCTACCTAATTGAGCTGCTTTTTCTGATATCTCCACTCCTTTTACATCCCAGTAGCGAAGTTGAGCCTCTAGTACAAAATTACCTGTTGAGCATCCCAAATCAAGTAGCTTACCTCTAGGATACTTAGTCTGATCTACATATGTCTCAACCAAATCCATTCTAGCTTCTAATACAGCTAATAGGCCTGGAGTAATTTGTTCCAAATCTGTAGACCAACCCATTTTTGTCCGATGCTCGTTAGAATAATAGACATTGTTATAAAACCAGTCTAAATAGCCCTCTGTCGGTTGAGGATTCATAAACACTGTACAGCATTCAGCACAGCGGTGTAGATTGGTTTCAAAACCATCATGTCCTTCAATAGAATACAACGGTGAGAAACTAGTTCCACTACAAACAGGACATTGTTTCGATACTTCCTTACTTTTATCTGCTTTGTAGGAGTTTAGTTCTTTTTCTCTCGCATAATTTAATTTTGAAGCAGTTACGATCTCGATCACTTCCATAGCCCGTTCCTTATAGGTATGTTTCGTAATAACATGCTCATATAATTCTTCCACAAGCTCTATTCTTTCTTTAGGATGAGTTAAGAAATAATCCCCCTTAGTGACAAGCTCTTCAAGACTCCCAAAAGAGATTTCGTTCCATACATCAGGGAATAACAGCTTCATGTCATCTTTATAGTCACTGAGAACAAAGGATTTAGAAGCAAAAACGTCGAAAACTCTGTTATTGACTGAAGTCTCAAGCTGGAGAGAAGAAATATTAAGATTTATCGCATAGCTTTGATATAACGAACTAAGTTCACTATTAGCTACTGACGGATGATGAATAAGATGGGTACTCGATAATTCCTTTGATCCATATACATGAATATCAATCCCACTAATACTATTCAAAACATGCTGACGTAAAATAGCACTTCCACGGATATGAATCGGCGCATAAATATTTCTCCAAAATGCATATGGATGTTTTTCATAGAGATATCGAATAGGTTCAAAATCCTTTAATAAAAATGCTTCCCTACATAAATCATAAGTGGGGATATTTATATTCTTCACTTTTTCATTAATGATGAAATTAATGAACTTTTGTTCAAGATGTTCTTCTACAACGTTATTATCAACTTTGGCTATGTTACCAACGAACGCCATTTCGCCTTCTTTAGCTCTAATTTCGGGATTCGGATAAAACTTCAGAGGATTTGTAGCAAGCATTATTGGATGTACATTCTTAATATTTCGTTCAATAAGCAACTGCAAACAATATTTATCCCACACAAAATGATAATAATACGAAGCATGCTCTTGAAATTCTGCTTCCAATCCTTCATCTATTGAAAAAAGAGGATTGTCATAATGTAAAGAAACGAGTGGAATGCCCATTTGGCGCAACAGGAATTGTTTTCCATCTTGAAAGATTCCAACACCCCCATAAGCAACAGCCATATCTGGATTAAAATCCCTTATATTTTGAATTTCTGAAAGCCCGAATCCCTCTTCTAATCTAACATACAGTATTTCATGTCCCAATTGTTCAAATGCAACAGCATAATCGTCGGTGATATAAGGAGCAATAACACCGTTTCTCCTGAATAGTACAATTTTCATGTTCTTCTCTCCCATTCGTGTTGCTCTAAATATTAGTTATTAAGAATACCTCTAAACCCTGCTATTAATTATTTTTGTTAACTGTTCAATGACAAACTTTTGATCTTCGAAAGTCATATTGGTATCCGATGGTAAACAAATTCCATTCAAAAACAATTCCTTACTCACATCTTTTTCTACATCATGTTTAAAGTAATCTGCCTCCGCAAACAGAGGCTGTATATGCAGCGGTTTCCATACCGGACGTGATTCAATATTAAACTCTTCCAGACCATCAATGATATTGGTAACGGTCTTTCTAATTTTTTTTGAATCAATTAACATAGTAGTTAACCATCGAGTCGACTTTCCAAATGATGCTTCTGGCATAAACTCTATACCATCTATGGCAGATAAAGCGTCATAATAGTTTTTAAATATTCCCCTCTTTTGAGAAATCCTTTTGTCCAAAACCTGTAGTTGACCGCGCCCAATTCCTGCTAAGACGTTACTCAGACGGTAGTTATATCCGATCTGACTATGCTGATAATGCTTGGCACGGTCTCTGGCTTGTGTGGCGTAAAATCTTGCCTTCTCTAACAGAATCACATCTTCAGAAACCAGCATTCCTCCACCTGACGTTGTGATTATTTTATTTCCATTAAAGGAAAATATACCGAATTTACCTATTACCCCACTCATTTGCTTACCATATGTAGCTCCTAGTGACTCTGCGGCATCCTCTATGATAGGGACTTCATATTCATCGCATAACTTCTTCAACCGATCATAATCAGCACTTTGCCCATATAGATTAACCACAATGACAGCCTTAGGCTTCTGCCCTTTATCTGCATATGTTTTAAGCGCTCTCTCTAATGCCTCTGGGGACATATTCCAGCTGTCGGGCTCAGAATCAATAAAGACGGGAATAGCCCCTTGATATAGTATAGGGTTAGCACTAGCAACAAAGGTGAGTGACGAACAAAAAACGATATCATCTTGTTGAACATTCAGCAAAATTAAGGCTAAGTGAATAGCTGCTGTACCGGAACTCAGGGCTACCGCTCCTTTGCTACCTACGTAATTTGCCACTTCCGATTCGAAGAGGTCAACATTCTTACCCAAAGGCGCAATCCAGTTCGTCTCAAAAGCCTCGGCAATATACTGCTGCTCCGCCCCGCCCATATGCGGTGATGATAAATAAATTCTTTTGTCACTGGACATTTCACTTCATCCCTTATCCTATAAGTTTTTGATAACTCTCGCTGGACACCCTACGGCAACAACATGATCCGGCAGATTACGGATTACGCATGAAGCCGCTCCTATTATTGTGTCATTCCCTATACTCACGCCCGGAATAAGGCTCGCACTTATACCTACATGACTCCGACAACCGATAGTAACCCCTCCAGCCACATGCACCCCTGGTGAGATATGTGCAAAGTGTTCGACACAGCAATCATGGTCTATGGTAGCTGCCGTGTTAATGATGACATGCTCTCCGATATGGGTATCTGCATTAATAACTGCGTTAGGCATCACTACCGTTCCTTCACCTATGGAGACATTGGAGCCAATGACAGCACTTGAATGGATAGCAGTACCAAATTGAACCTGCATCTGTTTTAAACGCTCCACAATATTCATACGAATGGAATTGTTCCCGATTGCTACAATGTACAAAGCTTCCGGGTACTTTAATGTGACCTGGTGTAATTGCCCCATACCGCCAAGATTCAGTATGCCATTCCATTCTTCTATCGGACAGCCGTCATCCATCACACCAACGATTGTTTCTTGACAGGAACGCAAAATATCTACAACTACCTTGCCATGCCCGCCTGCTCCGAAAACGATGTAGCTCAAATGCCATCATCTCCCTAATAGGTAATCGTTTTTTGGATAAGCTCATCTGTTTTAACCGTACTTTTTAATACATCAACGATACGTGCACTTGTACCCTTCTTACTGTACACATTACTTGAATTGGCAACCGTTTGTTGAAACAAAGCGGATAGCGCATATTCCAGTGCAATGGAGAGTTCCTTTTCATTCTGAGCAATATCTATGGTGTTCGCAGAACGCTCTCTGCCTGTCTGCCGAGTTCCGATATTAATGACTGGAACATGAAAAGAAGCAGCCTCAATAATCCCCGATGAAGAATTTCCAATTAATATTTTTGCATTCTTCAACATCGTCAGATAATCAAGCTGCTCAAAACTGGCTACAAAGTATATCCCCTCTCTTGTAGCAAAGCGATTATACACGTCCACGATCGCATCGGCTCCAGCATCCGAATTAGGCATCACACAAATAACCTCATTCTCTCCAGTCAAAAGAACTTCTAGCATCTTACCAAGCATGCTCATATCGGCCTCTTCCGTTGTGACAGGATGGTAAGCAAATAACACATAATCGTTATCTAAATCCAGATCGTATTTACGTTTTGTCTCCTCTAGCTCAGGCAAGGATGTCTTCATCATCGTTTCAATTCTCGGGGCACCGACTACATGAATTCTCCGCGGTTCTTCACCAAGCCTGATTAGGCGCTCTCTACTTCCATTTGTAGCCACGAAGTGAATGTGAGCCAACTTACTGATCGCATGCCGAACAGACTCATCAATCGTGCCGGACACTTCGCCACCATGTAAGTGAACAAGCGGAATGTTCATGTGAGAAGACACAATCGCGGCTGCAAGCATTTCTCCCCGATCTCCCAGAACAACGACGAAGTCTGGCTCCAAAGCCTCGATGGATTGCGTCATGCCCATGATTGCTATTCCGATAGAGCGAGACATGTTGGCATGAGTTGACCCTTGCAGCAGACAGTCTACCTTAGCGGATACACGAAATCCGTCCTTTTGAATAGCGTCCAATGTATATCCGTACTGTGGAGATAAATGCATTCCTGTCACCAACAGATGGAGCTCCAGAGCATTTTCATCCTCAATAGCCCGCAAAACCGGGTAATATATCCCATAATCAGCCCGTGTTCCGGTAATCACCAATACTTTCTTCATTGCACATCATCCCATGACAACAAATAGTCTTCATGTACATCCTTTAAAAGCTGCTTGCCAACTAAATCAGCATAATATTTAGGCGCTATTCCCGTTCCAGGGCGTTTGATGACTAGGTCTTCTTGAGTTATCGTCTGGCCTGCCTTTTTAGGTGCTGCCATCACAACACTTTTTCTTGCAACAGCTCTGGTGCTTTCCTCAGAGGGCATACACCTTTTAACCCCATCCCCCAAAGCCTGCTCTACATTACGAATCGCAACAACCATTCTGGAGAAATCAACAGGCTCCAGTGAAGCCTTATGGTCAGGACCTGGAAGTGATCGATCCAACGTAAAATGCTTTTCAATAATTCTCGCTCCCAATGCTGAAGCCGCTACAGCAATCTCAATCCCAGCAGTATGATCCGAATATCCTGTGACCTTCCCAAAAGCTTTAGAAATGGTATTCAGAGCCAACAAGTTAACATCTTCCAAAGGTGCCGGATAGTCGGAAGTACAGTGTAGCAATAATACGTCACTTTTTTTGAATGCTTGTAACGATTCTCCAATTTCATCCAGATTAGACATTCCGGTAGATAAAATAATTGGACGCTCATAGCGATCGAGCTTCTGAAGAAAGGGAATATTGTTCATATCTCCCGATCCAACCTTGAATGCATCGATATCAATTGAATTCAGAAAATCGGCACTTTCTTCATCAAAGGGTGTAGAAAGAAAGTCTATTCCTTTAACCTCACAATACTTTTTCAACAGAACAAAATCATCAAAGCTTAATTCCAGCTGTTTTAACATGTCCAGTTGGCTCTCGGTGGAGTTCGTATTTTCTGTCTGGTAATTAGCCTTTTGGGCGTACTTGGTTACCAGTTTTTCGCTTTTAAAGGTCTGGAACTTCACCGCATCGGCACCGCACAAAATCGCCTGATCAATACACTCAAATGCGAGATCCAATGATCCGTTATGATTTACGCCCACCTCTGCAATAATGTAGATGGAGTGGCTGTCGTTATTCGATAAAAAACTTTGCATGTTACACTACTCCCTCCTATTGCGAGGATCACTTGTGATTGGATTCTCTCCAAAGAAACTCTGCCATTTTTAAATCAAACTCGTCATCTATGTCAACAGATCGCTCTTTGGGCATAATGTAGCCACAATTATTAGGTCCTATCAGAGTGCCACTGTTCATCAACAAATCTCTTTTTACGATATAGATGGCTCCGTTTAGAACATACAATTCCTTGAGATCCTGTCTCCTCAAATGCTCCCTTTCACCTTTCAGGTAGGACGTAAGCCGTCCGTTATCCATTTCTCTTAGCAGGTAGGGTTGAACTTCTGATAAAGCGACACTTTGTAGTGAATCAGCCTGATTACTTGAAAATATTGTATACGCCTCTTCAATATCCATAGCATTTCGCAATGGAGATGTGGGCTGCAGCAGCATAATAACATCAAAAAATTGATCCAGTGTCTGTTCATAAAATTCAACAGCATGCTTTAATACATCAATGCTTTTGGCCTCATCGGTAGCCAGCTCAGCGGGCCTTATAAATGGAACTGCTGCGCCAGCTTGGCCTGACACACGAGCAATTTCTGCACTATCCGTTGTAACTACAACTTCATCTACACAGCTACTGTTCAACGCTGCCTCAATACTATATTGAATGAGCGGTTTATCATGTAACAATCTAATGTTCTTACCAGGTAAACCTTTTGATCCACCGCGCGCAGGAATAATCGCCAGGCATTTGTGATTGCCCATCATACAGTACCAATTGTAAAACCCAATCCATTTTTTTCAATCAGTTCCCGAATGGCTGTCTGGAAGATCTGCGGTGCAGTCTTCGAAGAATACTCTTGAGGAATCGCCTTTTGAAAACCTTCATATTCCTGCTCTGCTGTATGAAATGACGAAGGGATAATATACATTTGTCCATTCTCCAATGCTCTTTCAGATTCCTCAAGTGACATCAGTTCTTCATACAGTTTTTCTCCCGGCCGTATTCCAGACTCGATGACTTCACCCGAATAGATATTGCCAGTTGCCTGTTCAAACGAATCAATCAAACATTGGGCCAAGTCTGTGATTTTAAGAATCGGCATTTTAAGTACAAATACTTCTCCGCCTTGTGAGTGATGCGCTGCATCTATTACCAGTTGAGCTGCTTGAGGAATAGACATCATAAATCGGGTCATCTCTGCATGTGTGACAGTCACCGGGATTCCCTTAGCAATCTGATCCCGGAATAACGGAATAACAGACCCCCTTGAGCCCATAACATTCCCAAAGCGGACACATGAGAAGACGGTACGTTTGCTACCTTTGTACAAGTTGGCCGCTGAAATCAAACGTTCTGATAGTAACTTTGTAGCACCCATTGTATTTGTTGGATTTACCACTTTATCTGTGCTGATGGCTACCACTTTTTCTACATTATGCTCAATAGCTGCCTCTATTAAATTTTGTACACCTATGACATTCGTTTTCACTGCCTCCATGGGGTTGTACTCGCATGCAGGCACATGTTTAAGAGCAGCGGCATGAAAAATGTAATCTACATCCTCCATGGCATAGCTGAGCCTCTGCTTGTCCCTGATATCACCGATCAGATAACGGACATTCGTATATTCTTTTAATTCCTGCTGCAGATCAAACTGCTTACTCTCATCCCGGCTAAAAATTCGCAGAGCTTTAGGATTATAGGATAAAATATTACGTACAATTTCGCTTCCAATCGAGCCTGTGCCGCCCGTAACCAGTACAATCTTGTTGGTAAACATAATGACCTCCGGAGTGTAAAACGATTAATTTATATATCTTTATGGACCAATGGATCGCTATCTGTTTTTTTATCTAAACGGCGAATCGATTCTGAAAACATTTCTTCAAGTATTGGGATTTGTGCTGTGATATCCTCTAGCAGCTTACCCAGATGCTCATAGATTAGATCAGACTTACGAGTCAACTGATGTTCTGTCACAATCACAGGGAGCACCTGATCAAAACGCGCAATTTCGATAGGCATAATGGACTCAAATATAGGTGAGAACCAATCCCTGTTGGCAATCAATCCCCACATCTGCTCTATAGACTCCACCATACTTTGGGCCTTTGCTGGTTTAGTCCGGCTAAATTCGCGTATTTTTTTCATCAGCTTATGAATTGCTGCAATCTCAGAACGTACATTGGAAAGATCTCCGAGTGTCGCTATCAGCTTATCTCTGACATCCTGCACCTTATTCATATCAGCAGCAATATTTATTTTGTTTATCAAATCGGCAATTGCATCATGATCAACAGATTCTGATGCTAACAATTTATACATCTCTTCCATCGGTTCGTATGGGGCTCCCTCAATCACTGCACCATTTCGAGTTGAATTGATAAATTCAATCCTTGGAAGTGCCTTAATCAGATTTTCGAGTCCATCCTTCATCTGGGAGAAACTTTCGTCTGTAGTATTGTATGTCCCCTTTACATTTAGCACTTTTTTAGGTGCTTCCTGCACTTTCTTATCTGTAGTTTCGGCTGCAAAATGTTCAATTCCATCTGCGTAGAATTTGTTATCAGGGAACGACAAATCCTGACCTGCAAGTATGATCCGTTTAGCCCCTAGACATGCTGCTACTTGAATAACTGTTCCTGCGACCGTCTCTGTAGGGGATATAAAGAGTTCCTCTTTACTGAGTCCAAAGAAATACTGAGATATAGCATCACTTTTCATAATACTATGGATTTTCTCTGCACAGTTCTGGTCAGAGATTTCATAATAAGAAGAGGAAGTAAACAATAAAGGCTGCTCTCTCGTTTCAGAGGAAGCAAAGATTTTCTTATTGACTGAATGGCCATCCATTATTACAGCAAGGTGAGGCTGTATTCCATGCTTTATTAATGCCTGAATGCTGGAGCCTGCTGAAATAATCAGTGCGTGAGGACGTAATTTTTTCAGCCATTCGATATCTTCCTGTAAAGATGGGCCTGATGATACAACAATCACCGTCACACCCTCAAAAGCGTGAAAAAGCCGCTCAATGGAAGGAGTGTATAGTACATCAGATAGATGATATAGAAAATTTCGAGTCCATTCTTCTCGAAAACGATGCTCTGTATGTTTATCTATCATAAAGCTCTGGCGGTACTCCTGAAATTTTCCCTTTACTTCACGTAGCATACTCATATCATCTGATAGATACTTACGCAGCGCAATAAACACTAAATCTTCCATCATGTAACTATTCAGCATATGAAACATCATATTGAGCTGAGAATCACCAACAGATAGCCAGTACAAATTGGGATGCCCCAGCAAAAGACTGAGGTCATACTCCGTCACAGCCTTCCGAAAAAGCCGCTCATCCGGCTCGTATACAAACAGCCAGTGATTCGGGTACAATTCGAGGAGATCAACAATGCTGAGTCCCCTTTCAAATCCATATACAAAAAGGATCTTTCCGTTTCCAATTGCTCCCTGAACAGCATTAAGCCAAGCGATATCCCTTTCAAAGGGCTCCGTAAACAAAGGTATAGATAAGTCATCATTCGGCAAACTATTTATTTGGGTTGCAACATGAGGAAACCTCTGCTCTAGAATTGTATGGTTTATTTGTAGTTGAGACAAGGTAATACCACCGTTTCGCATTAATATTTGTTAACTAGTATATCGGATTTACTCTTAATGGAATGAAGCTTTTCACAGAAAATACCCCCATTCTTAAATCGAATGGGGTACGCTCCATAAAGCATTTTTATTTGCGATGATCAATAAACAAACTGTCTACAGAATAAGCCTGCTGGTATGCATGCTGCTGCACACGAATGGCTCCACGTTTCTCCATCCAGTGACCCGCTTCATCCTTAAGTGCATGCATACGCTGTAAAATTACCGAATCGTGACTTAGTATATCACGAATTTTCTGCTTATTATTTTCCGTTATCGACGGCTGAAAGGACTGCATCTGTTCTACAATGCGCTGCCTTTGATCTGCAAACTGTTCAAACTCTTCCTCACTTAAATTCATAAGGTTAGATAACACTGCTTCTGTCCTATGTTGCAGTTCTTCAAGGAGTACTTGCATATTAGGATCTGCCATTACACACTACCAACTACACCAGGCATTTTCATGGCTTCCAACCAAGCTTCCCGTAGGTCAGTCAAATGTTCCAGCACCTCTTGTGCCGGAGCGGCTATTTTGTGAACATTCGCCTCGATCAGCTCATGCAGCATATATTCATACACCCGCAATAAGTCATGGGATATTGGATACTCAAAATTCAACGCAGATATCAACTCGTGTACAATAGCTTGTGCTTTACACAAATTATTATTTGCTTTCTCGTTATCCCTATTCTCTATCCCCTCAATCCCCGCACGAACGAAACGAATAGCCCCATCGTACAGCATAATCAGCAGTTTAGGCTTGGATGCAGTTTGTGCTTGAGTCTGCCGGTATTTCTGATAGGGTGTATTGATCAATTGTAAAACCTCCTTTATGACGACATGCCTGTAAGACTCGAAGATGTATTATTATACTTGCTTATTGCCGTTTCCATGGCGGTGAATTTTTTGTAATAGTTAGTTTCAATCATCGTTAGACGGCTGGTCATGTCACTAATTCGACGGTCCAGACTCGTTAATTGCTCTCCCATTGTGCTCGTAGAAAGAAATGAAGCCGTTAGATCCTTACTAACTTTTGAAGTACCGGCTGTATCGGCCATTCTTTGCAGTGAAGTATTCGAAATCTTTTTAAGTTTAGCAATAACACCATCTTGCTGTGTGTATTTATTGGTTAGCGCGGTACTTGGATCCTGTTTCCCAAAAAAATTCGTGATAATATCCGGGTCTTTTTCAACCGCTGCACGCAATTTGTCTGCATCCAAAATTAGCTTGCCTTTCGTATCATACGTCCCCGTAGTGATCCCAAGCTCAGACATCATTAAAGGCTTATTCTTACCATTTGCATCAACTCTGCCGATATCTACACCTTGAATCATGGCATTACGCATTTCAGATAATGTATCCTGCAGGATAGGATCGTTTCTAAGCATCCCACTCTTGGCCTTGGTTGTCCAGAGCTTGACTTCATCATCGCTCATACCGGCTTTTTGTTCCGTCGTAAGCGGAGCGTATTTTTTATATCTCTCCTCACTAACCTTGCTGTTGAGTGTAGCAAGAACATCATTATAAGCATCAACAAAGCTTTGAATATTTTCGACGATCTTATCCGTATCTTTGGTAGCTTCTATTCTTGTCGCAGCACCACCTGCTGTCTTAAGCGTAATATCAATACCATTAATGGTAAAATTATTAGAAGATTTTTTGACTTCAAGTCCATTTACCTTTAGCAAAGCATCGGTTCCGTTCGTTGAAGATAGTTTAAACTCACTACTAATTTGAGAATCAATATTGAATGCTTGGGAACCGGTGGTTTTACTTGTTAATGACAAACCGGATTTGGCATCATATAGAGCAGTTACTCCTGTCTTACTGTTCTCATTAATTTTTTTGACAAACGATTCAATCGTTTCGTTGGCATCCACATCAATGGTGGCCCCACCAACCTGAACCGTACGAGCTGCCCCATCTGAAAAGGCAAGCTCAGTGCTTGCCTTTTCAGACCATGAGCTGTCTGAGACAGATCTTGCGGCAGTAGCGAGATTTATTACCGAGATATCCAATACCCCACTGGCAGACGATGAAGCCGATGCAGTCAACGCGTCACTATTTCCCGTTACTGTTACTTTCTGCGGATTCATTGAAGCAGTACGACTTAATGTACCTAGTTTATCTTGTAGAAATGAAACAACTTTAGTACTGGACTCACGATAGTTTTCCCGTTTCCATTCCATCAGTTGTTTTTGTTGATTCAGCTTATCTAGCGGTACACGTTCAGCAGTCATCAACTTTTTGACCATTGCATCAATATCCATCCCAGAGGCAAGGCCACTTATTCTGGTTACCATAATTATATGTCCCCCTATACTTTTTTATCGATAATTATTCCAGAAATTCCCATCATCATAGCCGCTATATCCAGAATTTTCTCAGGAGGTACCTCACGAATCAAATCTCCCGTTTCCTTGTTCATCACTTTTATCATGATTGCATGTGTCTTTTCATGTACCGATATTTCAAACGTCTTCTGTGGGCCTTGAATAGCATCAATTGCTTTCTGTAGCTCCAAAACTGCTTCCTCATGTGTCTGCTGTTTCTGCGCGGTACCACTTCTATTGGCTGTCTGGACAGCATCTTGTACAGTAGCATAATTGGTTTCGGCATCTGAAGGGGCTTCACGTTGTATTCCTGCTGATGGCTGAATCGGCAACAAACTCCCAGTGCTAGGGGGGATCATCGAGTCCATAGAATAACCTCCATTAATAATATTAGACACAATAAAACCGTTCTGTATTTGAAATGCCAATACATTATATATCGGTAAATGAGTGCAAATATTTATGAAAAAAATAAAATAAAAAACAAAAAAAAAGATCCTGCGATACACAGGATCTTTTTTTTGTAAACTTATGTCGTTTAAAATTAACGCAGCAACGACAATACGCCTTGTGGCGCGGAGTTTGCTTGTGAAAGCATAGATTGGGAAGCTTGCAGCAAGATGTTGTTTTTGGACAGAGTAACCATTTCTTTTGCCATGTCAGTATCACGAATACGGGATTCGGAAGCTGTCAGGTTTTCTACAGTTGTGCCCAAGTTGTTGGAAGTGTATTCCATACGGTTTTGCATAGCACCGAGGTTCGCACGTTGCTTAGCAACAGCTTCAATTGCAGCTGTTGTAGCAGAAAGTTTTACATCAGATTTGAGGCCACGGAAACCAGTGGAACTGATACCTTTAATACTGAGAACGAACACGTTATCATCAGCTTGGATTTTAACGGTTCCACCAGAAATCGCAATACCGTTGAATTTAGTGTTGGACAGGATTGCATCAATTTGACCGCCCAATTGACCAAGTTCTGCTTTGATGTTGGATTTATCGCCAGCGCTGTAAGTATCATTAAGTTGTTGAACGCCCAGTTCTTTCATACGAGTCAACATGGAGGATACTTCGTTCATTGCACCCTCAGCTGTTTGTGCGAAAGAGATACCGTCTTGAACGTTACGTTGTGCTTGTTCCAGACCACGGATTTGACCGCGCATTTTTTCGGAAATGGAGAGACCAGCAGCATCGTCAGCTGCACGGTTGATACGCAGACCTGAAGACAATTTTTCCATGTTTTTACTTGCTGCTGTGTTGTTCAATTGCATGTTACGGTGTGTATTTACTGCTGGTAAGTTGTGATTGATAATCATTTTATATTTCCTCCCTGAAATGGTTTAATTCCCACGTCCTTGTGGTATAAGCGTCTTCACAGGTCGGCCGCCCTGAAGAATTACCGCTCTAAAATATATATCGACCCTATGATGAGAATTGTTTATAGCATTCCAGCTTTTTTTTGAAATATTTTCTTAGTAGTTTTCGAAACTTTCAAACTCACCCAAGTGGAGATTTTCGATATTACGATAAACGGTGGAGAACATGGTTATATCAAAATTATTGTTCCAGATAATTAAGCATAAAATCTAGTCAAACAAAGACCGACACTTTACTTGTGTCGGCCTTCCTCAATGTATGTGCACCTCTAAGATTAGCGAATCAGGACTTTCTCTCTTCCATCTCCAACATTGCACTTTGGATGGCATTGGAATCCATAACTGCACATTGATTGTTTTGCTGAATAGCATCAAAGACTTCTTTTCGGTAAATATCGATATCCTTAGGAGCAGAAATACCAATTTTCACATTATCCCCTTCAACGGAAAGAACAGTAATGACGATATCATTCTGAATCACAATGGATTCACCCTTTTTACGCGTCAATACGAGCATCAGGACTCACCGCCTTTGTCGGGCTCTATTCCATTCCATAATGGATGCTTAATTGTATAGTCTGTATTCTGCAAAACGATTTGCTTTCCTGTATGCTGTTCAACGTTAAAAATTAAAGGTGCAAGCAAATTCACCGTTGTTTTGGATTGATCGCTGTTCCATGTGCAGATACATCGTACTGCTATCTGTTCTTGACTGGTAATTCCAATATCCTCAAGAGCATCATCAGATAGCTCAAATTCATAATCTTCAAAAAAATCAAAGGGATTTACAGTAATAAAAATAGTAGCAGGTTGCTCTACTGCACTGAAAAGACTAAATAATTCATTATGCTCCTGTAGTTGAAATTCCCGAAGTTGTTCAAAGCCCGGTATTCCTTTTGGAAACACATAAAGAACGGTGTTGGTATCTTGGTTTTCTTCTTCTATTTTCTGTTTTGGGGTCATTAGTAACTCCTCCTATAAATAGTAACAAAAAAGCTACGGACCACTCGTCCATAGCTTCAAGTAACAATGTCAAAGATAAAAATCAACTCATAAAGTCCATCAGAGATGGCTGCATGATCTTGGCAGATGATTTCAAGGCAGCCTCATAGATAGTTTGGGCAGATGTAGCTTGAATCATCAGACTGGCAACGTCTGCATCCTCTGTTTTGGCTTGAAGTGTCGTCAAATTCAAATTACGATCATCTAAACGGGCTTGTACCAATTCAACCCGGTTCGTGCGTGCACCTACTTCAGACAAACTTGTTTGCATTTTGGTAAAACGGGATTCAATGCTTGAAAGTTGACTTGATATTGCTGTACTATTCCCACTGGTTAATGCGGTGGATAATGCATCCATGACCTTAAAAACATTATCTGCATCTGTCGATTTCCCGAAAAAATCGCTGCCTGACGTGTTTACCCGAAATGCATCTTGATCCCCGATCGCATAACTAACTGCACCTTGATCCGGATTAATCTGATCATAACTCGTGACCGTAGCTGATAGCTGATACGGTGCCTGATCATAATTTTGCCCATTGAAAACATACTTCCCACGAAGCTGACTGTTACCAATATTCATCATTTGCTCTTTTAGTTGGTCAACTTCCAGTTTAATCGAATCCAGGGCGGATTGAGGAAGTGTTTCACTTGAAGCCTGAACTGTCAGCTCTTTAAGCCGCTTCATTACATCACCGGCCTGTTGCATAGTCGTATCAGTAAAATCCAACCAGCTAACTGCTGCGTCTGAATTGGTTTTGTATTGTTCATTAGAAGCTAGCTCAGCTCTGTAACGTAGTGCATAGGTTACTCCTACAGGGTCGTCTGAAGGCTTATTCAACTTACGACCTGTAGAAATCTGGTTCTCCATTTTGCCCATATTATTGTTATTCCGATTCAGGTTACTGAGCAGTTGCATATTGGTCATCCCTGAGGTTACTCGAATTGGCATAACTTACTCCACCTTCTCATTATACTAGAGACCTACGCGGCCTGTACCATTAATCAGCTTGTCCAACAGTTGGTCAAATGTAGTCATGAACCGTGAGGCTGCACTATAAGCATGCTGAAATTTGATCATATTGGACATTTCTTCATCCAATGACACCCCACTGACCGACTGACGGTTCATGTCCACTTGCTCGGTCAACAGCTGTGCATTTTGTGATTGGCGCTCTGCTTCCTTGGTTTGGACGCCCAATTGTCCTACGATTGAACTGAAGAAGTCATCTACAGTGGTTGTCTGGGCTTGAGTGGTATTAAAGCCAAACTTCACATTTTTCAGGTTCGCCATTGTCAATGCCAAAGCATTGTTACCTACGGTTACCTTCTCATTCGCCGTACCCGTTCCATCTACCCGCAAAGAGCTGGAAATTTTGTTGGGATCATCTTGAATATCCTTATTCAGCGTAATATTACCTGCTGTAATGGCAGCCCCATCTTTGGAGGTAAAGAACGCCCCACCTTTTTGCGGTGTCGTGCCACTAAGCGTGTATCCTAGCTGGTGAAGGCCATTAATCCCTTGTACGGTTACTTTTAAATCGGCCGTCAAGGTTCTATTGTTATTCGCATTCGAGTAAGTGACTGCTGTGTTATTGGCACCCGAATTCAGTACCGTTCCCTCGGGTAGAACTGTACCTGCGGGTAAAGTAATTTCAATGTTGCCATTTGCCAGGGTATTAGCCAACTGGTCCATCTGACTCTTGTAATCCGCTACATATTTATCCCGGGATAGAATCATACCGTACACTTCTCCGCCGGTTAATGTCCCCCCCTGATATGCAGCCTCAAGACCAGCCGCCGTAATAGCGGTTACCTCTGTACCCGCAACAGCTACTTGTCCGGCCACCGTTACCTGATAGCCGTTATCCAACTGAGTTACCTGCACATTCGCAAGTTTGGACAACTGGTCAATCGCATAATCCCGCTGATCCCGCAAATCATTCGGGTTATCTCCAATTTGCTCCAGTTTATAAATATTACCGTTCAGATCCGCTACAGACTGCAATAATGAGTTCATCTCAGTTGTTTTTAATGTAACGTTACTAGTCAAATCAGAACTGAGTGCATCCAACTGTTTGCTGGCCTGATTCATAGCATCTGTCAGAGCAAGCGTAGTCTCTTTTACAATTTTGCGATTCGTAACATCCTGAGGATCTTGGCTCAGATCGGACCATGCATCCCAAAAGTTATCCATGACTTTGCGGATCCCCGTATCCGAGGGCTCGTTCATAATCGTTTCCAGCTTATTCAACGTATCATAGCGGATATCCCAGCCACCTTGAGAAGAACTTTCGTTGCGGTACTGGTCATCCAGAAATGTCTGACGAACACGCTCAATAGCGGTAAATTCGACCCCTGTACCCATCTGACCTCTTACAACAGAACGGTTCAAACCATACGCCTCCATAGATTCAGAGGCTTTCATACTGACCACTTGTCTGGAATAACCGGCTGTGTTGGCATTGGAAATATTGTGTCCGGTTGTATTTAATGCTGCCGTTTGTGTGTTTAAGCTTCTTTTGGCTGTTTCTATACCATGAAATGTTGAGACCATGTTTTCCTCCTTCTATTAGGCGCGTGTATCAAATAGGCCCGCCGTCACAGTTGATATACTTTTATCGGCCGGGCGCTGGTAAGTCGCTTCCGATTCCGCATAATATGACATACTCTCAATGGAAAAATCGATATAGGAAATCGCCTGCTGTATAAGCTGTTGATTCAACTCATTTAGTTTCTTCAATTCCTGAAGAGTATTCGCCAAATTTTTTTGAATATGAAGGAGCCGCTGCTTGTCTTCTAGATCAAAAACGAGACGGGACAATTCCGTAATATTGAGGTTCAACCTGGACTTAATACCACGTTCCTGCAAAAATGCATATGCAGCCTGCATACGTTGTTCATCCAACTGCTCAATGTATCTGGAAAGCTTCGATTCCTGATTCATGACAGCGATAAGTTGTTCCACCCGATTGGAGATCAGCGCATCTTTTTTCTGCTCTCCCAATGAAATTAATTGCTGATGTGACACTCTGAGTTCCTCCAACACATCAATCAGGCGCTCTAAAGGCATACCCTTCACCTAGCTTTCGGAAGACTGTTTGAAGTAAGGTAACAGCTTCTCTGCAATTTTGTCAGCATCCACACGGTAGGTTCCAGAAGCTACTTGCTGCTTAAGCTCCTGAATCTTTTTAACGCGGTCTGCGTCACTGCTGCGGTTCAGCATTTCCATCGCTTCCGGGGAAATCGAGACCTCGTCCTTGCGACGGGATTTCTTTTGTTCCTCCTGGCGTCCTGCTTCAATATTTCGTTGATATGGGTTAATGGCTCCGATGCGGTTGGTCTCGTTAATTTTCATAACTTCCACCTTCCTTATTTATTTGAAATGGTCAGAATGTATCAGACGACATAGCGTCGAACATGGTTCGTATTATGTCTTACTTCTTTATTTTGTGCATGTTTGCTAAAAATAAAAAAACCGATAAGCTCTATAAAGATTATCGGCGGTATTTGAAACTTTTTGAATAGCTGAATTCGTTTTTAATTCCCTTGTACTACTTTCCGCGAAGTTTATCAATCGCACTGTAGGTACCTGAACCCATACCATTACTCTGATCCTGCTTGCTGCTTTCGCTGGCGGCCTGATGCAGGTCTTTGGTCAGGCGTGTTCGACAAGAATCGCACATATGCCCTTCCCGTATCGGTGTCCCGCATACCTCGCAAGGATACGTCATATTAGGCGCATTAGCAATGGAAATACGTCCCTCACGTATAAAGGTCGTAACTTGCTTAACGGATATCCCGGTAGCCTCCGAAAGCTCCTGCATATGACAGCCCTTATTTTCACGTATATATTTGACGCATTGCTCGTATTCAAGCTCAATTTCTTTAATACAGTTTGGGCAGATTCCCCTAACATTCATAATAAACAGCTTTCCACAGCGAGGACAGTTATCCAAGTTCATCCTCTGCAGCGCCCCTTTCCTGTTTCCGGTCTTGTATTGGTGTATCCTTACATTACCTTACACCTAAGAGCCTCGTCTAGCGAATATTTTTAAAAAAAGAGTGATAGATTTTACACAATTGCACATTTTGTACGATATCATAATAAAGGTACAAAATGCTTAACGTACTCTGTATTAGGAAGTGCAACGAGAAATCTAAGCATTTAAATCCTACACCAGCTAACGGGGCCATAACCTAATATCAAATCTTTACTTACATCTATATAATGATATGCAAATCGCATGTAACCTAAGGAGACAAATGATTTCTCCCAGATCAATCTAATGCATGTGTCTATTTATCGTCATACAACGCTCAGGTTTTTAGATGAAAATAAAATAAGCGCCATTCCGGTTATTTCGGGAATAGCGCTTCACTATAATTAAAATAGCTGTATATGATTATAATTGGATGTAGATATACGAATCAAGATGAGGGAAAAACCGGGCGAAACAATCCTCAGAAGAATTCATGTTCACCTGTGCCCCGAATGCCACCAAGTAACTGCTACAAATCCGGGGGAACGGCGCCCATACGAATGCTCCGCACATGGAGTGTGGGTATTCATTATATCAATGCGACTAACATCATCCCAGCTTAAAATCTATCTGAAGATAGGTGTAGACGCACCATTGAAAATTTGCAGTCCAAAAAAACATGCTATTTCACAAATAATTATTCAAAAAAGCATTGTTTTAATAGAGGCCTTCCCGTATACTGTAGTCAAACACTTGGTTTAATAAAAACATTTTATTATGAATTTATAATGAATTATTTATTAGTGTTTGTTTGTGGAACTTGCAGTTCTTGGCCTGCTTTAATCAGGTCGTTGATTTTAAGCAGTTCTTCAACAGTTACACCGTATTTTTCAGCAATGGAAGTCAGCGTATCGCCATCTTGAACACTTACTGTGATTGTATTTACAGTAGCCGGTGTTACAGTTGTAGTAGCTGGTGTTGTTGTTTGATTATTGTTCTCGGCAGCTGGTTGAGCCGGTGTTGTAGTCGTAGCATTTTCAGTTCCGAAGAGTCTAGCTTCCAGTGCTTTCTGTGCTGCTTCTTGTTGTTCAATAATCAGTTGTAGTTCTGCCTGATCCTTGTTGTAATCCGAGTTAGACTTTGCGGATACTTGACCTGTAGCAAGTGGACTCAACAGAGATACTGCACCTAAACTGATTGCCAACATGCTAGATACTGCTACTTTTTTCATTACGTTTTTCATGATTTTTTCTCTCCTCTTTTTTAAGTCAAATTTTAATTAACTGCTTTACTACTGAGCGAGACACTCCCAATGTCCGCTCTGTTGTCGTTAGCTAATCATTTATTACCAAACCATGTTAGCTATCAACAGATAGAAATTGTACTCCTATTTTCCAAATAAATCAACCTCTAAATTGAAATATTCTGTTTTCATCCCTCACTTCCTTACTTTTTGTGTGTGTCTATATTTTTATTATATACCTCTCTCTATCTCGTTGTCAAATCTTGCTTATTGTGCGGTTTAAAAGGCTTCTCTGCTCTAGCATTTGGGCTTTTCTCGGAACGGTATGAACTTTTTTCCCTGGCTCCAAACCAAAACTCTCGTAAAGGGGACATGAAATTCAGGCTTATGACCTTGCCAAAGTCAGACAAAAAATGGTCATATGTATACCCTCTTCGGATGCCTTTTCCCCTAAAACACGCGCACACGCTTGTAAAGTACTTCCAGTTGTATAAATATCGTCCACCAGCAAAACAGTAACATATTTATGATACTCCATTTTGCGTTGAAACTCAGCATTTAAAACAAAATGCTTAATTAACTCCGTCATACCTGGCACAACAGAGAACGCATTATACATCGTGTGTGTGCGTTCTTTTTTTGTTTTGAAGCTTTGTTTGCCAGTATCTTGCGGACGAGCAAGTAAAGGTAAAAAGAGCAGCTTATTCCGCTTGGCAAGCTCCTCTGCCAAAATTTGAGCCTGATTGAAACCTCGCTCTGTCAGTCGTGTCTCACTTACCGGAACACATGTCACCAAATTCACGTTCCGCAGAGACTGATTGAAACGAAAATATTCCCGACCAGTAAACTCATGCCTCATAGCCTGATAAGCCCGATGCATCATTTCGCCGAGCGGAGGACCGTACTTTTCATTTCCGCGATACTTAAACTGCCCAATCCATTCTCTCATGATAGGCGTATAGCTAGCCGCACTCCGATTACACACATAGTAGCGTGCTGTCCGGTCAGACCTTACACAATCAGGACAAAATGTCGAGCGTCCACAATGAACACATCGAATGTTGTGAATCCAGGGAATTTGAGCCGAACAAGAAGTACAAATCCCGGGAAACTTGGAAAAACTCCCAGCGTGAATTCCACAAGCGATACATGTTTCCGACTGACGCTGAAGTAGCCAATTCAAAAAAAGTTGAGTTCTGCGCATCATTTTCATACAAAATGCACCTCTCTTGGTAGTTTACGTGTCAACATTGCATCAGGTTTCACATTTCCAAAAAAACTTTTTTTATTTTGCGCATTTAATGTTTTACCTCCTGTAGATAGCCCTTTTTTCGCGCTAGTGTATTCATACGCTTAATTTGTCTAATCGCCCTCTTTTGGCCGCGAGTCCATTGGGGAGATGTGAAAACGACGCTTCCACGCGGGTCATCCTTCGACCTTCCTGCTCGACCAGCCATTTGTACCAGAGAAGCTTCATCAAAAAGACTGCTATCCGCGTCCAGTACATATACATCACTCCGTGGAACCGTCACACCGCGTTCCAAAATAGTGGTTGTGACCAGTACACGTATTTCAGTTGCCCGAAAGGAACGTACCTTAGCGCTTCGCTCTTCATCCTGGGATGAGGTGCCCGCAATTGGGATATGAGGCAGGCGTTTGATCAACAATTCTACTAGAGATTGAATATGTGAGATTCGTGTTACAAACAGGAAGACCTGAGCGCCGCGATGTATGGATGCGGACAAGCGTTGAATCAGGGATGCAGGAAGCCGCCCTTTTTGCAGCCAATGCTTCACCGGAGTAGTCTCCAAACGGAATGGGACAGGCAGTGGATGACGATGAAAACGAACGGGAACCTTGGCGTGCGGTAATAGGCCGCGTGCAGCCTCTTTTTGCAATAGTATCGGTGGAGTAGCAGACAAATAAATGAATTTCCCCTCCGGCTTACACACAGCCTGTGCGGCAAAGGCGAGCATAGGATCATTGTGATAAGGAAACGCGTCAATCTCGTCAATGACAACCAGATCAAAGGCCTGACGATAACGCAGAAGCTGATGAGTTGTCGCAAGTGTCAGCTGTCCCCTTTGCCAGCGTTCATCACTGCCTCCATAGAGCGTCACCATGCTTACATGGGGAAAGGCGATTGCCAAACGGGGGGCCAATTCCAGTACCACATCCCGACGCGGTGTCGCTACAAGCGCCGTTCCTCCATGCTCCAGCACATGTTGCAGGAGTGGAAACATCATTTCTGTCTTGCCTGCGCCAGTCACGGCCCAGAGTAAAAACCGCTCTGCCGCGACATCGGCCTTACCGCCGACGCCAGGCATGTGCCATACGCCTTCGCCAGTTGTTGGCGAAGAATGCCTGCTGCTGCTGTCGCGGGCAAGGACATTGCCCTGCGGCGCAGCAGCAGGGCTTGGCCCCCGGCGTGTAGCCATGCCACGCCGCAGCAGCTCGCACGCCCGGAGCCAGAGGCTTTGCGGGCGGACTGGCCCCCGCACCCCACCGGGCGGTGCGGCCAAAAAGCGCAGCGCCGCTTCGGCGGCGGCGCGTTGCGCAGGGCTCAGCCCCCAGCGGTCAAGCTCCGAGGCCGGGGCTGTGTCCGCCGTGCGCGGCACGGCGGGTTTCGCTGCACCGCGCAGCAGCAGCGAGCACTCACGGCTGCGCCCCAGCGCGAGACACGTCTCGCAGTAGGCGCACGCCTTGCGTCCGCACGATGCACAGCCCGTGCGGTACATCGCCCCGCTGCCGCAACGATTGCAGCGGAGATCACGCGCGGCGGACCGGCGCGTATATGGTGCAAGGCCAGCAGCAAAGCTGAGCCGGCCTTGCAGGTACGCGAGCTGCGCAGCTGAGCGCCAAACGCGCTCCAAACCTGGCGCCGCCTCAGCCAGCAGCGCTTCAGCTTCCGGAACGAGCAACTGGCGTCCTGACAGCAAATCAGCCAGCACATCCGCTTGTCGTGCCACACACTCCATATCCAGTTTTTCGATTTCACTGTTAAAATGCCTTGTTTGACTGAGGTACGTTACTCCTGCCATTCTCCGTTCCTCACTCCCTCTCCCAAACATCATGCTGCTTGGATGGAGTATCTGCCCATCCCAAATGCATATAGCATCGATTCCTTTGGCCAAATACTGATCTGCGTCAAAAGGCTCTGAATTCAGCTCATCCTTTAGCTGTGCGAGAACGTATTGCCACCATTGCTCCCTTGTCCATCGCTCCATGTCCGTTGATCCCCTGAACACTTCACACAGCTTTACGCCCCAAGGCAACGGAAGACCTCGCCCCAGTATCACCCATTTTTCGACAGCATTCTCCTGTCCATCGCTCGCTTTCAACCACCATGTCATATCTACTCGAATATCCACGGATAAGCGGATATCCCATTTCCCCCTATAATTGACCACATATACCGAAATTTTCATTTGGCCCCCCTCCCACTCCTCAAGTGTTTGTTTTTCCTCCTACCCATACAACAAAAAAAGCACACTTCCATGGCTCATAGCCTGAAGTGTACTTCACATCATTCGGATTTCAGCGAAATCCCTTTTATCTTGCATATGCAATTCCTTATAACATTTATATCCGGTTTCGACCGTAATGTCCACAATACTTTGTCATTAACGAACAAGTGGAGCATCCACCAACGGGTTGACTGTTCTGAGGTCAATAACAACCTGCTTTTCACCGCCTGACCTCGGTAAAACCGGGTTTCCCGGTGAAAAACGATATGAAATGACCGAAACATCCATATGGCTGTAACCTATCATCCGTGTAAGGATCGGCAGCGTATCGTCCACGGATTCATCATCCAGTACCGTCACATGCAGCGGCTTACGACGTAACCAGGCAAGTATGCTCAATGAACGCATCACCCACTCCACACGTTCTCCGTCATTAGAAGTAATGACAATATAACGGGTCGGCCATTGATCCGAAGATAACGCACGCACATCGTCGCCATTGCGATAGGCTTGAACCGCTTGCCGTATATACATAAGATGCACGACTGCGGCTCCCAGACCATATATAAGCAATATCCAAACCAAATGAGCCATCACGAAGGTTCCACCTCCTCCTATAGCGACAATATATGCCGTATAACAGGAAGAGGTGTCACGGTTATGTACTGGGTTTCAAAGACTACACTTTACAGCGTAACCCATCCGTATTTGATTGAGTTAATAACCGCTTGTGTCCGGTCATCAACCTCCATTTTTTGCAAAATACTGCTGACATGGTTTTTGACCGTTTTTTCACTAATGAATAAATATTCACCGATCATCTTGTTGCTCTTGCCTTCTGCCATTAAGCGCAACACTTCAGCCTCACGACGGGTCAGTGGGTTATTTTCGCCTGCGACGAACTTCACGCCAGCTTCCTTGGTATGACCTTCAGCCATAGCCCCGGTTTCATTCAGGTACGTCATCCGACGGAGCTGCTGAATGAGTTTACCCGTTACCTTCGGATGAATAAACGCATACCCTTCATGTACAGAGCGAATCGCGTTAATGAGGGACTCGGCCTCCATATCTTTTAACAGGTAGCCGTTAGCTCCCTTGCGCAACGTCTCGAATACATAGCTTTCATCATCATGAATGGACAGAATGATAACTTTGACATCCGGGAACATCTCACGCAGTTTTTCAGTTGCCTCTACACCGTTTTCAATAGGCATATTAATGTCCATCAGAACGATATCCGGCTTCTCTACATTACAGAACTCCAACACCTGAATACCATCGCCACATTCGCCGATGACCTCAATGTCGTCCTCCATATTCAAAATACGTTTAAGCCCTTCACGGAACAACTGATGATCGTCCGCCAAGAGTACTTTAATGGGTGCGTTACTAATTTCCTGATTTTCCATGTTGTTACTCCTTTCCCTTTTCCACGTTGGTTGGGATATGAATCACTATCTTGGTGCCTTGATTCTCAGCTGATTCGATCTCCATTCTCCCCTCGAGCAGTTCAACCCTTTCCCGCATACCAATCAGACCAAAATGCCCATGATCTTTGCTTTTCTGCTGAAAAAGCTCTGGCTTAAAGCCCAGACCGTTATCCTGCACCACGATTTTTACAAGCTGCGCCTGATAAGTAATCTCAACAAGCACATAGGTAGGATAAGCATGCTTGGCAGCGTTGGTCAAAGCTTCTTGGATCAGACGGTAAATGGCTGCTTCCATCGCGGAAGAGAGACGGTGTTCCTTGCCCCTTGTTTCAAAAAGCGATCTAATCTTCGTTTTCTCTTCAAAATCCTGCACATATTTCCGGAGCGTCGGAACAAGTCCCAAGTCATCCAGGGCCATAGGACGCAGATTGAAAATAACCTTTCGCATTTCCTCAAGACTGGAGCGAACCTGTTTCTTCAAGTCTACTATTTCGTCCTGAACCATCTTAAATTCCTGCTTGGCGATCATTCTTTCCACAATTTCCGTCCTAAGCACTAGATGCGCAAGAAGCTGTGCAGGTCCATCGTGAATTTCACGGGATATCCGCTTGCGCTCCTCTTCCTGGGCTAAAATAATTTTCAGACCAATAAACTGCCGGTTTTTGGCCGATTCGATGATCCGCGTTACTTGTCCCAACTCACCCGACAAGTATTCCAGCACGACGCCCATCTGCGAACCGATGGTTTCGGCCCGCTCGACAGAGGCCTCGACACTTTTAGCCCGCTTTTGAAGATCATCTCTTCTGGCCTTGAGGTACATTTCCTTCTCGCGAAAGATCATCACATCGAGCTGAAGCTGTGTTGCTTTCTCGTAAGCCTGCTTGATATCCTCTTCCGAATAGCGGACAAAGTCACGGCTGACCTCAGTCAGCCGAATACGGGACCGCCGATAGTTCATTTCCAACTGGTCCACCTTTTCAATCGTTTCTGCCGTTTCCTTCAGGACGCTCTGGAGTTCCTGATTTAATGTGATCAGCTCGGTCCGGGCCGTGTCCAAAATTTCGAACATCTGATATTTACTGTTCTCCATCACCTGAATGGCATTCTTAATGACTCGGTCTATGATATCGGCTTGAAAGTCCACAAATGTTCTACTCCAATCCTAGCATTTCAAGTATATATCATACCATATCATGACTGGAGGGTGATGGTCTTCGTTTCTTGTTCCCATTTTACAGTCATTCCTAACTGCTCTGACACGAGTCTTAATGGGACTAAAGTCCTGCCACCTAACACAATGGGCGCTACATCAGTGCTCTGACGCTTGCCGTTCATGACGACTTCTTTTTTACCCACCGTCAAATCCATCAGCACACCGCCACGCATAATCGTAATCCGCTGATCGCCTGCGTTCCACTTGGCTTGCCCGCCAAAAGCGTCCAGCACGTACTTGATCGGTACATACGTTGAACCGTTGCGGGTCATCGGAGCCGCATCAATTGTTGTTAGCGTCCCGTTCACGGTCATTGACTTTTGTCCGATTGCCATTTGAGCCGTTCCTTTTTTGAGTCCTTCGGTTCCGACCGTTCCCGGTGTATTAAAAGAAATATTATC
Source organism: Paenibacillus sp. RC21 (assembly GCF_044907935.1). Lineage (NCBI taxonomy): Bacteria > Bacillati > Bacillota > Bacilli > Caryophanales > Paenibacillaceae > Paenibacillus > Paenibacillus sp. RC21. The sequence goes on from NZ_JBIYCS010000004.1 coordinate 128,725, forward strand.
AAAAGCAATATTACCTGTTTTAGCACGCTCATCCTGACCTTCAGCGACATTGACTACATACAGGCGCTTGAGCTTCGCCGGATATGAGATATTCAAACCGCTCATGTCTGCGTTAATTGTTTTCCAGCCGTTCCAGTCGATCACTTTGGCCAGGTCTATATATGCCGTTTTGCCTTGGGCATCTTCCAGCTCCGCCCGCAACCAGTTCAGGCTCTTATCTCCTCTAACATCAATCGAGATGGATGTAGCCGCTTGTTCAAGCGTTTTGCCAGTTGTACCGTTCAGCTGGGCGTAAGCATACATTTTACCACTGCCGTTCGTCATGTCATAATTCAGCTCAAGCACTTTGGAATTGGCATGGTCGCCATCTCCTTGTGCAACAGCCGCTGTGCCAGTAACGCCTTCCACATTCGAAGTAAAGTCAACCGGATACGAAACATTTTCGAAGTTCTCCCAGTTGTTTGTGCTCGCCCCGTCAGCAGACAGGAAGACGACAGCGCTGAAACCATCGTAGCGACCGATGGCATAGCCCGTTTTCACACCCGCATCTACCGTATTTACCGTAAGTTGATTGTCCTTAACACTTCCCTTAAAGCCGATGAACTCCCATTTGAGCGCATCTGACGAAATGCTGACGCTCTGGCCGTCTTTCGTCTTTGCAGTTACCGGAACCGCAATTTTAGCTCCTGCCGTAAGCGATCCTGTGCCACTGCCTGCTGTAAGTGATGAAATTTCATCTGCTCCCAGCACAGTAACCTTGGTTGTAGCACTGGCTGAGCCACTGGACGCCGTCAACGTAGCTGTCCCTGGTTTGGCTCCCTTCACAACCCCGCCACTCACCGACACGACGGACGGGTTGCTCGATTTCCACGTCACTTGTACATTCGAGGTATCGAACGGATTGTAGTAGGTATCATAGCCTTTAAAAGAATAGCTTCCGGTCTGACCAATAAGCAGCGTTTTATTGCCTTTAATCGTGAAGCCTTTGAGCGTCCCTTTAGGCGCACTGGTGTACACACCCACACCGTTTACTACGCTCCGTTGCTCCGTACCGTATTCCGTATTGAACGTAAGTCCTGCTGTCGTATCTCCCAAATCACGGGTTACCATCGTGGTGGAGCCGCCCCCATCCAGGTTCATACCCTTCCAGACACCAATATCTTTCATCAGCGTTTGCAACTCACTCAGGGATACACCCACGCTGTTCCCGTTCTTCTCAACGGCAATGACGTAAGCGTAACGCTTGTCACGGGAATATCCCAAAGCCGTCCGCGCCCGCGTCCCGCCTATGCTCGTTGTACTGCGGGAAAACGAAGTTTTCTGACCGTCATTCACCAATATGGTGTGTCCGCCAATCATCATCTGGAGATTGGAAGGATCCACCTCACTCCCTGTCGATTTGACACGAAGATGATAGCTGGTTTCTACCGTTTCTCCCACTGTCAGATGGGCTTTGACATAATCGGCCGCTTTGCCGTGAGTACGTAAAATATAGCCGTCCTGTGGCACAGTCATATTCAACGTAGCATTGTTGGAAATTTGTGTAACCACACCATTTTGCACCAACACCTCGGTAGGCGTTGTTGAGCTGTTTTTCGGCCGCTCAATTGCTTTCCAGGCAGATGTATAAATATACATTGCGTTGGAATGACTATAGCTGCTTCCACTTGTTTCAGGCGAATACGAAGCCTTATTCATCCCCGTTAAAGGGAAAGTTGATCCATCCCCGGCTTTTACTGTGCCTTCAAAGGTAAACTGCTCTACCATTGGGGAACCGTCCTTGGTTACTGCAAAAGCATACATCCCCGTTAAATCGGACGGAGTAGACATCAATACCCCCTTCGATACTTGTCCACCAATCGGGGCACCCTCGCTGGAGGTATTAAAATAATCTCCGTTCACACCAGCGACTGCTCCAGTCTCTTTTGCCATACCACCTGTGCTTTGACGGGTTGTGAACTGTCCATTTTTCCCGGTCATAACATCCAGCTTGACATACGGATTTTGCAAGTCTACCCGGACGATATCAGCTAACGCTGTTCCTTTGGAGCCTTTAAAACGATAATTCATCAATGTTGCACCAGAAGTAATTATTCCTTCCCCCAACTTTACAGTTGAACCGGAAGCTGCACTCGCAATCGGCGCAGATATCCAGTCGTTTAACGGAATCAGGGCGCCTGTTCCGGCTACGGGTCCAACCCACAATACTCCCGCCAGTGTCAAAACAGCCCATCTTTTAGCGATCCCTCTGCCATCTACCTTCTCATTGCCTTGTTTCCTATTACCTAAAACCATATGGATGATAGCTCTCCCATCTTCATTGTATTCAAACGGACTTTTCCGATCATGTACTCTAAACTCTATCAAATAAACAAAAAAAGCCTCTTATGTTAATAGACTTATTATAAAGGCAAAAGTTACGAAAATCCCGTTAACTATTTCATAAAACACAAACTATAAATTGACGAATGCATAATCAGCACACTATAATACACATGAACTCATCGGTTCAAATAATACTGATTGGTTCAAATCTAATTTTGCAACCTATCGTGGAGGTTTGGAATCATGAATAAACAACGGGCACTCATCGTACTTACTTTATCCCTGAGCATTGTCATCGCTGGATGTTCCAGCGTGGAGAAAGATGCTAATCCAGGCTCAGCTGCACAGCCAACCGTTGTGCGTACTGCAGTTGTCAAATCCTCTCCGCTCCATACTGCCTATAACTTGTCAGGCACTCTACAGGCTTATGAGGAAAACACACTGGCTTTTCAAAATGGAGGCACCGTAGCCAGTGCATATCTCACTGTCGGCACCACTGTACAGAAAGGCAACGTAATTGCTAGTTTGGATGATGCTGACTACAAGCTTCAGGTGGCACAGGCGACAGCCTCCATCCTGGAGGCACAGGCTGGTATTGATAACGCACAGGCTAATCTACAGGCTGCTACCTCTGCGATTCAATCCGCCGATGCCGGCATTACAGGAGCCAGCGCGAATGTTAACAAGGTAAATAAAGGTGCACGTGCTCAAGAGAAACAGCAAGCGCAAGCCGCTGTAGATAAGGCACAAAGCGCCTATAATAAAGCCAAGACGGATAGCGAGCGTACGCAGAAGCTGTTTGAGGCTGGCGCTGCTACCGCATCGGATAATGAGAATGCTCGCCTGAATGCTACCGCAGCCCTGAAAGATCTGGAGCAAGCCAAGGAATCCCTGTCCCTTTTGCTGGAAGGGGCCACAGCCGAAGAGCACCAATCCGCCCAGGCTTCCTTTCAAGATGCGCTTGCGGGTAAAAGCAAGGCTCTCGCCGCCAGTGAACAAGCTGCTGCTTCCAAAAAACAGGCCCGTGCCAACTATGAAAAAGCCCTTGTCGCCAAAGGACAGGCAGAACTTGCGCTTTCACGTACTCGTCTAATTTCTCCTGTGAACGGCGTTATTTTAGGCAAGAGTGTAAATACAGGTGACTTGGTCGCTTCAGGCCAGGCCGTCTATCGCATAGGCTCCATTGACCGTCTCAAGGTACTGCTTCCAGTACCGGACAGTGAGATCAGAGATTGGAAGAAGGGGCAACAGGTCAGTGTCATGTTATACGAGGAAACCCGTCAAGGCACAGTATCCAACGTTTATCCGTCAACGAGTACCAATACAGGCAGGGTTAATGTAGAGATTGTCATTTCCAATCCGCAAAGAAACTGGTTACCCGGTCAGGTTATTAAAGCTGCTCATCAGGTAACAGACAAAAACGGCATTCTCATTCCGGCCGAAGCAGTCATTAACACGGGAAGCAAGCCATTCATTTTTAAAGATGTTCAAGGAAAAGCTGTTAAAACTTCAGTAGAGCTTGGCAATCAGGTCGTAGAAAATCAGCTTCAAATCGTATCCGGCCTTCGTGAAGGCGAACGTATTGTCATTAAAGGGGCGGAAACCCTGTTTGATGGAAATGCGATTCAGTCGGAGGAAGGCGGACGCCCATGATTGAGTATATCGTAAAAAAACGAAAAATTACGTTGCTGTTTTTTGTCATGCTGATTTTAGTCGGAATCTTCGGCTTTTTCCAGTTACCGCAGCAGGAGATGCCGGATGTCACAATACAGAATGCTATGGTTACAACAGTCTACCCTGGTGCTTCACCACAAAAAGTAGAACAAACCGTAACCAAAGAACTGGAAAAACGCATCAAGGAAGTGGAAGGCGTTAAAACGATTAATTCGACTTCTGGTAACGGATTCTCCTCTATTTTAATCGAATCCAAAAATGGAGTTGATCCTCAAACGGTTTGGGATAATATGCGAAAAAAAGTACAGGATGCGCAAGCTGACCTTCCCCAAGGTGCTGAAACACCTGTTGTGAATGATAAGCTGACCAGCTCGTTTATCGGCTCCTATGCCCTGGTCGCTGACTCTCCTGCACCGCTGTATAAACTAAATGATTTGACCACAACGTGGAAAGATCAGCTCAATACATTATCAGGTATATCAAGTGTCAAGTTCAATGGTCTTCCTGACCAGGAAGTACGTGTCCAAATCGACAATCAGAAGCTTCAGCAGTACCATCTGTCGTGGGGGCAGGTCGCACAAGCGATCCAGTCACAAATTGATCGGGTTCCTACCGGTGATATTGAATACAACGGACGCACCTTTCAACTCATTGTCAGAGAAACCCAAAAAGCCGAAGAATTAAATCAGGCCATTCTGACACGTACAGAGGAAGGGGCTCCTGTGTATTTGCGAGATGTCGCTACAACGGAGCTGGCACATCCCCAAGCAGAATACTTTGCCTATGTTGGGGGTAAACCAGCCATTACGCTAAACATTGGAGCAGAAAAAGGTACAGACGTCCCGCCTATGAGCGAAAAGGTCAATACCAAGCTCAAAGAGCTGGAGAAAACACTTCCCGAAGGTGTTCGCCTTGAAACTCTTTTTGCACAAAAGGATCAGGTAGATCATATCTTCGAGGACTTAAAACGTGAAACGATTCTTGCGATTGTGGCTGTTATTCTCGTTTGTATGTTGGGCTTGAATTTGCTTACCTCTGCTTTTGTCGCACTAGCGATTCCGATTTCGGTTGCGATTGCTATTATCTTTTTGCCTATGCTCGGTATTACACTCAATCAAATTTCCGTTGTCGGTCTGATCATTGTACTTGGCATACTCGTCGATGACGCCGTAGTGGTCAATGATAATATTGAGCGGAGACTTACGGAATTAGGAGAATCGCCTACAGATGCAGCTATAAAAGGAACCAAAGAGGTGATGCTTTCTATTTTGGTTGCCACACTGGCTACCATCTCGGCCTTTGCTCCACTGTTGTTTCTACCCGGAAATGTAGGGGCATTCATCAAGCCCATTCCCACCATTGTTTCTCTGACCATGCTTGCCTCCATGATCATGTCACTCACCATCATCCCTATTTTCCGAGAATGGTATGAGAAACGCAGACAGACTCGTCACCCTAAGGGTAAAACTAAACCGGCAGGCTTGTTGGGCCAACAGATTCAGTCTTTAAACAAGCTGTATTCACAAAAGTTGATGCCCAAAGTCATTAAGCGTCCCTTGCTGACTGCAATGGCAGGACTCATGCTCGGAACAGCCGCTTATGGATTGGTTCCTTTTACCTCAGTTGAACTCTTTCCTGAATCGGAGGACCCTCATGTCGCATTAAATATAAAGATGCCTATAGGCACCTCCGTTATAGAAACAGACCAGATCGTCAAAGACATTGCAGGCTGGATAAAGAAGCAACCCGAAACCTCCAAGGTCGTCTACAGTGCCGGAGGAACTGCACCGCAGTTATATAGTGACATTAATAGTTCGGGTGGAGATATTAGATATGATGAGACCGTAGGACAAATTGCCGTCGTCGGCAAACAAAATATTTTTGATCTCGATACGACAGTTGATGCTTGGGAACAGCATGTTAAAAAGTCCTATCCTGGAACTACAGTTACGACGTATGTTCCACGTCTGGGAGTCCCGGTGGGTAAGCCCGTTTCTATCCGGATTTCAGGTCAGAATCTGAATCAGCTGCAAACCCTTTCCCAAAAAGTAAAAGAGCAGATCGCCACAGTAGAGGGTACAACCGGCATCGTGGATGATATAGGAATTGAAAGATATGCACTGGATTTGCAGGTTAACAAGCAAGCCATGGATCAATATCTGGTAAGCTACACAGATCTGACCCGTACTCTGCTTCTATTAAAAGAAGGGGCTAAAGTTAGCCAATTTGATACAGGTAACGATCTGGTGGATATTAAATTGTATTTGAATCATAGCAACGAGGAGCCCAGCGCGCTTTTCCAACAATTAAGTGTAGTCAATTCAGCCGGTGTGCAGATTCCGTTAAACCAGCTCGTACTGGTTAAGCCATCATTTGCTATTCAGCAAATCAAGCATTACAATATGGAGCGGACGATTACGGTGGAAGCCGACTTGAACGGGCGAACTGCAAGCGAAGCGATGGTGGATGTAGAAAGCAAACTGGCACAAATGAAGTTCCCTGAAGGATATAAATGGGAAGTGGGCGGTGAAACCTCCGATCAGTCCACCATATTCGGGGATTTAGGGAAGCTGGCGATTGTTGTAGTCTTGCTCATTTTACTCTTGATCACTATGCAATTTTATTCTCTCTCCATTCCTATTATCATTATGACGACAGTGTACTTGGCAGCAGCCGGCGGCATTATTGGTATTTTCCTGACAGGTATGCCTATCGGATTTATGAGCATCATGGGAATTATCGCGCTGGCGGGAATTGTAGTGCGAAACGGAATTGTGTTAATTGAGTTCATCGAGGATGCCCGACATGAGGGAATGGAGTTGAAAGAAGCTGTGATAAGAGCAGCCGCTGCCCGTTTTAGACCCATTTTATTGACTTCTCTGGCTGCAATAGTAGGTATGATTCCGTTAGCTCTATTGGGAAGCCTGCTCTTTAAACCACTGGCGTTTACCGTCATTTTCGGATTGTTATTCTCGACTTTTTTAACCCTGTTTGTAGTACCATCATTGTATATGATCATGGCCAAGTTCAAGATGCGCCGTCAGCTCAAAAAACAGCAACACACGGCTATCACACCCGATCAACCTTTGTAGTTGCATGTAGTGAAGTATATACTGTCGGATTGAACCCTAGGGGGAAGTAAGTATGGAAAGCAAAAAAAATGATATCTTACAGGCAGCCATTCGGCTGTTTTCCAGAAAAGGCTACTATTCAACATCTGTTGAAGAGATCGCAAAAGAAAGTGGGATGGCAAAGGCATCCTTTTATAAATATTTTCAGGGAAAAGAAGAACTGCCTCTAGAAATGTGCATTATCCTAGAGAAAAATATTGAACAGGATATCCGGGCACTTTACAGTAAACCTGATCTCACTAATCATGATAAACTGCACGGTTTTGCCGTTCTTTATTTGAAAAACCTCGTTGAAAACAAAGTGTATCTCATGATGGATCTTCCTGAGCCGTCCATGCTTATTTTTCAAAATGAGCAACTCAATGGCGCCTTTGAACAACATGAGTACAAGCTGTACAAATGGGTACGTGACTGTCTGATTGATGTTTTCGGACCGGAGATTGAAGATCATGCATGGGATATGACCTTTGTGCTAAAAAGTGTTGTATTTGAATATATTCGCTTCTTTGCCGATCGGATGAATGATGAAACGATTGAGCAGCTTGCGCAATTCATCATCTTCTTATCCAATTCCTTGGTTGCCAGCCTGAAGAGTACCGATTCGGCCTCTCATTTGTGGAGCAATCAGGGTTGGTTACCTGAAAGCATTCTAAGCAATCCCTTTGATCAGGGCCGCCAGATTAACGGCCTTCTCTACTCTCTGGAGGACAGTATTCTGCTGTCTTCATGGAGTTCGAGGGAAAAGCAGGAGTACCAGCAAATTGCGACTCTATTAAAGGAAGAAGCTTTGAAAGCGAATCCCCAAATGGGTCTTTTAAAAGCTCTTTTCTCATATTTGGAGCAGCGTAAAGAGCTGAAAAAAGTTTGTCATTTGCTTCAAAAGCTGTTGAATCTTACACCCCCAACAGAGTAGTAGGCGCTTAGAAATTCATCACAGCTATTCACAACTTAGCTTGTAGAATACATCAAAAAAAGACTGCTCATGTAAATCATGAGACAGTCTTTTTTTGGTTATTGCTTATATTTGATAGCATATGAGAAATTACAGACCGGCTTGCACTCTCAGAGCGTCAGCTTTGTCTATGCTCTCCCATGGCACATCCAGATCTGTACGACCAAAGTGACCGTAAGCAGCCGTTTGCTTGTAAATTGGACGACGCAGATTCAGCATTCGAATGATACCTGTGGGGCGAAGATCAAAATTGTTACGAATCAGTTCAACGAGCTTCTCGTCGCTTACTTTCCCAGTACCGTATGTATCGACGCTAATCGAAACTGGTGTAGCTACACCAATGGCATAAGCAAGCTGAATTTCCACTTTATCTGCCAATCCGGCTGCAACTAGGTTTTTCGCTACATAACGGGCAGCGTAAGCTGCGGAACGGTCCACTTTGGTCGGATCCTTACCAGAGAATGCTCCCCCGCCATGACGCGCATAACCACCATACGTATCTACAATAATTTTGCGGCCTGTTAGACCTGCATCCCCTTGAGGTCCGCCAATAACAAAGCGACCTGTTGGATTAATGTAATACTTGGTTTGCTCATCCAGCAATTCCGCAGGAACAACTGGCAAAATAACCTTTTCCTTGATGTCTGCTTGAATTTGCTCCAATGTAGTATCTTCTGCATGCTGCGTAGAAACAACAATGGCATCAATACGTATTGGCTTACCATTTTCATACTCTACCGTTACCTGGGTTTTACCATCCGGGCGAAGGTACTTTAATGTTCCATCCTTGCGCACTTCGGCCAAGCGGCGTGCAATACGGTGAGACATGGCGATAGGCAACGGCATCAACTCAGGTGTTTCATTCGTAGCAAAACCGAACATCAACCCTTGATCGCCTGCTCCAATGTTTTCCGTTTCTTTATCTACTTCAGCAGGATCACGGCTTTCCAGAGCAGCGTTAACCCCTTGAGCGATGTCCGGCGATTGTTCATTCAAAGAAGTCAATACAGCGCAAGTATTATAATCAAAGCCATATTTCGCACGTGTATAGCCAATTTCCTTAATCGTATTGCGTACAATGGATGGAATATCCACGTATTCCGATTTGGAGCTGATTTCACCAATGACGAGAACGAGACCAGTAGCTACTGATACTTCACACGCTACCCGTGCATTAGGGTCGTTAGCCAAAAAGGCGTCCAATACGGCGTCGGAAATCTGATCACAGATTTTATCCGGATGACCTTCTGTTACAGACTCAGACGTAAACAAATGGCGGCCTTTTACAGACATGAATTTCAACCTCCCACAATTAAAATACATGAGGATTTATATAAAATCCTGACATGGCAATGGTATTAGCCAGACACTCTCACGCCAACATGTGGCCGGAAAATGACTTCTATACCTGATTAACAAAAAATGAACCTTTTCCGGTAGGAAAAGGTTGCGTACAAGCCTCAAATGCCATGATATCCTATTTAAATCAAGGTGTCAATTCATATCGCCCAATTACAAAGCGCCAAACTAAGGCAAATTGACAAGAGTTAAATTTCTGATTCACATGAGGATAGCCTTATTTTTAAAAACGATTGCACGTCAAAATCAGTAAAAATTATTGCAACTTACAAGGTACCAAATTCAGATAAGCTGCGTTCGGCAGATTGTACCAATCGCTTGGTAATTTCACCACCTACAGAGCCATTCTGTCTTGATGTCAAATCGCGCCACTCCACATTTGCGTTTCCTTTAAACTCGCCCAACTCCGCAGCAAACTCACTGTCTGCACTCGGATGTATATGCGCATATTGGGGATTATAAACAGGAAGCCCAAACTCAGCAGCAATTTCATACTTCAAATCATGTAATCTGGTACGGCTTTCGGGAATCAATCGTCTTTGACCTCTTGATGCCATCGTACACACCTCCATCAATTGTATTTTCTTTCATGAGGTTAGTGTGCAGCGTTTGGAGTCAGCTTAGCCAAGAACAATTTTCTATCCTAAGAAGTATTTACGAAAAAGAACATTCCAACATACAACCTATTGGAGAGTATAACCGCCACGTACCATGACGACCAGGCCAAACTTCTGGCCTTCTTTTACCTGAATACCTCTTCCTTCTCTAGGAAAGGATAGTAAATGATTTTTCTCAACCGCCTGATTATGGACAATTTCTGTTCCAGAAGTGATATCAATAGCTCCGCTGGCATCCATAGTATAAACAACAGCATTCCCGTTACGTAAAATAAATTCCGCTCCAACTTTGGCAATCAGCTTTTGACCAGGCTTTACATCAACAACCTTCAATTCCTCGGTCTGTTCCACAGCTGTGGAAGCTTTACCTGAGCTAGAAGCTCCAGCTGTCGTGGCGTTAGAAGTAGCGTTTGTGGTGGGGGCTGCTGAGCTAGTCGTTTTACTATTAGTGCTACTTGCTGATGCTCCACCTTTGATTGCCGCAGCGATTTTCTGGTCAACATAGCTTTTGGTTACGACTGGATCATCAGCTGTACCTGGTTGTCCGGAGCTGGAGGCTCCATTAACTGAGTTGTTCATTAAGGAGCCTGCAACTATCCCTCCTCCAAGCAAAACTGCTGCCAGCGATACTTTGTAGCGTGATTTCATGTAAATCCTCCTACAGCAGGTTAATGCATCTGTAAAAAAAAATTATATTAGCATTATTATTGGCTTGCTCCAGAAGAACCGCCTTGCATAGCCCAAGGCTTGTCATAAGCCAGCTTCAACGTATCAATACTTGTAACTAAATCCTCAGCTTGTTGTTCTGCGGTAGTCACTTTCAGATTGGCTTCATAAACCTGGAGCTCGGTCGCCAAACCTACATCAAATTGCTTTTTAGCCATATCGGCCGCACTTCTAGCGCTCACTAAACCAGCTTGAATTTGAGAATACTGACTTTCCAAACCTTTAATGTTGTTATAAATTGATCTTACAAGTCCTTCGAGCTGTTTCTTTGTTCCCTCAGTAGCATACTGAGCTTTTTCAACGTTAAGCTGTTCAGCTTCGTAAGGCGTATTTCCAGAAGCATTAAAATTATAAAGCTTTAGGCTTAATTCAGCTAAATCCACTTGTTGCTCACTTAACCAAATAGCAGTGCTGCTAGTAAGTACCTGGCTTACCTTAGTTTCCACATTATCTTTAAATTCAGAATAGACAGGCTTATCCTTTAATTCATAACGTTGCTCCGGTTTATAGCCAATCGCTTGATTCAAAGATATATACGCACTGTCCAGATCTTTTTTAGCCTTATCTAAAGCAGCTTGATTTTGAGTCAACTGGTTGGTTGCTTGAGTGACCTCATAGTCACTTGACATTTGATTGTCTCTTTTAATTTGTGCGACTTTCAGCTTGCGCTCGGCATCTTCAATATTCAATGCAGTTAGCTTAACTGCATTTTGCTTTTGAAGAAGCTTGTTATAAAGATCCTTCACGTTGTATTGAATGCCTTCCTTAGTCATCTCTAAGTTTTTCTTTGTAGTCTCATAGTTAAGATTTGTTTGAGCATAACCTTTGAAGGCTTTATCAGAGGCTTCAACACCGGCTTCAGCAGGAACAAAGTCAATATTTTTGCCTGCTTCTTTCATGATTTTCCCAGCTTGATCAATACTGGTTTCTCCTGATTTAACTGAGGTACTATCAGCTATAGCCAGTTTAACTGCATCATCGTAGCTCAAAGAATCATTATAGTAGGTATCATACGTAACTTTAGTCACAGGAGCTGTGAAAGGCTTACTGGATAAGCTGTTGGCTTGATCACCAGCAGTGCTTCCATCAGCTTGATTTAAAATAGTTACCGTCCGAGTAGTCTTATCCCAATTTACTTTGGCGCCTAATGATTGGCTCACAAAGCGCAGAGGAACGAACACTTGACCCTTTTGAATTTGAGTAGCTGCATCGAGTTGTACAGGAGCACTATTCTTATAAGCAAGTTTAGAACCAACATTCAAAGTTAAGGTATCATCATTTTTGGATGCAATTACTTTTTTAGCTTTGCTATCCCACTCCACTTGTGCTCCCAGGCTTTCAAAAACCCCGCGAAGAGGCACTAAGGTTGTACTTTGACTAATCACTGGGGACTGTGTATATTGCTGAGTTACACCGTTAATAATAACCTTTATATTACCTGTTTGAGCCCCTGCAAGATTGGCAAATGCAGAAGAAAGAACCAATGTGGAAAGTACCGCCACTCCAAAACGTTTCATAATTTCTCTCCTTTGTCAATAAGGCTAATAAAAGAAAAGGGCTCCAAAAGGAACCCTCTTCTCATCTAATTCAGTTAACTCAAAAGAGTTGCTCTTAAATTAGTTTTTGTTTTCAACAGTAACTGTTTTTGCAGTTGCATCATAAGTGATGGATGCATCCAGCGCTCTGCTCACCCAAGCGATTGGCAGTACAGTACGGTTTTTGTTAGTCACAGCTTTAACGTCCATACGAATCACAGAACCGTTAACAGTCAACAGGTTTGTGTTCAGTTTGATTTGAGCAACAGTGCTACCTTTGATCAGGGTAACTGTGGAAGTTGCTTTGTCAAACAGGATGTTTTGTTGGGATACACCCAGAGCTTCAGCTGCATAACGTACTGGCAAGTAAGTGCGTCCGTTTTCAGCATAAGGAGCTACTTCTGCTGTTTTACTTTGACCATCTACAGTGTAAGAAGTGCTTCCCAGTGTGAAGACAGCTTTAGTACTAGTAGCACCTGGAGCTGGAGTTCCAACAGTTGCGATTGCTGTTTCAGCAGCTGCAGTGTTGTTGTCTTTCCAGTTTTGAGTGTTGTCAGATGCGCCTTTGTATGCAGTGTAAGATACTGCGCTACCTTTCAGCTTAGCTACGATGTCGCCTTGAGCTACAGTACGGTCAACAGTCAACTTAGGAGCTGTGATTGTGATTGTACTTGGAGTAGCACTTTCGCTATCGATGTAGAAGCTCAGACGGCCTTTGTTGCTTTCGCCGTAAGTATCAGTGGATACGCTCTTCACTTTAACGTCACCAGCTGTTACTTTAACTTCTGGAGTAGCAGCAAAACGTACGCCTGTTGGCAATTCCAAGATTACTTCACGGCTACCATCTTTCTTAACGAAAGCTTCTTTAGCCGCTTCAGTAATTGTGATGTCACCAACTTGTTGGTCGCCCAGACCGATTGTCAGGGTTGGTTTGGATGCAGCAGCCAAAGTAACAGCTTGCTTCACAGCTGCAACCTTAACAGTACCGCTCAGACCTTGGCTACCAGCAACATCAACGTTCAGGTCACCGGAGAAACCTGGCTGTGTAGCAACTTCAACGTTTTTCAGTTTCAAGCTACCAGCGTCAGTAGTGCTGTTAGCGTTGTTGAAAGTCAATTTCAAAGTACGTTTGTCAGAGTCAGTATAGGAAACCTCTGCTCCACCCAAACCGTTAGTGTTCTCCATAGAACCGGAGAAGCTGCTTCCAGGGTTGTTGCTTTCAAAAGTTGACTGCCAACGAGCACCCTCAGGCAGACGCAAAGTTACAGTACGTCCTTTTACAAAGGAATTAGCAACAGTTTCTTTAATTACGATATCACCAATTTTTTGCTCATCATGACCAGCAAGAATTGTTGTTGGAGTAGCAACGGAAACGCCACCACCGATTTGACCATAGCTACCAACTACAAGGGAGCTAACGTCAGTTGTTGCGTTACCAGAGATACTTACAGTAACATCGCCTTCTTTAGCACTGTTTTCATCATCAACATAGAATCCTACAGGCAATTGGAAAGAAGTTTGGGCATCACTTACTTTTCTCAAAGACAAAGTGAGTGTGTCACCATCAGCAGAATATCTCACGTCTTCTGGCTTAATTGCTTTGTCTGTGTTAGAAGTAAACAAAATAGTTGGGTCGGCTTTAGGAGCGGAATCCCATTTGAAACCGCTAGGCAATTTCAATTTAATATTGCTGTTACCCAAAGAACCAGCAGTTTCTTCTTTAACTTTCAAAGTTGCAGTAAAGTTTTCTTCACTGGAAACTGTATCAGCAGCAGACAAAGATACTTGACCAGAAGAAACTACGTTTGCAATTGTCGCTTCGCCGCTAGTAAAACCACTTGCAGAAGCTGCATCAATAGTAGCTTTTACAGGTCCATTGCTAGGTCCGTTAACATTGATTTTACCAAAGTTCAGATAAAGATCAACGCTATCTTTAGAGTTAGTAAAGTTGAAAGTCACTCTTGCAGAGTTATTAGTGAGCTTCTCTACAGTCAAACCTTCACCCGGAACATATCCAGTTTCTGCACGAGCAGCAGCATCATCATTGTTATCGCCTGGATCAATGTAAACGCCCAAACCATAAGTAGAATCAATAGCAGTAGGAACAATATTAGGGTTAGTAGCAAATTCAAAGCCTTTAGGCAATGTAACAGTGAAAGATTCACCTTTACCAACAGAAGCTTGGCTTACGTTAACTTTTACTCTACCCAGAGTAGTGTTTGTAGTTTGGCTTGAACCAATGCTAGGAGTATTAACAGCAGTATAGCTAGAAGCTGCATGAACTGCAGTTGGTGCAGTCAGTGCTGCGATTGGAGCTGCAACACCAGCAACCAATGTTGCTGTTGCCAGCACGTTGATCATTTTTTTATTAAACTTTGTCATAACCTTTTTTTCTCCTCCTTGAATATAACCAGAAATATTATTTTTGTCTTTTTGTCGGATCTTGTCACTCATCAGTCGTTACACCTCCTTTCCGAGCTTTATGAGAACCCTTATAAAATGATATCTGTGACAATATCACAGAAGCTTGGAATCTAGTTGAAAGAAAGCGTCCATTTATGACGTACTCCAGTATTATACAATGTGATAACAATGTCGTAAAGAATTTTTTTAGCGAATTATGTCTTTACGCTTTTGTACCCCTTTGTTTCATACTCACCCAATTAGACGTAGCATGGGTTCGAAAAGTTGCGTCCGTTTCAAAAAAATTTTTTTATTTTTTTTGAATATGTATTCCGCTTTCCTACAGTCATAATTATACTATTGAACCTGTTCCTCCGTCATCCTACAACTTTTACCTGTTCAACCTTAATGTACAAGAGTTCTCTTGCGCATTTATGGTAGTCCCTTAATGAGTATATTCACTGTACATTATCCATAGAATATAAAGGATACATAAATCCCAAGGATACGCCCAGATTGAACACTTAAAGTAGTAGGTAATGACGGAGGATCAGCAATTTTTATAGCCTGCACACCCAGAGCAAAACAATTTACTTCACTATATTAACCTTAGCACCATCAGTAAGCAGGCTTATTCCCTTAACGGCAATGGTCTGACCCTCGGTAAGCCCCTTGGTTATTTCAACCTCCTTGGCGCTTTCCTGGCCTGTTTGCACTTCTACCCGTTTAGCAGTAGCACCCTCAACTACATAAGCATACTTTTTCCCAGCTTGCTCTGTAATGGCATCTTGTGATACCAAAATGTTTTGTGCAGCTTCGGATTTCATATAAACATACACAACCATACCGGATTTGAACTCGCCAGATGGATTGGGTACTGAAATTTCGACAGGATATGCCTTGAGATCATTATCCATAACCGGATTGACCGCTGTCACTTTAGCCTCAATGCGCTTATCCAAAGAGTCCACCCCTACGGTTACAATAGATCCTACCTTTAGCTTAAGCAACTCTTCCTCAGAAACGTTCACCTTGGCTAGGATAGGATTTGTATTTGCAATCGTAACAACGGCTGACTGAGGGCTGACCATTTGTCCTGTTGTACCAGTCACAACTGAAATGGTGCCAGACATAGGTGCTCTGACTACAGCATTGACAAGCTGACTACGTGCAGTGTCCAAAGCAGCCTTGGACTGATTGACCGAAGCACGTGCTACATCAATACCCGTTTTCTGTTGTGCAAGACGCAATGACTTCTGGGCATTAGTATATGTTGTCTGGGCACTTTCCTTGGATGTTTGCGCATTATGAAGTGAGAGCTGGGCGTTTTCCAACGCGGTTTGAGCTCTTCTATGCGCTATTTGAGACTGTTCCAGGTCAGATTGCGAAACAGCACCGGCACTAAACAACTGCTGGTTACGATTTAGCGTATTCTGAGCATCACGCACGGAACTCTGGGCATCTACCACAGCAGTCTGCGCTTGGGTAATGGCATTGTCTTGCTGTACCAGTGCGCTCTTAGCCTGGTCCACAGCAGACTCTCCCTGCTGAACAGATTGCGCTGCTCCGCTTTCAGCTTGCTTCAAACTAGCAAGTGCAACCTGGTAAGATTCCTGAGACTGCGTAATCGTGTCGTGAAGGTCTTTCTGATCAATCGTAAACAAAATATCGCCTTTGTTTACCTTTTGTCCCACCGTCAAATTAATGTTCAGTATTTTTCCGCTAATTTTCGGGGCAACCTGAGCCGTGTCTTTGGGCGCAAAGCTGCCTACAATACCTGATGAATCCTCAATACTGCCTTTAGCCACTTTTGCTACCTGGATCGGAATCGTTTTCTGCACCGCGGCCGGAGCGGCGGGGGCTTCCCCCCCACCGCAGCCTGCCAATGCAACTGACAAAAGCAATGTCGTGGCAATCAGAGCACTTTTTTTATTCATTATATCTCTTCACCTCATTATTAAATGTGAACACTCTTTTGTTGCATCTTTGCTTCTTTTTTGAGCTGTCTTTTCAATTTCCGTTCTTTACGCTTTTGTATCCTATTATCCATGATAACGTATACTACCGGAATAAGAACCAATGTAATAACAGCTGCGAAGGATAACCCGAATACAACAACAACTGCCATCGGCGCTTGTGACTCGTTACCACTGCCTGTAGCAAATGCCATTGGGAGCAAAGCTAGTACAGTAGCCAGCGTTGTCATCAAAATCGGACGCAACCGCTCAGACGCTCCATGAATAATAGCTTCATCCCGATCTTGTCCTTCTTTTCGGAGCTGAATGATGAAATCAATCATGACGATAGCGTTATTCACAACCAGGCCGACGAGCATAATATAACCGGTTAGAGCCGACACACTAAGACTAGATCCTGTTACAACCAAACCAATAAGCACACCTATTAATGTAGGTGGAATCGAGAACATAATAACAAACGGCGTAAGCAAGGATTCAAACTGCCCTGCCATGACCATATAAATCAGCACTACAGATAGCAATATAGCTACTGCCAGATTTGTAAAGGACTCCATCATTTGCTCATTTTGTCCACCATCCGTATCTGCACTATATCCCTCAGGGAAATGAGTACCTTTCAGGAGAGCATCTATTTTTTGATTAACTGTAAGAATGTCTCCTGTTCCGTCTATGTCAGCAGTAATCTGTACTTGACGTGTTTGATTCTCGCGTGTAATAGTCTCGGGAACCTCACGCTTATCGATACTGGCCACCGATGACAGAGGCACATCGATCCCTTGTGCAGTTGTAATCCGCAATGTTTGCAGATAGGCCAGATCATGGCGATACTCATTCGGCAACGATATTTTCACATCAATCTGGTCTTCTCCGGTACGATAGCTTGTAGCAACCGAGCCGTTAAAGGAGGTACTCACAACAGACAAAATTTGAGATGCTGACAAACCATATCGGCTGGCAAGCTCTCGATTAATCGTAATCTCATATTCCTCACGAGTAGCATTCAACGTACTCTTAACATTCACCGCTCCCGGTATATTCTTAACCTCAGCTACGAGATTATCCGAAAGCTCCCGCAATACTTCTACATCATCACCCTTCAAGTTGATGTTTACGGCTGATCCACTTGATAACCCGGTTGAGGATTGAAGAATGATTTCCGCATCAGGGATATTTTCAACTTTTTTTCGGAGCTCATTTACCACGTCGTCAGTAGGCCGGACATGCCCATCCTTCAGCGTAACGCTAATCTGCGCAGCATTAGCAGATGTTGAACCGGATACACTTGATACACCGCCTCCAGAGCCTATAGTTACTGACATTTTATCAAGTTCAGGAATCTTTAAAATTTCCTTTTCAATTCCTCGAACAACCTTCTCTGTTTCTTCCAACATGGTTCCATTAGGCATCGTTACAGAGAGCGTAAACTCACCTTGGTCCGATTCAGGAATAAATTCCGTTTTAACCATAGGAATCAAAGCTGCCGCAGCTACAAACATAAGCAAAGTAATAGTCAAAACACTTTTGCGGTGGTTAATCCCCCACTTGAGAATACGGCTGTATCCGCCTTTAAATTTCTCAAAGGCGATATTAAACCAGATAATCGGGTTAATCCCTTTATAGGTACCCGAAGAATATATTGACTCATCTGGTACAGTAGGCAACCAACGTGAACTAAGCATAGGTACAAGCAAAAGCGATACTAGCAAAGCAGCAATATGAGAGAAAATTACGGTCAAGGCTAACGGCTTAAACAGCACGCCCGCAATTCCATCTACAAATACAACTGGTAAAAACACTACTATTTGTGCAAGTGCAGATGCCATTACCGCATTACCCACTTGCTTGGAGCCATCAATAGCGCCCTGCAGCATGCTTTTGCCTTCATGTCGTTGTCTAAAAATATTCTCGATAATAACGACAGCAAAGTCAACAAAGGATCCTAGCCCCAGTAGCAATCCACTCAATGAAATAATGTTAATGGTTTGTCCACTGAAATACATCATCATAAACGTTGCTACAAAAGAAATTGGAATAACGATACTTGCAATAATTGTAGAACGTGCGCTATTAAGAAATAACAGTAACACGATAGCTGCAATAATAAGTCCTAATACAGCATGCTCTACTAGTGAATGTACAGAATCGCTAATAGGTTTGGAAGCGTCTGTGACCATCTCAAGCTGAGTCCCCGCAGGCAAGTTCTTACGGATTGAATCCAGACTTTCCTTAACAGAATTAGCAATGGCAAGTGTATTCCCTCCGGTAGCCTTTGTGACTGAAATATTAATACTTGGCTTACCATTGTATGTGGAAATGGTGGTGACATCATCCAAGGAATCTTCAATGGTTGCGACATCCTTTAATTTTACACTGCCTTTGCCCACAGTGATCGGAGTCTCTCCCATTTCCGAAACAGCCTGATATTCACCTTGGACCCTGATTTGAATCTCCGTATTACCACGATCAACAGAACCTGCAGAGCCGGCCACATTATTAGCTGATAATGCCTGGCTGATCTGATCTAATGTAATACCATAACTTTGCAGTTTGGCTTGGTCTACAGTAATTCGAACCAACCGCTCCTGTCCCCCAGACAAACCGACCGAAGCGACCCCTGAGATTCTTTCGAGCTGTGGTTCGATGATATCCTCTGCAATAGGCTTCAGTTTGTTAACATCCTGATCACCAGTAAATGCCAAATTAATTACAGGTGTAGCATTGAGATCCAGTTTCAAAACACGCGGTGAATTGGCAGCTTTGGGAAGTGAACCCCGAACACCATCCAATTTATCTCGCATATCCAATGTAGCCTGATTTAGATCTACTCCCCAGTTAAACTGAATCATGACCATAGAGGTCCCCTCAGAAGACTGAGAGCTAATCGTATCCACATCCTGAATGGACGATAGACCTTTTTCAATAGGCTTGGTAACCAATTCCTCAACTTCTGTCGGTGTCGAGTTTGGAATACTGGTCACTACCATAGCAATAGGCAGCTTCATATCCGGCATCTGCTCGACAGGAAGTCTTAACGCAAAAATACCGCCCCCGATCAACAAAGTAACAATTAACATAAATACTGTTACAGGACGGCGTATTGAAAACTGAGACATCTCATCACTCCCCACTCACTTCTTTATGTAGCATTTAAGCACACTAATCCTCTACTACGATGAAATAGGCGTAAAGTTTCAGATAAATGTGCAAAAAAACATATAAGCAAATAATAAACACATTTTGAGATAAATACTTAAAAAAAAGTAGTTAATTTAAATGCATTTATGGTAGTTCAAGAACAAAAACACTGTAAACTTACCCATCAGTTATCTGCTCATTGTTATTATGGCATAGGCCCTTAATCCCAGTCAAATAGCTGATTTTTAAAAAACATCCCTCTCATGTATATGAAAGGGAATTCCAAGTTCGCATGGAGGGATGTTCAATAAATTCAGTTTTTTTAGGATCTAGATTTTAGGAAGCAACTTTTTATCAGCCATAACTTTAGCTATAATAATGGCCGCATCTCCACGCAAGGTCAGAGATGTAGGATTAAACATATACCCTTTTTTCAGATCACTAGCATCAACAGGTGAACCCGTGATAAAGCCCTTCTTGGCAATCGCAAGCACAGATGCTTGTGCATAGTAATCAATCTTGTCTGCATCTTTAAAGGTTTTAGACAGATTCTTCATGATCTTGTCGTGATCTGTCTCCAGCTTCAAATTCAATGCCTTGGCGATAATGACTGCTACATCCTGACGTGTAATTACATCTTCCGGCATAAAGATTCTCGGTTGCGAACCTTTTACAATACCGGCACGTGCGGCTGTTTCAATATAACGATAATCATAGAGAGCATCTGCCGATATCGTATTTGGAATAGACACGTCATCAAAATGCTTCGCTCCGCTGAAATTAAGAGGAATTTGCAGACCTTTGACAATCATAGACGTAAATTCGCCTCTTTTAATGTAGCTGTCAGGTCCAAAGCTATTAATTGGATCCATTGGGTTCATGACACCCTTAGCCAAAGTGGCCTCAATGTAATCTCTGGCATACTTGTGCTTAATGACATCACTATACGTTTCTCCAACCTTAGCTACAACATAGTAGCCGAAACGATCAAACGGTACTTTAATGGTATGTTTCTTCGGATCCACCACACCGCCAATGTTCTGCCAATCTTTAAGATCCGAATCAAAATAGAACACTGTCATTTGTTTCCCTGCATCCTGCGCGATACTGCTATCATACGTCAAGGTTAATGTTGCACGCTTGGATGGTACTAATTCATTAGAAGGATCACGCCAGTAGAAGTTTTTGATCTTACTACTGTCATTTTGTGACTTATTAGCCAGTTGATAAGGATCAGTACCATAAGTTACCGGATCGTAAGCATCCGTTTTGATATCATCTGCTGTACCTGGGTCAATCCAGAATACCGGACTTGACTTGGTAAAACGAGTTGGGAATTCTCTGTTGAAGTATCTACTTCCATCTGCAATCAAGCTCTGCATATCCGACAATGCTTTTTCAGTTTCAAATTCATGACGGTCCACCACACCATCTTCGCTATTTGCTATCGCAAAGTACAATGTATGACCAGAGAAAACCTGATTTTTGAATTGCTGCGGTTGATCATAATCCCGACGAATCAGACTAGTTCCCTTAGCAAAAGCAAGTGTAAGATTACCATCAAACACTTTGTGCGATGTTTTCATCGCTTCCATGTACTGCTCACCAGGAATATTAGTAGGCACATATTTAACCGTAATGGTCTGTTTCAGTTTATCTTTACCTTTTGTAACCACTACGTCAATTTTATTATCTTTGTTGGCCTTTAGACCTGTGACGATAGCTTTGTAGGTTGAAGGGTAATCAACAGTGCCATCATAATCAGAATCGAATCCCTCTTGAATTGCTGTTTCCTTACCTACCATAACACTATCTGCATTACCTGCGTTCACAACCACTTGCACAAAGTTTTGATTCACGATTCTCTTTTCAGGAAGCGGACGCAAAATATCAAAAGATGTGGATTGACCAGATACTTGCAGTCGGAACGTTGCAAATGGTCCGCTCTTGCCACTGTTGTACAAGGTAATGTTATAGGCTACTGGTGTTCCATCTTGCGGAACGGTTTGGTTTTTCAACACAAAGCTGAAATACTTTTTGTCCGGGTGATAGTACACAAGCAGGTCTTTTAATTCTTTATTTGTAAATTTATCTGTAGTGGAACCAGAGTTGTATGCTGTCTTAGCATCTTCTGCTGAGTAAAACTCATTATTCAGCGTCCAATTAACCTCGCTGTCGTCCGATCCCTTAATCTCCAAAATATATTGATCTTTATTGGCAATATCGCTTAACGAACCATTGACCTGATCCGCTTTACCCAAATCAGCAATACTGAATGTACCAAATACATTGATATTTTTCAGGGATGTATTGTAATTGGTATCATCCACTTTAGTGAAATTAGCATCTTTTGTTTTCGGTGCAATTTCGCTATATTTCGGAGTACTGCTCAAGCCACTAACAGGTGTAAAAGGAATAATCCCCTGTGTGTTTGGAACTGGAATTACTGGAATATTGGTCTGTGTAAAGTTTACTTTTACCGTATTGCTATATTCAATACCTGGCTTGTACACAAATTTGATTTCATTATTCCCGCTTGCCAGTGCGTTGGCTGCGGCTGTTTCCGAGGAAGAAGCAAGCTTAAAGTCCGCCCCTGAGCCATCCAAATCAACCAATACATTATTAATATACAGGAATACATTTCGGTTACTTCCAGTGTAATGAATATCTGCTGTGTTGCTCACATCAAGCAATTTACCTTTAAAGTAGCCCAATTGAGTCAGCTTATAGGTATTCAAGTTTGAGCTGGAGGTATTTAACGGAATTTGTTGTCCGTCATAAATCGTATCATATTTCATGAATGGACCCTGCAACAGATTCACTGTGGCTTTAATTAACTTGGTCGAGTCACCATTCAGGTAAAAATTCAGTACGTTCTGTCCTTCTTTAGGCAAAGTGTCTACATAAGCAACGATTTTCTTCACTTGTGTTGACTTGCCATTGATTGTCCGAATCACATCTTGAGGTGATCCTACAGTATGAACCGATACCCCAGAAAGCTCACTGATTGAAGAAGGTGCACCGTTAACAACGATGAACTCCATACCTACAGGAACAGATGGAGCATCTGTAGTCTTGTTCTTCATAGAGCTTCCAGTTAACTTCATAGCTTCATCTATGGCAGTCGCCTGATCAGACCCGCTTCCATTAATTCTACTCAACAATTGATTGTTAAAATCAGGAAGATAGTTTACATCATCAATATACGGCTGAGTGCTGCTGCGCAATGTAAATTGGACAGCCGATGGAGAAGGCGGGGTACTGGTATCACTATAAGTTAGACCCAAGGATACTCTGGTCAAATGATCCACCACAACCTCTGAAGGTACAGTCACCTGAAATGGATATACCTTATAACCATTGGATGTAACCACATTAGCAGTATCAATCGTGGCATCAATCCCACTAGCACTACCCACAGCACTGCCATTGTTACTCACATCTGTAAACCGTGCATTGATTGTAGCCACTCCCGGATCGGATGCACCGCCTGGAACCAAAACCTTACCCTTCAAAACAACTCCACTCGTAGATGATACGGTAAAGTCAGGCGAAGTGGTCAGATCGGCCGACACATTCCCGTCCATGTTCAGGTTCAAATCGGAAAATTCAGGCTTGCCCGTATAGATCGTAATTTCACGTGTAACCGTAAGAGCCTGAGTTCCGTTACCCACTTTAAGAGTCACTATATTTTTACCCGGACTGAGTACAACGCTTCCTGTTAGTTTGTAGCCGGTATAAGAGTTAACAGTATACGTATTACTGCTTTTTGCAGACGTGAGTGTTACACTGTCAGCATTAGGCGCCGTACCTTGAATGACCACTTTAACGTCATCCGAACCGCTATTACCAGCGTCTGTCAGCACAGCTGTCTGGTTCTCTACTAACTGCTCAGTTTTACCGTTCAGCGTAGCAGACAGATCATAAACCTTTGGTCCATCCTGGTACTCTACGTAAATAGAATCCTTCATATCCGCCGAGTTTTGGCTGCTTTGGAATGTGATTCGGTTCAAACCAGGAAACAGTTTAATGTCTGTAACTTTAAGCGTGGAGCCAGTGACTGTAATTCCGCCCTTTTGGCTCTCATTTTTATTTACCACGTTAAGGGTCGTTCCATTTTTGGAGAGCTGGAATACACTATATGATATCGTGCTTCCGTTCACTCCGTTAATCGTTCCGTTAACTGTAATACGGTCCGTGTTTACCGACCTGGCTGAATCCACGTCATATTTTTCATTTGGAAAAATAAAATAAGTTCCCGTCGCAGCATGAGCCGTACCTACCAGGGCCGCCGGCACCAAGCCAATGATGAGACCAACCGTCAGCAACATAGATAGCAATCGTTTCAAATCATTGTCCTCCTTAGATTCTGTCGCACCTTGGGGTACGTAATCATTCAATATCTTTTTTATCGGTAGCGAACATACAAAAAATTAGTAAATACGCAAAAAAGGAGGGAGTTTTTTCATAGCGAAGAACAAAAAAGCCCTCAAACCCGCGGTATACCGCCAAGCTTGAAGGCTTACTTTTTAAAATAAAAAATTATAATTTCGAACGAGTCTGAGAATCTGGCTTAGCCAGCAACCGAATCAAGGTGTTAATCACCGGACGTTTGGTTTTACCGACAAGACCAATAACCTCGGCGCCGATCTGCAAGAAGAACATCATAATACATATCACGACAAAGATAACCCAGTTCGCTTCATTAAGCGCAGCATATGATTGAATCACGGCTAATACACCGAAAAATGCAGCAATAGCGTAAATAATCAATACGGTCTGTCTGTGGCTAAAGCCCAATTCACGCAGGCAGTGATGTAAATGACCTTTATCTGGTGAGAAAATCGGTTTTTTCTGCAACTTGCGACGAATGATTGCAAAAAATGTATCTGACAAAGGTACGCCGATAATGATCAATGGCGTAATAAACGATACAATAGCGATCTGTTTGAATCCAAGCATCGACAGCATCGCCAGGCAGAAGCCCAAAAATAGAGATCCTGTATCACCCATAAATATTTTTGCAGGATGAAAGTTAAAAAACAGAAATCCGATAATGCTGCCCAGCAGCACCAGACAAAGCATAGCAACCATATAGTTGCCCATCAGAAGAGACATTACAAAAATCGTTCCGATTGCGATTCCCGAAACACCAGCAGCCAGTCCATCCAGACCATCAATCAAATTGATGGCATTCGTTACACCTACAATCCAGAAAATCGTAAGCGGGATGGAGATCCAGCTTTCCAAAGAAGAATATGCATCCTGAAAAGGCACATTCACAAAATCAACACGAATATCAAAAGCAAATACAACCATACACGCAACGGCAATTTGAGCCAAAAATTTCAATTTTGCATTAAGATCAAAACGATCATCGAGAGCACCAATCAGTGTAATCAGCGTTCCGCCAATCAGAAAGGCTGCGATAAAATTAATATCCCGTGAGGACAACATTCCTTCAGGCACAAAAGGTAAAATCGCCAATAAGGACAAAAGAAATGCCAGGAAAATCCCCAGACCGCCAAGACGCGGCATAATTCGGGTATGTACCTTTCGGGCATTCGGCACATCGACGGCTCCAACCTTCACAGCAAATTTCTTGACGAGCGGTGTCAATAACAGCGCAAGTCCCAGTGCCATGATGAAACCAATAATATAGATCAATAGCATTTGATCATTCGACCCCCAATTTTAAAGCAATCCCTTTTCAGATGTAACCGCATTGAATTATACTCTGATCGAAAATAAATACCAAGCTTCATATTCTGGCAAATTAGCGGGTTTTGAAGGCAGATTCAAGCTATTTATCACACTTTTGTGACGTTTTCTTTTTCACGCATCACTTTCACGGCGAATTTCGGCAGCGCAAGCATTCTTTTGTAGCGACTTGGCTCTTTCAGTAGCCTATACAGCCACTCAGCTCTGAGCTTTTGGAACAATTTAGGAGCGCGTTTAGCTTTACCGGATATGACATCGAAGCTGCCGCCCACCCCCATCATCACGGGAACACCTAATTCTTCTTTATATTTACCAATCCAGGGTTCCTGCGTGTCTGCTCCACGTGCTACAAACAGCAAATCGGGATTTGCTTCACGAATAGCTGCAATCACTGCTTCATCCTCTTCCGGTCCAAAAAATCCGTCACGCTTGCCGCAAACCGTAATTCCAGGATAAAGCTCATGTACCCGTTGTGCAGTCGCTTGAATCACCTCGGATGTCGATCCGAGCAAATAAACCTTCCAATGATAGTTTTCTCCAGCTCCAAGCAATTCATGTAACAAATCAAAACCCGCCACACGTTCTGGTACTGGATGCCCTACATAATTTGCGGCCCAAACCACGCCAGTCCCATCCGGGACGATGAGTTCCGCCTGCTTCATCACGGACATGTACATTGGATTTTCCAATGCAGCCATAACCATAATTGGATTAGCAGTAATTACTTGATGCGGACGGCGAGACTCTACCGCTTGGATCAATACATTTAATGTATCTTTCATATTAAGCCTTGATACCGGAACACCGAAAATCGGGACGGTAGGCACATTCGTAACCTTATCAACTGTCACTGTATCCATCATCCTTTGCGACACAAGTAATTAACGATATGCTGTGCCGGTAAGCGAGCCTCGCTTTTTAACAAAGCAATTGCCGCTCCCTGGCTCTCGATCCATTGACTTCGCTGATCCAGCAGTCGTACAGCCTCAGCAGCCAGCTTTTGACCATTCAGCGCTTCTGTGGTACCTACAGGCTGGCTACCGACACGATCAAGAAAATGGTCAATTTTCGGATCATAGGATATCCCCAACGGGGGCACATGATGGGATGCTGCATAAATCAGACTATGCAATCTCATCCCGATCATCAAACTGCAACGGCTGACTTCCAGCAGCATCTGCTGAGGATCGGTAACCTGCTCACACATGCTGACACGACTGCCCGTTTCCCTAACATCCCCTAATAAATCCATTACCATCCTTGAAGCCTGCTCATCGTCCGGCAGATGAAAAGGGAAAAAGCGCAAATGCACACGGCGTTCAGCAACTAATTTCTTCAAACCTTCCGCAATCGCCATTAATTCACGACGCTCCTTGTCCCAGTAACGTACCGACACACCAACAATCGGAAGTTCATCCTCCCCTTCAACAGCCGCTTTGTGCAAACCTTCAGAATGGGAGGGCATTGGAAGCCCCATTACGGGATCGGGAACAACCTCTACAGCAGGGCGTTTTAATTTCATGGTGCCCAGTAGCGCCGCAGACTGTTCATCTCTTACAGATACATATTCGCAGCGCTGAAACACAGACCGGATCATAGGGTAGAATATCTTCCGTTGCACCGGACCAATGCCTTGAGCATACACAAACGTCGGCTTTCCGGCCCACTGAGCCAGCTTGAGAATCGCAAGATAATAAGGAATGCTTTTGGGACTTGTTGCGTCCTGAAGCAAACTTCCGCCGCCGCTGATTAACCCGTCACTGTTTTTAATCGCTCTCCGAACTTCTCCCAGACTCATACGTGGTACGGCTTCTACTCCGTACATCTTCTGCGTCCAATCGGGGTCCGAAGACAGCACAACAGGCTTAACCGTAATACCCGCATGACGGCTTTCCTCCTCTAATGCTGTCAAAATCGACTTGAGCACTGCCTCGTCTCCACTATTGCGAAAGCCGTAATAACCCGAGATTATTATCGTTTGAACGGTGGTGACCATTTCTTCCAACATCCTTCCAGCACTTGCCACACGACAATTGCGATAATTCCCAGAATCAGACCAAATCCCAATCCTAGCAGCCCACGACTAAGCGAGAGTGCCGCTGGAGAATGAATGTGAGCAAAGGTATCGACCATAGAGGCTTGACCAATAACAGCTATAATCAGCAAATAGATCGCTTTGCGATATTTCAACGCAAGGAATGCACCTGCAATAAACAGTGGGTGTGCCATCAAAAATTCCTTATTACGCGGACGCACACCAAATGCATTCTCAAGGAAATTTCGGAAAACCAGCTCTGTGTTAGACACGGTACCCGCATTCCCTGTACGGCTCAAATAGTACACTCCTGCAGCTCCAATAACAGCCAGTACGATGACCCATAGTACGGTAATCGGCGTGCGCAGCAGCTTTGAGATTTCTTCGCGTATAGAAACGCCCCGATAAAAGAAAATATATATTGCCGCCAAAAAAATCGGCAAAATGTGAAGCAAACTTACGCCTCTAAATTGGTTCAGCACAAGGCTGTAAGCAATACTATTCAACAACGCAATAACAAACGGTACAGCAGCCAACGACAAGACTGCTGTCTGAACGTACAATACAAGTGTTTGAACGAGACGACGACCTACTGAAAGCTCAGGCTCCTGTTCACGTTTGATTCTAATCGTACGCACAGCAATAACCATTGCAACTGTGGGTCCGCTAATCGCTGCAAGTAGTGCCAAGCCCTGCTCCATCAAGCTGGAGTTCAGAACGTAAAGACCTGCTGAGCCAATCAATCCCAACCCAAATGCTAGCAAGGTCAACGCTGGAACAAAATACGACACCATAATGGAAAAGAAAGCCAGTGCCCCCAGCACAACCACCAATTTCAGGTAACGCTGGTACGACGAATCAACCACTTGAAATGGTTCAGCCTGTCCAAGCTCAAATCCCTTTTTCTCCATCCGTTGAACAGCATTACCCGGTTTGTCCAAACTATGGATCAGGTTATCTACAGAATCCTTCACTTTGGCCTCAGCCACACTGCGGGTCGGAGCTGTATTAAGATACAGCATGCGAATGTTGCGGTCCTTGGTCGCCAATGCAAAACGATCAGCCAACGTCTCCACATCAAGCGTTGAATCTTTGTCGCTCAGTGAGTACAGGCGCACAACGTTATATTTTATAGCGTAAGCCAGCTTGTTGAAGCCTGCCTGCGGTTTTTTCAAGTTTTCAATAGCGGCCAGGCCAATATTGTATTTGTTCAGTAGTTGAGCGAATGCCGCCAGACTGTTTTCTTTCTCATTATCTGTAAACCCTTTGACAGAATCTCCTTCAAACAAAATGCGTTTTACGCCATTCTCCTGAAAAGAAGCCAACGTCTCTTCCGTCAATTCCTGATTGTAAGGAAGACTGTCGCTCATCCGAGGAACGATAAAAAATCCTTTACTCCGAAGCTGTTTCACGGCAATCGGATCAGGCTGCATGGGTTTGAGATACGCATCCTCTGGAGAAGTTTCTACAACGAGCCCTTCATGGCCCTGATAAGTCCATGGTTTTACGTTAATGTCCAGACTGTTAAAAGTACGTTCAATTAACGGCTTCAATGCCGAAGCGTTTTCCTGATTAGTGAAAACAACGTAAGTAAAATTCTCGTTGGCGGGTGATACCCGCTTTTCCATATCTGCAATGTTCTGAGTCGTATAGGTTACAACATGGCCTGCTTTGCGGAAATCATCCAGCGTGCTTTCATACATTGCCATACTGTTCACACCGGCCTGCTTTAAGCGGTCAAGCTGCTCATTCAGGTAATCCTGCGGGTGAGCCTGATACGAAGCTGCCTCCGTCAAATCCCGATAGTCGAATACGATCTCTACTTTTTTACTTGATGATTCTGTCTCCAGACGATCGGCAATTATAGGAATTGAAGCCAGCAAACCAAGTGCAACCAGAATCCATAACCATTTTCGAGAAGCCGTATTCCAATACTGCCATTTCTGATACACTAAAGAACCTCCTTAATATTCGGGATTTTGCAAAATCCAATGCTGCTCACCTTGTCCTTACTCAGTTGTTGGTAGGCACTCATTGGATTTTGCAAAATCCTCCGTTACCGGAACAAGCTTATTTTCCCAAAGCCTCTTCCAGTTTATTCTACAACACAGAAATAACCTCCACGGCGTACTGCCCTTTGCCGTGAGAGGTCACCGATTTCTTAGTTCGTATCCAATTACCTTAACCCTATTCTATTATAAATGGATTTAGCTCAAGCGTCTACGCGTGCCATAACAGCTTCCACCAGACGGCTGATTCTTCGCTCAGCATCCGCCAGAGAGGAACCTCGTACGGCAAAGTATACTTTAATCTTCGGCTCGGTACCGGAAGGACGCAAGCAGAACCACGAACCGTCTTCCAGTAAGAACTTAAGCACATTCTCTTGCGGAAGTCCGTCCAACCCCTGTGAGTAATCCAGCACTTTTTCCACCTTCACGCCTGCAATTTCCAGAGGCGGGGTAGTACGCCAATCCGTCATTTTGCCTTGAATCTGCGCCACTCCATCCTTGCCCTTGAGTGTGCGGGACTCCAGCTTTTCCAGAAAGTAACCAAACTGCTCGTACAGCTCCTCTAAAACATCATACAGCGTCTTGCCTTGGGTACTGTAATAAGCAGCCGCTTCAGCGATCAGCATAGCCGCCAAGACCGCATCCTTGTCACGGGCATAATTACCTGCCAAATATCCGTAGCTCTCCTCATAGCCAAACAGGTAGATATAATCGCCTGTTTGGTCAAACTGATTCATTTTCTCACCAATGTACTTGAAGCCCGTAAGCGTGTTAAATACGGTTGCTCCAAAATGCTCAGCAATCACTGCGCCCATTTCACTCGTTACGATGGTTTTAATGACCGCTCCGTTACTTGGAAGCTTACCCGTTTCTTTTAGCTGGTTCAACAAGTAGTAGACCATGATCGCGCCAGACTGATTACCGGACAATACTACATACTCGCCGTCACGGTTTTTCACAACCGCTCCCATGCGATCTGCATCCGGGTCTGTACCGATCAACAAGTCCGCACCAATCTTTTCACCCAGCGCAATCGCCAGCTTGAAGGCATCGCGTTCTTCCGGGTTTGGAGATTTGACAGTGGAAAATTCAGCATCTGGCTGTTCTTGTTCAGGCACAATATGCACCTGCTCGAAACCGATTTTCTCCAACACATGGCGAATCGGTACGTTGCCTGAGCCATGAAGAGGTGTAAACACAACCTTGAAGTTTTTGCCCGGTCCAGCTGCAATCAGCTCACGATTAACACTCACACTGGCTACCGTATCCACAAACGCTTCATCTTCTTGCTCTCCAAGCCAAACCAGCAGGCCCTGTGCCTCTGCTTCTTCACGTGTCAGACGGTGAATATCAGCAAAAGAAGGAACCTCATGGATATAACCAATTACCTGCTCGGCCTGATCGGGAACAAGCTGACCACCTTCATCGTTGTATACCTTGTATCCATTATATTCAGGAGGGTTATGGCTTGCTGTTACGACAATCCCGCCACTGGCTCCCAAATGTCGTACGCTAAAAGAAAGCTGTGGCGTTGAACGCAAGGACGGGAATAGCTTGGCAACGATGCCGTTGCCTGCCAGCACCAAAGCCGCATCCAAAGCAAACTCTGGCGAGAAATGACGCGAGTCATGCGCGATTACAACCGAAGGCTTCCCTTCTTTCCCCGCATGCTGCTCCAAAATATAACGAGCCAGTCCCTGAGTCGCACGTCCAATGACGTAACGATTCATCCGGTTGCTGCCCGCCCCGATCACTCCGCGCAGACCACCTGTACCGAATTCCAGCTCTTTGTAAAAGCGATCCTCCAACTCCTGCTCGTTGCCTTCCAATGCGCGCAACTCCTGTTTGGTCTCTTCATCAATATAAGGGTCATGCAGCCAGCTCTCAATGCTTTCCAATGCTTTTTTACTCAACTGCGTCATGCCAATTTCCCCTCTCCGTTTTTGGTTGGTCAAAACAGGATTTCTATGTACACATGCACTCGGTTCAGACGTCGTGCTTATGTCAGCAGAGCTTGCTTATTGGGGAGGATCGGACAATGCAAACATAATCTCGCCCTCAGCTACTACTGTATCGCCTACCTTAGCCGTAGCCTTCCCTTTGCCGAATGCTCCTTTGGAACGGGTTATTTCCACTTCAAGCGTCAGCGTATCCCCAGGAACCACCTGTCCGCGAAAACGGAAGCCATCCAGCCCTGCCAAGAAACCAATTTTGCCGCGATTGCTTTCCAGATGCAGCAGTGCGAATGCCCCTACCTGAGCCAAGGCTTCAGTAATCAGCACACCCGGCATAACCGGATAACCAGGAAAGTGTCCAATGAAATGAGGCTCATTCATCGTTACATTTTTAATACCTACTGCTCTTTTCCCTTCCTCCAGCTCAATAATGCGGTCCACCAACAAAAACGGCGGCCGATGCGGGATAATCTCCTGAATTTGATTAACATCCAATTGCAATTTGTCCATTTACTTTAATAACTCCTCCCGCTTGCAGGGTTCAGGCCCTTAACAAAATAGAGCCGCTGCAAGCATAATATTACCCCGCCTGCGCTGCATAATAACAGTTCAAAGCGGTAACAATGTTAGATATCCTTCACCTACTGCAGAAGTGAAGGTTGAGATAAGGGGCTTTTTCCGCCGGTTATGCAACCAGAGGCGCGAAGAGGCCCTTTTGCCCGTGCTTGGTCTTACCCCGCAGTGTTTAAACTTCCCCATCATTATACAGTTATCAGATGTAAAAAGAAAATTACGCGGAAGTACCATATTGGGTGCTCCTATTATGGGGTGAAGCGGAGCTTCAATTTGAGTCAAGGGGGATGGGCTGCGCGATTTATTTGATCTTCCGATCGCTGTTGCCCCTTAATTTTTTCATTATATAAAACCCGATAAGGTTAAAATTCAGGGGCAAAGGCGAACGCTGCCGCTTCTCCAGATTCAAATAAACCTCTCCGCCAAGTTACTTTTGGCTCAAAAAAAGAAAGCCTCGCTTCAATAATACTCGCTTGGCGTGAAGGGCGGAACAACACCGAAGGCCCATGCGATGGCCTTCATTGGCCCTCCAACGACGTGCTGCGTTGGGCCAGTTACGTTTGGGCATAACAAAACCCTGCGCCGCTTGGCACAGGGTTTTGTTGTTTTTATATGCTACCCAACACAAATTGCGAGTGGTTTACCTTAACAAGAGTGGGGTCGATTGCGGGTAGCCAGCGGAGCGAAGGATTTGAATCTGGAGAAGCGTAAGCGTTCGCCTTTTCAACGGGATTTTCACATCTGAATAACTTATAAAAAAAGAAAATCCGGTTGCAACAGCGATCGTAAGATCAAATCATTCGCGGAGCGACCTTCTCCCTGCCCCACTATTTTTAAAGTAAACTAAGGCGCAAATATAAGATCAATGACATGCTGCCAGGTTTTCCATTCAAATACGCCTGCCAGCCCTTGCTTGCCTACGATCACATATCCTGCAATCAAACCACCCAGCAGCGAGAATAGGAACAGCAACGGGATTACGAAATAACGGGCAGTACACCAGCGAGACTTCGCCTTTTCAGGCACCGGACGAGAATCGGGTTGTTCTTCTTTCATCACCAAATCCCTATGCCCTCAGATTGTTAGCCAGGTTCAACATTGTATCGCTAGAAGTCAGCGCCCGTGCCGCCAATTGATACATTCGCTGAACTTGCATCATGTCCGTCATTTCACCCGCTAAATCCACATTAGACTGTTCCAAATAGCCGGAACGTACAGATACGTCCGCTGGAACAGCGCCCGCTACACCTGCTGCACCAAATACATTCGCTTCTGTCACACCATATGCTAACACGAACAGGTTATCGTCCCGCTGTTCCAATCCTTCTGGACGTTGCACATCCATCAGCTTGATCCGCTGACCAACTATTGGATTTCCCGTTCCGTCTGGGCGAATGAGCAATTCACCGTCCGGGTTAATCGCTACCTTGGAGCCAGACGGAGCAGTTACAGGAACATCATTGTTATCCAGCACTTGATAGCCTTCAGCAGTTGTCAGGAACATCGTTTTGCCGTCATTCGGATCTGGAACAAAATGAAAGCTGCCGTCACGCGTCCAAGCCTTCTGTCCATTTCCCTGAACTTCGAACATGGCATTGCCCTGGATCGCCAGATCGGTAGGAAGCCCCGTCTCTTTAAGCGGTCCCTGCTCCATATTTTTCATAGCCAAAGCTAATTTCACACCGTAGCCCAAATTATAGCCGAGCGGCATAGCCCGTCCATTTTGGAGATACGTCGAAGGCTGCTGCTGCACATTGGCCAGCACATCTTCAAAAGAACCCTGTTTACTCTTATAACCAACCGTATTGACATTGGCGATATTATCGGCAATCAAATCCAAGCGTTGCTGCACACTGGCCATAGATACCATTGCGCCGATCATGGAGTTGTTCATCACTTACCCCCTGTTATACACGGCCTACTTCATTAACGGCCTTGTCCAAGCTTTTATCATAAAATTGAATGACCTTCTGATTCGCTTCATACGCTCTTAACGCAGCCATCATATCCACCATCGACTGCGAAGCGTCCACATTAGATACTTCCAGATAGCCTTGACGGACAGATACCACATCATTTGCAGTCATCGTTCTGGCCGTAGCACCGTCTGTATCATTCAGACGAAAATTCCCGTTACCTTCACGAACGAGCTGGTATGGACGGTCAATGACACTGATTCCGAGCGTCGTTCCCAACGTCTGATTGGAGGCTTTGTCCACCAATTCGCCCCGCTCATTTACTTTAAGCGCTGAAACAGCCCCCGTCAATTGAATCGGCTTACCATTCGTATCCAGCACTGCTGAACCCGTCGACGAGAGCAACGCACCCGTTCCATTTACCTGAAAATGCCCATCACGTGTGTAGCGTACATTACCGTTGCTGTCTTGAACCGTAAAAAACGCTTCCGGACGATAGGTGACTTCACCGTTAGCATTGATGAATTTCCCCGCCCGATCAAAAGCCATTGGCCGACCGGTTGCCGGGTCATTCACGTTAATATTGGACTGTATCGCGAAATCCGTAGCTTGTCCGCTATCCTTCAATGCCCCCTGAATGTAAGGGGAGAGGCTTTCCTCAGCAAAAACGCCAGTATTGAGCTTGCCGACCGTACGGTCCGGGTTATTTGGATTGCCCCCGGTCATCGAAATAAGCATTTCGGGAAAAGAACGCTGAACACTATTTTCCTGCTTGTATCCCGTTGTGTTCATATTGGCAATATTTTGCGTCACAGTGTCATGGCGTCGTTGTTGCGTTGTCATTCCGGCGGCCGCAGTATATAAACCTCTCAACATGTATCGTGCACCCCAATCCTATACTCTCCTGGTCAAACATCTGCTCGTACGGAGGCATGGAAGCCAAAACCTAGATAGCCTGCCTGACCGTATACGAGTCTTTTATAATCACTATCGGCAGATTAGAACTTTTTCTTAACGACATGATCCAAATTATCCAGCATAATTCCTGTGCCCTTAACGACACAATGCATCGGATCTTCAGCAACCAGCACCGGAACACGCAGTTCCTCGGCAAGCAGCTCGTCCAATCCGCTCAGCAACGCGCCGCCGCCTGTCAAAATAACACCGCGGTCAATAATGTCGGCTGACAGTTCCGGTGGGGTCTGCTCCAATACAAACTTGGCCGCAGCAACAATCGCTGACACAGGATCTCTGAGCGCATCCTGCACTTCAGCCGCAGAAATACTTAACGTTTTAGGCAACCCGGATACCATATCTCGTCCCCGAATGTCCATCTCTGCCTGTCGTCCGCTCGGATGCACGGTGCCGATGGCGATTTTAATATCTTCCGCCGTACGTTCCCCGATCAAAAGCTTGTACTTTGTTTTCACATATTTCATGATGGCGGAATCAAACTTGTCTCCTGCCATTTTAATGGAAGAAGCCGTTACTACATCCCCCATAGAGAGAACCGCAACGTCTGTTGTTCCACCACCAATATCCACAACCATGTTGCCACTAGGCTCAAAAATATCCATTCCTGCCCCGATGGCAGCTGCTTTTGGCTCTTCCTCCAAAAATACTTCTTTAGCCCCGCTACGCTCCGCCGCTTCACGAATCGCTTTTTGTTCCACTGAGGTAATGTTCGTCGGCGCACAGATCAGAATACGAGGGTGGCTATACCAGCTTTTTCCCCCTACACGATTGATAAAATATTTTAGCATGGCTTCAGTCACTTCAAAATCGGCGATGACACCGTCGCGCAGTGGACGGATGGCTATGATATTACCGGGAGTACGTCCAACCATACGGCGTGCTTCCTCTCCGACAGCCAGAACTCTTTTTGTATCGCTTTCTATTGCAACAACGGAAGGTTCGTCAAGAACAACCCCCTTCCCTTTGACGTGGATAAGCACGTTGGCCGTACCGAGGTCGATACCGATATCATTACTGAACATATTAAAAAGGCCCCCAAAGTGATATTTTAAAAAGCTAAGATTCGACAAGAAGCGGCAAATATATGTATAAACCTACGGTTACATGTCATTTTTCGATCTTGTACCATCTTTTAACATATCATACTTCAGGGGGTTGATTCAATGGCTTTGCCAGCCAATTCACTATATATTTTTAAGACTTGCCTGAAACGAGGATCTCCCTTCTTTTTCCGCTCGTTTTTTTGTACTTGATTTTCGTCGCTTCCCCTCCCCGCAGATGACGAATGGATTTATGGTATTCGAGAATGTGCTTCACCTGATCTGCAAGGTCTGGGTTGATTTCAGGCAGCCGTTCGGTCAGATCTTTATGCACCGTGCTCTTGGAGACACCAAATTCCTTGGCAATCGTACGGACCGTATTCCTTGTTTCCACGATACAGCGACCGATTTTGATGGTCCGTTCCTTGATGTAATCGTGCACGCTCCCGCCTCCCCACTGTGGATAGTTTGGTACATTATATGAGGAGTATGCCTATATATTCGCGGTATGGCGGGAAGACATGCTTCGGAAGGCCTATTTATTTGGCAAAAGCAACTTATGTTTACCCAATGAACTACAAAAGCACAAGAAAAAGCGAGGGATGATGATCCCCCGCTTTGCATGAAAAGCTATGCCGAATTTATTTTTTAGGAAGCAGACCGGTTGGATTCACTGGCTTGGCATCCTGATACACTTCAAAATGCAGATGTGTTTTCAAATCCTTTTCAAGTTCATTACGACCCGCCGAAGCGATGACATCGTTCTGTTTTACTTGATCGCCTTCTTTTACTTTCAGATCGTTCAAGCTTTGGTAAACGGTTCTGAGATTGTTATCATGCGTAATTTCCACAACATTGCCTGCCAGCGGGTGTTGTTCCACACGGGTCACCTTACCACTGAGGGCGGCTCTCACTTCGAACGTTTGATCATCGGCGCGAGAAAGATCAATGCCAGTGTTGGCGGTAAAGGTTCTATCGTACTCTACCATCGCAGCCGCCTGTTCGTCAGCTGTCGCGTTTTCGTCAAAGAATGGCTTTACGACCTGTACTGCGGCAGCATCCGCCACCGGCCATGCGAGATTTTCCGACTGGGCAACGACTTCCATACTTTCAGGCTGTTGTCCGGTGACATCGGTATTGACCGTTGATGTATTCTGTACCGATGAATTAGCTGGGTCAGGTTTGAAAGACTTCTGGTTGGCATCCTGATAGACCCACACTAAAGTTAGTATAATGGCTGCTGCGGCAATGTAGGCTGCCGGGTATGCCCACCTTTTGGACAACAGCTTTTTCCACGAAGACGGCCGTGAAGCCCTTCCACCCTGAAAGGTTTTGGGTGTTTCTTCATGATTTTGGTTCTGGTTTTTATTTTGTTCACTCATTTGCTCATCACCTCAGTAACCAGTGTTACCGGGTGCAACTCTTTTATACTTCAAAGTTTTGAAAAATTTACTAACTTAGAATACGAGAGGCTTGGGCAAAGGAAACGCCCGTGTAATAGTGAAGGAGAATTTGAGTGGCTGTATGTCCTTCCTTGGCCATTCCGTTAGCTCCCCATTGGCTCATACCGACACCATGTCCGTAGCCGTAGGTTGTAATGGCGATCTGATCTCCTTCGGCCTTCCACGTAAATTCAGCAGAACGCAGCCCCAGCTTGTTTCGGATTTCCGGTCCAGTAAAAATAGTGCCTCCTACCTCGATCTGCTTGATCCGATGCCCCTTTGTCTTGGAAAGTACCCGAATTTCCGGTATACTCCCTCCTCCAGTAGAAGCGGCTATCGCCGTACGGCTCAATCCCAATCTATCAAGCACATTCTGACGGCTCAGCGTGATGGTTTCTGTATAACGGGGCGCAAGCTGCTTGTCCCATGGACTTGACACACTCCGTAAATAAGGCACAGCCTTGGCCCATACATCCTCTGAATTTTCAGTATAACCGTTACTGGTAGAAAAAAAGGAAGCGGTAATCGGTTTACCCTCATATACCATGATCGTATCCTTGGTGTCGCGTACAGCCTGCCGGATTTTGGCCAGTTCTGCGGATTTGCCAGAATGCCCCCACTCTCTATTAAGTTTGGCTTTGGAAATGTAGGCCTGGTGCTTAACCGTATCGGTCACATCCGCCCCCGCCGGAGCGCCGCTGGTGTCATCAGCCAGCAAACGCCGGGCAATGAAGGTACGCGCGGCAATAGCCTGCGCCTTCAGCGCCTCGCCCTCGAAGCTGGGCGGCATTTCGGCTGCTACTACGCCGACAATGTATTGCTCTAGCGGCAGCGTCTCCGTGCGACCGGTGGACGTGACGTACACGCGCACGTCCGGCTCTGCCGCCGCTGGTACACTGCGCGCTGGCGCGGCGGGCACCGCAGGAATGGGCGGGACGCCCGGCAGGCGTGTAACAGGCGCCTCGCCCTTCGCAACCGCAGACGTGGCCGTGCGGTTGCTAGGCGGCAACGGCTGCGCCGTGTGGCTAGGCCATGCCAGCAGTGTGGGCACGGCCAGCGCTAGCGCCAGCAGGCCCGCCATAGCCGCGGCGGGCAGCCATGGGCGGCGGCTGCCCCAGCGCGGGACACGCCCAGCAGAAGGCCGCAGATGCGGCAGCAGCGCGGGCGGCAGGCTGCCGCGGGTCGTAGCTGCCCCAGAGACGGGCGGCGACGCGGGGATAGGGCGCTGCGCGGGAGTGACCGCCGCCGCCGTACGCCGGGCGGTGAAGGTCACTCTGTCAGGAGCTGACGCGCCCGGCGGAACGATCTGCTGTGGCACAGGACGCCCTGCCTGTACAACAGCTATAGAGCCGTGACTGTCTCCCTCAGGTGAAGCCCGGCGATGTTCCTTGGAATGATGAATCGGTATACGAATACGAACCTGTGAATCTTTCATAAGCTGAAACCTCCATCAAAGGGCTTGAGTCCGGCTGGAAGCAGTGATATGCTCCAGCAGATACTTTCAATCATATGAGGTCGTCCACTTTGATAGAACCCTTTTAAGAGAACTGAAAGAATGAAAAAGACAGGCTGAAAACATAAAAAAACCAAGCCCTTTATGGACTTGGTTTCTCACTTGTTCGTAAATGTTACAGCATGTAGCCGCATGAGGCTATATACACTAAAGCTTAGGCCAGGGAAGGCTGGATCTTAAACAGATTCCCTGATGCCGGTTCTGGTATGACGCGCTCAGCACTGGAGACATCCAGCTTGGGCTCTTCTACCGTTACTCTGTAAATGTCCGCGCCTAACCCGGTCAGCTTCTCGGCCAGATGAACATAACCACGGTCGATGTGATGTACGCCGGATACCTCCGTTGTACCTTCCGCAATCAGTCCAGTCAGAATCAAAGCAGCACCTGCACGCAGATCTGTCGAGGTCACTTTTGCACCTGTCAATTTAGCATTGCCGGTTACAATTGCGGAACGGCCTTCAACTTTAATCTCCGCATTCATCAGATGAAATTCATCCACATGCATAAAACGATTTTCAAACACGGTTTCCGTGATAATGCTGGTGCCTTCAGCGGCAAGTTGAAGTGCCATCATCTGGGACTGCATATCCGTAGGGAAACCAGGATAAGGCAACGTTTTAACATCAACGGCCTTTAACGGTTTATCCGAAATCACGCGAATTCCATTTTCATCCGGTTGAATGATTACACCCATTTCTTCCATCTTGGAGATAACCGGTCCCAAATGGTCCGATATCGCGCCTTCTACATATACGTTCCCGCCTGTGATCGCAGCAGCAACCATGTAAGTACCTGCTTCTACCCGGTCGGGAATGACCGTATGCTTCACACCGTGCAGCTTTTCAACGCCTTCAATGCGAATAACGCCTGTACCTGCACCGCGCACCTTGGCACCCATACCGTTCAGGAAATTCGCAAGATCGACGA
This sequence comes from Paenibacillus sp. RC21, assembly GCF_044907935.1. NCBI lineage: Bacteria > Bacillati > Bacillota > Bacilli > Caryophanales > Paenibacillaceae > Paenibacillus > Paenibacillus sp. RC21. The sequence continues at coordinate 168,667 of NZ_JBIYCS010000004.1, forward strand.
TCTCAGGTTCCTTCGCAGCATTTTCAATGGTGGTAATGCCCTCCGCAAGAGTAGCGGCCATCATAATATTTTCGGTCGCACCTACGCTGGCTACATCCAAATAAACTTTGGCTCCACGCAGACGCCCGTTAATTTTAGCTTCAATAAACCCTTGGCCCAGACTAATCTCGGCACCCAATGCTTCAAAACCCTTCAAATGCTGATCAATCGGTCGCGTACCAATTGCACATCCGCCTGGAAGCGAAATTCTTGTGTGTCCCAAACGTGTAAGCAACGGCCCCATAACCAAAAACGATGCGCGCATTTTCCTAACCCACTCGTAAGGGGCTTCACAGGAAATTATCTTCCGTGCGTCAACACGAATGACCTCGTCTTGGTATGTAACGCCTGCTCCTAAGGACTCCAGCACTTTGCTAATGGTCATCACATCGTCTAGAGGAGGTGCATCAATGATAACACTTTCTCCTTCTTCTCCTAAAAGAGATGCGGCGATGATCGGCAGAACTGAGTTTTTGGCTCCGCTGACTTTGACACTCCCGGTCAATCTGTTGCCACCGCGGACGATAAATTTGCTCATCTATGGTTCCCTCCGCGCGTCATTTCCCTTTTCCATCATGGAAAAAAAGAACATATTCCGCTATTTTCATGCCTTGCTTTTTCATTACATAAAAAAACAAGATTTTACTAATACACTAACTGCCATCATAACACTGATTAAATCAAGTATACAAGCGTTTTTTAAACATGACGACTATTGTGTTTCCAGCCTGTCGGGCCAGCTATACACGTATAGTTCTTTTGTTTACCATTGTTAACAATATGGCGCGATGTTATTCGACAATTCCCGCAGATACAGGGCCATAAAGTCATATAACCCGCCCACTTCATATTAAAACACATTCTAAAGCATCTGGCTCCATGAGATATAGCTTAAAAGAAAGCCGGACACCAGCTGTCCCAACATAATGGCAAGAAACAAGTGCAGCAATCTGCCCTGTGGCCCCTTAGGATGCCTGATGAATAAATCCAGCTTTAAGCTCTGTAAAGCCCACCAAGCTAGCGCTATACAAATGAGCGACACGATCATGGAGACCAGCGCGGTCATACTCGCCGATTGACTTAACTGTTCAGCCAATTGCTGCTTCCCGTTCATCCGTAATCCCTCCCATCTGCGTCACAGACTTCTTTATAATACTCGGCGAACGCCTAATATGCCAGTGCTATTTCTACTTTCAGGACAATTATTTCGACAAAATACGAACATTTCCTTCTGTTTCGTGAATTTAAAAGGTACTATGTACCTAGCTATTAAGCAAGAAATGGGACAGTATTTTTGGAAATCATATCAAAAAAAGGGCTCGATCACAGTGATCGAAGGAAGGAAAAGTCTACCTCATCTTCTTCTGCCGGAACATCATTTGGCAGAAACTATGAAGCGGTCTCCTTGTCATCCCATCCGTATACCATGCCGAACCCTTTTACAATCCAGTTAAAAACCCAATGTTAATTCTTATTGGTTCTGATGCTCGTTGCATTCAGACGATTAAGTGCCCGTTGCAGGGCTACCTCCGCCCGATGATGGTCTACTTTCTCCTGTTTGCTCTGGAGCCGCAGCTCTGCCCGCTCCCTTGCCGCACGGGCACGCTCCACATCAATATTCTCGGAACGCTCCGCACTTTCAGCCAAAATGACCACTTTATCCTTGCGGACTTCGACAAAGCCCCCATTGACCGCAATCACTTCTGTCTGACCGCCAGTTTTAATACGTACCGGCGCAATCTTCAAGGGAGTGACCAAGGGAAGGTGTCCGGGTAAAATCCCGAGATCGCCTTCCGAGCCGCGAACACTGATGCTGTTTACCTGTTCTGCAAAGACCAGGCGCTCCGGCGTCACAATCTCCAACAAATATGTGCTCACTTGAATCCCTCCTGAAAGCTGCCCGCAGACAGCTCACTTCGTAAGGCTCGGCTATTCTTCGCCTGTATGCTACAGCGTTTTGGCTTTTTCTACCGCTTCCTCGATGGCCCCTACAAAAAGGAAGGCCGCTTCTGGAAGATGATCATACTTGCCTTCCAGAATTTCTTTGAAGCTTCGTACAGTTTCTTTAACCGGTACATATTTACCCGGGAAGCCGTTGAACGTTTCGGCAACGTGGAAAGGTTGGGACAGGAAACGCTGGATTTTGCGCGCACGGGCTACCAGCATTTTGTCTTCTTCACTCAGCTCGTCCATACCCAGGATGGCAATGATATCCTGAAGCTCGTTATAGCGGGCCAAAATTTGTTTTACGCCTTGTGCTACATTGTAGTGCTCTTCACCTACAACTTCTGGAGCCAAAATCCGGGAGCTTGATGCTAGTGGATCAACCGCCGGGTAAATACCCATTTCGGAAATTTTGCGCTCCAGGTTTGTCGTTGCATCCAAGTGGGCAAACGTTGTAGCAGGAGCCGGGTCAGTGTAGTCATCCGCAGGCACATAGATGGCCTGAATGGAAGTAACAGAACCCTTTTTAGTAGAAGTGATCCGTTCTTGCAATTGACCCATCTCAGTTGCCAGTGTAGGCTGGTAACCTACTGCCGAAGGCATACGTCCCAACAGGGCGGAAACCTCAGAACCCGCTTGGGTAAAGCGGAAGATGTTATCAATAAAGAGCAACACGTCACGGCCTTCTTGATCACGGAAATACTCCGCCATCGTCAGACCGGTAAGGGCAACACGCAAACGTGCGCCTGGAGGCTCGTTCATTTGTCCGAACACCATCGCTGTTTTATTGATAACGCCGGAATCTCTCATTTCATGGTACAAGTCATTTCCCTCACGCGTACGTTCACCAACGCCTGCGAATACGGAAATACCACCATGTTCCTGAGCGATATTGTTAATCAATTCCTGGATGGTTACGGTCTTACCTACGCCGGCACCACCAAACAATCCGACTTTACCGCCTTTGGCGTACGGAGCCAGCAGGTCGATAACTTTAATGCCGGTTTCGAGCATTTCTGCTTGAGTTGTCAATTCATCGAAGGCAGGAGCCTGACGGTGAATCGGATTTCTAGCTGCTTCACTCAAATCAGTACCATTATCAATTGGCGTTCCAAGTACGTTAAATACGCGTCCCAGAGTTGCTTCACCGACAGGTACCGAAATAGGTGCTCCCTGATCGATTGCTTCAACTCCACGAACCAGACCATCTGTGGAAGACATGGCAATACAACGCACACGGTTGTCACCAAGGTGTTTCGATGCTTCGAGCGTCAGGTCAACTTTGACTCCGTTCTCCAGCACAGTCCCAATATGAATGGCATTCAGGATTTCCGGAAGCTGTCCGCGTTCAAACTCAACGTCGACAACCGGACCCATGATGCTCACTACGCGTCCTTTGTTCATCTTTTGGTTTCCCTCCTACAAGCTTGCACAGCCGCAAATCCGAACTACACGATTTGTTTTGCGCCCGCAAATTATCATATTAGTATAGGACCAGCTATACAGCAGTCCGCAAAAAAAACCATTAAGACTGGGCACTTGCCCCTGCCACGATTTCCGTAATTTCCTGGGTAATAGCCGCTTGACGAGCACGGTTATAGGTCAGCGACAGCTCACCAATCAGCTTCGTAGCATTTTTAGTGGCAGATCCCATTGCTGTCATTTTTGCTCCCAGTTCACTCGCCTTACCGTTCAGCAAAGCACCGTAGATGAGTGTTTCCGCGTATCGCGGCAACAGCACTTCCAGCACTCCTTCCGGTGACGGCTCATACTCATAGTTAATCGAGGATGCAGCAGCAGCGGAATCCGGCGTCGCCATAGGCAACAGACGGTCAACGGTTGGAATCTGAGTCAATGCATTAACAAAGCGGTTATAGCATAGATACAGCTCATCAAATTCTTTGAGCTCAAAACCCTGCACAGCTTTGTTGGCAATCGTCTTGATATCTGCAAAAGCAGGTGTATCCGACAGATCTGTTACCGACTCGGCAATAGGAAACTCGCGGCGTCTGAAATAGTCCCGTCCTTTTCGTCCAATAATGAAAATTGTAAACTCATCCTGTGAACGGTGACGTTCCGCAATTGTCTGTGTAACCTGCCGCAAAATGTTGGCATTATAACCACCAGCCAGACCACGATCAGATGTAATGATGAGATATGCCGTCTTTTTGACCGGACGCGATTCCAGCATCGGGTGCTTAACGCTGTTTGACCCCGCAGCAATACTGGTCACAACTTCCCTAAGCTTTTCCGAATAAGGACGAGCCGCCTCAGCCTTCTCCTGAGCTTTTCTAAGCTTGGATGCAGCTACCATCTCCATCGCTTTCGTAATCTGCTTCGTACTCTGCACACTTTTGATCTGACGTTTAATCTCGCGCATACCTTTTGCCATGATTTCACCACCTTCAAGCTTTGGCAAAGCCAAAGCTACTTCGTAAGCATTCACTTAGCTTTGACAAAGTCAAAGCTAACTTCGTAAACCGGTTCTGGATATCCGGCCGTCCATGATGAAGGACAGTCCAGCCGGACTAATCATAAAGGGCCTGTTATTGAGTATAAAACATGCCAAGGAAGCCACAGCCCGGAGGGCACGCTTCCTTAGGACACTTCTCGTCATAAACTGGCAAATTCCAATGTATTAAACCGACGTGGCAAATGATTTTTTGAATTTCTCGATAGCTGCTTTGAGAGCCGCATCGTTATCAGGAACCAAGTCTTTTGTATCACGAATAGATTGAAGAATATCTTGATGATCAGACTCTATATAAGAAAGGAAGTCTTTCTCAAAACGTTTCACGTCTGCTACAGGAATATCATCCAGGAAGCCTTTTACCGCAGTGTACAAGCTCACAACCTGTTGCTCTACAGCCAGAGGCTGGTTAACACCCTGTTTCAAAATCTCCATCATACGCGCGCCGCGATCCAGACGAGCTTTGGTGGACTTGTCCAAATCGGAACCGAATTGGGAGAACGCTTGAAGCTCACGATATTGGGCGAGATCCAGACGCAGGGAACCTGCAACCTTTTTCATCGCTTTGATCTGAGCCGAACCACCTACACGGGATACAGAAATACCTACGTTAATCGCCGGACGTTGTCCTGCATAGAACAAGTCAGCTTCGAGGAAGATTTGTCCGTCTGTGATGGAAATAACGTTCGTTGGAATATAGGCAGATACGTCGGAAGCCTGTGTTTCAATGAATGGCAACGCAGTTAGCGATCCGCCGCCTAACTCGTCATTCAGCTTCGCTGCACGTTCCAGCAAGCGGGAATGCAGATAGAAAACGTCTCCTGGGTATGCCTCACGGCCCGGTGGACGACGCAGCAACAGGGAAAGTTCCCGGTAAGCTGACGCTTGTTTGGTCAAGTCATCGTATACAACCAATACGTGCTCGCCTTTGTACATAAAGTACTCACCCATAGCGCAGCCAGAGTAAGGTGCGATATAGAGCAATGGTGATGGGTCGGAAGCTGCCGCTGTAACGACAATCGTATATTCCAAAGCACCATGACGACGCAAGGTTTCAACGACTTGAGCTACCGTAGATTGCTTTTGGCCGATGGCAACATAAATACATTTCATGCCGCTGCCTTTTTGATTCAAAATCGCGTCAATCGCAATAGAGGTTTTACCTGTTTGACGGTCACCGATGATCAGCTCGCGTTGACCGCGACCAATCGGAACCATCGCATCAATAGCTTTAATCCCCGTTTGCATTGGCTCATGTACCGATTTACGGGCCATAACGCCTGGAGCTTGGCTTTCTACCGGACGGAATTCCGTTGTAGCAATCGGGCCTTTACCGTCAACTGGTTGTCCCAGCGGATTAACAACACGTCCGATCAATGCTTCCCCTACAGGAACCTGCATGATCTGACCTGTACGTTTCACTTGACCGCCTTCACGGATATCGGAGAATTGACCGAGAATAACAACACCGACATTGCTTTCTTCCACATTGAGCGCCAAGCCCAAAACGCCGTTTTCGAATTCAACCAATTCACCGGACATGACTTTTTCCAGTCCGTAGACGCGGGCAATACCGTCGCCGACTTCAACAACAGTGCCGACTTCAACGACCTCAATATCATTTTTATATTGTTCAATCTGACTTTTAATCAATGAACTGATTTCTTCAGGTTTGATACTCAAGTGTGTTCACCCCTATCTTCTATACTCGTCTGTTAAAGGATTTCTCAAGACGATCCAGCTTGCCGGCCAGACTACCGTCGTACAGCGTATCGCCGATAACCACTTTCAATCCGCCCAGCAGACTCGGGTCCACTATGTTTTCCACACGGATTGTTTTATGTTCACGGGCTCCGAATTGCTCGGCTACCGCTGTTTTTTCCTGCTCACTGAGCGCATAAGTGGAATACACCTTTGCATGGGCAAGTCCCAGCTTGTACTCCTGAATATCGAGGTATCCGGCGAGAAGAGATTCAAACAAATCCGCTCTGCTACGCTGGATCAACAGCTTAATCGTGTTGATCAGTGGGGCAGACAGCTTGCTCTCAAAACTGTTAGCCAGAACCTGAAGCTTGACCGCTTCCGTAATGTTAGGAGAGTTGATGAACTTACGGATTTCAGCATCCCCAGAGACAGCTTCTACAAAAGCACGCAGCTCTTGCTCGGTCTCCATAATGGTTTGCTCTTGCTCCGCCACTTCAAACAAAGCTTTCGCATACCGTTTGGCAACTACCGTATCCCGGCTCATGCTTTGCCTCCTACCTCTTTAAGGTACTGGTCGACAAGCTCTCCCTGGACTTGGTCTTCCTTGATTTCTTTTTGAATCAGCTTGGAAGCGATTTGTACCGAAGCACGGCCCACTTCGCTGCGCAGCTCGGCAACTGCCTTATTGCGCTCGCTTGTGATCTCACGAACAGCTTCGTCTTTCAGGCGGACAGCTTCGTCCTTAGCCTGAACGATAATTTGCTCCGCTTGCTTGCTACCTGTTTGTTTCGACTGCTCAATAATATCGTAGGCTTCTTTGCGTGCCTGTTGGAGAGCCTGCTTTTGCTCCTCAACATAAGCAGCAGCCTGTTCACGCGTCTGTGCCGCTTCATTCATTTGCTTCAAAACAAGCTCACGCCGCTTCTCCATAACTGAAAAGAGGGGGCCGAATGCATAACGGGTCAGCAACCAGTACAAGATCAAAAATGCAATTACAGTAAAAACGATACTTGTCCAATTAAAATGCAATTGAAGTCACTCCTTTCCGGTGAACGTCAGTCCTAGATCTTTCATATCTCAAACGAACAAAGAAGGCGCGGATGGCTGTGCCTTCCCCGCCAAACCTTGCTTCCATTCAATTAAGCTGCTGCGTAGAAAATGAATGCCAGGACGACACCGATGATTGGCAGTGCTTCGACCAGACCTACACCGATAAACATGACAGTTTGCAATGAAGCTTTTGCTTCTGGCTGACGAGCGATACCTTCAACTGTTTTACTTACGATCAGACCGTTACCAATACCTGCGCCGAGCGCACCCAAACCTACTGCGATAGCTGCTGCTATTAATGCCCAAGCTCCCATTTTAAAAATCCTCCTTAGAGATGTGTATTTGTGTTGTACATGTATTTGCAGTTAAGAGCGAAGCGCACTCCTGAACTTAACTAAAAACCGGAAACTGAAATGACCTAATGCTCTTCTTCGTGCGTATCAATTGCCTGTGAAATATACACGAACGTCAAAATGGTAAAGACGAACGCCTGAATACTGCCGACAAAGATACTGAATCCTTGCCATACAACCAGCCCCAGTACGGAGGCAATCCACCCTCCAACACCAATTGCTGTCAATTTCAGCAGCACACTAATCAAAACCTCGCCGGCAAAGATATTACCGAATAGACGCATACCATGTGTCAAAAGTTTCGAGAACTGCTCAATCAGGTTAATTGGCAAAAAGAAAGGGAATGGCTGAATGTAATGCTTGAAATAAGCTTTGGTGTTACGGAAGATTCCCAGGAAATGAACCAGCACAAAGATCATCAATGCCAGACCAATGGATACCCCTGCATCTGCGGTAGGTGATTTCCACCAGTTGACACCCACGTGGGCAGGTTCGCCCGGATGAGCCGCCTGTGCTTGCTCCAATGCTTCCTTGACTGGAACGATTTCATGCCCAAATACTTGTGCGCTTTGTACATTATCGAATTCAGTCACGATTCCGAACGGCAAACCAAGCATATTCCCGACGAAAATGAACATGATCAGCGTCATCCCCAATGATAGGAATGGCTTCCCTTTCTTCAAATCCATCGTACTGGATATAAGCCCTTGAACGAATTCTACAACCCATTCCATAAAGTTTTGCAGCTTGCCAGGATTGTCTACAGACAAATTGCGTGTTGCGGCAAAAGCCAGTCCAAACACAATAGCACAGGTTACTATAAGCATAATAATGATGGACAAGTCAATGTTGAACCCGCCCAATTGGATAATCGGTGATTCATGCAACATGTTTTCTCACCCCTTTCTCAGTTGAGCCATCATTTTTCCTGTAGCGCGAATATGATGCCTATAATTAAAAGAAGAAACTGTCCAGTTACCAGGCTTGCCATTACAGCGATCTCATGGAAATAGGCCGGAAATTCTATCGCCAGCACTACCGCCAAAATAGAGGTCGCTACACGAACTCCAAAGCCGATGCCCACCCTTTTCTTCTTGCCTTCACCGGCGGCCGCACTCGCAACCTGTCGAATTTTGTAGGCCATATACAGCACATTAAGACAGCTTACTCCCGTTCCCAGAATGATTCCGTGAGCAATGTCACGATGTTGGGGCATGAAGGCGGAGACCAGGAAACACAGAGCCATAATACAAAGCGCTACGATCCATAACATTTTTTGCATTCGGGTCATCTCACTCATGGTTATCCCTCAATACCTTTCCGATCACAAGGGCAATACTCAATGCGCCTACAACCAAGCCTGCGAGAACGCTTACGCCAATCCAAATTCCGGAACCACCAAGTTTGGTGTCTAGCCACTTTCCGGCATAAAAACCACCCAGTGTGCACACGGCCAAATCAATGCCGATAGCGCTCACCAGTCCAATTGCCTTGAAGGCATTTCCGGTGTTATTTCGGTTGTTGTTTTGCTTGGAAGGTTTGACCACTTTTCCATGTCACCCCTGCAATTCCAGTCCATTTTACTTAAATATAAGATGCTTTGTCAATTGAGATATTTTAGTGCCCTAAAGTATAAAATCAGTCGACAAAGCATCCTAAAATGCCGTACCCCTTGGTAACCGTACAGTTTAACTGTATGCTTACCCTGTAAGGATGATTATGTGGTGCGGACACCTTTTGTGAACATTGTGTGAAATTCTTCAGGACGTTCGGATTGAACACCATAATGGTGCAAAATAGCATTGACAATTCTTACCGAAGCTCGTCCATCGCCATAAGGGTTTGCTGCCTGACTCATAGACTCATATAATGCAGAATCCGTCAAAAGAGCCTTGGTCCGATTGTAGACGTTCTCTTCACTCGTACCCACCAGTTCCAGTGTGCCAGCTTCAATTCCTTCCGGTCTTTCAGTCGTATCACGCAGTACCAGTACAGGCACGCCGAATGAAGGTGCTTCCTCCTGAAGACCACCCGAATCAGTAAGTATGAGATGAGTGTGCGGATAAAAGTTGTGTAAATCCACCACATCCAGCGGATCAATCAGCTTAATACGCGGATGGTTGCCTAAAATCTCAAATGCAGGCTCCTTCACAGCCGGACTCGGATGAACTGGATACACGATAGCGATATCCTCAAACTCGTCTGCGATCCGTTTGACCGCACTAAAAATTTGGCGATGTGGTTCGCCCTGGGACTCCCGGCGGTGTGCCGTCATCAGAATCAGGCGTTTGCCTTCAGCCCATTCCAGCACCGGATGCTCGTAATCCTGGCGAACCGTATACTGAAATACGTCAGTCACGGTATTGCCTGTTACATATATTCGCGATTCAGGTTTATTTTCCTTCCGCAAATTCCCAGCAGATAAAGATGTAGGAGAAAAATGAAGATCAGACAGCACTCCTGTCAGTTGACGGTTCATTTCCTCAGGGTACGGAGAAAGCTTGTTCCACGTCCGCAAGCCCGCTTCCACATGCCCTACTTCGATCTGTTGCATAAAGGCCGCATAGCTGGCCAGGAAAGTCGTCAGCGTATCCCCGTGAACGAGCACGATATCAGGCTTTGCCTCACGTAACACAGGTTCCAATCCTTGAAGTACACGAATGGAAATTTCATTAAGCGTCTGACGATCCTTCATCACATCCAGATCATAGTCAGGGTGGATATTAAACACTTCCAGAACCTGATCGAGCATTTGGCGATGTTGAGCCGTTACGCATACTAAGGACTCGATATGCTCGGGGTGACGTTGAAGCTCCAAAATAAGAGGAGCCATCTTAATCGCTTCCGGACGCACGCCAAAAATAGTCATCACTTTGATTTTGGACATTTTCTGTTGAACCCCTTTTCAAGATAAACGTCCGGTTCCAAGACCGTTCTCCTATGAAAAACGACTTGTCCGTAACGCCCATATATTATGCCGAACCAGAGGCCCTTTACTTGGTTCCGTACAGACGGTCTCCCGCATCACCAAGACCCGGAATAATGTAGCCGTGATCATCCAGACGCTCGTCCAGTGCAGCAACATAAATATCTACATCAGGATGGGCATCCTGAACGGCCTTGACTCCCTCAGGAGCGGCAATCAAATTCATCATCTTAATTTGGGTACAGCCTCTCTTTTTCAACACATCAATAGCCGCGATCGCCGAGCCTCCCGTTGCAAGCATCGGATCAATCACGATCAATTCACGCTCAGTCACGTCTGTAGGCAACTTCGTATAGTATTCCACAGGCTGCAATGTCTCGGGATCACGGAACAGTCCCACATGCCCTACCTTTGCTGCCGGCAGCAGTTTGACAACGCCATCCAGCATCCCCAAGCCTGCACGCAAGATTGGAATGAGACCCAGCATGCGACCGGAAATAACCTTGCCTTCTGTCTCAGCAACCGGTGTCTGCACCGTAATGCTCTCCAGCGGGATATCCCGCGTAATTTCATAAGCCATCAATGTTGCTACTTCATCCACCAGTTCGCGGAAATCCTTGGTGTTGGTCCGCACATCGCGGATAAATGTAAGTTTGTGTTGGATCAAAGGGTGATCACAAACCACCAGTTTTGCCATGATATATTCCCTCCGGTATTATCGTCACGTTCTTTCGCACCAGAATATCGAACATCCTGTATGGAAAGGATCTATGTAACCTATTTGTACAAACCAAATAAGCACAGATGCAATGCGTGCCTGTAAATCCTGTTTATTATAACATTCCCTTGATTGATTTAACACCTGCCACCGCAACCTTTTGTCAAGAGGAAGATATGACAGGTAAAATGCATACTTCGCCACTTCAAGAGTGACTTTTGTCATACAAAAAGTGCATAAAAAAGGCTCTGACGGCACTTGACCGTCAGAGCCTTTTGAATTTTGGACTTCCTGCCTAACCTACAGGCTTTGTGTCCTAATACAGCATCAGTCTTTTATCTGTACTTCAAATTGTCCCATGCCTCCTGAAATTGCTGGAGCATTTCATCCTTCGTAATGACTCCCGCAATATAGGCCTGCATGCTACTACTCAGATCCTGATTCAGTCCCTTAGGGAAACGTTGAAAGTTCCAACTCCATATCTTGTCGCTGTTTTATTTTATTCCAGGCATTCGCGTAGTTCTCAAAATGGAAGGTCATCGGCCACGAAGCGAAATGAGCCAAAATGTCGCTTGTTTTTCCCATTACATTTCGACCTCCTTTTTCTTCGTCAGACACACCTGGATGCTGGTAATGATTGCAACGATGACAAAGAAAATAATGGCTTTGGCAGTACCCAATCCAAGACGGTTATTTGTAAACGCTTCATTATATATGTCCAAACGCAACAGACTCCGTCGACTTGAAGGGTCCACCCTTTGTCAGCGCCAAATTCAACTCAAATACTTTAAAGGACCAGGATATCGCCAGAAACAGGCAGAATCGCTAGAAATCAAAAAAAGGCTGTTCCCCCTCCGGCTTACGGAAGAAAAACAGCCTTATCAGTCACATCATATGTGTAGTCATGGCCCCCCCCCCAGATACCAAGGCTGACAACCTGAGGCTGAGGGGGAGCATGAACAAGCCGATTGATTAGTATTGAATACTTGGGTAGATCGGGAATTTGTCTGTCAGTTCGCCAACAGCTTGGCTGGCTTTGGACAATACCGTATCATCCTTCGGATTTTTAAGAGTTTCGGCAATGATTTTACCGATTTTGACCATAGCCTCTTCATCCATACCACGGGACGTTGCAGCAGGTGTACCAATGCGGATTCCGCTGGTAACGAACGGACTGGTCGGGTCGAAAGGAATCGCGTTTTTGTTCACTGTAATGCCCACGGAATCCAGCACATGCTCCGCTTCTTTTCCAGTGATGTTCAAGCTACGCGTGTCCAGCAGCATCAGGTGATTATCCGTACCACCGGATACAATGTTAATGCCTTCAGCCAGCAATGTCTCAGCCAGCACCTGAGCGTTGCGAACTACGTTTTGTGCATAGGTTTTGAAGGAAGGCTGGAGCGCTTCACCCAAGGCAACGGCTTTGGATGCGATCACATGCATCAACGGCCCCCCTTGAGTACCTGGGAAAATAGCTTTATCAATCGCTTGCGCCCACGCTTTGCGAGTCAAAATCAGACCTCCACGCGGACCACGCAGCGTTTTGTGTGTCGTTGTTGTTACAAATTGAGCATGCGGAACCGGGCTTGGATGAATACCCGCTGCCACAAGACCCGCGATATGTGCCATATCGACCATGAACAGAGCGCCCACATCGTTGGCAATGGAAGCGAAGGCTTCAAAATCAATGGTGCGCGGATATGCGCTCGCGCCGGCTACAATCAGACGAGGGCGATGCTTGAAGGCTGCCTTGCGCACTTCATCATAGTCGATGCGGAAGTTGTCTTCACGTACACCGTAAGCGGCAAAGTTATACAACAAGCCGGAGGCGTTAACCGGGCTTCCATGTGTAAGATGGCCGCCGTGCGCTAGGTTCATACCCAGTACGGTATCTCCAGGTTTAAGAGCTGCCAGATATACTGCCATGTTCGCTTGCGCTCCAGAGTGAGCTTGTACGTTAGCATGCTCTGCACCGAACAGTTCTTTGGCACGGTCGCGTGCAATGTCCTCAACGATATCTACATGCTCACAGCCACCGTAATAGCGTTTACCCGGATAGCCTTCAGCATATTTATTTGTCAGTACAGAGCCCATTGCTTCCATTACCGCTTCGCTGACGATATTTTCGGATGCGATCAGCTCGATATTGTGGCGTTGTCGTTTCAGTTCAAGTCCCATTGCTTCCAGCACTGCCGGGTCACTTTTACGCAAATGTTCCATCATGATTGATTACTCCCTCTCCATGGTCAATTGTCAGGTATACAGGCAAGCGCCTGCTCCTCTGTTGGGTACCTCATCATCAATACAAAAAAGATACAAACATGCTGTCCAAACCAAATTGCAAATGCTAGTCACAGCTTCCGCCGGCTTCTTGCTCCAGACTATACACCGCTCGTTGTCCTCCGATGAGCGGGGGACGAGTGAACGCCGCCGTCACACGCGCTTCGCCAATCCAGCGAAGGCCTGGACGAAACGGAACAGCAATCGGTTGCAAATGCATACCGATCAGCGTCTCACCAATGTCTATCCCCGCATGTGCTTGTACATTCGCCGTCAGACATGCATCTTCCAGCGCACGATAGGCGACGGTAGCCATAGATCCGCCTGCCGTACGAACGGGAACGGCGGCAACCTCCGTCAGTCCCAGCCGCTCCAGCACGGCTCGCTCAACGACTAGCGCACGGTTCAAATGCTCGCAGCATTGAAATGCCACGTCAAAACCATACGCCCTGCTAACGGATTCCACTCCAGCCAGCAATTGCTGCGCTACATCGAGCGCTCCCGCCGTGCCAATCCTGCTTCCAGCCACCTCACTGGTGCTTACCCCGATAACCAGCAAACGACCAGCCTTGAGACTGGCTGCTTCTGCTATTTCCTTCACGACAGAAGCGGTCTGTGCTTCAAGCGTAACCTCATGATCCAATTGTCCTGCCATTGGAACCTCCTTTGGTTGAACAGCCCCACAGAGACTGGGCACGGGCTTATGCCCCATGTTCAACACACTCTCTCCTGAATCACAATCTGACTATATTATAGCCGATGAATCGGATTTCGAGCAGGAAAAATGGAAGACCCAACTAAAAAAAGGACCCTCTCTCGGTTCGAATACTCGAAGTAACAGCACACGGAAGAATCATTGTCATTTGTCTGGACAGAAGGCCACCGGAGGCCGGACCTAGCTCATATACGAAAAAAGAGCAGTCCACAGCCAATGTGGATTTGCTCTTTTGCCCAGGCGACCGGCCGTATATCCGGTGCTCCATCGTGGTTAATCCCACTTTTGTCGCCAGTTACACCGGATTCTTGTTTTTCCACCTTATCTTAACGGATTAACCGTCGAAAATCAACAGATCCCGTACAAAATAGATGAGTGATACAAACTTTATTCGGACAATGCCTTTAGCTTGTCCACCAGCTTATGCAGCGCCGTTCGGATTTCCCCAGCCGTGACATCGTAATCTTCACGCGGACCGCCGAACGGATCAGAAATATCAAAGCCCGGAATACGTTGATGCAGTTCAATCATCCGCTCACGCTCCCGTGCCGAAAGCTCCTGCCCCAGCGAACCCATCAGTTGTTGTGAAGCGTACAGACCATCCAGCTCCTGTACATCATTCAGCACCGAATCCCGGTCCTCCACATATTCCTTGAGCGTAAACACTTTGCCCGCCGTTTGGGGAAAGCGCTGAATTACGTGCTGCTTATGCCCTTGGGTCAAGGTTAAAATCAGATGCGCCCACTCGGCAAGCCCACCGTTCAAAGGAGTTGAGGTGATTTGATCCGAGATATTGTGGTCACGTAGCACCGCCTCTGCATGTCGGGAAATGGGTGTGCCTTCCATCGCAGCTACTCCCGCCGAACGCACTTCCAACCCTAGTCCGTGCTCAGTAGCCAGCTTGCGCAGCATCCCTTCAGCCATCGGACTGCGACAGGTGTTCCCTGTGCATACGAATAAGATATGTTTCAACGTCTTCACCCCCCGTATGTTGAAATAATATATAATTAAAACATAAACATAAAGCCGAACGCCAGTAGAATGGCACCGCCCACCGCTTCTCCATAGTCTCCCAGATTGCGGCTGACCTTTCGGCCTAACAGCAGTCCCAGCATCGCCATCGCTCCCCCGCAAAAGCCAAACGCCAGAACGGTTAGTACCAAATCACTCTGGAACATGCCAAGTGACACCCCAACAGAAAAGGAGTCAACGCTCACTCCAAGCGCAAATAGCAAAAGGCCCAAGGACGAACGATGGTCCAACACCTGTACTCCGTCCCCTTTGAAGGAATTATAAACCATATGCCCGCCCAAAAGGATGAGTAATCCCCCTGCAAAGTAGGTCGTCACATGGCCCAGTAAAGAACTCATATAATGGCCTGTGAACATACCCAGCAATGGCATCAGAATGTGAAAAAAGCCAATGACCGTACTGATCCGCAGCACGTCCCGCAGGCGTATTCCTTTCATGCCGATCCCTACGCCCAACGATAACGCATCCGTCCCCAGCGCTACAGCCATGACCAGAATCGTTACAATCTGCCCGGCATGGGCAGAGGCTGCCAGCATACTCCATCCCCCCAAATATCCGTCCGCTCTTGTACACGTTATGCGGACAAGAGGCAAAACAGTACAAGCATACGGTGAACGTGCCTGTACCGGGATAAGTTGAGAGGAAACAATGCTGAAAAGTTAATCCATCTAAAGCCTCTACATCATTGGACAAATATCGGCGCCGTCCTAGAGACGGACGATCCGATGGCCCGCCGCTTTGAGCAGGCGGTTCATAACGGCGTCTCCCAGCCCTTTCGGCGGACAGGCTTCCGCCAAAATAAAGGTGACGCCTTCCTCATCGCAGCGGCGCAGCACGCCGTACAGGCGCTGCGCTGCCTCATGGAGTGCGTCCAGCTTGCCCAGCGTGTAAACGCGCTCTCCGGCATAGCCGGCGGCATGCTCGTCGAACGCGAGCACTGCTGTGCGCTCCCCCCGCGCGGACGCCTCCGCCAGCGCGGCGCGAATCCAGCCCGTCACCTCAGCGGTTGACGGGCCATGCACTACGCTCAAGCGGCCTCGCGGCGCGTAGTGCGTGTACTTCATGCCCGGCGAACGCGGTGCCGGGCTATCGGCGTCCTCGCCGGGCGAAGCGGCGACCAACGCAGGGTCCAGCTCGACGGCGCGAGCGACCGCAGCGAGCTGCTCGGCCGTCACGCCGCCGGGGCGCAGGATGGTGACGGTTCCGTCGTCACCGGCCTGCACCACCGTGGACTCCAGCCCCACACCCGTGGGGCCACCGTCCAAAATGCCGCCGATGCGGCCCTCCAGGTCCTCACGCACATGGTGTGCAAGGGTCGGACTGGGCCTGCCCGAGCGATTGGCGCTTGGCGCAGCCAGCGGACAGCCTGCTTCTGCGATCAGACGCAGCGCTACCGGATGATCCGGCATGCGCACGCCGACCGTGTCCAGCCCCGCCGTCACACGAGGCGACAGTGCTTGAGGCATCACAGGCAACACCAGCGTCAGCGGTCCCGGCCAGAACGCATCCATCAGCGCCCGCGCCGTATCATTCACTTCCGTTACCATGCCGTCCAGCTGGGCAGGGTCGGAAACATGCACGATCAGGGGATTATCGGAAGGACGCCCTTTGGCGGAGAATACCGATTCTACCGCTTCCGTGCTACGCGCATCAGCGCCCAAGCCGTACACCGTCTCGGTAGGGAACGCTACCGTCTCTCCTGCTTGCAGCAGCACAGCGGCCTCACGAATGCCTTTTTCCGCCGCAATACGGTCTTGTCTGGATAACATTTCACCAGATGATTCCCCTTCAACAACCAATTCTCTTACGTCCCACCATTTCGTATGGGAATCGGCCAACGGCGGCTTTAGCCTATGAAGCCCCTGTTCGTCCAATACCCGCTCACATATTTCCTTCTGCAAAGACTCTCTGCGCAAACCTTGTATTTGGTTCGATTTATCACTCATATTAGATCATCCCATATCTTATTGTCATACAGTCCTGGTTCAGTTAGCTCTATCCCTAAAGAACTTACTTGGGCGGCTTATCTGAACCAAATCTGTCCATGTCTCATAGCTGTAAACCCTATATCCCATTATAACATACCGGGGTGATGCACCCGTTGTTCTCTTTTCTACAACTTACGACGATTAGGCAAAAAGTCCACTCACCCATCCCCACAACCCCGTCAATGCCTCCCATAGAAAAAACCGTACTTCCGGCTCCTTGTCAGCGGCATTCGTCCGTCCGCCTCCTTGGTCCGCTTTTGCCGAGACCGTTTGAGCTGCCGCTTCCCCGCTGCCCGCATCAATGAAGCACAACGGAGGAAACAGCACGCACCACCAATTTTGCCCTTTGCCTTGTCCCAGCGTGACCCGAAGCGCTTCATAATCCCCTGCCGGATAGACAAGCCCACCGTACATCTTCGTCGGAAAAGGTACGTTTGCCAATTCTACCTGATGGTCGTACGAGATACCCCGTCGAGCCAGTTCCGCACCTACTAAACGGTCAATTTCGGGTAAATGAGCAGCAATCAGCACTCTGGCCTGATCCAAGCTTTGCGGGTTTTCCAGCTTCCCCACCCACGTATCCATCTGCTGTACGATGGTATCCCTAATTTCACGTTTTACCAGTTGATCCTCCGGACGATCCGAATTGGCCAAAATGCGCAATCGGATGGAATCATGAGGAATGACGCCCGCTCCTGTCGTTGCCATCCCTGCCACTACAGGCCCTCTTGTCCCTGTTGTCATGGCGGCATCTGTTTTTTGACCTTCCCACGACATCAATAATATTGAAATACAAAATAGTATCATTGCAGCTTGCTTGGTCCAGCTTCTCATCCCAATCCCCCCAAACTCTATCATGTCTATCAGTCTGTCCGGTTTGGGAGAGGCTAAACCTATGAATCTCGTAAAATGTTCAAGACCATTTTAAAAACACCCAATACACCCTACATCAAGCACATGGATCTGGGCCGAAGCTTCGGAGCAGTCCGCGAATACGAAAAAGCCCAGATTTCACAATCTGGACCCTTCGTATCTCACTATTTCCCCTCACCCTAAGCATCAAGTGACATCCATTTAGAAGCATAGCATTAAGCCTTCTTCTCCTTCGCCAAACTCACTCTGGATGGCTGTGGCAGATCGTCCTCCAGCTCCTGACCGTGGACCTTAATACTCATAACCAAGCCAATGCTAGCCATGTTAATAAGCAAAGACGTCCCCCCATAGCTTATAAAAGGGAGCGTAATTCCCGTCAGTGGCATGATGCCCAAAAACGCGCCGATATTTTCAAAAATCTGATACAGCAACATGGATACAATACCGACGATAAGATATGGTCCGGCACGGTCACGGCATTCCAGCGAGATCAGGATCATTCGATGAATCAAAATAAAATATAGCAACAACAGCACCGACGAGCCAACAAAGCCAAATTCCTCCGCTACGACCACAAAAATAGAATCCGCATACGTGTAAGGCACACGACCGGATTGAACCGAAGTCCCCTGCAAAAAGCCTTTGCCCATCATCCCGCCAGAGGCAATCGCCAGCTTGGCATTTTTGGTATGGTAAGATGCCTTTGCGGTCGCTTTTTCCGGTACCAGCCAAGGGTCCAGTCGCTCTACCCAGTGACTACGGCCAATCCCCTTCATAAAAGAATCGATCTCATCATGAAACGAAATATAGGCTTTGAGCCCGCCACCAACGGCAACTACAAATATGGTAAATCCGATCAGTGCATGGGATGCCTTCACATTACCAATCCATAGCATACCAAGGACGATGACGATGTATCCGAGCGCATTCCCCAAGTCATTTTGCACCATGACCATAGCAAAAGGGACAAAGCTCACCAGAGCGACTGGAAGTACATCCTGAACAAAATACAGCTTGCTCTTGCGCTTCTTAATCAGCATATAAGTCAGAAAAATGATAAGAACCAGCTTGAATACCTCAGCAGGCTGAAGGTTCAAGCCACCGATTTTCAAAAAGCCCTGAGAGTTGTTAACCGTCCCGCCAAAAAAGCCGAGAGCAAGCAGGAATATTCCGCCTCCATATACATACAGTGCTTTTTTAATAAATATTCGAAAATCGACTACCGCTATACCCAAGATCACCACAAAACCCAATATATAATACCCGATCATCTTCTGGTAGTCATTGCCGTGCTCCGCCAAGTTGGTAGGGCCTCTGCCCGCGCTATATACCGTTATGATGCTGATTGCCATCAGCAAAACCAGAATGAAGATCACCGGACCGTCAATTTTTTTCAATTTCTGAAGCATGATTTCCCCCTGAGCCGTTTCTCGGTCATACTCCTTTTATTCTAAAGGAAAGACTCGCAAAAAGAAAATGCAGCATTATTCCGCAACGCCCAGGACATGACGTTCGATTCCAGCAAGGTCTGGAACGATTAGAATCGTATTCCAATGACCTGCCTGCTCCAGCAGTCCAGCCACGTCTCTGGCCTGTCCCATGCCCAGCTCAAACCCGATCAACCGCGGCGGAGCCTGAAGCAGCCCAAGCTGCTCCAGCATCGCCCGATACGGGCCAAGTCCGTCAGGCCCGCCATCCAGCGCCATACGCGGCTCATGGTCGCGCACCTCCGGCTGCAAGCCTGCGATGTCGGCGGCCGGGATATACGGCGGATTGGACACCAGGATGTCCACCGCCTCTCCCGCGAACGGCGCCAGCAGGTCGCCTTCGCGCAGCTCCACGGCTGCGCCGTTGACAGTGGCGTTATGCGCCGCCATCTCCAGCGCTGCGGCGGAGATATCCCCCGCCACCACGCGCCAGCGGGGCCGCTCAGCCGCCAGCGTGACGGCAATCGCCCCGCTGCCCGCGCCGATATCGAGCGCCTGCGGAGCGCCGTCCGGCCACAATCGGTCGCCGTGCTGAAGAATAGCCTCGACGAGCAGCTCTGTCTCGGGCCGCGGAATCAGCACCGACGGCGAAACCGCGAACGGACGGCCATAAAACTCCTGCCGTCCGATAATATACTGCGCCGGTTCACCCGCTGCTTTGCGGGCTATGACCGCTTCCCACGCCTCTTTACCCGAGGCTGGGAACGGATCGCCCAGCGCAGCGTAGAACGCCGTGCCTTCCAGCCCGAGCACATGCTCCAGCAGCAGACGAGCGTTATGCTGCGGCTCCAGCACGCCGCAGCTTCCTAAAAAAGAAGAAGCCTCAACTAAGGCTTCTCTGATACTCATGCTCCGCTCCGGCGACATCCGATACACAAGATCGCGTTCGTGTCCCAAAACTTAAACCTCTTGTTCCATCAAATCAGCCTGCTCTGCAATCGTGAGCGCCGATACGATTTCTTCGATCTCCCCGTTCATCACCTGATCCAGCTTGTGCATGGTCAGCCCGATGCGATGATCTGTTACACGGCTTTGCGGGAAGTTGTAGGTACGAATACGCTCACTGCGATCCCCGGTACCTACTTTGCTCTTACGCTCGCCTGCATATTTGGCTTCCTCTTCCTGACGAAGCATATCCGAAATACGGGCACGCAAAACCTGGAGTGCCTTCTCCTTGTTGGAGTTTTGGGATTTACCGTCCTGACAGGTTGCCATAATGCCTGTTGGCATATGCGTTACACGCACCGCCGACTTGGTCGTATTAACGGACTGACCGCCAGCACCGCTGGAGCAGAACGTATCTACGCGGATATCCTTGTCGGAAATTTCAACATCCACTTCTTCGGCCTCAGGCATAACGGATACCGTAGATGTAGATGTATGAATACGTCCGCCGGATTCCGTCGTCGGAATCCGCTGTACGCGGTGTGCTCCGCTTTCGAATTTCATTTTGCTGTATGCACCGCGTCCGTTAATCATGAAAATAACCTCTTTGAAACCTCCGAGGTCATTCATGTTCGCGTCCATCAGCTCTACACGCCAGCCTTGGGTATCGGCATAACGAGTGTACATCCGGTACAGATCCGCCGCGAACAATGCCGCTTCGTCACCACCCGCTGCACCACGAATCTCGATAATCACATTCTTATCATCGTTCGGGTCCTTCGGCAGCAGCAAAATGCGGATTTTCTCGTCCAGCTCCCGTTTGCGGGCACTGAGCTCATCAATCTCCATTTTTACCATTTCACGCATCTCGTCGTCCAGCTTTTCGGCCTGCATAGCTTTAGCAGCGTCCAGCTCTTCAACGACAGTTTTATATTCAGTATATGCTTCATAAGCAGGCTGTAAATCAGACTGTTCTTTGGAATAATCTCTAAGTTTCTTGCTATCGTTCGCTACATCCGGATCGCAGAGCAGTTCGCTCAGTTTATCGTAGCGGTCCGCCAATGATTGCAATCGGTCCAACAAGCGATTCACCTCTTCAGTTAAATTAATATGAAGCCAGATTCAAATTCACTGGCTACAGCTCTTTATTATACCAACTAATTAATTAATTAGCTACTAAAAATACTTCTAATTCATGAATTGAATAACAACCATAATTTAATAATAAAAAGCCGCCACCCAATACAGGCAGCGACTACTTTATTTAGCACAATGTTTTATACTGCAAACCTAATGTTATACATTAAAACGGAAATGCATAACGTCTCCGTCTTGTACCACATATTCCTTACCTTCCAAACGAAGCTGACCACGTTCCTTAGCCCCGTTCATAGAACCAGCAGCAACCAAATCGTTGTAGGATACAACCTCGGCACGAATAAATCCGCGTTCAAAATCCGTATGGATTACGCCTGCAGCGCCCGGTGCCTTTGTTCCTTTGTGAATGGTCCATGCGCGTACTTCCTGCACACCCGCTGTGAAATACGTATACAGACCCAACAAGCGGTAAGCTGCTTTAATCAGACGATTCAGACCGGATTCAGCCAGTCCCAGTTCCTCCAGGAACATTGCCTTGTCTTCGCCTTCCAGCTCGGCAATTTCAGATTCTACTTTGGCGCTAATCGGCACCACTTCTGCATTTTCCGCTACAGCAAAATCACGTACCTTTTGCACATAAGGATTGCTGTCGGCTTCCGTTACACCGTCTTCGCTGACATTAGCTGCGTACAGTACAGGCTTCATCGTAAGCAAATGAAGATCACGTACAATCAACTGTTCTTCATCCGACAATTCCACGCTGCGCGCAGGCTTATCAGCATACAGTGATTCCTTGATCCGCTCCAGCACTTCAACTTCCTGGGTGTATTGCTTGTTGCCACCCTTCATGTTTTTGCGGGAACGCTCAATGCGCTTGTCTACGCTTTCGATATCCGCCAGAATCAGTTCCAGATTAATGGTCTGAATGTCACTGATCGGGTCGATTTTGCCGTCCACATGGGTGATGTTCTCATCTTCAAAACAACGTACTACATGCACAATCGCATCCACTTCACGAATATGAGCCAGAAACTTGTTACCCAAACCCTCACCCTTGCTCGCACCGCGTACAAGTCCTGCAATATCAACAAATTCAAAAGCCGTCGGTACCGTTTTGTTCGGCACAACCAGTTCAGTCAGCTTATCCAGCCGCTCATCCGGTACTTCAACGACACCCACATTAGGGTCAATCGTACAAAATGGATAGTTTGCGGATTCCGCACCCGCCTGCGTTATTGCGTTAAACAGTGTTGATTTGCCCACGTTCGGCAAGCCCACGATCCCCGCTTTTAAAGCCATAATCAGAACAACTCCCGTTTATATAAAATGTGCGTTATGCCATCCGTTAGTTTACCAACCCACATTATATATGAGAACCCGTACATGCGGCAAGCATATGGCTGTGACTTTCAGGATTTTGCTACAACCTCTACTTCTTCATTTAAATCTCTTTGCTCATCTGAATATCTGTAACCCGATAGCCGGACTTGCGATACACATGCAAAGCCCGCTCATTATGCCCAAATACATGCAAACCGATGCGAACAGCTCCCAGCCTGCGAGCTTCCTGTTCCAAAGCCCCCATCGCCATTGTACCTAACCCCCGCCCCTGATATGAATCGTAGACGAGAATATCCAGCAGAAAAGCTTCTTTTCCTTGCACGCTATCCGTAATATTGAACCAGATATAGCCCGCTTCCTCTTGGCTCTCCACATCATCAGTATCCGAATACATCAGCATGTAAAGGTGAGCATGGGGAGTGTCCAGTCTCTGTGGCAGGTATCGGGCAAAGCTTTCTGCCGCGCGTTCCGGCGCTTCTTCCACCGTCCATGTGCCTGCCTGGATTTTTTCGTCCGCGTAGTCTGCGAGCGAGCGCTGCTCAAACCGTTCATATTGCTCTGCGTTCATCGGTACCAAGGTTGTAGTGCTGCTCATGCGTTCACCTTCTTTCTCAACCGAGTCGTGTCTTTAAGTCCTTTAATCCCAGCTACTCCAATTCCGAACATGACTGTGCGCAATTCCAGCTCCACCTGCTCCAATCGCGCCTCCAACGCCTCTCTGGAAGCAACCGCCGAGCCAAGCAAGGAACGTCCGAAGCCAGCCATATCAGCGCCCAAGGCAAGTGCCTTGGCTGCATCGACACCGTCTCTCAATCCACCGCTGCCTATCAGAGCACCATTGGGCTGAGCGGCTCTGACTTCTACGATACAATCTGCAGTGGAGTTTCCCCAATCCGCAAATGCTTCCGCCGCTGCACGGCGTACAGGATCGGGATTACGGAATTTTTCCACCTGACTCCAGCTTGTACCGCCTGCGCCAGCGACATCAATAAAAGCTGCCCCCGCATCGTACAATCTCGAAGCTGTCTCACCATCTATACCCCAGCCTACTTCCTTCACGCCTACAGGCACTGAAAGCTGGCGGCACAACTCCTCAATACGTCCAAGCAATCCGCTAAAATCCAGGTTCCCTTCGGGTTGGAAAACCTCCTGCAATCCGTTCAAATGAAGTACCAGCATGTCCGCTCCGGCAATCTCCACCGCACGGCGACAGTCGTCCACACCAAATCCGTATTTCAACTGCACCGCTCCCAGATTGGCAAGGATTGGAATACTTGGTGCCAGACGGCGAACCGCAAAGGTCGGAGCCAATTCTTCTTTTTCCACCGCAGCCCGCACCGAGCCTACCCCCAGCGCCCAGCCGCGTTTCTCCGCTGTTTCTGCCAAGCGCTCATTAATCGCTCCCGTCTCGGCGCTGCCACCTGTCATGGAACTAATCAACAGTGGCGTTCGCACAGCTCGTCCCAAAAAAGTAGTGTCCAGACGTATCTCATCAAAATGCAGCTCAGGCAGCGCACAGTGTTTAAAGGCATAGCGCTCCAATCCATTCGTGATGCCTTGACCTGCCACGTCCTCTTGCAAACAAAGGCGGACATGCTCTATCTTCCGTTCACCTGTCCGTGCAGCAGGCAGCAAAGAGCCGGATCTGCCAGAACCCTCAGTTGCTTCGGGTTTATTTTCCACATTACTCATCTATGTCCCACCTCATTCAGGTCACTTCATGTATTTACACTGGTCTGAAAACACAAATAAGACCGTTCCCGAACATGGTAACCGATCTTTTATGTATTATTACAGGCAATCATTTAGATACCTTCATTGTAGCATGGATGGAAAAATATATACACAATCGCGAGCCTTTCCTTTGCTTATATAAACCGTTCAGGTGAGTTTTGTTTGTGCCTTAGTCCTCAATGTCTTCGTAATAATCATTTTTTTGCTTTTCCCAGTACCGTCTGTCTCCATCTGTAATTTCCCTTAGCACTTTACATGGATTTCCTACGGCAACCACATTATCAGGAATGTCTTTGGTAACGATAGATCCAGCCCCAATAACTACATTATTTCCAATATTCACTCCTGGAGTGATTACGGTATTTGCGCCAATCCATACACTGTTTCCAATCGTTATCGGTTTACCAAATTCCAGCAAGGTGTTGCGCACATCTGAATCTATCGGATGCCCAGCCGTATATACGCCTACCCTGGGGCCGAAAAAAACATGATCCCCTATTGTTACTTTCGCTACGTCAATAATGATGCAGTCATAATTGGCATAGAACTGATTGCCCACTGTAATGTGACAGCCATAGTCACAGCGAAATGGGGGTTCGATATATATCTCCTGACCTGTAGACTCGAACAGTTGTTTAAGTAGCTCTACCCGGTACTCCTGTTGCTCTTCCGTACTGTAATTGAACAAACGGGTAAGCATTCTCGATTTCTTGCTATCCTTTGCCAATTCTTTTCCGCCAGCCATATATAGTTTGCCTTCTAACATATTTTCTTTATTCGTTGCCATGTACACTTTCCTTCCTGTTTAAAAGGTTTTCATTTCACTCCATGAAGTTGGACAAATGCCTGATACTAAATTATAGTACAGTTTATTATCATGCTTTTAATAAGTATTGTCAAAAGCATGGAAGGATATATAAAACGACATGTCCACTTAAAGCTTTGTCTATTCTTTGCGGCTTTTAGATAAGCGGCGGTAAGGAGTTCTTTGTATGACAGCACAGCTTTCCAAAGATCCAAAGTTCGTTCGCAATATGCTATTCTTATTATTTGCTCTTCCAGGTGTGGCTTTTGCATCTTGGGTCTCCCGAACACCTACAGTCCGGGATACACTGGGTGCTTCAACTGCGGAGATGGGAGTTATTATTTTCGGAATGGCGGCAGGCTCTATACTGGGACTACTGAGTACAGGCCACATCATTGCACGTACAGGTGCGCAACTGGTTATCCTCGGCAGCTCGCTGTTGTTTTTAATAGGTTTTATAATTATAGGTGTAGGGACTGTCTTTTCATTAACGGGTATGGTATTCGTCGGACTTGCTATTTTCGGATGCGGCTACGGGTCGGCAGAAGTCGCTTTGAATGTGGAAGGGTCCGCTGTTGAAAACCGTTTAAGCAAAACCCTGCTGCCTGCTTTCCACGGATCGTTCAGCGCTGGTACACTTATAGGCGCAGCCATCGGCTCAGGAGCTGCCGCAGCCCACGTCCCTGTGCTTATACCACTCTGGCTGTTCTTATTGCCACCACATCTATTTATTTGTATCGATTCCTGCCCTCCCATACAGGTAAAGAAGCTTTGGAGCATTCTCCTCAAGCCAGATCCGTCTTATCGCAGCAGCTTGCTGTTTGGAAGGAACGACGGGTTCTGCTCATTGGTATTATCGTACTGGGTATGGCCTTTGCGGAGGGATCAGCGAATGATTGGCTGCCTTTAACCATGATAGACGGGTACGGAGTGGATTCTTTAACCGGCTCTTACATTTATGGTTTATTTGTCGCAGCGATGACGATTGGGCGTTTTACTGGCGGATTCGTATTGGATAAGTATGGAAGGGTGCCTGTTTTAAAAGGAAGTGCGCTCATGGCAGCTGTCGGCATTGTTCTTGTGATTTGGGGACCGCATTATGGGGTAGCCGCATTCGGTGTGCTGCTATGGGGTCTTGGAGCCTCGCTTGGCTTTCCCGTAGGATTATCTGCTGCGGGAGATGAACCCCAAGGGGCAGCCGCCAGAGTGGGTGCAGTGGCGACCACCGGATACATTGCCTTTTTAGTAGGCCCTCCCGCATTAGGGTTTCTGGGGGAGTCTTTCGGTCTCTTACACGCCATGATCGCGGTACTTATTGGTGTTATCATTGCCGGCCTTCTATCAAACGCTGCCAAGCCAATAGATTCCAAAGAAACTCATTTAAAGTGTCCTAATAACGATTTAACATAGCCTCATATCTTAATAAAAGACAAAAAAAGCCTTGAATATCAAGGCTTTGCTTGAGAGAAAGTCCAGGGAACTTTTCATTCCATTTTGTATATTTATAAATTGAAATATTAATAGTTTTCCCCTGCCCGTCAGTTCCCGTTCAGCTTCCTCCACATAGTACTACGCCCGATTCCGAGCCGTTTGGCCGCCTTAGACTGATTCATGTTTTCCTCCTGCAAAACCAGCAAAATGATATCCTTCATGATATCATCGAGTGTCTGGTTCATATTGATGCTGGAGATGGAGCGCTGCGGGCGCTGCGATTCTTTTTTTAAAGTCGCCGCCACCTCTGCTTTGGTAATGCAGCTTCCCATTGCATTCAGGGCCAGTTCCTCGACCACCCTTTTTAACTGCTCCAGGTTATCCTCCCAATAAAAATCCCGCATCAGCTCCACCGCCTCCGCTTCAAAATCAATCCGTGCCTTCTCCGGGGTTTCATTCATCTCATGGCGGCACAGACGGATCAAGTTCGGAATACTTTCTTTTCGGCTGCGCAGCGTGGGCAGCTGCAATTTTAGACAGCCCAGGTTGTTGGCGAACAGCCGGCATATTTCATCCGGTTCATCATCCGAGTTGCGGCAGGAATAGGAAAAGATAATTTTGTTGTGCGAATAGACGGCCCCGTCTTTAAAATACTCATGCATTTGCTTGATAAAAGAAACTGACAGTACCTCCACATTTTTAATATAAATGATGTGTCCGATCTCCATAAACGGCGAGTTGCTGTGCTCCAGTATCCACTTCCATTTTTTACTTGTCATTAGAATGCAGTCGATAATCATCAGCGGCTTTTGCCTGATGAAATGATCTTTATTCAGAAAGCAGGTTTTATAGAGCTCGTTGGCAACTATATTTTTGCCGGTGCCGACCTCGCCGATAATGATCACGGGGCTCATGCTCTGGCCGTATTTATGAATTTGGGCGATGATTTCCTCAATGGCTGCGCTTTGGTCAAACCAGATATGATCCCTGTCCCAGTCCTGCTCGTCCTCGAACCGGATGGCATAATCATTGTGCTCCCCACCGGGTCCAAGCTTCTCGAAGAGGAACAGATTCATGCTGATCCCCTGAATATTCATCCGTATTCCTTTGATTTCCCAGATGCTTCTGCTTATTTTTTTTCTGAACTGCACGTCTTGCCTGTGCCGCAGCAAGGGCAACCTGCTGCGCAACTCCGCATCCGCTTCAGCGCGGATATTGTCCTGCAAGGTGGAATGGAATACACTTCCGTCATCCCCGTACACCACAACCAGACTGTGTTTTGTGGAGGCATTCGCATTTAGATGCTTCTTTCTCACATGTTGTCCTCCTTTTTCGATCATTTTTGCAATTGTTTCAAATTGAATCATTTCACCTTTTAAATCGCATTGAACATATAGGAATACTAATATAAAGTATACAATCATACAACCAAGCATTTTGAAAAATGCTGAACCTACAAAATTTGATCTGTTATGGAGGTAACCCGATGTCAAATCCATCCTTTTCACTACACGGAATCGTCACCACTGTGCTCACCCCGTTCACCGCTGATTTGAAAATTGATTATCCCTCATTGCAAAAGCAAATCCAGGCTGCGCTCGATGCCGGTTCGTCCGGTTTCCTGGTTCCCTGTCTTGCCAGTGAAATCGCGCATTTGACGCTGGACGAGCGGCGCGAAATCGTGAAAGCCACCGCCGAGGTCAGCAAAGGCAAAGCCTTGATCATCGCCAGCATCAATGCGCCGACAGGCAAAGAGCGACTTGGACTGCTGGACGACTTCCTGAAATATGGAGCAGATGGCGCCAATATCATGCTGGATTACACGACGGACAGCCAATATTGGCAGGATATTCAGGAGATTGACAAGGCGCGGCCCCCTTTCCTGATCCTCCAGGATGTGGACGGCCAAGGCGACGGATTAAAGGATGAGCTGCTGCTCCGTTGCTTTCATGAATTTGCCAGCGTGGTCGGGGTGAAGGTGGAGGTGAAGAACAACAATCCGAAATACTCCAGGCTACTGCAGGCAACGGACGGGGCGATCAATATTTCCAGCGGAAAAGGGAACGAGCAGCTCATCGAGCTGCTGGACAGGGGCGTGCAGGTCGTGATGCCGTCGGGGTTGTTTGAAATTTTCAACGGAATCTATCAACGTTATGCGGCAGGCAACCGGGAAAGCGCCAAGCGGTTATTTTATGCGGCACTTCCGATTATTGCCTACACGCGCCAGGACGGCACGATCAACCGCGCTTTTCACAAACGGTATTTGCAGGCCACCGGCGTGTTCACAACCCATCTTACCCGCGAAACCGCTTATTACGATGCCGTCAACGAAGCCTACAACCGGGAATTGCTTCAACTGGCCTTAACTATCAAAGAAAATATCGATCAATATTGATAAGCCTCACCGCTTCAAATTGTTTCAAAACGAAACACTTTTTCCAAGCAAAAGCTTTGACTGAAAAAAGTGATCTGGCTAAAATAACGTAAAAGCAGACAAAAACGATGTGAATTATATGTTTTTAGAGAGGAGCTTTCGCAATGAAGTTGAACACATCTATGCACACGGTAAAAATGGCAGGCCTGTTATTGTTGGTGCTGTTGACAGCATGCGGTCAAAACACAACGGCTCAGAGCACGAATGCGAAAGCAGGCAGGGAAGCGGCGACACAGCCGGAAACGGTGACCACTTTGCTGGTAGGCACAGGCGGAACGACAAAGCCTTTTACCTTCTCAAATGACCAAGATGAGCTGGATGGCTACGACATCGCCCTGTTGAAAGCGGTGGACGAGTTGCTGCCACAATACGAAATCAAGTTTGAGCGGGTGAAGTTCGACGGAATTTTTTCCGGAATTGATGCGGGGCGTTACCAGATCGGAGCCAACAGTATTTCCAAAAAGCCGGAGCGGGAAGAAAAATATCTTTTCAGCTCGGAGCCTTACGGCTATGCCAGCACAGTTATTGTGAAACGGAAGAATGAGGACACGCTGAAAAGCCTAGATGATCTCGGCGGAAAAAGAGCCATAGTCACCACCGATGGCAGCGCGAACGACAACTTCATCGAAGCGTTCAATAAAGAGCATCCCGACAATCCGATCCAAATTACCTATGCCGATCTGGAGGATGTCCAGGTCTATCAGAAAATTGAAAACAATGAGCTTGATTTCAAGCTGCACGGCTTGTCCTCATACAAAGAAATCGTGGACGAGTTCGGATTCAAAAATCTGGACAAAGTGACGCTCCCGCTGGAGCAGGCCAAACGGATCAGCAATCCCGGCGTATATTTTATTTTCCCAAAAACGGACAAAGGAGCGGAAATCCGCACTGCGGTGGACGGCGCACTGGCCACATTAAGAGCGGACGGAACGCTTTCCAGGCTGGCCGTTCAATATTTTGATACGGATATCAGTAAGGGCACGGCCGAATAACTGATCAGGCAGTACGAAAGGGGTCTATTTTATGCCAAATCTATTTGATTTTGGTGTGGTTATGGATATGATTCCGCAACTCATCAAGTACATTCCAATCACATTCGAAATCGTGCTGTTATCCGTTGTTTTCAGTTGGCTGATCGGATTCGTCGTGGCTCTGGTCAAAATAAACAAGGTGCCTGTGCTCTACCCCCTGTCCGGCTTGTATGTTTCCTTCATGCGGGGCACCCCGCTGATCATACAACTGTACATTGCCTACTTCGGCATACCGCTGCTGCTGCAATACTGGAGCCATGCCCAGGGGGTGGAGTACAGCGTGAACGGGATCAACCCGATAGTGTTTGTCGTCGTCGCGTTTGCGCTTAATGAGGGCGCCTACTGTTCGGAGACGATCCGCGCCGGCCTGGAAGCCGTGGACAAGGGCCAGACCGAAGCCGCCATGTCCATCGGAATGACCGCAAGCCAGACCTTTTTCAAAATTGTGCTGCCCGAGGCTTTGATCGTTGCCCTTCCTTCACTCGGCAATGCCTTTATCGGCATGATTAAAAACACTTCGCTGGCGTTTACCTGCGCCGTGGTGGAGCTGACTGCCGGAGCCCGGCTGCTGGCCTCAAAAAACTATCGCTTCTTTGAATCCTATGTCGCGCTGGCTATCATCTATTGGATTATTACCATCGTTGCCGCACGGCTGATCCGGGTCGCCGAGAACAAACTAAGAGCAAACGAAAGACAGGTTGACTTCAATGATACGAGTTCGTAGCCTTCATAAGCAATTTCATAAACACCAGGTTCTCAAAGGCATTGATCTGGATGTCGGGGAAGGGCAGGTCGTGGCCATTATCGGCCCGTCCGGTTCGGGCAAATCAACCATTTTGCGCTGCATCAATTACCTGGAGAAGCCGGAAGACGGCATTATCGAATTAGACGGCAGGGTAATCGATGCCAGACAAGCGAAAAAAAATGACATTCTTTATTTAAGGCAGCATACAACAATGGTGTTCCAGCAGTTCAATCTGTTCAAGCATAAAACGGCGCTGGCAAATGTCATGCTGGGGCTTACGGAAGTGCAGAAAAAAAGCAAAGCCGAAGCGCGGAAAATCGCTGATCATTATTTGGACAAGGTCGGTCTGAGCAACAGAAAAAGCTATTATCCCCGGCATCTTTCCGGCGGACAGCAGCAGAGGGTAGCGATTGCCAGGGCGCTGGCGTTGAACCCCAAGGTCATTTTGCTGGATGAACCGACCTCGGCCCTGGACCCGGAAATGGTAAACGACGTACTGGAGGTGATCCGAACCGCCGCCCGCGAGGGCAGAACGAT
Source organism: Paenibacillus sp. RC21 (assembly GCF_044907935.1). NCBI lineage: Bacteria > Bacillati > Bacillota > Bacilli > Caryophanales > Paenibacillaceae > Paenibacillus > Paenibacillus sp. RC21. Next base: position 200,287 of record NZ_JBIYCS010000004.1, read on the forward strand.
GATTATCGTCTCGCACGAGATGAATTTTGTCTATGAAATTGCCGACAAGGTCATCTTCATGGACAATGGGCAGATTGTGGAACAAGGGACCCCACAGGATATTTACCTGAGTCCCCGCCAGGAGAGAACCAGACAATTTTTGTCCAAGGTCAATATCGGCTCTAATTACTCTATTTGACGAGCAACTGCTGCAGCTATAGGTTGCGGCATTCAACTACCCAAGGGAGGCTAAAGCAATGAGTACATTAAAAGAGTACTTGCAGCAGAAACGGGAAGCGGGTCTGCTTCTCAGAGAAAAGGCCGAGCAACAGCCGGAATACAACCGCTTCAGCGCCAAGGTAAAGGCCAAGGGGCGCAGCGGCGTGCGTGAAATCCGCATCCGTGATTTCCAGGTCATCAGCGACAGCCCAGAGGATTACGCCGGCTACAGCCTGGGCCCAAGCTCTCCGGAGCTTCAGCTTGGCGTGTTGGGAAGCTGCCTGACGCATATTACGCTGATCCAGGCTTCACAGAGGGGAGTCAGCCTTGACGCGCTGGAGGTTGAGGTGAGCGGCCAGCAGCACCCGCTGGCGGGCAGCCCCGGATACGAGCATATTCCGATTTTCCCGCACAATATCCGCTACAAGCTGCATATTACATCCTCCGAGTCACAGGAAACCATTGACGCGCTGCATAAGGCCGTGGAGGAGGCCTGCCCAATACTGAATCTGCTGCTGAACCCGCAGACCATAGAAGGCGAGCTGTTCCTTACCGCCCCCGAGCAGGTGTAAACGGATTTTTCGAAAAAAGCTGCAGCGTTATCCAACTGATCGGGATATATAGCAGTATCCTATAATTGCAAAGGAAGTTATTTGCCCATGCTTCACTCTTTGAATGTGCGGCTGAACCGGTTGATGCCCCTGATCACTCCGATCAGCATCATCGTAGGCGTGTTTTGCGGCAGCAGCCTGTCATCCTTTACTTATCTGTCGCCATGGCTGTTTGCCTTCATGACCTTTGCGGGAAGTATCAGTCTCGGGTTCAGAGATTTCCTGAATGTGCTCAAGAAACCCGCTCCGCTCATTATCTGCCTGTTCATTCTGCATCTGGCCATGCCGGTCGTTGCTATGGCCTTCGGCCATTTAGCTTTTCCCGGGGATGCCTATACGATTACCGGACTGATTCTGGCCGCGGCCATTCCGACCGGAGTCAGCAGCTTTGTCTGGGTCAGCATTTATAAAGGCAACATCGCCTTAACCCTGTCGATCATTCTTATCGACACGATACTAGCTCCTTTCGCCGTTCCCGGTGTCCTCTCGCTCTTGATCGGAGCGAGCGTGAAGCTGGACGCGGCGGCCATGATGGGCAGCCTGTTCTGGATGATCGTCGTCCCCTCGCTGCTGGGCATGATCCTCAACGAATGGACCAAAGGCACCGTCGCCCCGCGCTGGAGCCCGCGGCTGAACCCGCTCTCCAAGCTGATGATGGCTACAGTGGTAGCCATTAACGGGTCAGTTGTCGCACCTTACCTGACCCATCTCAACCTGAGGCTCGCCGGTCTTGCCGCCGTCATTGTTGCACTGGCTTCCACTGGATATATGCTGAGCTACTGCTCCTCCAGGCTGCTGGGCTGGAACGAAGCGGATCAGGTAGCGCTCATCTTCAACGGCGGCATGCGCAATATCAGCGCAGGGGCCGTCCTGGCCGTCTCCTATTTCCCTGCTCCGGTCGCACTGCCGGTCGTGCTCGGCATGGTGTTCCAGCAGATGCTGGCCTCCCTGGTCGGCTTTCTGCTCGGCCGACGTTCCCGCATCCGTGAGCGCCGCGGGACGGCTTCCGCGGCCTGATAATTAAGGGGCCTTCCGCAAAGGGTAGCCCGAAGCAGCAAACGAGCCCGTTCTCCGCATCAATATGGAGAACGGGCTCGTATACTTGGAAATAGTCTTAACGATAGCATTTTTACACCCAGCAGAACGTCGCCCGGATGATGCGCCCCTCTATCTCCAACGTTTCTCCATTTTTTCATCCATTGAAGTCGTACCCTAGGCGACTTTTTATATCCCAAAACTCGCACAACAACAGAGCAGGGAACACCCATTAATGCATCGCCTGCAATAGCACAACCTAATAACACAGCTACGGATGCGGCTGGCCTTTTAGCAGACTTCAATTCCCTGTTTGATAAGCTTCATGATGTCAAGATAAAGGTCAGGTCATATTAACATCCGTTATCCCTTCATCGAATCAGGTACATGTGAAATGCTTTCTTGCTGGTCCTTCGTACGTCCGTTGCCGAACTTGAATATCAAAATGCCTCCGATAATGACCAGCACGCCGATCAGCTTGGTGAAGGTGAACGGAATCTTTTCCAGTCCCAGCCATCCTAACGAATCCCACAGCAAAGCAGTGCCCAATTGTGCCGTTAATACGATAGAGATCGCATAAGTCGGACCAAGCAGCTTCACTCCTTGTACCAGACAGAACACCACGCCAACACCAATCATTCCACTGAACCAGTACCACGGCTGCATATGCTGTAGTGTAAATGTATTTTTCCCTGCAAAAATAAGACTGCCGAGCAAGGAGGCCAGAAACCCCGTTCCCAGCACAAGTGTGGTTGTAGCCCATGAACCTGTCCGTTCGTTCACCTTATTATTGAATATCGTTTGCAGGCTAACAAAGGCTCCTGCGATAACCGCCAGTACAATTCCTGATAGCATAATTTCAACTCTCCCCCGCTAATTCTTTTACGAATGATTATGCTTCATAAATATTATGGCCTGCCAGTTGGCCCAAACCTTCTCTGTCACGAATTACAATATAGCCCCGTGCTCGTTCCACCAATCCATCTGCGCTCATCTTGCGAATCACACGGTTGAGATGCCTATAGCTGGTTCCGATTAAATTCGCCACATCTACGAGACTGGATGCCCGCAGTTCCTCATGAAAAGAAGCATCACCTTCGTCAAAAGAAACGGATAGCAGGTAACTGGCCAGCCTGACTTCCACAGGATACATTAAGTTAAAGCTGGAGAAGTCGGAATCCATGCAAAACTTCCGGGTAACGATATCCAGCAAAAATTGCAGCATTGGAGCGTAGTCTCTGCCATATTTATTCATCCACTGGTGGTGAATACCGATTACATATATAGGAGACACAGCCTCCACCGTGTTGATCACGTTGCTGCTGCGAATATATTCAACATCTCCTATGATCTCAATCGGTGTTTTAAAGCAAAGAACCAGTGTTTTACCTTCCGTTGAACTGGTATAAATCTTGACCTTGCCCTGTACCAATATGTACAGATGTTCAATGGAATCCCCTTGGGAGCACAGCTTTTCCCCTTGTTCCAAACGATGCAGCGACAAATGAGGCCGCAGTGGCTCATGTAGTATCGATTCTAACTGATGCAATTGTAAAAAATGCTTCAGTTGCTCTTGATCCTGAATTTCTTTCATGCTTGGGCTCACCTTCGTTTTCTACGTTCTGGGTTCCTTCTCCGAATAAAGTTCTATTTAGAGCTTCAAAATGATCACACCCGCAATCATCATGCCAATGCCTATAAATTGCGGGAGCTTCATCTTCTGCTTCACTACACCGAACCATCCGTTTATATCAACCAGGAAGGTCAGGCACAACTGGGCAATCAACAGCGCCGAGATCGTGAACGTAACCCCAATATGCTGAATAGCGGTGACTTCACTAAATATGATGATAGCTGCAAAAGCGCCACCTAAGAGATACATGGGCTTCACCTGCTTCATCTCTGCCAAGCTGCCATCTCGTGTAAACATCCAGACCAATGCCGCCAAAATAACACCCGTCAGTTGAGTAACCGTAGCCGCCTGCCATGTACCGATATCCTGACTAATCCGTGTATTCGCTACCCCTTGCAGCGTAATACAAGCGCCTCCCAAAAAAGCAAACAAAATTCCTCTCATGAATCGTTATTCTCCCTATCTAAGTGACTTTTCTATTTATTAAAGTATAGGTTAGTCTCACCATAAAGGACATATGTCCTGAAACAACTCCAACCATCCATACCTTTCCTTCCGATCATTACGCTTCAATCCTGTACACTTGCGTTAATAACTAGACAGTATCCCATCATAAACTGCAGGTTCCGGCACGATAAAATGGAATGCAGCATTCAATTGAGGAGTTGAACGCCATATGGCTAAACATAATTGGCTGCATCGAAAAAGCCGTACTATTAAAATCATTATCCTGTTACTCATCCTGTGGCTGATTGCCGTCATGATCTATCAGACCCATAAGCCATTGCCCCCCTTCGTCTCCTATGAAAGTCAGGAGTATTCAACCAACGAGGTGAACTTCTGGACGGATTTGACCTATCCCTCCAGGGATGGAAGTACCGCACAGCATGAAGGGCAAATTTTAAACCGTATGTTTGGGATCATTGATGAAGCCAAACAATTTATCGTCATCGATCTGTTTCTGTTCAACGATTATAAACATAAGGGCCAGCGCTTTCCCCAAGTCAGCGCACAGATGACCGAGCGTCTGATTGCCAAAAAGAAGGCTCGTCCCGATATGCCTATCTTTTTCATTACGGATGAAGTCAATACCAATTACAATTCATCTCCCAATCATTTGCTGGAGAATATGAAGCGAGCGGGAATTCAGGTCGTTCAGACTGATGTGGACCCGCTGCGGGATTCCACGCCGATCTATTCTGCCGTGTGGCGTACCTTTTTCCAATGGTTCGGACAGCAGGGCACGGGCTGGATTCCCAACCTGATGGCCAGTGACGGACCTGACGTTACGGCACGCTCCTATCTCAAGCTGTTGAACGTCAAGGCCAATCATCGTAAATTGGTTGCCAGCGAGCAGACAGCGCTCATTTCCACAGGCAACGTTCACGATGCGAGTGCATATCACTCCAATGTGGCGCTGGAGGTGAAGGGACCCATCATCGGGGACATTTTACAAACCGAGCAGGCGGTGCTGGACTTCTCTGGCGGAGGGCAGCTTCCTGCCTATACGCCACAAGCAGAAGCCTCTGCTCAATCGGGAAAAGACAGATACCGGATCCAATATCTAACCGAAGGCAAGGTATACACATCGGTTCTGGATGCCATCGGGCAAACAAAGAAAGGCGATAGCATTCATATGGGCATGTTTTATTTGGCAGACCGTAAAGTGTTGAACAGCCTTCTGGATGCCTCTGCACGCGGTGTGAACATCCAATTGTTGCTGGACCCGAATCAAAACGCGTTTGGACAGGAAAAAATCGGTATCCCCAATCGTCCGGTTGCCAAAGAACTGTCCGATAAATCGGGCGGAAAAATCCAAATCCGCTGGTATAATACGACCCATGAGCAATACCATACCAAGCTAATTTATATTGCCAAGGGACAAGGAGATCACATCATTTTGGGCGGCTCCACGAATTTGACACCACGTAATCTGGACGATCTGAATCTGGAGAATGAATTGCGGGTGGCCGCTCCAGCGGACAGTAAGCTGACCCGACAGATTGCGGCCTATTTTGATACATTGTGGAATAACCGGGGAGCTAAATACAGTCTGGATCTGGAAGCTTACGAGGATAATTCTACATTTTGGAAAGATATACTATATCGTTTACAAGATATGTTGGGCTTTACCACATTTTAAAATTGGGATGGCACTGTTGCGTGCTTGCTTGCTTTCTTCATTCAACCTATAGCAGCGGTGAAAGCAGCCGGGCGAGTGATTCCATCAAACGCTTGAACAGACGCTTCTTCATAAATTCCTCGCGGACGATCAGGCTGGCAGACTGCAAATCCCGCTCGTAATCCGCCACCATCTGCTGTACACTATGCGTTCGGATCAACAGAGCGTTCACTTCAAAATTCAGGTGGAAGCTACGCATGTCCATATTAGCCGTCCCGATGGTCGCAACCTCTCCGTCAATAATGAGAAGTTTGGAATGGAGGAAGCCTTTTTCATACTCATATACCTTGACCCCAACCTCCAGCAACGTTTGGAAATACGAATGGGACGCGAGGAACGGCAGCCACTTGTCCGGTTTCGCAGGAAACAGAATCCGCACGTCCAAACCGGACAGAGCCGCCATCCGCAGTGCGGTCAAAATATCTTCATCCGGGATAAAGTAAGGAGTGGCAATCCATACCGATTTGCGGGCGGATGTGATCATGGAGAAGAACAGATTTTTGAGCACTCTTCGCTCATTATCCGGGCCGCTGGCAATAATCTGCACGCCTCCGTCCGTAATTGGCTCGATTTTGGGGGACAGATATTCCTTATCCAGCACCGATTCACCCGTCATATGAAGCCAGTCCTGCAAAAATATAAGTTGCAGCGTCCGCACAGCCTCGCCCTTTACGACCATGTGCGTGTCACGCCAAAAGCCGTAGGCTTTGTTGCGGCTGAGGTACTCATCCCCTACATTCAGACCGCCGATCAATCCAATATTGCCGTCGATAACCACAATTTTACGGTGATTACGGTAGTTTACCCGGCTGGAAAAGAACAAGATCCGTGCGCCGCCATAAGCGACGACTTCTATCCCCGCATCCCGCATTTCCTTCAAGAAAGTCTTCGACAGCTGAATGCTGCCCACCGCATCGTACATAAACCGCACCTTGACGCCAGCTTTGGCCTTTTCGATCAAGATTTCCTGAATGCTGGTGCCGATATCATCCGACCGAAAAATGTAGTATTCCATGTGGATATGATGCTCTGCCTTGCGTAGTTCCGCCAATAGTGTGGAGAAGGTTTCATCTCCGTTGTTCAAGATTTGGGTTTCCGCCGCAAAATAAATCGGGGAACGGGCCAGCCTGCGTGCCAAACGCATCAACTGCTGCTGCTCATCTGTAAAGCAGGTCAGATCGCGTTTGACGTGCATGGCATCCTTCTCAATACGGTCGTAAGCCTGCTGGTCACGCAATGCCTTTTTGTTATACTTGCGGCGTTTGAACACATTTTGCCCAAACAAAAAATAAAGAGGAAGTCCAACCACTGGCAGCAGGGCCAGCAGCAAAATCCAGGACATCGTGGTGGAAGGATTACGATTCTCCGAAAAAATAATCAGACTGATGGAGATAACCGACAGGGTAGAAAAGATACTGATGACGGTTCCTTCATTTGTGCCGATGGAATTAAACAAGCCAAAATAATAAATACCAAAAACCATAGCCGCAATTAACACGGCCAGTAAGCTTCGCCTCATAATTTACCTCATTTCCAATGCACTGCATCCTCATCAAACAGCAAGAAACAGACACTGTATATATGAACTGGATGATTCATCTTAAAAAATAGACATCTTCATTATATTGTACATGAGCACCTTATTTCTTCCCACTTTTTTGTTAAGATTTATGAAGAAAAAAAGAATCCGTAGAAAAACTCAAAACAAAACCGGATAAACCCGGGTTGACACTTACTTTTTTTCGTGCAAAAATAAACTAACGAACGTTAGGTAGGTGAAAATGATGGGAATGGAAGACATTCGAAAAGCCGCTCTTTTCCAATTTGCCGCCAATGGGTATGAGGGGGCATCCTTAAGCAATATTGCCGCTGAGGTAGGTATTCGAAAACCTTCTATATATGCGCATTTTCAAGGCAAGGAGGATCTGTTTCTACAGGTGGCGAGGTACGCTTTTCAAGAGCAGAATTTACGTATTTTTGAATACTTTTCGGAACGCAGAGATCAGCCGCTGGAGCATACGCTGCATGACTTCCTGTTTTGGATGGGACAGGAATATGAGAGCAACAACACAGCCAAGTTTATGCTTCGCTTTTCCTTCTTACCGCCTGTGTCTTTGTATTCCGAGGTTCTGGATATTGTTAATCCTTTTCTGGAAAATATGGAGCGAAAATTAACTCGCATCCTCCGGAATGCACGAGATAGGGAACCCTTTGGACATATGGAGCCAGTGGATATGGCTCTATCCTTCATAACACTGCTGGACGGAATCATGGTGGAACTGCTCTATAGTGGCAGCCTGAACTACCACCGAAGATTGAAAGCTGCATGGCCTATTTTTTGGCGCGGGATTACGTTAACCCCGCCTCATGAAGCGTGAAGGACAAGAACATAACGAGTGATTAATTTACAACTATTCTATATTTAAAGGGGAACGCTCATCATGAATCGCAGCTGGATTTATGTTTTTATAGGTGGCCTTATTGAGGTCGTATGGGTCTCGGGTCTGAAGCACGCAGATTCTGCACTCGCCTGGATTGTAACCGTGCTGGCTATGATAGCCAGCTTTTATTTGATCATGAAAGCGGCCAGCCGTTTGCCTGTAGGCACGGTGTACGCTGTATTTACCGGACTTGGAACAGGCGGGACCGTTGTAGGTGAAATGCTGCTGTTCGGGGAACCGTTTCAATGGTCCAAAACACTGTTAATCGCGCTTTTGCTGGCAGGTGTCGTAGGCCTGAAATTGGTTACTGACCGGGATGCTCAGGAAGGGAGTGGCGCATAATGGCTTGGATTGCATTGGTTATCGCGGGATGCTCGGAAGTGTTTGGAGTCATTGGCATGAAAGGAGTTACGGTTGGCAAGGGCTGGAAAGCACTCATGCTCATGGTTCTATCTTTTGTCATTAGCTTCTCGCTGCTCAGCTACGCCATGAAGAGTTTGCCTATGGGAACTTCCTACGCGGTATGGACAGGCATCGGAACGGTCGGCAGCACGATTACAGGCATGTTCTTGTACGGTGAACAAAAAAGCGTATTGCGTGTCCTGTTCATCGCTATGATTCTTGCCGCAGCACTGGGTTTAAAGCTAATTTCTTAAAGGAGTGATACCTTGTGATTACCACCGTAACGCTTAACGCGGCTGTGGATAAAATCTACACGGTTGCAGGCTTCGGTCTGAATGCCGTCCACCGGATCGAGGGCGGCCTGACGGTGCCGGGCGGCAAAGGCGTGAATGCCGCCCGCGTCATTCGCACTTTGGGCGAGCCTGTGCGGGCGACAGGGTTTGCCGCCGGACACACCGGACGGCTGCTCATCGACGGGTTGAGCGCGGAAGGTGTAAGCGCCGATTTTATCGAAACGGCGCACGGAGAAACCCGTCTCGCCATTACCGTGCTCGACCCGTCCACGCGCACGCAGACCGAGCTGATCGAAAGCGGCCCGACTATCGGGCCGCTTGAGCTGGCCACGCTGCGACGCAAAATCACGACCCTTGCCGCGGACTCGGCTTGGGTCGTGTTCTCGGGCAGCCTGCCTCCGGGCTGCCCGCCGGATCTGTACGCCGAGCTGTGCACGCTGGCGAAGGCGCGCGGTGCGCGAGTGGCGCTGGACGCGAGCGGCGAGGCCTTGCGCCTGGGGCTGCGCGGAAGGCCCGACCTCGTGAAGCCTAACGAGGACGAGGCCGCCCGCTTCGCCGGCATCGACGCAGCGGGCGCGGATGCCGCTGATGCGGCGGCAGCGCAGCTGCTGGAGGCCGGAGCGCAGCTGGCCGTCATCTCGCTCGGCGCGCGCGGGGCGCTGGCGGTGACGCGCGATGCGCGCTACCGCGTGAGCCTGCCGAACGCGGACATTGTCAGCGCGCTCGGCAGCGGTGACGCCATGGTCGCCGGGCTGGTCACCGGCGCGGTGGCGGGGCTGGGGCTCCCGGCAATGCTGCGGCGGGGAGCGGCCTGCGGCACGGCGGCGGCGTTGCACGCCATGGCCGGAAAGATCGAGCTCCAGGACGTGCAACGTCTGGAGCAGGGTATTACAGTGACGCTGTTGTAATCGGCGTCACTTTTTTTCATCCAATCCAAACATTCTTTTATTCGATATTCCGAATATTGGATGCTCTGAATGTCCTGTTCTCCAACTGCCTTACAACAAAACTCTGTTTTCCAGTATATTTTTCATACAAATATGCGACTTCGAAGGGCCTAATTTCACCAGTGAATCCTGAAACTCTGCAATTTCCTCTACCGACGCAGTTTGTAACTTGATGAGATAATTAAATTCCCCGCTGATGCGAAATAAATCGGTGACCTCCTTCACTTCTCTACAAAAATCAACCAGCTCTTGGCAATGCTCTGTCTTTAATAGAATAAAAGTGGTCGTTCCCCGATTCAGTTCACGTAAATTAAATACGGTGCTATAACCGGAAATAATCCCTCGATCCTCCAGCTTGATAATTCTTTCTTTAACGGACGGTTGAGACATCGAGATTTCTTTACTGATCTGGGAAATAGATATCCGGGCGTCATGCTGAAGCAACTGCATAATTTTGTAATCAATATCGTCTATGTGATGATGCATATCAAGCACCTCCTGCTTCGATCTTAAAAAGTAATGTTTTTTGTACGAATTAACTTTTATTTAATAACTAATATAGGCTAAAATCCTCACTTTTCATATATATGAACCTTATTATTATCCATATAATAAGGTGAACTTATTTATAAGGGGAGATTTTGAATGAGCGTGAAGGGTCTTGCACATGTGGCGATCCAAGCCCAGGATTATCAAGCAACCATTGCATTTTATACGGAGGTGTTGGGTTTTAAAAGAGGACATCATTGGAGTCTGCCGTCCTTTCAAATTCGGGAAGCTTCCATGCTCATTTCACCTGATCAAAGGACCTGTCTTGAAATTTTTGATAACGATGCAGTCATTCCCGCTCAAGGAAAAAAAGCTTCCTCGGAGGATGAAATTGCCCACGGTGCTTTGCTGCACTTCGCATTTTACGTGGATAATGTAAACGAAATATACCAAAAAGCCCTTGCTCATGGAGCAAGAACCTTTGTAGAACCGGATCAGCTCACGCTTGGTGAGCCCCCTCTGGTGGTAAAAAACGCTGTGATCTACAGCCCCAATGGCGAGGTTATCGAATTTATCGAGGATGTAGATTTTGATATGTCTTATTCCAACAAAAAATAGTCAGCATCGTTATAAGCTCATGATTTCAAATTTACTGAAAGGTCCGCTTCCCTAGGAAGTGGGCTTTTTCATATTTCACTTAACCCCGATCTATGATCAATCCAGAAGAATTAAAACGATTTTAATAAAGGACCGATATATTGATAAGCTGCTTTTTTCACCAACATGGATGGTCACGAAATTATATTTAATATTAAGCTATGCAAAGGAGTAGATTACCATCTCAATTGATTTCAATGTATATTGGTTTCATTTTAGTTCCGAGCTGCTGATGCCGTTCTTCTGCTTGCTTGGACTAGTACTCATCTATTTTGGATTCAGGACCATCCGCCGCCATCGCTACCGCAAACGCCATTGGGTTCGTACCAAGGGGCAAATCGTGGATGCGCATATCGAGGTAGACGTTGATATCGTTCCCTTTGACCGTGATGATCCGGTAGATACCAGTTACACCCGCCGATTGAAGGTACGCTTCTACACCACTTCAGGTGAAGTCGTAGAATTCTGGAATCCTTATAGCACCAATCTGAGCTTCAACAGGGTTGGCAGAAAGATTAACGTATTATACAATCCAGCGAACCCTCGTGATGCCCTAATTGCAGGCGGTGTAAATGGTGCAGGCTGCCTTGCCTTTATGCTGTTTCTGATCGGTATTCCCTTCGCTTTGAGCGGGGTATTCGCGTTACTGAAGTTTTTCTTGTAACAAGGTTTGGATCACATACTGTTCATAAAATTTACCGCCATATAAATAGCCAAGCCTAAAATAATCAAGGCCGATATTTTATTGAGCATGATGCCGAATCTTCCTTCTGAATCCATACGTCCTACAAGACGTCCGGCCGTCGCCAAACCAATAAACCATATCCACGATACCGACACGGCGGCCAGTCCGAAAGCCCAGCGTTCCCCACCATCATATTGGAGGGAGCTGGTTCCAATCACGCCGACGGTATCCAGAATGGCATGAGGATTCAGTAAGGATACTGAAGCAGCAAAAATCATCTGCCGCTTCGGCGGCATAGGCTGGCTTTCTCCCGAGGAAGCCGCCTTCGATTTCCACAGGGTCCAGGCCATATAAAGCAGAAATAGACAGCCTGCTGCATAAAGCGCATTCGTAAGCCACAGAAAACGCTGCAAAATAAGGGAGACGCCCCCAACTGCGAGCCCAATCAGGACCGTGTCACAGACTCCCGCCGTAATAACGGCAGGCAGTGCATTGCGAAACCGCGACTGTGACGCCCCCTGATTAAACACAAATACATTTTGCACTCCCAAAGGCAAAATCAGCCCCAATGCCAATAAAACGGCATGGATAACAGCTTCTAGCATGTTATGTACTCCCCCAAAAATCATTACCTACCTTCTCTCTCATCTTTCGATATTTCCTTCCTGTCCTTGATGTGATTATCGCTCTGTATTTTCTGAGTTTTCTGCACATCCGGTAAATCTTGCATGTGCTCCAAACGATTTACTGTAAGCTGATAATCCTGAGGGTTGTTCATATTGAAGACGGCTTGCTGCCACATTTCTAAGCTCGCTCCCGGCCCATCATCCGCTGTCGCATAACGAACGTTCAGGAGATCCAGCCAGCCAATCAGACGCAGACGACCATTGCGCAGACAATGCTCGGCGGACGGCAGCACACTTCGATGATACATGCCCAGCAACGGATGTATACGCCCATCCACAGAAGTGATTACCGCTTGTAATGCTGATTCCGTTGCCCGGTTCAACAAGCCATTTCCACCCATCAGTGCTTGCTCCCCTTCCGCTTCTTGTTTCCTTTGGTCACTGGTTGTCTTTTGCACCGCTGCCCAGTCCGTTGTATGGGCAATCAAGGCACGTAGTACCTCTGGCTGCACGAAGGGCATATCACAGGCGACGACAATTCCCCACTCCGTGTTGGAAGCAGAAAGCCCCGCATGGATGCCGCTCAAAGGCCCCAAGCCAGGATACAGGTCTGTCGTCGTTTCCAGACCAAACCGTCTATACTGCTGCGTATCTCGGGCCACGACGATAACTCGTTGCGCTACTTGCCCTAGCACAGCAGATATTCTCTCCAGTACTGTAACTCCCCCAAGCTGGAGCATCGCTTTATCCTGTCCCATTCTGCTAGATCGTCCGCCTGCTACGATAATTCCAGTCACCTCCACCATCACCATTAAACCTCCTTTTCCCAGATAAATTCTATCATTAATTATGAATGATTACAGAATAGAGCCATCACTTCGAGGATTTCCTGTTATATAAGTGGATTTCAAAAAAAGGGACAGCTCTAATCATAGCATCCAGATAAAGAATAAAAAATGGCGATCCATCTGGATCGCCTGAAAATAGAAAGTACCTCTTTATCTCTTCATCTAGTTCATTGCTTTTTAATTCGTGAATTTAATGAGTTGCAAAAACCGTTTCAGTATGGAAGTCGCTTCCACCCGGGTCGCCTGCTGTTTAGGGGCAAGCAAGCCGGGGGAGACGCCTTTAATTAAGCCTTGCTCTGTAGCCTTCGCCATAGCCTCTTGAGCCCAAGGAGAAACAGCGGATGCATCGCTGTATATCTCTTTATATTTCTCACTAGCAGGGCCAGCATTCAGAATTTGGGCATAATGTGCTGCCTTTTCGGTAATAACCACGATCTCCTCACGGGTAATCAATTTTTCTGGTCCAAATGACCGATTCCCGTAACCACGGATCAGGCCGGCTTCCATTGCAGCTCCCACACTACCAGCATACCAGGCGTTTTCTTTCACATCCGTAAAATGTTCCGTTAACGGCTTTTCCTGCATACCGAGCCCACGCACAAGCAATGCCACAAATTCAGCTCTTGTTACAGCTCGATTCGGCTCAAAAATATCAGGCTGGACACCTTTGACAATCAGCTTGTTTGCTAACATCTCCACATCTTTTTGCGCCCAATGATTCTCCAGATCCTTAAACTTTTTGTCTGCTGATACTACAGCATAAATACTGTTATGATTTGATTTGATGATTGCCTCTGTTTGGCCATTCACATTCCGAACCAACACGGGAACTGACGATAACGCGCCTGTTTTAGGATCGAACCATACGGCCGCTACGTGCTCAGGATCAACTTCATGATCCAGAATTAACTTCCGTTCCACGTAGTGACCGAAAAATTCAGTGATCTCGTGATCTCCGGCCATAAGCTTGAAATCAACCGGGTTTACCACAACACCCGCTAAACCCGTGTCAGCAATAGCTTGTCTTACTTGTGCACCGTTTTCGCCTGTCAACGACGAAATTTCAACTGTCAGACTATCTTCTGGATATAATGCGACTAATTTGTCGATCAGTTCAGTAGAAAGAGTAAACTGGGCTGCTGCTGTTCGTATGCTAATCGGCAGATTTGTGTTTTCTTTCGCGTATTGTTGTAAAAAGGCGGAAGGTATACTCACTTTTGCTGCTTCACTATAGCCAGAAGCATCCACCACCAGTTCTTTCTGGTCAACATTTGTAACATTTAGAGCTTGACCCGCGTCTCCATCATTCAAACCGATAAGTTGAATAGTACTGCTCTTATCGGATGCTGTCTTAGCGTCTGCTATTACAACACCAGTCTTGTTCTCTGTTGGGGAAGCAGCAGACGAAGTATCCTGATCAGACGTTTCTTTATCCTTAGGACGATGTGGGCGCGTATCTAGGACGCGGAACGTCCAATCCTCCGGTGTATGCATCCCCACATACGGGTTCATCGCCAAATCCGTCAGCGCTCCCGAGGTGATTTCCAGATAATACGACTTTCCTTCCTCCAGTTCACCTGATAGCTCAATGTACGCTATATTTTCCTCGCCTTTTAGCATAAAATTCGAATTCCCGGCTCCGGTTATCCGCAGCTCTCGTACCACGGTTCCTCCCAAGGCTTCGTGCAGCCTTACATACCCCTGGCCCCACTTCATCGGCTCATTAAACTCCATCATAAAGCCTGCAACTGGGCTCGATCCACTTAGCTCTGAACCTTCCGGTGATACTTTCCTTACCAGCTTCGGCGCTGTGACGTCTGCTGTCCGGAAGCTCCACGTGTTCTTGTCCCAAATTGCATTGTTTCCCTGGCCTGCACGGTCCACAAACATCCCCGAGCTAACCTCTACATAGTAGTCCGTACTATCCGTCAGCGGGTGATCCAGTTTCATCACCACACTTTGGCCACTGAAACGTATATCTCCCCCTGTAACCGTTCCTCCGCTTACGTTTATTCTTCCCACTTCGCTCCCATCCTGCCGATGCATGACAAGACGGCCTGTGCCCAGTTGCATTTCTTCGCTAAAGGCTATTCCCAAATCCGGCGTGAGCGTATGTGCATATTCACGGGGATATGTATAGATAGAATATGGGCGCTCATCTCGTACGCGGAACGTCCAATCCTCCGGTGTATGCATCCCCACATACGGGTTCATCGCCAAATCCGTCAGCGCTCCCGAGGTGATTTCCAGATAATACGACTTTCCTTCCTCCAGTTCACCTGATAGCTCAATGTACGCTATATTTTCCTCGCCTTTTAGCATAAAATTCGAATTCCCGGCTCCGGTTATCCGCAGCTCTCGTACCACGGTTCCTCCCAAGGCTTCGTGCAGCCTTACATACCCCTGGCCCCACTTCATCGGCTCATTAAACTCCATCATAAAGCCTGCAACTGGGCCCGATCCACTTAGCTCTGAACCTTCCGGTGATACTTTCCTTACCAGCTTCGGCGCTGTGGCGTCTGCTGTCCGGAAGCTCCACGTGTTCTTGTCCCAAATTGCATTGTTTCCCTGGCCTGCACGGTCTACAAACATCCCCGAGCTGACCTCTACATAGTAGTCTGTACTATCCGTCAGCAGGTGATCCAGTTTCATCACCACACTTTGGCCACTGAAACGTATATCTCCCCCTGTAACCGTTCCTCCGCTTACGTTTATTCTTCCCACTTCGCTCCCATCCTGCCGATGCACCACCAGATGGCCTGCTCCCAGTTGCACCTCTTCACTGAATGCCATAAACAGATTTTCATAAAAAGAAACGCCGCTTGCCTGAGGTGAAAGCCATGTATAGTATGGGGGCTCGTCTATTTGCGCCTTCATATAGACCGATGAAACCACGCTGGATGAAGAAGCTTCTTGGACGAACCCGTCAGAAACGGATACATTCTCCGTCGCGTTGTTACTTACACTCTCTGATGCAAACGCCGCTGAAATATAAGGGTTTGCCAGGTTGAGTACCTGTGTTGTCAGTACACTTGCCTTAATCATTCGATTTACATGATTCTTATTTCTTTTTTTCTTGCTCATATACGTACTCCTTTTATTTGGGTGTGAATGGAACGGTGAAATTCATGGATCTCACTCTTAATTTCCATATAATCTTGCTGACATTTCCATATGAAATCCCCGAAGTACAGCAGAATTTGCTCCCCTCTGATCTGAGAATTCCTACTGCTCCGAATGGCGTCCATTTTACTGTACAAAAACTCATACCGCATACGCTGGCGAGGCAAAACATATATTTTGAAAAAACAATTGCCTATTAATGAGGCAAACAAGTTATCAAACTGCCCAAAGGACACGTTTAGCATATTAAACTGCTTCAGACTGAGCTTATGTTTGATATCGAGCAGAGCGTGGTGAATCTGTTCCATAATTGCTTGAAAGGCCTCTTCAGCCCGCTGAAGCTCTTCAATGCGTGACCTCAGATACAAGAGATCGTATTCCGAATTACTGCTGGTTTGCAGCCACGAATCCTCAATCGGACCTTTTAACCGCGTCTGGATTACCTCTTCCAAGTTCTGAAAAGATGTTCCCTTGATAGCAGCGCCTTCACATGTTGTGTTAATAAATTCAGTTCCCTTCGCTGTACTGATGTAAAATTCCATCTCTGTTTTCATTTTGATAAAAGAATGTCGTGTAACCACCTGCTGGCCATGAACGCCCTGTACACGCGGCAAATCCGCACTAGCTGGAACACCTTGGGCATGAGTAATCCCCTCAGCATAATATTGTTCATCACGATAAGCTAAATTTTGCCCCACCAGCACAATAGGGTCTGCTTTCATCCGGATCATACATTGGAGTGCAATGACCGCTACAGAAGGAGCATCGTTAATAATCGTCGGTTTATGTCCCTCCGGTGTGCGCAATATGTGCATGGAGAGCTCATCCTGAGAGATGATGACATGCATAAGACGACCTGGATAATCATCAAGTGTGTGTTTACCGACCGTACTGCCGAAAATGAGTGGAATAGAATCAATTCCCTTGTCGATCACCTTTTGAATGACATTTACGTTGTATTCGTTCGGATCATAACTGAACGTGCCATGCGGGTATATGCCATGCTCCACCATCGTGTTCACTGCCGACCCTACCGTAAACAGGTACGCAAGATTATTCTCCCGAATGTAGCGCAGGTGCTCAATTTCGTCGTTAAGGGAAGGACCAGCTGATATTATTAAGGCTGGCTTGCCTGCAATATGCTCTGATCCCGTGTACAGAAAATCCGAACTATGTAAAATAAAGGGAATATTATGCATACTGTTTAGTGCCCACTTTTTCTCATAAACATGGTTGATAGCCATTTTCTCCTTCTTGCTGGACACCATCCTGTACAATATTTCATTAAACTTCTTCAGTTCCGCAGTAAATAAAGAGCGATACGGGAGCCACGGAACAACCAGCACTCCAGATACACGATCAATCAACCTGTGCAGTGTACCGAGCGTCTCCCCAGTAATTGCTCCTACCATAACTTCTTCGATCATCTCATCAGCCAGCCAGTCGTTTTCATTCAGGTGCTGCAAAAAAATATTCATCACACCAGTATCCGGCTCGACGATGGAGAAGCTGGTATTTGGGTGTCTACGCAAAAATTTGCGGATATGATACCCTAGTCCTACTCCAAAAAAAATCACGTGCGCTTGAGGTTTAACTTCTTTAAAATCGAAAACAAATAGCTCTGCTTCCCGCCCAGGCTGCTCAGGATCATGCAAATAATATGATCGCCCCTCACGAGTCAGTGCTATGTTGGGCTCGTTGGTTTTAGAAGCCAGCAACTCATATCCTTCTCCTGCCTGAAGCAGATGAAGCCGAGGAAAACGGCGGTACAAGGAATTGTCTCTACGATGCTGCGATGCCATTTTTCATTCCTTTCCATCCGATATCTCATAAAACCAACGATATAGGTCAGATAAACCCATATATTCCCTTATAAGGAATAATATTCTAGTTTTATGTAATATCTGCGTCATTATATTTTAAATCAGAAAAAAATAATCCTAAATCACCCTGATTATGGATTAAGTATCGGCTATTCTTTGTATAAACTTTAGGTCTTAAGAACCTATTTTTAAATAAGGATTTTGTAACCAACCAAGTATCTGCTTGAACCAACAATATATAGACTCAAACGCTGCAGTTCATCTACATGTCGCCCCTTGGAGCACCAAAAATAAAAACCAACAAAATAACGCAATAGTCATTAAGTTTGCTTAAACTATTATCGAATTAGTATCCTCGAATAAATATTACATAATTGTTAATTTATTGGTTTGTTAACCCTTTCAACACATGATACATTGGATAGAGAACCTTCCCATAGATCGGCATCCTATGCTTTATTCTCTACCGGGCTAAGAAAGGAATGGCTTGCCTTGCAAAATAGAGAAATTCAAGAGACTCCTCTATACTCCTTAAAGCTGTACAATTTTTTTCTGTATGGAGCCATGGTCATTTTCTCCAGCTTCTTCCCGTTGTATCTTCAAGAGATCGGCATGGACAAGCTTGAGATCGGGAGCCTGATGGCGATTGGGCCTTTTGTATCGGTATTCGCGAATCCCTTCTGGGGATATACCAGTGACCGGAGTCGTAACCTTCGGCGTATTTTACTGTTTATGATTACAGGTACATTACTGCTGCTGCAAGCTTTATTTCATGTCCATACGTATGTCATGATTTATGTGTCGATGATCGGTTTTTATTTCTTCCAAAGTCCTTTGTTCGCCCAAAGTAACAGTCTCATTCTCAGCTACATTGAGGGCACGGACCGGAAATTCGGCTCCTTCCGCATATGGGGTTCCTTCGGCTGGGCTGTGACGGCGGCAGTAGCTGGCCTGATCATTGACCAAACGGGAATATCCAGTATATCCACCATCTTTACTGTGCTGCTTCTGGCTGCCCTGATCTGTACCCTGGCGATTCCACCACTGAAAAGCAGCGTTGAAACGGCAACCATTCATTTGCGTGGCTTTGGCAGCATTTTAATGAACGGATACTTTATATCTTTCATTTTGTTGGGTATCTTGGTATCCATTCCGAATTCGATCAACAGCGCCTTTATGTCCCTGTATATCACCGAGCTGGGCGGGTCCAAGCTGATGCTGGGTTTTGCTGTCTTTATGTCATCGATATTCGAAATTATTGTTTTTTTGCTGTTCGACCGCTTTTTGAAGAAAAAAATGACAGTAATGGTCGGCTGTCTGGCCCTTGTCAGTTTGCTGTTTGCTTTACGTTGGGAGCTCATGGCCTTGGCCACGGACCCGATTCAGATCGTATTCATTCAGGCACTTCATTGCGTCACCTTCGGTGGATATTTCTATGTAGGCACCCAGTTGACCGTCCTGTTCACACCGATAGCTTACCGCTCATCCGGGCAGGCCGTATATACGTTGACGTGGAGTGGGATATCTGGCATTGTAGCAGGCTTTGCAGGAGGCTGGCTGTTCCAGAATTTCGGTGGCGAAATGATGTACAATGCAGGTGTCTTCTTTGCCTTGCTCGGCTTTATAGGATTCGCCATCATGTGGTATATGCTGTACAAGAACGGTTACAAGCCCTGTCATGCCGAAGACCACAAACAAGCAGAAGAAGCCCCTTAACAACACCCGAGGAATATAACACCCTTTTCTTCTCTTGCTTGCCCCTTACAGACAGGGATGTCTAGTATCGCCAACTATCATTATATATGGAGCCCGTGAGCGTAAAGCAAAGGAGTCTGCCGATGGCAGACTCCTTTTTGACTTGGTCACACGAGGCCACCATTCGTCCCACGCTGTCCAATAACTATTGCTTGGGCAATTGGAAAGAGCTTTTCAGTGATACTACACGGTTGAATACAGGCTCACCCGGCTTGGAAAGCTTCGGATCGACACTGAAATAACCATGACGGAAAAATTGGAACTTGTCCTGCGATTGTGCTTCCTTCATATTCGGCTCGACAAAGCCGTGAGCAATTTCCAGAGAGTTCGGATTCAATTGGTCGAGGAAGGTTTTTTCCGTTCCATCCTCTTCAATCGCTTCCGGATCTTCTGCGTTAATCAAAGGCTCATACAGGCGGAATTCAGCAGGAACGGCCTGAGTAGCCTCCACCCAATGGATTGTGCCTTTGACTTTACGTCCGGTGAAGCCGGATCCGCTCTTGGTTTCTATATCGTAGGTACAATGGATTTCCGTTACATGACCATCCGCATCTTTAATGACATCGTTACATTTGATGAAATAAGCATGCTTGAGGCGTACTTCATTGCCTGGGAACAGGCGGAAGTATTTGCTCGGCGGATTCTCCATGAAATCCTCACGCTCGATATAAATCTCACGCGAAAACGGAATTTGGCGTATGCCCAGCTCCGGATTTTCCGTGTTGTTTTCCGCTTCCAGCATTTCAACCTGTCCTTCAGGATAGTTCGTAATGACCACCTTCAACGGATCAATGACCGCCATTGTACGAGGTGCCTGTAGCTTCAAGTCCTCACGTGCAAAATGCTCCAGCACTTGCAGGTCAATCACGCCATAGGCTTTGGAAATGCCCGTCTCATATACAAAGCTGCGGATCGCTTCCGGCGTATAGCCACGGCGGCGCAAGCCGGAAATCGTTGGCATACGCGGATCATCCCAGCCGTCTACATGCTTCTCATCTACCAGAAGCTTGAGCTTACGCTTGCTGGTTACGGTTTGAGCCAGGTTCAACCGTCCAAATTCGTATTGGTGCGGTACCTTTTCCATCTCGCATTCGGCTACAACCCAATCGTACAACGGACGCTGATCCTCAAACTCCAGCGAACAGAGCGAGTGCGTTACACCCTCGATGGCATCCTCTAGCGGATGAGCGTAGGAATACATCGGGTAAATGCACCATTTGTCACCCGTGTTGTGATGCTCGGTATGCGAAATACGGTAAATCACCGGATCACGTAAATTAATGTTTCCCGAAGCCATATCAATTTTGGCACGCAGCACCTTTTCACCGTTTTGGTATTTCCCTGCACGCATTTCTTCGAACAGCTTGAAATTTTCCTCCACGCTACGTTCACGGTAAGGACTGTTTTGCCCCGGTTCGGTCAGTGTGCCACGAGTTTCGCGGATTTGATCCGCGCTTTGATCGTCCACGTAGGCTTTACCCTTCTGGATCAGCAAAACGGCGCGCTTGTACATTTCGTCAAAATAGTTGGAGGCAAAATGTTTCTCCTCCCATTCGTAACCCAGCCACTTCACGTCCTCCTGAATGGAGTTTACGTATTCCGTGTCTTCCTTCGCCGGATTCGTATCGTCAAAACGCAGGTTGGTGCGTCCTCCGAATTCATCTCCCAACGAGAAATTGATCCAGATGGCTTTGGCATGTCCAATGTGCAAATATCCGTTCGGCTCCGGTGGAAATCGTGTAACAACTTCCTTTACCTTACCGGTACGTAAATCCTCTTCAATGACACTCTTAATAAAATTGGGGGGAGTGATCGGCTTCTCCACGCTAATCAACCTTTCTTCCGTGTAATCTGTACAAAATCTGTTCCCTTAAATATACCCTTTCACACCGCATAACTCAATAAAATGAAAAACCTTATGCCCTCTTCAGCCCAAAAAGTAACAAGTTATGAAAAAGAGTTAACATTTCTGACAAATAAATTCGTTATAGTGTATATATCTTTTATTTTACCCGGAAAAGGAGAACCCACCCGTGTTTAAGCTACTCATCGTGATCCTGCTGTCTATGCTTTTGTCCTCTTCCAGTATAATTTCCGGTCATCCTTCACCGGATCCGGCACCTGAACCCATACAATCGCGTCCGTTAGCCGTCGCTCCTGAAGACTCATCCGTAAAATTGTATGTTGAGGAGCCGTCCCAGGGGCTATTCCGTACAGCCACGCTGAAAATCGGCCAGCAGCGTCGTACATTCGCATGGTCAGGCTCAGCAGATGTCGCCACCGCACCACAGTTGTACTATACGGATGTAAACGGCGATGGCGTTCACGAAGCTGTAGTCATCCTGACCCTCGCCTCAGGCACAGGTGTCGAATTGCAGGAGCTTCATATCGTCAACGCACAGACCATGGACGAATATCCGGTTGAATCGGCGGCAGATGCTGTGTCCCGGCGGGTTCACAGCAGTGTAGAATTGTGTGACCACAACCAGCAGGTGCATATTACAGTCACGATTGATGGCATCACACACACGCTCGACCCTAAAGCATCGGCGTTTTACGATGATCCAGCCCATTTTACAGACCGCCTCGATTTCAGCTCTGTCGTCATGTACGATGCCGAACAACGTCCTCTACGCGCCACCGTATCGGGCAGCGTATCCCCAACCGAATTTGTAGGGGATTTGGAGCTGAAGTATGTATATGAGCATGGACGGTTCCGGGTGGGACCTATTGAGTTTGCAGCTTCCTCTCCATTTTGACGACTCTCGCAGAATAAGGTAGCATGGGATTAAATGCTAGACTGGCTGGTTTAGCGATTTTCCGAGTGAAAGAGGGGATCAATCATGTTTACATACGCGTTGGACGAACGCACCGTCCTTCGTCCGCTCACCAAGGAGCATGTGCAGCCTCTGTTTGAGCTGATCGAAATGTCCCGTGACCGCCTGCGTCAGTGGCTTCCATGGGTGGATTCCACTACGGAAGTCAGCCACACAGAGCAGTTTGTGCAGAGCGCCTTAAAGCAAGCCGCAGAGAACGGCAGCGTGACCGCCGGAATCTGGCTGGATAATGAGTTGGCTGGCATCATCAGCTACCATGAAGTCAATTGGACTCACCGTTCGGTCAGCATTGGATACTGGCTTGGACACGGTTACGAAGGACAAGGTCTTATGACCAGCGCATGCCGCGTATTCATCGAGTATGCGCTGATAGAGCTGGACCTTCACCGGATCGAAATCCGTTGCGCCACCACCAACCGCCGCAGCCGGGGGATCCCGGAGCGTCTGGGCTTCGTGCTCGAAGGTATTATCCGCGAAGCGGAACTGCTGCCCGACGGCTATATGAACCATGCTGTGTACGGCATGCTCCAGAGCGAGTGGAAACAGCTTCGGTAACCTTGCACCATAAAACAGCGCCGCAACCCGTTTAGGGTCTGCGGCGCTGTTCCTTATGAACGGCTTATAGGATGCTATAAGAAGCTGATTGAGCTATAGAATCCATGTCTATTTTAAGAAATAGGCCATTAACACATCGTCCACGAATTGGCCCGCTATGTAAAACTCCTCATGCAAACGTCCTTCGATCGAGAATCCGCATTTTTCATAAAACATTAGGGCCTCCGTGTTGCACGAGAGTACCCGCAAGCTTAATTTGCGAATGCCCTCAGCGGCTGCAATATCCTTCATGGCGTTCATAAGCGCCATCCCAATACCGTTGCGGTGATAGGCTGGATGCACGGCTATATTTATTTCTAACACATGGCAATTACTAGCCAACAGCGTTGGAGAACGAAATCCGATATAACCGCAGAGCACTCCCTGTTCGATAGCGACCAGTTGAGAGCCCGGAGGCGTATTGCGCAAAAACTCCCCACGCGACTTCCATGACAGCGAGGCGGGGGCCGTTCGTTCATTCCATACCAATTCATCCAGCGCAATCAGATCAGGAGCATCCTTCATCTCCGAATGACGTATCGTCAGGGGTTGACTTGTAAGCAATTTCTTTCAATCCTTCCTGTGAAGGCGTTCCTGAAGTATAGGCAGCAACCATTCGTCATTTATTGTACCATAATCACGGGCTTGTCACAGTCTTTATTAGGACTTAAGTACTGGAAACGTCTGCCTTGGACGTAGTAGTCTCAAAAGCATCCTCTTCACAGCGGGAACGGTTCAATCCGCTATGCAGAATAAAGAACAGGATGGACAAAACCGCCACGCCCGCTGCCAGCCAAAGTGTGGGTGGCAGACCTCCGCCATCATATAGCCTCCCCATAATATAAGGCCCCATCACCCGTCCGGCAGCGCCAATCCCCCCGACTAACCCGATGTAAAAGGGTGCTCCCCGACCTCCATGGTCGGACAAAAATGCCGGAACCGCTGGTGCGATCAGCATCTCTCCCAGGGTCGCCAAAACCATGGCGAATATCATCCCCGTATAGTTCTGTGTGCCTAACATGACGATATAAGCTGCCAAATAAAATCCCCCTGCCCACGTCATTTGAGCCGAAGCGTGACGGGCATAAAGACGTTTGAGCCAGAAAATAATCGGCTGTGCAGCAAAAATAAGCACACCGTTCAGTGTCCATAGTAGCCCGTACATCGTTTTAGGCAAGCCCTGCTCAATAATATATGGAGATACGCCCGTATTCCAGAGCGAATTACCGAACCATAAAAAGAGCGAGCCCAACCCAACGAAGAGATACAGCCTGGTATCACGGAAAAGCAGCCGCGCTGGTATTTCCTCTGTTCTTTTCTTCACGGACTTGCTGAGCTGAACTTCCCCCTCTTCCCGGTCGACCCTGCTCAGATAGAACCAGAAAAACCCGGCAAATACCGCAGAGGTAATCCCGTTCATGACAAAGCTGAGCTGATAAGAGAGATCAGCCAGAACGCCGCTCAGTCCCGTACCCAACGCCACCCCTATATTATTGGCAACATAGATAATGTTGAACAGCTCTCCACGACGGTCAGCAAAGCGAAAACCTACAAATGCCTGAATTGCGGGCACAGATACGACATTAAAAAAGCCGATAAAGCCCATCATAATAACAAACGCAACCCAGTGACCGCTGGTAAATGGAAGCGTGAGAAGTCCCAACGCGTTCATTGCCAGCGAGCCGACAATCAGTTTTTTGGCCCCAATGCGGTGATAAAGGGCTCCTCCTAGCACCTGACCAAAAATCCCGCCCAGGGACTGCACCAAAATCGCAATCCCCGCATCTCCCATACTGCGGTGCAGCTCGTCAAACACATACATGCTAACCAACGGCCACATTAGAGAGCTTCCGGCGGAATTAATCAGGCTGGCGACAAGAAACACTTTCACTTCTTTCGGATAAGAATCCAACCATTTCATATATTCTGTTTCTCCTTTAGCATCTGACACCATAAAAAAACATTATCTCATTGACGCTTCACATTCACCACCGTTGAAAAGAAAGTAGCCCCCCGCCCCATATCCGACAGTCGGTCAGAGGTTAACACATTGGCACGCTGTCTGCGTCCTTTACCTTCCCACCATAACCCTTGGCTAATCACCGTACCAGGCAGCATCAGATCCGTGACTTTGGCTTTCAGCTCATACGTTCCCCGGTCGTTCCATACAGTAACCGGATCACCGTCCGCGATGTCTCTTGCCTGAGCATCCTCCGGATGAATTTGCAGCAAAGGCTCCCGTTCCAGCCGCTGATGCTTGGGTAAATTTGCAAACGTGGAATTCAGAAAATTATGATTCGGCGGCGAAATAAACATCAGCGGAAACCGCTCGTCCGCTTGCGGTCGATGCTCTCCGTCGTATCCTTCAATCAGCGGCACATACGAAGGCATCGCGGGCAGACCCGCTTGCTTCATCTTTTCCGAATACAGCTCAATCTTGCCCGAAGGCGTAGTCAGACGATCCAGATAGGTAGCCTTTGGCGTCATGTCCAGTTTGACAAAAGGTGACTTTTTTAAGGCTTCCAAAGTCACACCGTTGAGATAAGGATTCGTCGGGTTATCAAGTGCACCCGCGACCATGTCCTCTTCACTTTCCGTGAAAGCAGCCTCGTCAAAGCCCATAGCCTGTCCGAGCAGGCTAAACAGCTCATAGTTGCTTTTGCTTTCCCCGAGTGGTGCAATGACAGGCGCCTGCATCTGGATATAATGATGCCAATACGATTTATACAGGTCTGTGCCTTCAAAAGAAGACGCCGCAGGCAGTACAATATCCGCATAGCGGGCCGTATCGGTGAGGAACAGGTCGTGAACGACCGTAAACAGATCCTCCCGTTCAAACCCCTGCGTCACCCGATCAGCATCAGGTGCTACGACAACCGGATTGCTGCAATACACGAACAGCGCCTTGATCGGCTCGTCCTTCTGTAGCAGCGCTTCGCCGATTTGGTTCATGTTGATCGCCCGGGCATCCGGGTTCTTACGCAGATCAGGACGCGCCAGGTTGGCACCGTTGAATTTGCCGTAAGCCCCATTGGAACGTGATGCTCCCCCGCCGTGCTTCAGCCATTGCCCGGTGAGCGCTGGCAAGCATGTAACCGCGCGTACATTCATGCCGCCATTATCGTGATGTTGAAGCCCGTTGCCAATGTTGATATACGCCGCTCGTGCCTGTCCATACATCTCCGCCAGACGAATAATATCTGCCTCCGGCACACCTGTAATACGTGAGACCCGCTGCGGGGTATATGCCCTCACATGCTCGCGCAGTTCCTCATGACCGACCGTATAGCGGCGCAAAAATTCATCGTCCGTCAGCCCTTGCTCGAACAGTACGTGCATAACACCCAGCGCGAGCGCAGTATCCGTTCCCGGGTAGAGCGGAATGAACCAATCCGCCCATTGCGCTGTCCGATTGCGGTGGACATCAATGACGATCACCTTGGCACCTTTTTTACGTGCCTTCTCAGCCAATACCACTTGATGCATATTGGTGCTGATGACATTTCCACCCCATACAATAATGAGGTCAGCATCCTCTGTATCCTCCGGACTGGTGCCACCCTTAAAACCCATGACGGATGCCCAGCCTTCATTCCCAGCCACACTGCAAATCGTCTGGTCCAGTTGGCTTGAACCCAGCGCATTGAAAAAACGGCGATCCATCCCGTCCACACTCAACACGCCCATATTGCCGTAAAAGCTGTAGGGGAGAATAGATTCCGGTCCGTCCGTGCGAATCAGTTCCTTGAAGCGGCCTGTAATGGTATCCACTGCCTCCTCCCAGCTAATTCGTTCGAACTTCCCTTGCCCCTTGGGACCTACACGCTTCAACGGATAGAGCAGCCGTTCGGGGTCATACACTCGCTCCGTCATATTGCGAACTTTGTTGCAAATGGCCCCCTTCGTAATAGGATGATCCGGATTACCGGTCACCTTGACGATCTTTCCATCTTCCTTGTGAAGCAGGAGCCCGCACGTATCCGGGCAATCCAGCGGACATACAGCCGGAAAAATACCGTCCGTACGCTCCGTCACTCGCTGCCTCCCTTGCAAGTCTTGCTGAAGCACAGCCTCAGGAGACGCGCTGTTGCGATGATCCATGATGTTGATGCTCCTTTCCATTACCGTTTCCAAAAATTACACTGTTCTTATCATATATACAGCTATGTCCTATGGCAAGAGAAGGATTTTTCCAACCCAAATCCGTCCACAAAGCTCAAAAAATCCGCTTGCTGCTCACAGCAAAACGGATTTCTAATATTCTATATTATTTTTGACAATACCTGTTTCAGTAATGAATACCAAGGGTAAAAGAGATCAAGGCATTATGGACGAGAGCACACTCATCCTCCATGCCAAATCATGGACCACTCCCAAAAAAATCCGCCATGACAGGTTTCGTTCCCCCGGACCTGTCATGGCGGATTTACTTTGTTCCCATTTTTCCAAAGCGCTGCTTAATCAAGCATGGTCACTCAACGGAGTTGTTGCAGTAGATGAAGATGCCTGAGATGAATCATTCACAGAATGTACAGCGGAATGAGGCTTTTTCAAATATGCCAACCAGTAAGCTCCAGCTACGAACATGCTTCCTCCCACCAAATTCCCCAGCCAAACCGGAATGAAGTTCATGACATAATCTGCCCATGAAAAATGACCTGCGAAAATAGCCGCCGGAATCAGAAACATATTGGCTACAACGTGCTGGAATCCGATAGCTACAAAGGCCATCGTCGGGAACCAGATCCCCATAATTTTGCCACCGATCGAATCCGTGCTATACGCCAGCCATACAGCCAGCGCTACCAGCCAGTTACATCCAATACCGGATATAAACGATTGCAAAAAGCTTTCATGCAGCTTGTGTCCCGCCATATCCACCACTTTGTCCAAATAAGGTCCTGTCTCGGTTAAACCCAGCACATGACCAAAGAAAAAGGCAACAAACAACGCGCCCGCAAAATTACTAAGCGTAATAATCGCCAAATTACGGAACATCGCCCCGGTCTTGATCCGTCCTGCCCATCTCGCCAGTGGCACAGCCATCATATTACCGGTCAGCAATTCTCCGCCTCCGATCAATACCAATACCAGACCTACAGGGAACACGGCTGCTCCAATAAAAGTAGCAATACTTCCCCATTCTTTGGGCGCGCTTGCGATAACACGTATATCCAGCAAAAATCCAAGCGCAATAAATGCACCTGCCAAAAATCCCAATACCACTGCCACAGTCCATGGATTGTTCGCTTTGGCCACTCCTGTTTCCACCGTCTTTTCAGCAATCTGCCCCGGTTTATAACTTGCCATATATTCCGCTCCTTTAACATCTTTTCACTCGAATGTTCTCTCTCATATTTTATTTAAAATCAGTGATTTTGTTTGTGAAAAAAATCACTTTAATGAATATTAAAAAAACAGCCCTTGGATAAAGGACTGTTTTTCGTGTATTCTTGCATCTACCGCGCCACTAAGTGCCTATGATTTAGTTATATTCTTCCTTTTCAACTGCCCTCAGGAACCAAATAACTCCTCCGAGTCCTACCAGCGCCACGGCTACAAGAAAAAGGATATAAAACAAATCCATAAATCACTTACCCCCTAATCCTTATGCTCTCTATATTGTACTATAAGGATTCATCTGTACGTCTCATATTGTTGACAAACTTATGAACAATGTCACAGACAAAATGAATTATACGGTAACTGGCTTCCGTTCAGATATCAGCGGCAATGCTTGCAAACCCGCTGCATTCAAGAAATTCCAAGGCTTATTATAATGCGGCTGGAAGAAGAAATCCACAAAGGCCAGTTGATCAATGGTCATATGATTTTGGATCGCCACCGACAGGGTATTAATCGATTGGGTCAAATCTACCTTCGACATAATTTGTGCCCCGACAATTCTCCGTGTTTCCTGCTCATATACAACCTTCAGCAGTACCTTTTCCGAGGTTGGCATAAATTCAGGACGGTAGCTGTCCTCAATGGTTACAGCCTCTACAGCCATGCCTTCGTCCGCTGCTGCCGCTTCCGTCAAACCTGTTCCTGCAATATTATCTTCATAAATTTTAATACCCGAAGTTCCCTGTGTTCCCATATAGGCAATGGTCGGCTGAACCAAATTGCGTGCCACCAGCGTACCCATACGAACAGCGTTGGTTGCCAATGGAATATAAGCCGTTTTGCCTGTCGGGTTGTAGCGTATTGCACAGCTATCGCCTGCGGCAAATACGTCCGGGCAGCTGCTTTGCATATAATTGTCCACAATGATCGCGCCGTTGGGCAGCATGTCTACCTGACCTTTAAGCAGATCCGTTTGAGGACGGAAGCCGATGCAGAGAATAACAAGCTCTGTTTCATATTCTCCTTTGGATGTAACCACTTTATTCACCTTACCGTTACTTCCTTCAAAACGGCTCACTGTTTCTCCCAGCACCAGCTTGATGCCATGTTCCTTCAAGGAACCTTCAATTCGGTCTGTATATTCCGGGTCCAAATATTTATTCAAAATACGATCCGCGCTGTCAATCAGCGTAACGTTCTTACCGTTCATTTGAAAAGCTTCCACCAGCTCAACACCAATATATCCGGCTCCGACAACTGTAATGTTCTGTACATGCTTGGCTTTCTCAATGATGTCATTGGAATGATTATAGTTTTTGCAGAGCAGAATATGATCGAGCTCAATACCTTCCAGCTTCGGAATAATAGGCCACGAGCCTGTAGTTACAATCAATTTATCAAAGGTGTCCGTGAATTCTTCTCCTGTTTGGAGATTGCGTGCTTGCAGCGTTTTACCTGCTGTATCGACATTCGTTACCTCATGAAGCATCTTGGTCACGACACCCAGCTCAGCCAGTTCATTCGGGGAAGAATAAAATAATCCGTGCGGATCTTTGACGACACCACCTACGTACAGTGCAATACCACAGGATAAAAACGAAATATTGTCATTACGCTCGTAAACGGTAATTTCTGCATCTGGATAGCATTTGGCTGTGTTGACGATGGCTGCCGTACCTGCGTGTGTACATCCGATAACTGCTACTTTCATGTTGAATTCCTCCTTGGTGTGGGCATAAAATGTATAATAATTGTGAATTGTTTCACGTAACTACTTTGTTGATTGTGATTTATTTCACTTCATGCACTTATTATAGTGTGATATTTTTCACATTACAATAGCTATTTATGATATTCACAATTTGTCCACATTTTTTAAAGTCAGGAAGATACAACGTTAGTCGTTTGCTGCAACGCCTCTTTGCTTCATTCAGTTTTTCCCGTATGGGGCTTGATTATGCCTTTTTATCAGGCTTCCAAATGCTACTGCAACGAACAATCAAATGTGAAATACAGAAAGCGAAAAAAGGCCGAATCTCGGAAAACAACGAAGATTCGACCTTATCTAAACGTATATTTCTGACTAAGCTGGAAGCTATTACAGGAGTTGCTCGATAGCCGCTTTCATCGCCTCTGGTGATTCCTTGGGTTCAAAGCGCCCCACAGGCACACCTTCACGATCCACAATGAATTTCGTGAAATTCCATTGAATCGTGCCATCTTCCTGCTCTCCAGGCTGCTGCTTTTTCAAATATTCAAACAGAGGTGCTGTATCCGGACCGTTAACGTCCACTTTAGCGAATACCGGGAAATTAACCCCGTAATTCAGTTGGCAAAATTCAGCCGCTTCCTCGCTGCTGCCCGGCTCCTGACCGCCAAATTGGTTACAAGGGAAGCCTAATACAACCAGTCCCCGATCCTTATATTCATCATATAGCTTTTGCAAATCCCCATATTGCGGGGTAAGTCCGCATTTGCTTGCGGTATTCGCGATGACCAGCACCTTACCGGTGTAGGTATCCAGAGGAACCTCCTGATTCGCTGGTGTTACGGCATGATGTGAATAGACAGACATATAGCACCCTCCTTTGTTTCGCTTGGTTTAAGTTTCATCACCTATTTTACCCAAAACGAGACAGACACGCCAACATCCCTCGACTTTAGCGAGACGCCACCACTTCGAGTCTGCGTTCTTCACGTTCTGAAACAGACATCCTTGGACACGCAAAACAATACCGCTGACCTCCACCTGTCTTGTAATATTGGCAGCAGGACGGTTTCATATATGCCTTCTCACCGGGACGGTAAGGGTTATCCAGCTCAACAAGACGAACCGTAAACGGGTTTCTTTTACGCCCGAATACCTCTCCCTCCAGCTCCCGTGTCACATAATCATAATCTTGTTCAAAATGCTCCACATCCTGTGGATCGGTTAGCGATGGCTGGACTCTATCCTTAAAATACAGCAAAGTCAGCGGAAATTGTCCCCACATCTGTCCAACAGATGCACCTCCTGCCGAAGCCATCGCCTCCAGTATCGGTCTGATCTGCAAGCTGTAAAAGTCACGCAACACCTGCTGCGCTTGACCGGATGAATGATGCTCGTCTTGCCTGTTGTTGTCCAGCTCTGTTTGGTCGATGACCTGAAAGCTGATGGCGGGATATTTCCCTTGATAACAAATATGAAATCTGAGATTGGAAACGGACAGATCGAGACGGCGTTCACACAAAGACACCATAAAATGCTGAGCAAACACAAGACCTCGCAGCTGGTTTACAAAATAAACGGCTGTGGTCAAGCCGTCTTCCGCACGCAGCAACTCACCATAATACTCCATCACAGAGCCAAGCTTATCCGGTTCAAGCCATTCTGCCACGGGCCCGGAGTATACCGCATCTTCAGGTGTGTCTGTCACTATTCGCGCTAATTGCTCAAGCTGATCATAATCCAGTGGTTTCATTAGGTCTCCTTTATCCTCTTGCCGCTACCTGTGGTCTGGCTTCACGCCGCTCGGAAACGGAGCCCACCAGTTGATTCTCTTCCAGTTTCAATCCCTTTGCGGCTTGGCTTACCGCTGGTTGTCCGGCCAAAGCATATGGAAGACACAGCGGTACACCTGTACGAGGATCTGTTACGATATCTGCTTCAATACCGAACACCTCGCGCAGCACGTCAGGGGACATGACCTCGGTTGGCGTTCCTACAGCCTCGGCCTTCCCTTTTTTGATCGCGATCATATGCTGGGCGTACCGGGCTGCATGGTTCAAATCATGCACGACCATGACAATGGTACGTTCAGCCGAAGTGTTCAAATACTCTAACAAATGCAACACTTCCAATTGATGCGCCATATCCAAAAAGGTAGTCGGTTCATCCAGAAACAAAATATCCGTATCCTGCGCAAGCGCCATGGCAATCCATGCACGCTGGCGCTGCCCGCCAGAAAGCTGGTCGATCGGGCGATCGTGGAACTCGCTCATTCCTGTCACCTGAATGGCCCACTCTACCATTTTACGATCATCTGCTTTCATAGAGCCAAAGCCTTTTTGATAGGGGAAACGTCCGTAAGATACCAGTTCCGTCACAGTCAATCCTTCCGGTGCAGTCGGATTTTGCGGCAAAATAGCCAACTGCTTCGCTACCTCCCGGGTGGATTGCTTATGAATGGATTTACCATCGAGCAGAACGCTGCCGCCTTTAGGATTCATGATGCGAGCCATCGTCTTCAGAATGGTGGACTTGCCGGAGCCATTTGCGCCCACCAATGCTGTGATTTTCCCTTGCGGTATTTCAACGTTCAGATCCTCCACAATCAACCGATCTTCATAAGCAATATCCAGATTAGCCGTTTTCAGACGAAACATTCGGAATCATTCCTTTCCCTTATCTAATATATAGTCACGGGCTTAACGCACGTTATTCATCAAAACTTCATTCTATCTTTATATAATAAAGATATTGATAATCATTATCAAGTATTGATTGGCATATTCCCTTAGCATAGGAATCATTTCACGGAAAATGACCCGAAAATTCACAAAAAAAGACCACAGCTCCTCAAAGCTGTGATCTTCTAATATCCGGCAGACAACATCAAGACTGTACAGAACGCAGCCCAAATGCTTCAGCCATGAGACGTATGGATTTCAACTTGGCGTCAAAGTCATGAATAATACTTGCCACCATGATTTCCTGTGTATGATAAGCCTCACTCAATTGCTCAATTTGGTGCTTCACCTGCTCGGGTGAGCCAACCACCATACGCTTGCGATTCTCGCGGATGCGCATCCGGTCATATGGCGTATACGGATAGGCCAATGCCTTTTCTACGGAAGGTGTGCCAGCGGAACGCATTCCCTGCTCTAGCAACACCAGGGACAGGTCCATACTGGAAGCCAATCGGTTGGCTTCCTCTTCGGTATCCGCACAGATAGCAAATACAGCGACAAGCGAACGTGGACGGTCACTATGCTGCGAAGGCTTAAAATGCTCCTGATACTCCTTCATCGCTCCTGTGCCGCCTTCGCCGTTGATGAACTGCGCAAATGCGAAGCCCACGCCGCGTTCGGCTGCAAGCCCTGCACTGTCGCCGCTGGAGCCTAGCAGCCACATTTCTGGCACGGTTTCTACGAGCGGCATCGCCTGTAATGAGCCGAAGCGATGCTCACTGCCTGTACTATCATGCAAATAAGCTAGCAGGTCATCCAACTGCTCAGGGTACAGATCGACGCCACCTCTAATTTTGCCCTCCTGCAAGGCTCTGGTAGCGATTGGCATGCCTCCCGGGGCACGTCCCAGGCCCAAATCCATGCGCCCCGGGTACAAGCCCTCCAGTACACGGAAGTTTTCCGCTACTTTATAAGCGCTGTAATGCGGCAGCATCACACCCCCTGATCCCACTCGAATTGCCCGGGTACGAGCGGCCAGATGCGAAATCAATACCTCCGGGCTGGAACCAGCAAGATTAGAGGCAGCATGATGCTCTGATACCCAAAAGCGATGATAGCCCAAGCGCTCCGCCTCTATAGCAAGCTCAGCGGTCTTTTGTAATGCTTGCGCATGCGTCATGCCTTCCGATACCGGAGATTGGTCAAGAATGCTGAGTTTTATCATATAAAGTCTGACCTTTCTGTTTGGGAATAAGAATAGGCATTAATTATAGCACGAGAAGCCACAGTTACCCAAGAGGACTCAATTTGATTTACCCTGAAAAATTGATTTCACACAGGAATTGGAAATGTTTATTTTTCGTTGAGGCTCGCCTTCACTTTATCCGCTTCATAAAGATGAGAACGCTTTTTAAAGAAACTAAACAGATGTGTGACGATAACCTTCAATACAGCATAGCCCGGAACCGCCAGTATAATCCCTACCACTCCAAACAGATTGCCCGCCGTCAGAATGACAAAGATAATCGTGATTGGATGCACCCGGAGAGACTTGCCCATAATTTGCGGAGAAATAAATTTACCCTCAATGAGCTGTACGACTGTCCATACAATGACCATTTTGAGCAGCATAACCGGAGATGTTACCAAAGCTACAATTAATGCAGGCGTAATGGCAATCACAGGTCCCAAATAAGGAACAACGCTCGTAAAGGACGCAATGACGGCAAGCGTCAGAGAATAGTCCAGTCCGATGATCAAGTAGCCGATATACAACAGCACCCCGATACAGAAGCTGACAATAATCTGCCCCCGGATATATGAGCTGACCTGATGATTCATTTCGGTCATAATGCGATCAGTCTCTTTACGAAACATAGGCGGGAACATCTTCAGCACCGACTGTGGCAGCTTGCGTCCATCCTTCAGCAGGTAGAACAGAATAAATGGAACCGTAGCGATCGCAAGCACCGTTTCTGTGACTACACCCAAAAAACTTCCCAAACTTGCCCAGATATTATTAATGAAGGCAGATAACTTTTCAGAAGCTTTGGAGGCCAGCTCCGACGGATTGATTTGAATCGTGTTTTGGAACTGGTTCACGAAGTCACTGCCAATTAATTTCTCAAACTGTTGTTGTACTTGCTCGCTATATGCAGGCACATTTTGAATCAATCCCTGAATCTGATCGCGGATCACGGGCACTACCGATGTAATCACGATGGTAATGATCCCTATGATGAGCAAATACAGCACAATAATGGAGTATATCCGCTTGACCTTGTTGCGCTCCAGTACATCAACCAGCGGATTGAACAGATAGTACAAAACTCCGGACAAAATGACTGGGAGAATGATCGTTTTCAGCAGCACAATAACGGGGGTAAATATGTACGAAATTTTGGTAAGCACCAATACATTTAAGCCGATCAGCAGCAGTACCAGCAGGAATAACACAAACTTGTTGTTCAGAAAAAACTTTTTGAATCGGTCTTTCCATGCCGGAGTTGTTTCCACATGACATTCCCCTTCTCTTTAAGCAAATGAGTGTAATGACCCTTCATATCGTTAAGATATATTCTTAGATCAAAATATACAAGGTTATACCCGAATAAACACAAAAGCAAACAAAGTTGTACGACAGCATACAGACTTTGCTTGCTTTGGAATGTTATGGAGTATCGTTTGTCTTGGTTGCAGCGGAATCCGTCGTTGTGGTCACAGGTTTGTTTTCTTGCTCAAACATATTTTGTACAAAGTTCTTAAGCTTTCTCTGGTCCACACCCAACACCTGTGCCCCCTTAACCGTTGTCTCTCGCACCAGCTCATTCGGTGGAATTTGCTGTTTCGCGATCGTTTTGGCGTCGATATTAAAGCCCAATGAAGCCAGTTGCAGCATTTCCGTTGTGCTCAGATTCGTTTCAATATATGGAGAGATGCTGTTTAAAATACTTGGCAGCTTAATCAGAGACGAGGTCGACTGGATTTTGCCACCCAGCTCGGTAATAAATTTGCGTTGCCGCTCCGTACGCGTAAAATCGGAAGTGGCATCATGACGAAAACGCACATATTGCAAGGCCGTTTTACCGTCCATGTGCTGCATTCCCTTTTTCAAATCAATATCAAACTGGTGCTTGTCTGCTTTGGAAGTGTAGTACATATCCTTTTCGACATCCAAATCAATACCGCCCACAGAATCCACCAGCGCAATAAAGCCGTTAAAATCCGTGTATACATAGTATTGGATCGGTATGCCGAGCAGGCCGCTCACCGTTTGTCTGGTCAGATCAGGCCCGCCGTAAGAAAATGCAGCATTCAATCGACTTTGCCCATGGCCCGGAATATCAACGTACGTATCACGCAGGATGGACATGAGCGTAGCCTTCTTCGTGACCGGATCAACAGAAGCAACCATAACAGAGTCAGAGCGTCCTGAATCCTCCCCGCGTGAATCGCCGCCCAGCAGCAAAATATTCACTCTCTCTTTCCCATCCCACTCTGGGGGAAGAGATACTTCTACAGGCTGTACATTCGTTGGGGACTGGCTTTGTGCTTGCGGCTTAAATTTCGAATCCTGACCGGTAGCGACCGAAATTTGATTTGTAAAATGATATATAGAGTAAGCATAATATCCGCCCACCAAAAGAACTGCCGCAGTCACAGAAATGCCCAGCCATTTTAATATTTTTCGCATATTTTCGAGTAACCTCGCTTTTATTCAACATCTTTCAGCTTATAAAAGCATACCCTCCCTGCAAGTTATCTGTCAATTCGCGTCGTCTGTTCAGCGTACACGATTGACCTGTGACTAATGGTAGTTTTCCTTGTCTGTCACGCTGTTATTCTTATGTTCTTGCGGCGCCAGGTTAGCTTTGTCAGGAGTGTCCGCGTACCATGGATTAAGATGCACAAGCACCTCGTAAACCCTCGGCTCCTGCTTCATCACGGCCCCTTTGATCAGCCGGATAATATCATGTCCCTGCTGAATCGTCAGGGAGGCATCCACAGAAGCGCGGATATCCACAATAATGTAATGACCGTGCTCACGGGCACGGATGCGGTCAATTCGCTGAACCTCGGCTACACTTAGGGCTGCTTCGGCATAGCTTTCGATTTCCTCGGTTGCAATCGCCTTTTCCATCAGTACATCTATGGATTCACGGCCCATTTCCCACGCCAGCCTCAGAACCAGCAATGCGACCACAAACCCGGCAATCGGGTCACCGTAGGATAAAATATGAATGCTCCAGTGCTCCCCGATCAAGCCCAAACCGATACCCAGTACAGCAGCAGCGGAGGCGTACACGTCCGCCAGATGATCTTTGGCCGTAGCAATGAGACCCTGGCTATTGGCTGCCCTTCCGATACGGATCGTATATATATACAGCCATTGCTTCCAGAGCAGGGAGATGATCGCCGCCACCAATGCCAGTATATGTTCCTTCGGCATCGGTTCAAACAGCGCCATAATGGAATGGTAGCCGATAAATATGCCGGCTGCGAACAAAATGACCGCTACCACGCTGGCTCCAATAACCTCTGCCTTGCCGTGACCATATGGATGATCCTCATCCGGCGGCAGACTCGATATACGCATCGCCCCCAGCGCCGTTGCCGAGGCGATTACGTCCCCGGCGTTATGCACACCATCAGCAACCAGCACCTTGCTGTTGAACATGACGCCTGTAATGATTTTAATGCCAGTTAATAGGATGTTGCTGATCAGGCTGATCCACGCTGACACCATAGCGCGTTTGCCCATATCCTGTTCGTGCATGATGTATAACCTCCGTATCTATCTTAAAAACAACTGTTATCGCCAAGTTAATCAGTTGTTTTTAAGGCAGCTATGCTGCTGGTTTTCTTTGTTTGCCCAAAATAGTAATGCCGCTTATTCCATCCTATGATGCTGCCGCGTTGGCGGCATGGGTGGAGATGATAATAGCCCCGGAAGATGAGCCTCTCCGGGGCTATTATCATAACCATAGTTGAGCGTTCTATGAGAACGCTCTTGCTTTATCTGGACCGTCCGCGACGGCCTCCCTGTCCTTGAGTCCCGCGCGGGCCGCCTTTGGCTTGTCCAATGCGACCACCTTGGCCTCCGCGAGCGGAGCCGCCGCTGCTGCGGTCATACCCGCCGCGTTCGCTGCTTTGCCCTGCCGAGCGACCTTGGCCTCCCCGAGCGGAGCCGCCGCTGCTGCGGTCATACCCGCCGCGTTCGCTGCTTTGCCCTACGGAGCGACCTTGGCCTCCGCGAGTGGAGCCGCCGCTGCTGCGGTCATACCCGCCGCGTTCGCTGCTGCGGCTGGAGCGACGTTCGCCGCCTGCGGAAGCTGCGCGTCCTTCGCGCGGCTGTTCCCGCTCCGTGCGGCCACGGCCTGTGCCGTCACGACGGTCAGCCTGTTCACGGCCGCTGCCCCGGCGTCCGCCGCCGGAACCGTTGCCGCCGAAGGAACGGCGGTCGTTTCTGCCTGAGCGGCGTTCTCCATCCTGCCGCTCAGCTGTACCGGCAGCAGGTCTACGCTGCCCGCCGCCCTCGCTGCTGGTGAATGTGACACCAGCAACCTTCTGGATGTTCCGAAGCTCTGGAACATCCCGTGGCGTGGCGAGCGTTACCGCCACACCCTTGCCTCCGGCACGGCCAGTACGCCCGATGCGGTGGATGTAGCTTTCGGCATCCTGCGGCATGTCATAGTTGAAGACATGCGTTACGCCTTCCACATCCAGGCCGCGTGCGGCTACATCGGTCGCTACAAGCAATTGAAGCTTAGCTTCACGGAACGCCTTCATTACTTGCTCACGCTTGTTCTGGGACAAATCCCCGTGAAGCTCGCCGCTCTCGAAGCCCATCTCTTGCAACTGCTCATTTAACGCAGCAGCGCGGCGCTTCGTACGGCAGAAAATAACAGCCAAATACGGACGATCTGCATTCAGCATATCCACTAATGCTTGCTGCTTGCCCCGATCCGTCGTCTGTACAACGACCTGACGGATTTGGCTCACCGGAACGGAAGAAGCAGACTTCACTTTTACATCCACAGGCTCGTTCATATATACACGAGCCAGTTTGCGGATACCTGCTGGCATTGTAGCGGAGAACAGCATGGTCTGTCTCCGGTACGGAACTTCCTGAAGAATCGTCTCTACATCGTTCAGAAAGCCCATGTGCAGCATTTGGTCGGCTTCATCCAGCACCAGCATTTTAACACCGCTCAGATCCAGCGTGCCGCGTCTCAGGTGATCCAGCAATCGTCCGGGTGTACCGATAATCAACTGTGCGCCGCCCTTCAGCTTGCGAAGCTGACGCTCTACATCCTGGCCTCCATAAACAGCCAGCAACGACAAGCTTGGCTCCGTAGCCGCCAATAAGTTCGCTTCCTGTGTAATCTGGAGCGCCAGCTCACGCGTTGGAGCAATCACGAGCGCCTGCGGATGGCGCTTGTCCAGATTCATTTTTTGCAAAATCGGCAGTAAAAACGCAAGCGTTTTACCTGTTCCCGTATGCGCCTCGGCAATAACGTCCTGACCTTCCATCAACAGCGGAATGGACTCCTGCTGTACAGGTGTTGGTGCTGTAATTCCCTGCTCTTTCAAGGCGTCTACCCAATGTTGCTCTACGCCTAATGCTGCAAAATTCTTCAAGTGGTATTCACTTCCCTTATCCGTATTCAATATGTGTCACGTAAAATAGGTTCATGTGCCATATGACATTCATCGTTCCATAGTTCAGAATTCCCATTTTTGTATCGGTTCTCATTCAACCCTTTTCAGGAAGGGAGCTTATCCGTTATCGTTGATTCTGTTCATGTAACCAAAACATACGGCCGCAATGCGGCTCAGGCCGTTCCATATATGACTTTCCTAGTATACGCGAATATGAACGGGTTTCCAAACCATTTTAATGAACGGATACAAAAGATGAATTTAGTTGCCATGTCATATATTATGATAGAAGAAATGCTTGAACGAGATACCCCGGGCATGAATTATGTTTTCCAATCATGAACTTGTTTTTCTTTACCACAACCTTGAAAAATCCATTATACTAAACATCAGGAGGTTGAAACTTATGCATATTCAGGTTCAAAACGTTGAGAAAAAAGAAAACGATTATCTCATTCATTACAAAGCCGGGGGCACACTGCCGTTCGTTCCGCATGATATTGTTCTGATTCATGGCAAGCAGTATTTTATCGGCACGATTGTGGAGGTAGGGGCGGAACAGGCTCTTTTACGTATCAATCCGCAATATGAGAGCCAGTTGGCAGGCTCCATCGGGCTTGAACTGGCTTTCTCACCGACCGTCTCCATTCAAGGAGCAGATAAAATCGTGGAAAAGCTCGGATATTTCCCTCCCTTTCATTATGACCACATTACAGCAGCCGATATCACAAAGGACCAGATAACATTGACGATTGAACTATCACCACCTACCGTACTGATACCCAAATCACCCGATCTGACGCCTTCCGCTGAGCAACCCTTACTTACTATGTCTTCAACGGAAAATGTATCCCGTTACGCGGTGACCTTTACTTTTTTAGAAACAAAGGAACATGAGTTGACGGCTATGGAAACGGAAAATATCATTTTACAGCTTGATTTCCGTTATGAAGAAGCGGACATGGTCATTGATATTGATGCAATAACCGGTCTGTCAGGCAGCTTCCTGTGCAGAGGCATCCGTGCGGAGATTGCAGAGTTGAATGAATAAACAGGAGGCTCGGGAGCTGCTGCGCTGTCATTCTTTTACACATGATGATCTGGATCATCCCAAAATGACGAACGGATTTTTTCTGTTGCAGTTGGCGCAGCAGTCGTCCGAGGATGAGCTTATTCGTATGGAGGCGCTGAAGGTCATCGGACTGTACACGGATGGCAACCAGCAGCCGACCATTTTACGGGGAATTTGCGAGCTGCTGGTCACGCCTGACGAAGATGATGATGTGCAAATAGCCGCTTTGCAAACTTTGGCATGGATGCCCTGCTCGGAAGCAGAACTCGGATTGGCCCTGAAGCTGATCCACAGTGATGCATACATATTAGTCAAGGAAGCAGCCTTTGCGCTGCTGTGCTCACATAAGCACCTGCCTTTCGCACAACATGCCCTGAAGCAATTGTTACAACATGAGGAATTCGGCGTGTCTGCCAAGCGGGAACTGTCAAGATAATCGACAACCAAAGGAGAATCAACCTACTCATGCGAGTCAAAATATTTATATTCATACTTATTATCGGGGTAATATGTGTTCCCGCCTATTTCATCATGAGCAGCTTCGGGTTATTTCAAAATGAAAAGGTACTTGTACAGTACAAGGTTGCCGTGGACTTGGAGGGTGAAAAGTATGATGCCTGGCCTGTAATCAGCAGCTTTACCGCTATAGACAAAAAAGGCGACGACCGTCAGCTCTACTATCAGGCGGAAGGCGCCGGCTTAGAATACTTGTTTCAGTTAGCCTATGGACAATATGAACTCAAGCCCTCCAAAGAAAATCCTTTTCTGGACGGAAGGATTCACTACACCCTGGATCATCCCGATTACGTTCGGCAAGAGAAGAATTATAAGAACGCCAACGATTACAGTCAGTTACAGCATTATTATAACCAGCAGGAACAAGTCATCTATACTTATAATCCCGAAGCCAGGCTTGACAAGGCATATGTTCGCTCCATTATCACAACAGGTATGACTCGCAGCTCTGGTGGATCAAGCAGTCTTGTGAAAGATAACTACATCAATATCAGTAGACTGTTCAAGGACAAGCTGGGAATTACCGTAAAAGTAGACGTGGACGAGGACAATAAAATCGTTACTCTATTCATAATATGAAAAATATCCGTGAGAAAGGAAGGGGATACTTATGACAGAAACACAACAATATCGATTGGGACCTGCTTATTTGGAGGGATGGGCTGTACCCGAGAACCCAGACACATGGATCG
The DNA here is from genome assembly GCF_044907935.1 of Paenibacillus sp. RC21. Lineage (NCBI taxonomy): Bacteria > Bacillati > Bacillota > Bacilli > Caryophanales > Paenibacillaceae > Paenibacillus > Paenibacillus sp. RC21. Next base: position 242,144 of record NZ_JBIYCS010000004.1, read on the forward strand.
AGCAGGAATGGACAGGAAAGCTCCGTTCTCAGGCCGGACATACGAAATTTCATATTTTTTATTATGGAGAGTGGATGGACGAGCTGATCGCCGTGACTGAATTTGCACCTCAGCTCATGATTGCGGAGGATACGGTCACGGGCGAACAGATCGTGATATTTGACGGAACCCGACACGGTTACGACGCACTGCTATGCGAAGTATATACGGAGGAACAGCAGAACAACCGCACTCCCCTTTTACCCTATTTAGATGAAGACGGTGAGGATACGTTTGAGGTGAGCGTGACCGCTTATTACAATGTCGATTGGGATGATGAATTTTCAGACGATGTGGATGAGGATGGGCAGCTTGAGCTGATCAACGGCAAGCTATGCGATTTTGAAGAGGCGAAGCGGAACGGCTTTGATGCGATTAGTATTACGATTACAAGCGCCAAAGGTCTGAAAACAGAAATCATTCAGGAAGAGCTGGCCTGACGAGGATGGAACAGAAACGCTTCAAGGATGAATCTCTGAGCGTGAGCGGTATGAATGAATGGGTATTCACCAATCTGGAACGTTTTCAGAGCAATCCTGTCAATACCACCTATTATATCATCCCTGAGGAAGAGCTATGGGAGCTGGAGGATGCAGGTCTCACCGTCACCAATCACCGCGATGAAAGTATTCCCGCTTCCCTTCCCGATCACCATGCACAGACATGGCTGGAGATAGCGACCGTGCAGGATGTCATTGAAGTGCTACGCCGCAGCGGCAACGAGCCTGACATCCACCGCATCGCACAGGGACTTCAGTATTACCACGAATACAATGCTTTTATGGAATAAGAGATTCCAGCAGTGCTTTTACCTCAGGATTAGCCTGTTTCAGACTGCTTTTCAGCTTTTTCTCGCCGCCCCAAATTCGGTAAACGAGCAGCTCTTTGTCGTAATCGTCCAGCTTCTCAAGCTCCTCGACCAGCACCTGTGCCTGCTCCACATTTTGGATTCCGGACGACTTCAACGGCTTGGCACTTTGGTTGCCTGCCAGAAGAATCTTCGTCCAAACTGGAATCGTGTCCGGTGTCAGTCCATGCGCTTCGGCAAAAGCAGCCGCGTAGCCGTCCTGTACCGACTGATGCTCCGTGTCCACCAGCTTCATATAGCGAATCACCAATGGAAAATAGTCCGTTCCTTTCAGGCCCAGTCCCATCACCGCATAGGTGCCCGGCATCGCCGATTTTTCTCCCGGATCCACATCGTTGTACCACTTGAACTCTTCCATCGCGATATCTGCATATTCAGCCAGTAGCGGGTAGAGAGCTGGATATTCCAGTGCATTGGCAAAAAAACGATGCAACGTGGATTTAGCCAGCTTGGGCACAGGCAGGATATTTTTCACCTTGCTCTTGAGCTTCAGGCGATATTCCTTGGTAAAGCCCTTCTGTAAAATATCGCATACATATACGAGCGCTTCCCTGTAGCTCTCTTCTTCCTCCGAACGAATATGAACCTCCAGCGTTTGCAAAATATCATTCGCTTTACAGGTGACACGCTCGCTTGTGTATAGCGCTGGAATGCTACCTGATCCGCTCTTGAGCCACTGGGCGGCCTGCTCCGAGCCTAGCTGTGAAGCGATCTCCAAATATTTCTGCCGTGCATCGGCATCGGTCGAACCCACTCGCATCGCGGTGAGCAGGAACATCTCTATGGCTGGTGCAGGAATATCTGAAGGACGAATATCAGGCTTCACCGTATAATCCAGCCCGTAGCTTTTTTCACGATCCGCATACCTCGCCAAAAATTCATCTTCGGCCCAACGCTTCAAGTCACCGTTAAGCTGATGTCTCCATGCTTCCTCACGATTGCGGCTCACCTTCACTTTTGCATCCATTCGATCCAGAAGGTCACCTACCCGTTCGGCATCTATAGGGTACAAATGAGGATCGAGCAAGTGCCTCACAAAGAAAAAATCGTCCTTTTCCTTCGGCACAGCTTTACTGGAGGGGTTGAGCTTCTGTTCCACAAACTGCTGGATAGAGGCTAACAAATGCTGTCGTTTATCTTCGTTTAGAAGTGAAAATGTAAAATGGCTGGATTTCTTCTCCAAGACCACTTCCAGATGAAATTCCAGCCGATAACGAAAGAACATGGAACTAAATTTTTCAGACTTAAACAGCGTCTCTATCCGTTCCCTGATCACAGGCATCCATTCGTCCTGCACCTGCTGGAGCGTTACACCCTCCGTAAAATTAGGAATCTTCGTATCCGGTTTACGACTGTCCCAATCAAATAGCTCATAGATGTCTACCCGTAGTCCGTTCTTATTACACATGACGTTCAAGTATTCATGAATTCCTTCGTGAAGGGCACTTTTTGTCTGGAATTCGGCGATTCGTTTTTGCTCAGAAGCGTATACCTTATCAATTGCCTCGAAAATCGGATCTATGTATGCTTGTACCCCTGATGCCATTATGATGTGTTCCTCCTCCATGCCTTCACAAATTGTAGTTCCTACGCAAGTAAGATAGACTAATCTAAAACTATTTTATTTCCTGATTATAGCATATCTCTCATTTACTTTTGGACTCCATGAACAGAAAGTGAGAGCAATGAAGGTTTGTGATAAGATTCTAACATTCTTGCAGAAGCAGCATTGCCGGGTTTTAAAGTAAGAGGAGGACGAATGAAATGACGGCATATTTTGGGCAAATCCTTGATAGGCTGGGAGATATCGCAGAACGTCTGAGACAAAGCGGAATGCCTGACGTGGAATACAAGTCGACGGAGGGCATCTCCACAGTGGAGATAACTGCTCTGGAGGAACGGCTACAGATGACTTTGCCTGCCTCCCTGTCTGAACTGATCCAACGGTGCGGCAGCTTATATCTGTTATGGTCGCTTCCTCAACATTGCATTGTAGCTGATGTATCGAAACGTACAGGTGAATATAGCTTCACCTCTGATCACGGACTGAACATACTCGAAGATATCACGGGAGAGTTCGGCTGGAATCATGAGTATATTAGCTATTTCACATCCTATGGGGAAAATGCAGACTCACCAGCGACGACGGACGAACATCGGTATCTGATTTTCAACTACAACGGTGCTGGCGATCCAGTGTTACTCGATTTGGCTACATCCACTACCGAGCCTGCGGTGTTCTGCTATGATCACGAGCAGGATCGGTTGACCTTGCTTGCGGACAATCTGCCCGCCTATATAGACACCATCCTCACGTTGCACGGCCTATGGGTATGGGATTGGACGACAGTGATTGACGAGCATGGCATTCAGCTCACAAGTCACCCACTACAAATGTGGGTACGCTGGCTGGATGTGTTCTGCAATGTGAAGCTGGAGGATGCCCATTCACTTGAAGCTTTGGTTAATTACACTACGATGCATGGCGTAGACAATCCCGCCATTTTGCAGACCTTTCAAGCATATGATCCGAAGGATATTTTCCTTGCCTGGGAGCAGCGCCTTCAGCATAGTCCTGTGAATTTCGCTATATGGGGTGTTTTTATAGGAGAAACTGCTGGCGACGGGGCTGCTGATTGGGTCCGCTCCTTATGGCAGCCGGGCGCTGTGCAAACGTGGACTTCTTCCTTGGTTCCAAATAGCGGCTCTATTATAGCAGTTACATTTGTATCTACCCGTGCCTACCTGACCGCCCGCTGCCTGCCCAGGCATGAAGGCTTGGCATACGTGTGCAATAACCTGCTACAGCATTCGACGGGGGACGGTAAATTAGAAGGGTACACTGCTAACGGACAGCTACAGCATTTTCATTCACCACAGGTCATTGACTGGATGCGGGATAAGGTGAATCATCCAGTAGAAGGCTGGGCAACGCTCTTCGCCCACTCCCATCCTACAACTAAACAGTTGCTTGAATGGCTATCCGATAGCGAGCTTTATCAGAAAATCACAACCGAAGCGTTGAATATCATGATTCAACGGGATCTTCTTCCTCCTCTGGAAGCAGACACTTGGGCTAACATCTCAGACCTGCTTCATGCTTCTTTGCAGCTTGTTATGCTCAAAAAAGATAAACGCCGTATTGAAGCAGTGCTGGAGCAGCTTTCTGATTTGGGGCTTTGCTAAGCCTTTTGGAGTCGCTGCATCAGCAGCTTAACCCCTTGAAAAAGGTATCTATAGTGAATGAAATTAATTCATCATTCAAATTTGCTGTTGGGAAATCAAAACTCAGGAGCAGGGAAGTCAAGCCGTGCAGCATGCTTCACTTGGCGAATATTCGATCTGATCCGCAATTTTGCGCATAGAAACTTCGGCATACCCTTTCATATTCCAAAAAAAACCAGTATTGTAGCGCTTTCACTTGTCAAATTCCAATGAAGATGCTATCCTGCAAGTGGGATTGTTACTGAAAAGGCAAAACCCGAGTACATTAATGTACCCGGAGTTTGCCTTTTTTTGATTTATATCGATGCAGCATTATACAGTCAACCATCCCAAGCATGTGTAAGCGCTTTAAAAAATGACACCAAAGGAGATCAATTTCATGCAAAGAAGACGTTTCGCCCTTGTTTTACTATCTTTCGTGTTCCTGCTCACGATCGTTTTCCCGTCCTCCAGCTCTGCCGCAGCATCCGATGTACCAGCACCACAGGCTACCCTGCTTACTCAGGTACAGCCTTTGGGTGAAGTCGTTTCTGCCGTTGTACTGAAATACAGCACCAATATTGACGGGGCATCCTTATCCACTTCCAGCTTTCAGGTGCAATCTGTACTCAATGATGTATATACAGACAGAACAGTGACCGGTGTATATACCAATGATACTGGAGCTATTACCAACCGCAGTACTCATGGTAAATATGTCGTGATTGAGCTGGATAAGCAAGATAAAAATGCAAGTACCCTTACTTACGATGCAACAAGCGCAGTTAACCGCATCAACACGTTGAATTATTACATTAGTCAAAAGAAAGACATAGCAACTCAAAAGAAAGCAGTCATTCCAGCCACTGCACAGACTGTAAAAGCAACCGATAAAGTTACGCCTATCGTGGACGATTTCCAAAAAAACACTTTTGAAAATAAAGACGGCTTCAAGCTGAACTACTTTACGTTTGAGCCTAAAGTAGAGTCTGGCAAAACCTACCCGCTGGTTGTGTTTCTGCACGGAAACGGTGAGCGTGGTGACGGAAACGGAGTGAACCTACTGGCGAATGCTGGTGCCGTTACTTGGGCTTCTCCTGAGCAGCAAGCCAAGCACCCTTCCTTCGTAATCGCTCCACAAAGCCCGATTGACCTGGAACATAAATTCATTTGGGCGGATGAGCCGCGCAACAGCGCTGTAGCCGATCTGGTACGTGAAACGGCGTTAAAATATCCGATCGACACTAACCGAATCTATATCGTTGGTATTTCTCAAGGAGCTATGGGAACATGGAGATTGTTGGAGAAAAATCTTGATTTGTTCGCCGCAGGTGTGCCGATTGCCGGTTTGACCAACTATGAAAAAGCCGTTAACATGTATGCACCTGTTGATCCTAAACACGTGGAAGTATTGAAAAACGTACCTATTTGGGCCTTCCATGCCGTAGACGACACCTCGGTAAGCCCTAAAAACTCGCAAGAAATGGTAGCTGCCATTAAAGCACAAAACGGAAATCTCATTCATTTTACTGAATATGAAGCTGGAATTATCAAACCTGTAGGACACTTCTCATGGGTTCCCGCTTTGCAAAATCAGGATATGATTGAGTGGCTGTTTGCACAAAAGAAATAAAATTGTTTTTCATATCTCTAAAAATAAAGCGCCAGATAGGTTCGATATCCGTCTGGCGCTGTTTTGCTATCTAAAAAAACTACGACAGCATAATTAACTAACTTATAAGTGAATTCCATTTTTGCTCTAAGTCGTTGAGGTAGCCTGCGCTATTGCGATTAAATTTTTTGCGTAATATAACGCTGGTTAAACGCTGATCCCACAGTGCTTTTCGAGATTTATAGCGAGTAAAGCAAACTGAGCGCAGTCGTGAAATGACATGTTCTTGGCGCAGTGCATCATTCACTAATACGATCATTTCACCATTGCGTATGATGTAACTGTTCCAATTACGAAGTCCCGTAATACGACGGTGACTAGCCTTCGTCCGTCGAAAGAATTGCTCTAAGTCATTGCTCGTTCTTGGAATGTAGTAATGGTCATAACAAGTGAACAAGCCTTTCCAAAACCCTCTGGAAAAGTTAAGTAAATTGTTAACCATTAGCTCGTCACTCTGATGCGTGTAGGTTTGTTTCACCCATTCCAGTAGCAGGGACAGTTCCCACCCAGCCGTCTCACTACTTTTATCTTCCTCAGGAGTGAGAATGCTAGCGATATGTTCCAAGGGTTTCACTAGCCGCGAAACGGCTGTATAACTAGGTTTTAATTCTTCAATTTTACTGAATATTCTGACAACACCTTGAAGTAAATTAGGCTCTTTTTTTACTCAAGCATCTTTGTAAGGAAGCTTGTATGGCTTGTGCACGTTCATAAATTTTGGTACTCCTAACGCTGATAATCTGCCGTTCTACCTTACGGATTCCAAAGGTAATAAACTGGATACAGGGATCGCCGATCAAGGCGAGCCAGAGGGGATAATCGCGTTCATGACGGTTGGTCATAAGCTGCCGCAAGAGATGGTATTGCAAATCAATGTGAATCGCATCGGTGGGACTGAGGGAAGCTGGAAAGGCCAACTTCAAATCGACCAACTGAAGTCATCAACCCCAAGTACCAAGTAATCCGTGCTTTAAAATTTCCAATGAGAAAGGTGGACACCTCATGAGTGTCCACCTTTTTTTGTCGCGAATAAATCAATTTTGAACCGGGGTCCCTTTTCATTGGTTTTGAGATTTATAAAGTATGGATTCAGCAATCGGTATGCCGGGACAGCAACCGTCAGTGCTTAGGTAAGAACTTTTATCACTTCAACAACAATCTTAGATTAATAAACTATGCTGCCCGTTAGCTGAGCGAAGGGCTGCCACGCGGCAGCCCTTTCGATGTTGAATCTATAGTTCCCCGAGGGAGTTTAATAATCATAATACGGTGTTAACAAAATTTAGTGTATATGCTCAGGGTGACACTCACCTTTATGACAGTACCTGTACTAAAAGTGCGTACTTACATATTTACAGTGCAATCTTTATACTCAAAGAAGGAAATAAATAAATTTCTATAACCTGGAAATATAGAAACTTAAGAAAGAGGGATAATTATATGTCTAATGCTTGGAAAGTTTACTTATTAGCCGCTGTTAGCTTCTTGCTTGGAACATCCGAGTATATCATAGCAGGGATTCTCGACACAGTTGCAAGAGACGTTAATGTCTCCGTCGCTGCTGCTGGTCAGCTCATTACTGTTTTTTCACTCGCCTATGCTTTTGGAACACCTTTCCTTATCGCATTTACAGCACGAATGGAGCAGCGCAAGCTTTTAGTTTATTCACTTGGTGTATTTGTGATTGGAAATATTATCGCCGTAGTTTTACCTGGCTTTGGATTTCTTTTAGTCTCACGCGTTATTCTTGCACTAAGCATGGGAGTATTCGTTGTAACCTCCTTTACTGTCGCTACCAAGATGACTCCACCTGATAAACAGGGAAGTGCAATTGCAACAATCCTTATGGGCTTTAGCACCTCGTTGATTATCGGTGTTCCGCTAGGCAGAGTTATTGCTTCCGCTTATGATTGGAGATTGATCTTCGAAGGAATCGGTGCACTTAGTATTCTTGCGATGATCGTTATACTCTTAGTCATCCCACGCTCAAATGGCGATGAGTCGGTTCCCTTGCGCAAACAGCTTGCTTTAATTAAGCAACCGAAAATAATTGCAGCCCTAATGATCACTTTCTTATGGATTTCTGGTTATTCTACGGTCTACACCTACATTTCTCCCTTCCTGCTGTCGATTACAGGGATGAACAGTAAAACAGTTATCATTGCTTTATTCGCTTTCGGGATTGCCAGCTTATTCGGCTCAAAGCTTGGCGGCTATAGTACGGATAAATGGGGATTCCCTCGTACTTTATTTGTCAGTATGGTACTGCATGTAGTAGCCTTAGTTCTACTGTCATTATCAGCCCAATCGCCTGCTATCATTTTCCTTGTGCTCATATTTTGGGCTCTCTCCGCTTGGTCAACAAGTCCAACTCAGCAATATCACTTAATGACGCTTGCTCCGGCGGCCTCAGGCATTATGGTGAGTATGAATAGTTCAGTTTTACAGCTTGCTATGGGTGCTGGTGCAGGAATTGGAGGCGTTTTCGTGGAACAAGTTTCCTTAGCTTCGATTAGCTGGATTGGAGCTGCGGTTGTTGCCATCGCTGCAATAACCGTTATGGTATATTTACGAGTAACCCACTCCAAAGCTTGACAATCTGTAATAGTTAGCTTTATTAAGACTGCTATAAAAAAGAAGTATTTCCCTGTTCAGGAGATACTTCTTTGTAATATAAACAAGACAACTATGCCTACCGCTGTACAGCCTCCAGAGCTGGCGAACTGTTTTTCTCTCCCCACTCGCACATCATATTTAACAATGGAATGAGAGAAAGACCACTTTCAGATAATGAATATTCAACTTTTGGAGGTATTTGGGGAAATTCCTTGCGTATGATAAGCCCATCTGCCTCCAGCTCTTTTAACATGATGCTTTGCGTTTTAAAGGAAATGGTACCGATACATCGATTCAGCTCATTAAACCGCATTACCTTATTTTCAGACAGCCAATACATAATGATCATTTTATATTTACCGCCTATTAAGGACAACGTGTATCCAAAGCCAGTTTCTTTTAGTTTCACGCCAGTTGGAATATAGGTTTCGCGCACAAGTTACACTCTCCTTTTGGTAAGTATATGATATAAATATGCATACTTTATAATACATCATTATGCAATCTTATTGAAAGGATGTAAATCGCTATAAAATTTGATATATCCTAAATTTGAATAAGTTTTAGAAACGGAATGGGACCGGAACGATGGCAGCGCGAACGCGGAGGGCGAGTGTTGGCCAAAACAGGAAACGGTTAGTTGAGTAAAGATAACCTTTTTATTACTTCTTCAGATATTCGATTCACAATGGAGAATGTATCTAAATAACCCTCTATGACAATGTCTGAACTTGGTTTAACTGTCCTTTCCATTTCCAAATAAGCCGACCTTCCCTTAACTAAATAGTTTTTTAACTATGACAGCATAATTAACTAGCTCATAAGTGAATTCCATTTTTGCTCTAAGTCGTTGAGGTAGCCTGCGCTATTGCGATTAAATTTTTTGCGTAATAGACTGTTCCGTTTTCTCTGTTACAAGCGCTTTGGATTCAACTTGCTCTATTTTTCGTTCGATGTCGCGAATCCCGCGCATGCTCTTTTTGAGTTCCATTTTTAACTTGCGATCGGCGTCGATAATGGGCTTAGCAATGTCTTTCAGATAGTGGTACTGACTTTACTTTCGCGTAACTCCTTATTACTTATTTTATAAATAAAATGACTCGATTCAATAAATACAACTCTCTAATTCTACTGTACTGCTGAAATTGCTAAAAGGCCCATTTTTTCTTAATAATAAAAAGCGCCGGGTTCATTCCCCCCAACGCTTCCTTAATGCCTTCATGTATGAAACAACGATTATTCCACTTTGCCGCCCTCTACGACCAATTGGTCTGTAAAGCCTTCTCCGTAAACAGAGGTCAGTGTGTCCTTGTAGGCTTGATGCACAAAGTTTTCCTTGCCTAATGTAGCCAGCTCATTGTTGATCCAGTCTAACAGCTCCTTATTTCCCTTCGCTACTGCGGGTGCAATCGTATCCTGGCCGCCAAAGGCCGGAATGGTTACGGTGAAGCCGGGATTGGCTTTCGCCCAAGCGATCAGCTCTGTATTATCGTTAGCGATGGCAGCGCCGCGCTTGTCTTTGAGAGCTGAGAAAATTTCCGTGTACTGATCGAATTTGAGCAGCTTGATGTCAGGATAATTTTTCGTAAAATAGGTCTCAGCCGTCGTTCCTTTTGCGACAATCAGCTTCTGATCCGAGTTCTTCAATTGATCAATCGTAGTGATCGGAGCGCTGTCGGGTGATACAATGCCAAAGGATAATTTCATGTATGGATTAGTAAAATCGACCTTTTCTTTGCGCTCGTCCGTCACGGTAAAGTTAGCCATGATGATGTCTACCTTGTTGGATTGCAAATAAGCGACCCGGCTGGCGGCATCCACCAGCACGAACTCTACCTTGGACTCATCGCCCAATAGATCCTTGGCAAATCGTTTCGCAATATATACGTCAAAGCCCTGATTCTTCCCTTCTGAATCCACGTAGCCAAACGGAGGCTTATCCGCGAAAACACCAATTCGGATTTTGCCGTTCTTTTTAATGTCCTCAATCGAAGCAAATTTTGCCGAGCCAGAATTGCCATTGACATTGCCTCCTGCTCCCGCGCAGCCCGTCATTCCGATAAGCAGCAGGCTTACAGCCAGCAATAATGCCGTTAACTTCAACCCTTTTTTCATCGTATTCATCCCCCTGTTTATGTAGTTTCATACTGAAATATATCCAGAAAGTGCTGGGCACGCTCTGTTTCCGGTTGGGTGAAAAATTGCTGTGGCGTGGTCATTTCGCATATTTGTCCTTGATCCATAAAAACGATACGATCCCCCACCGACTTGGCGAATCCCATCTCATGCGTCACGATAATCATCGTCATTCCCTGTCGCGCCAGTTCTCGCATCACATCCAGCACCTCTCTGACCATTTCCGGGTCCAAGGATGCCGTGACTTCGTCAAAGAGCATAATTTCAGGGTTCATACACAGTGCGCGTACAATCGCAATCCGCTGCTTTTGTCCGCCTGATAACTCTCTCGGATACGCATCCTTGCGATCCAATAGACCGACCCGTTCCAATAATTGCTCCGCTTGCTTGAGCGCTTCCTGCTTGTTTCTTCGCTGCACTTTAAGCGGGCCTAGCAATATATTTTCCAAAACGGTCATATGGGGAAACAGCTCATAGTTCTGGAATACCATCCCGATATGCTGTCGTATCTCCCGCCAATTCACTTTTTTATCCGTAAGATCCTGCCCTCTATATTGGATTTCTCCGCCTTGGACTGGCTCCAGACCATTGAGGCATCGCAGAAGTGTGCTTTTTCCACAGCCCGAAGGGCCAAGAACAACCACGACCTCCCCCTTCGTTACCTCCAGATCAATCTGTTGGAGTACCTTTCGATCACCGAAGCTTTTGTCCAGCCCTCGAATCTCCAGCAAAACCTCCACAGCCTCTGCCATTACGCCACCCCATCCTGCTAATTTTGCCATCTGCGTTCGAATCTTTTGGAAAGTCTGGATAACGGATAACATACGAGAAAATAGAGTATAAAAATAAAACCGTACACCCAAAAGGATGCAGCAGGCGCTTTAATCACACCAAGCTCAATAATCTGTTGTCCGACCTTTACCACCTCTACCACGCCAATCAACACCACCAATGACGTTGTTTTGATCATCCGTGTCGCCAGATTAATAGAACCCGGCAGCATTCGGCGCACCGCCTGAGGAATGAGCACATGACGGTATAACTGTCCATACGTCAGACCCAGTGCTTGCCCGGATTCCACCTGATGCTTGGGTAACGATTCGAGCGCACCACGAACGATGTCACCGATCTCCGCCGCACCCCATAAGCTAAACACGATAATTGCCGTTAGCTCCCCGCTAATGTTCACATTCAGCAAAGGCGTGAAGCCGAAGTACACGACATACAGCCAAACCAAAATCGGAATAATACGAAACGTCTCCAGATAAAGCCGTAATACAAATCGAATCGGTCCCGACTTTAAAGTGCGCAATAGCCCCATCACGATGCCCAGCACTGTGCCGATCACAATCGAAATAAATGCAATTTCCATCGTAACGAGTAACCCACCTAACAGACGCTCAAAATTGGAACCTTCAAAAAGCACATTAATCCCCGAATTCTGCATATCGCACCTTCCTTTCCACCCATGTCAGCAGCATCGACAAAGGCAAAAGCAGGACGAGATAAGCCAGCACCAGCAGAATCAGCGATTCCGCCGTTTTGTAGTACATGCCGATCAGGTCTTTTGCCACATTCATAATATCTAGCAAAGCAATGGCGCCAACAATGGAGGTTTCTTTGAGCAGAAAAATCGCATTCGCACCCAAGGATGGAACACTGATAGCAAAGGCCTGTGGCAAAATAACATACCGCGCCAGTTGCACCTTGGACAGTCCCAAGCTAAGCCCGGATTCCGTCTGAGTTTTACTCACTGCTTCAATCCCACCACGGAACGCCTCTGCCATATACCCTCCGCCCAAAAAGGTCATACCAATGATGGCGCACGTCATTTCGCTCATATGCAACCCAATTTTTGTAAAACCATAGTACAGAAAATACAACTGTACCAGCAGCGGTGTATTTCGGGAAAGCTCAATATACGCTACAATAATGCCGCTGATACCCTTCACCTTGTAATACAACACGATACTGCACAGCAAACCGACGATCAGCGAAAAAAGTATGGCCCAAAAAGCAATCTTCAGTGTAAGCCACATCGCCTCACCATACAGCGGCAAGCTCTCTACGATAAACTCCCAGTCTAAATTCATATGTACATACCTTTCAATTTTCGATTAATCCTATGTATTTTGTGAGTTTAATAACAATGATTGTATTCCAGCCCAATTATTACGTCAATACTCCGACAAAAATTTGTCATATTTATCTATGATTTAGGAAGAAAACCTTTGTTTCATTTCAGAAATGCATGCAAAAAAGCCTGAAATGGCTAAATTCCATTCCAGGCTTTGATCTATTCTATACGATTTATCACACCAGCGGCTCCGTAACTACAGAACCGCCGAGCTTTTCCACAATCAAACGGCTTTCCTCGTTCAGTCCCCGCAGGGTAATCAACTTACCGGATTTCGTGTACTTTTGCAGCACCTTCCCAATGGCGGTTACCGCAGAATGATCCCAAATATGCGATTGGCTGAAATCCACCACCACGCGTTTCGGATCATCCGAAGGTTCAAAATGGTCGACAAAATGAGTCGTCGAAGCGAAAAACATCGGACCGCTAACATGGTACACCTTTTCATCGTCGTCCTCTGTCGCGCTGATGCGGATTTTAGCCATTTTCCAGCCAAAATGCAGGGCACTCAGCAACACACCCACGATAACTCCCTTAGACAAATCATGCGTAGCCACCACAATGACGACCGTCGTAACCATGATAAATGTGTCCGCCTTGGGAACCCTGGCTATGTTTCGGAACGAATTCCAGTCCACTGTTCCGATACACACCATAAACATAACTCCCACCAGTGCGCCCATCGGTACTTCCTTCACAACCCCGCCGAGCACCAACAGCAGAAAAGCCAGAAACACCCCTGCCGTGAAGGTGGACAAACGCCCTCTACCTCCCGAGCTAACATTAATAACGGATTGCCCGATCATAGCACAGCCACCCATACCGCCGAAAAAACCATTTACAAAGTTGGCAATCCCTTGCCCACGGGCTTCCCGGTTTTTATTGCTTTTCGTTTCGGTCATTTCATCCAAAATACTGGCTGTCAGCAATGATTCCAGCAGTCCCACCAGCGCCATCGTAAAGGAATACGGCAGCAATATCCACAATGTATGCAACGACCACTCAATTTGCGGCATATGGAATGAAGGCAGTGAGCTAGTCAGCGTACCGATATCGCCTACGGTTTTAACATTTAACCCGAACATATACGTGATGATCGTCATGATAACGATTGCCGTCAATGGAGCGGGAATGCTTTTCACAAACCTCGGCAAAATATACACAATGAGCAGCGTACCCGCCACCATCGCGTACATGATCCAATTGGCTCCGTGAAAGTGGGTGAGCTGCGCCATAAAGACGAGAATCGCCAGCGCATTCACAAACCCGGTCATGACTGGCTGCGAAATAAAGCTTATAAAACGCCCTATTTTCAAAACACCCAGCAGCACCTGAATAATACCTGCCAAAATAGTAGCCGCAAACAGATATTCCACGCCATGATCCTTCACCAAACCCACGACCAGCACCGCTACAGCCCCGGTTGCTGCCGAGATCATCGCCGGGCGCCCGCCTGCAAAAGAAATAACAATTGCCATCGAAATGGAGGCGTACAGTCCGACCATCGGATTGACGCCGGCAATGATCGAGAAGGCAATCGCCTCCGGGATTAGTGCCAGCGCAACGGTCATACCTGCAAGTATATCAGCCCGGATATTACCGAACCATTGTTGTCTAAAATTCATACGGTTTCTTTCCAGCCTCCTATATTAACGGAGAACAGCGTGTTGACCCGCGCCCGGTGTCGTTCCGGGCCTCCGTCCAGCGGCCAATCGCATAGGCTCTCCTATGATTCGGCTCGTTTCTCTCACACGAACCCGCCCGTTATATTCAGTCCATCATTATAACGTAAGGGGTTCGCAGAAACGAGTCAGGTAAGAGGCTATTTAGAAAAAGAAAACAGGCGTTTCCTTGGAATATCGCGTGTTTCCTTCGTTTAATTCGTTTTCTTATATTTAAAATTTTCGCAATTCCCGTACAAGCTCCAATAGGGCGTCAGAGATATCCGGGTCGGAGCTATGCTGGAGCATGCTCTCAAAGTCAGGTAATGCCCGCTTCAATAACCGATAACTATAATCGTAATAGCTCCAAAAGGCCACCGGATCATAGCCTCGCGCTTCTTCCTCTTCCCATTCCAATTCATCTTCTTCAGGATCGGTGTCTTCTGGCCACAGATATTTTTCATCCAACAGCATGGTCAGGGATTCGACAGACTTCTGTGAATCGGCTTGTGCATTTTGCATGTCCAATGCCCCGATAACTGCGTGATAACACTCTAATTCTTCTAGCGTGATATCATCCGCTTTTCTCGCATGCATATTTCTTAATAAAAAGAGCAACGCCCATGGCGTAACCTGCCACAATGTGCCCTGATGCTCAATCAGATTAGCAATGTCATCATATTTTCCGTCCGATATCAATTGCGGCAGCTCGCTACCCCTGCCATATGGAGTCGTCAGACGGTGCCACGGCACATCGGTGATTTGGAAACTATGAATGGGGATGGTGTTGATCTCATGATTATCCATGGCTCATCCTTTCCGATGGGTATCTAAAATCTTCCTGATTTAAAAATAGAATACAGCAAAAAAGCAACCATTAAGAGAGCGACGACAAAGCCAATCTCAATCGCAGGCACATTCCACAGCACAGTCGCCTGATGATTCAGCGATGAACCGATAATCAGGCCGACCATAATAATGCTGAACGCCAGCAGTACGATGCTGAACGACAGGCGATTGCTGATTTGATCCAGCCTGCGCAAGAGCATTTCCAGCTCCGGCACGGTGACCTCCAGCTTGAGCTTGCCTTTGCTGATAATCGAAGCCAGGTGCCTTGCCTGCCCTGGAAGCTCCATCAGCGTCTCGACCAGCTCGGTCGCACCGCCCAGCAGCTTGCCCCGGATACGGCGACTGCTAAAGCGCTCCTTTAACAGCTTGTTGCCAAAAGGCTCCGCCAGAGCAAGAATGCTAAGATCAGGGTCGAGATGCTCAATGACCCCTTCCAGCGTCAGCAGCGATTTGCCGAGCAGCAAGACGTCTGAAGGCAGGCCGATCCGGTGCCGCTGTGCTGCGCCGAACAGGTCGTTCAGGGCATTCCCGATGCTGACCTGCGAGAACGGAACATCCGAGTAATCTTCGCGCATCTTATCCAGATCGGCACGCAGCGCGTTCATATCCGTATCTGGCTCAACCAGCCCCAGCCGTTCGATAGCCCGAACCATGGCATCGGTATTTTTGCGCATCAGCGCGATAATAAGCGAGGCAAGATGATTCTTCATCTCTTCACTCAGCCGCCCGGTCATGCCGAAGTCCAAATAAGCGAGACTGCCATTTTTCAGGACAAGCAAATTTCCCGGATGAGGATCGGCGTGAAAAAAACCTTCAATAAAGATTTGATGCAGCATACTGTTTACCAGCCGCTGTGCCAGATCCTTCAAATCATATCCACGACGTAATAGCTCTTCTCGATTGCCCAGATGGGTACCATCCAAAAACTCCATGGTTAACACACGTGAAGAGGTATGGTCCCAATATATTTTCGGAATATGGATATGCGGGTCCTGCTCGAACTGGAGCGAGATTTTCTCCGTATTGCGGGCTTCATGGTTGTAATCCAGTTCCTGAATAAGCGATCTGCCCAGTTCCTCCACCATCTGGCTAAGCTGATAGCGTCCCACCCATTCCCAGCGTTTGACCGCTATTGCAGTCAGTTCCCGCAAAATATCCAGATCCCGACGAATGATGCGGTTCACGCCAGGCCGTTGGATTTTAATGGCGACCAGTTCTCCGCTGTGCAGCTTACCCAGATGCACCTGACCAATGGAAGCAGCAGCCAGCGGAACATCGTCAAAACGGGTCATAATATCCTCCAATGACGTGTCCAGCTCCTGTTCCAAAATGCCGCGTGCTGTTTCAGCAGAAAAAGGCGGCACCTGATCCTGAAGCTTGACCAGCTCACGGATAATCGGCTCCGGCAACAGGTCTGCGCGCGTACTTGCCAACTGCCCAAGCTTAATAAACGCAGGCCCCAGATCCTCCAGCACCAGCCGAATCCGTTCGCCCAGCGTTTTGGACTCTGGCGTTTCTCTCATCAGCCACTTACGGGGCAGCGATAATAGCTGGAACAGGCCTATTTCCTCCACCATATAGCCAAAGCCATGACGCGCCAGCGCCATGGCAATTTCCCGGTAACGACCGGCGTGCTTTATACGAACCGCCATTTTAATCCAGTCGGTTCCCTTCTTCAGCATCGCTCGAACCCGTAAGCGCTGCCTTTTCTTTTTCCAGCTCCGCTACCTGTTTTTCCAGGGATGCCACACGTTGCTCCAAACTTGCGACATCATTTTCGGTAGGTACGTCCAGCTCCTGCAAAATGCGGCTAACCTGCTCGCGGATTGCCGTTTTGAATTGTCCCTGTTCCTCTGTGCCCCGTTCGATCAGACGATCGACCAGCGCTTTGGATTCCGATGGTGCAAGTTCTCCCCGGTTTACAAGATCCTCGACGGCTTTTTCCACCTTTTCTTTGCTGACAATGGTGAGGCCCCATCCCAATGAGATGGCTTTTTTGAACAAATCGCTCATGATATATCCTCCCCTACCTGTGATTTCCTATAGTATAACCCGAAAAGGGGAACCGCATAAAGTCCGCAGCTCCCCTTCCCTAGTTAGAAGACATCAGTTATACTAGCCCCGCAAGCGTCCGGCCCACTTGGCAGCCTGAAGAATCAACTTTCGATACCCTTCATGCTGGAAGCTTGGCTGATTGTGTCCAGGCATCAAATAGACAACCCGACCCAAGCCATAGGACAACGACCATGCTGCTGGGCACCATTGGCCCTCGTATTCGTATTCCATCAACAGTGTTTTTTCAGTAAACGGATCAAAGTCAAACCGATACGGCTCCTCCTCGATCTCAAACGGTTCAATCCCTTCCATAATCGGGTGGTCCGGCTCCATCACCTTGAAGGACAACTGGCCCGCAACAGGATGCCGCAAAAAACGCGCCCCAATGAGCTGTGCAATTTCATATCGGCCTTGCAACGTAATTCCGTTGTGCAGCACGAGCAGTCCACCCCCGCCACTGACGTAGGACAGCAACCCTGCTGTTTGCTGGGGAGACAGAACCTCCTTGCGGCTATCGCAGTATGAGATGCATAAATCAAATGAGGCCAGGTTTTCCTTGAGCAGCATTTTACGATTCTCGCTGCATTGTACTGTCATCCAATCCTGTAAAATATGGCTAATCTCTCCGTCCACCCCTTGTAGCGGGTGAAACTCCGGATACGTATAATCTCCTAACAACAATGCTTTTCTTCTTTCCATGATGAATCCTCCTTGCCTAATCTGTATATAAGGACTTTAAAGGCGATGTCCCGTGTCATTTGTTCTTATTTGTGTCGTCTCTGGGCTCAAAAATTTAAACTAGCCCTCACCCGTTGCGCATAACACCGCCATCATCGCCCGAGCTATGGCATATATAAATAATTCTACAGGCGGGCTATTAAATCCTTTAGCAGAAGATTATAGCATATATATTCGATCGGAATAAACATATTCAAAAATTTATATGCGTGAACACTGGCGAATTCATCGGTTTATGGTATACTCGTAAGAAAAAAAGCGTGTTCATGTGTTTTCTAAAAAAGGCTGGATCGCTTTTTAGTAAGAAGTTTATGCTTGCGGTTATAGAATTGTTAAGCTCTTCTTAAAACTTATACATTCTATGAATCTTAAAAACCGGGGAGGTTGCATGAATGAAGAGGACTGGAATGACCCGGCCTTTGGACAGCTTGGGACGAATTGTGCTTCCTAAAGAGTTGCGCATGACGATGGAGATTGACATCGGCGATCCATTAGAGTTTTTTATTGAAGACCAGACACTCATGCTCCGTAAGTACAAATCAACCAATTGCATATTTTGCGGTGCGGTTGATACGAACACTTATTTTAAAGACCAGTTTATTTGCGACGAATGTACAGCAGCAATGAAAACGGAAGATTTGCTTCCGGTCACGGTGGCAGAAACCAATTTGACTCCAATCAAGCAAAATATGCATATGAAAAAGATTTATCAGCGTACAGATGTTATTCTGGAAAAAATGAGAGAGCTTATGGAAGAGCATCCAGCATCCTCACAAAAACAACTCGCTTCTATGCTAGGCGTGAGTCAGGGAAGGATTTCCCAGTTGAAGAAGCTCATGTGAGTAAATCACCAAAAAAGTAATGAATACGCTTCCATGTTATGTAAGGTTGAATCTTACCTAAGTTTAGAAAAGCCGGACCCTTGTCAGCAAGGAACCCGGCTTTTTTGGCGTACACATGAAGTTGTTCTTTTATCCTGTTAGGAACTATAGTTGCGATGGTTGCCAGATGGTGGATTACTGACCGAATGCCCTGCATTTTTCCACCCAGCGTACTGCCGCCTTGGGAAAAGAAGCGAGGTGGATATGTGTATAGGCTGCCAACAGGTTCCCCTTCACATAGCCTTCGCTCTGGAGCCCGCGCATCCCCTTGGTTTGATAGGCATAAGGGTACGGGGAGGCTGATTCATCATAGACCATCACGGAATAATGAAACTCATGTCCCCGGATTGTCTCTCCAGCCTCCAGCAACAGACAATCCTGTAATGCAGTTGCTTCCCGGTAGCCGAGCGCGGCCCGCTTGTCCTGCATTCGCACATCGGACGGGATGACCCCCGCCATGCTATGCACAGCACCGGAACGATCTGTAAGCGTACGTGCCAGTACCATGTAACCACCGCATTCGGCGAATACAGGCATATCCCCACTCACCGCGTTGCGGATATCTTCCAGAAAGCCCGTATTCGCAGCAATGGCAGCGGCGAACTCCTCGGGGAAACCACCGCCCAGATATAGGCCGCTTGCCTGCTCAGGTACGCGTTCTCCAGCCAGCGGACTGAAAAAGGAAAGTTCAGCTCCCGACTGACGCAGCAAATCCAAATTTTCCGGGTAGTAAAAATTGAACGCCGCATCTCTGGCAACGGCAATGACCGGACGTTCCCCGGCGTCGGCTTGCGTCTCCGACGAAAGCCGATCCGGGGCAAATAACGGCTGCACTGGCAGAGACAACGGCGGAGCCGAGTCCGCCAGTACCCGCAGCGCGGCCAAATCCGTGCCTGCGCGGATCAGCTCTGCTGCCCGTTGAAAGAGCGGCTCCAGTTCGCCGCGCTCAACAGCCGGGACCAAGCCCAGATGACGCTCGGGAATATCCAGACCGTCGTCACGTTGGAGCCAGCCGAGCACGGGGATGCCGCACTCCTGCTCGATCGCCTTTTTGACGATGCCGTAATGCCCTTGGCTTCCGCAGCGGTTCACGATCACACCCGTAATGCGCAGCTTCGGCTCCAGACGCTGGAAACCCAGTACAATAGCGGCCGCGCTTCGTGCCATACTACGTACGTCAACGACCAGCAGCACAGGGCTATCCGTCAGCATGGCGATTTCGGCAGTCGACCCGGTGTTGCTGAGCGGGTCCTTGCCGTCATAAAGCCCCATGACGCCTTCAATCACGGAAATATCCGCACCTTCGGAGGCACGGATAAAGGTTTCACGCACCGTATCCGGCGAGGTCATCCATGAATCGAGATTACGCGAAGGCGTTCCGGTCGCGGCGGTGTGATAGGTCGGATCAATATAATCCGGCCCGCACTTAAAACCCTGCACCCGCAGGCCGCTATCGGAAAAAGCCTTCATCAGCCCGAGGGTGACGGTCGTTTTGCCCGAGCCACTGCCCGTTCCAGCCACGACAATACGACTTCTGTGTGCAACAGAGGACTGAGCTGTTCGCACATCCTGCTTATTGCGATCAGTCATAAGATACCCGTGCTACGGATATCGTCATATTGCCGCTTTTTTTCTTCTCCAGCAGCCAATGATCTGCACCGGAGGATAACAGCGCTGAAGGCTCGCTGACACCGTACGCTCCTGTGTACTTAAAGACCGTTTCCGATGGATTGGGAAGCTGTACGGTGTTTAGCTCTGACGGGATGTACGTCACCAGCTCCCAGCCGTATTTGGCGCAAAGGGCAAGCAAACCCTCTTCATCCTTTTTCAGATCAATGGTCGCAATATTGCGCACGCTTTTCACTGACAAGCGAAGCTCATTCAAGCTGTCCAGCACGCCAGCCTCCAGCTCCTCCACAGCAGTCCCCCGATTACAGCCGATGCCGAGCACCAGACTTTTCGGACGATACAGCACACCATTAGCCAGAAACCGTTCCTCTTCCTCCGGCTCCAGCAGACGGTCGCTAACGACCAATGCGGCATTGAACGGCTCTTGTGAAGCTTCTGCCATCGAAGCATATACCTTGATATGGGCAGGCACAGGCTTGTCATAACGCCACCAGTTCCGTTCGCCTGTCTCTTGCACGAGCGCCACAGGCTCCTCATTCACAACAGCCGCGCTTACCGGAGTTGCCTTGTCGAAGCTGTCGACCACCCAACCCAATTCCCGACCGAACATGTCCACCGGAATCGTGCCCTGCACATCCGATGCAGTCGTAATTACCGGGCGTGCGCCGAGTACCGAAGCCACATGACGGGTCAGTTCATTGGCACCGCCCAAATGCCCGGACAGTACGCTAATGACATGCTCCCCGCGATCATCAATGACGACCACCGCCGGGTCTACCTTTTTATCCACTAAAATCGGCGCAATCATACGGACGACCGCACCGAGGGAAATAAATAAAATAATACCGTTATATTGCTTAAATAAATCCGGCAAAATCAGCTTAACCGAGCCTTCGAACAATTCAATACCGCGCTCCTGCTCGTCGCCCCGCTCAAACTTGGACATGTAATACACATCCGTTCCCGGAAAGCTGGCTCCTAAATTACGAACCATCTCCACTCCGTGCTTCGTGATCGCCACAGCGGCAAATGGATTACTCACCGGGCTTCACTCCCTTCCGGTAGCCGTGGGTGAACGACTTATCATACAACTTGGAACGATGCGCGTCCTTGTCTACCAGACCAGGGTCCAGCGCCCAGCCTGCCAAAATCATCGCATGCATCGTAATTCCCGCTGCGCGCAGATCGGCTGGCAATTGAGCGAGCGTCGTGCGCACGATCTTTTGGTCCGGCCAGGTTGCTCGCTGCACAACCGCTACAGGCGTGTCCTCGCTCCAGCCAGCCGCCAGAAACTCGACAACAACCTTCTTCGCCAACGTTGCACTGAGGAATAGAGCCACTGTACAGTGGTGGGATGCCAGGTCGCGCAGCTTTTCCCGATCCGGTACAGGTGTGCGGCCCTCCGCACGTGTCAGGATGACGGTCTGCGTCAGGTCAGGCACAGTCAGCTCTGCGCCAAGTACGGCAGCAGAAGCGAAGACCGAGCTGACACCCGGCACGATTTCGTAAGCGACTCCGCGCTGCTTCAGCAGCACCATTTGCTCCAAAATGGCGCCGTACACTGCCGGGTCCCCCGTATGTACACGAGCTACACTGCGTCCTGCCTGCACAGCTTCGCTCATAATTTCGACCTGCCGCTCCAGATCCATGCCTGAGCTTTGCAGCACCTGCGCCTCTGGCTTGGCCGTGGCGATCAGCTCGTCGTTCACAAGTGAATCCGTGTACAGCACCACATCTGCCGTACGTAAAATTCTTGAGCCTTTGACGGTAATCAGCTCAGGATCGCCGGGCCCCGCTCCTACAATATATACTTTAGGCTCCAAACTCATTTGCTCACCACCATCAGACTCAGATATTCAAGCTCCTGTCCGCGCAGCTCGCGCGCGTTACGCCATACCATTTCATAAGGAGAAGTGACCTTGGTAATGACAGACGCCCGATCCCCCAGATTCAGTTCATCCAGCACATCCAAAATCAGATCCAGCACCTTGGCAACCTTGATAAACACGACCGTATCGTGATTTTCAATCGCCCGCTTCATCGCTTCCTTATCATGGGTAGCCGGAATAATACCGACCTGCTGATCTCCGTCTGCCAAAGGCAACTCCAGCGCCGCCGCTGCTCCCAGCACAGAGGAAATACCCGGAATAGATACAATCGGCACCTCAGGATGAAGCTCCTTCATGAGACGCGCCAAGTGAATAAAGGTACTGTACAAATTCGGGTCCCCCTCGGTGACAAAGGCTACATCCTTGCCTTGACTTAGAGCCTCCCAGCAGGCCACCACCGTTTTGTTCCACTCCCGTTCCAACACAACCGGGTCCTTGGTCATCGGGAAAATAAGCCCCAGCATCTCTTTTTCCTCCGGGTTTACGTACAGCTCCACGATTTCATGGGCATACGATTTGCCTCCCCGACGTTTTTTCGGATAAGCCACAACTGCGCATTCCTGAAGCATACGGTACGCCTTGACCGTAATCAGCTCGGGATCACCCGGCCCCACGCCTACGCCGTAAAGTGTTCCTGTTGCCGCCGTATTCATGCTGTCTCTCTCCCCCTCTTTGATCTAGCAAATTACTCCCCTGCTACCTCGTCAGCCGCTTCTACCGACGGCCGCCCTGTAATAACATATATCGGATTTAGTCCGTCAAAACGCGTCATATTCAAAATCGGCTTGCTACGCGCTGTTTGCAGTAACGTCACCGAGGCTTCCAGCCCCGCTTCTTGCATCGCCTTCATGCCATCATGCAGCGTCTCAATCGTTGCAGCATTCACTACGATTCGTCCATCCGTACGCAGACGGGAAGCACACAGACGAATCAGCTCTGCCAGCTCTCCCCCGCTCCCGCCGATAAACACCGCATCCGGGTCTGGCAGCTCGTCCAGTCCGGCAGGCGCTTTGGCGTGAATGACCGGAAAATCGGTGCGAAATCTAATCTTGTTCGCTTCCACATTGGCGAGATCGCCTTCATTCTTCTCAATGGCAAACACTTGCCCGTACTTCGCCAGCCGCGCACACTCCACAGCTACAGAACCAGAGCCTGCGCCAATGTCCCATACGATGCTTCGCTCTGTCAGACGCAGCTCGGACAGGCTGAATACACGCACTTCGCGCTTCGTAATCAGCCCTTTTTCCGGCTTGCGCTGATGAAATTCCGCATCCTCAAAGCCAAATCCCCGACGAATCGCAGGCACGTCCGCCCCCTTACGGCGGCGCAAAATAACCACATTCAGGGGTTGGAACTCTCCCTGCGCCATCTCCTCCAGCGTATAATGCCGATATGTCTCATCCGGTCCGCCCAAATACTCGCCGACAAAGGCATCGTATTCTGTCATGCCGTAATGCAGCAGATAGGCAGCGACTGCGACGGGATGATTCCGGTCGTCCGTCAGCAGCGCGACCTTGTTCTGTCCGTCGATCCGTTGCGCCAGTCCGGTCATCGGACGACCGTGTACGCTTTCCAGCACCGCATCCTGCCAGCTCTCGCCCAAACGCGCGAACGCCAACTGAACCGAGCTGAGATGAGGCAAAATATCCAGATGCTCAGCCCCCAGCTTGGCGGATAAATACCCTGCGATGCCAAAAAAAAGCGGATCGCCTGACGCAAGCACGACAATATCCTTGGCCTCACGCAAACGTCCCAATTCTTCCACCACGGCGGAAAAGCCGCTCTTTAATGTTCGTTTTTCCCCTGCGGCTGTCGGAAAAAAGGCCAGTTGGCGCTCTCCGCCAACCAGCACGTCCGCACGCTCGATTCGCTCCAGCGTCTCCTGCGACAGACCTGCCCCTCCATTTTCACCGATACCAATGACACGGATCACTCTACTCACCGACTCTCGCCCTCCCCAGCACATTCCCTTTCATCGTTACCAGTACCATTTCTACAACGATTCCACCACCTGCATGCTCCAGACAATGATGACAGCCATAGGTGCACAGCTTTTCAAAAAAGCTCAGCGCATTCGCCTCGGTCATCATATCCGCCACCTGGGTAGCTGTATTTGCCTCGGCCACCGCTGCTGCAAGCGACTCGTCCACACCCGCTTCACGCGCGACCTCGGCCAAAAAGCCAAAATCCACCGGGGCGCTCTTGGAATGAACCATCATGACACCTTGAGCGACCTTCGACAGCTTGCCGGGCATGCCGACGAGAATAATTTTCTTCATTCCCAGCCGTTTTCCATGCTTGATCGCAAAGCCGACAAAATCACCCATCTGAATAAAAGCTTCTTCCGTCAGCTGATCGTACATTTGCATTGCATATTTTTCACTGCTACCGCCTGTGGTCAGGACAATTTCCTTGCAATCCATCGCTTGCGCAACCGATATGGCCTGCACGACACTCGCTTTATAAGCTGATGTGGAAAATGGAACCACCACACCTCGCGTACCCAGTATGGAAATACCGCCAAGAATACCAAGTCGCCCATTCAGCGTCTTCTTGGCGATTTCTTCGCCGTCCGGCACGCTGATGACGACACGGACACCTTTGGCCGATCCGTGCTCCTCAAGCACGCCTGTGACGGCCTCCGTAATCATCCGGCGCGGCACAGGATTGATCGCTGCTTCCCCGACAGGTACAGGCAGGCCAGGCTTCGTCACCCGCCCCACGCCGATACCGCCGTCGAGCTCAATGCCCGGTTCCTCCCGCCAGCTAACAGACGCGATAATTCTCGCCTGATGCGTCGCATCCGGGTCATCGCCGCCGTCCTTGATCGTCGTGCAGGAAGCCTCGTCCGCGTTCAGCACAGGCTCGATCAGCTCAAACGCATGATCGAAACCCGCTGGCAGCGATATCACCGCTTCCTTCGGCGGAATGCCCGTGATGAGCAGTTGCACCGCTCCCTTGGCAACCGCAGCCGCACAGGCTCCGGTTGTAAAGCCTGACCGCATCGGCTTGTCCGGCGCGGGGGCTTCACCACTTTTCATCCGTTTGGGTCTGTCGGCGGACGCCGCTTCCTTTTTCATGCCAATTCCTCCTTAACCTCTCATGCTGATCATGCTCCAATTCATTTCATGATACAGCAAACGGGCAACCGCATCTAGCGGACAGCCATTAAGGAGATTGCATTCAATGCCGCCACGACGATGGTACTGCCGCCCTTGCGCCCAATGTTCGTAATGAACGGAATATCCAGCTTGCGCAGCTCGTCCTTCGATTCTGCCGCCGATACGAAACCGACTGGCATCCCGATAATCAGGCCGGGCTTGGCCGCTCCTTCTTTCACCAGACGAATCAGCTCCAGCAGCGCTGTCGGCGCATTACCAATCGCATAGATACCGCCTTCACCTGCCTGAATCGCTTTGCGCATCGAAATAATGGCGCGTGTCGTATTCAGTCTTTTTGCTTCTTCCATCACGTCCGGGTCCGAAATGTACACATGCACATCCCCGCCAAACTGACGGATACGATCCTTGCTGAGTCCCGCCTGAATCATTTGCACGTCAGCAACGACCTGCTGCCCTGCGCGAATAGCTGCAACCCCGGCTTCAATCGCTTTCGGATGAAACACCATGCTGCGGCCCAGCTCAAAATCAGCAGACGCGTGAATAACGCGCTGAACGACTGGATATTGCGCTTCTGTAAAAGGATGCTCTCCCAGTTCTTCCGTGATCATCTCGAAGCTTTTGCCCTCAATCTCCTGCGGCTGCACCGTCAGCGGTTTGAAATCTGTTTTAAAATCCATCGTTTCGACTACTCCTTTATGGAAAATTAGTTTATATACGCATTTTAAGATGACTATATTTTAAATACACGTCAGAAAAAGTTCTGGATTTATCGGATTGACTGGGTTGTTAATTACCCGGATCGATCAGATTCACAGGGTCATAGTTCAGATCGAAGGGTCCATTTTGGTTGTGCGCAGTGCGTCGATCACTCCGTCAAAATGATCAAATACGGTGCCAAATTCCACTTCCGGTCTGGAAATCAAAATGACATGAATACCCAGCTCCAGGGCAGATTGAACCTTCTCATCCACCGCTCCCGTGCGTCCGCTTTCCTTGGTCACCATCACCGTCGTGCCGAAGTGCCTGTACAATGCCTCGTTCATCTCGCGGGAAAAAGGTCCCTGCATGGCGATAATATTTTTTTGCTCCATGCCTAGCTCGCCGCATTTCTCCATATTGTCCAGACGCGGGAGCATACGTGCAACCAAACGAATCTCCGGGTCTTCGAGCAAATGCTTGGTGAACGTGCCGAGCGTCTTGCTGCCTGTCGTAAGCATTACTGAGCCTTTGAGCTGCTTCGCTTCCAATGCGGCTTCCTCATAGGAGGGTACGATGTGAAGCAGCGGATGATTGTCATACACCAGCCCTGCCCGCTCGTAGCGAACATAAGGAACCCCGGACTCGCGGGCGGCTGTCATAGCATTCGCATGTGCTTCTTCTGCAAAAGGATGACTGGCATCAACGATAGCCTGTACTCCCTGTTCCCGAACCACTGCTGCCATTTCATCGGCTGTCATTCGACCTGTACGTACGTCCAGCCCCACTTCGGACAGGCTCGCTGCCGCGCTTTCTGTTACGACGGAGGCCAATACTTTGAAGCCGTTGTCACGGATTTGCAGCGCCAGTTCCCGAGCATCGCTCGTTCCGCATAGCATGAATATCATGAGCCCTTCACCTGCCCGCTGCCAGAAATGCCGCTTCCGTTCACCACAGACGGCGTATGTGCATGATCGTGGTGGTGTTCATGATCATGGTCATCATGGCTGTGCGCATGTACATGCTCATGCTCGTGGTTGTGATCATGTGAGTGTTTCTCATGATGATGATCGTGTCCATGTGCATGGTGGTCATGGTCGTGATGATCATGATGGTGATCGTGATGATCGTGGTCATGTCCGTGATCGTGATCATGGTCGTGGTGATGATGGTGGTGCTCCTGCGCCTCCAGACGGAACTGGCAGTTATCGCAATTGGCCATCACCTTGCCAACCAAGCCTTCGTTGGCACGCTCCAGCACTAGCTCGACCAATTGTGGATGGAACCCAAAATATCCGCCCATTTCCACTTGTAATGCAGGATGAGACTCCGCAAATTCCTCCGTCATTTCTCCGATACGCTTAATCAGCACACCTGTGAACAGAAAGTATGGAAGCACGATGATTTTTTTGGCACCCAGACGCAGACAACGCTCCAAACCATCTGGAAAAGAAGGCTGAGTCACACCGATAAAGCTGCTCTCCACCCACGTATACGGGAGTTTTTCCCACAGCATACGGGTAATTTTGAAAAAGTCGCTATTCGCATCCGGATCGCTGCTTCCGCGTCCCAGCACCAGCACAGCCGTTTCTTCATCCGTCACCTCGGCAGAAGCCTCCACAGCGCTATCCATACCGGCTGGAACCGCAACCGGACGTGCCTCTTTCAAGCGACTTTGCAGAATACTGACAATTTTTTCGTGAACGCCAATCGGACGTCCATATACAAATTCCACCTGAGGATATTTAGCCTTCGCACGATCAATCGCCATCGGAATATCAATTTTGGCATGTCCCGCCGCGAACAGAATAATCGGAACAAGCACGACTCGCGTCGCCCCTTGTTCCACACATGCCTGCACACCCTCAGCAATGCTGGGCCGTGTCAACTCCAAAAAACAGGTTTCCACACACATATCCGGCACACGATCTGCCACCGCCTGTGCAAACTCCAGCAGCTCCCGGTTCCCCTCCGGGTCCCGACTTCCATGTCCAACCAACAATATTGCATTCACTGCTGTATTTTCCTCCTCATCAAAATAGGGATGACCTGCAAGACGCCCTATTTTATCTATATGCTTACATCCATAAAAACAGGCTTTCTAGCCCATTAATCACCACAAACGGCATTCACTTCCACTATTGCAGGCGCATCTTCATGCCGAAAACCCGCTACCACGCCCACACGCTTGAAAAATTTATGAAAACGCTCGTTCGGATGCCCTTTTTCCTTATATTCAGCGATGACGTTCTCAACGATATCCGTAATCTGATCCCCCGGAATGCCCTCTGCCACAGGTTGAGCGGCATGAGCGTTGCGTCCGAATTTTTTGCCGCCGAGGAACAGATCGTATCCTCCCTTGCGGTACACAATCCCGATATCCTCCAGCACCGCTCCATAGCAGGCCATACCGCAGCCGTTCAAAGCAATGCTCGTTTCCTTGGGTGCCTGCAATCCGCCCAGTACAACCTGTAGATGCTCTGCCACAGGCACAGCGTCATCCTTCTCCATATTGCAGAAGTCGCACGCCTTCACCTTAAACACATCGCCAATCGGCATCACGATGAATCGTTCATCCCGCAGCCGCCCTACCAGCTCCTCCGGGTCCGCGCACGGCACGCGCAGCACGATCTGGTGATCCGGCGTGTACTCCAGCTCGCCTTCATCACCCGCTACCTCGGCGAGCAGCGCCATCTGGCGAGCGGTGAACTTCTTGTTTCCCACGCCGGGGGAAACGCCCACCTCAAACAGCGCAGGCTTGCCAAAGCTGCCTGTCGCTGTCCCGGCCGTAGCCACCGCTCCGGCCACGGCTGCCGTTCCAGCGACGCTCACGGCGGGCGCTTGCCCGTTCCAGCGTGCGCTCGCTTCGCCCGGCAGCTTACCGCCCGCAGCGAGGCGGCTCAGCGCCTCCGCTGCCAGCGATGCCGGGACCGCCCCGGCTTGCGCCGCAGGCGCGGCCTGCACGGCAGCCACCGCTTGCGGGCGTGCCTGCGTGGCAACCGCCGCAGCAGCACCGCTCGCGGAAGGCGCGGGCGCGGTCCCGCCAGCACCCGCGGGGGCTGGCACTGCGGGTGCTGCGCCCGCCTGCGACGCATTCAACGCGCGATCCTCTTGCGCGCCCAGCGACCACGGCTCCGCTTCCGTGCGGAGCCGCTGATGCGGCTTCAGCGCCTGCTCGGACGCATCCAGCGTATACTTGCGCTGATACCCGCGCGGCGTCACGATCAGGCCGTCATACACCATTGTCGAGGAATTGCCGATAATGACGGTCGTCAGCATACCGATATCATGGTTCAGCATGTCCTCCAGCGTCGTCACTACGACTTGCTGACGGTCACGGTAAGCACTCTTGACCAACCCGACCGGAGTCTGCGGATCACGGTAGCGCAACAAAATGGACTGCGTCTCAACTATCTGGCGTGTACGCCGACCACTGCGCGGATTGTACAGTGCAATGACAAAATCTGCCGAAGCTGCCGCTTCTACACGTTTCACAATCGTTTCCCAAGGGGTCAAATGGTCACTCAGACTGATCGTGCATGCATCATGCATGACGGGCGCACCCAACAGCGAAGCACAGGACTGAATCGCCGATATTCCCGGCACGACTTCTACCTCAACCCCGTCCTCACGACGCCACCCCTTTTGCATCAGCACTTCGTACACTAACCCGGCCATGCCATATACGCCTGCGTCTCCACTGGAAATGACGGCTACCTTCTTGCCCATCTCCGCCTGTCGAACCGCCTCCTGCGCACGGCTCACTTCCTCTGTCATCCCTGTGCGCACAATCTCCTGTCCGTTCAACAACGGACGGATCAGATCCACATAGGTGTTGTAGCCGATAATGACCTCACTCTCGGCCAGCGCATCCAGCGCCCGTTTGGTGATATGTTCCATATCCCCCGGTCCGAATCCAATCACGAGCAATTTTCCTAATTGGCTCATCGTTATCCTCCTTCTTAAATCTAGGCTATGTTTTCCACACTTCTATCTATTTCACTTGTATATGGACATCCTGTAACTCAAAAAAACCCATCCTGCCCGGATGGGTTTCCTATGTACGCATCGTATCATCAGACGGACACAGCATAAGAAGACACTTCTTGTCTTCCGCCATCGTGTCGTTGCTTTCCATCTGCCTGTTCACGCTTGAAACGCTTCTGCACGTTCAGCTCCACGCAAACCTGTAAGCAACATGGAAAAAGCAGCGTGCGCCTGATTTCCTGATTTCGTACACCCATCCTCTCCGCGAAGGTTAACGGTGCATACAGATCAAGGTAGGTCTCCTGGCTCGGCATCAACAGATTTTTTCGTCTTCCCCGTTTTCTTACGAGTGACGTCTGAAAAAATCCTCTTCCTTACAGTGGCGGGACCGCTCGGGACTTGCACCCGATTCCCTGTTACCCTTCGTTCCATCGCAAAGGCACCTTGTCTGTCCGCTATTTGATTATGGGTCTTATCATAACCTTGGCTCAATCAGTTGCGCAAGCATGAAAAACGCTTTATTTCAAGTTCTCTGCCTTATTTTTTAACATATGCAACAATTCGTCCGGGTCCGCAGAGATACTCAGCAGCGTTGGGTGGTCAACTCCGGTAAATCCCTCGCGCACACTATGACGCACCATTTCCGCCAACGGGTCAAAATATCCGTTCACATTCAGCAGCCCGATGGGCTTGCGATGAATGCCGATTTGCGCCCAGCACAGCACCTCGAATAGCTCCTCAAATGTTCCCAATCCGCCCGGAAGGGCAATGAATGCGTCAGCCTTTTCGCTCATCACCGCTTTGCGTTCATGCATGCTCGCCACCTCAATAAATTCGGTAACTCCCCGGTGAATAATCTCTGCATCGAATAACAGGGTCGGCATAATCCCGGTGACCTGACCGCCCCCTGCCAGCATCGCATCCGCGACCTCGCCCATCAGCCCCTTGCTGGAGCCTCCATAGATCAGACGAACATGATGCCGGGCCATAGCCTCTCCAAGCTTGCCTGCCTCCTGAAGATATACCGATGAATGTCCGGGTCTGGACCCGGCAAATACACAAATGGAATTCATAACGTCTCAGCTCCTGTTCTGGTATCCCGCATCGAGGCTTTTTCATTATATTAAATAAATATTTTCGCTATAACAAAAACTTCTGTCGATGCATTTCCAACAAAAAAAGATAAAGACCCTGTAGGCCCTTATCTTCATTTTACCCTTTATCGCAAGGATATGGGTTAGTTTTCAGTTCACAACTTCAAGACCGCAGCCGTGCACCGAGGCGCTATGCTCAAAATATCTTCCCAGCTCCACCATCATAGCGCCCATTCGTTCCTCCACCGGAAACACAATCCGTTCAATCCCTTCCTCCAAAATGGACTGCGCCGTCACCTTGCCTACCGACACAGCGATCACATCCTGGCGAAAAGCTTCCAGCACGTCTTCCATCTGCTTCTGGTCCCTCGCATATTGAGCCAAAAAGCGGATCTGTGGACCGCTGGTGAACGTAACAGCATCAACATTACGATTCACGATATCCGCCAGCAACGCTTGCAAATTCGCTTCCTCTGGTGGAATATGCTTATAAGGAAGCACCTGCCGAGTTACTGCCCCCTGCTCGTCCAGCCACTTCACCAGCCGTGGGGCCGGATCACCATGCAGCTGCAACAGCACTTCCTTCCCCTTCAGATCATACGGCGCAAAAGCACGCGTTAACCCGGTCAAGCTTCCATCCTCGTCTCGTACATCTGGCGTGAAGCCACGCTTTTTGAGTCCATTGACCGTCTTGTAGCCCCGCGCCGCAATATTTGAACCTAGCAGCAGCTCCATAATCTGTTCCGCCACGCCCATATCCTCCGCCATATCGAACAGCGCGTCCAGCCCCATACCTGTCGTAAAAATGTTCCAGTCCGGCGGCCGCTTCACCCACGATACAACCGCATTGCGCAGCTCAATATCATCCAGAAAAACTGTGCCCTGGGCCGGACGCAGCACCGGCTCGCCCCCCATTTTTGTAACCAGCAGCGCCATTTCGTCTGCTTTACGGGGACCGGCAAGAGCAACTCTCTTGCCTGCCATGCGTTGTGCCATCCTGTTCCCTCCCTTGTAGAAATCGAAGTCATAATCCTTTCTACCAAGTATACAATTAGAGGGCTGAAAGACAAATAAGAATTCTTTTTCCTATGAATACAGTAAACTTATAAGTTAGCTTGTTCTGTTCTGCTTGCCTGCTGGCTTTCTTGCTGGCTTGTGCTATCCTGCTGACTCGTACTATCCTGCTTCTCTCCAGATGGCTTATGATATTCGTTATATTCTTCAGGCTTGGGTCGGAGCAGCAGCCATAGCACAAAAGGCATGAAGACAAAGAAAATAATCATCACCATCGTCCACTCCCGGCTAAAATCATAAATTTGGACGATATTAGAAAACAGCATAAAGGAACAGACATAACCCAACAAGCCTACGGGCCAAACCATCAGACTCCCCCGTGTATGGGCAAACATGCGCTTTACCGCCAAACTGGTAACGTACAGATCAACACCAATCTTTGTAAGCAGGGTTGGTACAGTCAGTGCAGCCACAAACAAGTCGAACCGATCCAGAAAGTCGGTTAACTGCAACTGACGCGCCAGTTCATACGATGGATAAAACAGCCGCGACAAGATAGGAACTCCAATAACCAGCTCCTCCAGCAGCACCATGATGATCATAAAAGCGGTTCCGGTCAAATGTCCTAGCCACGCGCTCCGGGGACCATAGCTTTTTCCCGAAATCACAAAAGGCAGCAGCATAATATCTGCCATATATCCGAGCATACGCCAGCTACCTTTGATAACTCCATTTACATCCGGGTGCAAAATCGGTCTCAGTGCCGAAAAATCCATATTACGCCCGAAAACAAGCGGCATCGTCAGCATCGTCAGAACCGACAACGGTACAAAAATCTCCGCCATATTCACAATCGTGCTTATACCGCCCTTAGCCATGAACGTTAAGGTCAGCAGCATAATAAGGGATATGACGACAATCGGAGTCAGCGGCAAAAGTACAATTCCAACCAGATCGGTAATAATTCTCAGATCTCGTGCAAAAATGATCAGGAATAAAATAATATAAACCACAAGCAGCATACGCCCTAGCACGGGGTGAGAGCTGACTATGGCCTGTAGCAGATCCTGATCCGGAAAACGCCGCTTAAGCTTCAACATCGCCCAGATCGGCAAGCATATTACGATGGCAGCAATCGCACAGGTCCAATAGGCATGCTGATGCGCGTAATCTGCTGCCTGCGTCGGAGCATGCACAATGGTAATACTGACCTCCATCAACATACCAAGCAGCACGATTTGTCTGGTTGTGAATTGCTTCATACAGGTACATCCTCCTTTTGGCCGCAGGCATCCATTACATGCGTTGCAATGCAGCCGACGTATGCATATCAATGAACCGGATCATTTCCAAGTCTTGCTTCATTCTACTTCCCCCGTTCTTCTCCTATACGCTTGGGTCGTAGCACAGGCACTATGGCTGCAACCACGCAGGTCCAATAGGCATGTCGTTCTGCGAACGCTGCCGCCTGTGAAGGAGCATGTAACAGGGTTATATTGGTCTCAAGCAACACACTGAGCAGTATGATTTGCCTGGTTGTGGACTGTTCCATGCACGAGATCCCCCTTTTTCCCCACAGGCATCTTGCTCTCTTTACAACACAGGAGGGATCCACATGTCAATGAAACGGCTTAGCCATGTGGCCACATATACGGAACTCTTTGTCGAGGTGCCGTATATCCAGATACCAATGCTAATGACATACAATACGCGTGAGACCCAGCGATTGACTGCAGGTGCAGATTTCAGACTTTTGCGGTCAATCAGATACATGAACAGCGTAGCCAGCACCAAAGGCAACAAAAATACTTTATTCATTTTGGATGTCCTCCTTTTTGATCCCGAATGGTTTGGTGACCGCACCGATATTCTCAATATGCACGATCGGATTTATGGTGACCTCCACCTTGGGATACAATTGCTCCCATCGAGGTTTAATCCGTTTCCATTCATCTGGACGACTCATAATGATAGCCCGGCCAAAGCCAAGTATGTCTGAATGATATTTTTGCTGAATAACCCGGACAGCCTCACCCAGCTCTTTCTTGATCTCTTCGGCAACCTGCTGCTCCAGCCACTTCAAATTTTCCCCATTGGATATATCGAAAGTGGTCTCATCCTCTCTTACATTCCCGTTGCAGTTCAGACGAATGGTCATTCGAATATCATCCCCCTGAATATGAGGCTTGATATGGACGTTATTTTCGATGAGATGAACGGATATATAACCAGCACCTTTAGGAGGGGGGATGAATATCTCCGTATCCTTAGCCTGCTCCATACCCAATAGCAGAAACCGGCTTAGATGGTTATCTATAATCCCCGTTACCCTGTCTTTGCGAAATACAGCCAGCCCATCCACCTGAATATTCGTCTTCTTGTCCTTTATGTTGGCGGGACCATTTTTTACGAGAGACATCACTGGCACAGCCGGGTCAATACCATCCATCAGGATTGAATTCATCAGCAATTTAATGGAGCGAGGTTTTTTCATATATGAGTAATTAAGCTCACGCACCATCTCTGCTGGATATTGCTCAATCGGGGCATCCGCCTGAAGCACTTCCAGCGTCGAGCCCTTCGTTATGACGACCAGCGAAGACAGACGGTTCTGCGGAATACGCGCCAGCACATCCATCATTTTGCTGATCCCCTCACGTGCCAGTGCCTCGCCGAATAATAGCACCCGCCGATGGGAATAATTCAGCGTTCGTGAAACCCCTCGCTGTTCCTCAGTGCTTGCTCCCCGGAAGCTTGGACCTATCTTGGACTCCAGATAATAGGATTTCGTTCCACTAGTACCTCCACCGCCTCCTGTGCTTCCCGAAGATCCGAGTTGTCCGGGAAGAGCAATTTGCATCGTTACACGGTATTGATCCCCTTCCTTATCCAACCCGGTCCCCATTACAAAGGCTACATCGTTCACTTCACGGCGATCCCAGCATCCACCCAAAAGAACAGAACAAAGCAGCAAACAGCTGAGCACAGCCGCTTTACGTACTTTCCCTGCATCAGACTCTTTGGGCTTCTTCATTACCATCCCTCCTCGGTTGTGGGCGATCCATTCATGTTTCCCTTCGCTCGTTTGTTGTTACCTTTTCCAATCCAGGAAGGACGTTTGGTCATTTTCCACCATGGCGCACGAACGACGATATCCTTTTGGTCCATGTGATTGTATGGGCTATACCCGCTCATGTAAGGCACACCAAACGACGTTAGCTTGGTTAAATGTGTAGCGAGCAGTGTGGTCGCGATAATGATTCCAAACAGCCCGAACACACCTGCCATCAGCATAATCGGGAACCGTAACATGCGGACCGTAATAGCAAAGTTAAAACGCGGAATAGTAAACGACGCAATACCTGTGAGCGACACGATAATAACCACCGGTGCCGACACAATTCCCGCCTGTACAGAGGCTTGACCGATAACAAGTGCACCGAGGATACTGACAGCCTGGCCGACCGTTTTGGGGAGACGAATCCCCGCTTCCCGTAACGCCTCAAAGGAAATCTCCATAATCAATGCTTCCACCAAGGCGGGGAAAGGGATAGATTCACGCGCCGCCGCAATGCTCAGGATGAGCGTCGTCGGCAGCATATCATGATGATAGGTCGTGACCGCTACATATAATGCAGGTAAAAAGAGGGCTAATATGAGAAAAAGAAACCGAATCCAGCGCACCATGTTACTGATGAAAAAACGCTCGTAATAGTCTTCGCTCGCTTGCATCATCTGCCACATCGTGACTGGCCCAATCAGGGCAAAGGGCGTACCGTCCACAAAAATGGCAAAACGTCCTTCCAGCAATTGCGCGGTAACCGTATCCGGACGTTCCGTGTATTCCATTTCCGGAAACGGTGAAAACGGGTGATCCTCAATCAGTTCCTCAATGTATCCTGTCTCCAGCACACCATCTATTTCGATATCGCTAAGCCTTTTTTTTACATCCTCCACCAGCTTCGGATCTATGATGCCCTCAATATAGGTAAGTACAACACCTGTTTGGGTTTCTGTTCCCATGGTCATGCTGTGCATCTTGAGCTTGGGGGTCTTCAGCTTGAATCGCAGCAAAGCGGTATTTACACGAAGGGTCTCGGTAAATCCTTCACGCGGCCCACGAATAACCGCCTCGGTCTGAGGCTCCTCCACGCCACGGCGGACGCCTCCCTTAGCACTGAAGATATACGCACGAGACTTACCGTCTACGAACAAGGCGGCATTGCCGTCCAGTATCGCCGCCGAGACCATTTTCCATTGATCCATCGTTTTGGTCTGGGACATGGAAATCCGAGTTTCATCCAGCGGATCTAATGTTCCGTTTACCTCGGGGTCGTTAAGCATCATGCCCAAAATGAAAGGTCGCAGGATATGATCCTGCAAATCCTCCGATTTCACCGTGCCTTCAATATAAGCCAACATCCCTTTGCGTTCAGGGGAAATCATCAGCTCTCGATAGACGATATCAGAGCAATCCTTGAAAATATCACGCAAAGCAGTCAAATTGTCTTCCAGACTGCTCCGTAACGGCTGTTCCAGCCATGATGGTTCAGGCAGTCCTTTAAGAGCATCGTAATTTCGTGTCTTGCGATCTGCAGCCGGAATCGTGCGCCGGCTCCACGGTAATCTCGGCAGCTTGGGAAAGTGAACTTTCTTCATCGTTATCCCCCTCTACGAATGGCCGATCAGGTATATGACATGTAGGATGTACCAGCCTGCGCAGGATTATGTATCCAACAGTCTCAGCATGTTGAATAGATGACAAAAAGACCCTGCAATCATGCAGAGTCTCCGAAAACATCATTATAAAATGGTGATTAATCTCCCCAATATTCGTCAGGATGGTACTCAATCTCAGAACCAGCTTCGAACGTAAGCTCCCCTGTCTGATCATTATATTTCACGCTTTCCGGGTTAACGTAATACCAATGCTTCACAATGGCTCCGTCCTCTGGCGTTACAAAACGGAATACATTCAGTTCCCTGCTATAACGCACAATCTCCACCGCTGCCTCACGCGGCAGCTCTTGAAGCGTGAAGCGAAACACGCCGTCCGCCGATTCCAAACGGCAATCCAAAGTCTGCTTGCGGCTGTCAGCAAAGCTGCGACCCGTGACGGCATGCTTGATCAGCCATGTTTCCTGCTGCGCCATTGCGCGCACCTCCTTTTAGGGCAAATCAATCAGCATATAAAAGACAGGCTCCTGTGCCTCCAGCGACAGCTTCGGCTCCTGCTCAATGCGGGCCGAATCGCGCCCGTTCAGCATATGTTCACCGTTCACACGCAGTGAGCCTTCGATAACAAACAAGAACACGCGTCGCCCCTCGGACTGTGTGAATTCCACACGCTCTCCGGTCTGAAGCTTGCTTAAATAAATCGTCAAATCCTGATTAATCGCAGCTATTTCGCCATCCGTGCCCGGAACACGCTTCCCGGCAACAACAGGCAGAAGCTGACCATGCAAACGATCCGGGTTGAACGCAGTAGCTTCATACGACGGTTCCAGTCCTCTCGTAAGCGGGCTAAACCACAATTGCAGCAGACTGACATCCTCTGTTTGCGAAGCGTTGTGCTCCGTATGGATGATCCCGTGGCCTGCGGACATCCGCTGGATACCTCCAAAATTCGTCACCTCCACATGTCCACGGTTGTCCTCATGACGCAGCTCGCCGTACAGCACAATAGAGACAATCTCCATATCACTATGCGGATGCGCCCCAAAGCCTCGTCCCGGTGCGATCACGTCGTCATTACAGACACGCATGGGACCAAACTCTGTATTGTTATCATCCTGATATTCCGCGAATGAAAAGCTGTGACTGCCCCGCAGCCATCCCTTATCGAAGCTGAATCGGGAAGCAGCCGGATATATTGTGAACATAGTAGCCCTCCTTCAGGAAGAAAAATGAGATCAAATCTTTTTCATTGTACCTGAGCCCCAACGATAAAGCTATGCCCCCGTCTGGGCGATAATTTCATCCATAAAAGACTGCAAGGTACTGGTCACATAGGCTTCCTTACGACGGATAAATACCGTTGTCACTTCGTTGTACGGCTCAGGCATTGCATGACAATGCACCAGACCCCGGGCAGCCAGCCCGCTGATCGAGGATTCAGGAAAAACCGTCATTCCAATGCCAGCCGCCACACTGCCGATAATCGTCTCGAATGTTCCAAACTCCATAATCTGCTTGGGAATAATGCCCTCCATCTTGAGCCAGGTTTCCAGCCGCCCACGGTAGCCGCAGCCTTTTTTATATAAAAGGAGCGGACGGGTCGTTACATCCTCAACGGAAAAGTCATCTCCTTGGGAAACAAGGACCAGCTTTTCCTGAAACACATCCAACTGTTCAATGAGGGGATGCTTCACCGGTCCGGTCACAAAGGCACCATCCAGCCTCATCTCCGCAACCTCCTGTACCAGGTGCTCCGTAACCCCTGCCTTGAGGGACAGCTCGACATCCGGGTACTTGCTATAGTAAGCATGTAAAATCGCCGGGAGAGCGATCACTGTCTCCACGATTCCTATCTCCAACACCCCCGAGGGCGCTGAGGTACTCTGAAACGCATGTTTCATTTCCTCGAATTGCGACAAAATGCTTTTCGTATATTGCAACAGACGCTTGCCCTCCGCGTTGAGGATCATGCCCCGCTTATGTCTATAAAATAAAGGCGTTTGCAGCTCCTTTTCCAGTAGCTTGATTCTGGCCGTTACATTGGACTGGACATAGCTAAGCTCGGCTGCCGCCTTGCTGACACTGCCATGAGCAGCCACCGTCTGGAAAATGTTTAAGTCGTTCAGATCCACTACTGCTCCCCCTTATCGTGAAGGACAAGGCCATCAAAATTGACGTGCCTTGTCACTTATTATCATTTTAAATGATGATAACGTTTATTTTCAATCATTTTACCAACAGCTCCCTATCCATTATGATGTGTCCATAAGATATGTCCGCTGCGGCCGGCAAGGAGGAGCTTTCTTTCACCATGAATAGACAAATCATGACCGGATCTTTATTGTGCCTGATCGCCAGTATGTCCTGGGGGGCCATGTTTCCGGTTTCGCACATTGCATTGCAACAAGTCAATCCGCTGTACTTTTCATTTTTACGTTATTTTTCGGTTACGCTCATACTGATCGTGCTATTGTGGCTCAAAGAGGGACGTGCTGCTTTTCGCTTTGAGGGCAAGGGCAAGACATTGCTGTTCTTTGGTACGATGGGATTTACCATTTATAATATGGCCGTTTTCCAGGGACAGCACACGATGGGTGCAGCAGGTACCATTGTAGCTTCTATTATGGAAGTGCTGATGCCGATGATTTCGATTGCGATGATATGGGTCATGACCCGTAAAATGCCGCCAAAATACACACTGATCAGTATGATGATCGCACTGGCTGGAGCTGTACTCGTGATTACAAACGGAAAATGGACCTTTTTCACACTCGCCGGACAGCATTTGCTGCCGCTGCTGCTCATTTTCGCAGGGGTGATTGGGTGGGTCGTGTATTCCATGGGAGGCAGCCATTTTGCAGGGTGGTCCACTCTTCGATACTCTACCTTAACCTGCCTGCTCGGAACTCTGGTTTCCTTTGTAGTCGTCACAACCGCCTCCGCCTTCAACTGGGTTGCGGTACCAGACTGGCAGCATGTATGGTCGGTCAAATATGAAATGAGCTTTATGATCCTGCTTCCGGGGCTGGCAGCCTTGCTGAGCTGGAATGCCGGAATCCGAATGCTGTCACCACTGAACGGAATTTTGTTTATTAACTTTGTACCGATTACCACACTGGTGCTTATGTATTTCCAAGGCTATACCATCAGCCATTTTGAACTGTACGGGACATTGCTGGTCATTTTCGCGCTGCTGCTCAACAATATGGTTCAGAGAAGTTCTCTACGCACTTCCGACAGTCCGCGCCGCATGCGTTTTCGGCTGGATCGTCGCAAGTCATTCCAAAGATAATTTTTGTACCTACGACAAAGAAGTTGTGGCAAAATGCATGTAAAAAAAAGCGCCCGGACATGAGATAAACTCATGTATCCGGGCGCTTTTATCGTTTTATTGATCTTTTCCTTCCACTTGGAAACGTCCGACCAGTTCGCGCAGTTCCTCTGCCATTTGGCTTAGGTCCGCTGAGGAAGAAGCAATTTCCTCAATAGAAGCGAGCTGCTGCTCAGCGGCGGCTGAGATCGACTCCGTGTTGCCCGCTGCCTCGTTCGAAATATGGGAAATATCGCTCATAATACTCACGACACCTGACGCACCCC
Source organism: Paenibacillus sp. RC21 (assembly GCF_044907935.1). Lineage (NCBI taxonomy): Bacteria > Bacillati > Bacillota > Bacilli > Caryophanales > Paenibacillaceae > Paenibacillus > Paenibacillus sp. RC21. The sequence goes on from NZ_JBIYCS010000004.1 coordinate 282,705, forward strand.
GAGCCATTTCCTGTGTCACTCCGGTAATGTCATTGATATGCTCCATCGCTCGTTCCACGGCATGGCTAATTTCTGCAAAGGATTGCTCCGACGTGCTTACCGAATCAATTCCTTCCGTAACTCGTGTCCGTGCTTGATGCATAGCTGTCAAAGCATGGTTCATATCCACCTGCATCGCATCAATACGCTGCGAAATCAAGGTAGCCGATTTGGCCGATTCCTCGGCCAGCTTACGTACCTCTGTCGCAACCACAGCAAACCCTTTACCATGATCCCCGGCGCGTGCCGCCTCAATGGACGCGTTCAGTGCCAGCAGATTCGTCTGTTTAGCAATTCCGGATATAACGCTGATAATATTCACAATTTCACCGGAGCGCTCGCTAAGAGAATCCATCGCCTGTCCCAGATCATTAACCGTCTCGTCGATGTCATGCATCTTCTGTACAGCTTGCGTAGCTGCCTTGCTGCCCTCTTGAGCTGACTCGGCATTTCGCTTCACATTCTCAGATACGCCCATCATTCGCTCGGATACATTCTCAGCCTGCCGGGCAAGCTCCTCCATACGCCCGGAGCCATATTTTACACTCTGAACCTGACGTTCGCTGCCTACGGCTACATCCTGAATAGCAATGGTGACATGCTCGATGGCTTTGGTCGTCTGATCTGCACCCGCAGCCAGCTCCTCTGCCGAGGAACCTACCCGATCTGTTGTTTCGTGTACGCTTCGAATCATCGTACGTAAACTGTCCACCATCGTTTGAAAATGGGAAGATAACTCGCCAACCTCATCTGTTTTTCCGGTTTCCAGATCTCCCGTCAAATCTCCTTCACTGATTCGCTCTGCCGATTTTTGCAGCCTGCGGATCGGCACCAGAACCGAACTGGTGATCAGGAAAATCGCAACAAGCGCAATCACCAACGAGGCTGCCAGCACGAAAATAGTTACGTAACGCATGGCAGCGGTGGCATCGCTAATTTCAGATTGATGGAAGGTTCCTGCAATTTTCCAGCCGGTATCCTCATTCGTTACATAGGTCAAATATTTCTCATGATTATCATGCACGTAGTTAAAGTTTCCGCTCGACGCAGTGTACATCGTATTAATAAAGCTTTCCTGAGAAGATGTACCCGGTTTAGCCGTAGGATGGACCACAAATTTTTTCGTATGGTCCATAATGACGATATACCCTTCCTGCCCCACTTTGATGGAAGCCAGCTTACGTACACTTTCCAGATTCAGAGAGATTCCGAGAACACCGGACTGGTCGGAGAGCGTTTGAGATACCACGACAACAGGAATACCCGAAGAATTGATGATGACAGGGGTGATCATCACCTTACCGGGCTGCTTCATCGCTTCGATGTACCATGGTCGTTTGCGGGGATCAAATGTACCTTCGTTCTCCTTGGGTACGCCGCGAATCATCAAGCCCTCTGTTGTACCGACAAAAATATCGTTCGCATCTTCGTGTAAGCCTTTGTATTGGATCAGCTCAGGCTGAATCAACGGACTATTTCGACCGTCAATCATCGATCTGTCGAGGCGCTCCGCCAAATAACTCGCATCTTTAATTTTACTGGCGATTGCATATTCAATAATTGAGTTGGCCGTCGCTACCCCCTGATTTGCACTGCTGTAGAGCTGTTTCTCCATAGCATTAAATGATGATTTATAGGTCGCGATAGATATACTTAAGCTTGGTAACAACAAAACAAGTAAAAATCCTAAAATCAGCTTGTTCCTGAGTGTCCAAATGGTTTTTCTCTTTCGCATTTTTTCCATGTGTTTTTCCCCTTTACTTGAAAAGCTATGTTTTTGAAATTACACTCGATGGAAGTTATATCGGTTAAATAAAGCAAATGATTTACATCCAATTTTCATAAATGAGCAAAATAAAAAAACCGCGCCCTGAGACTAAGGACGCGGTTATATGATCATTTAGACCTGTACGTTACTGCTTTCATGCTTTTTACGGCTGAACAACTGATCCAGCGAAAGAAAACGTGCGCCAACCAACGCTTGCTGGAGACTGGCGAACAGAACCAGAAGATCAAATTCAATCGAGCCAAAGGGCTGTCCTTTTTTAGCAGTCAGCAATACACCGATCATAACGATGGTCAATGCTGCCCCGGCGAGTCGTGTCCCAATGCCCAGGACAAGCGCAATACCGCCAACTAGCTCAACTGTAGCGACCACAGGAGCCAACCATCCAGGAAGTCCGATACTTTGGAAGAAACCTGAGGTACCGTCTAATCCCTGAAATTTTTGTGAACCGTGAACAATAAAAATAACCCCTGTAAAGATTCGTACCAACAGTAATCCAATATTCGTAAGTGTTTGATTCATATGCTCATCTCCTCTTAATTTGTGTACAGATTAGGTAATCAACACTACAAAATGTAGTGTATTATGCATCAATAATCGGTAGCGCATAAAGCGCCACCCATTAGGATATATCTTGCCAAACTACATTAACGCCAGGGCAAACATAAGCGTCAGCATCACTAGCACATAGCTGGATAACATAATCGAACGCCAGGGCAATTGGATTACCGGCTCTTGCTGAGGGTCTAGAATACGTGAGATCCGATAATTAATGGACGTTTCTGCAAAAGAGGAACAAGCGGCGGAATTCACCAGATGGGCATTCGCGGGCGTCATTCTCAGCAGTTTGAGCAATGCACTTCCAATTCCCATTGGTGAACCTGTGCGTTTAATTGCTTCATTGTCAGCCAAAATTTCACGGGCTATCTTATAATGGTTGGTAATATGACGCAGCACCGGCAAGTAGAACAGCAATGTGGCGCACATTTGCAGCAACCATGTCTTTAATGGATCATAATGCTTCATATGATACGCTTCATGGTATATGACAGCCTCTTCCTCGTACTTGTCCAGTAGGGACAGCAATGCGGAGGATAATACAATGCGAGGCTTCCATAATCCCATGGTGAAAGCGGCAGGCTTGGCATAATCAATGACCCAAATCCGGTCGGCTCCCAGTTCACGATATCGTTCACCCAGTGCCTCCGTCAGCGGCAGGTCACGCATCCGGCGCAGTCTGCGGAAAGCCGCCCTTGTGGCCATACACTGCCGTATCGCTTCTACCCCGGCAATCCCAAAGGTGAGAAAGACGAGTCCACTGAGGGCATCCACCATGTAGCCAATTCCATAGTTCTGCAACAGACTTCTACAAATCTGAAACACGTTAAAATCCAATTTCCAGCCGAAAATATGCTGCCCGGCGTACATACCCATCTGTATAAGGGCGAAACCCGAAATAAAGGCGCCTGCTGTAAACAGTAATTTAGAACGTGTTTTCCACATCGTCTATATATCCTTTTTCCATTGTTTAATTTTTTGTTCCAGACGTTCGATCAGCATAGGATCGGCCACCTCCAGAGCATCAATCATATGATTTACAGCGAGTGGACCGAATTCATCCACCAGTTCGTGGCTTAACTCCTTGGACTGTTCATCCCTGAATTCTTCCCTGCTCAAAACCGGTCGATACAAAGACGTTCTCCCGCGTATACTCTTACTCAGTATTCCCTTTTCCACCAGACGGTTCATCACGGTCATCACCGTATTGAAATTAAAGTCCCGATCCCCCTCCAACGCGGTCTGCACTTCTTTGATGCTCCGATCCGAAGTGGACCATAAAATATCCATAATTTTGGCTTCCAGAGGTCCGAAAAATCGGTTGAGTCCGGTTTCGCCAGTTTTAAAATTCAGTCGTTTCATAAGAAGCACCTCACACTACCGATTGTAGTGTATATATCCTGATAAAGTCAACCGTCACACCTAATGTCAGTTTCTTCAAAGGGATTTATATACATCCGCCGAATGTCTCCATCCGGCGGCAATTCATAGCCTGATCAGCTTCAGTTCAATCCGCCAATCTGTAGCCTACACCTCTTACCGTTGCAATATATTCAGGCTCCGCAGGCCGGTCGCCCAGCTTCTTGCGCAAGCTTTTAACATGCACATCCACGACATTGCTGCCGCCTACAAAATCCGTCTCCCAGATATCATGCATCATCTGCTCCCGAGAAATGACTTTGCCTTGAGCATCAATCAGCTTCAACAACAAATCATATTCCGTTTTGGTCAGATTTAATTGATTCTCTTCTTTATATACTAACATTTTATCACGGTCAATCCAGATGTCCTTGAACACCGTACGACGGCTGCCTTGCGTTGCCTGACGGGAAGCTGCCGGATGACGTACAATCATCCGTTCAATGTCATGCACCATATGATTAGAAGCCAGCGGCCATACCAGCACCTCTTCCGAAGGAAGCAGCTCATGCGCACGAACAGCCATCCGATCCTGAATCACATACATAACGGGTGTATCTTTCATCTGTTCCGCCTCAAGACGATTACGGATATCCAGTAATTCACTCCGTGTATCGGTAGCGGTCAAATCGTAAATCAGCAGATCGCTTCCCAAATGACGTTGTACTTCAGGCTCCCAGCGATGGAACACCATCACATCAAAGCACGCGTCTGACAACGTACGTACCAAACCATGAACGACACCCGGAACCGAGCTGATCAGAACGATGCGGCGTGTAGTCGGGCAGTACAACGGCTCATTGGAAGGAACCGTCTGTAACGCAGGGGCAGAGGGAGCGGATAACATCGTTGTCCAGTTACCCTTCACCCGTTTAGGCATCTCGGCTGCTGTGAAACGATTCGTTATTTGATTCGCTTGCTTTGGCATTCCTTACACACTCCTCCGAATACGACATGGGCATGGGCGATGGTATATCCCGTTTCATGTGCAACCGTCTCGATCCAATCATGTGGAACCTCGCTCATCACTTCATCTACCCGTCCACATACCTGACAAATAATATGCTGATGATCATCCATTCGTCCATCATAACGACTGGCAGCTTCCCCTAGCTTCAACTCGCGGATCAATTCCTTATCTGTTAAATAACGTAGCGAATTATATACCGTTCCATAGGCAAGATTATATCCGCGCTCCATCAACCGGTTCATAACATCGGCTGCGGTAGGATGATCGTGGGCCTCACGAACCACATCATATACCGCTTGGCGCTGCGAAGTTAAATTTAAAGTTCTCATACCGCATCTCCCTTAACGATCGCAGATTATATTTATTCTCAACTTATAATTACAATAATAAATCAATTTAGAATAAGTATAAATCCTAATTCATTTCAAGTCAATGGGATCGGATAAATTGAGCCACTTTGCAACACAATGTATACAAGATATACGTTCAGCTCATACACACGGGGAGGATATTTTATGAAAATACTCTGGATATTCACACTCTTTATGGTACTCATGCTCGGAACCAATCTGCTGGTGAACTGGCTATTTGGTATTCATAATCCTTGGGATTCTATTTCATTGGCTTTTGGCACCCTGCGACCATCCGAATATATCGTCTTGGCAGGAATGCTGCTGTTGCTCTTTGTTACCGTGGGCAAAAAGCAAATTGGATACGCACTTCAATTCCTTTTCTCACGATGGTCACGTTTTCTGAGAGTTCCCTCTTCTAACTCTGCTTCTTCGCACAAGAGCCATCAGAAAAAGCAGAATGGGGAAAATGTAAACAAATAATGGATGAATATAAATTAGGGACTGCCGTCCAAATTCAAAATGCTCGCTCAGGCTCGATGTTCCTATCTGGGACCACAGTAAAACAAGGATACCGCAGGGAAGCAGCGTTTTTCGGTAGGGTAAACCAAATATATCGGATATCCCCACCGCGGATGCATAGAAGAACAAAGCCACTTTAAAAAAGTCCCCGATCAGTACAGACATCAGTATAATGACATCGGGACGCTGGACGTATTCCGAAAGCTGGACATTCGCAAACGTGCTTAATAATGGAAAGATAGAACGCTCCGTTATATCCGTACCCAGCACGGTTACATTTAATATGGCGACTTCAACTAAAACGATACCCGCAGCTATAATGCCCACATAACCTGCTCTGGTCATCTGTGAAGGCTTATGTACACAAGGGATAAACATCATGAAACAGATCATTTCACCGTAAGGAAAAGGCAAACGTTCTCTAATTACTGAGCTGAGTACAGGCTTAAAGCCCTGACTCATTACAGGCCTCAGCTCTTCCAGATGAATGCTGCCCGATAAGATTAATAGTGTAGTTCCCCAGAAAATGACGAGTAACACCACCGAAAGAAAGATCTGTCCAGTGCGGGCCAACACTTCAAATCCGAGCCAGAGAACATAAATCACACATATTACCATCAGAAAGGCAACGACCATACTTGGTGTTTTTTCCAGTATGGAGACACGGACCAGCTCAGTCTCATCGCGTAGATTTCTACTGGTTAAATACAGAAAAAACAGAATGTACAGTATCCCCACTGCTGTTCCACTCGTATTCCCGAGCAATTTACGGGCATAGGTGGTCAACGTTTGGCCGGGAAACATTTCTGCTGTGTAGGTATACATTCGGAACAATACGATCCCGACACCCATAGCGATGAGCTGGGCAATCCATGTATCCCGTTCATATTCATTATCCAAATTGATAATGACCGCATTTCCCAGCAGAAAATGGAACATAAGAATGAGCATTTGCCCGGTACTGACCAGCCTTACGTGTCCAAGACCATGATTCACGAAGCATTCTCCTTCCTTGTTGTGTTTTCGGTCTTCTTAAACCAGGACACCATTAGCAACAGGAGCGGGAAAAATACAGAAAATATAGGGAATATGTATTTCAACACGAAATCGCCTATTTTAATATGCTCCTGATAGCTTTGAGCCATCAGTACCGAAGATATGAGCATAATTATTCCGAATGGCAGCAGCAACTTGCGGCTAGAAGTGTTAAATACGTCTTCTGCTGCCTTTATCGCCGCATAATAGAAAATAAAGATCTTAAAAAAATCAAAGATAATAACGGTCATGACCCCAATAACATCCACCCTGTCGATGAAATCCGATATTTCCACCTTGCTGATCGTGGATAGTATCGGGTACGTGGCCCGCTGGAACACGTCCTCTCCGAGTGAAAGTACGTTTACCAGCGCAACTATGGTCAGGATGATGCCCCCCAGCAGCACAGCGGAAACACCAACGCCGTTGGCACGATAGTCTTTCTTTAATGTGGGAAGAATCATCGTAAAGGTAACCATCTCACCAAACGGCAGCATCAAGGCCTGTGAATAAATCACCCGCCATATCGGCTGCCAGCCATGCTGGGCAATAGGCAGCAGATTCCCCCAGTCCACAATGCCGGACAACACGAGCATTACATTCGTTGCGAGCCCCAGTACCAGCATAAAGACCAGCAGCCAAATCGCTGTTCGCCCCGCCACTTCAAGCCCTAAATGCATCACGTACATCACAAGCGCGATCATCAGAGCACTGATGATGATTAACGGTGTATGCGGGAGTGTCCGATCGGCAATCAGTGTCCCCGTATCTCGAAGATCACGTGCCCCACCGTACATAAAAAAAACAATATACAAAAAAGCAATCACGCCTCCTGCCTTTCTGCCCATGATAACTTTGCTGTATTGCGTCATAAGCAAATTGGGGTAGCGTCTGTGAAGGCTGCCGTAGCACAGAAAAAGCAGGGCCCCAAGCCCTGTAGCGATGAGGATAGCCAGCCATGCATCCTTGCCCGCATCCCTTCCAGGAATGGACATCATAGACGTTCCCAATTCAAATAGAATCATGAGGGAAATTATCTCTATCGCATCTATTTGTATTTTTTTCATCGCCTTGCCTCCTCCCCCTGTTCGACTATTGGGACTCACCCCTTGAATACGGGTTGGTCCGTGCCTGCGTATGCTTCAGTACCGAAGTGACCTGAACACGAACGGTGCTTTCTGCAAAATAACGGCTCCATCGGGAAGAAAGCCTTTTCCATTGCGCAGGATGGCTTCTCTCCAGCTCAAGGCCGAAGCCGAGTACATCGCTACGGGTACGCTGAACCTCTCTAACCGTTGATGAAATCACTTTTTTTGTTTCCTCTGCCCATTGCCTCTGCAAGCTTTTCATCACCTCTGGACTTTTCAAGTCAATCGGACACTCAGCTTCCTGTATCGCCCCGACTTGCTTTAAGTCAATTACAAAAACAGGCTCTCCTTGCTCCATCAGGCTGCGTACATTTGCCTTAGAGAACAAGGTTTCGATCCCGATGACTTCGCCTTTCTTGCCGCAGCTCAATGTGGTTTCAGCACTTTTCACCTTGTTGTTCACGATAGACAGTCCAATCGCCTGGTCATCTTCCAACCAGTGTACGAGACGATCCTTTCGGAACACTCCCATCCCGGTAATACGCACGATCGCTTCCGGTAAAATATTGTCCACATTGTTCTTACGGGGGGCCTGCTCCATCCTACCATCCACTTTTACGCCCGTAAGAAGAGGACCGCCGCCCTTATTGGACATGCCGCGAATGACATCGTCGAGACTCACGGCGTAATCCCCTGCATACAAACGCTGAGATGTTTCCAGCTTTCCTGAAATATCATTAGCAGGAATACGGCCGATCGCGGTCATGGTTGCCAGTACATCCTTCCCAGTCTCACCGCGCGCTACCAGCATTTTCATCGTGAGCCGGGTCTCCGTATACCTTTCCAGAAAATCCAGCGTATCTCCGATTCCACGCCGTGCCAGATTTTCCCCAATGACGACCAATCTTGCATGGGCCAGAGAAATTTCGCGTGGAACCTTCTGTGAAGCTTTGCGGATGGCTTGAAAAAGACTGTTCCCCTTTTCCTGAAACAACACGATAGGGGTATCTCCTCTCGCTTTGGCCCCGGCGATTTCATCTGCCACGATAACCTGCAGGGAAACCTCATAATCCGTTTCTCCAGCCACATCAATGCCTATTGCCGCTACGACTGCTCTCTGATTTAGCTCTACTGAATCCCAACAACCAGACAGGAGGGGCATCAATAGTAGCCCCACCAGGCTCAGAGCCCACATTCTCCCCTTGAAGGTTACCGTGCTTCGTTCATTCCCCTTCCCCTGATACACCCTCGGCTCCCCCCTCCTGCATCGGTGTCGTTTTATCGGAAGAGGAAATTCCGCTTCCATCCTTCATTCGTGTCTGGTTAGTAGATGTAATGCTTTTAGGACGTGTCCGCATCATCCAGAATGGGAGACGCAATACAGCATCCTTTTGACTCTCCAGTACAAAGGGGCTGAAAGGGGCCATGTAGGGCACCCCAAAAGAACGTAGGCTGTTCATATGGGCAATCAGCGCAATCAGCCCCAATGTAATGCCATACAGCCCCATAAACGCTGATAGTATCATAAAAACAAATCGGAACAGTCTCCCGGCCACCGACATGTTATAGGCTGGAATGGCGAAGCTGGCAATCCCCGTCAGGGCTACCACAATCGTGAGCAGCGGGGTGACGATCCCGGCCTCCACAGCCGCTTGTCCCAAGACAAGCGCACCAATAACGGATACCGTTTGTCCACCCACACGTGGCATTCGAATACCCGCTTCACGCAAGATCTCAAAAGTAACCTCCAAAATAAGCGCCTCCAGAAATGCCGGAAAAGGAACGGATTCCCGCTGAGCCAGTATGCTGATCAGCAGCGGGGTCGGTATCATTTCGTAATGATACGTCGTTAGGGCAATGTAGAGAGAAGGCCCCAAGATTAGAATGATAAAGCTGATATATCGAATGAGTCGGACGACAGTCGCCATATCGTAACGTTCCTCATAATCCGAAGCACTCTGAAAGAATTGGGCAAATACGGTAGGCATCACTAGTACAAACGGATTTCCATCTATGATGAGCGCCACTCGGCCCTCCATAATATTGCTACTGATCGTATCTGGTCTTTCCGTGTTATAGATCGTTGGGAATGGTGTGAAATTATGGTCCTGTATCATCTCCTCTACCATACCGGATTCGAATACGGCGTCGATATTGATGTTTTTTACCCGTTGACGAACTTCATCTACAACACTTTGATCTGCAATATTCTTCATATACAGCATGGCTACATTCGTGAGGGACGTGCTTCCTACTTTGAACATCTCCATCGTAAGATCGGAGCTTTTAATCCGCCGTCGGACAAGAGAAATATTCGTGAACAGGGATTCCACAAATCCCTCTTTCGGTCCCCTGACGACAGACTGTGTGGTGGGCTCGTTGACCGCACGCTTCTCTCCTCCACGTGTGCCACACGCAATGGCCTTTGTACACCCTTCCAGTAAAATGATCGTATCTCCCATCAAGAGCTGTTCCATCATGGAGTTCCAATCATCGCATTCCTTCACTTCACCAAGTTCAAGTGCATGGCCCTGTATCCGACTGTAAAGCCCTTCTGCACTTTCTACCTCAGCAGCCACCTCGGCGGATGGTCGGCTAAGCAATGATTTCATGACGAGTTCATTCACTGTGTCCGTCTTGACCATACTATCCAGAAATACAATGGCAGCAGGAACGTCAGCTTTCAGCCCCAGACTAAAGCGGCGAATCAGGAAGTCCGGGCTGCCTGACGTCAATTCCTTGATTTGCTCCAGGTTGGTTTCCAATTGAGCCTCGATCTTAAGAAAATGCGAAGAGCTTCCATTATTCCTGTCCGCCCCCGACTTTTTATTATATTTGCGATAGGGATAGCGAATCATGAGCAAACCTCATCTCCAAAGTGGCAGTAATGGACCCCACATCTTTTTCCTAATTCTTGTATATTTGGAGTATGCTCAATCTATTCCCAGTTATGCACTAAGTGTAAGGACGAAACGTTATAAGTCACATCCGCGTAATAAATTTCAATAAATTCTTCATTTCCAAGCCTAATGTCAGTTTTTTTGATAAAATGAAGAAATATGCCTCTCGGGAGGGTTAACATCTTGTTCAGTACGTTTTTTGTAAATACCTGTATCCTTGTCACCTTTTTGTACATAACCGGGCTCATATCTCAAAGATATAAAATCCGCCTACATACCTTAAAGCGTAAGGCACATTGGATCGGAGGCGCTCTTTTTGGATGCTATGGCATTATCTTGATGTACTATTCGTTCCCAGTGGGCTTTAATACAATTGCCGATCTTCGTCATCTGGCCATCGTAGCTACGGCGGCTTACATTGGCGGACCGGCAACACTCATGGCTACCCTATTTATATGCTTAGGCAGATTAATGCTGTTTGGTATCACCACTCAAGCCATTGTGGGGGCTTTTTTTATGATGCTCGTGGGCCTGGGTTGCGCTTTGCTGTCACATCTGTCCTGGTCACGTTTAACGAAGATGATGATGATGAACGTTTTCGCTTTGGGCATTATTTTCTGCTCTCTCACAATTAATTTGAATGATATTAATGATGTTCTGGACGTTTATCCGCTCCATTTTGTTATTTCTATGGCAGGCGGATTTCTTCTGTATCTCATTGCTGAGTCCATCAATACCTCCAATGAGCTATTACTTCGTCTGGAGCATACCTCCTATACAGATCATCTCACCAATTTAAGCAACAGAAGACAGCTCGAATTTTCATTGGAAGAGCAGCTTCCTCAAGCTCGTCAACGTCACGAGCACTTATCTGTACTGGTGTTGGATATTGATCATTTTAAGGAAGTGAACGATACCTACGGTCATGCGGCCGGGGATGCAGTGCTGCGTCAGCTAGGTCAGATTTTGAGGGAAAAATGTCGCTCCTTTGATGTGGTAACCCGCAGCGGCGGGGAGGAATTCACCGTACTTCTGCCGAATTGTGCTTTCCGGCAAGCGTTACGCATAGCGAATCAGATCCTTGGCGGGGTAGATCAGTACGAGTTCGTTTTGTCAGACGGGCTTGTACTCAAAGTCACGGTGTCTATCGGCGTAACGACCTTTCCCGATACCGGGGAGGATATGTCAGGGGCGGCTCTGCTGGAACAGGCGGATAGAGCGCTATACGAAGCTAAAAATGCAGGGCGTAATCGGGTCTGCTCCTATCAGGTATAAAGCGGGCATTCTTTTCATTTACGATTTCGCATCATATGAGCACCCTACAGAAATAGCCGATACAACCCTCTCTCGGAAGAGTCGTATCGGCTATTATCCGTTTTGAAAAAAATGTGTTAATCCCCTTTGGAAGAAGCCTTGGCATCCTCGCCTTCACTATGGCTACTGCCGCCCACCACCAGCGTTGTACGCTTGGCGAGTGAGGCCAGCGTATGAGACTCCCATACCTCCAGCATACGTCGTTCGCTCTCGACTACGATTTCCGATACGGCGGTTGCAAGCTCCTCACAAAAAGGATTCGTCTCTGGCTCATGCATCATACCTGGAAAAATCGGATCACATATTTCAATGGCGTGGTATATATCGGCAAGTGTAATATGGTCTGCCGAACGGGTAAGCACATAGCCTCCCTCACGGCCTTCACGTGCTTCTATTAATTCTGCCTGTACAAGTCGCGTCAGCACCCTGCGCACCAAGGTGACCTCACAGTCAATAGAGCGGGCAATAGACCCGCTGGCACAGAGCTCTCCATGCTTTTCCAAATAGACAAGAGCCTTTACCGCCACCCCAAGCCATCTGGGCGTTGCGGTGCGTAGTCTTTTTTCACTATTCAAATGAAATGACACCCCTAAGCTGTAGAAACTTCGTTGAATGCATTGTACGTGAAGTCAGAAGTAAGTTCAAGCCTGAAGGCTGGAATCTCCTGTAGCACAAGCGCTCAAAGTAAAATAACTTAGCCGCACTTCGCCACTCAACCACAGGTACACATCACGTGAACCTGAGACTGTACCCAGTGCTTCGGAGAGCGTCATCCATGCTTGCGCTCCTCCCGTATGGCCAACGTTTATACGTGCTGCAACTTCGCTGTCCGGCGTATCCAAACAAAGCTCAATTGCTGCATCGCTACTATTGCCTGACACGCGGCATTGAAGTTCAACCGCGCTCACCGTATCTAATTCTACGCCATGAAAGGCAATCCAGCCGGGACGTTGAGGTGAACGCGGACGTACACAGGCCTCCTTTTGCTCCTTGCTTTCATCCAGCAGGATACGGGAACAATCATCAAAGTTTTCGGCGCGAATGCTTTGTTCGGCTTGACGGGGCGGAATAACTTCACCTCTAACGTTCACAGGGTGCTCCAGCCGGATATCCGCTGAAGAAGCACCTGCCAGCAAGGTGTACTCGCCAGCTTCAACGCAATAGCGATCCCGTGTGACATCCCAAATCGCCCAATCCTTCACTCGCATTGTAAAAGAAATCGTTCGCGTCTCCCCCGGCTCCAAGCGGATGCGTTGAAATCCACACAACGTCTTCAATGCTCGCTTTACTCGCGAAGCTCCGGGCCGTACATATAGCTGTACAACCTCCTCCCCAGCAGCTATGCCCTGATTCGTAACGTCCACCCATACATTCAGGGTATCCGTGGCATCCAGGGCACCAAAAGAGTTCACACGACCTTCGGGGACGGACCTGTCGTTTGAATCGGGCGCTTGGGCATCTGTGCGCAGATGGCTGTACTCAAATGGCGAATACGTCAAACCGTGGCCGAACACGTATAAAGGTTCACCTTCAAAATATTGATAGGTACGTCCGCCGCGAATAATATCGTAATCTTTGATATTACCCAATTGATCCTCCGCTTGATACCATGTCATATTCAAACGACCCGCTGGCGCGTAATCCCCAAACAGCACATCCGCTACTGCCGTGCCATGCTCTTGCCCGGCATGAGACGTGTACACGATCGCTGGAATATGCTCCTGTACCCAAGGGATGGCAAACGGATAGCTGCCCGTCAGAACCACGATCGTATTAGGGTTAACCCGATACACTTCCTCGATGAGCCGCTGCTGGGAAGCTGCCAACTCCAAGCCCGGACGGTCATTCTCTTCCTTACCGTTAATCAGCGGGTGATTGCCGACGAATACAATCACTGTATCTGCAGCTTGCGCAGTGGCTATTGCTTCCACTAAACCATCCGACACCGTCTCTACCCGGAATGTTGTATGGTCCTGGTTAGCGGCTTCCGTTACCTTCAATGAACCCTCTGTCCCTGTGATCACAGGCTTGCCGTTCCATGTTGTCCACAGATGCTCCCCTTTTTCAACAGGAGTCAGTCCAAAGACTTCTTTGACATACCAGCCATACGCTTCCTCAGCTGTCACACGAAGCGTTTCCTCATCGCTCGTCACATAGGTACCCAGGCGCTCGTCGGTCAACGTGACGCTGCCGTAGCCCCAATCGTTCACGGTCAAAACCGTTGGTTCGGCATCATGGGACAACCGCATGTCACCGAAGGAATCAACTGTAAGCTTCGCTCCGTCAGCCGCCGCCGCGAAGGTCACGCGATCCTTGGCATCGCGGTATATGACGCGCTCCTGGGCGTCTTCGGTTTCCAGCTTGGCGCGAATCGCTTCAAGCGGTGTCACAAAATATGGAAGCGTGCCGGAATACCAGTCGCGGTACACCTCATTGCCGAGCGCCCCGATCACCGCCACCTTGCCGCACCCCGCAGGGTCCAGCGGCAGGAGCGAACGCTCATTTTTCAACAGTACGATCTGCTCTCTCGCTGCACGCAACGACAGTTCACGGGCTTGCTCTGTCATCAAGACCTCTTCCCCGACCAAGGCATAGGGATTGTCTGTCGCCGGATCAAATTCCCCGAGACGAAAGCGAACACGAAATGTATGGAACAACGCCTGATCCAGGTCCGTTTCTTGCAGCGTTCCTTGCGCCAAGGCATCACGAATGGCCTGCTTGGACAAATCCGCATCATCTGTAATGCTGTCGATCCCCGCGCGAATAGATTCAGCCACACCCGGTGTGTGGGAGTCATAATACTGATGGTCCTTTACGATTCCCATCACATCACCAGCATCACTGACGACAAAGCCGTCCATTCCCCATTCGTCCCTGACAATATCATTAACACCGTGGTACAACGTAGCAGGCGTTCCATTAATCAGGTTATAAGAGGTCATCATGGACTGGGCTTTGCCTTCCGTAAAAGGCTTCTCGAAGGCTTTCAGATAGTATTCACGAAGGTTTCGCGGGTCTATGCTGGAGGAATCACTTCCCCGGTCCACCTCGTTATTGTTTCCGAGGAAATGCTTTAATGTCGCAACCGCTTTCAAATATACCGGATGATCGCCCTGTATGCCTTTGACCAATTCCTTCGCCAGTTCTCCCGTCAAATACGGGTCTTCTCCATACGCTTCCTCATTACGCCCCCAGCGCGGATCACGCTCCATATCTACGGTTGGTGCCCATAACGTCAGTCCGTTTAGAGCCGGGTCACGGCGGTAGTACACACGCGCTTCATCCGAAATAACCGAGCCGACTTGTCGCATCAGTTCCGTATCCCACGTACAAGCCAACCCCACAGGCTGCGGAAATGAAGTCGCCTCTCCTAACCAGGCTATACCATGTGCTGCTTCCGTACCATGCTTGTATGCGGGGACTCCCAATCGTTCAATGGCAGGCTGATATTGCAGCATGGAATCAATCTTTTCCTCCAAGGTTAGCCGAGACACCAAATCCCGTACACGTTCGTCCAGATGAAGCTTCGGATTTTGAAAAAGATATTCTAGATCCGTTGTTTCATGACTCATATCCGTCATCTCCTTGTCTCCATTTAAAATATCATAAAAGGCCGTTATGAAAGCGTTTTAATATATCATAGCGAAAAAGGAGTACCCCGGCAACAATTGCTGTTGCTCACCATTTGGTGTCTTTCCTCAATCAATACCGAATAGACCAGTGTCGCCAATGGCGTGGATATCGGTGTTTGTTAGGACATGAGCTTATAATCACGAATTGTAGCTTCGTCCGCGCCTTCTACAGAACCATTCAGGAAGCTCTTAGCCAATGTACCTGGTTAGTAACAGTGTGTAAATTAAAAAAATTGTATATTTTCTTCAATAAATAAAGCAAAAAACAAAGCAAAAAATAATATTTTTTGGTATAATCAGGATATATAATCAAAGGAGGAAGGGTTTATGAAAAATACCGGAATGACACGGCCTCTGGATCAATTGGGGCGAATCGTGCTTCCCAAGGAAATGCGCACCACGATGGATATCAATATTGGTGATTCGCTCGAATTTTTCGTGAATGAAGAAGGATTTGTATTAAGGAAATATACAGGTGTATCCTGCAAATTTTGCGGCGCAGTTGATCATTTGACTTATTTTCGTGATAGCTTTATTTGCGCCGATTGCATTCAGGTATTAAAGACAGAGGAAAATGTACATCCCACCAGCACCGAAGCCATCCAGGCTCAAGAACATACCAAGCCGGTTCGTAACCATACAACCTGGCAGCCTAAACAATCCAGAGTCCAGCAAGGAGAAATGGTAAAAAAGCTCCGAAAGCTGATTCAGGAACATCCCAACCTGCCGCAAAAGGTATATGCCGAAATGCTCGATATCTCACAAGGCCGGGTGTCCCAACTGAAAAAGCTGCTTTAAATTATTCAGTAATTTATTACAAAACATACTCAGATCCAATGGATTGCCATCCTATTTGTTTTCCGTCAAATATTCGATCGTCAGGTGTAGAATAAGGAGCGTATTCGTTGATGTGTTCCTAACTTTCACCTGACTTTTTTGTGCGTTCTCCCCCTGTCGACGTGACAATAATCACATACTCTCTATCCATCCATATATACAATATATAGACCGAAACAATTGTTTAGTACACGATATCGTCAATATATTGTTTTTTGGAGAATAATATATATTTTACTATATGGAGGTTTTTGCAATGAAAGTGTTGGAGGAACATCAATTATACAGCATCGGCGAGCGGGTCATTGGGGCACAAGACTTGGACATGCTGCGGGAGAATGCAAATTTGAATGGAGAGTCGTTCAGTGGAAAAATGAGTAAGCTCGGCTCCGAGTACGCCAAATGGTATGCGCGACTACGTGTGCTTCCGCCTGAACTGACAGACGCTATCGACCACGGATATGTGTATGTTCACGATTTGGACCAATATGTGCTCGGGACTACGAACTGTATCTTTATACCTTTTGGTCGTTTGTTGCAAGATGGTTTTAATACAGGCAATGGCTCTGTGCGCACACCACAAACCATTATGTCTGCTATGGCACTGGTGGCTATTATATTTCAGTCTCAGCAAAACAGCCAATTTGGAGGTGTCTCTGCCAATAAAATAGACTGGGACCTTGCTCCTTTCGTGGCCCGGTCCTTCCGCAAGCATCTGCGAAAGGGACTCCGTCTGTTCGGAGAAGAAATAGAACCCACCCTGCCTGATGACGAATTACATATAGCCAGCAGCCTATTACAGGAGGTCTGCCCTCGTTCATACGCATTCGCACGTGAAGAAACGGAGACGGAGACCCGCCAGGCCGCTGAATCCCTTATTCATAACCTGAATACCATGAGCAGTCGGGCAGGCGGGCAAATTCCGTTCACATCACTGAATTACGGTATGTGTACTTCTGCTGAAGGGCGGCTTGTTACGCAATCATTGCTGGAGGCCACTATTCGTGGCCTGGGCAGCGGGGAAACCCCTATTTTCCCACAGCATATTTTCCAATGCAAAAAAGGAATTAATCAGGCCGAAGGCGATATCAACTATGACTTATTCATGCGGGCAGTAGAATGCTCCAGCAAACGTATGTATCCCAATTTTGTCAATGTGGATGCTACCTTCAACCTGCCCTATTACCGCGCAGATGATCCGGATACCATTATTGCGACGATGGGCTGCCGTACCCGCACCTTTGCTGACCGTTTCGGCAGAAACCGTCAAAGCGGCAAGGGTAATCTCTCATTCAATACGATTAATCTGGTGCGTCTTGGCATTGAGTACGGTATTTGCACAGGCAAGCGCAAGATACCTGACCGGGATGGCTTTGATACCAGATTGGAAGAGGTTATGCGCATTGCCGTGGACGGACTGATCCATCGCTACCATATACAGACCAGCCAGCCGGCAAAAGCCTCAGACTTTATGATGCGCGAAGGGGTATGGGAAGGCGGAGAAAAGCTGGAGCCGGATGAAAAAGTGGGCAACGTACTGAAGCACGGTACGCTGTCGGTCGGGTTTATCGGGTTAGCCGAATGCATGAAGGCACTGTATGGCAAGCACCACGGAGAGGATGACGCTGTATACCGTGAAGCACAGCGAATCATAGCTTCTATGCGTGTCTACTGCGACCGTATGAGTGAATTGCATGATCTTAACATTACACTATTCGCTACGCCTGCCGAGGGTCTATCCGGCAAGTTCACGTTGCTGGATCAGCGTGATTTTGGAATTATTCCCGAGGTAAATGATCGAGAATACTACACGAACTCTTTCCACATTCCTGTGTATTACACGCTCCCGGCTGCCCGTAAAATCAGCCTCGAAGCCCCATTTCATAATCTGTGCAACGCTGGTGCGATTTCGTACATCGAGTTGGATGGTAATGCGCGGAATAACCCGGAGGCGTTTCTTAAAATTGTACAATACGCGCTCCATCAGAACATTGGGTACTTCTCCATCAATCATCCGGTAGACCGCTGCACGGAATGCGGCTACGAGGGCATTATCGGGACAAGCTGTCCCGAATGCGGTGCTGATGAAGAACATACGCATTTTCAGCGCTTGCGCCGGGTAACCGGATATCTGACAGGTGATTATACCGTTCGCTTCAACGCCGCGAAGCAGGCTGAGGTGCGTGACCGGGTGAAGCATCGGTGAATTTGTGCGGCTACATTCCGGAATCTCTGAACGAAGGGCATGGCCTGCGTACCGTCGTATTCATTAGCGGTTGCCGCCATGCCTGCCCCGGCTGCTTCAATCCCTCGTCATGGAGCTTCCGCGCAGGTGAACCGTTCACACTGGAGCGACAGCAGGAAGTCATCCGTGACATCGCAGATAATCCACTGCTGGACGGGTTAACCCTTTGCGGCGGAGACCCTTTTTTCTCGGCATCGGAATGCACGCAGTTTGTGCGCGACTTCCGCGCTGCCTGCCCTGACCGAACCGTGTGGGCCTATACGGGCTTTGACTATGAGGAGCTGCTTACGGATCAGGCCCGCCGGGAGCTGGCGCTGCTGTGCGATGTGATTGTGGACGGTCCTTTTGTAGAACAGCAAAAGGATCTGACCCTTCCCTTCCGGGGCAGCCGCAATCAACGACTGGTGGATGTGAAGGCCAGCATTCAGGCAGGATCTATAGTTACATTAGCCTAAGGCGATGTTATACTCGCATGAGATACTACACCCTAAGACAAATCCTTTCCTTATGGAGAGGGCTTGTCTTTTTTTGCATGTAGTTCATTTTAGATTTAAACAGAGTTTATATTGCGTATCCTGCAAGTTTCACTTATGATGGTGAACAAGTATACGAGTGCATAATTATTCGTCATACCATAATCGCATAGCTTGGAGATAGGTGTCTGTTCTATTCAGTACAGGCTTAAAAGGGAAGCTGGTGCAAGTCCGGCGCGGTCCCGCCACTGTAAACGGGGAATTTTCAGCTGTTGATACACCCACTGGTCCACAGACCGGGAAGGAGCGCTGAAAGTCATGATCCGTAAGTCAGGAGACCTGCCTATTTCAACAACATCGCAAGTACCTACGGGAGATAGGGAGGTGTTAAGAGCAGTCGCCGAATTTTCATTTTTTAAATAACGGAGGCATTCTTTCCCCTACTCATTTTTAACCCCGGGGAGGAATGTCTTTTTTTGTACGCAAAAATAAACTGGCTACCAGCCTGGGAGGAAAAGTACATGTCATTTACCGAATTGCCTGAGTTGTCCGGCTTGATCAGCAGTAACCTGGGATATCCGCGTATCGGAGGAAACCGGGAATGGAAGAAAGCACTGGAACGCTTCTGGAACGGCAGCATGGATGAAAGCGAATTGCATACCGAGATGAAACGATTGCGATTGGAGCATCTGAGCAAGCAGCGCGACAAGGGAATCGATCGAATTCCGGTCGGAGACTTTTCCTATTACGATCACATGCTTGATACATCCGTGATGTTCGGTCTGGTGCCGGAACGGTTCAACTACCGTCCCGATGGGCCTGTTCCTCTGTCCGTCTATTTCGGGATAGCCCGTGGACAAAAGGGTGCCACCGCCAGTGAAATGACCAAATGGCTGAATACCAATTACCACTACATCGTACCGGAATTGGCAAATGCAACTCCGGTGTTCACCGAGAATAAGCCGTTGCAGGCTTATCGTGAAGCGAAACAGGAACTAGGAATTGAAGGTAAACCCGTCATTATCGGTCCTTATTCGTTCGTTGCTCTGTCCAAAGGCTATGACCGTAAGGATTTGGCCGCGATCATACGAAGCTTCCTGCCACTGTACGCCCGCGTCCTGTCTGAGCTGGCTGCGGAAGGCGTTCAGTGGGTGCAGGTAGATGAGCCTGTCTTGACCACCTCATTCCCGACAGAGGATTTGGACATTATTCAGGAGGCCTATGAGGCTCTGGCCCAAGCTGCTCCATCCTTAAATATCGTGCTGCAAACCTACTTTGGCAGTCTGGATCATTATGAGCGCCTGTCCACGCTCCCGGTACAGGGAATAGGTCTTGATTTTGTGCACGATGATGGCGAAAACCTGGAACATGTGCTACGACATGGCTTCCCCGCAGGGAAAACGCTGGCCGCTGGTGTTATTGACGGGCGCAATATATGGCGCTCCGATCTGAACACCGTAGCTGCGCTGCTTGGACAACTGGCAGAGCAAACCACCGCTGCACAGCTCATCGTGCAGCCATCATGCAGTCTGCTGCATGTGCCAGTCAGTCTGGAAGCAGAGCACAAGCTGGACCGAGAGCTGGTGCAAGCGCTGGCCTTTGCCGATGAAAAGCTGGAAGAAATCGCAGCTTTGACCGCTGCGCTTGGCAAACGCGAACCCTCGGCAATTGCCAAGCTTGAGCAGAGTGCGGACGTGGTAGCCCGCTTCAACAGCTCGGCGGCACGAGTACAGACCGCTACCGATATGGCGGATCTACTGGCGAAAGAGCCGCAGTCACGCAGCGTTCCCTTCGCTGAGCGTCGTGTGATCCAGCAGGACAAGCTGAATCTGCCTCCACTGCCTACGACGACGATTGGCAGCTTCCCGCAAACCGCAGAGGTTCGCAAAGCCCGTCTGCACTATCGCAAAGGGGAATGGTCTGCCGAGCAGTATCGGACGTTCATTCAGCAGCAAATCAAGGAATGGATTGATATCCAGGAGGACATTGGCATTGATGTGCTCGTACACGGGGAATTTGAGCGGACAGACATGGTTGAATTTTTTGGCGAAAAGCTGAAAGGCTTTGCCTTTACACAAAACGGGTGGGTGCAGTCCTACGGCTCCCGGTGTGTTAAACCGCCGATTATATACGGAGACGTGTCGTTCGATCAACCCATGACCGTGGAAGAAACGGCCTTCGCCCAATCGTTGACCTCCAAGCCAGTCAAAGGAATGCTGACAGGTCCGGTAACGATTTTGAACTGGTCCTTCGAACGTAATGATATTCCTCGCAGTCAGGTTGCTTTACAGTTAGCACTGGCCCTGCGTGCAGAGGTAGAAGCACTGGAAAAAGCGGGGATTGGCATGATTCAGGTCGATGAACCCGCGATCCGTGAAGGGCTTCCACTGAAAAAAGAACAGCAGCAAGCCTATCTGGCGTGGGCGGTTCAAGCCTTTCTTGTTACAACAGCAACCGTTGAACCCGCCACCCAAATCCATACGCATATGTGCTATTCCGAATTTCAGGATATGATCCAATCCATCTCCGATATGGATGCCGACGTCATTTCTATTGAAACCTCGCGTAGCCACGGAGAACTGATTGTCAGCTTTGAGGATCAGGTGTATGACAAAGGCATCGGTCTGGGCGTATATGATATCCATAGCCCGCGCATTCCCGATGTGTCAGAAATGCTGAGTATGATACAGCGTGCCCTGCGCGTACTGCCTTCTGATTTATTTTGGGTCAATCCAGACTGTGGCCTGAAAACCCGCACCAAGGATGAATCCGTCGCCGCATTACAGCAAATGGTGCTGGCTGCTCAAGCAGCCAGAGATTCGTTGGCTGTATCCAGCTAATTTCTATAACCCTCCCCTTCCCGGCCCTCTTTTTTCCTAAACGCCGGAAGGGGATTCTATTCCAAATCATATAATGTGTATGCCCCTTGAATATGCTCGGGTGTTCCCTGCTTCATATGTACACCCAAGCCATGCTCTCTATCCCAGGAACAGCTAAAATTCAAATACAGCTCATCCTCTTCCGCTGAGTCTGGAATCAATATAGACACCAGCTGTAACCGTTTCAGCAGTTGTTCCGAGCGTTCCACATAAGGCGCATATTCATCCGGGTCTTCTCCCCATGAGGTATAAGCGCTCCGGTACTTTTCCACTACATCTGCATAGTAATGGTGTATCGCTTCCAGCACACGAGGATGAATGTCTGACCCATGTGCCATATATTGCTCCCATGTCTTTTTTTGCTCCTGCTTAGGCTCTCTTACGGCCTGTGCTTCTTCCTCGGAATCGGCGGACACAATAAACTCTATCTCTACCTCCGAGTCCTGTCCGTAAAAATGGAGTTGTACCGTGCCCCGAAGCACGACTTCCTCTGATACTTCCCAAGTCTCATCATCCTGATCCTGATCCAGCTCCATATACCAGCGTTCCCAATTCATCCTTTACCCCATCCTTTTCATAAGAAATGATCTTTATCTCTATGGACCCTTTTATTTGAGCATTTTGCAACAATCCCAAGAGCGATTTCAAATCAGCAATATATAGATCGGAACGGTTTAGTTCGTCTATCTATTGTACTTTCGAGCGTTGGGAATCGAATGATGCAACATGCTGATTTTACAATTTAACATCCTTAAGAATGAAATTAAAGCAGTTCCTTTTCCGCAAATTCCCCCAAGATTCGGCGTTTTTCTAAATAGAACTACTTTTTTCAGCAGCATTCGCTATCTCATTGACTCTAAAAGCGAAAGAAAACTCCTAAAATGAGCCCGCAGATTTATTTTTAAAATTTTAGTACCTTGCATTAAACAGTACATGATGTTAAATTATACCTGACTACTGATTTATGATTAGTACCTGAAATCTCTTATGTTCAAGCACACATTTCTCCCCCATACTCCAAACGACACCCATGAAGCAATGATAACATCCAGGAAGGGAGCACCGCTCATGAATGTGAACATCCAATTCAAAAAAGGGGTGCTGGAACTGTGCGTTCTTGTTTTAATTGGGCGCAGGGACCGTTACGGCTACGAACTGGCTCAGGCCGTCTCCCGTCATATCGAAGTAGCCGAAGGAGCTTTATATCCGCTGCTTCGCCGTCTGGTATCAGAGGGATACTGTACAACTTATTTACAGGAATCGACCGAGGGACCCCCCCGTAAATATTATCGGCTGACCGATGCAGGCAGCAATTACACGAGAATACTTACACGGGAATGGAATGAATTTGTCCATCATGTCGCAAGCCTACTGAAGGAAGGAAATCCCGATGAATAGAAAACAGTTTCTTACAGAGGTGGAGCAACGTCTCTCCCCTCTCCCCGCAGAGGAACGTAATGAACTGCTTGGTGATTTAAGTCAGCATTTTGACTATGGGTTGGTGAATGGAAAAAGTGAGGCCGAAATTGCCAGCGAATTGGGCAACCCGGAGGATATCGCTCGCGAAGCGCTGGATGATCCCAATGCAACCTGGAATACATCCCCTCCTCCACTTCGCCAGGGAAGCTTCGCACGCAATCTATTTACTTTCTTAGGGCTGTTGTTTCTCAATTTGTTAATCTCCATTCCTGTCTTAGCGTCTTTGTGGGCAGTATGGGTTTCGTTGGCCGCAGCAGCGGTCAGCTTGATAGTGGCCCCCCTTCTTGCTATCGCAGATTATGCGCTGAACGGCAACTTTTATCCCGCTAAATTCTTTTTTTCCATCATGTTGACCGGGATTGGCCTATTGCTGCTGTCTGGAGTACGCTACCTTTTGAACCTTCTGGTCATAGGTACGGTTCGATACTGGAAATGGAATCAGACTACCCTGAGGGGAGCTAACGAGTAACATGAATAAAAAATGGTTTATTGCAGCGGGTCTATGTATCATCATCGGTGTGGCCGGGATGGTAGCCTACGGTGCTCCATGGAACCAACAAGCGATGCAGGAAATAACAGCTATTGATAAAAAATGGACGTTCACACGTGGACAGCTACAGGAACTTAAAGTGAATAGCTCCGATGATGTCTCTATTGTCTTTACTCCCGGTTCCGGCGAGCAGGGCACGATACGCATGAGTGGAGAAGTCCAGACAAAAGTAGCCGACCAGATTCATAATGCCCGTATTGAGAACGGTAAGCTTTCCATTCAATCTGAGCCAGCCCTTTCCTTGGCATTCTTCTCTATCTCTCCTGATTTGAAACAAACGATCACGGTAGAAATGCCCGCTGGTGAAACCCTAAAAGGGCTACAGGCAGATGTACATTCAGGAAGCGTAAACCTCCAGGATGCCTCCATTCAAAACACAAACATCACAGCCACTTCTGGCAATGCCGAGATTTCAAACCTCCAAAGTACCCGCTTGGTCGCCAAGTTAACATCCGGCAGTTTTACGGCTAGTCAGGTTACAGCAAATATGGAATTGCAACTCACTTCAGGGGATGCCAAAATTAACGATTATAGCGGCAATGGTCAAGTTTCCCTGACCTCCGGTATTACGAATATCACACAACGTACCACAGCCAACCTGAAAGTCGATTCAGACTCCGGTGATGTGAGGATTAAGCAGGCCCCTGATTTTAAAGGTATTTATAATGTCCGCTCCGACTCAGGAAGTATAGATACTCCCGAATCCGTTCCCGGCAGTGTGAACGTTATAAAGGTCAAAACGACTTCAGGCGATATTCATATTTCCAAATAGGCCATCATGACCATTGTCAGCGGTCTTCTACTCCAGGTCGCAACTAAGCGAAATAAGCGACCTGGAGTGGAAGTTTGGTTCAGGGAAATTAAATCAGTATAATATAACCATGTGCTTAAATGCACAACTTGTATGTAGCCATAAGGAGGAGACTGGATGGAACTTAAAAATAAAATAGCCATTATTACAGGCGCCACCAAAGGCATTGGTAAAGCCATTGCCGAGGCCTTGGCCAAGGAAGGCGTCAACCTGGGATTAATCTCACGCACACTACCTGACCTGCAAAAGCTGCAAGATTCACTGGGGAGTACATACGGCGTGAAGGTGGTTAGCGCTGTCGCGGATATATCTGATCGCGCACAGGCCGCTGCAGCTGTAGCCTCGCTGGAGCATGAGCTGGGCGCTGTCGATATTTTGATTAACAACGCAGGAATTGCTACATTCGGCACAGTCGCAGACATGGACCCCGAAGAGTGGGAACGCATGATCCGCGTGAATTTGCTGGGAACCTATTATGTCACACACGCGGTTCTTCCGAGCATGCTTGCTCAGCAGAGCGGCAACATTATTAATGTATCCTCTACAGCAGGGGAACGAGGCTTCGCCACAGGCTCGGCGTATTGCGCCTCCAAGTTTGCTTTGATGGGCTTCACGGAGTCACTGATGCAGGAGGTTCGCAAATCCAACATTCGCGTCACCGCGCTGACTCCAAGCACAGTCAATACGGAACTGGCAGCAAATGCAGGTTTGCCGATTGGCGACGAGGACCGCATGCTTCAGCCACAAGATATGGCCGACCTGACATTGGCGGCATTGAAGCTGCCTTCGCGGGTTCAATTAAAAGTAGCCGGTATTTGGACAACCAACCCACAATAATTTGACTCGACATCTTAGATTCATTGGGCTGTACCACGCTCCGGCAGACGTCATTGTTCGTCATGCTGGAGCTTCTTTTTTGTTCATAGCTAATACAATTCAAACTGCAATATACGCGCTTTGTACTTTACAACATACATAACCTACGATTTTTGCACCGATAAGCGCAATTATGAGAGGGGAAATGAATAATGAAAAATACAGGAATGACACGACCATTAGACCATCTGGGCCGCATCGTACTGCCCAAGGAGCTGCGAAATTCTATGAATATCAATATTGGAGATGCCCTTGATTTTTTTATTACATCAGAGGGCCTGATGATCCGTAAATATACAGGGGTATCTTGTTATTTTTGCGGTGCTGTAGATGACCTGAGCTACTTCAGAGATCATCTGATATGCAGCGATTGCATTGAGAAACTAAAGAGCGATAATCCCTCCAGTCATTCAGGCGAAACACGTCCTGCTCAGCCCAAGAAAAGAAGGAATTACAGAAATCAGACTGAGCTCCTGCATAAACTAAAACAGCTCATGGAAAAACACCCTAATGTTTCACAAAAAGAATTGGCCGAGATGCTCGAATTGTCTCAGGGACGTGTGTCACAGCTAAAAAAACTTCTACTTTGAATCGTTCCAATTACCCGCTTTTGATCTCGCCACACAAAAAAAAGAGCCTGTCGGCTCTCGGATCATCATCCTTATGCAATGTCAGACTGCTCCACAACCGGGACCCGATAGGCCAACAAGGACTCTTCAATAACGATGGAAATGAACGTTGTCTCAATCTTCGGCACCAATCCGAGCGCATAGTTCCATGCATTTTCTTCAATTTGCAGCGCAAACCGTTGCCGGGTCCCTAACTCGCTCTCCTGTTCCATAGCATCGGAGAGGTCAGGCAGCTCAGAATCAGCGGCGTGTCCAATCTCATGCGCAAGCACAACCGTAAAGTACTCCTCGACTCGTTCGACGCTGCCAAACATCTGAATACATTGTGTTTCAATCGTGTCCATATACATTGTAATGGTGTGAGCATTCATGGCATATTTGCCCCCAATCAGCCGCCCGCCGGGAAAGCGTTTCTCCAGCTTGACCGTCACACCTATATCAGCCCGTTGCAAAAGCTTAGCGACGATGCGCTCTGCCTGATTTCTTTCCAACTCCGCCTCGCTCCTCGACCTTATGACATGAAAAAGCTGAATTTACTCTAATCATATAGAATAGGAACCCGAATCCGATACTTAAAGCTTTCCATGAACATGATCAAGAATGGAAAGGACAGCCTTGGGGCTTCTTCTGCATATACGGCTTCTCTTGAACTCCGAAATTTGGCTTTACAAGCCGATTATCGTAGGAACTATGAAAAATATGCGTTGTCGCCGGAGATAACGGCGGGATCAGCCATGTCCAATCGCCTGTGAGCGCACGCCCCGCCTGGGCTTCCCGTTCCTCAAACAGCTGGAATTGTGCAGCTGCCGTATGGTGATCGACAATGCTGACTCCCGCTTTTTTAAAAGAATACAGCACAGCACTGTTCAACTCCACCAGCGCCCGATCGCGCCATAACGTCGTTTCGCTTGAGGTATTCAGCCCCATCAGCTCGGCTACCTGCGGCAGTATGTTATAACGGAAGGGATCGGCAAAATTACGCGCACCAATCTCTGTCCCCATATACCAGCCGTTAAAAGGAGCTGCGGTGTAGATGATACCGCCAATCTCCAGCGTCATATCTGAAATCATAGGCACGGCATACCAACGCAAACCCAACGAAGCCAACCCCGGAAGTTCCGGGTGTTCAATAGGTACCTCCTGCACCAAATGTTCGGGAATATCAAACAGCTCAGGAGGCTGTCCACCTGCTTCCACAATCAGCGGCAATACATCAAAGGGAGTCATGGCTCCTTGCCAGCCCATGCGGCGGCATGCATTTGTGAATTCTACCGAGATCGGGTCCCCGATTACTCCTTCAGCGCTCTCATAGCCGGCATACCGAATCAATTGATGATTCCAAATGCGAATATCCGGTTGCCCCGGCTTGGACGAGCGAAACACGGTAAGCGTCGGCTTGATTTTACCGCCATTTGTCCCTATGCGTATATGCTCTAACAGCTCATGAACCACTTCCGCTGTACTTGAAGCCTCGCGGGCATCCCTTACCAGAAGCTTATCCCAAAACAAACGACCGATACAACGATTGCTGTTACGCCAAGCCATCTGTGACCCATGCTCCAGCTCATCATAGGTATGATCATACGTTCCCGAAGTATCTATGTCGTGACGAATATCAAGAAGCCGGGCCTCCGCTTCATCGCGGCTTCGGCCCAGCTCCTCATAACATGTATATATAAACTGCTTCGCTTCACGCAAAAGCTGTTGCTTCACTTCCATACGTACACCCCATCCCGGCAGCTCTCAATACTTATGAGCCAGTTGTCTTTCGCGCCTATCCGTCATTATACTCCAGTGGTGGTCTGGAACCAACGGGATGTGTGTCTTGTTCACCTGATCTTCATATCCATGGCAATCTCTCCCAAAAGCTTATCCCAAATATGCGTTGAGCATCCAGATATGTTTATCCACCGCTTCTCTCAAGCCATTAAGAAGATCCTCAGTCGCTTTGTCATGTGCCGCATCCGCTGCTTCCATGCCGTTAGCCAGCTCAGTAGTGATGGTTTTGAAATCCGTAACCACGGATTTTACCATATCCTCGGCTGTCTGCTCACCTGCTGACTCCTGAATGGCTGACAGTTGCAAATGCTCCTTCAAGGTAGCGGCAGGACGGCCTCCAATGGCCAGCAAACGTTCAGCAATCATATCCAGGTTAGCTGTCGCTTCATTATAAAGCTCTTCAAATTTTGCATGCAGTGTGAAGAAATGAGGTCCTTTTACGTACCAGTGGAAATAATGCAGCTTCGTGTACAACACCGACCAGGTAGCTACCTGACGGTTCAAAGCCTTATGCAATTCTTGAATAACCTCTTGTGTAGGTTGAGCGTTCGTATGATTTAATGTACTCATGTGTAATTCCCCTCTCATCATCCATAGTATAGTTTGAGTGAAGCCTGAATTCCCGTGACATTAGTGTTTGATTAACCTGCAAATCCCATGCGTGATTCCAATAAATACTCAGTAATTAATTTAGACTTAATCTAAATCCTGTTTTAATTATAACATTAGGTCAGTTATTTGCAAGAGCTTATTAGGCCTTAATCATGAAGATTACGTGAAGTGTCATATCCTTTGAAAATTCATTTATCTTTCGTATCGTTCAATACTTGCAACGCAAATTCTATATGCATGCGCGCCCCAAGAATCAAGGCTCGTTCGTCGATATCAAATTGGGGATGGTGCAGCGGATACGCTTGCTGTGTACCTGGTGTGCTTATCCCGATAAAACCGAATACGCCGGGAACCTGCTGTGTATAGAGCGCAAAATCCTCCCCGGCTAAAAAGGGAGCAGCCAGCACTTCCGTACTTTCCACTCCAAAGACTTTCCCTGCCGCGCGCACCGCAGCTTGTACGACCACAGGATTGTTTTGAAGAACCGTTCCTGTCCGTTGCACAATATGTGCGGAGCCGCCATGTAAAGATGCAATACTGTTCGCACGATCCACAATCGCTTGGGTGATCCGTTCAACCGTCTCTGTGCGAAAAGCCCGGAAGGTTCCCGTAATTTCGCTGTGACCTGCGATAACATTTTTGGCGCTGCCTGCTTGCAGTGTACCGAAAGATAGGACAGCCGCTTCCTGCGGATCGATGGCGGTGGACATAAATATTTTAATATCCGTGATGAATTGGGCGGCCATAATTATGGCATCCGAGGAAAGATGGGGCGTGCTATGATGTCCCGAAAGTCCGGCAAACCGGATTGTAAAATGCGAAGAAGCGGCCATAGACGTGTGCCGATGAAATCCAATCGTTCCTACAGGAAGATCCGGCCATACGTGCATGGCAAACACCGTCTTTACATCCTCCAGTACACCAGCCTCGATCATATCCTTTCCTCCACTAATCAGCCTGCCATCCAGGGGAGACACCAATGCCCCCTCCTCCGCTGGCTGAAAAACAAACTTAATCGTACCTCGAACCTGATCTCGATTATGACTGAGCACCTTGGCGGCTCCCAACAGCATCGCTGTATGTGCATCATGACCGCACGCGTGCATGGCTCCGGGTATCGTGGAGATATAATTGGCGGTGTTTTGCTCTGTTACAGGCAAAGCGT
Organism: Paenibacillus sp. RC21; assembly: GCF_044907935.1. Taxonomy (NCBI): domain Bacteria; kingdom Bacillati; phylum Bacillota; class Bacilli; order Caryophanales; family Paenibacillaceae; genus Paenibacillus; species Paenibacillus sp. RC21. The sequence continues at coordinate 312,653 of NZ_JBIYCS010000004.1, forward strand.
CTATATCCGCACGCAGTAGCACCGTATCCCCGGCCTGTGTTCCGCGTAATATACCAACTACTCCTTTACCAAAATGCTTCCCGACTTCTGTCTGTACCTCCAGCCCCCAGCTTTGGAGAAGCTCCGCTATGTACGCAGCCGTCCGTTCCACCTCAAACAAAACTTCCGGGTAACGATGCAATTCCCTTCGAAATGCAATCAAATCCGTTTCCAACGCGTCCGGCACTACAAGACCATCAAAAGCACGAGTCATTATTGAACACTCTCCTAATATCCAATCGGAATATTTGTAGTATATATCCAGCCTAAATGTAGTCTTTATCCCGCAAGCCGTCAACGCGTTATACATAGGTTACATTAATACGAGTATAGAAGATGTTAATTTTGTCTGCTAAAGCACCAGTTCAGCATATATCTCCTTTATATACTCATGAACCCTACCACACGGGGAAAATTGGATGTGATCACCCAACTACACGATTTTCTCATTCCTGGTTATTGACGTTAAAAAATCTGGCTTTCCAAAGTGCTGCTCAATATGTGCTTGCTCACTGGATGACATGGTATAATAGATTAAAAAAAGGTTTGATATAAATGGAAGATTCTCTTGATTTTCGCAAAGATCTTTTTCTTTACGTTTTGAACTTGAAAATTCACATAGAAAACGGAGCAGATAGAATGGTGCTGTGCTGTACAAGCGAAGCGGTCGCTTTTGTCCCCGGATTTCTCCCCTGATTATAAGCTTTGTTCCGGAAATCCGGGGGCGGTGGCGATGGGAAGCACCATCTGTCTGCGGAGTGGCACTATAGGTAACTTTTTAAGATCATCTTATATGATTGGTAAACTGGCTTTTGTTTCTAAAAGGAGCGAATCCATCACAATGGGAGGTGCTGACCATGAACGAGCCTGTACTGAAAAAAGCGATGAATACCTTGGAATTCCTAAGTCAGGATCGGGAAGCCCGTCTTCAATATGAAGCAAGACAACGGTATTTACATGATGAGGCATCCATGATTGAAGGAGCAAAAGAAGAAGGCAAGGCAGAAGGTAAAGCAGAGGGTAAAGCAGAAAGTCGGGCTGAAATTGCACGAAATATGCTCCGTTTAGGCTTAGGTATAGATATTATCGCCAAAGCGTCCGGTTTGTCGGAAGCTGAAATTCGAGCGCTTCAATCATAAAACTGACCACGACAAAAGAGCCGACCCGCAAAAGGGTCGGCTCTACTAATTATTCTCTTATCTCCAAAGGATCCACAATCAAAGGTACAACCTTGCCCGCGTTTACATCAATCAAGCCGTGATCAGTAATTTTCAAAGCCGGGCTGACTGGCAAAGAATGAGTGCTCAGCGACATGATTGGATTGTAATGGCGGTAACCGAGCGACAGCAAGGCAGAACGCAGCTCCTTCACGTGGGCCGCCACCATTTCTAGCGGTCCTTCTGTTAAAATCCCGCCTACGGTTAACGGCAAATGGGACAGCACCTTGCCATTTTCAACTACGCAAAAGCCGCCTTGACTGGAAAGAACCGTATTCGCCGCCAATATCATATCCTGCTTGTTATGCCCTACGACCAGCAAGTTATGGTTATCGTGCGAATACGTGGTTGCCACCGCCCCGCGCTTAATCGTGTCTCCCCCGATCAAACCATAGGCACGGTTACCATTCTTGCCATATCGCTCAAAAGTAGCGATAAGCCCGTGTTCGCTCTGTTCCCACATCAGCTCACCATTCGCCACCTGCTCAGGTGCAATACGTTCGCTCGTAAAGGTCGATCCGTCCTTCACCATCATAATACGGCAATGATGTGTACCATCCGCTACATCCAGCTCTACGGTAAAATCCCGCTCTGTGAGAGGCTTCAGCTTTACACTTTGGTAAAAATGAGGTGGAAAACGGCAGCTTAACGAATCTTGATGATACTCTTCAAATTTATCGAATACCTTTTGCCCATCCTTGTACACCCGCTCTACTTCAAAATGGCTCAGGTCAGACAACAAGACAAAATCAGCTATTTTCCCCGGTGCAATCGTGCCCCGGTCGTGCATACGCATCCGTGTCGCAGGCGTGAACGTAGCGGCATAGATCGCATCCTCAGGCTTCATACCCATCCCAATTGCTTTGCTTACAATATGGTTCAGATGCCCACGCTCTACGAAGGAATCCGGCATCACATCATCCGTTATAAAGCAAAAATGCTGCGCCACGTCTTCCTGAATCAAATACTCCATCACTTCAGGGGTCATGGATTTTTCCTGAATCTCGATGAACATCCCCGCAGCCATACGCGCCTTCATGCCTTCAATGCTTTGGTGGGTATGGTCCGAGCCAATTCCCGCGTAGATCAACTGATGCAGGTCCAGATCAAGCAACTGCGGCGTATGCCCTTCAATGATCAGCTCCGGGTAATGCTCACGAACATGGCGTAAAATACGGTTGGTCTTGCCCTCCGGATCACGAATCACATCCACATAGTTCATAATTTCTCCCAGACAGATCATCTCACCGGTTTGCAACAGTGCGTCAATCTCAGGAATATCAATCTCGCCCCCTGAGGTTTCGAGCGGCGTTGCCGGGACAGAGCTTGGAATACCGTAAAACATATCAGCCACGCAATCCTTGCTGGCCGCCATCATTTCCTGAATGCCTTCCAATCCAAAAACATTCGCCATTTCGTGCGGTTCCGGTACAATCGTCGTCACACCGTTGCGAATGAGTCCATAGGAAAAGGTCGCCGGTGTCACCATTGTGCTTTCAATATGGAGATGAATGTCGATCAGGCCGGGAATCATATATTTCCCGTGCCCTTCTACAATTTCATTCACTTCAAACGACTCCAGGCCACGCTGACCAATATACATAAACTTGCCGTCAAGTATAGCAACATTGCCTTCCTCGAACGTCTTGTAATAGCTGTTATACACTTTAACTTGTAAAATCATTTTGTCTGCACGCATGATGTATCTCCTTCATCGAACCCGCTGATTATTGGACCAGCACCATTTTATCTGCCGGAAAATGCAGGGTAACCCGTTGACCGCTCAGGTACGGCGTGTCCATCTCCTGATTGGCGGTGAAGCTTCCTTTCGCCGTTTCTACCACATACTGATAGCTGCGCCCCAGGTAAGTGCTCACTTTAATGATGCCGGGAAGCTCATTTTCTCCCGTCTCATTGCCTGCTGTGCGGATAACCAAATCATCCGGACGAATAGCCCCCTGGCGGGCACCCGGCTGGACTGTACCCTGATTACGGGCCACACTAAACGAAAGATCGCTTGTACTCAGGCGAATTCGTTCCCCCTCCTCAACGCGTTCGTCAAAGGACAAGAAATTATTGAATCCGATAAAACGGGCGACAAATTCGGTGGTTGGATATTTAAAAATCGTTGATGGCGCATCCAACTGCTCGATATTCCCCTTGTTCATAATCGCAACCCGGTCAGAAATCGAAAAACATTCCTCCTGATCATGCGATACGTATACAGTGGTAATCCCCAATTCCTGTTGAATACGGCGAATTTCTACACGCATATTCACACGCAGGTTTGCATCCAGATTACTCAGCGGTTCATCGAACAGCAGCAGGTCGGGTTCAATCACAAGCGCCCGTGCAATCGCAACACGCTGACGCTGTCCACCAGACAGTTCGCCGGGGAACCGCTTTTCAAAGCCCACCAGACTGACTGTATCCAGCATAGCCATAACACGGCGTTTTATATCATCTTCCTTCACCTTGCGCAGCCGCAGTCCAAAGGCAACATTATCAAAAACGGACAAATGCGGGAAAAGCGCATAGCTTTGAAATACAAAACCGAAATTCCGTTTGTTCACCGGAACCCGGGTGTAATCTTTATCGCCAAACAAAAACGTCCCTTGTTTAGCTTCAAGAAATCCTGCAATCAGACGAAGCGTGGTCGTTTTGCCACATCCACTCGGTCCGAGCAACGAGAGCAATTGCCCCCGTTCGAGCTGCAAATCGAAATCCTGCAAGATCAGTTGGTTATCATAAGCGACCGATACACGATCCAGAGTAAGCAGTGCCATATGGTTGAAGCCTCCATTACCTTTTAGTGAAGTAAGACAATCCCATCAGTCGTTCAATCAAGAACATCAGAATACCGGTCAAAATCATCAGCATTACCGAAATCGCTGCAATCGTCGGGTCAAAATAATTTTCGACGTAGGTCAGCATTTGAATAGGCAGGGTGCTGAATCCCGGTCCTGTCATGAAGACGGAAATGTCGACATTGTTGAATGATTCCAGAAAGGCAATCAGGATAGCCGCAATAATACCCGAACGGATGTTGGGCAGAACCACTTTGAAAAAGGTTTCCAGCCGTCCGGCTCCCAAACTGAGCGCTGCTTCCTCAATCGCAAAATCAAAGTTGGACAAGCTGGACGCAATGACCCGTATAATGAACGGCAGCATAATTACCGTATGTCCGATCAACAGTCCTGCGTATACCGGCAAATGATAAACAATGATCAGATAACGCAGCAGTGTAAAGCCCAGCACAATACCCGGTATGAGCAGCGGGGAGAGGAACAAGGCATTCAGCGCATCCTTCCCGTAAAACGAAAAACGACTAAGCGCATAAGCGGCAGGCATGCCGATCAGCAGCGCCAAAATGTTACCCAGCAGAGAGACGACAATCGACGTTTTGAATGTGGACATAAACAGATCCACTTCAAAAATATTTTGATACCAGCGCAAGGAAAAGCCCTGCGGAGGAAATTTTAATACCGTGCCCGGCTCGAAAGAAGTGACCGATATGATCAACAGCGGACCGAGCAGAAAGACGAAGACCAGCAGGCTAAAGAAGCCTAGTCCGTAATGTTTCTCCCGCATATCCACCTACCCCTTCGGATTGAGTTTATGGGCCGCCTTATTTAAGAGACCGACCACGATAAATGTAATGACAATCATAATCGTTGCAATAACGGAGGCAAGAAACCAGTCATTCAGCGTCATTGCGTTCTGATACAAAAATGTAGCAATGACGCGCTGTTTTCCTCCAAGTAGTGCTGGTGTCGTATAAGCCGTCAAGCTGCCCACGAAAACGAGAATGCTTCCGATAATCAGGCCCGGCACAGACAGAGGAAATACAATTTTACGGAATGCGCTGAATTTGGAGGCACCGAGACTCTGAGCTGCATGGACGAGATCACCGTCGATATTTTCGAGTACACCAATCAGTGAAATAATCATCAGCGGTAAAAACAAATGCACCAGACCAATAATCATCGCCGCCGGGGTATACAAAATATTGAGCGGCTCATCAACGAGTCCTAAACCGATGAGCACGTTATTCAACAGCCCTTTGCGACCCAAAATGACCATCCAGCTAAATGACCGCACCACCGGACTGGTCAGCAAGGGAAAGATAGCCAGCGCCAGCAAAATCCCTTTGCGGCGCGGGGCCTTTTGCGAAATATAATAAGCCGTCGGGAAGCCGAGTAGCACGCATACGAGCGTCGTAACGATACTGACTTCCAGCGTAGTCAGCAATATTTTCAGAAAATAAGGGTCCTTGAAGAAATGGAGATAGCCTTCTAGGGTGAATGAGCTGTTCTGTACGAAGGTCGAGCCGATCGTTAACACAATCGGAATGACCATGAACACCGCCAGAAAGAGCAGACCTGGCAGCAGCAGCCAATACAAGTATGTTTTCTTCATGGGTAGCTCCTTGCGGTTATCAATATGTTATTCCTTGTTCAGCACCTGAATAAACAGTTCCAGAAATGCCTCGTTTTCCACCTGTTCGCACACGTTCATGTTCGGGCTATGATTGAGACGATTCTGTACATCGCCCACCGTTTGTCCGTCACATATACGGCTGGAGGTTTCCACATCGACATACATTAGCGAAGTTTCCACCAGCCTCGAATTCAGCGCAACGCCTACAGCAAGCGGATCATGAAGCGCACACGCTTTTACTCCGTTACGTTCCTCATAACGCTTGGTATAAATGGCTGTGCTTTCAGCCACATAACTGCGAATCGCCGGATCGGTGAGACGGGCAATATGGTCCGTCGTCAGCAGTGCCTTCCGTGTTACATCCAGTCCCACCTGTACCAACCGCCCAAATCCGGCATGAAATACGATCCGCGCCGCTTCCGGGTCAGCATACATGTTATATTCTGCCACAGGCGTAATATTGCCGCACCCGTGAATAACACCACCCATAAAAATGACCTCATTGACATATTGCGTCAACTCTGGGCATTTCAGAAGCGCCAACGCCAGATTCGTGAGCGGCCCGGTGCAAACCAGGGTCAGTTCTCCAGGGTGAGCCATGACTGTATCAATGATGATGTCCGGCGCAAAACCTTCGGACGCCGAAATGGCAGGAACAACTCCACTCAATGCGCCCCCAATACCGTCTTCCCCATGAATACGGTGCTCATGCAATCCTTTACGGATTAATGGAGCGTCGGCCCCCCGATAAACCGGAATATCCGGTCTATCCAAAAGGTCGAGGATTTTGCATGTGTTCAATGTTGCCTGTTTAAGCGATACATTACCGCATACGGTAGTAATCGCTGTAACATCCAGTTGGCCGCTTTTGGTGGCTAATAAAATACCCAGCGCATCATCAATACCAGTATCTACATCTAATATGGCTTTTTTCATTATTGAGCAACTTCCCGGTTCCAGCGATCCGTCCATGCCTTGATATGGTCATTGACGTATTTCATATCCAGCTTGGTCAGCTTGTTTACCACATCTGCACCATACGTAATTCCTTCTGTATCCGCACCGGACAGCACCACCTGCGTATTCACCGGAGAATCAACCTTCGCCTTGGCGGACTTCTCTTGAACTTCCTTACTCAGCTGCCAGTTGATAAATTCCTCAGCCAATTCTTTTTGGTCGGAGCCTTTAACCACATTGATCGTGTTCATTACTGCATAAGCCCCTTCACTCGGCGCTACAAATTTGGCTCCAGGCACTGCTGCTTTCAAATCTTTGAAGTACATCTCCATAATCGGTCCGCCCGCGATTTCCTGCTGACTGAACATGTTGACGAACTCGGAGGTTTTGCTATAAAACTTAACGATATTCGGACTCAGTTCTTTCAGTTTCCCGAATGCCTGGTCTTCATTAAACTCTTTACTACCCGCTACCTTGGAGGCCGCGTCTACAACCATCGGTCCAGCCGTAGCCGTAATGTTCGGCAGGGTCACGTTTCCTTTGAACTCACTGCCCCACAGATCAGCCCAAGAGGTCACATTCTTTTTAACCAGCTCCGGGTTGTAAGCAATACCAAGGCGGCCAACCGTATAAGCAGGGCCATACTCCTCACCCAGCGGTGCTTTGGCAATATCATAAATTTGATTCAGGTTCGGCACCTTGCTGCGATCCAGCTTTTCAAACAAACCCTGTTGAATTCCCTGTTGGGCATAATAATCAGACAGATAAATCAGATCGACGTCTGTGCTTCCTTGACTAATTTTGTTCAACCGTTCTGCGTTATTCCCAATCTCTACTACAATATCAACGTTGTGTTCCTTCTCAAAAGGCTCATACACTTCTTTGTTAAAAAAGTCCTCGGAGAAGCCCCATGTGGAAATGATTAGCTTCTTCTTGCCATCAGCCGAGCTGCTTTTCCCATCTTCCTGACCTCCGGTAGCATTGCTGCCGCAACCTGCAAGCACAACAGATGCCAAGGTCAAAGCCATGAACCCTTTAAACCATTTTTTCATTTGAAACTCCCCCTATTTATTCATTCTGCGAACCTGATAACACAAAAAAGAAAAGTACTCTTGTAAAACAAGAATACTTTTCTTCGTAAACAAAGAATAAGCTGATCCCGCTGCGCGTTATAACAGGTTCTCCCCTCAGATAGATCCGAAGCGAAAAGCCGAATATCCAATTGTATTAGGATTCCTTCAGTATGATGTTCGTGATTGCCCACTGCGTTGCTGAATCATAGTCGCGCAGTAGAGCTTCAATATCGAGCCCCATATCCTCAATCAGCTTCTCGCGAAGTCTCTTCTTATACAGCATGGACATTCGGAAATCCACTTCCAGCTTCAAGCCGGGGGCTTCCACTTCCAATGCCGCCGAGCGTGGAGAACGCCGGTGCTTCGCAACAAAGGTAACAATGTTGTTCTCAACGGTGGCCCGCAGTAGCGTGGTGCCGAAGCCGAACAGTTCCTTTGAAATTTCGTTGTAAATCTGGCACATCCGCTTCTTGCTTTCATTACTGTCGAGCAGCGTCATGAACCCACCCTCATCAGCATATTACGTACAATCAATCTTTCAACACGATAGATTATACATAAATATATGATAAATAGCAATAAAAATCCCTAATATAATAACATATGATGCGAAAAAGCGAACAATATGTCGAACTTTGTAGAGCATTGTAGAGCTTTAGAATATTTTTGTACTTTTTTTCGGCTAAGATATCATAACCCCTGGATAGGCAAGTAACGTTAAGCCATAAATTTTACCGTTCTTCACTTTTGGTACGATGCTGAATTACATAAATAAAAGGATATTCGCCTTTGCTTATTTTACGTTTCCACTCTTGGATCATATCTTCTTGGGTAGGCGGTTTCTCGTTTACGATTGCTCCTGTAGTTTCTTTAGCCATACTCTTTACCCTCTCACGATGGATTTAGTTATTGCGTCTTTATCTTTTCTCCTGTCATTTTGATGTTACCATCCATTTCTATCAGACTTGTTTTACATTTTAAACCGATGGCATCCTTCGCTGTGACTTGTATTGTGTTACCCGCATTGAATACTAAGTTGCCGTCAGCCTTAACACGGATGTCCTTTTTACTCCGCAGTTCGATTCCATGGTCATCCAGCAGTCGAATCACCACTTCATCGTCATTCCCCGTGATTAAAATTTCATTTTTCTCAAATATAATAGCTTTGCGGTACTTAGTCATAAATATCTTCGTTGACGGGTCCTTAATAAAGTCTCCCCCTTTAGATCTCTTTCGGATCGAGTGGGTTACAATAGCGTCTTTTTCGTTATGGGTCGGAAAGTAGATATCTACAAAGTCAAAAAGCTCCGGCATGCAGTACCATCCCGTATTCCCTTCCGATGTATAAAATGTAGCAGTTGGAAAAGCAAAGGTTTCCTTAACGTTCGGCTTGACCTTATCCATTTCATAAAAGAATACCTTCACATGATCCTGTTCAATTCCAATCACTTTCGACTTCAATGATATGCCACGAATGTTCTCGTTTACAATCAGTTCCTGCTTCATTCCATCAGAGGTGGTTAGCACATATTCATGCCATAAGGAATTGTGTCGTATAAACGCAACAGACTGCAAGACGTATAAAGCTTTCCCTTTGAATTTAACCTCAGCCCCAATTTGTAGCAGGACATCTTTCGGCCCCGTCGTTTGCACTTTATAATACAAAAGATTGTCGTCTTTGCTTGCCCCTGGTTTGGTTTTTCTGGTCATAGAGTAGTTATACTGTTTCAGCTCACCTTTATGGACACCATCGGGTAATCCAAAATAAAACTGAGGGTTCTCTCCTATCGGATCAGGTATCAGTCCCCAACCAAGCCGAGACGCTATACGTTTCAGAAACGACCAGTCCGTCTCGTCGAATTGCATCGTAAATCCCTGTAAAAGCTGATCCTTTAAGCGACTGGTACAATTGGCTTTAGGATATGATTTGAGTACATGTTCAAGCAAAGCCTGTAGCTTCATTTTTACATTTTGAAAGGATTGTCTATGAGGCACTTCATCCAGCTGGCTAGTATAGGATAGGGCTTCGGCGACCAAATAAGCTACATTGGACACCAACTTGATTCTGAACTGCGTGACTAATCCCCGGAACAACACAATCTGTTTCTGATCATCATTCAGGTAAGAAACAACTAACTTAGCTCCTGCCTCCATATGATCCGTATACTCTTCCATTTGAGTGCCGGTTAACACACCCGTTAAAAAGACTTTCACATGCTCATTCATTTTCTGTACAACTTTAATTTTCGGATTTTTAAGAGATAAAACCGTTCCGTTATACTTGATGATTGGATATCCCATGTCTCTGCCCCTTTTTGTCGGTTAGTTTACGTTTATCCGTTGTTTGCTTACGTATTGAATGACATCTTTAATGGTTTGATTATGCCCCTGATCGTTGATGGCCTGATCCAATGCAGGGAGCGTGGTAAAAGTTTTATTTTTCTTTTGAAAGTAGATACCTGCTATAGGAAATGGATCAACTCTACCAGGTCCATGAATTCCGTTATCCACACTACTAATGATGATAACATCCTTTAATCCATCCTTATTCACATCCTTGAAGGCCACCGCTTCTACACCTCCGTAACGTGCGACCCACTCATGATTCCCGTAGAACTCGGGAAATGGATATATAATATGTCCTTGCTCATCTAAAAGGAAGAAAAAGAATTTACGAAGACCTTCCGGATATCCATATGTGGATACAAACCTTACTTTCCCAAAGCCTTCAAGAGTAGTTTGAAAAGACTGCGACTCTTCGACTTCATACTGGTCGGTATCCAATTTACCTTCATTTACAACGGTAGCTGGCTGATCAGCAACAGGACTTAGCTCACTCCATAATTCCTGATTTCGCTTCATATCATTTGGAATTTGTGTAAGACGAATTTCATACTCTGCATGATCCCCTACTGCATGAGCCACGGGTATACTAATTCCCAATGAATCACTTGTGAGATAACTAAACGTATCTAATCCTGAATCCTCAGCTGAACCTTTTAATAGGTCTGCATCTGTTAACCATTGATTTAACTCATCTTGAGTAAAATTACCAAGCAAATCTTTTTGTTCTGGCTCTACAGCTGTGACCTTTCCGCTTTTTATAAGCTCTAAAAAAGGTTTTTCGATCTTTACCAGATCACTCAATCTTAATCTTAAAGCCTGCTTCATATCCAAGTTGGTCGTATAGAAAATATGATTAGGATAGGCTGCGTCCTTCACATAACGAATACCCGTATATTGAACACTCAAGAACCGTTCACTTTGCCGTTTAATTTCATAATCAATCTCTACATGAGCTTCAGTACCAGAATCGACATGTTCGTGTAATCCTTTTACCGCTTCGGTCTTAAGAATTTGGTTTAAAGATTTTTGCTTTGCAGTATCCTTGAGTTTTGTAATTTGAGGGTATTTAATCACGATTCCATGTTCCGAATATTTCGCTTGAATGAGTTCGTAGCTTTGCTGTTCAATATGAGCATTTGAGCTGATGCTATGTTCAGAATCAATACAGACTTCTCCACTTCTAGAGAACTCAATGGTAATGTTCTTATCAGAATGATCACTGTTTATTAAAAAACCATCGCGGTGGTCTAAAACTCCGATACTCATGCTATCATGTTGTCGATTCTCGAAAATAATAGGCTCATTCACATCCTTGTTCAAATACCACAAATCAGGGAGCTTCATCTTATCTATTACTATTCTTTCCTGCGTCCACTTTTGCCCAGACAATTCCCACAAAGCAACAAATACTGGGGCTGGATGATATATTGAAACATATCCCCCTAACATCAACCGTATTCCGTGGTCTGAATCTCGAACCACAAAATCCGTAGTTAATTCTGGCCCATCATCGTTAAGCATCTGGGCGTGCACAAGCTGCTTCGCACTCCACCACTGAACAAATGTATATTTACCTCCGATCGTACCTGTTAGCGTATTAGGTGCTCTATAATTCACAACTCTAACGTTTAGCCGTTGATTTTTTAACTGGAACGTTTTCGTTATCACAGTAAGTTTGTTATCAAACTGTTCTGCAAATTCTCCGTCCTTCATCTCTACACTTTCTGGTTCGTTTAGCAACAAATTAAGATCCTGTGTGAAGTCCTGAAGCTTACTTTCTCTGACATCAGAATCCATATTCTCATTGCTGATTATATGAAGTGTCTCTAGCAACGTATCCAGCCTTTTCGAATAGGAAATCATTTTGGCTTCATTTTGGAGAGAAAGCGTATGATTTGTTGCTGCTTTTGAAGAATCATTTTCCTTCGTACATCCGTTCAGTACTACACAGGAAATTAGTAGTAACAGCACGTAACAAATTCGCCCGTACTTCAAGTAACTCATGCTGGATATCACGCTCTCTACAATTTATCGTTTATCTCTATACTCATAATCCTCCACTTGCCTGACTGTTTTTCTAATGTAAACGTAATTTCTTTTTTTGCTCTTTCTTCTAATGAATTATCTTTTACCAAATATACTTTTCGGTTCTCATCGCCGCTAATCTCTTCATAACTCAGGTCCAACCCCGAGTAAGATAAATATGCTAAACTGGAAAAATCGATGACATCCTCAAAATCATATGTTTGCCTTGCTGCCAGATCGGTGAGCTGGTCCATTTCAGGGAAAGGTAAGCCAAACCATTTCATAAGATAATCGACTTCCAAGTAATTTTGTATCACAGCCTTGGGATCGGTTGGATATACAAACTTTTTATTTTTATACAAAAGCTCCATTTTTTCTGGTCCTGTTCCATCATATTTTTGATAGACTACGATGGTATGCTCCTGAATGTCACTAAACTCGTAATAATCGACACTTTCAAAGACACCGTCATGATCGGTATCTTTTAACGTCCGAATCCCTTGCCCAGTAGCACTAGGAAAATCAGAATTTATACTTTTAATATGATTATTTTCCAAGGCATATATGGAGAATCCCTCGGAGTAAGCACCTCCATCGCCTATAGAGTATACAACGATAAACTTTTGATCCGTTTGATCCAGCTTCATGATTTTCACATCAGTATTTAGATGCACAACTATAACGGGGTCCTCTAGTTTAGCAATGATGTGATAGCCCGCATCCTCCCGGACTATAAATATGTTGTAAATTTCCTCTTTTTCTAATCCAAAAGCAAGCACGTATTCCAGCTTTCCATCACGGTCCAAATCTTCTTTTATTATTTTTTGAAGATGCTCATTCTTGGGTTGAATTTTCTTTATAAACTGATCTAATGTGTCAGAATCTTGCACAGTAGCTTTACTAGAATCTTTCGTTATCTCAGGACTAACAATAGTTGGTGTAGCTGATTTAGGAGCAATACTTTTTACCTCAACCTCTTTATTCACACCACAACCACTGAAAATTAAAATGACTAAAACAAGTACAAATAACTTTTTATTAATCACACTTCCCCTTCTTTCAAATTTCCTATTTTTATAATAACTCGATTATTTTGATGAAGCCTGTGTAGGTTCAGGGCAAGCAGCTGCAGGCATATTTTTATATACGGGTATCCTAAAAGTAAGAGGTGCGTCCACAGTTTTAAGACCCTTGGAAAAACGATCCGATTTTATATATGCATCCATAATATTGGTAGCATACTGCTTACTAATAGTTCCATTGTTCCTGAAGGAATTTACATTCCACTTTAGGCTATAAAGAGTATCTTGCCCTTTTTGAATATAATTTTCATTAATCCATTTACCTCCGCCGATTATTGCACTATCGACAGAATTCCAGTTCTCTGACTTAGCTTTTTTTGCACCATTTTTGAGTGCATTCCCATCGTTTGCACCAATGCCATACATGTTGTACCAACCGATATATTCCGGGACCTGTCCCTTTCCTAAAGTTGAAGTTCCGCCTCCCGATTCAACCATGGCCTTTGCCGCTAAAAATACTGCACTCGCCTCATTGCCGCCTGCCTTTAGAAATACATCCCCTTTATTAGCCAAACTTTTGCTTAGCACTTTATTAACAGCCTCTTTATTTTGGGTGTTCTTATCATACTTTCCGGACAAAAATTGGAATACACGAGACTCGGTAAGAAAATTACGAGGATCTAAATAATATGAAACTGCCTTAGGAGAAGCAGCATTATATCCTCTATCATATTTAAACTTTGGATCCCTCCAAGACGGTGAGTATCCATATTTGCTCACTTCAGTGCATACCAATCCATTTTTCATTTCTGCCTTGAGAAAACTATTAAAATCTACATTAGTTTCTTCCGCTATAAAACGCCAGGAGGGATGCTGCTTGTGTAATTTTAATAGTGCAGGCCTGTATGATTCCGGGAACTTAGAAAGCTCAGCTTCAAAACTATCATTTTCTGATTTATCAGAAGGTACCTGTGCAGGTTTAGAATCATCCTTCTTAGGTGGTTCTTTAGTGCTCGTATCGATCAGGCCCAACTTCTCGCGAATGGCTCGTCCCGCCTTCTCAGCGGCTAACTTTTGCTTGATATTTCCGCTTGCCTCAGCAGCCATCCAGCGGACGCTTTCTTTTTGCATCTGCTCTTGAGCCCACTTGGGGAACGTGGCCATTTCACGTAACTTGCTTCGAAGTCCCTCTGCCAGCTTTTGCGCTTTACGCATCCCGACCTCGTCGCCGTTTGCTTTAGCGATATACCAATCCTCCTTGTATTTACGCATCCAGGTTTGGGCCCAGTCAGGATAATTCAGTTTTTGTTTCTTTTGTTCTGCCGCAAGATCAAAAGCCTTTGCTTTCCTGTGTGCATTAGCGGTTGTTAAAGCTTTCAACATAGGTGTTGCACCAAACGTTGGTTCTTTCCATTTCATATGCCTTCTCCTTTTTTTAAGAATACTTAGAAGAATCGTATCTCCGACATACATGTATCGTGATATTTGCTTCCTTTCTCTACTGCCTCAATCGTTATTTTCACAAATGAGGTGTGAACGGGATTATCAATAAATTCGTTTCTCATAAAATGGTTATCTATCATCATGGTCTGTCCATTTGAGAACTCTAGTTTCATTCGCTTAACTCTATTATTTGCTTGGAAAGTATCAGATGACTTAGCCAAGCCATTTATGAGTTCGAAACCTTTCAATTCTTGCACAGAACCAAAATCAATCTTAATCCACTCCCCAATCCCGTCTCCCTTAGCCCCTTCACACCATGCTGTACTCGCATCTCCATCCATAATGTTACGGGCAGCATAGGAATTTCCTGCTTGGTCAGAAAGCGTAGAAGATGCGCTAATCTTCTTTGCCGGGATACTTTTCCGATATTTCACCAAATCCGTTGTAGTCTGTACCCATTGTGTAGGAACGGTGGGAAATCCTATCCGATGCATGATATCAGGATATTTTATAAGCAGACCTGTTTGAGTATCACGTTGTTCTACTTCTCCCGACGAGTTCAAATAAGCGATTATTCGGCTATCCAATGTTAAAACAGGAGCTTCAGAGGTCTTTGCCAACAACCTCCTATGATCATTCTTTAAATCCAAAATATACGTCTGGTTAGAATTATTGTTGGTATAGACCAGTAGGTCGTTCTGAAGCCATTCTTTAACCTGTATATTCTCTTGTCCCATGCTGATTCGTTTGATTTCTTTATTATTCAGTAGATCAAAAATGATTAAGTTATTATTACCATCCTGAATACAGAGCTTCTTGCTATCTGGAGAAAAATGATCATAAAGAGCAGAATCATTCGTACCTTTATGGCTCAAAATATTGAGCTTTTTAGTAAGTCGTTCCTGAATACTGTATTGATAAAAGGCCCCATTCTTTGTATAAATACATCTACTTAAATCAGGGGATACCACAGCATAGTAACTATTTGGTATATTGAACTGATATATTTTCTTAGACGTGGATAAGTCATAGATTAGGAAGGCGCTGTAATCCAAATAGTTTGTTTCTCTGTATAAAACTATGGCTTTGCCATCATCAGAGATTCGGTGTATCTCCAGTTCACTTTTAGGAAAACTCTCCTTATTATTTGCATATAACTCATCTATAATGTCATCTAAAACAATATAGGTATTACCTGTGGAGTCTTCCATATCCGCCAAATAGTCTAAAGACTCGCTATCATTTTCACCTTGGAGCCACATCCAATTTATTTGTTTTTTATTCTGTGTTGGTTTTACTACCTGATCTGTATTAATTTTATTGTATTCGCTCGATGTTATACTATTATTATGTTGAACACAGCCATATAAAATTGAAAACGCCAAACAACATATTATTGTTGTTTTTCTCACCCAATCCCTACCTCCTAATACTTCTTTCCATTTCATTGCTTCTACTATTTCTTTCTGTCTTTTCGATCAATTATGGTCAGCCCCTGAATTGATGTATTAGGTTCTTCTGTTAAAGAATGTTTCACCACTCCTAGCACAATAAGAAATTGTGTAAACTCGTCTTTATGGATCGTAATACAACCAATTGAAGTTTTATTAGGCAACCGATCTTCGTTAAAACCCTTGTGAATGTTGATACCAGTTGCATTATGGGGCTTCTTGTTTTTACCTTTCGTAGAAGGTACTACTCCTCCATTTCTAACGCGTAACGCTGGATACCTCTTTTTCAGATCATTAATCTTGTGCCATCCACCCACAAATTCATATACCCCATCATTTACCGTGGCATCCTCATTTTCATAATCTGGAAGTGTACTTGCATTATTGCTTGTATATTTAATTTCGCCGTCTATCACCACAATTGCCATCGCTCCATACCGACCTTCCGGGTGATCTTCTTGTTTATGACTATAAGAGCCGTCTCCTTCAAAGAAGAACACAAGTGGTGCCTTGCGGTTCGAAGAAAGCTTCTTTTGAATAATACTGTTATTGGTGTAATCATTTACTCTATACAGAGCTTGAGCCTGATTACCTTTTATGCCTTTATTACTTATATAATTTTCAATCTTTTTCACTGCTACTAATCCATCTTTATAATCCTTAGGATTTAATGGCTTCGGTTCTTCCTTCGTCGGCTTTTCAGGAGTAATCGGCGTCTTCTTGCCCGGTTCCGTTTTCGTTGTTGGAACAGTCGGCGTTGCAGCCTTATTAACCTTAGGCCATGGAAGAATGCCGTTGGCTACTTGATGCAGATACACTGCGAGCACATCACGGCCATAGCCCTTATTCTCCAGACCGTATTTTTTCGCAAAATCTTGCAGTGCCGCGTTAAGCTCCTTATCCCAATCGCCTGTTGTTGGAAGCTTGTACGAGAAGCTGTCTGGATACTTCTTGGCAAGCTTGTTCAAATTCTCTCTCGCAAGCTGGCTGTTCACGCCATACTTACTCCGCAGGGCGGCGGCTTCCTTGGCTATGGCCTTTTGATCAGCAACAGTCAGCTTATGAGCCGCATCTGCGTATTGTCCAGATAGTTCTTCTAGCCGGTTCGCATCGAGATAGGAGTTAGCTGAATGCCCACGAATCAGCTCGTTGATTAGCACATTGTCACGCAGTTGGTTGGCGAGAAGATGCATCTGCTTTTGCTTGGCTTTGTCATTTGCGCCGTGCGCTTCCCACCACTGGGACGTGTATTCATGCATTTGCGCTCTGGCCCAGGCAGGCATACGATCTATTTCTGCCACCTGCTGACGTAATTGCTTGGCCTTGGCTGCTGCTTCCTTGGCACCCTTCTTGTCACCTGCTGCCACGGCTTTGTAATAGTCCTTTTTAAAATGAAGCAGCAAATCCTGCACCCATTGCGGATATCCCTTTCCCTTCAATTCTTGAATCAGGGATTTATAGGCTTTCAGTTCTGCATCAGGCACCTGGTTTTTCATGAGCTTACTGGCCTTGATATGAAGCGTTCCATCGGTTCGGATATAGCTGGTTTTGCACGTCAGAGATATTTCGCGAGTAGCGGTCATCTGTACCTTTTTGCCATGCAGCACCAAGTCTGTATCGGCGTGAAAGGTAAGATCGTGATGACTATACACGTGAATACCGGAAGCAGGATTTAAGCGTACAAGTATCTTTTCTTTCTGGGTGGAGAGAGCTACTTCTTTATCATCGAATCTCGCCACTTTTTGAGTTTTGGTATGAAACAGCTTTCTTGACGGCTTGCTGATTTCATCTCCTTTGTAGTCTCTCTTACGCAGGGATTGAACCACGCGAGCTTCCTGCTCTTTGTTGGACGGAAAATATAAATGGACATGATCCCCAAGCTCGGGCATGCAGTGCCAACCGATTCCACCACCGGTATACAAGGTGGGGTAAGAAAACCAGCAACCCCCAGCTTTGGACTGCAAAGAATCCACGGACAAGTGAAGTTTAACCGACTCTCCTTCACCATCTAAATCAATGACTTTCCCTTCAATGGAGGCACCTTGTATGAGTTGATTATATATAACCTCCCTCGGAATGCCTGCTTCCGGAACGAGGAAGTAGTCGTATGTCATAAGACCTTGCTTCATCTCTGCATGAATCTGATCGATAACCCAATGCTTTCGTTGAAACACGACGACATCTCCAAGTTCAAAACGTTTCGTATCCTCCACTTCAGCATATGTATACTGGGGGCCTGATTTTGTTTTTTGGAGGGAAAAGTTAATGCTACGCAGTTCACCTTTCACCTGATCTTTCGATGTACCCAGCCATAATCTCGGAAACTTTGATGTAATCTCGGCAATCAGTCCAGTTTGCAGATGAGAGGCCATTCTTTTTAGAAACTCCCAATCACTCTCCCCATACTGAATCGAAAAGCCGTCCAGCTTTTTATCGCTGTCCGTCAGGTCAATAAAATCCCCGTGTGGATAAGCATCTATGAGTTCGCGGAACAATTGGTAATACGTCAAGCTGCTGTCTTGAAACGAACGGTTTTTCCGTTGTTGATCCATCAAATACGTAAAAGAGGCAGCCTCTATGTACATGTGATATACACCATTTTTGAATCCAATGCTAATATTGGTGACTATTCCTTTAAAAATACTAACGGTCCCTCGATCTTCATCCGTCTCATATACCTCCAGCACATCCTCATCATGTGCTAAACCGTCATACTTAGCATGATCCTCATCCGGTATGAGAGCAGTGATATACACCTTGCCGTGCTCATTCACCTTCTGCGTCAATTCAAAGTCCAGCAGCCGGACAATATCATACGGTGCATTTACCCTAATATTCCCATACGTCAGTACAGTTCCTGCCAGTCCCATCTTACTCCCCCCATTTGTCTTAACATGTGATGTCACTTCTTACAATCAGTAGCTATTCCTGTCCGTCTGTCGTGAATGAAATTTTTCCACACCACATGCATAAGTTCGTGGAGCAGCTCATAAGAGCCGGAGATTGGTCTACGTATACATCCTTCTTTCCATTCAACCAAGGCATAGATACGCTCGGTTTGCAGGGCTGCGGAATGATTTTTCCGCAATTACCTTTGTTTGCAGAAGAAACTGCAGGATTATGCATACTACGGCACATTCCGAATGAAGGGATATGAGTCTGTGGGTGAAAATCCTGAATATTCCCCTGCAATTTATCACCAATGCTAATCCCTCTGTTAGCTGAAACACTAAACCTTCCTGTATGGCTTCCATAGTTACACTGTATCTGTGCTCCATCCACTACATAGCTCTCACTCATTCTTGGACTCTCCTTTGCATAAATGGCCCCTCTGTATCAACCTTCTGTAATTTCAAGCCTGCCAGATCGAACTTTAAAATACATTCAGCCACATCAAGATCCACAATGATATGATGATTGGCATCCTGAACCCTGAATATCTTATGATTCTCCACTGCATATTCATCTAAAATGATTTTCCTCAGTGTACCGTCCCTATGATATTCACTAAGTGGTGATAAACACGTAAGGCTAGGCGGATTAGCCAGCCAATACCTCGTTTGCTGCATTCGCTGCATATCGGCAAAAACAACCAACTTCCAGCTTAATCCGGCTTGATATATATCAAAGATTTCCTTTAGCTGCTCTGAAACTATGGATACCGGATGCTCAATAAAATCGATATAGTCTGCATCACCTGAAACATAAAATTGTAAAATGGAATCCTCCGCGCTGGCTGCCCACTCCAAGAGCTGGCTACGATTCATCTCTTCGGAATGCATATACTCTGTAATACGGTTATCCTGTTGAATCATGTAATATTCCATATGCTGCTGAATACACCGCCTCACTGATTCCTTTATACTCCCCTATTCTTACTTCCAAATCATCTTCGCACCTCAAAGCCCTGAATTCTGGTGTTTGTATAGCCAATGGAATAGCTTCCTTAGCTAATCTCAAAACATATTCATGAAATTTCTCCGCAACCTGAAGTGCAAAGCGCTCAACATCAGGCTGAATAACCTTATTCATATAGGGTTTTCGGAGCTGATTCAATTCATCCTCCAGTTCTCCCAGATAGCTAAATGCCCATCCTGCATCATAGGTTCCATAACAAGGTTGAGGATCAAAGAACCAATTTTTATCATAGGCTTCGATGACATAGTTATAGTTTCGATCCATCAGATACGTGCGCCTCATTGAATAGGTAATGTATCCAATCCTTGTCTTGGCCACTTCTGTAGAATTGGCTTGCAGGCAGATCAATTGAAAGGATTGAATAAAAGATAAGATGAGCTCGTCTTTTCTTTGCTCATACAAAGACATTACTTGGTGTAATTTCTGATTCAGCACATCTTCTGCATAGGTCTTTTGAAAGTGTTCTAGTGCTTCCAGTCTATTCATAATCCCACCTCTGAACCTATTATATAGAATATTTACATGATATTACTGGTTCTATCCTCC
Organism: Paenibacillus sp. RC21; assembly: GCF_044907935.1. Lineage (NCBI taxonomy): Bacteria > Bacillati > Bacillota > Bacilli > Caryophanales > Paenibacillaceae > Paenibacillus > Paenibacillus sp. RC21. The sequence continues at coordinate 333,130 of NZ_JBIYCS010000004.1, forward strand.
TATTTAATTACACTTTTTTCATATGATGAGATTGCAAACGAATGTATAAAAAACCAAAAAAATCATTTAATAATTTCATAAATATGTATTCGTATACCCTATACCTCTCAAAAAACCTCCTCACTAGACCTACGAAATGAAGGTTTGCGCAAGCGAATAGGTAAATGGAAGTAGAAAGCCCGGTCTACAATGAAATAATCATGTATAGGGGCAGTACCAGCGAACGTGACACCACCCGCAAAGTAGTTACCATCAATTTCCACATGTTTGCACTTCATGACAGCTACGTGGTTCAAATTGCGCCTTGGAAACCACGTTGAACCAGAATAACGAGTGCAAAGCAGAACTATGGTTCCGATACCAACAAAAACCGGAACTTTTCACTGGTTTACTTTACGGGCTGTGACAGCTTCGCTGGTACTACCCCATAAATGCTAATTTTTTGTATCGTTTGATAAAGATTCGTTCAAGCTGCGACGTGACCTTGAGATACAAAAAAGAAAGCCTTGAACAGGAAAATATTGGATCATTTGTTTATTGATGCATGAAAAATTTGGATTGGTGTAGTATAGTTGAACAAATGGAAAAAGAAGGTGATACCAATGAGTTTTGCTCTTGTATTATTTATTGCAGCTGTGATTCAATTTGTTCTGGATAAAATTATCAGCAAAACAGATGAGAAGATATCAGACACGGATGGTTTTATCCCATACAGGTGGTTCATTGTGATTGGGGGTATTGTGGTAATTTTGTCAGTTCTTTTTGTTAAAGAACCTTATAAATATGTTTGGATTGGCGTATTACTTATTCTAGTGTTCGGTGTTCGATCTATCTTCCAATGGAAATATATTCGAAGTTCACAAAAACATATTATTTCACTATTGATGATGGCCATATCTGTAGTTGGTACAATTGTTTACGTTTTAATTTAACAAAAAAACCGCACAATTAGTGGTAATATCCCCTTTAAGTAGACACTCATAAAAAAACCTTGTGTTAACATGAGGAAACGAGTGAACTTGGAGGGGATTTTTTTGGCAAAAAGGGACAGGTATTTCAAGCATATACGGAAGAGTTCAAAATGAAAGCAATTCAAACATATCTGGCTGGAGCGGAGAGTTATAAAGTAGCCGCAGAGAGGTTGGGGATTAAGCACTAAAGTATGGGTAAGAAAGTATCGAAATGGAGAGCCACTCGATACACGCAAGGGCTCCTCAAGCCCTATGAAAGGACGTCCCCCCCGTAAGGCGTTTGCCAGTATCAAAGAAGAACGGGATTACTTGAAAGCTCAGGTGGACTACTTAAAAAAGCGATATCCAAATCTGGTAACGGAGCGAAGCTTAGACTACAAGATCACTACGAAGTGATTGAAGAACTGCGTGACCTCCATGGCATTACGCGCCTACTAGCCATTGCAGGGCTATCCAGGGCCAATTACTACAAGTGGCGAAATACACACGCGCAACGAGCTGAAGCCCATACGCGGGACCATGAAATCAAGGAGCATATGGTAGCCATCCACTTGCACACCGATATTACTTATATCTCGGATGGCACCCATTTTTATTACCTGTCCGCGATCCAGGATCTCTTTAACAATGAGATTGTCGCTTGGCAAATCTCCGACCGTAACGATGTGAAACTGGTCCTGGATACGGTGGAGCAGTGGACACGAAAAAGAGACGTCTCGGAAGCCGTACTCCATTCGGACCAAGGCTTCCAATATACGTCTCAGGCGTACAACACACGATTAGAGGCATTCAGCGTCAAAGGCAGCCACTCTCGCAAAGCAACCTGCCTGGATAACGCATGCATCGAATCCTTTTTTTCGCATCTCAAGACAGAGAAGTTGTACCTTCACCAGTGTAAATCAGAAGCAGAGATCCATCAAGCCGTAGAGGAATATATCTACTTTTATAACTACCAACGGTTTCAAGCTAAACTCAAACAGCGCGCACCGATTGAATATCGGCACGCGCTGGCTGCATAGCTTTTTTCATCTGTCTACTTGACAGGGGTATGACCAGGCGAATGCTGATCAATTTGGTAGACAACGCGGTGAAGTTTACAAACGCGGGGGAAGTCACTCTGTCTGCTGCTACCCAATTGCATGATCATTCCGGCATTTGCTTAAAGCAGAGGCTGAATTCTACTCATACATGGCCTAAAAGGGCACAAAAACCCGTGACGGATATCGTCACGGGTTTTCATGTCATGGATGTTTGCTAATAGGTAGTAATTGTCTCTCTAAACTTACGTATATGTGCAGGGCTGGGCCTAATAACGCTTGGGAGCAGCCAGCTTGGCCAAATCCGCCATGTACGTAAAAAAGGCTTCCGGATCCGTGTCATATACCAGATTAACAGGGCGGCCTTCCGCCTGTTCCACGGTTCTGCCCTGACTTGGACCATCTGCGATGACGCTGCAATGTACCGTCTTTTTCTTTACAATATCCGGACGTCCCACCGATGCGGTGGTCAGCACATCCCATAGGTAGTAGGTCGAGTTCGTCTCGCTATAGACGAGCGGCGGACACCCTGCGTAGCAGTTGCCCAGGAAATCCACGCCTTCATAGCGGCGCTCGGAAGCCCAACGATTGCGTACGGCTGGCGTTAATGGCACTTTGCTTGTGCTTTCCAGTGCCACCAGATCAATGGTAATGCCACTTTGCCATACCCGATATGCTGCTTCCGGATCCCAGAACACATTCCATTCTGCTGTGCCGTCATGCTCAGGCTCCTCTACATTACCTTTTTCAAAGGTACCGCCCATCCATACCAGCTTGTCAATTTTCGCTTCAATATCCGGTGCCTCATCCAGCGCGCGTGCCAGATCGGTCAGCGGTCCAGTGAACAGGAGCAGTGTTTTGCCTTCGGCTCCACGTACCTTCTCGATCAGATGCTGATGAGCCGGCAGAGCTGAAAGCGGCGCTTCCATTTGTCCCGATTCATTCAGCACTGGCAATGCATCTACATAAAAGGAATGTAAACGCCAAGCGGCAGGAAATGGATTTTTACCGCGTGAATTAGATTTAGCGACTTCCACAGGCCCTTTATTTCGGCCAAAACGATCAATAATTTTACGGCTGGCATCCGTCGCAGGCTCCAGGTAACCATCTGCTGGAATAACCGATACTCCGGTCAAATGAACTTGCTCCATCTGAAGCAGCATAAACAGGGATACCAGATCATCCACTCCACCATCATGATTAAAATAAACGTTTGTCTGACTCATCTGTCTCTTCCTTCCTTATATCCCCGCGTAACAGGCATGTTCTCATCGGCAATCATCTTTAATTATGCCTGATCACTTCGCTAGAGTAAATGTGCTATACTACTTTACATCAATAAAAAAATGACCTATATTTACCATTAATGTATAATTCAAATTTTATGCAATTACTTTTATAATCTAATGAGCAGCAGGGAAGAAGGTGCAGCCTATGGTATCCAATCTGAATGCAGCCGGGGATGGTTTGCTTGCCATCATTGAAGAATTGCGCAGCGAGCTTATTACAAAGGCACAGCATGAAGCCTTTACCGACCCTTCCATTGTAGAGCTAAGTCAACGTCTGGATCATTATGTAGTCCTTGCCCAACAAAGAAAAAAGAAAAGCTAATGCCTCTTTGGTCCCCACCATACAATCCTCCCCCTCTCGGGTCAGTTCAACATATAAAGCACCCATTTCCCTGTCCAGTCCCGGCCCTGATCCTCAGGTTCTGCCGCTGGAGCAGGAATTTTTTTGTTTACTCCGTGCTTTTACCCTTCCACCTTCGCTCCATAGGATCGGGCCACGGCTACCGCCTGCTGGATATCGAGCTTCGCTCCGGTGATATCCAAATCTTTAAAATTCACGCCATCCATCTTCGCACCCCGCAGATCCGTTCCTTGAAGCTGCGCCCGGTGCAGCCTTACTCGGGTAAGATCCGCTTCCCGCAAATCTGCCTTTTCCAGATTACATTCGGTTAAGTCAGCTTCCTTGAATCGTATTTTTCGCAAATCCTGTTTTCTTAAATCTGCATGACGCAAGTTCGTGTATGACCAATCTCCGCCTGTAATCGTGATACCATCCATATTCGCCCCCGCGAAATCTGAGCCTACCAGCTTGCAGTTATCAAACCGGGCCACAAACAGATTGGCACTGGTAAATAGACAATTCGTAAAGGCAGACTCCTTGTAATGAGAGGCATTCAGGATGGCTCCGGTAAAATCACAGTCCACAAAAGTACAGTCTTCAACAAGAGATTCATTCATCTCCACCCCCCGAAAGCGACAGCGGATAAACTCACAATTTCTCCACTCGCCTTCCCGGGCATCCATCGAACCAAAATCACGCGCTTCATAGACCTCATCTGTATAAAAAAACATGTTCTCCCCCTATTCCTTATCCCTCATATCAGGAACTCAGCATTTCGGCAAAGACCGTTCAAAACCCCTTTTCATTTTACCGAGCAAGCCCTTCATCATCTCATGATCCTCTGTCGTAAACTCGGACATACATGCACGGATCAGCTTCATATAGTAAGGCACGACCGTTACCAGTAGCTCCCGTCCTGCCTCCTTTAGTCCGACCGTGACCATTCGTCCATCGCTCTCGTGAGCCACCCGTTCAATCATTCCATCCCGCTCCAGACCGTCGATTAGCCCCGTCATGGTTCCCCGCGTCACATCTGCCTTTTCTGACAGCTCTGATGGTGTCATCCGGTGCAGCGTATGGCAATGCAACAGGCTAAGGACGATGATTCGGCCCTGAGAGACTCCCAGCTTGGTAAGATCGGTATCTATTTCTCTGAAAATACCGTTAGCCAAGCGCGCAAAAGTCACAAAAGTCTCCATATTGTCCACTTCTGCTTCCTCTTGTCCAAAACTACGTAGTACCCCGCGTATAGAGTCATTATGAAAATTAAAATTCATGGCCTGTCCATTCCTTCCCTGATCCCGCTTGTTCCGTCAAACGATAGCTTCTCCATTCCTCCGGCAGCAAAGAAGCATACGGCTCCTTGGCAAACCGGTCATCTATCAGCACCAGCAAGCCTTCGTCATGCTCTGTGCGGATAAGCCTGCCCCCTGCCTGAAGAACCTTGTTCATCCCCGGATACACATACGCATAGTTGAATCCATTCCGTCCCTGTTCCGAAAAATAATCTCGCAGCACATCCCGCTCTGCGCCAATTTGCGGCAACCCGACACCAACAACTACGACTCCGTTCAAACGATCACCCGGCAAATCAACGCCTTCCGCAAACACGCCTCCCAGTACGGCAAAGCCAAGCAGGGTACGCTCTTGCCCCGGCTGAAAAGCCTCCAGAAAGTGATCCCGCTCCGGTTCGGTCATCCCTGGACTTTGTACCAGCGTTTCCACGGACACGCCCCGGGTCATAAATTCCTCATATACCTCTCGCAGATACGGATAGGAAGGGAAAAACACGAGCATATTCCCTTTACGTTCCTCAGCCAATCCCGCCAGCATATCTGCAATCGCCCCTTTCGAGCGCTCACGATCCCGATAACGGATAGAGAGTGGTAACAGGCGTACATCCCATTGCTCCTGATGAAAAGGAGAAGGAACCTGCAACGTGTAATCTTCTTCCCTTGCTCCCAGCATGTCCCGGTAATACGCAAGCGGCGTCAACGTCGCAGAAAAATAAATCGCAGAGCGATAGCCCTTCACAGCCTGTCCCAGCAAATGCGAAGGATCCAGGCAGAACAGCTTGACCCGCACTTCACTGCGTCCCGCCTCAATATAAGTGACGTAGCGTTCATCGTACAAAGCTGCAATCCGCAGCATGCTTTGAGCGGCAAAATACGTATCCAACAGCAATGTTTAGGCCGCTCCCGAGCTGCTCGTACTACCGACGCCCGTTAACAGTTCATGTTCGGCTGCCTCTACAAAAGGTGCCAATAGATCCAGCACCTCATGCGGTGCTACCGTATTTACTGCTTTTCCTGTATCCGCGTATAGCTTGCGCAATGCAATCATGTGCGCGTTAACTGCACTAGCCGACCCCGCAATCTCCGGGCTTAGCAGCTTGAATTCTTTTTTCAATTCCAAAAAAGACGTTTTCAAAATTTCCGCCGAAAACATATCCCGGCCGCGTTCCACCAGATTATGCGCCTCATCCACCAGCACAACACCTTTTCGCTTGTGCTCCTCCAGCAGTCTTTTCAAGGAAATACGCGGATCAAAAACATAATTATAGTCACTGATTATACCCTCCGAGGCATATGCCACGTCCAGCGAAAATTCAAACGGACATACCCTATGCTTGCGCGCATAATACTCAATCACCGCCCGGGTCATCAACGTCTCGTTCGCCAAAATATCGGACACCGCACCGTTGATCCGGTCGTAATATCCCTCGCACATGCTGCATGCTCCGGCATCGCAATCATTTTCATCCTTGAAGTAGATTTTATCCTTCGCCGTCAAGGTTACTACATGCATATGCAGCCCTTGGGCCTGCATTTTGGCATACGCTTCTTCCGCTGCTGCGCGGGTTGTGGTACGGGCCGTCACATAATATACCCGGCTCACCAGCCCTTCACCGATGGCCTTGATTGCAGGAAACAGGGTAGATACCGTTTTACCGATACCCGTAGGCGCTTTAGCAAACAGATTGACCCCTTCTGCAATCGTCTTGTACACCGAACCCGCCAGAGGCCGCTGGCCTGAACGATACGTGTCAAAGGGAAAGGCCAGTGTTGCAATACTGGCATCCCGCTTCTCTGCATGTGCTCTCAGCAGGAATGCATACGGCGCATAACCCTCGACCATCCTCAGCGCAAAGGTCTCCAGCTCTGCAAAGGATAACTCCCGTCTGAAGCGCCGAATTTCTCCGCTGTATGCCTGTACATAAGTAAGCTGGGCCTGCATGGAATTGCGCTGCTCTTCGCGGGCAATCATATAGGCGTACAGAAACGCTTGCGCCCAATGCACAGGTTGACCGTCCCCCGGAATATCTTCGAGAGGAATGGAAACCGACTTGATTTCATCAACTGTCCATATGCCGTCCAGCTCAATCAGTCCATCACAGCGGCCCTCAACGATAAATAGAGCACCCTCATATAGAATTTCTGTACGCAAATGTACCTCTTTGCGGTCATGCTCCTTATAACTTTTTTGGATAAGCTGGTGTACGCGTGTTCCCTCCAGCATGCTGCTGTTCGAGCGGAAACCACCGTGAATGCTGCCGCTCCGATGCACATATTCCACAAGGGGTCGCACCGATATGTTAATTGGTTCCTTCATACGATCACCCGTTCCGATCATAGTCCTTTCACTTTATCACGAAGATAAAGGAAACGTAAGGGTCATAAGCATCGTTTATGGTCGATTGGTATTCACTCACACTTATTTTTTACCGAAATATAGAAGTGAGGCTTATTACTTTATTCTCAGCATTGTCAAACTCACATTACAGCATAAAGGATAGGGTTATGTTAAAAGAATTAATTAACAACTTCGGATTATTAACGAGCTTCTTATTCTTTGGAAATTTGCTTTCACGAAAATACGAACGTTACCTGGAAAAACATGTATTCCTTTATCGGGTAATGAACGGTTTAATGCTGGGACTGTTTGGTATTCTTTTAATGATGACTGGTTTATGGATCCGCGGGCATTTTGTGGTCGATCTGCGCCAATTGGCTATTATCATATCTGTTTATATGGGAGGACCAATATCCGGTCTGTTGACCACCCTGATCATAAGCCTGTACCGTATTTATATCACCGGTGGTTGGACAGATGTTTCTCTGACTGCTACTGTCAATTGCTTCATGACACTGGGCATTTCACTTACCTTCATTCGAGAAAAAAGCCTAACGCTCCGCAAATGGATGTCAGCCGTGCTTGGAGCTGCTGTTGTGTCGCTGTTATCTACTTTCTATGTGGTTAATCCTCCTGATAATGAAACTATTATAATAGTCACAACCGTTAAGTTGCTTGGCGGCCTGTTCACTTATTTTATGGTGTCCCATATCAAAAAAACAGAACGGGCCATTCATCTACTCGAAGACGCTGCGAATCGGGACCATTTAACCGGATTATACAGTCCGCGTGCTTTCGATGCGCTATTTGAAGAGGTCTTTCATACTTCCAAGGCTACTAAACAACCCTTTGGACTCCTGATGCTGGATATTGACCACTTTAAAAATATTAATGATACGTATGGCCATTTGAACGGTGACACCGTCTTAAACCAATTGGGAATTTTGTTAAACCGGGAGTCTACAAGGAAGACATACCCCTCCCGTAAAGGCGGAGAAGAATTTGCCATTCTGATTGGAGATTGCGACAGCCGGAAAGCAGCAAGCTTTGCCGAAAAGATTCGAAAGGCTGTGGAAAACGGTCCCTTTCAACTAAATGACGGAACCATCGTTTCTCTGACGGTATCTATCGGAGCAGGCAGCTTCCCTACCATTGCAGCGGATAAATTATTGGAGAAGGTGGACGACGCTCTATATGAAGCCAAACGCTCAGGACGCAATCGGGTAGAAATAGCAAAACGATAATTATAAGTCGCTAAATGTCTGGAAAGCTGGATTATTGTTAATAAAAAGTGGTAAAATGGAAATAAGATTTGTATTAGAAAATCTTCTGCCGTTAGAGGAGACATGCCTTACAATCGACATGGGGGGTGGGCTTTTTGGACCTCGAACAATTGGAAAAACTTATGGAAAAAGAACGCTGCGAACTAAATCGTATGGCAACCTTACATGGATTAAGGGATGAACGTGTATTGGTCAAATCCTCTCGACTTGACCGAATTATGGACAAGTATCTCCACACCAAGCGAGCGATAAATGGCGACAATCAGGCACATCCATAGAAGAAAGCTACACCGCTGCCCTTACGGGCAGCTTTTTTTGTACATAGCCTCGTGTTCCGCTGCCGTACCTGTACGTGTTAACTTTCCGGTAGGATACCCTCATCTTACTTATTTCTTCCCTTACTTCCTCGCTTACTACTTTCTTCGGTACTCCGTCCGCAGTAGTTCCTGCGTAAACGTAATCCATTCTCTCGCGGCAAAGGACAGATACCGATCCTTTCGCCAGATCATCCCTAGATGCCAGGGAATGACGGGATCAACGAGTGGAATAACACGCAATCGTTCAGAATCAAGTTCACGGCAAATCGCTTCCGGCAGTAGCGCTATCCCCAAGTTCGCAGCAACCATTTCGCTGATCAGGTCCCACTGTGAGCTTTCATAGACGACGCGCGGCTGGAAGCCAGCCCGGACACACTCTGCAATAATACGGTCATGCAGTGTAAAATCCTCGCGGAACAGTACAAACGATTCCTCCGCCAGCGCTGCCAGCGGTACCTCTGTACGCTCTGCCAGTACATGCGTAGGGTGAACCAGCAAGTTCAGCTTTTCCTCCACGAACAGAAACGTCTCGAATATATCCCCACTTGCTGGCAGCACAATTACACCAATATCCAGTGCGCCCGCGCCTACGTCCTGTTCTACTTTTTTTGCCCCATCCTCAAATAGCTGAATGGTCACATCGGGATATGCCTTGTGAAATTCCCCAATGACGCGTGGAAAAAAGCTCGATCCGACCATGGGAGGCAGACCGATACGGATGTGCCCTTTTTTCAGGTTCATCAAATCACTCAGCTCGGACGACAAGCTCTGGAAGGACTTCACAATCGCTTGCGCCTGAAGCTCAATCACCTTGCCCGCGTCCGTCAGCTCGATTCTTTTGCCGATCCGGTCAAACAAAGCGACACCCAATTCATCCTCCAGGCTTTTAATCGTCTTGCTGATCGTCGGCTGTGTAATAAACATGCTCTGGGCCGCCTTCGTAAAGCTGCGCAAGCGCGCGACCTCCAAAAAATACTGCAAATGTCGGATATCCATCCCATCACCTTCTTCCATAGACAAACGGAATACATCGTATTCTTTATATGCATTTTACTCATGAAAGCTTGTGATGTAAAATTTCATTACAGTTTGAAAAATAACGGAACTCATAGATAGGAGCCATTATATATGAAAAGCTTCATACGCGGTGTCCTCCAGATCGCCGTCCTGATGGCCTTTTCGCTCATCCTGAACGCGGTGGTCTCCTGGCTTCACCTGCCTGTACCCGGTAGCATTATCGGCATGCTGATTCTCTTTATTCTGCTGCAAACAGGCGTGATCCGCCTAAGCTGGATTGAGATCGGCGCAAACTGGCTGCTGGCCGAACTGCTATTATTCTTTATTCCCTCCGCTGTCGGCGTTATGAATTATTGGCCGATGCTGGAGCACGATGGTATGAGCATTATGCTGGTCGTACTGCTTGGTACCTTTCTCGTGATGGCCTGCACGGGCATGATCGCCAGTCTGCTCGGCAAACGAAAGGAGCACAAATCATCATGATCGGTCTTCTATGTATTGTATTGACGCTCGCTATTTACTGGATGGCCAAACGCATGTACCGCACGCTCCCCAAGGTGTATATGTCTCCACTACTCATTACACCGATCATTATTATTTTAATTTTGACGCTTTCGGGTATAAATTACCGTTCCTATAACTCGGGTGCCCATTTGCTCTCCATGCTGCTCCAACCAGCCACGATTGCATTTGCCGTCCCTTTGTACCGATATTTCCCTGTGCTGAAAAAACATGCGACCCAAATCGTGCTTAGCGTGCTGTCCGGTTCAGTCGTAGCCGTAGTATCCTCCATGGTACTCGCCAAATGGATGCATCTGGATTCCTCGCTGATGAGCAGCCTGATTCCTCGCTCCATTACGACACCGATTGCCATGAATGTTTCACAAACGATTGGCGGTAATCCGACAGTCACGGCTGTGTTCGTTATTTTAACCGGATTGAGCGGTCTCATTATCGGTCCGATGATCGTGAAGCTGTTCCATATCGAAAATGAAGTTTCGCGCGGTGTACTGCTCGGTACCGGGGCTCATGGTACAGGTACCTCCAAAGCGTTCGAGTTCAGTTCGCTGACGGGCACTATTTCCAGCATCTCTATGGTGCTCGCCGCCCTCTTTACCTTGGCGGCTGCTCCGTTCCTGTTCCACTTGATGCTGTAAGCTCAGTAACACACGAGATATTGAATGGATACTGCCCCTGATATACAAAACGAAGAAGCTCCGTTCCACTAGCTGTAGTGGGACGGAGCTTCTTCGTCTATTCGGAAGTAAGAGTCACTTATCTCCCGTACCATCAGATCGCTTTAACAGCGCCGGGTTTCTTCTCAGCCTCAACAGGCGTCACGGCTTCGTGCAAATAAGTATCCAGCTCTGCCGCATGTTGTCGCTCTTGCGCGGCGCTCCAGCCTGCATGCTCAGACATCAGCGCAATGACGGGCTGCTTCCAGCGCTTCACCCCGTCAATCTCAAAAAACAACGCTCCGGTGCGGCGTATGAAAAAATCAGACGGTGTCACCGTCATTTCCTGCTCCATGGCATACAGGAGCGGGACACGCACTTCCACAGGCAGCGCCGCTTCCGTCTCGCTGGCCTCCTTCATGCTGCGTGCCGCTATGGCAAACAACCGCTCCGCATTGGAGCCATATCGAGTGGCCCATGCTCTGGCGGTTTCTGGCGGCAATCCGAGCGCAGCACCTGCTGCCGCTTGCCCGCTCACGAAGGCATCCCAACCGGCGGAGCCGCCTACGTTACCGCCCGAGATCGGGATGTGCCTGGTACGACATGCCCGGAAGGTCTGCCCGTGTAAGCGCCCCAGCTCCCGTACCACACGGTCTACAACCAGTTCGGACATTTTCCGGTAGCCTGTCAGCTTGCCACCCGCAATCGTGATCAGGCCCGAGCGGGATTCCCAAATTTCATCCTTGCGCGAAATTTCCGAAGGGCTTTTGCCATCCTCGTAAATGAGCGGCCGTACACCTGCCCAGCTCGATTCCACATCCTTGACGGTCAGCTTCACCTCAGGAAACATGCCGTTGATCGCTTGAAGCACATATGTCCGGTCTTTGGCGGTCATTCGGGGATGAGCTGTATCCCCTTCATATACCGTGTCGGTCGTACCTGCGTACGTTTTCCCGTCACGGGGAATAGCGAATACCATCCGTCCATCCGGTGTATCAAAATAAACGGCCTGTCTGAGCGGGAATCGCTTGGCATCGAACACCAGATGGACACCTTTGGTCAAGCGAAGTACCTTGCCTTCTTTGGACCGATCCATCTCCCGCAGCGTATCCACCCACGGTCCGGCGGCGTTAACAACCAGCGAAGCCCGGATTTCATGAGACTGCCCCGTTACCCGATCCGTTACGCTCGCGCCGCTGATTTGTCCGTCATCATACAGCAGCTTGTCGGCCTTGGCGTAGTTTACAGCCAAAGCTCCTCGTGCCACAGCCTCCTTCATGACCTCAATCGTCAGACGAGCATCGTCCGTACGGTACTCCACATAGCTGCCGCTCCCCTTGAGTCCTTCCCGCTTCAACAAAGGCTCCCGCTCCAGCGTAGCCCGAATATCCAGCATTCGGCGGCGTTCACTATGCTTAACCCCGGCGAGAAAATCATATACCAGCAGTCCGACAGAAGTGGTAAATGCGTTAAACGTGCCTCCCTTGTGAAACGGAAGCAGCATACGCTCCGGCGTGGTCACATGCGGGCCATTTTCGAATACAATTGCCCGCTCCTTCCCGACCTCGGCTACCATTTTAACCTCAAACTGCTTCAAATATCGAAGGCCGCCATGCACCAGCTTTGTGGATCGACTGGACGTACCTGCCGCAAAATCCTGCATCTCGACCAGCGCTGTCTTCAAGCCGCGGTCAGCGGCATCCAGCGCAATCCCTGCCCCTGTAATCCCGCCGCCAATAATTAAAATATCAAAATGCTCACGCCCCATACGCTCCAAAACAGCCGTTCTCTCCTGCGCAGCAAATGCAAGCTCTCCCATTTTCTATCCCTCCATCTCTATAATCATCCACCGACCCAGTCATCAAAAGATACAAAAAAAGACCACGAACATCGCTGCGGCGTATGCCGAGCGGTTCATGGTCTCTCCAAATCTCCTGACGAGTATTAACTTATCTATATCCTAGCACACACCGTACTCTGTGAAAAGGGGTTATTAGCTATTGCCTATAATGCTCAAAAAGCTGTTTATTGGATGTTGTAACTGCTGTAGCTCCAGCAGCGAGCGCTGCTTCCACATCCTCAGGGGTACGAATCAGTCCTCCCGCCAAGATGGGAATACCCGTGCGTTCACTAACCTCTGTAATCATGGGCGGAACTACGCCGGGCAGTACCTCGATGTAATCGGGTCGCGTTTTTTCCACCAGTGCGTAGCTTTTTTCCAGCGCAATCGTATCTAGCATGAATACCCGTTGTACAGCGAGAATACCTTTCTTTTTGGCGGTCGCAATCACACCGGATCGGGTCGAAATAATACCGAACGGCTTAATCTCCTGACACAAATATTCAGTGGCATATTCATCATTCTTTAAGCCCTGCACCAGATCGGCATGAAGAAGCATCCGCTTGTTGTGGCTCCGCGCCAACTGGTACAGGCTGCGTAGCTGTGCTACGTGCGTATCCAGAAAAACCGTATACTCATAGGAGCTGTCCAAAATATCCTCCAGCTGTTTCATATGCTTAGCCGCAGGCAAAATGCGTTGTCCCTGAAATGGCATGGATATCCTCCTTATGCTGATTGTCGGTCAACTCTTTCAAATTTTATATTATCACTCTGTTTAACTAACGTGAAGCGGTTTCATTTTAGGCATATATAAAAAGCTGTCCTCCCGAAAGTAAATCCTTCGGGAAAACAGCCTCAGTCCTTAACAGAAATAGACCACATCATATGTCAGTGCCTTTGAAAAGCTTTATATTGCACTAGCCCTCAAACCCTTGGCGCAGCCATGAGGTAGCCAGCGCAATCGCCCCGCGCTTGGCTGCGGTTTCCGATAACGGGTTCAGCATTACGAAGTCGTGAATGATGCCCTGAAAGCGGGCAGCGATCACATCCACCCCGGCCTCACGCAGCTTGTTCGCATAAGCTTCCCCTTCATCCCGCAGCACGTCAGCCTCGCCTGTGATGACCAATGCTGGCGGCAGCCCCTTGAGCTGTTCGGTCGTTGCCCGCAGCGGAGACGCCGTAATCTGTGCCCGTTCATTGGGGTCTGTCGTGTATTGATCCCAGAACCATTGCATCCCTTCACGGCTCAGGAAATACCCTGTGGCGAATTCATGATACGATTCCGTGTCAAAAGAAGCGTCTGTCACCGGGTAGAACAACAACTGCTGTCGGATAGCAGGAGCGCTTCGTTCCTTGGCAAGCAATGTTACGGCTGCGGTCATGTTACCGCCGACACTGTCTCCAGCTACCGTCAGCGTATCAGGCTTCAGCCCATGCTCGCGTCCATGCTGAGCCACCCACTGAACGACCGCGTAGATTTCCTCAATTGCCGTTGGATATTTTGCTTCAGGTGACAAGCTGTATTCCGGGAATACAACCGCTGCCTGCGCACCCACAGCCAGCTCACGGATCAGACGATCATGCGTGTGGGCATTACCGAATACCCATCCTGCCCCGTGGATGTATACAATAACCGGGAGGTCGCCTGTCACCTGTTGTGGACGAACAATCCGGACCTTGACCTCCCCGCTTGGCCCACCGGGAATGGACAGGTCTTCCAGGTCTGCGGCAGGCTTGTTTGCCGGACCCGCTTGGACCTCATTGACCGCTTCACGTCCCTTTGCAGGGCCCAAATCGTACAGAAACGGAGGCTTGGCGTTATCGTCTGCGAACTTCTGCGCTGCGGGTTCAAGCTGTATCTTTTTACTCATATCGGTTCACTCTTCCTTTCCTGTCTGTTGTTTTTATCTATCCAAAGTTGCTTATCCAGGCTCATTCAGCTTCACCTTATATACTTAAACGGTATCATTTCTTTTTAATCGGATGGCTTTAGGATGCCCAACAGAAGGACTTGACTTTCATTCCGAAATGTAACTATAATAGTTACATATCCAAGTTCGTGAATGAACAGGATGAACTTACGATCAAACTAATGAATCATACAGATCATATTTATAGGAGGCTATTTATTATGAAAATTGCAGTTATTGGTGCAGGCGGTAAAGCAGGAGGCAACATTGTTAAAGAGGCATTGGACAGAGGGCATGAAGTAACAGCGATCGTTCGCGACTCTGCCAAAGTCACAGACAGCCGTGCGACTGTGGTACAAAAAGACGTTTTCGATCTGAAAACAGACGACCTGAAAGACTTTGACGTTGTCGTTAACGCTTTTGCTGCTCCACGTGGTCAGGAGCATCTGCATGTAGATGCAGGTAACATTCTAATTGAAGCACTGCGTAATGTGTCCGGTACTCGCCTGATTGTTGTGGGCGGCGCAGGCAGCCTGTTCACAGATGAGTCCCAAACCTTGTTGGTAAAAGACACTCCTGATTTCCCGGATTTCGTATACCCAACGGCTAATAATCAAGGAAAGAATCTGGAAATTTTGCGTGGAACCAACGATCTGAACTGGACTTTCATTAGTCCTTCCGCTGAATTTGCTCTCGGCAAACGCACAGGTTCTTATCAAGTTGGCAAAGATGTGCTGCAAGTCAATTCCAAAGGCGCAAGCTATGTCAGCTATGAAGATTATGCGGTGGCTGTAATTGACGAAATCGAGAAACCACAGCATCTGAACCAACGTTTCACCGTGGTATCCGAGTCCTAATTCCTGCACCTAATCCGAACATATATGTATGAAAAAGACCCTTCGGTCATGTCCCATATGTCATGAAAGGTTCGGTTTTGTTACAAACCGAACCTTCCATGCACACCGTGGGAATATGAACCCGGAGGGTCTTTTAGGTATGACTTAGCTATGCTTCTTCTGCTCATGGCCGGGAGATTTCTTATCGCTAAAGCACAGCTTGAGAATCGGAGGTGCAGCCAAAGTCGTCAGAATGACAGCAATAATGACGGATGTAAAATATTGCTGTGCCAGCAGGCCCGTTTGCAGCCCAGTAGCTGCGATAATGAGCGCGACTTCACCGCGAGATATCATACCGGAGCCAATCGCGAGCGAAGAACGGTTATTAAAGCCTGTCAGACGTGCCCCGATTCCGCCACCGATCAGCTTCGTCACCATAGCAACCAGTGTCAATGCAACGACAAACCCGATCTGCTGCCCTACTCCCTCGAAGGAAACATTTAATCCAATGCTGACAAAAAACACAGGGACAAAGATGGAATAAGCGATGGGCTCCACTTTTTCTTCCACGACATGCTTAAAGCTCGTTTGCGAAATGGCAATCCCGGCAGCAAAGGCTCCGATAATGCCCGCCATACCCAACATATCTGCAAAATACGCAAACCCGAAGCAGATGATCAAAGCAGCGGTAATGGTGGCCTCTGTCACCTTGAGCGGAGCCAGTATTTTCATGATCCAGGGAACCACAAACCATCCTCCGAATATAGCGACGACAAAGAAAAGAAGCTTTTTGCCGACGAGAAGCCCCAGAGATGTTCCCCCTCCTACCCCGAATACACTCATCATCACTGCAAGCAACACCACGACAAGTACATCATCCAGCACCGCTGCACCCAAAATCGTCGAGCCTTCCCGGGTGTTAAGCTTGTTCATATCCTTTAGCACCTGCACCGTAATGCTGACGGAAGTGGCGCTCAGGACAACACCGAGAAACCATCCTTCATGCACCGAAAATCCGAAGGCTTCCCCAACTCCAAAACCGCAGATCAACGGAAGAATAATCCCCCCAACTGCTACGGCTACCGCTGGTTTCCAGTTACGCCGAAGCTGATCCAGATCCGTCTCCAGCCCGGCAATGAACATCAGCAGCAGCACTCCGATTTCAGACATATCATGAATAAGTGTGTTGTTCTGAACCCACCCCAATACCGCTGGACCGAGTACAATACCAGCAATCAGCTTCCCTAGCACTGAAGGCTGACCGAGCCTTACCGACAGATCACCAGCCACTTTAGTAAACAGCAGAATCAGCAAAAGATACAATATAAATTGCATGGCTCATATACCTCCTTTAATCATCAAATGGTAGACATCTAGTATTGATAAAATGCTAAAAATTTGCGCAAAATATGTGCTGACGTGCCCTGAACACAACAAAAAAGGAACCTGTAATTACAGATCCCCTTAAAAAAAGACAAAGAGGAGCCTTGGTGACAGGCTCCTCCGGTAATTCATTGTCATTTTATGTTGTCATTCAGTAACCTACATAAGTTCGCGCATATATGCCTTTATTATACCTTTTCATTAAACCGCTGTAAATGCTTTGAATCAGTTCTCTGCTTTTTCTACATAGCGGACACGGTATTCAGAGGACAGCATACTCATCAGAATGGAGTCATGGTATTGATGATTATAAAATAAAGCATCCCGTTGCACGCCTTCACGTTGGAAGCCTATTTTTTCATAGCAACGGATAGCCCGTTCATTAAAATCATACACGTTCAGCTCAATTCGATGCAGATTACAGATACCGAATCCGTAATCCAGCATTAGCACAAGCGCCTCAGTGCCGTAGCCTTTTCCCTGATTCTCCTGTTCATTAATGGCAATGCGGATGTTGGCACTGCGGTTCAGGCTGTCCATATCCTGAAGAGCAATGTCACCAATGATACGGTCATCTTCCTGAAGGGCAATGAGTAGCAGCAAGCTGGAGGTACCCTGCCCTTTGGATTCAATATAACGCCCAATTTGATCCTTGGTAAAGCTGCGCTGCGTACCCGTCATCCTCCTCACGTCCTGATCAAACAACGTATTATAGTATAGTTCGGTGTCCTCCACGTGAATCGGACGCAGATACACCCGCGATCCCTCCAGTAACCGCGCCACAGACGTTGTGGACGAAGATTTTTGAGTCATAATCATCCTCCTATTCTAAAAATGTTCAGTTATAAAATTTGGAAACCAACTACTGTGCAGGGTCGGCATTTTTCACAGCAGAATTGTTGAAATCAGCAGGTGACTCGCGCCAAATGACGGATTGAAGCATGAGTCCGACTAAGCCCAAAGCCCCAATCGTCACCCCAATCCAGACAAAGGTAGTTCCTGCTCCGGCTATGCGAATCATTGCACCCCCGATAAGCGGTGAGACGATCATGATCGCTCCGGTCACGGTACTTTGGATACCGAAGACGCGCCCCACCATATCGGCCGGTGTTCGGGCTTGCAATATGTAATTCTGGGTGATGATGTACAGGCCGTTTCCCACGCCTAGCATGGCCCCAATCATAAGCAGTACGGGTAATCCTGTCCCCGGTTGCGCCCAGCCTAAAGCAGCAATAGCTCCACCAACCAGCACATAACCTCCACCGAGCCCCCAGCCTGCGCTTATGCGATTCAAGCGATTAAGCACAAGCATGCATCCGACGGCGCCAGCGCCTATGGCTGAAACCAGCCAACCGAGCAGCGATTCGTTACCCGGGGCTAGCACTCGCAGCAACGTCGGAAACTGGTAGTCAATCATGAGAATGGCGATCATGCCGAAAAGTCCGAACACAAGCGTATGCAAAAGCATTCGGCTGCGCCATAGGAACGCCCAGCCCTCGCGCCATTGGCTGAAAAAACGGGACGCGCCGACACGCTCCTTCCGATTCTCGGCTTCATCAGCCTCAGCCTCGCTTGGCGAATCCGGCTTTCCTTGCAGCACAGCAATAGTCGCTTGCTGCTCTATGCTGACGAGGGCGGGGCCGATTCCGCGTAGCGGCCACAGAACCAGGCCTGAGCACAGGCGCAGCAGCGCATTGAGGATAATGCAGGCTTGGGGCGACATCACAGCCAAGGTCATGGCTCCCAATAATGGACCCGCCACTTTGGAAGCCTGATTGACCAGCCCATTCAGCGAGGTCGCCCGAAACAGGTCGCTGCTGGCGACTACAGTGCGTGTCAAGCCTTGCTGTGACGGCATTTGGAACACGCCAGCCGCCGCACGCAGACCCAGCAGAGGCAACAGCCACACTGGCCCCGAAACAGCGAGAATCGCCAGCGTCAACAAGGCAATAACTGCATCGCAGACGATCATCAGCCGGGCCTTATGCACCCGGTCGGCAAACGTGCCCGCGATAGAGCCCAGCAGCAGACCCGGCAGCGCCATCACTACCGGAATCAGCGCAATCAGCATGGGGTCGGCTTCCCAGCGGTAAGCGACGAGCACCTGAATGGCGATGGCATCAAACCAATCGCCAAAGGAAGCAGCCGTGTGCGCCGCAAACATCCGCCGAAAACGGCCGTTGCGCCAAATGCTGGGCGTGGATTCTGATTCTTTTTTTTCCTTCATTTCTATTCACCCTGCTCTCATTTTCTGCATTATTAGCAATAAGAACATTCTAGCGGGCCTATATCAGAGGAAAATCAGACAGCGAGAAACATGTCAGACCGCAGAAAGTGTTTGCTCCAACCAACGCCTTAGTGCCAAACGATGCATCGTTAAGCCATTGTCCCGATCAAGTCGTTCATATTGAGTAGCATATTTCTCTTCCAACGCAGGAAAAGCACCATAACGCTTCAAAAAGCCGCGGATTTGACAGACTGCCTTGATTTTAAGCAGCTCCTGTTTAGCCATATCAAGCGTGTTCAGCCCCTCATCCAATAGCCGCTCGGCCTCGTCCACTCCCCCGGTAAGCAGGAGCATGAATCCCTGCATCATCCGATAACGCCCCAGCTCCCGCAAATACGGAGCCTCAGATAGCATCCCTTCCAATCGAACGGATAGTACCCTAGCCTCCTCCATACGGTTGGCGGTCAGATGCATGTACATCTCCATCAGCGCAACAGGCATCACAAATTTGTCCAGCTCATCCCGCTCCATCACTGCAAAAGCCAGCGGAAGTCTCTCCAGTGCACGTTCAGGTTGTCCATTCTCCACATAAGCCTCCAGGATGTTGAGAATACGCAATTCCCGCTCCTGCTCGGCGGATAGTAATCCACTGGAAAGCGCCTGCTCACATAGAGCAAGCTTCTGATCCGTTACCCCTGCTGTACCTATATATAGCAGTAACATCCAGTACAGTCGATCTTTAGGTGTAAAGTCCTCCCGTTCCAAAAACCACAATATATCGGCCTGCACAAACCGGGTATACATCTGATAAAAAGGAGACAGTTCGAACCCCATCTGCTCCTGCTGAGCAGCCAGCGCCACGATGGAATTCCCCTGTCCCAGCAATTGGTATTTCCGTAACAGTCCGTGGACAGCGTCTTGTACCTCCTGATCGCGCAGGGACGGATGATTCTGTCGTTGCACGCCAGTAAGGGTCAAGCTGTAGCCATACCCCCGGACCGTATGAATACGAAGAGCATTCCATGGCTTGAGCTTTTTACGCAATCTGTAGATATGATCATCCACCGTGCGCTCCACCGGATATTCCAGCGGCCACACACGATCCAGCAGTTGTTCCCGGGTGAACACCTGATTCCGGTTATCGTATAGAAAGCGCAGTAGCGCAAACTCTTTAGCCAACAACATAACACGATCTGCACTACAGATTACACTATAACCGTCTGTATCAAATTGTAGCCTGATCATCCACCTCGCCTCCGACATATCGTTTCTTGGCTGCACCCAGCCCTGTAAACATGAGCAAAACGCTCAGACACAAGAGTAGAAGCAGCGGAATTGTCCAGCCTTGTGTTGCATCATGTAAATAACCGAACAGCGTCGGCCCTGTCGCTGCTAGCAAATAACCAAAGGATTGCGCCATACCAGACAGCTCTGCTGCCTGCTGCGGTGTCCGCGTCCGCAAATTAAAGAACATCATCACCAACGGGAAAGCAAAACCACCCGCTATACCGATACAAATGACCCAAATCACACTCCACTGTGTAGCCCCAAGCAGAAATCCACCCAGACCGATAAAATACAGCGCAGCCATAATCAGAACCAATACCCGCTGATCCTTTACCCGAGCTGCCCAAATAGGCACAATAAAAGTAAACGGCATTTGCGAAAACTGCAGCATGGACAGCATCCATCCCGCAGTCTCTGAATCCATTCCCTGTCCAACCATCATCTCGGGAAACCATGCGGCAGGGACGTAGAATAGGGCAGATTGCAGCCCCATAAACAGCGTCACCTTCCAAGCCAAAGACGATGTATACACATTCACGGTTCGGGCAGACACTGCCGCTTTATTGGCCGTTTTGCGCGCCTTAAGAAGCTGGGGCACCCAGAGTAAAATACCTACGACACCCACAATCCCCCATATTCCCAAAGCACCGCGCCAGCCCAAACCTCCGTTCAGAGCCAGCGGTATACTCAGACCGGATGCTGTTGCAGCGACTACATTCATGGATACTGAATATACGCCGGTCATCAGCCCGCTGTTGCGAGGAAACTCCTCTTTGATCAAACTGGGCAGCAAAACATTACACACGGCAATAGCCAGTCCCAACATGGCTGTCCCAGCAAATAATGCGGTCACCCCCAGCGTTGAGCGCACCACAATACCTGCGGTCAACAGCAGCAAGGCTGCAAAAATAATAAGAGGCGACCCGAAGCGGCGCGACAGTTTGGCTACAAAAGGCGACAACAGGGCAAAAGCCAGCAGCGGCAATGTCGTTAATAGGCCACTCAGTGTATTCGAAATATGCAAAGAATCCTTAATCAAACCGATAAGAGGTCCTACCGAGGTAATCGAGGCGCGCAGATTGGCACCTACCAGAATGATCCCTGCGGCAAGCACCCAAGGACCGGCATGCCACAAGGATTTGTATACCAAAGCTCGTTGGTGTTGCTGTGAACTCATCTCTCCATTCTCCAATCTATCTGTGTTATGCTCAAAGGCTCCAACCGAGTGTACGGCTGGAGCCTGAGCAATTTCTATCTCATTAAATTATAATGGCATTTATGCCATATGCATAGGACGGATAAGCGTAGCACTCCAAATCTTCAATTCAGCGTACAACCACAGCTACAGCCAAACAAACAAAAGCTGCCCGAAAGGATGCTTTCCTTTTGAGGCAGCTTTCGGTCTATGACTTAGATGCATCCAGTGCTGCTTAACGTACCAGCCAGCCGCCATCCACCGCCAAGATATGACCGTTCATGTAGTCGGAGCCCTGACTTGCGAGGAAAACAACAACTCCCATCAAATCGGACGGATCTCCCCAGCGCCCCGCAGGAATACGCGACAAGATTTCCTGATTGCGGCTCTCATCCGCACGGATTGGAGCTGTGTTCGCCGTAGCAATATAACCAGGGGCAATCGCATTAATCTGAACGTTATGAACCGCCAGCTCGTTGGCAAACGCCTTGGTCAAGCCAGCCACTGCGTGCTTACTTGCTGTATACGGCGGAACGAACTTTCCACCCTGAAAAGCAAGCATGGAAGCGACGTTGATAATTTTCCCGCCTTTTTGCTCAACCATCACCTTTGCTACTTCCTGACTCAGGTGATAAACAGCATTCAGGTTGATTTCCATCACCGCGTCCCAATCCTCATCTTTGTACTCCAGCAAAGGAGCGCGACGAATCGTACCTGCGTTGTTTACGAGAATATCGATTTTGCCGAATGCCTTGACACTTTCTTCTACAATCTTTGTAATAGATTCTCTTTGCGTCAGATCCGCCTCATGAAAAACAACCTTCACACCTGTAGGTTCGAGCAGACGTCTTGTTTCTTCATAATCATCATTGTTGGCTACAATGAACAGATCCGCGCCCGCTTTAGCCAAAGCTACTGAATATCCCTGACCCAAGCCGCTGTTGCCACCCGTTACAATCGCTGTTTTGCCTTTCAGGCTGAAAAAATCCAATGAAAAAGTATCCAGACCCATACTTACGCCTCCATCATATATTAGTTTAAAATATATACCTCAATGAATCCTACAGCGCTGCACGAACTTCCTTATATTTAGCCACATAACGCGCAGCGTTCTCTGTGATCAGATCGTAGCGGCCATCCTTGGCCGGAGCCGTCAGGTTTCCCCCGATGCCCACTGCGACACTTCCGTTGCGTAGCCATGTTTCCATGTTATCCAGATCGACGCCGCCCGTTGGCATAATTTGTACATGAGGCATTGGCCCTTTGACCGCCTTGACAAAATCCGCACCCATGGCACTACCAGGGAACAGCTTCACGACATCACTGCCCAGCTTCATCGCTTCCTTAATTTCATTCAGCGTCATGCAACCGGGCATATAGGGAATCGCGTACAAATTACACAGCTTCGCCGTTTCTTCTTCAAAAGAAGGACTCACTACGAACTCTGCTCCAGCCAAAATAGCAATTCTCGCTGTCAGCGGCTCTAGTACGGTTCCCGCACCAATAACAGCCCGGTCCTTAAATTCGTCTCTCAATCTGCGAATCACCTGATCCGCATCCGGCGTGGTAAACGTAAGCTCAATATTGTCCAAACCGCCTTCAATACAGGCTTTGGACATTTGGTACGCTTCCTCCGCTGTGTTTCCCCGAATGACTGCGACAACACCAACCGAAGTGATATGCTCCAAAACTTTCTTTTTCGTCATGTTCCTGATCCTTTCCACGAATGGGATGGCTATATTCCATTAACCGCTTGCAAGTACCCCGCTCCAATATGCCGGATTAACGCAACTCGCTCATGGCTACCTGATCCATGTCTTTGTAAGTTTTATTTTCTCCAGCCATGCCCCAAATGAAGGTATAGCTGCCAGTAGCCGCGCCACAGTGAATAGACCAAGGTGGCGAAATAACCGCTTCATCATTCTTCATCACCAGATGGCGCGTCTCGTTCGGCTCACCCATCAGGTGGAACATTCTGGCGTTCTCATCCAGCTCAAAGTAGAAATACACTTCCATACGACGGTCATGAACATGTGTTGGCATGGAGTTCCATACGCTTCCGTTTTCCAGTGTCGTCATCCCCATAACCAGCTGACAGCTCTGAATGCCTTCATCATGGATAAAGCGGCGCAAGGTGCGGTTATTGGCTGTTTCCTGCGCGCCCAGACTTTCAGACGGCACATCGGCAAAAGACTGCTTCGTTGTCGGATACGTGGTATGAGCCAGCGCCGACACAATGTAAAATTTTGCAGGTTTCGAGCTGGAATCGCTTTCAAAGATCAACTCCTTGCCCCCTCTGCCTACGTAGAGACAGTCTTTCGTGTTCAACTCATAGGTTTCACCGTCAACTTTTACAGTACCGCTGCCGCCGACATTAAAAATGCCCAGTTCCCGGCGCTCCAAAAAGGTTTCCGCCTTGATTTGATCGTTGCCTTCCAGCGCAACGGATTTATTCACGGGATGAATGCCCCCGATAATGACACGATCTTCATGCGTATAAACCAGCTTAACTTCCTCAGGCACAAACAGTTCCTGTATCAAATAGTGCTGACGCAGTTCTTCAGTCGTAAAATGCTTGGCATGTTCGGGATGAGTTGAATAACGCATTTCCATAAAAACATTCCTCCTGTTTAGATAAACTTTTTTATCAATGGAATTGTTATAAAAGCGGTTTCTAACTCTACTTCTTAGCTAGAATTGTAATAATTATCTATGGGGGTGTCAACCCAATTCTTCACTATTCCTTGAAAAATCCTTAATATTCACGAACTTTTACACTCTTTTTACCGTTTGATAAACAAATTCATATTTTTTTATCTACATTATCCAAAAAGTTTTTAACAAATATATCAACTTCCTCATTGTGAAAAACCGATTTATGTGATAATTTCAATTTATTCAATTGGTGCATACGCTTACAGATTTAGTTTACTAAACAAAGGAGGAATTTAGAATGACCGCAACATTGGATGCTGTTACCTTCGGAGAACCGATGGCCATGTTTTATGCCAATGAAGCAGGCTCTCTGGATGAGGTGCGTTCGTTCACCAAAGCGCTGGCCGGAGCAGAGACGAATGTTTCGTCCGGTTTGGCACGTTTGGGACTACGAGCAGGGCTCGTGACCAAACTAGGCGAGGATGCATTCGGCAGGTTCATTGCCGGGGCGCTGCGTCAGGAGGGGATCGACACCCAGAACGTCATGTTTACCAAAGACCACTCTACCGGGATGCTGATTAAATCCAAAGTCACAAGCGGGGATCCGGAGGTCGAGTATTTTCGCAGACACTCTGCCGCTTCCACATTAAGCATCGCCGATTTTAACGAGGCATACTTTGCCGGGGCACGCCACCTGCACTTTACAGGTATTTCTGTCGCCCTTTCTCCCGAATGTCGTGACTTCGCCCGACATGCGCGGCAGTTTATGAAAAAGGCAGGAAAAACCGTATCCTTCGATCCGAACCTCAGACCCAAGTTATGGCCTGATACGCAAACGATGGTGGAGGCTATTAACGAGGCATCTGAGGGTTGCGACTGGCTTCTGCCAGGCATTCATGAAGGTAAAATATTGACAGGCTACACCTCACCTGAGGATATCGCTTCCTTCTACCTTGACCGTGGTACTTCGCTGGTCATCATCAAGCTGGGGACAGAAGGAGCGTATTATAAATCCGCCGATGCAGAAGGATATGTGAAACGCTTCCGAGTGGAGCATGTCGTCGATACCGTTGGGGCGGGCGACGGCTTTGCCGCTGGCGTCATCAGCGCACTGCTGGAGGGCTTGCCCCTGGCCGAAGCGGTCAAACGCGGCAACGCCCTCGGCGCACTGGCTGTCATGTCAGCCGGAGACATGGACGGCTATCCTACGCGATCTGAGCTGGAGTCCTTTTTGCTCAGCGCCAGCACGAATTAGGCAGGTTTCTTACCCCTGCCTTTTCCTTCATCGCTGGTTCCACAAGCTCAACAAGGGTGAGTTAGGAAGCTTCGGAGATAACTCAAATAACCCGTATTCACTTATGCGCGGCCTGAGCAAGTATATGCAGGCTTATAACGCAGACAGGAATACGGGTTATTTCTTATGATGTGATATTAGAGGTTCACCTACAACGTTTTGACGGATTCACCCCGGTTTAAATCAGGCACAAAGCGGTAAATGATCGGAACCGATTCGCCGCCCTCCTCGATGCTGGACAACAGCGTCTTTGCAGCCTGCTTTCCCATATCCGCAATCGGCTGCGTAATGGTCGTAATCGGCGGATTGTAAATATGGGCAAACTCTGCATCGTCAATTCCGATAATGGACAGCTCGGCCGGAATGCGTTTACGTCGGGCATTCACATATTTCAGCACCTCTGCCAGCACGATATCGTTCCCGGCCAACAGCGCAGTCGGCGGCTCTGGCAACTGAAATAGCTCCTCCAGCGTCTGCTGGATATCCTCCTTCGGCACACTGCGCATGTACTCTTCCCGAAAGGGCAAGCCACGCTCTTCCAGCGCCTTTTTGTACCCGCTCAACCGCTCTACCCTTGGAGTAATCCGGTTCAGTCCCAGCGGCAGGGTAATCAGCGCGATCCGTTCATGCTTATGGGCCACCAGCTCCTGAATCGCCAGCTTGACCGCCATTTCGTTATCCAGCAACAGGCTGCGCGTGTTCACACCGTCTACCAGACGATCCAAAAACACCAACGGGTACTTTTCACGAATGAGCTGGTTGTAAATATCCGCATGCTTGCCTGTCGGGAAAATAATCAATCCGTCCACCTGACGAGCCTTGAGCATCTCAATATACTGGCTCTCCTTGTCCGGGTTTTCGTCGGCGTTACAGATGATAACCTGAATGCCAAAACGCTGCAATTCCTCCTCAATAGCCCGAATGGACTGGATCGACAGCGTGTAATCAATGTTGGCTACAATGACACCCACCATAAACGTCCGGTTCTGTTTTAAACTGCGGGCCAGCCCGTTGGGCTGATAATTTAATTCCCGAATGACCTCGGCAATCCGGTCTCTGGTCTGGTCGCTCATGTATTTATATCGTTTGTTCAGAAATTGCGAGACGGTGCTTTTAGACACTCCCGCCTTCTGGGCAACATCTTCAATCGTCGGTTTCTTCATGGATACGCTCCTTGTCCCTCATGTACTGCATGCACTGCATTAGTGCAACAAAAGTATATCTTTTTTTTAGTAAATTTACCATACTTCTATTTATGAATACCATGATTATATAATCTGAACTTAAAAGTTACCTATCGTGCCACTGCGCAGACGGATGGTGCTTCCCATCGCCACCGCCCCCGGATTTCTGGAATTAATCCTATGATCAGAGTAGAAATCCGGGGATGTAACGCTTCCGAAGCGAGCTTTCCTACGAAAGCTTTTAAAGCGACCGCTTCGCTTGTACAGCACCATTCCGCCTACTCCGTTTTCCATGTACCTTTTTTAAATCAGCTTATAAAACTACTATTTACTCTCCATGCAGCAAAAAGAGGCAGTTCAAGATGCTCTCTTGAACTACCTCTACATAATCATAAATGATCCTCGAATCAGTGTACCGGAATTGGGGTTGCTGGCTGATCTGGTGTATCGTGCTCCACCAGCGCATGCTTTTCCCACAAACGGCTTCTCCAGCGGGCATACATAATGAAGGCACGAGTCCATTCATCTGCGGCAATCGCCAACCACACACCAGCGAGTCCCATATCCAGCTTGAACACAAGCAGATAACCGAGTGGCAAGCTCATGCAGACCATGGAGATCAGTCCTATAAAGACCGGGAACTTGGCATCTCCAGCAGCACGCAACGAGTTAATAATAACAATATTCGTCGTCCGACCGGTTTCCAACAGAATGCTAAGTAAAATCACCTGCGCTCCCAAGCGAATAATCTCAGGGTTTTCGGTGAACAAGCTGAGCAATGGCACGCGGAAAAAGATAATAATCACATCAATAACAACGGTCACGAGGAGCGCCCATTTTACACTACTCATTACACGTTTGTAGGCTGTATCCTTCTGTCTGGCTCCGACCAGTCTTCCGACCACGATGGCCGTACCCATACCGACCGCCATACTGAACAAGTAGATATAGCTCGAAATGTTATTGGCATATTGACGGGTCGCCATCGCTTCTGCGCCCAGATAGGTCACGTACAGTGTGAAAATGAGCTGACACGACTGATACATGATGGACTCCAGCGCGGAGGGTACACCAATGCGCAAAATTTTAGCGATAAACTTTTTGGACAACTGAACGTAATATCTCCACTCGACACGCACCTCGGTTACGCGGTACATCAGCCAGAAGAAAATCAGGAGACACACAAAACGGCTTCCCACCGTAGAAATAGCTGCCCCCTCTACGCCGAGCGCAGGCATTCCCCAATGTCCGAAAATCAAAACATAGTTACCGACCACGTGGATCACGTTCATCAGCATGGATACATACATCGTTTCCTTGGTAAAACCATGTGTACGAATCGTCGCCGCCAGCGCGTTGATCAATGCCTGAAGGAAAATGGCACCCCCGACGATACTCATATAGGATTCTGCATAAACCAGAATATCTCCCTGGACGTTAAGCCATTGCAGCATATGAGTACCAAATACAAGAAAAATCACGCTAAGCAAAAGACCTACCATCAAATTCAAGGTAATGGCCGTACCCGTAACCTGGGCCGCTTCGACAAGCTTCTTAGAACCGATATATTGAGCTACGACGATAGCAGCGCCGTTGCCGATAACCTCCAGTACAAGGATGGCAATTGAAATAATTTGGTTGGACGCGCCTACACCCGACACGGCATTATCAGATACAGAACTGATCATGAACGTATCGACGCTGCCCATCAGCATAAACAGGAACAATTCGAGGAAAATGGGCCATGTCAAATGGAACAAATTCAGTTCCTTGGCTTCGGACAATACCGACCCTTTTTTTAGTGCTCTGGTTGTCATTCATTCACCTTTCTTCATAGAATTATTTAACGAACAAAGGGTATGTTAGCACAGTCTTTCTGAAAATACATCCCGTTTGTGTAAAATGATTTGCAAAACGCGTAAGAATTCATTTATCACCTTCTTCACAACTGATTATCGAACTTTATTGAAACGCAGAAGGGTAAAATAGAATATGGGCCTGTGAGCATTGCCGCTGACAGGCTGCGCGGATGGTTGTATACTGCTTATGCACGATTTGTGAAGTATACTAAAATGTTCCGCCATCAAAGGCTTATATTGCAATAAAGGAGGCTTTTACAAATGACTCAATCATTTCAAGCCCTTGTCGTTGATCAGACGCAGGACGGTGAAGTTCAAGCAGAGGTACGCTCTCTGGAAACTGGCAGTTTACCTGCTGGAGAAGTATTGATTCGTGTCGCTTATTCCAGCATCAATTATAAAGACGGGCTTGCCGCCCGCAAGGATGGCAATATTGTCAAAGCCTATCCGTTCGTGCCCGGCATAGATTGCTCGGGAACCGTCGTCTCTTCGGAGGATAGCCGTTTCAGCGAAGGACAAGCCGTTCTCGTTACCGGATACGGATTCGGTGTGTCTCAATTCGGGGGATTCAGCGAATATGCGCGTGTGCCTGCGGACTGGGTGGTTCCTCTTCCAGACGGACTTACGCCAAGAGAAGCCATGATTTATGGGACAGCCGGCTTTACCGCGGCCCTGTCGTTGCATCGGCTGGAGCAAAACGGCGTTACGCCGGATCAGGGCAAGGTGCTCGTCACCGGAGCAACGGGGGGCGTAGGCGGAGCCGCGATTGCACTGCTGGGCAATAGGGGCTACCATGTTGTAGCCAGTAGCGGCAAAGCCGAGGCGCACGACTACCTCAAGGCGCTCGGAGCGGCTGAGCTGATCTCCCGCGATGAGGTCTACGACGGCGCGGAGAGCATCCGCCCGCTGGGCAAGCAGCTCTGGCAAGCGGCTATTGATCCCGTAGGCGGAAAGCCGCTCGCTTCGCTGCTCAGCCAGATCGCCTACAACGGCTCCGTTGCCGTGAGCGGTCTGACGGCGGGCACCAAGCTGCCTACCACGGTGCTGCCGTTTATCTTGCGCGGTGTCAGCCTGCTGGGCATAGACTCCGTCTTCTGCCCTTATGAAACACGCGTAGCGATCTGGAAGCGGCTCGGCAGCGACTGGAAGCCGAAACAACTGGAGCAGCTTGTCGAGCGCGAAATCGGGCTGGCTGACCTTCCAAACGCGCTGGAGGACATCCTGGCGGCCCGCTCACAGGGCAGAACGCTCGTGCGGCTGGCTGACTAAGCGGAAGTATATCCGCACGCTGCCCGTCAATGTACTTCCGCGTAAAGGACTGTTCATTCCTTCGTGTCTAAAACTTCGGAAAATATAAGAAGCCTGTAAATCTGCAGTTTTTGAGATTTACAGGCTTCTTTTGCGTTTTACCATTACATCATTAACGGATGAGCAAGCAACCTGAAAATAATGGCACAAAAAAAACATGGTACATTTGAAGAAAAGCGAAATACATCGACGCAGACGTTTAATTTTCACAACAAATGAACCTTTTTGGAGCGGCAGTTGTTATATAGGTAACCTGCACAGGAAAGGAGGGCACATATTGGAGAGCAATCGAGATTTGTTTGATCTGTATCAACGGGATGTATACCGGACCTGCTACTATATGGTACATAATGCATCGGATGCAGAAGATTTAACTCAGGAAGTGTTTATCACTTTGTTTCGCAGCAATCGCGAACATATCGAACACCTAAAGGCCTGGATTATGAAAATTACAGTAAACCATTGTCTGAATTACCTTAAACGCCGAAACAGCTTGCATATGAAGGTGTCGGCTAATCCCTATTTATTCACCGGGACCGAAAGCAAGCCCGTAGACAGGCTGGTGGAGGACCGCGAATCCGCAGAGGAATGGGCTGTTTATATGAATCGTCTTCCGGCCAAAATCCGCGCTGTGCTAACACTCCGATATATGCATGATTTCACGCTGGCGGAAATATCCGAGTTGCTGACAATCCCGCTGGGAACCGTCAAATCAAGGACACACAAAGGGCTTCGGCTAATGGAGCGAATACTGAGGGATACAGGCGCACAGATTCCCGAGCTGGAAGGAGAGAACTATGAAAAAAGTAGAACAGGCATTGAAGCGCAAATTAAATGATGATTCGGGAGTTGCCTATCCTGACTTCGAGAAGATGTGGGATCGGATGGAACAGGCAGGACAGGCTGCCTCCACTTTAACAAATGCTTACGATTCAGTCGAATCAGTTACTCCACGCCGAAACAGAAATTGGCGCAAAATAGCTATCGCTGCTTCTCTGAGCGCACTTCTCATTGCTGTTCCCGTCTATGCCGCCATCCATTATAATTGGGACAATTTGCTACACGGAAGAAGCGGCATTCAGACGGCACTAAATCAAGACCTTGGGCAGCCACTAGAGCAGTCCATCACCAGAGATGGAGTGAAACTGACGCTGCATACGGCTATTGTGGATGAGAACCGGACCGTGATCCTGTACAGCTTGAATGTGGCAAAAAGTAAAGACAACGAGTTTTGGAATGTCAAAGGCATAACGCTTAAAAACGCCACGGGGAAAAACAGTGAAGGGGAGTATAACTTTCAACAATGGGACCCGAAAAATCAACGGTACAACGGGTACTTTGAAAGTGACTGGACACCGCAGCAGGACACAGAGAACATGCGGCTGACCGTAGAACATGTAGAGCTTGACAGCATACAGGAGTTGGATTTACCGCTTGATACCCAATCTCCCAAAATACAAACTTTCACACTGGATCGTGACGGTTTACAAGATATGAAGGTGCAGGTATTTGAACAAGGGAAGGATAAACTGTTGCTGTCCTCGGCGATTACCTTCGATTCGTCGATACCCAAGAGATGGGATAATCCGCAAATCATTGCCTACAAAGGCGGAGAGCCTGTGATGTCGCAGCCTGGAGGGGCTTTTGGCAAACCCGGAGATAACGGGGAGTATACAGCACAGCAATATTTTATCCGAGAACATGTACCGGAAGGGCAAATTACTTACAAGCTGCAATATGCCAAAACCGAGAAAAGTATAGATGAACCGATAAATTTTGATCTCCATCTTAGCAAAAAACAAATGGAGAGCGGAACCATTAAAACCGTCCTGAATATTCCTTTGGAGAAAGGAAATCCGAATTTCATAATGGAACAGATGGTTGTCACACCTACGCAAATCCGTCTCACGATCAGAGGCAAGAAGAAATTCGCCGATATACCTTATCAAAAATACTTCCTTTCCGTAAACGGTAAAACGTTGGAGGGTAACAAATGGTCATCACCCAGTAGCACTCCTGATCTGACCACCCTCCGTTTTGAACGACCCTCCGATCTTGTGATTGCCAAGGATACACCGATTACGTTTACAGGGAAATATAAGGTTACGATCCATTCGGATGACAAAACGCCACAGCGTTTAAAGGATATTTCTGAACAAAAACAGACGCTAACTACACAAATCGGCGGTTATCCTGTGAAGTGGACCTACTACAAGCAAGGGGCGGACTTGTTCGTAGAAACTGAAAGCAAGGACGCTCGTTTTGGCGGGATCAACCAGACTCATATTGGCCTGGGTAAAGAACGGATTTTGGGTAAACCGATCTCGGCTAATTTTACAGGGGACGGCAATAACAAAGCGGTTGATGTCTATAAGAATTTCAAGGGAACCGAGGCTTCTATCTATATGTTCTTCTATACAACAGACGAACCAGAAGCAGAGATTACTGTACCCTTACAGCCTCTGACGACTCAAAGCGAAGCATCTAAATAGCAATACTATAAAAAAGGGTGTCCCATATACCTGTGTGAGCTGCGGTATATGGGACACCTTTATTTTTCCCAGTAAGCTGCGATGTGGTTGGAGTTATTCTATTCTCACTTACTTCACGGAGCCTTGCGTAACGCCGTTGATGATCCATTTTTGTGCAATAAAATAGACGATAATCATTGGCAGCAAGGCCATCAGGTACGAGGCAAAGGCCAGATTGAAGTCTGTATTAAACTGCCCCTGGAACACATACTGAACGAGCGGCAACGTATACTGCTCCGGATCGCTGATAATAATGAGCGGCAGCAGAAAGTCGTTATAGGTGGACAGGCAGGTGAGTATCCCAACGGTAGCACTAATTGGTGCCATCAACGGAAAAATAATTCGCCAGAACGTGCCCCATGTCGTCGCCCCGTCTACTGTAGCCGCCTCTTCCAGCGCCACCGGAATGGAACGGATATAGCCGACATAGACGAACACATTAAACGCCAGCCCGTACACCGTATGCAGCATAATCAGACCAAACAGATTGGTCATATGAAGTCCCGAGGCCAATTTAACAATCGGCAGCATGATGATCGGGAACGGAATGAACATGGCGCTCACAAAGTAAAAATATAATCCTTTAAAAAAGCGCCGCTGCATATTACGCGAAATTGCATAAGCGACCATGGAATTGGTCAACAGCGTCAGCACTACCGTTGATGTCGTGACCATCACACTATTTTGAAAAGCGCTGAAAAAGTTGGTCATTTCCACCGCACGACTAAAATTTTCCCAATGCAGCTCGGTCGGAAAAGCAAAGGCAGAATGCGCCATCTGCTCAGGATTTTTAAGCGCAATCGTCACCGTCATATAGAGGGGAAACAGGATAAATATCGTTCCCAACGTCACCAGAAGCAGTGCAGGCCAGTTGGTATGTCTGCTCATTTTCATCAGTTATCCATCTCCCTTCTCTGGAGGAATCGTAGCTGCAAGATGGAAATCATCGCAATCACAATAAAATAAATGACAGAGTTAGCCGACTGATAAGCAAACTCCCCGCCTCTAAAGCCCCCTGTATAGATCAAGTGTGATATCGACTGTGTCGCCCGCCCCGGTCCACCGTTCGTCAAGGCCACGATTTGGTCGAACACCATGAGGGAATTTTTCATCGCCAATACCATATTGATCGTAAAAAACGGGGCAATCAGCGGAAACGTAATACTCCAGAATTCACGCCATTTGCCTGCACCGTCCAGATTGGATGCCTCGTACAGACTTGTCGGGATGGTTTGCAGCCCGGCCAGATAGAGAATCGTATTGAAGGCAATGCCCTGCCATGCGGCTACGATCACAACCCCCACCCAAGCCAACTGTTCGCTGCCCAAAATGTTGGTCGATAAAAAGGTAATGCCTAAATTTTGCCCCCAAATCGTAAACACGTTCGAAAACAAGTAATTGAATATGTACCCGACAATCAGCACGCTCAAAATATTAGGCAAAAAATAAATACCCCGGAAAAAGTTACGGAACCGTATTTTAGCATTCAGCCCCAGCGCAATTAGCAAACTAAGGACGTTAATCGCAATCGTGACCACAATGGCAAACTTGAAGGTAAACCAGTATGCGTTCCCCACATTATCGTCCTGAAACAGGTTGACATAGTTTTTGAACCCGACAAAGTGATATTGATGACCAAAGCCGTTCCAGTTCGTGAGCGAATAATAAAAGCCCTGCAAAGCAGGCAATGTCAAAAATATAAAAAACAACAGGACAGCCGGCATGGTCATCCAATAGAAAGCCGTTAGTCGCTTATTCATGTCTTATCCTCCTCCCCTATCGGCGGTTAGCTACCTTATTCCATTCACTGTCCAGCTTCGCCAAATAAGCGTCGATGTCTCCGTTTTGCAGGAAGGCCTGCACAATGGAGTTTAACTGTACGGCTTTCGGAATATAATGATCGGCAAAATCAATGACACGCCCGGATTTAAAATACGGCAGCAGCTCCGCTACACTCGGATCATCCTGCGTGACTCCCTTCACCGCTGAAAACAGCGTCTGCTCTGTAATGTACTGCTTGCTGTTCTCCGGCTTCAGCAGGAAGGCAATGAACTCCTCGGCCTCTTTTTTATGCGGAGTGCTCTCCGAAACGGCTAACAGTGTATCTATACCAGACACCAGCTTGACCGCCTGTTCATCGTTCCCTGTTGGTAACGGGAAGAACCCAAGCTCCACCTTCGGGTTCGCCTTGCGGATTTCAGATATCGCCCATGAGCCCTGGATGTACATAAACCCCTGTCCATTAGCAAAGGCACGGTTCCCGTCCGCATAGTTTTTGCCAAAATTATCGCCATGTCCATATTTCAGCAGCTCCAGCTGCTTTTCCGCAACCTTGCGGTACTTGTCCTGAAAGGTGACCTGATTTGCACGTCGTTGCAGGAAAAAATCAATGCCCACCAGATTCGGACCAAGTGCATTAAAGGGAAGGTTCGTCTGCCAATCATCTTTATATGTAAAATAGAACGGGATTTTGCCTGCGGCCTTGATCTTTTGTACCGTTAGGATCAGCTCATCCCACGTTTTGGGCACCTGTAATCCCATTTCCTTAAAAAGTGTTTTGTTGTACATCACACCATTCGCATTGGCAGCGTAAGGAATTCCGTACACCGGATCGGCCCCGGTCACATCCTTGAGCATTTTGAGGTAGATGGGGTCCACGGTATGCGGCAGATCCGTATTCGCCAATTCCGTAAAAATACCGCTCTGCGCCAAAATGGAATAGGTGTCGGTAGCCCCGAGCCCTACAATGTCAGGTACATCATTTTTAACCACTCGGGTCAATAACACCGTCTCTGCCTCTGGCGGATTCACCTGTGTCACTTCAATACCAGGATGCTCCTGATTGAATCGGGAGATCAGTTTATCGAAGGAACCCTTGGCCTCCGGCTTGTTCTGGAAAAATTCAATCTTCACTTTACCTGACGCATCATCCTTATTGCATGCGCTTACAATAATCGCCATTAGAAGTACCGAAGCTAGTATTGACAGCCTCTTGCCCCATTTCCACATACTCATACCTCCTTTTCCCCTATGTCAATCTATTGCGCGACCAGACAATTAATACCCGAACTCTATGTAAAAGAAACGATATGCCATTCCAACATCACAATTGGTGTAATATGTATCCATTTTCAACATAGGATTAACTTGACTATAGAGGAGGAGGCGTTTGTTTGTGGGAGATTGGCGGTTAAATGGCAAAAAGGTACTGGTATTCGCTGTAGTGTTGCTGCTTTTTTCCAGCATGGGTTTGTTGAATGGAGGTAGATCGTTTGCAGCCTCGGGGTTTTATGTAAGCGGAACCAGTCTGAAGGATGCGAACGGAAATACCTTTGTCATGCGTGGAGTGAATAACCCTCATATCTGGTTTGATACACAAGCCTATCAGGCATTGGATACCATTGCGGCGACGAAGTCCAACACCGTTCGAATTGTGTGGCAAACGAATGGATCAGCACAAAGACTGGAGGAAATTATCAACCGCGCCAAACAGCTCAAGCTGATCTCTGTCGTTGAACTGCACGATGTTACGGGCAGCAATGATGCCAATCGTTTGAACGATATGGCCCGTTATTTCGCTGATCCAGCGGTGAAAAAAGTACTGGCCGATAACCAAAAGTATGTCCTCGTGAATATCGCGAATGAATGGGGCGACCATAACCTGTTCGATGCCGCATGGCGGGACGCTTACAAAACGGCGATCACCACACTGCGCAACGCAGGCTTGCCGAATACGATTGTGATCGACGGCTCCGGTTGGGGACAATATGCTTCCCCGATTAAAGCCCATGGCATTGAGCTATTACAGCATGATCCCAACCATAATTTGCTGTTCTCCGTCCATATGTACGCCAACTACAATGATTCCAGCAAGATCGGCTCCGAGCTGCAAGCTATGAAAGATAAGGGGCTGGCTGTCATCGTGGGCGAATTTGGCTACAACTACAACAATGGCAACAACAATCTGGGTACCACCGTGAACCCTTATGAGGTCATGAAGCAATCCCAAGCCAAAGGCATCGGCTATCTGGCCTGGTCCTGGACGGGCAACAACAGCGAGAACGCATGGCTTGACCTTGTGAACAGCAGCGACTGGAAAACGCCGACGGCATGGGGCAATATCATATTGAACGATGCCAACGGTATCAAGAACACTTCGAAGACAGCTTCGGTGTACTGAGGTAGAGTCTCGGGAGGAATTAGTGTTAAATAAGATCCAACTGACCCTCAAGCGGTCGATTGGATCTTTTCCACTTTTATATGGAGAAATCCCCCTAATACAGATAATCATCGGTCACAAAACGGCGATATGCGCCCCAAGTAAAAAAAATAAGATATAGACTAACAACGGTGACAATTGCTCCATTCACGGACAAATTCCCCATTAAAGATCTATCTAATCCTATATGCTGCATATACGGAATAATCATAAACGTGATTACGTTGTATAAGTATGGGATATGAGAAACAAAAGAGGCCCATTTTAAGTACAACGAATCAAACAACAGAGAGCCCAGATTATATACCATACAAACACCGATGGCATACGTTACACTCTTGCTGTACATAGCGACGAAGCAGTAGAAGGAGCTTATTGCTACTAATGAGGCAAGCGCCCAACCATAGTATTCAAGCATCTGCAGTCCTTGAGATCCGGACAGCCCCGCATCACTTACATCATATGAAAGAGTCCATACTTCAACGATCACCTGCGAGGATACTGCAAATGCAATGAGAAGAAGCAAGATAGAAGCATTCAAAACCAGCAGCTTACTCCAGAAAATCTGACCGCGGGTAAATCGGCGCATAAATAACAAACGCAGTTGCCCGCTTCGAAATTCCTCAGTGTATACAGCAGCAGCTAAAGCAGCCACAGCTATATTGCATGCTAAAAACAAATTCTCACGCAGACCAGTAACGACAAAGTTTAAGGATAATACCTCTACAGGAACCTTCATCGTGCGCAAAAAATATACTCCTGTCGAACAGGCTAGCATCGGTGTACATAAAACCATGAGCCAGAACCACTTTCGTCTCCATAATCGCTCGAACTCGCTGTATATTAATAGCTTCATAGTCCCATTAATCCCATAAAAGCATCCTCCAGACGTTGGCCGTCCTCAACCAGTTGATCAGCGGGCCCCTTCCAAACTAGTGTCCCTTCTTTAATTACAATCAGTTCGTCACACATTTGCTGCAACTCATCCAGCAAGTGACTTGAAATAAAAAAGGCATAATTCGCTGAATCACGCAGACGAAGCACAATATCTCTCAGCTCTCGCATCCCCATAGGGTCAAGGCCGTTTGACGGTTCATCTAGCAATAGAAGCTCTGGAGCCCCCAGCATAGACTGCGCAATCCCGAGCCTTTGCTTCATACCCAGCGAATAGGTTTTCACCTTGTCATCCCCCCGTGTTTCCAGTCTTACCTTTGTAAGCAACTCTTCAATATGTATCTCCCGATCTGAGGGTGCAATCTCAGAGTGCAACCGTGACAAATTTCGTAAAACCTGCCTGCCTGTCATATAATCAAAAAAGACCGGAGATTCAATAATAGCACCCACCTTGGACAGCGCCTTTTCCCGATCCGTCTGTACATCATATGAAGCTATCTTTACAGAGCCGCTGGTTGGCTGCATCAGTCCGGTCATGATTCGCATCATTGTGGTTTTACCAGCTCCATTAGGTCCGATGAATCCATATATCTTTCCTTCCTGAAGCTTAAATGAAACACGATCTAACAAATTCCTTTTTCCCATTTTTTTCGTTACCTGACTGACCTCCAGTAAGGAGTCCGACATACTATTCCCTCCATTCACAAGCAAATCACAAAATAGTTCCGACGTGTACATTTGATATGTAAGATCTTTATTGACAACATAAACTTCACTTAACAGTGACTCATATTAAGGTACAGATTAAAAAATATCACATGTTGCGAAATGTAAACAACTTTCTTTATGTAAAATAAAATGATGAGGGTAGCCCTTCAGTAAACGTTCTACCTCAGGGCCACCCTCTATATAAAATAAACCGTTGTCTATTTAGTAACTAGCCTGTCAACTACTCCAGTTCAATCCACTCGCCGAGCAGCGTGTCCAGCTCCGCTTGCAGTCGTTCACGCGCGTCCCACAGCTCCGCCATGCGCATCGTGTCGCTGCTTGTGCCAAGCTGCTCCAGCTCGGCATCCGCCGCCGCCAATTCCACTTCCTTGGCGGCAATCGCCTGCTCCAGCCGCTCGCTGGATACGGCGGGCGTGCGGGACGGCTTCGCGGCCTTCGCTCCGCGTGCCCCCGTGCCAGCGGACGACCCGCCCCCTGCGGCGGGCGTGTCTAAACGACCTGCCGCACCCGGACGCGTGCGGCTCGCATCGTCTTCGGCAGGCGCTCCTGTCCGCGCAGCCGAAGACGTTCTGTTGCTGGCTGCACTGACAGATGCAGCCCCGCCCAAGCCAGAGCCGCCACCTGCAGCGGCTCTGCTTCCGGATGCCGTGCGTGCCCCGGCATCTCCTGTGCTCAGGAAGCGGGCGTGTTCCAGTTCCCGCTTCTTCGCCTGGTATTCATCGAAGCCGCCCAGATAAGAGGCCAGCTTTCCGTCCTCCAGCTCCCAGACGCGCCCAGCCAGCTTGTTCACAAAATAACGGTCGTGCGAAATCGCCAGCACGGTTCCCGTGTAACTGTCCAGCGCTTCCTCCAGCGCCTCGCGTGAGTCGATGTCCAAATGGTTGGTCGGCTCATCCAGCACCAGCAAGTTCGGCTTTTTCATGACCAGCAACGCCAGCCGCAAGCGGGACCATTCTCCAC
This sequence comes from Paenibacillus sp. RC21, assembly GCF_044907935.1. NCBI lineage: Bacteria > Bacillati > Bacillota > Bacilli > Caryophanales > Paenibacillaceae > Paenibacillus > Paenibacillus sp. RC21. Next base: position 372,503 of record NZ_JBIYCS010000004.1, read on the forward strand.
CGGACAGCATGCTAACAGGCTTAAACACATCTGCTCCGTAGAACAAATACTTCGCCAGCAGCCCTCGTGCCTCGCCTTCCTCCACACCCGCTTCTTCCTTGAAGTACACAAGCACGGTCGCACGACTGTCCCGCTCTCTTTCCTGCTGCGCCAAATATCCATACTCCACGCGTGCGCCCCATTGCACCATGCCTGCATCCGCACTCTCCTGACCGAGCAGCAGCTTGAGCAGCGTCGTTTTTCCCGAACCGTTATCTCCCAGCAGCGCCACCTTTTCACCAAACTCCAGACTGCCTGTAGCCCCTTTTAATATCTGGCGCTCCCCGTAGGCTTTGGCCATTTCTTCGAAATGCAGCACGCGTCGGCCCGAACGGTCCTCCAGTCTCAAATTAAACTCAGCCCCTTGCGGGTCCAGTACAGGCCGCTTCACCAGCTCCATGCGCTCTAATGCTTTACGGATCGAGTTCGCTTTTTTAAAAAACTTTTCGTTATCCCCATTGCGTCCCCACTCTTCAAAACGCCGAATGGCCTCTTTCATCTTCTTGATCCGCTTTTGCTGTTCCTTGTAGTCCTCGAATTGCAGCAGCAGCCGTTCTTCCTTCTCCTTGACGTAGCCACTGTAGTTTGCATAATACGTAAACGCCTCGCCATCCTCCAGCTCAATCATCTTGACGGCAACGCGATCCAGAAAATAACGATCATGTGATACAACAACACACGCGCCCGTATAGGCTTGTAAAAATTGCTCCAGCCATTCCAGACCTTTTAAATCCAAGTGGTTGGTCGGCTCATCCAGCAGCAACAGATCCGGTCGTCCAATCAACTGGGACGCGAGTGCAATTTTCGTTTTCTCCCCGCCGGACAACGAACCAAAGCTGCGCGTATACATGGCTTTGGGGATACGCAGCCCGTCGGCTACCTGATCGATATTCGCATCCATTTCATAGCCGCCGCTTCGCTCAAACCGTTCCTGCAAGGCGGCATACGATTGCAGCAGCTTCTCCAAACGATCTGCATCCGCAGCTACTACCGGATCGGACATTTCACGCTCCAGCTCGCTCATCTGATTGCGGCAATCCTTCAGCTCACGATAGGCGTAAGCCAGCGTTTCATACACGCTCAAGTGTTCAAACTCCGCCGGGATTTGCGGCAAATAGCCGATTTTCGTATCCTTGGCGATGACGAGCTGCCCTTCATCCGGGCGGGACAAACGTGCGATTAGGCGTAATAGGGTGGTTTTACCGCTTCCGTTGCGGCCGATGAGTCCCACCTTTTCCCCCGTATGAATATCAAACGATGCACTGTCCAGAATCAGATTGGCACCTTGGTATTTTTTCAACTGTTGACCGTTCACGATATACATGTTCAGGCTCTCCTTTATTTAGGAAGACCCTTACCCGCGCAACACAAAAAGAGCCGCAGGAGCTAGTAGCCCGCGACTCTTTGGATGATACAGCAATCCGTTCGAGTTAAGGTAGGCGTCTTCTCGCGATGTTTACAACCGTATGATTAAAATTGGACAGACTTCTCCCGTTGTACGGAAAAGTATGCATAATGCCAGCCATAGCAATCGGCAGCTGGCTAATACGGTTGTTCAGCATCTCGTGATTCACCTACCTCACCTCCTTCTTCATAATTGCGTGTAGTATAACATAGTTTCTCTCCTTATAAAAGAGGAGAATGCCGTATCGAGCTATAAAATGGATTGGTGCCCGTGCCCTCTGACGGCTTGCGATGCTCCGGTTCTCGTAATCGAAAATACGCCACATACAAAAGCAACAATCACAAAAGCCCCGCCTACCCATGCATTCGTGGCAACCGATTCACTATTCTCAATTACCGCACCGCCCAAGGCTGAACCGAGAGCAATCCCGATCTGGAGAGCAGAGAAATTGAAGCTTTGCTGAATACTTCCTGATTCGGGGGCATTTTCGATGAGATAGCTCTGCATCGGCGGGGACAAGGCCCAGCTCAATATTCCCCAGATGATCAGCAACGGCGCAAATACATACATCGAGTGAACCGAGAATGGCAGCAAGAACATCACGGCGATAAATACGCCCACAATGATCAAAATACTCTTCGCTGTGCCAAAACGATCCGCCAAAGAGCCGCCAATAAAACCGCCCCCAACAGCCGAAAGTCCAAATACAAAATAGGCGACACTAATCCACGATGCGTTCAAGCCCATCATATTCTCCATAAATGGAGTGAAATACGCATACAGTGTGTAATGACCCGCCAACGTTAGCGTAGTCACCAGATGCGCACTAATCACCTTCACATTTTTCAAGGATTTCAGTTGCTCGCGCATCGGCACGACATGTTCCGTCGGAATCCGCTCCATAAACAAGTTCATGACGAGCATAGCAACTACCGTCAATACAGCGATAATCAGGAACAGCACCCGCCAGCCAAACGCATTTCCAATCAGCACCCCGGCTGGAATACCTAGCACGATGGACGAGCTAACCCCCATGGAGATCACACCAAGAACCCGCGCCTGATAAGCCTTGGACACCACTTTGACGGCAATCGTCAGCGATAACGTCACAATCAGCGATCCACTTGCGGCGGTAACGATACGGGATATAAATAAGACTGCATAATTCGGACTCCAGAAGGCCAACAGGCTTCCCAGAATAAAAATAAACATCGACCATAAATACAGCCGTTTTCGTTCAATTCTGGCGGTCAGCGCCAATAATGTCGGCCCGGCGATAGCATAGACAAGTGCATAGATCATAATAAGCTGTCCAGCCGTGCTTACGGAGACATTCAAATCCTGCGCAATTTGGGGCAGGACGCCGCCGATAATTAACTCCACCAGTCCCACCGTAAAGGTCGCAATCGTTAAGATAACTACTTTAAAGTTCATTACATAAGCTCCTTTGCTGTCATGTAAATCCCTCGATATACGCAAAAAAATCCTGACCACAAGAAATGTACAAGACGTACACTTTTTGTAATCAGGATTTATCGGTTCCTGGTAGAGACCCTCAAACCATATTATTGAGGTTATACAAATGGGACATTCATTGATCACGCATCACGAAGGTTATAGACATTACTATAAAGGAGCCTAACCCGAAGTTCAACCCCCTAAAGCTGTAAAAATTCGCTCATGGCGTGATCCGACAGATATGGTAAGTATTCATGGCCGTATTCGTGATACAGGAGCATTTCCTTGTCCGACGCGATTTTATTGTACACCGCATATTGTGTGGAAGGTGGGCAGATCGTATCCGACAGCCCCGTCACAAATAGCACCCGACCACGAATACGATCTGCCAAATGTTGAATGTCGATGTAGCCTAATCGGTGAAATAACTCTTCCTCGCGCACATGATTCGGATCGAACCAGCGAAAATAATACACCAGCTCCTCATATGCAGACGTGGTGGCATCCAGCGCCCAAGCTCTTTTATAGTCCGACAGGAAAGGATATACCGGAACCGCTACACGTACACGTGGCTCCAATGCTGTGCAGGCAACCGTCAATGCTCCCCCTTGGGAGCAGCCGAATGCGCCGATTCGATTAGGGTCTACCTGCTCCATTGACATCAGAATGCGCACCGTCTGCACGGTATCCAAAAATACATTGCGGTAATAGAGCCGATCCGGGCTCGGGTCGTCGATCCCCCGGATGATATGTCCGCGAATCGTCGTTCCCTGAACCTGCAAGTTGTCCTCGGACAGCCCGCCTTGCCCCCGGCAATCCATGGCCAGCACGGTGAACCCGTGTGCGGCATAGCTCACTTTATCGAACCAATCGCCGCTGTCACAAGAATATCCGTGAAACATCGCTAAAGCAGGACCTCTTTCCGTACTATGCTTGGGTCGGACGAGCTTTCCATGAACCTTCGCTCCGCCTACCCCTATAAAATACAGATGAAAGCACTCCACCAGCGGAGAGACAAAATCGGCTGGCTCCAGCATATAATCCAGCGGCTGCCGCTCCAGCTCCTGTAGCGCCCGTTCCCAGTACGCATCAAAATCCGGCGGCTTCGGGCTACTGCCCATATACGACTGCAATTGCTGTAAAGACATGTCCTCCGGCATTCAGGTCCCCTCCTACATCCGGCCCAACTCATGGTCGTCTGCAACCACTTCATCCGTTGCGATGACATACTTCATCATGTCGGATACTGTCGTGTATGCGACACCTACATACGTGTCAGCGGCTCCATAATAGATCGCGATCCGTCCGGTGTCGGCATCATGCAGCGTAGCACACGGGAACACTACGTTTGGCACAAAGCCACGTTCCTCGTACCATTCCTCCGGGGTCAGCACGAAATTGGAGGAACGATATTTAACCTTAGATGGGTCATCCAGGTCAAGAACGGCTACCCCCATGCTGTATACCAGTCCATTGCACGTGCCCGTCACTCCGTGGTAGAACATGAGCCAGCCCTCGGTCGTCTCGATCGGAGCCGGTCCGCCGCCAATCTTCACTGATTGCCACCAGCCCTGTCCGCCCTTGCTCATCACATGACGGTGCTTGCCCCAATACACCAGATCTGGGCTTTCACTGAGAAAAATATCGCCGAACGGCGTATGACCGCTGTCGCTCGGACGGGATAGCAGCACATAGTTTCCGTTTAATTTGCGGGGTAATAGCACACCGTTTCGATTAAACGGCAGGAACGGATTTTCCAATCGTACAAAGTTTTTAAAATCCTTCGTTTGCGCTATCCCCAACGCCGCACCGTAAAAATCTGTACACCAGATGATATAATATGTGTCCTCCACTCGGACCAGACGCGGATCGTAAGCATAATTAGGCTGGTAATCGTCCCCTTCCTCATCGACCAAATGCAAGCGTTCCGTTTCAATGTCCCAAGCCAACCCGTCGTCACTCCAGCCCAGATGCAAATGCGGGCGTCCATTAATCGTTTCCGCCCGAAACACCCCCACAAACCGCCCCTCATACGGAGCTACTGCACTGTTGAAAATACGGGCAATGCCCGGCACCGGATTGCGTCCAATGACCGGATTCTCAGTATGTCTCCATACCGGAGCCTCACTGCCTTCAGGCTTATCCTGCCACGGCATTTCCGGCAGACTGTCTCCCACAATTCGTACGTTACCTACATCCAAATCCACATTCAATTTACTCATACATATGCTCTCCTCTCACCGAGACACTTGATTTTTTGATTTTCTATTAAACCGTTGTTCTATTTCACTGAGCCCTGCGCGAATCCGTTATAGATATATTTTTGTAATGACAAAAATGCAATAAGTGTCGGAATAATAGCAATGATTATACCCGCGCTGATCACTTCCCATTGCGAGCCATACGGCCCTTTAAACTTGAACAACGCCGTCGAAATGACCTGAAGGCTTGTTTTGGGCATATACAGAAACGGGGTGTAAAAATCGTTGTAAATATTAACCCCTTTGATAATAATGACCGTCACAATGGCGGGCTTGAGCAGGGGCAAAATAATGCGCCAGTAGATGGTCAGATAGGAGGCACCATCCAACATGGCCGATTCGTCCAGTGCCACCGCAATGGAATCCAGAAATTGCAGAAAAATATACACCGCAATAATATCGGTTCCCAAATACAGCAAAATAGCTGCCCAAGGCGTGTTAAACAGTTCCAGCTTGTTGATAATCTGGAATGTCGATACCTGTGTCGTTACCCCCGGAATGAGGGTTGCGAGCAAAAACGCACCCAGCATGAGACTTTTGCCTTTAAATTTAAAACGATTCAAAATATACGCGATCATAGAGCCGGTCAACGTCGCGCCGATGATCGAAATGATCAGAATAAAGGCCGTGTTCACAAATCCGGTCAGCATGTTGCCGTTCACAAAGGCTTTGGCGTAGTTCGCCCAATTCAGCCAGTTCACCGGGGGAGTCAGAGGACTGGTTGCCGAATATTCAGCCTTCGTCTTCAAGGAAGCAAACAAAATCACGACAATCGGCAGCAGTGCGACGAACGCACCCAGCAAAAGCGCGGCATACTTGATGCTGTTCGCCAGCGTTCTTTTCAGCATATACACGGTTAATCCTCCTCCCCCCGAATCAGCAAACGTTGCAGCAGCGTAACTACAATCACGATCAGCAGCAAAATAACCGCCAGCGCCGAGGCCAGACCGACCTTGCTGTATTTGAACGCCACGTCAATCGTCTGAATGACGAACGTTTTACTGCCATTGGAGCCGCCAGTCATAATATACGGAATATCGAATGCACTGATCGCACCGCTAATCGCCAAGATGAGATTCAGCTGCAAAATCCGCTTGATACTCGGCAAAATAATGTACCGAAACTGATGCCAGCGGTTGGCCCCGTCCATATCAGACGCTTCATACAGATCACTTGATATGGAGGAAATCGCACCGAGAAACACAATAAAGTTAAAGCCCATGTATCTCCAGATCGACGTGCCGGCCAGTGAAATATTGATAATCTCCGGGTTGCCCAGCCACAGCTTGATATACGAACCCAGCCCCAGTGCCTGAAGTAGTGTATCCAGCGTGCCGTCCGGCTTGAAGAAGAACAGAAAAATAAAACCAATGGCCACCCCGTTCATCAGGGAAGGGAAAAATAAAATGCCCTTAAATACATTTTTAAACCAGGTTTGAAAGCTGAGAATGGTTGCAAAATAAAGGGCCAGCCCCATCTGTACAAACGTAGCGACAAAGTAATACAGACTGACCTTAAACACCGAAAAATACTCGGGGTCGGTAAAGATTTTGGTATAGTTTTCAAAGCCCACATATTCAAGACGCTTACTATAGCCGTTCCAGTCCGAAAAGCTGTATTTGAACATGTTGATCACTGGCAAGTACGCAAAAGTGACCAGCAGCGCCAGCGGAATAAATGAAAAGGCTGCAATAATCGCCATTCTTTGTTTGGAGTAGCTGAGATTCGAAAATTTAAACATGCTGCACCTCCTGGCTATCCGTCCATCGACTGCTACGTCGATCCTTTCTAATCGTCAGTTCAGATGACTATTTGGCTTCCTTCGCAGCCACTTCAGCACGCGCCTTCACCCATGCGTCGTTCAGATCCTTCATAATGGTGTCATACGATTCCGGGCGGTTACCGACCGCTGCCTCAATAATGCGTTTCTTGAAGTCCGGCTGCCACAAACCGATTTCTCCCTTTGTGTCGATTTTATTGACAATCCCTTCCTGTCCTTTTGGCGAAGGAGTGAGCGTTTCAAAGACAACTCCTTGATCTTCGTATTGCTTCAGAATGTTAGGCAATTCCGCACCCTTCAGCGGACTGATGCTGCCCGCCTGCTCTACAGCATAGTTGGACTTGTCAGTAAACCAGTCCACCCAGGCACGGGCCGCTGCTTTATTTTCACTGTTTACGTTAATGCCGAGGTTGTAATCACCTGCCAGCGGAACAAGCACCTTGGAGGCATTTGTCGGAAACGGCATAAAGCCGATATCATCCTTGTTGGTGGCTGTGCTTTTGATCTGGTCAATGGCCCAGGAGCCAAGTACCATCGTACCGATTTTGCCTTGAGCCAAATCCGCCTTGGAGGTCTCCCAATCCGTCGTGGTCGGGTCTTTTTCAATCAGACCATTTTTAGCGGCATCGTACATGATCTTATACAGCTCATAGTGAGGCTGACCCTTCGTGAAATTGTCGTCTGTATTCGGCTGTGTGACATTCACATATTCCTTCGTACCTGCCACTGTAGCCAAATCAGCTTCCCACTGGGTCAGTGCCCACCCGGAGGCATAGTTCGTAAACAGCGGCACCGCCTTGGTTTTGTCCTTAATCTGCTGTAGCGCTTTCAAAAATTGATCCGGGGTTTTAGGAAGTTGCGTGATCCCCGCATCCTTGAACACATTTTTGTTATAAATCACACCGGAATACGTCATTGCTACCGGAATACCGTAGACATTATTGTCCACCATACGTTCTTCAATGCCGGTATACTTGCTTTTCATCTCCTCATAAGTGCCCAGTGGTTCGAAAAATTCGGGTAGTTCTGCAATGGGAATGCTGGTAGGAATAAGCAAAACATCTCCGTAATCCCTGGTCCCCATCCGAATTTTAATTTGGCTCTCATAATCGGCTAATGCCTGAAAATTGACCTTCACCTTCGGATAAAGCTTGTTAAATTCCTTGGCGTAATCCTGAAACACCGTATCCACAATGTCTGTCCGTTGTGTAATGACCGTGATTTCACCCTCCACATCCTTCGGATCAGAGCTGGCTGCTGGCGTATCTGATCCTTTTGGGGCACACCCTGCAAACAACCCCGCTAACAACAGCACCGATAGTAACGGCGCCAAAACCTTGGACAACTTCATAAAACGACCCCTCCTGATTTTTGAAATAAGGTTATCGTTAAACTAACAAAATCATTTTATTATGATAACGCTTACTATGTCAATTTTATTATTTTGTGAATATATAAGCAGAGCTATAAAAGTTTCATAATGTCAATATAATTCGGACAGTGCTTCCCACCCAGAGTAATAACAATAGCAGCATAGCTGCCCTGAAACATAACCATTAGCCTTGGGGTAACGGTTATGTTTCAGGAGAGTTGACAGCTTTGAAATACGTGATTATGATTTTAAATAAAGTTACCGATAACCTAATATAATTTACAAAGGAGGGTTTTGCCTCTTGGACACATTGCTACATGAGATCAGACAGGAATGGAAGGATCATATACTCCCGTTCTGGCTAAGGTTGAAGGATGAAGCGCACGGTGGATTTTATGGTGAGGTGGATGTCGATCTGCACATCCATACGAAGGCGGACAAGGGCGGGATTGCCGCTGCACGGTTACTCTGGTCATTCTCGGCGGCAGCCCGTGTGACCGGGGAACGCATCTATAAGGATGCCGCTCGACACGCTTTCCTGTTCCTGCAAGAGCACCTGATAGACCCGGTATATGGAGGAATGTACTGGATGGCAGATCATACGGGCCGTCCTGCCGACACGTGCAAGCACGTCTACGCGCAGGCATTCGCCATTTATGCCTTGTCCGAATATGCGCAGGCAACGGGCGACCCCGATGCACTGCCACTAGCTAAGGAGCTGTTTCACCTGCTGGAGCAAAAAGGATATGATCGCACCCGCCAGGCATACGGTGAACAATTTGACCGGATGTGGAACACACAGCCCAATGAGCTGCTCAGCGAAAACGGGGTTACCGCGCATATCACCATGAATACACATATTCATGTTCTGGAAGCGTATACCCAATTACTGCGCGTATGGCCGGATAAAAGCGTGCGAGATGCACTGGCGAATGTACTGGACATTTTATACAGTCGTGTTTACGATGCTTCCGCCCGGCGGTTGGGGGTATTTTTCGACAGTGACTGGCGCTCTCTGCTCGACCTGACCTCGTACGGTCACGACATTGAAGCCAGTTGGCTGATTGAGGAAGCTATGAACGTACTGGGGCACCATCCCCCGGAATATGTAGACATGGTGGTGGATATCGCCCATGCGGTAGCCGAACGTGCTGTTCAGTCAGATGGTTCACTGATCAACGAACGGGAAGGCGATCGGGTAGACACCTCGCGCATATGGTGGGTACAGGCAGAAGGAATCGTCGGCTTTTACAATGCGTATCAACAAACACAGGACGAACGTTTCTTACAGATTGTACGGGATTTGTGGGCCTACACTCGGCAGTATATCGTAGATCCACGACCTGGAGGTGAATGGTTCTGGTCCGTTCAAGCGGATGGCAAGCCTGATCCGAGAGAGATTGCTGGACCTTGGAAATGCCCTTATCACAACAGCCGATTTTGCATCGAAATGCTGGAAAGGATGGAAACGAAATGATTCATACTCAATACCATAAGCTGCTTGCGCAGCAAGAGGAACTGATTACACGCCCGAATGAGGTCAACACCACCTTTTACAATGGCATCTACGAACGCTACCGTTACCCTGTACTCACACGTCATCATGTCCCGCTGCACTGGCGGTTTGATTTGAACGAGCAGACGAACCCGTTTTTCATGGAGCGTCTGGGCGTGAATGCAGCGCTAAACCCTGGCGCGATCTATCATGAGGGCAAATATATACTGGTTTCCCGCACCGAGGGGCTGGATCGGAAATCGTTTTTTGCCCTGGCCGAGAGCGATAACGGTATTGACCAGTTCCGGTTCATCGATGCTCCATTGATATGGGACGATATCGACCCGGACGAAACGAATATGTACGATATGCGGCTGGTAAAGCATGAGGACGGCTGGATCTACGGCATTTATTGTTCGGAGAAAAAGGACCCTGACGCACCAGCACACGACACCTCCAGCGCTGTCGCTCAGGCCGGACTGGTCCGCACCCGCGATCTTCGCACATGGACCCGTCTACCGAATATCTCCACCCGATCACCGCAACAGCGTAACGTTGTCCTGCACCCCGAATTCGTGAACGGCCAATACGCCTTTTACACGCGTCCGCAGGACGGATTTATTTCCACCGGCTCGGGCGGCGGCATTGCCTTCGGTCTGTGCGAGGATATTACACAGCCTGTGATTGAGAGCGAAACAGTGATTGACGAGCGCTGCTATCATACGGTGTACGAAGCCAAGAACGGACAAGGGCCCGCTCCGATCAAGACCAGCCGCGGCTGGATTCATATCGCTCATGGCGTACGCAATACCGCCGCTGGTTTGCGATATGTGCTCTACACCTTTGCCACCAGCCTGGAGGACCCTTCGCGCGTCATCGCCAAGCCCGGCGGGCATTTTATAGCCCCCTATGATGAAGAGCGTGTCGGGGATGTCTCGAACGTTATTTTTTGCAATGGAGCAGTGGTTAACGAGCAAAATGAAGTCTTTATTTACTACGCCTCCAGTGATACCCGTATCCACGTGGCAACAACGACCGTCGCCCGCTTGGAGGACTACACGTTCAACACACCGCCTGACCCACTGCGTTCACTCGGCAGCGCCGCTGTCCGACGTGAGCTGATTCAGCGGAATGAAGCGCTATTGCAGGCACGCCCTCATTCTTCGCAGCGGTCATAAGCCGCAAGCTTTATCCTGCCTGCGGAACCATGTATACTATCCAGAGAACAACTGTTATCCGCAGGCTAATGGTTGTTCTCTGGGCAGCTACGCTGCTGCTCTTTATGTTTACAGGACAGCTATGCTGCTGATTTTTCTCGACAGGGCGGCTATGCTGCTGATGTTGATCTTTTTTAAATTGGAAGGCGGAACAGGAAATGAAGAGCAACGTAACGATGCGGGACATTGCAGAAAAGCTGGGGGTTAGCAGCGTGACCGTGTCGAAGGCGCTCAATGACAAGGATGGAGTTAGCGATGAGCTAAAGGAGCGCATCAAGACGCTTGCGGGCGAAATGGGCTACCGTTTCAATACCGCTGCCAAGTCCATGAAGGAGGGCCTCACCTATAACATTGGTGTTGTCATTCCCGAGCGTTTTACCGGCCCCGGCCAATCGTTTTATCTGCACATCTATCAGCAAATTTCGCGGGAACTCGAGCAATACGGCTACTACGGCATTCTTCACATCCTCCATCGCGAGGACGAAGAACAGCTTAATCTGCCACGTATCTATTACGATCGCAAGGTGGATGGCTTCATTCTTCTGGGACAAGTGAGTAAGCCATATATTGAGCTAGTGCAGTCCATGGACCTGCCCAAAATGTTTCTTGATTTTTATGATGAGCATGCCGATATTGACTCCGTAGTAACCGATAATTTTTACGGAGCCTACGAGCTGACCAACTATTTGATCGCCCAGGGACACCGGGACATCGCATATGTGGGTAATCTCTACTCCACCAGTAGCATTCAGGACCGTTTCCTCGGCTACTATAAATCCTTGCTGGAGCACAGGCTGCCCCTGCGTAACGAGTGGGTGCTCAGCGACCGGGACGACGAGGGCGTATACGTTGATATGGAGCTGCCTCAGCCACTGCCGACCGCCTTCGTATGCAACTGTGACCAGGTCGCGTACAACCTGGTGCAAAAGCTCATTGCTCTGGGATACCGTGTGCCTGAAGATTGCTCTGTGGTTGGCTTCGACAACGATGTATATGCCACCCTTATTGTTCCGCAGCTGACTACCGTTGGAGTGGACATTGAACAGATGGCACGTACTGCCATTGAATCGATGATGAAAAAAATAAGCCATCCCGGCAGTCGTTTTGGCCGGGTCCTTGTACAAGGTCACATCGTGTATCGCGATTCCGTGCAGCGCATGGAGAGGCCGTGATCGATGTATGCCTTGGACAATTGGCCCTATTCTCAAAGCTTCACAACCAAAAGCCGCTCAGCATGTCGCTGGAGCGGCTTTTGATGTTCATAGATTCTACACACGTGGTCAACATACTCGCCTTTACTCAGGAGCGTTGGGCCACAAAAGAGTTGCCCGTTCGATTGAGAATCGGGAGCATCCGCGTTTCCTGTCCCATGGAGGCTTGGCAGAACGGACAAACCGGTTCGCTCAAAAAGGTGAAATCCGTCCGCATCCAGCCGTTGCAACCCTCGTTGGTACACGACCAAATCGCCGTATCTTCCTCTGGGATAATCTCCGGAGCCTGGCGTCTGTACATCTACATTCCCCCCTCGGTTTTATGGGGTAATCCCCATTAGAAGGGAGCCCCGCCCAACGAAGCGGCAAAGAGGCTCCTCTGATCCAGCTCGTCCTGACCGTTTTTAGCTGGTCTTGGTGACATGCTCCGCCTGCGGCCCGCGCTGGCTTTCCACCACGTTAAATTCCACATGCTGGCCTTCGTCCAGCGTCTTGAAGCCTTCGCCGTCGATAGCGCTGTAGTGGACAAAAATATCCTGGCCCTCTGTCTCGATAAAGCCGAAGCCTTTATCTGCATTAAACCATTTGACTGTTCCTGTTGGCATATTGTTAAATCCCTCCTGTGCGGGTATTAATATGCTCCATCCTCTGAAAAATATGCGTATTTTTCCAAAATGTTTACTTACGGATCGCCTTGGTCCAGAAACCGCCATGAAACTGCTTCGGCTCCACTGTAATGACAAAGGCCTTGGGATCAATATCCAGAATGGATTGGTACAGCTTGTTCTGATTTTTTCGCTTAGCCAAAATTTCCATCACCAGTCGATCTCCATCCCGCCCGCTGCCCAGCCAGGCTGTAACACCGTACCCTTTGTCACGCAGCGCATTGGCGATACCTCCGTTGACCTCATTGCTGATCACCTTGACGGTTACGTAGCCGAGCGCTATTTTTTCCTCAATCCATGCTCCAATGAGAATACCAAGCGCATAGCCGATGGCGTAAACCGCGAGACTTGCCACCTGATCCAAATACTTAAGCACCATGTTCAGGCCCAGCACATAGATCGTAACTTCTACAGTACTTATGAGCGCAGCAACGTACTTCTGTCCTTTCAGCGTCAAAATCATACGCAGTGTATACGCAGACACGTAAATAATTTGAATAACAAAAATAAATAACAAAATTTTAAGCATACGCCCACTCCTCATTTCACGTTCTGATTTGGCCTGTATCCATCATTATACCCTTGTATGTCGCACAGCTTTCCGTTTCGCATCACCCTCGTTCGGGTAAAGACTAACTACAGCATGCTGAATGAATGTTCGATCATTATAAGGAGGGCTACAACATGAAGGATAACGGAATCAGCGATAAAATCAAAGGTAATGTTAACAAAGCCAAAGGTGAAATCAAGGATCAAATCGGGAATGCCACGGATAATAAATCCCTTCAAGCCGAAGGTAAGCTGGATAAGGCCAAAGGCCGTCTTCAGGAAACAGCAGGCAAGCTGAAGGACGGCAAATAATTCGTGCTTTGGATATAAGCTTTGACGCAATATTTTCCCATCAAGCCTCGCTGTCTTGTGCAGCGGGCTTATTTTGTTTGACTTGTTTTGTTTGACAACTTTTCAAAAAAACTTTTACGAAAACAGGGCAACTTTTACTGTTGCTGTTGCGTCTAACCAATATAAGCACATCTGCTAATATCCCTCCAAACGTGTTGGATTTTGTAGGCATTAATGTTACTCTAGTCTATGAACTAGGCTATAATTCTTAAATAAAGGGGTAGACCAACGAATGAAATCATTGAAATCTATGAAAAAGCCTGTCATCATCACTGCCGTATCCGCCTTGGCCATATCGGGGGCTCTTTTCAGCCAATCCACATATGCCGCGCAAGTGACTAAGCCGATCCAAGCAGTTTATAACAATATCAAAATCATCTACAACGGAACTGAGGTTCCTTATGATGCAAAAACAGAACCATTTATGCTGGATGGCGTGACTTATCTCCCGCTTCGTCTGGCAGGTACAGCTTTGGATAAAAAAGTAGATTGGGACGGTACCAACAAACGCGTAGTCATTGCTGACAAAGGCGTTCCGATTGATCAATCTACAGTTACAGCATTGAACAACCAGATTACGACGCTGACTCAGGAACTGAACACAGCGAAAGCAGCGAACACAACTAAAGACGCTACCATCGCTCAATTGCAAAAAGACAATCAGACGCTAAAAGATGACGCAAACAAAAGCAGCTCTAGCTCCTTGAAGGATCTTCAAAAGGAACTGAACGATGATCACAGTGATGCCTATAGCACTAATTCTGATATCTCGCTCAGTGGCGACAAAAACGATATTACGGTGACCATCGAAATGACAAAGACCAGATGGACAGACCTATCCGACAGCAGAAAAGAGAGCTACCTTGAAGACATCGTGGAAGATATTTTGAAAGAGTATAAAAATGCTGATATTGAGGGTACGGTTAGAAACTCCAGTAATAACGATAAATTGGCGAGCTTTACAACCAACAGCAAAGGCGATGTTACGATTAAAAAAATAGGTACATCTTTCGACGCAAGCACGATCCAACGTTCTTTGTTTGATAGATACAGCAACTACGCCGGGTACGGCTTTGATTTCAGCGTAAGAGGCGACAGCAGTAAAGCTACGGTGGATGTGTATGTAAATTCGGATGATTGGAATAAACTTTCGAACAATCAAAGAAGTACCCTGACAGATGGCATTATTGATCAGCTAAAAGATAGAGAATCCATTGACAGAGTGGAAGGGTACATCCGTAATAAAGGGAACAGTAGCCAAATCGCTACCTTCTAAGGATTGCTTGTTTGTTTACAGCATACGGGGAAAGATCTTTTATAATTAGCTAATTTCCCTGTACGTTATTTACGAGCGCGAGCAAAAAGAGACCGGATCCTTAAAGATCCGGTCTCTTTTTGCTTATATTCCCAGAGGTGACCCGCACAAATCACCATTCACTCTATTCAACAAGCCGTCCCACTGAAATAATACACTGCACTTTCTCACTCGATTTACCAAAGTCACGTTTTAACATCAGTTGTTCATTCGAACGAAAAAGCTATTTTCCCTGTCTCTTTTTTTCATAACTGCAACCTTCGATAGTCTGAACAATTATTGAATCAATCTGCCTACGGAAGTAATATATTTTATATAATCTTTATCCGCATCGGTTGTATCAATATTTTGGGTATAAATCAAATTACCATGGCTGGTGATTTTAACTTTATAATTCATATTGAATTTAGAATAAGGATTTACACTATAGGTCCCTTTGCTATAAACAATCATAGGATTAAAGTCGATTTGCCTGGAAGCAGGTGATAAGCCGCCCTCGTACATAGCATAAATATCCAGTATGCCTTTCTTGCGATCCCAATCAAAGGAAGTAAGATCAAATGCATTCGCGTCAATGACCTGAGCCAAGTCTTGTCCCTTAAAATTCATAAGAACTGGACTTTCCGTAAAGCTATCATGCCTTAGTTTCAATAAGCCCCGCTTGGAATCCCACTCCATCTTCGCATCTGTATCTTTCAACAGGACGGATACCGGCAAAAACATCGCATTGCTTTTCATGATGGGGACTGTGTCCATTGTCATGGGTTCGCCGTTAACCGATATTTCGGGTGATCCGATCGTTGCCGTTACATTACGGCCCAACAGATCAACAGAAGCGGTTTTGCTCGCTGCATTGTAAGTTACTTTACCACCCAATATATCCTTAGCCGCTTGGAGCGGTATAAGCAGTCTGCCCTTCTTATCCACAAAGGGTGATGCAGGGTAGGTGTATAAAACGTAATGATCATTGACCTTCAAGTGTATGTGCGTTTGTCCTTGAGCTTGCGCTGATGTCAAATTCGTGTTAGTAGCACCCAAACTCAATAAAATTATAAAGCAGATTAATAATCTAATTTCCATAATGCCCTCCTAGTTATTTTTTCGTAAGTAGTCTACTCCTACAAACATAGAATTTCAACCAAAATTTATAATATTTACCTCAATAAAGAATATTTATTTTTACACATAATGATGTATAGAAGGTTCAATTACATAACAAAAAGAGAGCGCCGTTCAGCGCTCTCTTCGAATAAAGCATATAAAATGTAAGGAATATTAATAGGCCAATGCAAAAAGTCCTTTGATGTGGGACAGGTAACGGATGTTACTGCCTTCCTTCATCAAAGTGGCTACAGCGCCTTTCAGTTGGGTGCCATTCGCACCAACCGTACCGATCGCGTCTGTTCTGCCCAAGCTGCCCAGCGTACCGGAGAACACTGGTGTGAAGCGTTCCATTTTCGCTCCGTTGAAGTAAGCAAAAATGTTGTAACCAACCGTTTCGCCCATTTGCCAAGCCAACTGTGCAGTTGGAGGGTATGGACGCTCGCCTTCATCTGGGAACACCACTGCGCTGTCGCCAGCGAGGAAGATGTCTTCATGGGAAGTGGATTGCAGTGCACCGTTCACGGTTGCGCGGCCACGGTTCACTTCGATACCGGATGCGCCAACCAGTGCGTTGCCTTGTACGCCGCCTGTCCAGATCAGGGTGTTCGTTTGGATCGAACGTCCGTCTTTGAGCAGAACTTCGTCGGCTTTCATTTCTGTAATTGGAACACCGGCTACGATTTGAACGCCACGTTTTTCAAGGCTTGTTACTGCACGATCAACCAGTGCTTGAGGGAAGCCTGCCAAAATAGATGGTCCAGCTTCTACGCAATACAGGTTAATATCTTCGTAGTTAATGCCTTTTTCACGACAAACCGCAGGCAGCTTGTCAGCATATTCGCCCACCAGCTCGACACCAGTCAGACCGCCACCACCGATAACGATTGTAGCGTCCGCTTTGTTGCCGGATTGCTTGTAAGCATCCAGACGAGCTTCTACGTGTGCGCGAATGCGATTCGCTTCTGCCACTGATTTCAGCGTGAAGCTGTGTTCTTGCAGCCCCGGAATACCGAAGTAAGCCGTTTCGCTGCCCAGGGAAATGACGAGAGCATCATAGCTCAACGTAGCGCCACTGGCCAGAGTTACTTTTTTATCATCCGGTTTGATTTCCGAAACCGTATCCACTTTCAGGATAATTTCTTTGTTACGCAGCAGTTTCTCCAAAGGAAGCGCAACAGCTTTCTCGGCAATTGTACCTGCCGCCAAACGGTGCAGCTCCGTAATAATTTGGTGAGACGCAAAGCGGTTTACCACTGTAATGGTTGCTTGGCTAGCGTCCAGATGCTGGCGTGCTGTCAGAGCGGCCAGCAAGCCACCGTATCCGCCGCCCAAGATCAAAATTTGCTTCGACATGTCCATCCTCCGTTCTTGATCAGGTAATTATTTGCTCTCGCGTTGGCGCTCATTCAGAATATCCAGGAAAGCCTGGCTGAAACGCAGCGTTTTTTGTACATTTGGATCTTTAAGCATTTTGAGCAGGCCAAACAGACCTACACTGCCGTCTGTAGTTTGTACGCGGTCTCCTGCTTCAATGGCAGCAGAAGCCAAGCCTTTAGCCGACTCTGTAACAGGCTTCACAAACTCTCCCATGGAACTTTTCATATCGCCGATAAATACAGGGTCGGTTGCCAAACTACGGGCTACATCATAAGCGTCGGTCATCAAAGTAACCATCTCAGTCAACTTGGGCAGATTCTCAACCAGTACGGTCAGCGATTGCTGAACCTCCGGTTTCATCAATTGGTCCAATACATCCCGAGACTCTTTAGTAGCTTCTTGTGTTACAGCCACCTCTTGTTGGTTTTCAGACATGCGTGAACGTCCTCCTTTACTGTGAAAATAGAAGTCCATTCCTTTCTCGTAACCTGTATCCATAAACTCTAGCAATAAAACGTTCATTGAATTCACGCCCTTAAACATGCAAGAAGCACAGCTAAAACCGGCCTATACCCAATGGGGCAAGACTGATTCATCGCAAACGCCAATTGTATATGTTCAGACGGTATTCTGTTGTTACTGCTGCGGAATATCCCACGAAGCGCTCCTTCGTGACTACAACAGGCCGAAACGGAACCCTATACCTCTATATTACACTGTTTACAACACAATCGTCGAAGAAATTTTAAATTTGCACAAATTTCTACAAAATTTTTATTGTTATTTTAGATAAAAATTAGAATAAACTTAGATTTTGTCCAATTTTCCGCAAAAAAAGGGGTCATATCATAGCATGCAAGGGTAATAGAAAGAGTGAATCTCATATCGCGATCACATGAAAATCACCACAAAATATGTATACGGAGGTTTGATACGATGGCTAAAACATTTTCAGATAAGGCGGAACAACCGCATGGAAGGAATCCGGCTTTGAGGTCGAGCTGTACTCAAGACCGAGAAACCGACACCCTCAGAAGCGCCGCCCGGCTTTCATAGGGAGTCCTCAGGGGCATCGGAATCATCAGGAGATGGCAACGGCACACCAGATTCGATGAATTCATCGACATCACGGGCCGCCTTGAATTGATTGCATTCGTTGCAAGCACATACACAATTGACGGGCGTAGTGTGTCCCCCTTTGGCACGGGGCAGCAAATGATCAATGGTAGCACCATAACCCCCGCAGAAAAAGCAGGTATAGCGATCACGCTTGAGCACATATTGACGGAATTCCTTATTGCTGTAGAGTCTGCGGATGGTGTACGGATTAACAACCACTGCCATGCGCTCTCTGACCAGTGTAACCGCCAGATCAAATTCAATCTCCTGATGCCAACGTCTCCCCTGATCAGTTTTGCCCCTTAGCCGAATCATACCGTTACGGTTGAGCCGCAGAACCTTGGTATCCGCAGGCTTCAGCCTGCTGAGCAAATGTCGAACGCGCTGCCGATGACGCTCACGGGCTTTATCCGTGACTGGCTTCCTGCGTGGCGGCTGAGGCTGCACGTCAGGCTGTGCGGACGCCTCCATGCTTTGCACGACTGCCTCATCCCCAGCGCCATGCGATGCCAGGGAAGCCGTGAGGGGCTTTCTTCCCTCGCCGGAAGGAGCGGACGCAGACGCACGTTCTTGCGCCGCTAACCCCCGGCAGGAACGACAAGGACCACGCCGGGAATAAGGACCGGCCCGGCGACCGGTTCTGCGCTGAAATTCCGTTAAAGGCTTCAGCTCCTGACAATACGTACATTTTTTCATCAGCGGTTTACCCGCTTCGTTACTGATTGACTGCGATTCCGTCATGTCCGCCCCTCCTTTCCCCGTTGCTCACGTTTACCGAATACCTGAAACCCGAACCTTTGTTAAGTTAAATTCATTCTACCGTTTTCACGTTCCCTTTTCTAGCTATCGAATATATATACTCTCAAGGTATAACAAATTTTAATCATTTGGCATACGTTATACAGCGATCCCTGTTCTTCGTTCGGCAGCTTATTAACCGCCTGACGTTTAGCCCCCCTTGCTTGGTGGGTAACTTGTTATATATGAAGGAGGGACGCATGATGAAAAGGAACCATACGATGATGCAGTTTTTCGAGTGGAACGTCGAGGCTGACGGCTCCCACTGGAAGAAACTTGCCCGCCTGGCACCGGAATTGAAGGCCAAAGGAATTGACGCGATATGGATTCCACCTGTCACCAAGGGCCAATCCCCCGAGGATACGGGATACGGCGTCTATGACCTTTACGATCTGGGTGAGTTTGATCAAAAAGGTGCGGTGCGCACCAAATACGGTACAAGGGAAAATCTGCTGGAGGCTATTGCTGCCTGCGTTTGCCACGGTGTAGCCGTCTATGTCGATCTGGTCATGAACCATAAAGCTGGCGCGGATGAAACCGAAGTATTCAAGGTCGTCGAGGTCAACCCGGATAACCGCAATGAGGTCATTTCCGAGCCGTTCGATATCGAAGGCTGGACTAAATTTACGTTCCCCGGTCGTCAGGGTCAGTATTCCACATTTCAATGGAATTTTGAGCATTTTAACGGAACAGATTACGATGCAAGTCAGGACCGAACGGGAATTTATCGTATTTTAGGCAAAAACAAAAGCTGGAGCGAGCATGTAGATGATGAATTCGGTAATTATGATTATTTGATGTTCGCCAATATTGACTATAATCATCAGGAAGTGCGCAAGGAAATGATCCGCTGGGGCAAATGGCTGGTGGATACCCTGCAATGCAACGGGTTTCGGCTGGACGCAATCAAGCATATCAATCATGAATTTGTACGGGAGTTCGCGACGGAAATGATCAAAAAGCGCGGACAGGACTTTTATATGGTCGGCGAGTTTTGGAAACCCGATCTGGAATCATGTCAAAAATTTCTGGACACCATTGATTATAAAATCGACCTGTTTGACGTATCCCTCCACTACAAACTACATAGCGCTTCCTTGGGTGGAAAGGATTTCGATTTAAGCACCATTTTCGAGGATACGCTAGTCCAGACTCATCCCCTGAACTCCGTTACTTTTGTCGATAATCATGATTCCCAGCCCCATGAAGCTCTGGAATCGTGGGTAGAGGACTGGTTTAAGCCCAGCGCCTACGCGCTCATCTTGCTGCGCAAGGACGGTTACCCCTGCGTATTCTACGGCGATTACTATGGCATTCAAGGGCAAACGCCCGTGAAAGGCAAACAGGCCGAGCTGGATCCGCTCCTGTACGCCCGATATCATAAAGCCTATGGTGAGCAAAAGGATTATTTGGATGATCCCCATACGATTGGATGGGTTCGTCAGGGCGTGCCTGAACTGAAGGGCTCCGGCTGTGCCGTGGTAGTCACCAACGCCGACAACGGAGAGAAGCGTATGTTTGTGGGAAAACACCGCGCAGGAGAGCATTGGACCGATCTGACGGGCCGTCACGACCATATCGTACAGATTGAACAGGATGGCTACGGCGTATTCCCGGTTCGTGCTGGCAGTGTATCGGTGTGGGCGCTTCCCGCCGAGGATGACAGCCCGGAAGCAGACGACGACGTGGACGCTTAACTTATACCCAACCCAAAGAGGACAGGATGCGAGGATGCGCCCTGTCCTCTTTTTTTATCGAAAATCACTCCGTCACCTTGCTTTGGTTAGCCACAACCTGTTTTTTCGCCTCCACATGACTCGGATCACCAAGATAGAAGCGCCGAATGGGATCTATATGCTCGTCCAGCTCATATACCAGCGGAATGCCAGTCGGAATATTCAAATCCAGCAGTGCGGTTTCGTCCAAATTCTCCATGTACTTGATCAATGCCCGCAGGGTGTTGCCATGCGCGGAAATAATGACCCGTTCCTTTTTTTGCACCAAGGGCACAATCCGCTGCTTCCAAAACTCACCGACCCGATGCACGGTATCCTCCAAACTTTCCCCAAGCGGCAGCTCTTCCGGCTTAATGTTACGGTATCGTTCCTCCCTGTGAGGACTGCGTTCATCCTGTTCATCCAGCATGGGAGGCCGTACCGTCAGGCTGCGCCGCCAGATATGAACCTGCTCCTCGCCGTATTGGACGGCAGAATCCAGCTTGCTGAGTCCCTGAAGAGCACCATAATGGCGTTCGTTCAGTTTCCACGACTTCTGCACGGGTATCCACAAATGA
This sequence comes from Paenibacillus sp. RC21, assembly GCF_044907935.1. Classification (NCBI taxonomy): domain Bacteria; kingdom Bacillati; phylum Bacillota; class Bacilli; order Caryophanales; family Paenibacillaceae; genus Paenibacillus; species Paenibacillus sp. RC21. Next base: position 394,312 of record NZ_JBIYCS010000004.1, read on the forward strand.
TCCAGCTCGTCCAAAATGTGATACAGCGTACGAATGGATCGTTTTAGCACCGAAGCGAACGCCAGATCAAACGTATACCCGGCCTCCTTGAGAATACGGCCCGCCTCTATAGCTTCATGGGTTCCCTGCTCGGTCAGGTCGACATCCGTCCAGCCTGTAAACAGATTTTGGCGGTTATATACGCTTTCTCCATGCCTCACCAGCACCACTTGATACATAGGCCCCACTCCTTTACTTACTGTCGTTATGTTTTACCTAACTTCTATGTATTTAACGTAAAATGCAGTTTTTAAACAGGTTCTTTTACTACTCGCAAAAATAGGAGGTTTCTCCATAGCCTGATCACACAAATTTGTGTGCTTTTTTTGGATAGTTTTTGTGGACAGGATTTTGCAAAATTCGATTCCAGTCGCTCCGAAGTGCAATATATAGACGAACTAGACCATCTCGATCTATATATTGTTCATTGGAAGTCGCTTATTTGATTTTTGCAAACTCCTCGGGAATGAAATACTTAAAAAATGGAACAGCAACTCAGAGTTAAAAACAAAAACAAACAACTTTGACCGATGACGAGAGCAGCTCGCAGCAGAACTTCTTTAAATCAGCTTCATCCAGAACCATTTCCCAGAGATCATCCGAGGCTTTACGGCACGTGCAGGCAGGCAAGGTACCAGTTAACCAGCGGAAACATGAACAGCCTGGTCAGAACCCTTGCGCGGTTCAATTCCGTAGCGTGCCTCATTAAGATATTGGAAGTTGATTAATCAAGGCTTTTCTATCCTTATCTTGGAAAGAGGGGATCACTTTTATTAACTCAATAAGGAAATTTATGACTGGTTTAGAGTAAAAACAAAATTTGAAAAAGAGAGTAGGTTTTGTATATGAAGAACATTAAAAAGGCTTCTTTGCTTTCGGTCTTGTCTTTAGCTGTTGCAATTCCATTAACTGCTTCTGCAGCAGCTACGACTGATGTGAATGCGCCAAAAGTGGGGGATCACGTCATTACTCCTCAGGCCACTAATAAGGTACTAGCTAAGTCTCTTGGGAATACTGACATGTCAGAGCGTTTCTACATTGATCCGGGATATGGATATGCTAGAGTGTTTGTGTCAAATGACGGGAGTGCCCCAATTAATATAACAGTAACTCAGGGATCAGCTAGTGGTCCAGTTAAGATGAGTGGAAAAGTACAGCCGGGTAAAACATTTGATGAAATTAACGGAAGCGCTTGGTCTACTGGTAATTTCTATCTTAACCTTACTTCACCCGGAGGTATTATGAAGGGCGGATGTTTCATTGGGCATCCGATTCTGTACTGAATGTTTCCAGGCCATGAAAAACGGTGAGAACATGGGCAAGCGTACCGCTTGGGACAATTAGCATTGAGAAAGTGAGCAAACGCCAGCTTCTTGTGGTTTAATCGTTCATTTTCCGGTTTCTACCGATTTTTGCTCTTTGACGGTCATTTTCAGTAATCAGTAAAATGATCTTGTCATTCCTCTCTAGTAACTAAGTACAAATGCTTTTATGCAACAGCACAGCGTTTTGCATCCCGCTTACGGGAATAGGTCTTATTGCTGTTTCTTTTTCGGGTTTTAAATAAGCGCCTGTGTTCATTTGGTGCACATAAAGTATATAAAGCTTAATATAAAAGTCAGATATCGGTATTCTCATGCTGATAACCGTAATACATAGACAGATAAGTCGCTCAATGATGAGTGGCTTTTTTTATTGCCTTTTGAAAGGTTGAATAGGTTTTGAAGAAAGCAGCTCATACGCAGCCATGAGGTCATTCACTTCCTCCAAGGTCAATTTATTATTCTGTCCACTCTCTCCTAAATGATATATCCACCGACAACCATAGCCTTTTCTGAGTCTGTTCCATCAGATATCACACTTTGCAGTTAATAAAAAACAAATTTTATATTTTATTACATAGGAATGTATTTTTATTTTTTTCTCAAATAATTCATTTTATAGAATAATTATGAGCGTTATGTGGGATTGGGAAGAGGAATATTTTTGCATACAAAGGATGTGGCTTCTAAGGTTTCTGACTGAACATAGTGGTGATGTAACTTCTTAGTCTGATACATACGATTGTACTGATTAATTAGTTCGTCCAAAATCATAGCCTGCTCAAGTACGCAAGCATGTCCAAAACCATACTGTTCATAAAGATCATGCAATCGTTGACGTGCGCTTTCCAACTGTTGATTTATCGTTAAAGTTTCATCTATGTTCATGCCTTCAACCTCCTAATGAATTTCATTTTAGAGGATAATGAACAAATACAGCATGATCATTTTTTAGCCAAAAAGCTACAAAAAAAAGACCAGCCAAAGGCTGGCCTATGGTAATAAATCGATACTTGCTTAAAATGTCCCAATGTGTCCTTGAACTTGGATTGTGCTTGAGCTTGGGATTCCGATTGGAACTGGTAGTGCGAATACCAGTAAAAAGCTAATCGCTACAAATAGCAAAGCCGTCTTTTCGATCATTTCTTTCCCACATGTTGTACCGAACTAGTATTCCAGGTTCAGCATTTGCTCTGAAACGCTCAAACAAACCAACACAATTAGCAATAAGAAGTGCATGTTTAAGAGTAATGGCTTTTTCAAAAGCATCTATTAAACATTTGAAACCATATGAGTATCTGCCTCTATTCAGGTTGTACTTGGCTAACTTATACCAGAATCGTACATTTTCTTCGAGTATAACTTGCCGCTCTGCTAATGTACTCGTATAAGCTTGGTTTCGATAAGCTGCAATTTGGGGTTCAAAGTGCTGAAGAATATGATCAATGTCGATGTCGTATCGATTAGCTACTTCTATGACGTTTAAAAGTTCAGCAAAAATATGTTTTTCGCCTAATATGTGCTCAACGTAATCCGGTAGAACGCTAATATCTCCAGACATAAGCCTGTTTACGTAAGTATTAATTTTAGCCCATTGCTGAAATTGGTTTTTCCAATAAAGTGATTCATCGTCATTCTCTTTTACCCAACTTAGATCAGCATAACCTTGAATATGTTCTATTGCCTGTTTATGGTTTCCTTTCGCATCACAAGCATGTGCGCACATCAGTTCAGCGTAGGCTATGTATGCAAACAGTGGTCCAGAACGCAGTTTAGTTTTCGGCCTAGTTTCTTTTTTAGAGTTATGAGCCAAATTGTACTGAATCTGTCCTAATTTATACATTTGGCATGTTTGCAACAACGGAACAGCTGACAAAGTATCACAATATCTTACAGGGAGTGCATTCACATGAGAAAAACATTAGTAGTTACATTTATGCGGATGACATTTTTTAGTATTTTGAATCCGGTTTCTTTTCCTTCTTCAAATTCAACCATTGTTCCTTTCAATCACGGTGTTAACAGGTAACTGCAAAGGCCACTTGCATCAGCAGGTGGCCCTCAGCCGTCCTCTTCTCCTTATCCTGCACCTATCTGCACATGAAGTGAAACTATTCATGAATCGCAGACACTTAGTCTCTCTTACTGAATTTGGACAACAGCTCCAAAATCCGCACATACAGCCACACTAAAGTCACCAGCAATGCAAACGCGCCATACCACTCCATATATTTCGGTGCGCCTTGATCCGCTTGCTCCTCGATGAAATTAAAATCCAGCAGCAGATTCAAAGCCGCTATCACAACGATAAACAGACTGATACCGATACCAAGCCAGCCTGTCTCATGAATATACGGAACATTCATCCCGAAAAAGTTCAAAATAAAGTCGACCAGCGTCACCAGGAAAATCGCCAACGTACACAAGACAACGAAGGAGATAAAGCCCCGGGTAACCTTAATGATCCGCTGTGTATACATAAAGAGCATCAAAAACAAAATGCCCACCGTCAGCAAAATCGCATTCGCCACGATGCCGGGATAGTCATATTCCATAAAAGCTGAAATTCCGCCTAAAGCAAAACCGCTCAGAATCGCGTAAACAGGCGATAGAAACGGGGCCGATTTGGGAAAAAAGGATATAGCCAGCGCTACTCCGACCATGCCAAGTGAGCCTGCGGTGATCAAGGATAATACCTCTACTGTACCTTGGTAGGTCATATACCAGGTGATACTGCCCGCGATAATCAGCAGAACCAGCAGGAGCAGCGTTTTGTTAATCGTGCCCCCGATGGTCATGCGTTGTTCGCTAGCTTCTCTTTCATCTTCACGCACGAAGATGTCATCACGTAAAACCGGATTGCTAAAGCTCATAAAGGGGATGCTCCTTTTCGATGTGTATTTACTATGCCATATGTATATATCGGCACAACCTAAAAAAAGTTTCAGAAAATTTTCAAAGCAAAAAGCTCTAGCTCACCTTACGGCAAACTAGAGCTAGAGGAACAGATCGTTACAGCTTAAAAATCAGCTGTCGCAATCTGGATCGTACCCGTAGCTGCTCCAGCTGCGGTAGTCTGAAGAGCGGCTACCAGTAGTAAAGCAACAGCCAACGTGAGACTGTTAGTTGGAGGGATAACATAAGTGATCACGGGTGCGTTGACACGAGTAACGACAAGATTGATCGGAGCCGGACCGTTATTATTAACGGTAATTGTAGCATTCGCGCCACCGTTCAGGTTTTCAAAGTATGATTTACCAATATTAGCAGCGAGAGAATAGAATTGCTGAGGTAATAGAATCGCCATAGGATTCACCTCCCTTGCGCTTGATAGTGTATTCTATGCTTCCAATCTATGAACGCAACGTCAACTGACTCAGCAATAATACACAAATTAACAGACTCATAGATTAGAGTCCCTATACACAGGCCAAAAAAGGGTTGCCTTCTCAGATCCTTTGCAGAACCTGATCGACAACCCCTTCTTAAATAAACGAAGAAATAACCCACATCATATATCGTTAAATGTTCTTCATTTTAACTCTACTGCACATGAATACTCACTTCCTGCGGACTAAAACGAGATGGCGCGGAAACCTTCACGCGGATATTGCCAGCCTCACCCTTCGTACGAATCCAGAACGCAATACGCCCACCAATTAGCGATAGGCTGGACGGACCGATTAATTCACCCGCTCCCTCGACCTCCACGGAAACCGGATCAGCATAGAACGGCAAGACGTTGCCGTATTCATCCAGAGCATCCACTACAACTCGCGTGACATCCCAATCTCCCGCTTCCAGCACTGTATCGTCGGCAGCTACACGCAGCTCCGTGGGTACGGGATTACGGGAATAGCGTCTGCGAACGACCTCTTGACCGTCCACGTACCCGATGAACACGGCATCTTCCCACTTCATGCCCCAGTGGCCTGTCAGCTCGTCGATGACGACGGGAGGATTCGGAAGCGCCGGATACTTTTCCTGGTTTGGACGATAGACGCCCTTGCGCTCGTCACCATAAATGAATTCCACCTCATCACAATTGGTGAACACAACCAGCGGCACAACGCCCCCGATGTTCCGTTCGCCACGTGACCAGTAAGTGACTGGCTCCAAAATGACTTCCTGCTCGACCCGCTTCTGACTGCGATACACGTTCGCTGCGAATTTGGGCAGGCGGAACATATCCATGACACCGTGGTAGCAGATTTTATCGCCAGAACCAAAATCCGCGTGGGTATTGTAGTCAAAAGCGCACCAGCCAATCGCACCAGCAATACCTTCATCGGCATAGGAGGCGTTCTGGACCCGCGTATGGCGCAGCGCGTGCTCCATTACCCGTTCCTCCTGATCAAAACGTTTGGTCGGATACATATGCCCGTTATATTCCGTCACCAGATAAGGGACTGGGTGATCCAGCTTCGTGACGAGGGAAGGCTGACGCAAGCCTGTCGTTTCGCCATCTACGCCTTCTGTATCGTCGTACGTATCGAAATTGCGAATTTCCTTCGCCAAATATTTTTTATGCCCACCGTCATGAACAAAATCGTTCATCGTATACACATCTTCCAGCAGCTCGCTGCCTACAATATAGCGCACGCCGCCAGTCGCACGAGTCGGATCAAGCTTGCGTGCAAGCTCATTAGTACGTGCGTACAGCTCATGATCATCCTGCGATTCATTAATCCGCACGCCCCAGATCACAATAGACGGATGATTACGATCACGGATAATCATGTCCTCTACATCCTTTACCGCCTGTTCCTTCCACGCTTCGCCGCCGATATGCTGCCAGCCCGGAATTTCCTCAAAAACGAGCAATCCGATCTCATCGCAACGGTCCAGGAAATGACGGGACTGCGGGTAATGCGATGTCCGCACCATATTCAGGCCCAATTCCTCTTTGAGTACATCGGCATCACGGCGCTGCGCTCTTTTCGGCATGGCATAGCCGACATACGGGTAAGACTGATGGCGGTTCAAGCCGAGCAGCTTGATCTTTCGCCCGTTCAGGTAAAATCCATCCGGCTGGAATTCGGCTTCGCGGAAGCCAAAGCGCACATTCAGCCGATCCAGCTCTTCCCCGTCTCTTAGCAGCGTCAGCTCTGCTTCATACAGCTTGGGATCATCTATATCCCAAAGCTGCAGGCCGCCCAGCTCGTTCAGTTCCAGCGTCACCTCCGCTGCCGCCACTGCTGTCGGCCCGGTCTCCGCCTTCACGTTCGCTCCGTCCAGCAGTCGCAGGGCAACCGTCAAATCGTTCTCCTGATCACCAATCCCCTCCAGCTCCAAGACCACGCGTACCGCCTTGCTTGCCGCAAGCGGCTCCGGTGTTTGGAGGAATACCGTGCCGAGATGCACAGGCTCGACAACTCGCAGCTGCACCTCGCGGTAAATACCACCGTAGGTCAGATAGTCAATAACTGCCCCAAAAGGAGGGATGTCATCCCGTTCCGTGGAATCGACAATGACCGTTAGCACGTTGGAGCCGCCATATTCCGCAAGTCCGGTCAATTCAATACTGAACGGCGTGTAGCCACCTTTATGCTCCCCCGCTTTTACCCCATTCAGATATATCTCCGCATAAGTCATGACCCCTTCAAAATCGACGTACACCCGTTTCCCCTTGGCATCCGTCGGAATGTCCAACTCCCTTTTATACGTGGAAACAAACTGAAACGCCTTGTCGTCAAAATAGTTATACGGCAGCTCTACATTGGTGTGTGGCAGCAGAATGGGCTCATACCGACTCGCATCAATTCCTGCGCTTATTTCGCTCTCAACATATTCAGGACGGTAAAACCACTGGTCATTCAACGGCAAAATGGTACGCATGGGCAGTCACCTCAACCTTTTATTTTCCAATCTGATACCATAGTAAAATATTCAAGTAAAAATAACGAGTAAAACTTAGTAAAATAAATATATTTTTAATGTAAGCATTTACAAAGTATTTGTCAATTCCGTTTTTTTCATCTGTCCATACAAAAAAACAGCCCCGGCATCCGGAGCTGTGAAGATCATGAAATACACAATGGAGCACATTTCTATATCGAAGCCGTAAACGGCGACGCACTGCTGTTACGAATCATCAGCTCGGTCGGAATGGTGACCTTGCGACCGACCTCATTTGGACCGTTGCGCACCGTATGCAGCAAGAGCTGAACGCCCGTTTCTCCCATCAATTCGGTATACGTCTTGACCGTCGTCAGCGACGGTGTCAAATATTCCGCTGTCGGAATATCATTGAAGCCGACGATTGAAATACGTTCAGGGACAGCAATTTGGTGCTGCTCCAGCGCCTTTAATACGCCAATCGCCACCGAATCGCTCGCAACAAAGAAGGCTGTAGGCAGGTTCCCTGGCCCCGCCAGAATGGCCGCTTCCATCGCACGAAAGCCGTCTGCCGCCGTTCCGCCGCACACATGAACGTCGTTCGACGTGCATAGCCCATGCTGCCCTTTATACCGCAAAAAGGTCTCATAGCGGGCATCCATCTCCGCCTGATCGGAATCATGGGCCTGCTCATCCTTACCCATGCCCACATAACCGATGTGGCGATGGCCCGCGTCCATCAAATAATCCAGCGCGTCCGCCGCAGCACGAGCGAGGTCAATGACGACATAGTCCGCCCCCGTACGCTCTACCGGGTGATCCAGAAAAACACAAGGAACAGGAAGCTCCAGCATACGCTCCACTTCCTTGCTGCTAAAGTGCCCGAGAACGATCAGCCCGTGCAGCTCTTCGGACAGTGTCTTTAGTGCGGACAGGTCTTCCCGCCGAAAAATGCGCTCCAATTGCGCTCCGCTCTGGCGGCATTCCTTTTCCACGCCGAATCGGATGGACAGATAATACGGGTCCTCCAGTTCCTGATACGCGCTAAACCAATGAACCATACCGAGCCGGATCGGCCCCTCGGCCTTTTTACGAGGCTGACGCCCGATACCGCCATTTTTACGTTTAACAGTCGTATATTTCATCCGTTCGGCAACTTCAAAAATTTTACGCCGCGTTTCCTCTGACACTGACAATGTTTCATCATAATTCAATACCCGAGAGACTGTTGATATGGAAACTTCCGCCTCCTGAGCAATATCTTTTAACGTAGGCATTGCATACTCCTTTGATGGTTTTACTCCATTTTTACGTTCTTTTACTGTTATCTTACTCGTCGTCTCTGTACAACACAAGCTGTCGTTTTAGAAGGTTAAGCCAAATTTTTCATATAACAAGTCCAATCATGATAAAATATGGTTCATATCAGAAATGACACCAAGGAGGATATACGTATGAAACAGGAACTGATTGAACGCCTGACCACTTATGTTCAGGTAGATACCCAAGCCGATGAAAGCAGCAATACTTGCCCAACCACGCCCGGACAGCTCACACTGGGCAACCTGCTGGTCAACGAACTGAAAGCCATTGGTATGGCGGACATAACTATGGACGACAACGGTTATGTCATGGCAACCCTTCCTTCCAATACGGATAAAGAAGTTCCGGTTATCGGCTTTTTGGCCCATCTCGATACCGCTACCGAAATGACTGGCGCAGGGGTAAAGCCTCAATTGATTGAAAACTATGATGGGGGCGACATTACGCTGAATACGTCGCTGGGTGTGACACTCTCTCCGCGCGAGTTTCCCGAGCTGCCTCAATATAAAGGTCACACCCTGATCACAACGGACGGTACCACATTGCTTGGTGCAGATAACAAAGCCGGGATCGCAGAAATTATGACAGCCATACATTATCTGCTGGATCACCCGAAGATCCAGCACGGCAAGATTCGCGTCGCATTTACACCGGACGAGGAGATTGGAAGAGGACCGGAACGGTTTGATGTAGCTGCTTTTGGTGCTGAATATGCGTATACAGTGGATGGTGGACCGCTTGGAGAACTGGAATATGAAAGCTTCAACGCCGCAGCCGCCCATATTACTATTCATGGCGTTAATGTCCATCCTGGTACAGCCAAAAACAAAATGATTAACGCCGTCAAAATTGCCATGGAGCTGAACGGACGATTGCCGGCGAATGAAGCTCCGGAATACACGGACGGATACGATGGCTTTTATCATTTGCTGGAATTTGAGGGTACGGTAGAACAAGCCAAACTGTACTATATCATCCGTGATTTTGATCGTGAAAGCTTTGAAAACCGGAAGGCTTACTTAACGAACGTGGTGAAAGAGCTGCAAGCCGCATATGGAGAAAACCGTATCGTTCTGGAGCTGAGAGATCAGTATTACAACATGAAGGAGAAAATCGAGCCCGTCAAGCACATCGTGGATGTTGCCCATGAAGCGATGACAAAGCTGGGCATTGATCCGATCATCAAGCCGATTCGCGGCGGTACAGATGGTTCACAGCTGTCCTATATGGGACTGCCTACACCGAATATTTTTACAGGTGGGGAGAACTACCACGGCAAATTCGAGTATGTCTCTGTGGACAACATGGTGCTTGCAACCAAGGTCATTGTCGAAATCGTACAATTATTCGAACAGCGCGGCGAGTGATCCGAATACAAGAAGCTTTTGCATCATTATAAAACGAAAAGGCATATCGTTTCCTGACTGGAAGCGGTGTGCCTTTTTTCTGAAACTCTCATACCCGTTGAATTTTTCATTACATTTATAACTTTTATCACTCTAAAGACCGATAATGAATACATAACTATAAAATATATATTTAGTAAAGAAAGGTAGGTAATATATTTGAATACAGTAGATGCATTAATTGCATCCATTCCCTACATACAACAGATTATGCGTGAGAAGGTAACCCTTTGCCTCTTTGACCGTACTCATGTACTGGCTTATAGCGAGTCGGAGGGGATGGAGCTCGGCTTTGAAGTCGGCTCAGAGCTGCTCAAGGGCTACCAAAATTTTTCCATGCTTAAAAATGGGCGTGAGCCCAGCCTGACCCACGTTCCTGCTGAACTGCTGGGGTATCCTCTTGATATGGTCAGTATTCCTGTGTTTGACGAAAATGGCGAGGTCGTTGCAGCATTTGCTGCTTCCTATAATTTGACTAACAAGAATCAGTTGGATCAAATCGTCACTGAGAACCTTTCCATCACCGAGCATCTCATTGACATGGTGCAGCATGTAGCAGCGCATTCCGAGGAGCTACAGGCTACCAGTGAGCAGATTTTGAAGAATACCCAAATTGCCGTACAAAACTCGGGTAAAATCAATCAGGTCGCTGTATTCATCAAAGAAATCTCCGACCAAACCAACCTGCTTGGATTAAATGCTGCCATTGAAGCGGCACGTGTCGGAGAAGCAGGAGCAGGCTTTGGTATCGTCGCTCAAGAAGTGCGTAAACTCTCGGTAGAATCCAAAAAAGCGACAGTTGACATTGAAGCGGCTCTCAAGGATGTACAAAACTCCGTTCGTCAGATGGAAGAGGAAATTGAGCAAATTGTTGCTTCTTCGCAGGAGCAAGCGACGCTCGTAAACTCTTTTACCGAAATAATGGAGCGTATGCAACAAGCGAGTGAAACGATGCAGCATCTGGCGAAGAACTTGACTTCCTATATCGTAAAATAACATAGTTTACACATGAGGAGTTTGCAAAATCCTGACATGAAAAAGGGAGCCACTTATCGCATCATTTCACATGCGTTAAAGTACGCTCCCTTTATTTACAAAATCCCTGCTGGGACTTATCAATCCAATCAAGTTTAAACAGTAACAGAGAACACCCCATGATTGGCAGGATTCACGGGGTCTAGCTCACCCAGTACAGTTCCCGCCGGAATCACAATACTAAGAAACACCAAGACCATAGTTACCGAGATTAAAGCCTTTTTCATTATGAAGCCCCCTTAATAAAATGGTTTGATATTGCTCTTGCTGTGACGATGTTGCCAAATCTCGATAAGCCTCAAACAGAGCGACCAGTGTCCTGAAATCGGCATCTGCTTCTACACTAACAGAGAATTGCAGAGAAGCAAGGACATAATTTAACGCAACCGTGTACTGCTCCTGTTTGAAATAATAAATGGCTAATTGGTTAACCAGCTTTAAATAATATACGCGGTTTCCTCTATCTTCATAACCTTCAAATATCTCAATATCGTGGGCAAAATCATTCAGCAGATCGTCAATATTCCAATTATTCAAATTAGCTGCTTCGGCAATACCGACCAATCCTGGAAGCAGTTCCTCATCATTGGCGTGAAGAAATTGAACATATTCGGTCAGAAGCTCCCGTTTTCCCGAAAGCAATTCAATCGTGTACAGGTTGGCCTTGGCGAGAAAACGAAATCTTTCCACTTCTTCATGGCCGCTCTCATCCAGCCCCATAAACCAACCCATTTCGCCGTACTTCATAATATATTCTCTGGCTTCTTGATACTTACCCTTATTCTGAAAATAAATAGATTTAGCCAAATAACTGTATGCATAATAAAATACCAATGGATGTTTGGTATTCAATATCTCGTGCTTGCCGTCCGCAGCATTTCTCAGTTGGATGTGATACAGGCTTTCAGCCAAAGCATGCAGATAGTCTGCAACCTTGTTCGCTTCATCCCAATCGTTATGTGTGTAGCTGATTCTAAACAACTCACAAGCCTTGTCGAGTTCGTGGCTGTCCGACAACAAATAAATAGCTTCCCTTTGATTCAGGACCTCTTCCACTAAAACCCGCCTCCCTATCCTGAAAATGACGTTTACCCATGTATTCTCATCAGGAGCATCCGCGTTGTCATTCCTCTAGCATACCAGTATATTACAAATATAGACAAAAGCTAACTTGAAGTCAATTCAATCATAGATATGCAGTTTCTTTTGCAACCTAACATAGTCATGTATGGTTTATAGCCGATGAATAAATGAATCCTGCTATAGAAATAATCCATAACAAAGATGTGAATCAGGCCCTCCAAAGGAGGTCAAAAAGAAGTCATAGTATCGTCAGGGTAACTACGTTACGAAATAGTGCGTACTTTTCAATCGGATACCGGGGGCTTACAATCAAACCTGTGCATGAAACCAAAGTATTCACAGCACTCAACAGAGCATGTACCTGTTCATCCAATACAAATTCACTAAAGGAGTGAAGTTAATAACATGGAACTTCAATTGGCTTTAGACTTAGTAGATATCCCGCAAGGCATTGCATTGGTAAAAGAAGTAGAATCGTATATTGATATCGTAGAAATCGGTACGCCGATTGTCATTAATGAAGGACTTCATGCGGTAAAAGCAATGAAAGAAGCATTCCCGAATCTGAAAGTGCTGGCTGACCTGAAAGTTATGGATGCAGGCGGTTACGAAGTGATGAAAGCTTCCGAAGCTGGCGCAGATATCGTTACGATTCTGGCTGTAGCTGAAGATGCAACGATCAAAGGTGCGGTAGAAGAAGCGAAAAAACAAGGCGGCAAAAAAATCCTGGTGGACATGATCGGTGTTAAAAACCTGGAGCAACGCGCGAAAGAAATCGACGCTCTCGGCGTAGACTACATCTGCGTGCATACAGGCTACGATCTGCAAGCTGAAGGACAAAGCCCGTTCGAAGCACTGCAAACGGTTAAAAAAGTCGTGAAAAACTCCAAAACAGCGGTTGCTGGCGGCATTAAGCTGAGCACACTGGCTGAGGTAGTTAAGGCTCAACCGGATCTGGTTATTGTGGGCGGCGGGATCACTGGCGAGGACGACAAAAAAGCCGTTGCTTCCCAAATGCAGCAGCTCATTAAACAAGGTTAATTCCAATGGAAACCTCTCAATATTTATCCGAGGTGCTCAAGGAGCTGCAATGGGTTCCACAGCTAGTCAGTGATGAGGAATCAGAGCAACTGATCCAGTCCATTGCCTCAGCGAATAAGGTGTTTGTCGCAGGCGCAGGCCGTTCCGGGTTCATGATCCGTTCGCTGGCGATGCGGCTGATGCATATGGGTGTTCAGGCTTATGTGGTCGGGGAAACGGTAACTCCCGGCTTGGGCGAAGGCGACTTGCTGATTATCGGTTCAGGCTCTGGTGAAACCAAAAGTCTGACCTCGATGGCAGAAAAGGCGAAAAAGCTGGGGGCTTCTCTGGCACTTCTGACCACTTCCCCTGGATCGACCATTGGCAAGCTGGCTGATATTATCGTCAAGCTTCCAGGCGCACCCAAGGACCCATCCAACAAGGATTACCAAACCATTCAGCCCATGGGTTCACTATTTGAGCAAACCTTGCTGCTGTATGGCGATGCATTGGTGCTCAAAACGATGGAGCTACGCAAGCTGACTTCTGAATCTATGTTTGGTCAACACGCCAATCTGGAGTAGAGTCGCTATACTTTTACGATAACCAGGCAGGCCGTCTTTTACATGTCACATGAACATACGAAGACGGCCTGTTTTTCTGCGCTATAAAGTCGGAAGGTCCATCGCTTTACTATGCTGCTATTCGTTTCTCCCCGCAGGCAAGGGTGGTACTTTGGACGGGTCAACAAGCGCCCAATAGGCATATTTGGCCTTTAACCGTTCGTCGAACAGCAGCGGCTTATCCAGCCGGGCAATCGGGAACATACTGAGCCACGTATTTCCATCATCCGTACCCCAAATCGTCACATTACTGATATGCTCCTGCTGCCTTGAAAACATATCGAACAACGCCCGATAGCGGTAAGCCTGCCGGATCAGCATGGCTTCAGGTATCGTTTCGTAGCGATCTGTATCATTAGAATACAGGCCCATATCCAGCTCCGTAATCTGATTATCCAGGCCGAGCGAAGCAAACTTTTCAATGGACTGCTCAATCTCGCCAACAGCAGGAAACTCCAGTCGGATATGTGATTGGTGACCTACGCCATCGATCGGTACACCTTTAGCGAGCAAATCACGCACTAAATTGTATAGAAAATCCCGTTTCTTCGGTTCATGCGTGTTGTAATCGTTAATGAACAGTCGGGCGTTCGGACCTGCCGCTTCCCTCGTGACACGGAATGCTTTGTCAATATAATCCGTGCCGGTAATCTGATACCACTTGCTGCGGCGCATACCGTCCGGCTGGTCGGGATCAATGACTTCATTCACCACATCCCAGTCGGTGATTGCATTTTTATAACGGGCTGCAACAGCACGAATATGCGTCTCCAGCCGATCCAGCAAAAGCTTTTTATTTTCCGCGGTCGGTGTCATCGGCTGTCCATTCTTATCCTTAAACATCCAGTCCCCGGTCTGGTTATGCCACACCAGTGTATGGAAACGGATAGCAATCCCATGCTGCTGTGCAAATTGCACAATCCGGTCTGCTTCTTCCCAATGGAACTGTCCTTCGGACGGCTGCAAGGAGATCGGCTTCATCGCATTTCCGGCGGCGACGCTGTTAAAATGCTTCTGCACCAGTTCCCCGTAAGCCCCTTCTGTCTGGAAAGCTTCAATAGCCGTACCGAGGCTGAACTGTCCCTGATACAATCCATGCAAAGAGGGAATGTCCTTCTCAATAGCCAGCGGCGGCACAAGCGACAGCTCGAAATCATCCATGTAAAAGGAAGCCTTACCTTCTGCCGTTTCAAAATACATAGAGACGGTATCTGCCTCATGCGCGAGAGTATACGTTCCGGACAAATGCGTCCATCCCCCAGTTGTGATAGCCGTGTTGCCTACCACAGTTTCATACGTACTTTCACCTTGATGATCGCGCTGCACGCTGAGCCGCACCTTGGCAGGCTGCTGCTCGCTCGGTGCCAGCTTTACCCAAGCGCTGACCATGTAACGGCTGCCTTTTTGCACCGTAGCAGTCACGTCCAGCTTTGGCCCGGCATATGTTTGTTGTCTGCCTGTCGTCAACAGACTGTACGATCCGGTTCGTGCATCGACATTCGACACCTGCACCGTCTCGGTACCCATACGGGATACCCAGCCTTGAGCCGTACCATCTTCGAAACCGGATACGATACCACTTGTCGGCTCCGTTGGCGTTTCTGATACCTGCCTGATTTCCACCTCATCCAGATAATAGGCCTGCGCGGGATTCGAGCTTTCCACATACAGCTTCAATGCATCCATCCCCCCGGTGAACGTATATGTTCCTTGAAGTTTGACCCACGATGTATCCATCGTCTCCTTCTGCGCAATCGTTTTCCATGTCGTAGCCCCGCCTGTCGGCTGCTGCTCCATCGTAAACTTAATCAAGCTCGGCGTCGTAGAATTGCCGTCCAGCTTCACATAGCCGCTAATCTCATATTCCACACCCGGCTGCAACAGCGACTTCACAGCCAACTCCGCACCGTTCCAAACCTCCGTGCGAGCGGTTACCTTCAGGCTGTGTACGCTGCCATATGCAGCTTCTGAGACGGATGCGATTTGGGTATAAGTCCCTCGAGGCTTCCAGCCCTCACCGTTGCCTTGCTCAAATCCATACGTCCCGATGGTCTTATTCACACTTCCAGTCGGCAGAACCGTATCCGCAACTGGCGGGGAATGTTCCACAGTTGGGGTCGCCTCCGCTACAGACGGGCCCCACCACCCCACTGGCAATAACAGCACCCCGACCAGCACCAGACCAAAAGATTTGTACAAAAATGACCTCAACACAATCCCTCCCATGCCCATATTTTCAAAATATAAGAAAGTGAGTTTCACACATTTCCGGTCCTTGCTTATCCCTTGACACCACCCAAAGTCATACCCTTCACAAAATATTTTTGCAAAAAAGGGTAAACTAAAATAATAGGCACAGACGCCACAATCGTCATCGTGGCACGAATGGAAGTAGGAGTGACCGACTTCGCCAGATTTTCCGAGCCTGCGAATTGGCTGGCATAATCCTGAGCGTTCACGGACGTGTTGGAATTTTGCAATATTTTCATCAGCTCATACTGGAGGGTGCTCCACTGCTCATACGACGAATTGTACAAAAATACATCGAACCAGGAGTTCCATTGCGCCACCGCCGTGAACAGCGACACCGTTGCCAGCACCGGGACACACAGCGGCAAAACGATACGCATAAAAGTCGCAAATTCGCCCGCCCCATCTATACGCGCCGACTCCAAAATCCCTTCCGGTAAGCCTTCAATAAAGGAGCGAATCACAATCACATTGAACACCCCGATCAGCCCAGGCACGATATACACCCAGAAGCTTCCAAGCATCCCCAGCTCACGAATCAGGAGAAAGTTTGGAATCAATCCACCGTTAAAATACATCGTCAAAATAAAAGCAATCGAGACAAATTTGCGCAGCACATACTCCGGCCGACTGATCGTATACGCCACCATCGCACAACAAAACACCGAGGTCACCGTACCCGTCACCGTACGCAGCACAGAAATTAACGTGGCATGAAAAATCGTCGCTTCCTTGAATATAAATTCGTAATTACTCCACGTAAATTCACGCGGCCACAAATAAATACCACCCCGAATCGAATCATTCGCTTCATTCAGCGAAACCGCCAGCGTATTCAAAAATGGATACAGCGTGAACACCATCAGACATAGCATAAATACAATATTGCACGCATCAAACATCCGATCCGATGGCGCCCGAAACCGCCCATGCAACGCTTTTCCTTTGCCCATAACTCCCTCTCCTTTCTAAAAAATAGCTTAAGCACTCTAGTTCGATTAATTGTTATTGGAGCTGTTGGTACTGTTATTTGGAACGGTTATATGAGTAGTTAGATGTGTGGCAATTTGAGTGGATTATTGGGGATTATTATCTCTATTAGAAGTTGTAATTCAGTTCGTCCATAAGGCCTTGGTAAGGTCCGCGAAGCGGCCTGTTAAAAATCCACTGACCTGCACCTGTAATATGCATGAACACGCACCTTCTGTTATCACCACCACTAGCTCAGTCCTAAAAACAAGCGATAGCGAAGCTGAGCCATCCATCATGACGCAGTTACCCAAGGGAGCGCGAGCACGCGCCTTCCCTCAAGTTCTCCCCTGCCACCACTCTCAGTTCTTAAAAAAAGTGACTTTATGGCGGGTAGCAGCGGAGCGGGCAGAATTGTTCTGAAGAAGCGGCAGCGGTCGGAAGAACAATCTGCACGCGAAGCGACGATACACCCTCCCCATAACTCACTCTTTTCTCAGAACAACCTCTCCTCCCCTAACCGCTTCGCAATATGATTGGCGCTAAATAGTAAAATAAAGCTGACTACTGTTTTAAACATCCCGGCAGCAATCGAAAGCGAGAAGTTACCCATCTGAATACCATATTTCAGTACAAAAATATCCAGATTTTCCGAGTAATCCACGTTCATGCCGTTACCCAATAAATATTGCGGCTCAAAGCCCGATTCCAGCAGGTTGCCGATGTTCATAATGAGCAGGATGATGAACACAGGCTTTAATCCTGGCAAGGTCACATGCCAAATCCGCTGAAAACGCCCGGCTCCGTCCATCTCAGCCGCCTCATACTGTGACGGATCAATCATCGTCATCGCGGCCAAATAAATGATGGTGTTCCAGCCGACATTTTTCCATACTTCCGATGCACCGAGAATGCCCCAGAAATAGCTTCCCTCGCCCAGCCACAGGATAGGCTCCTTGATCAGCCCCAGCCACATCAGCACCTCATTGACAATGCCGCCATCCGCAGACAGCGCCGTACTGATAATGCTCGCCGCGACGACCCACGAAATAAAATGCGGCAAGTAGCTGACCGTCTGCACCACTCGCTTGAATACGATCTGACGAAGCTCATTCAGCAAAATTGCCAATATTATAGCAGTTACAAAGCCCAGCACCAGATTAATGAAGCTCATCGCCAGCGTATTGCGCATCACCCGCAGAAAGTGTTCATCCTGAAACAGAAAACGGAAATGCTTCAACCCAACCCACTGCTGATCGAGCAGCTTACGGGCAGGCTTAAAATCCTGAAAAGCAATCGTCCAGCCCCAGATAGGCAAATATTTGAAAATAAACAACCAGATTAAAAAAGGGATGGACATCCATACCAGTGCCCGCTGCTGGTTCAGCTTGTGCATAAATCCGCTAAAGCCAGTTCGCCGTGAGGGCGGCAAATGGCTCTGTGAGGTCGTGACAGGTGCCGTGTTGCCCATAGCTGCTTCCTCCTTTATTTTTTACCAGCAGTTTCGATTTTTTTGGCAACCTCCTTCGTAATCAGCTCCTCATACTCCTTCACATCCAGCTTGATGAATTCAGTAGTGTACTCATTCCAAATCGCCTCAAACTGCCCCGGTGCAGACAGCACTAAACGTGGGAAATATTTGCGTTGCAGGTCGCCCTTCTTTTGCTGGAAGAGCTGCGCAGGTGAGCCTTGGGCAATCGGGATACTCCAAGCCGGATACCATGGGCGCTTGTCTGGGGCAGAAAACATTTGCGAGAAGGACTCTACACCATAGGCTTTTAGCAGCTTTTTATCTCCCTCCGTGTAGGACATACGCGCAACCTCAGGCTGCCGCCCCGGGCCAACCGAGTTACCATCAGGCAGGGAAGAACCGTTGCCATATCGCGGCCAATTGTATTCAAAATATTTGAACCCGAATGTCTCGCGGAACGCATCCTTACCAGTCTCAGTAATCTGCTTCTCAGTACGATAAAAGCGTCCCTTTTCATCTACCTCATAGGTCTCGCCCTTGATTCCCCAGTTGGATAACACCTGATTTTCATCTGTCAGCAGGTTGTCAAAAAATTGGATCATACGCACCGGGTCCTTGGCGCTAACCGTAATTCCAATGCCCCGGTTATTAATGAATGATGGAGGATCAAGATACTGATCCTTAATATTTTGATCGTACACAACGGGCAAAGCCACATATTCCAGATCGTCATTACCTGATTGCTTGGAAGCTTCCTGAAGATTACTCAACGCCTGCCCCGCCTGCCAGCGATAATCGAAGAAGCCAAGCACCTTGCCCGAAGTCAGCTTCGCCAAATATTGATCGTAATTGTCCACAAAGGACGATTTATCGAACAGGCTCTCTGTGTTGAGCTGATTCAGCTCTTTCAGATACCGTTTAGTGATGTCCTCATCTCCGTAATCCGTGGCCTGGTGCGATTGCATATCAATAATCGTGCCGCCATCGTTTGGATAGCCTGCCAGATGCATCGGCGCGTTCGTAAAAGCAAAAAATTTATCCTGCGTTGTTAACGCCAAGTATCCGGTCAATCCTTCGCCTGCATGCTTTTTCGCATAGTTGCGAATCAGAACCACATATTCGTCGAACGTTTTAATTTTTGGATATCCCGCTTCTTTCAACACCCTGCGTTGCACCCAAAAAGCTCCCTGCTCAATATTGGGCGCGGGCAAATAATCGCCTATCACCGCACTGAGCGGCAAAAAATAAATGTTCCCGTCCTCCGCCTTCATCAGGTTGTAATAAGGTCCGTATACGCGCTTGATATTCGGTCCATATCTGTCAATCAGGTCATTGAGGGGAATGAAAGCTCCGGCATCCAGCAGCTTATCAATCGTGCCCTCAGGTACAAGTGCGTCCGGGTAATCATTACTGGCAATGAACGTACCGATCTTCGTGTTGGCATCCCCCACCAAATGCTCCAGCTTCCAGTTTACCCCCGTCTGATCCTCCAATATTTTGCCGATCCGCGTCTCATTCGTGTTCATGTCCTTGCCCGAGTTAGCGTTAAAATACGTAAAGGTCACCTTTTCCTTGCTATCTCCCGGCGCAGGCTCCTTGCCCGAGCTTCCTGAGCAGGCAGCGATCATAGATGCCATCATGACCATAACTAGACTGATGATCCCGAACCTTTTGCTTGTCATGTCAGACTTCCCCTTTCAGCCTCTTTTGTCGGTTGTGTGTGAACATTGTACGGACATACCTCAAGCACTGGAAATTCCGCACACTCTAAATTGTAAGCACTTTCATTTTATAAAATGCCGTGAATTTCGTTCACCCACCAATCTAAAGGTGTTACTTAGGAAACTAAAGGAAGCAGGCCTCATTTCACATCTGCCGGAATCAAAATACGAATCTCTGTCCCCTCGCCGGGTGCGCTGCAAATATCAAGCTCAAAGCGGCTTCCGTAGTAAAGCTTCAGACGATAGATGACATTCTGCAGACCGATACGCTCGCCCATTTCCTCCTGTCTGTGCATGTAACCGTACAGCCGTTGTACCTGTTCCACAGACATGCCAACTCCATCATCTCGTACCGTTAGCATCAGCCGCTCCTCCCTGTGCTCAAAATGAATCTCGATGCGCCCCCCATGCTTCAGCGGCTCAATGCCATGAATGCTTGCATTTTCAACCAGCGTAAGCACAACCATTTTGGGAAGCAGATAGTCCAGGTCCTCGGGGCTCGCCTGCACTTCGTACTGTATCCGATCCCCAAATCGATATTGCTGGATTTCCAAAAAACAACGAATGAGTTCCAGTTCCTCCCGCAGCGTGACCCTGTCCTTGTTCCACACCAACGAATTGCGGAAAATTCGTGCCATGTTATGGATAATGCGGGCTGTCTCGTCTTCATGCTTCATCAGGCTTCGCATACGTATCGTCTCCAGCGCATTGAACAGAAAATGAGGGTTAATCTGGCTGTGAAGTGCATTCAACTGGGCATGCCTGCGTAGAATCTCCAAATTTTTTCGCTGAATATCCGCCACATAGACATCGTTAATCAGTCGCTTTATTTTCAGTGTCATCCGATTAAATTCACCTGTTAACTGCCCAATTTCATCTCGCGATTCTGTACCGGGGATCAGTTCAAAATGCTGATTTTTCACCTTTTTCATATGCTTCAGAATACGATGAATGCGCACGTTCAGCGAACGTGTAATCCAGATGATGATCAAGGTAGGCAGCAGCATATTCATGCAGGTTAACAGCAGCACAAAATTGCGGGATTTCTCCATTTCATACAGCACTTCATCGCCCGACACCGCAGTCACAATGCTCCAGCCATTGAGATTACTCGTCAGCACATAATTTGTCTTGAACTCTATAGTGTCCTTGGACTGCTGGAGGGTGCTATAGGCCACGACCTTATGATTGATATCAATCCTGGAATCGGTCGTATATTCGATTTCCCCCCGTTCGTTGAGCAGAAAGAGACTGCCCCGCAAATTCAGATTATGGAAAATCTCTTGAATGGACGACATTCGCAGCTCTATTTTCAGTATTTTCTCGCGGCCATTTTGGGAATAAAAATAGTTCATCCGCCGAATCAGGCTAAAGGGGTGCAGTTGTTCGCCCGTACCGTCGTCAGTACGTACAAATATAGGCTTGGACTGCCGTCCGGGCGGGATTTTGGCATACCAGGACAAGCTTTTAACCCGCTCATCTATAAAGCTGATTCCCCCGGAATCCAGTAGAGTCGGATTATCTGTGTAGATCGTCATTCCACCCACAGAATGGTATACAGGACTGTAAGTATTGTTTAACATACGACGTAAATAAGAATCATAGGCGGCAATATATTCAGCAGGATGGGGGTATGTTTGCTCCAATAGTTCGTTTAGCTGATGATCGGTATAAAAGATAGACGAGATCTCCATCGCATCTTCAAACTCACGGTAAAACTCAATTTTGATCTGCTCCAGCGCACGGGAAATATCCTGCATACGCTGTTCCTTCACATTTTGCGAGGTGACGTGGTAAAAAATCAGATTGGTCAGCACCACTGGCGCAAATACACAGAAAAAATACAGCAGCAGCATTTTATCCCGCAGGCGGACATGGTCAAGGGTTGAGCGCAGCATACTCATTCGCTGCCCCTTTGCGGCTCCACACGGGTATTCAGGCTACTGCGGTATTCGCTTGGCTTGGCCTGCACCAATTTCTCAAATTGGGTGACAAAATAATCCGGGCTACCAAAGCCCACACGCTCGGCAATTTCATAAATGCGCAAATCGGTCTGACGAAGCAACCGTTTAGCCTCCTGAACCCGCAATTGCAGCAGGAATTCGTTAAAGTACACCCCGTACGTTTTTCTGAACAATTGGCCCAGGTAGACCGGATTCATGTAAAAGCGGGCTGCTATACTTTTCAGGTTAATATTCTCTGCCGCATGCTGCTCAATGTAGGTGCGGATGTGCTGAATTCCTCCCTGTTGACGCTCCTTGCGCAACACCCCAATCATTCGACTGCTTTCCTCGGCAAAAGCTGTAAATAGCCGCTGTAATTCACCCAGCGACAGGTTCATATCCTGCCAGCCCATCATCGGTTCTAAGGACAGAAGCGAGCGTTCATCGCCCTGCATATTTTGAATGACCCGCACGATGCTGATTACGCATTGATGCAAGTTCATTTTCACACCCTCCGGGGCGTAATGTTGCTCACGAAAGCTGCAAAACAGATGATCTACGGTCGAATATAGCTCCTCCAACCGTATCTCCTCTATCTGCTCCGTCAAGCAATCCAGTACATCCTGATGGATCGTCCTATAGTGGAGCGTTGGCATTCCCTCCTCCTGATACAGGACAATGCCGCTGCGGTCATGAATGTATTTATGGAGCGCCGCTTCCTTGGCACGTTCATAGGACCGATGGATATCTTGCAATCGTTGAACAGGGCTTCCCACGTATATAAAGACCCGGTTCCCCATCTGATTTTTCAGTAACTCCAGCTCCTCCAATTCTCGTTGTAGCGCTTTCATAAAAGCGTCTGCCCTGGATTCAAAGCACTTCAAAAAGAAGTCCGGCACTATGATGCCAATCCGATTACGGTGCTCATGGACATAGAGAGGATACTTACCGTCAATCAAACGATAAAGTGCCTGCTCTACAAGCTCTCTGAATTGGAAAAGCGACAGCGGAACAGCGTTGCCATCGGGACGCCACGGATGTTGATCATTCAGCTCGACGAGCACATAGTACATATGTGCAGCTTCTCCAAGACGTAGCTGCTGTTCCCAAGCCGTCACCACGACGTCATCTTCCCCATTCATCATCAGTGTCTCCAACAGCTCACCTGTACGGCGACTCTGATAGAGCTGTGCATTCTGCTGCTCATGATGCAGCCTTTTACTCAGCCTGCGCAATGTAGCCGAAAAGTCCTTCTCATCAATCGGCTTGAGCATAAAATCGTGAACCCCGTAACGAAGTGCCTGCTGTGCATAAGCAAAATCGCTGTAGCCGCTCAAGATAATAAACGCAGGATGATCCGCCCCCCGTCCGAGTACACAACGGATCAGCTCCAATCCGTCCAGCACAGGCATACGAATATCGGTGATGACCAGATCAGGATGGACGCTGCCGATCAGTTCAAGTGCATCCTCACCGTTATCCGCCTCCCCAACGACCTCAAAGCCGCAGGCTTCCCAATCCATGAGTTGAAGCAGTCCTTTGCGAGTGAATATTTCATCATCCACTACAATGGCTCGATGCAGTTGCATAACCTACTTCCTCCTTTTGGTTTGTGCATCACTTTATTTTGGTTAACTATTCCAATTGTCTCTAGCAATATGGTAATGTGGAAACATCGGGAATTGGAAATTGCTGTTACACCTATCATATGACAAATGGGGCGGTGCAAAGCATGCGCATGGTATTTCGTTGGTTCGGTGAAGGAAACGATACGGTAACGCTGGAGCAAATCCGACAAATTCCGGGGGTAGAAGGGATCGTGTGGGCGCTACACGATATTCCAGCCGGAGAAGAATGGCCTTTGGAGCGTATTGTGGCATTTCGAGAGCAGGTTGTACAGGCGGGATTTCACAATGAGGTCGTTGAAAGTGTGAATGTGCATGAGGATATCAAGCTCGGACGATCGACGCGCGATCAGTATATCCGTAACTACATACGTACATTGGAAAAGCTCGGCCACAACGGCGTGAAGGTCGTCTGCTATAATTTTATGCCCATTTTTGACTGGCTGCGCACCGATTTGCAGAAGGAACTGGAGGACGGCTCGACGGCTCTCTTCTTCGAGAAGTCACGAATTGAAGATCTTGATCCGTTCGAACTGGTACGCCGAATTAACGAAAATAGCTCGTTAACCATGCCCGGTTGGGAACCGGAGCGACTGGAGCATCTGACGGCTTTGTTTGAAGCGTACACCCACGTCACGGAGGAAGACCTGTGGCGGAATCTGGCTTACTTTCTGGAGGCCGTTATTCCCGCTGCCGAACGCAGCGGCATTCGGATGGCTATTCACCCCGATGATCCGCCATGGTCTGTATTCGGACTGCCACGCATCATCACAAGCCAGGCTCATTTGCGCAGGCTGCTGGCGCTGTACGACAGTCCCGCGAACGGGATTACCCTATGCTCTGGCTCGCTGGGAGCCAACCCCAAAAATGAAATCGTTTCTATGATTTATGAGTTCAAGGATCGTATTCCGTTTGCCCATATCCGCAATGTGCGTGTTTCCGCTAACGGAGATTTTATCGAAACATCTCACCGAACTCAGGATGGAACCGTCGATATTGCGGGCATTGTCCAGGCGTATCACGATGTTGGCTTTACGGGCTACGCCAGACCGGACCATGGTCGCCATTTGTGGGGAGAACAATGCAGACCCGGATATGGACTGTATGACCGCGCACTTGGGATTATGTATTTATGGGGGCTGTGGGATGCATTGACATGTAACCAGGTCCGACACAATTCTCCTGTTTCCAGGACGGAAACCACGCTGACCGGATCAGTCCATACGAAGGAGTCGACCCTATGAGCACACTTTCTCTACACCCTTCACTGGCAGGCAAAACAGCAGTAGTTACAGGCGGTGCCGGAGTGCTATGCAGCGCGATGGCCCGCGAGCTGGCAAGGCAAGGCGTGAAGGTCGCTATTCTGAACCGAACGGAAGAAAAGGGCCTGCATGTAGTCCATGATATTCAGGCCGCAGGCGGAGAAGCGATGGCTGTGGCCTGTGACGTCACCGAAGCTGACAGCGTTCGGCGGGCCGAACAGGCGGTACGCAAGCAATTCGGCGCTTGTGATATTCTGGTCAACGGAGCCGGAGGGAATCATGCGAGCGCCAATACCACCCGCGAAACATTCCGGTTGGAGGACTTGACGCAGCCCGATATCACCACCTTCTTCGAGCTGAGCATACCCGGTTTTCGCCAGGTGCTGGACGTCAATTTTATCGGAACGCTCATTCCGACACAAATATTCGCACAGGGCATGACAGGACGTTCAGGAGCAGTCGTGCTGAACATTTCCTCTATGAGCGCTCCCAGCCCGATGACCAAAGTTCCGGCTTACAGCGCAGCCAAGGCTGCCATTAACAACTTCACACAATGGCTGGCTGTCCATCTGGCTGAAGCGGGTATTCGCGTCAACGCTATAGCACCGGGCTTTTTTCTCACAGAGCAAAACCGCAGTCTGCTAACCCGCGAGGACGGCTCCCTCACTGAACGTGCGGATAAAATCATCGCCCACACCCCCATGCGCCGCTTCGGCGTACCGGACGATCTGCTTGGCACCCTGCTGTGGCTCGTGGATGAACAGACATCCGGCTTTGTTACGGGCACAGTGATTCCGGTAGACGGCGGGTTTATGTCGTATTCCGGGGTATGAGCAGCACCCCAAAAGCCGCTTGAGCGCTTGAGCCAGGCGGCTATCGACACAGCTTTCCTTTCCTATCTTTTTCCCGATTACATAGACTCCGAGAATCGCTTGAAAACAACCTGCATCACACCTCCACAACACGATCGAATCCTTCAATACTCTAAATTTAAAAAATTCGATATTGACTATTTCTATCATTATTAAGTATATTGATAATGATAATCATTATCATTTTAGACGAATGATGATGCACATCAATGGATCCTAATGGATTTTTTTACTATACCAATATATTTTCAGGAGGGAACAAGATTGCTGAAGGTTTGGAAGAAAAAATGGATTGCAGGCTTTCTCATCGCCTTACTCGTAAGCAACACCCTGTTTGCCGCAGGATTAGGCTTCGCGGCGGCAGCTACAGATGAGAATAACGTTGTACCTACACTGGCTAGTACAGATCAGACAACCAGTGCAGTAGCAAACGCAGACCCTAGTGAACCTAGCTTTAAAGAAAAGCTAGAAAACGGGACCCTAAACAACAGCGGAATAGGCAAGAAATCCGTTGCAGAAGCAACCTATGAAGCATCAGAAGAAACCAACGTTACACAAGCCACCTACGAACCCTCAGGGAAAGTAACCGTGATTGTGGAATTACAAGGAGCTCCGCTCATTTCCAGTGCTTCCCCCAAAGCTTTCGGCAATCAGCTGAATGCTCTAAGAAGCAGCGAGCGCACCCTCACAACCCAGCATGAATCGGTAAAAAACCAGATTCGTGCACTCTCCATCAAAGACTCCTCTTCGTTAGGCGCTTTAGGCTTAAGTAAAGTCTTGGCCCCCAAACTAGAAGTCATTTACGATTATTACATGGTTATGAATGCGATTTCGGTAAAGGTAGACTACCAAGAGCTGAAAGAAATTCGAAAATTGCCTGGCGTGAAAAACGCATGGGTAGCCAACAAATATGAAAAAATCGTTCCTAAACAGTCTATGGAGACTTATATGGCCAATAGCTCCGCGATGATCGGTTCTCCTGAGGCTATTGCAGCAGGATATACAGGAAAAGGTACGACTGTAGCTGTCATCGACACCGGTCTGGATTGGAAGCATGAAGCATTTTCCACGCATATGCCTCCCGCATTGACCCTGAAACACACCCGCCAAAAGGTTAGCGACATTCTGAGCAGTGCCGATATGTCTGCAGGCAAAGTAAGCATAGATGATGTCTACATGGATGATAAAGTTCCTTTCGCCTATGACTACGCAGATAAAGACACCAATGTCATTCCTTCTGCCAGTTCTGATAACGCCCACGGTACCCATGTGGCAGGCACCATCGCCGCTAACGGCGATAAATTAAAAGGGATTGCTCCTGACGCCCAATTAATGATCATGAAGGTGTTCGATGATCTCAATGGATTCACCACGGATGCTGACATTATTGCCGCCTTGGATGATTCCGTTAAAATGGGCGCAGATGTCATCAATATGAGTCTTGGTTCCAATGCAGGCTTTTCCACAGCCGGGGAAGCAAGTAAGGATGACATGTACAGCAGGATTGCGAACGCTGGAATCAATCTTGTGGTAGCTGCTGGAAACAGTTACAGCGCCGCTTATCAAAACCAGTCCGGTTCCAACCTTCCCTATGCGAACGAGCCTGACAATTCAATTGTTTCTGCTCCTTCCACATACGATGCTGCTCTATCCGTAGCAAGTATGATTAATACCGCTACATCAGATGCCCCTTATATTCTGGCAGGGGATCGAAAGATTATATTCAACGACACCTCCACTGCCGCTGACCCCAAAATACAGGCACTAAACCGTACATATGATTATGTAGATGCCGGTTTTGGAACTGCGGAAGACATTAAAAAGGCGGGGGATTTAAAAGGTAAAATAGCCTTGATGTCCCGTGGCAACCAAATAGGCTTCCAGCAAAAGGTCGGCGCTGCGTATTCTGCTGGTGCCGTTGCTACCGTTATTTATGATAATGAATCAGGCAGAGCCAACATGGATATCAGCTCCTACTACATTCCAGCCGTATCCATTACCAAGGATGACGGACTGTATCTGTTGGAATTGGCAAATAAACAACTGACGCTGGATGAAAAATTCAAGACAGACGCACCCAATGCGGATGCATATAAAATGTCGGAATTTTCTTCATGGGGCGTTTCGCCGGACTTAAAACTGAAACCGGAAATCACTGCACCCGGTGAAAATATCTACTCTACCGTTCCCGGCAATAAATATGAAAATATGAGCGGTACGTCTATGGCATCTCCTCATATCGCCGGAGCCGAAGTCTTGGTGAAAGAGTATGTTACCAGCAAACTGAATATTTCAGACCCTATTGAACGAGAAAAGCTGGTACATACCCTGCTGATGAGCACTGCCCATCCAGCCAAGGACGAGGATCAGCAATATTATTCTCCCCGTAAGCAAGGCGCGGGCTTGGCCAATGTGAACGGAGCAGTCACTACCGGAGCCTATTTGACTGTACAGGGTAATGACAGACCCAAAGCTGAATTGGGCTACAACAAGGCAGGTGTCTACTCCTTTACCTTCGATATTCACAGCATCTCCGATCAGGCGTTGACCTATGACCTGAATACGGCCACTTTATCGGAGAAAATAGTGACGAAGGATGGCAAGAACCTCTTTTCACAGCACTCCACAGATTATGCTGGCAAAGGCATCCAAGTGCAATACAGCGGTGTAACGGACGGAAAAGTAACCGTACCTGCACGCGGCACAGCAACGGTTACCGTGAAAATTACGTTGTCGGATGCACTCAAAGCACAGTTCGATCAGGCTACTAAAAACGGAACCTTTATTGACGGGTTCGTTATGCTGAATGCGGAAAAAGGCGTGAACCTCTCCATGCCGTTCGTCGGCTTCTATGGAGATTGGGGACAACCTCGCATTTTCGATGGTACGGAATATGGC
The DNA here is from genome assembly GCF_044907935.1 of Paenibacillus sp. RC21. Taxonomy (NCBI): domain Bacteria; kingdom Bacillati; phylum Bacillota; class Bacilli; order Caryophanales; family Paenibacillaceae; genus Paenibacillus; species Paenibacillus sp. RC21. Next base: position 423,012 of record NZ_JBIYCS010000004.1, read on the forward strand.
AAAGATGGATACTCTATTAAAGGCAGTTCCCCTTATAATTTGTACCCCGGTCAAGGGTATCTTCTGGGCCAAAACCAAGTAGCCATTGCGCTTGGTCAGGAGTGGGGTGTCATGCCGGAGAAATTCGCTATTTCGCCTATAAGTCTGGGCAATTCATACAGAATATTGGGAGTGGCAACAGGTCTTTTGCGTAATGCGGAAAGCCTGAAATATACCATTACAGACCGAGACGGGAATATTGTCAAGGAATTCGATTATTCGCAAGTGCCTAAATCGCTTTATTATGTAAGCTCCGGTGTCGTTAGCTGGGCGGAGGCTCTTCTGAACGATAAGCCTTCCTTTGACGGACTGGATCAAAATAATAACGAAGTACCGGAAGGAATATATGCCTTTAAGGTTACCGGGGTAGTCGCAGGTACAAACGGGCAGGGAACCGATTCCTGGACCTTTGATTTTGCCTATGACAAAACAGGCCCTACCTTAGCCGATTACAGCATTTATAAGGAAAACGGTAAGACGTTCTTAAAAATGATTATCAAGGATAACCACTATACCAGCGGATTACAATTAGCCACAGAAAATGGTGGTGCCCTGTCCAATCTGGTGGCTATCAAGGATGCCGATGAAAAGCTGGCGGACGGAACATCCGTCAATACGGTGACCATGGATATCACCGATCTGAAGGATAAGCTGACGAATAATGGCCTTCCTACCGACAAGATCCAAGTAGACATGTTTGACTATGCATTCAACAGCAGTAGCGCAAGTATTGTTCTTGAACCGATTGGAACGGAGGGCATCACGCTGGATAAGGAAGCCCTATCCTTAGTCGTCGGTACAACCGAGGATCTGACAGCGAATATTACGCCAGTTAACGCTACGTACAAAACGGTTACCTGGGCAAGCTCTGATCCGGCCATAACCACTGTAGATACAGAGGGAGCCGTTACAGGCGTAAGTGCGGGAACGGCCAGGATTACCGCCACAACTAATGGAAAGTCCGCTTCCAGCCAGGTTACGGTCACACCGATCGGAGGCCAGGGAATTGTGCTGAACCGGGCTGCGTTGAAGCTGACCGTTGGCTCGAACAAGCCCTTGAAAGCCACAACCAATCCCGAAGTGGTTTCTGGTCCGATCACCTGGACCAGCTCCAATGAGTCCGTTGCCAGTGTGGATCAGAATGGAATGGTGAAGGCAAAAGCGGCCGGAACGGCAACCATTACAGCAACAGCCTCGGGGAAATCCGCCACCAGCCGAATCATGGTAGAGGGAGCCTCCAGCTCCGAATTCACTATCGTGAGTGGAGTTTTGACGAGCTATAACGGCTCTGGCGGCCACATTGTCATTCCAGATCATGTGACGGAAATCGGCGAAGAAGCCTTTGCCTACCGTGAAGATATTTTGTCCGTGAAGATTCCGGACTCGGTGAAAAAAATCGGCAGGGCGGCATTTGCCTATAACAAGGAGCTTAAAGTTGTCACCTTATCGGAGGGACTGGAAGTGATCGGGGAAAGCAGCTTTTCCGATCTCGCCAAACTTGAACAAATTACGCTGCCAAGCACGGTGAAGGAAATCGGCGATAATGCCTTTGCCCGTGACACAGCTCTGAAAGCGATGCATCTGCCGGATGGTTTAACCCGAATTAATCAGGGCGCCTTCCGGGAAACCAGTAATCTCGTTTCCATTAATATTCCGGACAATGTAACGGAAATTGGCGACCATGCATTTTTCCTTACGACAAGCTTGAAAGAAATTAAGCTACCAAGCCATCTGACCTCGATTGGCCGTGCAGCCTTCTCTTCCTCGGCGATCAGATCCGTCGAAATACCGGACTCCGTCACTTCCATCGGGGACGAAGCCTTCTGGGGAAGTCGTATCGCTTCCGTCAAATTGGGCAGCGGGCTACTCACCATTGGGCAAAGGGGCTTTGCGGAAACGCTGATCTCTTCTGTTGTCATTCCGGACAGTGTAACCACCTTGGGCTACGCCGCATTTGCCGAAAATGCGAAGCTGGCCAATGTTTCCATCGGGAAGGGCGTAACCCAAATGGGACAGCAGGCATTTGACAGCACGGGAAACTCAAGCCTAAAAAATATCGAAGTGTCTGTGGGCAATACAGCCTTCTCAAGTCAGGACGGGGTGCTTTTCAACAAGGACAAAACGACCTTGGTCCGCTATCCCGCCGGACACAGCCGAGATGCCTATACGATTCCTGACACCGTGACCAAAATTGAAGACTTTGCCTTTCATGTTGCAGCCAATTTGAGCTCCATCACGCTTACGGATGGCCTGCAAAGCATTGGAAATCAGGCCTTTGATTCCAGCGTCAGCTTGCTTTCCCTGACGATTCCCGACAGCGTCAAAACGATCGGGAAAGCGGCATTTACCCACTCCGACAAGCTGGAAAAAGTGAATTTGGGAGATGGGGTAGAAGAGCTGGGTGCGTATGCATTCGCTTATAACTTCAAGCTGACCAGTATCGATCTTGGCAAGGGAGTCAAAAAAATTGGCGACTATGCCTTCCAATATAACAGCAGTCTGGTGGAAATCACCTTCCCGGATCAAGTGCAGTCTCTGGGCAGCAATGTACTGGGCAACTCCGAGCGGCTGTCCATTGTGAATATTGGAAAAGGCGTGACCTCCATCGGCGGTAATCCTTTTGCCAGCTCACTGATGATCAAGAGTGTCAATGTTGCGCAAGATAATGATTTTTATGCCAGTGAAGATGGTGTGCTGCTGGATAAAGCCAAAACCAATTTGATTTTATACCCTGCGGCTAAGCCGGATGCTTCTTATCAAATTCCGGCGACCGTAAAGGAAATCAGTAATTATGCTTTCCAAAGGGCACAGTTCCTTACAGACATCCAATTTCCTGAGGGATTGCTGACCATTGGTACTTCTGCCTTTAGCAGAACCAGCAATCTGAAATCTGTTAAACTGCCTGACAGCTTGACGGAAATCGGAAGCTTTGCTTTTTCCGATACAGGCATCGAATCACTTGTGTTGGGAAGCAACCTAACGAAAATTAACGACTGGGCTTTCGCTTTCTCCAATCATTTGAAGTCAGTCGCCATTTTGGACAGTAATACTACACTCGGAGGCTTTGCCTTTGTCGGCTCCCCCAACCTCAGAGTGGTGATTTTGGGCGAAGGCGTGTCCAACATCGGCTGGGGAGCGTTTAATGATACGACAGATCTTACCCTTTACGGTTGGCAGGGTTCTGCGGCAGAAGAGTACGCCGGAAGCAACTCCATTCCATTTAAGGTGTATACGCCATTATCCGTACATTTAAAAGCCAATCATGAAGCTTCAGAAGGCACCATTGCTTTGAGTGCTGAGGCTACTGGGGGGATCGGGAACAAATCGTACTCCTTCCGGGCGTGGAATGAAAGTACACAGCAGACTGTAACGCTCGACACTTATTCTGCAGGCAATGCCTACCAGTGGCCGACTCCACAGGCCGGCAAGTATATCGTTTATGCAGATGCGAAGGATGAAACCGGAGTAAGCAAAACCGGTACCCGGCAAATAGAGGTGCTGGCGTCGGGTGAAGTGATTATTTCGGCCATTCCGACCACGATCAGTCCAACAACCCACAACTTTGACCTTGACCATCCAATGGATGTGACCACGGAAATTACCTGGAACGAAGCCCATAGCGTCACACAAGCGGTCTATGGAGTGAACCAAGGTCCTAGCCGAAGTGTCACAGAAGCTGTTTATGACAGGGACGCTCTGATCCAAGGTCATGATTATACCGTTAACGGAAATACTCTGACGCTGAAAAAAGGCTTCCTTTCCGGCTTAAATCTGAAAGAAGGCGACACCGTCAGTGTTGAGTTGCTCTTTGACTTTGGAGACAAAGCGGTATTGACCATTCGGGCCATCCAAAATCCTGTGGAGGTAGATGCAAGCATTAGCCCGAAAACAGCCAGCTTTGACAAAAAAGCGAGCAATCAGGCAGATGTAGAAACGACCATCACCTGGAACAGTGCATCGTCTATTACAGATATCAAGCTGGAAGGGGCATCCATTGGAGAAGCGGCTTACACCGTAAACCAGGATGTGCTCACGATTAAGAAAGAGTATCTGGCAACACAGCCGAAGGGCAACCTTCCGTTGGAAGTACAATTCGATAAGGGCAACGATGCTATATTGATGATTAACATTTCTGACACAAGCAGCAACAAAGATGACGACGACAGCACGGATACGGATTCTAGCCCTGATACTAGCACAGGCAGTGGTACTGCTATTAGCGGTGCTGGTAGCAGTTCCAGCGGCAGCTCCACAACCGGGACACCGAGCACAGCCTCGTCTGTCCGCGTGTTGGATGCCAAGGGTAATGCCATTGAATCATTTAGTACCAAGCTGAACACCAGCACAGGTGTAGCTACGATAACGATGGATTCTGACTTCCTGAACAACGCCTTCGCCACATCCCAAGCGGATGGCAAAGGAATGAAAACTGTAGAGGTCACCGTGGAATCCAATCAAGCGAAATCCTATGAGCTGACACTGCCAGCAAGCTTTGTAACCGCAGCGGATGCTTCCCGTGCCATTAAAATCAAAACGGGTATCGCGGTTGTAACCCTGCCAGGTAACATGCTTGGAACGGCTGGAGCAGCAGGTGCACAAAACATCACGCTCGAATTAAGCTCCGGCAGCAAAAACAAGCTGGATGCACAAGCGAAGTCCGACATGGGTACTCGCCCTGTCGTTGAACTGAACCTGAAAGCAAACGGCAAGCTATTGCCTTGGAGTAACAACAATGCAGCTGTAACTGTAGCTATTCCTTATACACCTACAGCAGCCGAGCTGAAAAATCCAGAGCATATAGTCATCCAATATGTAGATGCAGCAGGTCATGCAACTCCGGTGACTTCAGGAAAATATGATGCGGTAACTGGACAAGTCAGCTTTACCACTCATCATTTTAGCCAATTCGCTGTAGCCTATGTCGAAAAATCCTTCCAGGATTTGAGTCAATATGCTTGGGCCAAGAAACAAATTGAGGTACTGTCTTCCAAGGGAGTCATCAATGGAACAACAGATACTAAATTCTCCCCTGCGGCCAAGATCACGCGGGCGGAATATCTGACACTATTGGTGAAAACACTGGGATTAAGCACAAGCTTCGATAGCAACTTTGCCGATGTTAAGCAAGGAAGCTATTACTACGAAGCAGCAGGCATAGCCAAAAAACTGGGTATCGCAGGCGGCTCCGGTGACAACAAATTTAATCCCAATGCACCTATATCCAGACAGGATATGATGGTCTTGACGGACAAAGCCCTGCAAAAAGCAAATAAACTGGCGATTACATCTTCGACGGCTGCACTCGAATCCTTCAGTGATCGGGCAGACATCGCCAATTATGCTGCTGCAAGCTTGGCTGCGCTGGTGCAGGAAGGTCTCATTACAGGATCAGACGGCAAAATAGCTCCGAAAGCACCAACTACTCGTGCCGAGGCTGCCGTATTCCTGTACAGAATCTATAACCAAAATTAAAATCTTCAAAAATAAATTTAGTCTGACATAGCAGCACATTCACAAAAGGAGACGAATCCCTGATTGGGGTTTCGTCTCCTTTATTCCTATTTGCCCAAAAAAGCTTCATTATTCTCCTATTCGGGACTTCAGACTATCGCTCAGCGATTATACTGACCGCTTGCAGATGGTCGGCGTGCTTTACAAATTGTTTGCGCATACCCATAACTCTAGCTCGGGCAGCGCGGTTTCGCATAAGGTTAAAGGCAATTTTGCCAAATCTCAACCAGCCCTCATCCTGAATGATACGTGGCAGATGCAGTAAGTGCATGGGAACCGTATAGATTTTAACAACCTTAAAGCCTTCCTCTTTCAGCAGCTGTTCCCATTCCAGTACCGTCAACGGTGTCGCATTAACTCTCATGGCTACAGCTAAATCCTTGTAAATCTGCTTTCTGATCTCAGGCTCAATATCATTTGAAGCTAAGCACATCTCATGAATAGCATACTTCCCGCCCGGTTTCAGAAGTCGTTTGGCTTCCGAAATAATCTGTGCTTTCTTGACCCTTGTCTGCATAGTCAGCATAGCTTCCCCATATACCACCGTCGCAGAGGCATCCGGCAACGGAACCTGTTCAGCATCGGCAATAATCACTTCCCGGTTTGCTCCACTTACATACGTTTTCACGATAGAAGCCGCCTTCTCATTCTGTTCAATCGCAATATAACGGCGGGGATTCAGTTGCAGTGTCATTTGGGCAGTTATGCCCAATCCGGGAGCAAACTCAATAACCTCATCTTTCCCGGTTACGTCAAGCCCTTCTATCATCCAGCGTGTCGTTTTCAACCCTCCGGGCCTGAGCACGCGCTTACCGAGACTTGCCAATATCCAGTGCCCTGGCACCTGTGTGTAATCTACTGTCTGCATCGGCCACAAACACCTCTTTCAATAATTTGATAATGATATTCATTATCAATATATGCGTAAAAAAATTTAACACTTTTTATTTTTATAATTTATATAGCTACGGTGATGTACCCTCTTTATATATTTTGCGCATAGCTTTCACTTGGCGTTTTGGTCAACACCACATGCAGGCTGGAATTCGCCTCCGCACCACCGCGATAGGAAAAGCGCTCATCTCCTGTAACATGGATCATATCCCCTTGGACAACTTCCGTTTCTTCACCATTCACAGTTACAGTACCGGTACCTTCAAGAACAAGCAAATATACATTCGCTTCTGGATGATTATGTGTTGGCAGCTCAGCATTAGGAGTAAAGTTGAGAATAAAAATTACATTGTCGGCTTCCTTATGCACAATTCGTTTTGTAAACGCAGCTTCTTTATATTCCTGAAACTGAATGAGGTTTGATTTCTTCATGTAGGTTCACTCTCCTGTTTGAAATTGATTTGCCTATGATGGATTGGATACCTGGCATGTTCTCAGGTTTCAATCTATATGGTCTTATTGTATTTGATTATTACGCTCGCCTTGTGATTGCAATCACAAATATAAATTTAAGTAAAAAATACTTTTAAATATTCAAAAATTTGATTTCAATCCTCTTTTCCATCGACACATCCAACTAGAATCGAATGGTGTTAGACAAACAAAAACAAGCAGGAGGTTGTTCCTATGAAGCCCGGATTTCAACTGGCAAAGGATATTTATTGGGTAGGAAAAATTGATAATCGCGAGGTTCCCTTTCATCGTCTTCTACTATCTAAGGGTACAACCTATAATGCATATCTATTGAAAACTGGAAAACCAACCATTGTGGATACCGTGGATATGGCGTTTGGCAGGGAATTTGCCGAAGCTGTAACCGAATTGATTGATCCGCTGGACATTCAATATATTATCGTCAATCACACGGAACCAGATCATTCGGGCGGATTGGCAGCACTTGCTTCCAAAGCAACGAACGCTACGATTGTCTGCACTGAGATTGCTGTTCCGGAAATTCAACAAATGTACAAGCTTCAGCATCGCAACTTCCTGGTGATCAAGGACGGGGATCAACTGGATATTGGAGGCAAGACGCTGCTGTTCAAGGAAACACCTTACCTCCATACGGAAGAAACCATGATTACGTACTGCATAGAAGATAAAATCTTGTTCCCTTGTGATATTTTCAGTACACACGTGGCTGTAGAGCATCTATTTGCCGATGAGGCGGGTTTTGATATTACCGAGGACTTTATCGGATACTATCAGGCTATTATTCATCCGCATCGCAGATATGTGCGTACATTAATCGAAGCTGTTTCTGACCTGGATATTGAGATGATTGCTCCTTCCCACGGCTTCGCGATCCGACATGACATTGCCAAGTTTATTGATTTGTACGCCTCTATGAGTACCGAAACTAAGGATGATAAAAAAGTAGCGATTGTCTATGCCACTTTAAAAAATAATACTAAAAAAATGGCAAACATCCTGAAAGACTGCTTTTTGGAAAACCAAATCAGGGTGGAGCTATGGGATGTAGATAAGGCGGATGAAACGGAGATATTGAATAGTATTGCCTCAGCGGATGCTGTTTTCGTCGGTAGCTCTACCAAATATGCGGACATGACGGGCAAGCTGGAAGACCTGCTGCAAAAAATGCAAAAGATGAATCTGGAAGGTAAGCTTGCCGCTGCCTTTGGTTCCTACGGCTGGAGCGGGGAAGCCATTGAAGTCGTACAGGATTACTTAATCGGTACCAATATGAAGGTCCAAAGCACTTCTGATGTCATCAAGTCGACTGGTATGACGCATGTGGAATTCCCGGTACGCATTCGCTTCTCTCCTACAGAAGATGAAAAAGTAAAGAAAATTAAAAATGCCGCTGAATTTGTCTCAGATTTACTGCTTAGCGTCATTTGAACAAAGGCAGCGTATAGCGAAATAGGAGAGATGCTGAATGGGTAACCAACATTACGTTATTATCGGAGGCAGCGTTGCCGCCGTCAACGCGGCGAAAGCGATTAGAGATCATGATGAGCTAGCCGAAATTTCTATTTACGGGGAAGAAACATCCCTTCCGTATAACAGAGTCAAGCTTTCCAAGGGATTATTCACTGACTTGCACAGCGACAAAATCCTGATCAAAAAGGAAAAATGGTTTGCCAATCAACGAATTAATGTTTATTCCGGCATAAAGGTCACCGCGATACATGCAGAGGACTGCACCATTGAAACAGCAAACGGGCAAATCGTTGCTTATGACAAGTTACTGCTGTGTACAGGAGCCCACAACCGTAAGCTTTTACTGGACGGAGCTTCACTAAGGAATGTTCACAATATCCGTTTTCGACAAGATGCAGACAGACTTAAAACGGAATTGCAGAAAGGAGACCGGATATGTATCATCGGCGGTGGTATTCAGGGCATAGAAACCGCCTGGTCCTTCCAGCAAGCCGGGTATGCTGTAACCATTTTGGAAGCTTCGCACCGGCTTATGCCACGCCAGCTAGATGAGAAGGCCTCTTCTATTTTGACCCATCGGATTACTGAACGGGGCACGAAGGTAAGCCTTGGACAAGGCGTAAAGCGTATTACAGGCACAGATCATGTAGACGGTGTAGAACTACAGGACGGCTCTGTAATTCCCTGCGGGCATGTCGTGTATTCTATCGGAATTGTACCTAATACTGAGCTTGCTCGCCAAACCGGACTTGATATTGGACACGGCATTCTGGTGAATGCACAGATGGAAACCAGCTTCGCCAATATATATGCGGCAGGTGATGTAGCCGAGTTTCACAATAGAGTGGATGGATTATGGGAAAGTGCTATAGAGCAAGGAAAAGTAGCAGGAGCTAATATGACGGGTGCATCCGTCAGCTACCAGTGTCCCATCCCTGTAACTCTATCGAACAGCTATGAATCCCCTCTCTTTTCCATTGGCCTAGTAAATGAACAGGAATGCGACACCAGCCTGACCAGTGAAAATCAAGCTTCTTATACACGAATGTTCATACAAAACGACTCTATCTGCGGCGTGATCGGTTTTGGGGATGCCCTCACTTCACTTCCATACAAAACAGCCATCATTCAGGGACTCAAACCGGACGCGCCAGAGCTTACAAAAATTTTTGGTGACAAGGAGAGCTAAAGATGAAAAAATATGTATGTCAACCCTGTGGATACATTTATGATCCTGCTTTGGGGGACCCCGATGAAGACATTATGCCCGGTACAGCGTTTGAGGACCTTCCGGAAGACTGGGTTTGTCCAGTCTGCGGTGAGGATCAAAGCCATTTTGCCCCAATAGATGATACAGAATAACAAGAACGCACTATACTTTTTAGTTTCCGGTTTATGAATGGAGTGAATGAATGTGAATGAGATGTCCTGCCCCTGCCAGTGCGAAAAGGAGCCCTGTGCCCGCAAAGTGCCTATCTTTTCCTCTTTGTCCTGCGAAGATTTGTGTAAGGTCAGCTCCATGATCCGACACCGGAAATATCAGAAAGGCGAGGCCTTGATTATCGAGGAACAAGCATCCGATACGCTGTACATTATTAAAAGCGGGCATGTCAAGCTTCTGAAAATGACACCTCAGGGCAAAGAACAAATTCTGCACATTCTGACAACTGGCGATTTTTTTGGCGAGTTGAACATATTTAACAGCGATGAGCTGAGTAACTTTAGTGCGTATGCCTTAAAAGATACTGATATTTGTATGCTCACCAAGGATGATATGGAGCAGTCGATTCACAACAATCCCGATATCTCTTTGAAGCTGCTCAAAACCATTACTAAACGCTTGGCACATACCGAAAAGCTGGCTCAAAGCCTGGCTACCAAAGACCCGGAAATCCGTATCGCTTATATGATTCTTGAGCTTGGGCATAAATACGGAAAACCGGACGGCTCCTACATTAAAATAAATCTCCCCCTTTCACGCGAAGAAATGGCTAATTATGTGGGTGTCACACGCGAAACCATCAGTCGCAAATTCGCAAAATTTGAACAGCTGGGGATTATTCATATTAAGGGTACACGAGAGATTACCATTTGCGATGTACAGAAACTGAACGAATATATGGATTGAGGTACATCCAATGTTGTTCTGGCATGAAGAGCAACAAAAAAGCCGCTTCTTTGGCTTAATGGTTTATGGCTGGTATACCTGCCACTTCCATTTCGCCAAAGGGCGGTTTCCTTTTTTTCACCCTATATAATGGGCTATCTTTCAATCGTTGTGTTCACACCTTGGGGAGACGCTCCCCATACGTGCTTCCCAGAAGGAAGCTCCGGTGCAGCCGTGTCCTCGGCGGACTTGGCCTGAATCGTGGCGGACTTGGAGCAATCCCATACCACTTTGACCAGATATCCAAACAGCAGCACGTTCAACAACGAGGTCACACATAGAATAACTCCATAGCTGTCCTGAGAGTTCGAGCTATAGAAAATATCGAAGGTGTTCAGGAAAATCGTGAGACTGAATCCACCCGCAAGCCATAAAAATCTCCGGTCCCGCAAATACAGATACGCCAGCACTGCCAACGCCGCGGCCGGGAACAGATACCGTTCATGCATGCTGGAAGCGAAGGTGAACACACCCGCAATCTGCACCAGTGCAGCCGCGGCCACAAACTCTGGTTTGCCACTGCATGCATACATCCACCACGTAAACAAAGTCACCAACACAATGCCGATCATGCCCCATGTGTGGTAGCTGAACAGGAACAACGTCGTTGTGTCCTGCGTGTAGTTGCCACCAATCAGTGCGAAGAAATTATATGCGTTCACAGAAGCATACGGATACTCACCAACCGTTCCTTTGTATAAATCAAGCAGCCATAATGGCTCCTGCCCCCATGAAAATGGCAGCACGACCAGAATTGTCGTCACAACCGCTGCACCTACAGCCAGCAACCAAGGTTGTACTTTGCGTTGTCTCAGCAGCTCGAAGAACAGAATCGGGCCATAAATAATCCCCTGTGGCTTCATCAACACCGCTATCGTAAACAATACGGTGGACCAGCCTACTCTGTTTTCCACCAACAACACAACCATACCCACAATCAGCAATGTAAAGAATGAATCTACTTGTCCCCAGAAGGTCGAATTGATAAATACCGCCGGGTTAAATACATAGAACAATGCCAGCCCGATGCTGATTCCAAAGCCGACTCGTTTGCTCGCCAACCGATACAGCATGTACGCTGTCGCGATATCGGCTAATATATTCGGAAGCCGTAGCAGCACGGACATATAGGGACTGAAAGCGTCCGTAGAGCCGATTTTACCGATCACATATAAAATATAAATATAGAACGGCGGATAATCACTTGATCCGTTCGTGTAAAATCCCGTTAAGCTGTCCGCTGCCGTTGTAGCCCAGTTACGGAATAGCATTAAATCCATGTGCCCCGAAATCCACGGCGCTATCGCCATTCTTAAAAAGAATCCCACGCCAAGCACGGTCCATAACATCAGCCCCCGGTTACGTTCCCCGATCTTCCATACACTGGCCCGAAAACGGTACACAATGAATACAAACGCACCGAAGAACAAAGCGGCAAAGATCGCCAGCGGAGTCGCATAAGCAGATGAAGACTGTCCGCCTCTTCCACCACTCATACCACCGCCGGGTCCGCCCATGCTCATACCAGGGCCGCCGTTACCGGACATACCGCCCGGACCTCGCTGTTGCCCGTCTCTGACAGCACCGTTGCCTCCGGAGGTAGATGTGTCATTCCCGGCCGTTGTACCTTTGTCACCCGATGTCGATGTACCTTGGGTGGATGAATCGGCAGATTGGCCTGTCGTACCTTGACTCTTACCGTCAGAGCTGTCCATGGTATCCGTCGATGTCGAATTGGAGCGGGTATCCTGCCCTACATTTCCTGCTCCACGATTTCCAGCGCTCTGTCCGTTCGAGGGGCGTTGCCCCGGCGCTCCCATGCCTCTACCGGGTCCGCCGCCTCCTCCAAATCCGCCGGACGGGCCCTGTCTAATAGCAGCAGACTGGGATGCCGAGCTGCCAGAATAACTCCATAACGAAACCACACTAACCACAGCACACAATATGAGACTGAACAGAAGTATATATTTCAGGCGGTTCTCTTTCCACACGTTCAAATCCGATGCACCTCTCTCTGTATCTATTTTCCTCATATTGTATCTGTCATAGCTGAGGGCATCGTGAGTTCTGGCTGAAAGTTGGCTGAATACAGAATCATTTCTTCACAAATTGCCGCTCCATCTCCTGAATGGCCCGTTCGATTGAGTCCTGTGGATGTTCAAGCAGGTTGCCATGTCCGACAGCCAGTAGAGATGGCTTGAATCGCGCCAGCTTTTTGGCGCTTTCCAGTGAAATTTCCCTGTTCCAGGTGGCCAGTGCGGGAAATGGAAACAGCGGCTTAAGCCTCCCTGACACCGCAACGCCGCCTCGGACCTGGAGGGCATCGCCTGCAATCAATGCACGGGTACGAGTGTCCAGAAATGCCATCGAGCCTGGCGTATGTCCCGGTGCGCTGATCGCCAGCAACGAACCCACATGATCCCCTTCTTGCAGCAGAACGTCAGGCTGTGTACGGATGTTTTTGGGCACACTGCCCCGAATCGGAGTATTCGGTTCACCCGTATCCAGCGATACATCGCCCTTTAACAGCCGCGCATCCCGTCTGGAAATGAATACTTGCACATCCGGATGCCGTGCCTTCAACCTATCCAGTGCACCCACATGATCCTCATGGGCATGAGTAAGTACAATTCGTAGGATTGGCTGCCCCATCCGCGCAACAGCCTTCTCGATACCATCTGCACTATAAGGAAGTCCGGCATCTATCAATGTTAGCCCCTCCTTTTCCTGCACCAAATAGCAGTTCACCGGGAACAGTCTCGGCAGAAACGTCAATTGAACTACATGCTGCACCTGAACAACACGCATCCATCTCATCTCCTCATCTTGTTTAAAACTAATTATATTAGTATTATAAATAATATCATTAGTTTTAAACAAATCTTTTCGCAGATATTCCGCAGCAAAAAGGCAGACCCGGAATAACATCCCTGGTCTGCCTCTCTCCAACTATGATGTGAATGCTCCTAAATCCATCAACCCTGCTGGACAGCCTCAGCAATGGGCGTGCTGCCTGACGCCAGATTAATCGCACGGTGATACGTCTGCCGTTCATCCAGTGCCGCTACTACCACTGCGGCTACATCCTCACGGGAAATGGTACTAACGGAAGGATCATCCTCCGTAGCGACCTTTCCAACACCGGGATCATCTGTCAGTCCACCCGGACGAAAGATCGTGTAGTCCAGATTACTCGCTTCCAGCAGGCGGTCTGCATAATGCTTCGCCACGTAGTACGGCTTAATCGACTCAGGCCATTGCTCCCGATTCTCCGCATGCCTTGCGCTGACCATAATGAAGCGGCGGATGCCCGCCTGCTCGGCAGCCTCCATAGCCTTGACCGCTCCATCGAGGTCGATGAGCAGGGTTTTGTCCGCGCCTGTTTTGCCACCGGAGCCAGCCGTGAACACGATAGCGTCGCTACCCTTTACGGCTGCGGCAATGTCGTCAACCGTTCCTTCGAGGTCAGCTATCACCGTTTCCGCGCCCAAGCGTTCAAGCGCTTCGGCCTGATCCTGATTGCGGATCAACGCCTTTACGCGATGCGCTCCATTTTCACCCAACAGACGAACGAGATGTCTGCCTACTTTTCCATTTGCGCCAATCACCAGTACGTTCATAATATCCCTCCTGTATTCGCAGTCTCTCTTCTACATTATACAGAAGTATTTTACCCGTATGGTTCAGGACGCAATCAGATGGGTACGCCGAGTTTGTGATCAAGCGTTGCCTTAAAGCTTGGTTCCCCGCTCCCAGCACTCCACTTGCTCTAGCCCCGGAATGCTATCTTTATAGAAGACAGGGTCCTGACCCGCCTTTTTCTGCCGTGAATAATCCTTTAAAGCTGCAAAAGCGACTCGGGATAAAAGGGCAATGGCAATCAGATTGACAACGACCATCATCCCCATGAATAAATCGGCAATATCCCACACCAGCTGCACCTTGGCCACTGCTCCGAAAATCACCATGCCAATTACAGCAGCGCGATACAGCCATACCCAGATTTTCTTCGATTTCATAAACTCAATGTTCGTTTCGCCGTAATAGTAGTTACCGATCAATGTGCTAAAAGCGAACAGGAATACCATAATGGCAAGAAAACCGGACGCCCACGGGCCGATGTGCACACTCAGAGCCGCCTGGGTCAGCTCAATCCCGCTAAGCCCCGGCTTCGTATACGCCCTGGATAACAAAATAATCATTGCCGTGCTTGTACAAATAATAAGCGTATCCGTTAACACTCCAAAAGCCTGAATCAAGCCTTGCTTGACCGGATGGCTGGTGTCTGCGGTAGCTGCCGCATTCGGTGCGCTCCCCATTCCTGCTTCATTGGAAAACAAACCACGCTTGATGCCGTGCATCAAGGCTGCCCCGAGGGAGCCTCCCGCAACCTGCTCGAAACCGAACGCACTGCGTACGATCAGGGACAACACCTGCGGCAATTGCTGAATATTAATGATTACAATAAACAGCGCAATTCCGATATACAGCACTGCCAGTACAATGACGATATATTCCGACATTTTGGCAATCCGCTTGATCCCCCCAAAAATAATGACCGCAAACACAGCCGCCATCAGCAGACCCACAACCAGCCGACTCGTGCCGAAGGCATTTTCGAAAGCTAGCGTAATCGTGTTGGACTGCACCGCGTTAAAGACCAGACCAAAGCTCAGTGTAATCAGTATCGCAAAAACAATACCCATCCACCGCTTCTTCAATCCGATCTCCATGTAATACGCGGGGCCACCGCGGAATCCATCTTTGTCCTTCACTTTATATACTTGGGCTAATGTGCTTTCAACGAAGCTGGAGGCTGATCCGATAATCGCAATGATCCACATCCAGAACACCGCACCCGGCCCACCCAGCGCAATGGCAAGAGCAATCCCCGTAATGTTACCCGTACCCACACGTGCCGCCATGCTGATACAAAATGCCTGAAAAGGCGAAATGCTGTCCCTGGAGCCGCGTTTTGACTCTTTTAGTACCCGGAACATATCTCCGATCATTCGTACTTGCAGACCCTTAGTGCGGAACGTAAAAAATAGTCCCAATGCGATCAGCATGACAATTAACAACTTGGACCAGAAAAAGTCGTTAATTACACCGAGCACATCCTGTAAAACCTGTTGCATCCACAATCCCCCAATATCCCTTGATTCATTCTCTCTGTAGAACCGGTTCCATACTCGGCCGTTTAACAGTATTTTTTGAGTATACCAATTTTTAGCCACACAGAACAGATAATTATACATTTTATTTTATAGAAGCCATTAACAGGAAACCTCACAGAGTTTGAACCTCATGTTATACTCATTTCTGTTGCACACGCAAACCTGCCAAAAAAGTGTTCATCATGACTTCAATACTCCGATCCACTTCTACGGGTAAACCGAAGCCGCCCTTCTGTTCGAGCGAGGCAAAACCGTGAAGCAGACTGCGGAATCCCCTCGCCGCATGAACACAATCCTCTTCCTTAAATCCGTAGCCGCTGGACAGAACAGAAATGACAAGCTCCGCCACACGATCCGCAGCCTGCCTCACTTCGGTATTATTTCGATCAGTTGCATACAGCATCGCTTCATACAAACCGGGTCGCTCGCGGGCATATCGCATATAGGCTTTCCCCATAGCGGTCAGTGCATCGTCACCCGCTCTGCCAACCGCCGCGCTCATCAAAGCTTCTTCCAACTGTCCCAGGCTGTGTAGAGCCAGCACTTGGCGCAGTCCGTTCAACCCGTCCACGTGGTTATACAAAGACGGGGGGCGAATGTGCAGCTTCTGCGCCAGCGTGGTGAGCGTGACATCGCCCATCCCCCGTTCATTGGCAATGTCCTCGGCAGCCTGTAGAATATCGTGCAGCTTCACTCCGTTTCTGGGTGACATCAGCATTTCTCCTTTAATCGAATTTCTAATTTCTATGTAAGGCATTGACGTGAGCATTTTGCATAAAGCGTCGGGAATCGAATGATGCAAAATGCTGACGTATAAAAATACAAAATGAGCCTGATTTCTATTTTAGCTAATCCTATTAGTTTACCTATTAGTTTATACAAAAAAGCTATGGTTTGAAAGCATATCAGCTTTTACTGATATAATGAACGAAGCAAGATCATAGAGCGGGTCTGACCACTTTTTCGATCCCATGTAAAGGAGATAGCTATATCTATGGATCCCAAGCCACTTCCAGCCATTGAATTTAAGCACATCACCAAATACTTCATCGGGTCTGAACGTCAACGTGCTGTCCTGAATGGAATTACGGCAAAAGTTTCTCCCGGCAAAATCACCACGCTGGTTGGCCCGTCCGGGTCTGGTAAAAGCACGCTGCTTTCACTGTGTAATCTTCTACTGACGCCGGATGAAGGGGAAATCAGCGTATTCGGCAAGCCCCTTTCCGAATGGGAAATCCCTGAACTGAGACGAAAGGTCGCACTGGTTTTTCAGGATGCCCCCATGCTGCAAGGAACCGTTCTGTATAATCTTCAGACCGTAGAACGGTTGCATGGAACGGTGCTGCATGATCCAGGCGACTTGTTAGAGCGTGTAGGGCTTACCCGCGATCTACTGGAGCAAAAGGCGCAGGAGCTATCCGGAGGTCAAAGACAGCGCTTGGCCTTGGCGCGAACGCTTGCGAACCGCCCGGATATTTTACTGCTGGATGAGATTACTTCCGCACTGGACCCGGCCTCGGTCAAAGAGGTAGAGGAACTGTTGCTTCAAATGAACAAAGAAGAGGGAACGACGATGATCTGGATTACGCATCATATGGAACAAGCCCGCAGAGTAGGCCATGAAACATGGCTGATGATCGACGGAAAGCTCGTGGAGCAAGCGGATACCGAGGCTTTTTTCGATGCACCACAGCACAATGAAACCCGCAGGTTCATAGCAGGAGAATGGGTATGACAATTGTTGCCCTGATTCTTTCTCTCGGTTTTGTGTTCATCGCCATCGTCATGTCCAAATCCTTCAAGCTTGGTCTGGATCGGGATATCATTATCGCCACGATCAGAGCATCGGTTCAGTTGCTGGCCATCGGCTATGTGCTGCATTTGATTTTCGGGATGCAGAGCTACGGATTTATCACATTGTTCATTCTGCTCATGATCACCGTAGCCTCCCAAAATGTGGCACGCAAAGGACGATTTATTCCCGGCCTGATGTGGAAATCATTCCTGACGCTGCTGTGTGTGGAAATCGTTACACAGGCATTCCTGATTAGCCTGCATATCATTCCGGCGACAGCCCGGTATATGATTCCGATTAGCGGCATGATCATTGGCAGCTCCATGATTTTGTCCAGTCTGCTGGTGTCCCGGCTCAAGTCGGAGGTGCTGCTGCGCAAGCCTGAAATCATGCTCATCCTGGCACTAGGTGGCACACCGAGACAAGCCATTTTCCCTATACTCAAGGATTGCATACGCTCCAGTATGATTCCAACCATTGAGGGACAGAAAACGCTGGGGCTTGTCCAGCTTCCCGGCATGATGACCGGGCAGATTATCGCAGGAGCCAATCCCATTGCCGCTGTCCGTTTGCAGTTGCTGATCGTATTTACCACCATGACCTCTGCTATTCTGACCAGCGTGCTGCTCAGCCTGTTCATTTATCCGGCATTATTTACCCGCCAGCAGCAGCTGCGTACAGAAGCATGGGAGCGCTAATCCCTATCCAACACAGCTTTATTTTGCAAAAGTCTATCTGCCAGATGATCGGTAGGTAGGCTTTTTGGTGTATATTCTTGTCCCTGCACGAAAAGATATACTGTGATTTTATATCATCAGGCTTACAATATACATATATAGGTTAAGCATTTTGCATAAATCCCAAGAGCGATTTCAAATCAGCAATATATAGATCGAAACGGTTTAGTTCGTCTATATATTGTACTTTCGAGCGTTGGGAATCGAATGATGCATCATGCTGAGGTTAAATGTCGATCTAAGAGAGGGCATAGAAATAAGTCATCTAACAACACACAAAGGAGATAAAAAGATGAACAATCGTTTATTAATCAAAAACGGCTGTGTACTCACGCTCGATAAGACAATGGGTGATTTTAAAAAAGCGGATATTCTTATCGAGGGAAAAAAAATTATCGCTGTTCAACCGGAGCTAGAAGCAGCCGATTGTGAAGTTGTTGACGCTACAAACATGATTGTTATGCCGGGATTCGTGGATACACATCGCCACACCTGGGAATCTGTCGTTCGTAATGTAGGTGCCGATTGGTCTCTCGAAAAGTACTTGGGGCGTATGTACTATGGGAATATTGGAGCTAAATTACGTCCGCAGGATGGATATGTAGCGAATCTGCTTGGCGCACTGGAAGCATTGGATGCAGGGGTTACCACACTACTGGATTGGTCGATGATTAATTCACCCGATCATACAGACGAGCTGATCCGGGGCTTGCAAGAATCGGAAACAAGAGCGGTCTTTGCCCACGGAGTTTCTGGTGATGGAGAATATTGGTCCAGAGAAAGCCGAATTCGACAATCCGATGACAGCAGACGGGTGAAAAAGCAGTATTTCTCATCAGATGACCAGTTGCTTACCATGGGGTTAGCCATAAGAGGACCAGAATTTAGCGCATGGGAAACAACAGTTGATGAGATTCGATTCGCTCGGGAGCTTGGTGTGCTGTGTACAATGCATTTAGGGTTCGGGACATGGGGTTCGGTGGATCGATCGATTGAAAAATTGCATAAGGCTGGACTGCTCGGATCGGATCTTAACTTTGCCCATGCCAATACACTCAGCTATGAGGAGTATAAGCTAATCGCAGATTCGGGCGCCTCCATTTCCGTTACTCCAGAAATCGAAATGATGATGGGACATGGCTATCCGGCTACAGGGCTATTTATGGAGAACGGAGGAAGACCCTCACTAGGAGTCGATGTTGTAGTATCAACCGGTGGAGACATGTTTGCACAAATGAAGTTCGCCTTGCAAGCAGAACGTTCCAGAATCAATGGAAAGATTTTATCCACAGGAGAAATGCCGGTGGAACTCACCATTTCAGCACGGGACATTATAGAATTCGCGACGATTGACGGTGCCCGAGCATTGGGACTGGATCATAAGATCGGTACGTTAACTCCGGGAAAAGAAGCCGATCTGATTATGATTCGAACCAACGATCTGAATATGTTTCCGGTAAATCATCCAATCGGTGCTGTTGTGCAATGTG
Organism: Paenibacillus sp. RC21; assembly: GCF_044907935.1. Lineage (NCBI taxonomy): Bacteria > Bacillati > Bacillota > Bacilli > Caryophanales > Paenibacillaceae > Paenibacillus > Paenibacillus sp. RC21. The sequence goes on from NZ_JBIYCS010000004.1 coordinate 442,787, forward strand.
CAAACACGAGCAACGTCGATTCAGTGTTTGTGGCTGGGAAAGCTGTCAAACGGAACGGAAAAATGCTGCATGTAGACATTCAACGTTTGCGCAAGTTAGCCAATGAGTCTAGAGATTATATTTTCTCACAATACGGGGTGCCTGAGGAAGCATGGCCAATCTGATTACTGTACTCTTTAACAAACTGACTATCCAGCCTATCTGTCGTTGTACAGGCGGGTAGGCTTTTTGTTCTAATGAAAGAATTGATTAGTCCCGATTCTTTTCTCAAGTCATCCTATTCATTGTATGGCATTATGGGAGGTTTGTACGAATGTTGATTACTAAGAATAAAACGGCGGCAGCTATTTTAAGGGTTATATTTTTTTCAATGATTTTCGGCTGGATTTATTATTATTCAGGATATCACCCGGCTGAAATCGCTAAATTAGTTAAAATCACAGACGATTGCTTGGTCATACAGAGGGATGCTTCTAACGGAGGTGAATATAAAGAATTATATATTTCCTCAAAGTCTGTGATCCCTCCTCTGGTTGTAGGCAAACAATATTTTTTCGTGTCTGATCAAAGATACTTCCAACATCCATATATCCGCTATGTAGAGGAGTAGTACAGAACAAGACAAAAGTGTGCATGCAACTCAAGTCAAATATTCCTGCATTCCGCCTGTTAAGATGGAATCGAAAGGAGGGAACCATCGTGTACGAATGGAACGAAATGGTCCAACTCATGATTGATTGGATTGATAATAATCTTACTTCAGCACCATCGTTGTTGAGAATGTCCAATCAGTTAGGCTACTCTCCTTATTACTGTACAAAACAGTTCCATTCTCTTACAGGAATGACGTTAAGGGATTATGTGTGGATGCGCCGGATTAGCCGTGCAGCCCTTGAACTCCGGGATGGCAATGTTCGCATCCTTGATGTTGCCATAAAGTATGGGTTTTCTTCACAAGAAGCTTTTACACGAGCATTTGTAAAAGCCTTTGAGGTAACTCCGGCTGTATACCAAAGAGAGCCTAGACCTATTCCGTTAGCGATTCGTGTTGAAGTGTTCTCTCCTTATCATTATCATTTGAAGGAGCGGGATCAGATGGTTAAGGAACATTTGCAAGAAGCCGAAATCAAAATTGAGCGTATACCAGCACACAAATTTATTGGAATCTGGGATACCTCTTCTCGAAACTACGGTGATTTCTGGAGAAACGGTCATAATTGTGATGAAATTTGTGGAACACTGGAAAGCATGTCTCATCTCAAGCTACCCGAACAATTGGGTCAAACCGCAGGCTGGTTCTATCAGGATGGTCAGAAGGGCTATCTCTATGGAATACCGGTTGCCGCTGATTACGCTGGAGAGATTCCAGCAGGAATGGAGTGCCGGAGCATTCCCGAATCAGATTATCTGGTGTTTTTTCACCCGCCCTTCAATTATTTAAAAAACAATGGAGAGGTTATGAGAATTGTGGAGGAGAAGGCTTGGAGCTTTGACCCTGCCAGCATGGGATATGAATGGGATGAGGAAACGAAGCAGGATTATCAGCGGCATTTCCCGGAAGGATACGGTTACGCAGTGTTACGTCCAGTGAAAAAAGTGTAGAGAAAAAGAATCCCAAGAAGCAGCTACGATGATGTAAATATAGCTTCTCCTGTTCATAAATTATCACTCACTTCCTCGCCTGTAGATATGAGTTCAACGCTTCTTTCCTTTTATATATTCGTTTTATAAATAAGGATAATAATAGGCGAAGGATAACTCCCTTCGCCTATTTTCTTCTATAAGATCCTTAACCATTAAAATTATCTTCTAAATTATCGTCCACCTTATCAGGCTCGTACTCGACTGTTTTATAGTCAGGTGATGAGGGAATCATATTGACCACGACATTCCTCATTTTCAACTTGTACGTTCCTTCCTCAAAGGCAATAATATACTTAATGGGAGGTAATTCCATGTCCTCATACTTCGTTATCGATGAAACGACAATCTTAGAAGGGTCTGCGTCATTTACAGAAATGATACGATAGTCTATCGGTGTTCCTTGAGCTTTTAGAAAATTAAGTCGTGCCCGGTCTGTTTTAAAACGATAATCATCAGACAGTGAAAGCATCTTATCATAATCACGACTCATCGAAGCGTCCATATATTCTGAAAATGTCGAAACAGCAGCCTCTTTGGGCTTATCGGGAAGTTTATGAGGCTCCTTATCCCCTCCAAAACCTGTAGCAATTACAGTCAAAATCCCTCCTAAGACAACCAAGCAAGCCAACTTCTTACGTAGTACAATCTTCAATTGAAAAAAACCTCCTTTATTGTAAATTTTACCACAAATGCTTCTTCAAATAAATAAGGTAGAGTTCAAATTTTGTGAACTCTACCTTATTTATTATTCCAGAATGGTCTTATTCATTTTCTAACACATTTCCTTCTAAATGAATAAGACCATTTCCCCTACTCTCGCGGGTGTCAGCAAATGCTAATCTACCACTGCCCGAAGGTACTTGAACATATTTATTGTAAGACCCCTCACCATTAACAGATGAACTGACTCCCAATTTAACAAGTGCGCCATCTTTATATGTGCCTACACCATAAATTACTCTTATAGCTTGTACATCCGAGTCTACGATTGACTGACTCCCATTAAATGTAACCTGATTTCTGTAGTTTCCAAAGAAATTTCCGATCTGACTTAAATTCATTCCATGATTCTCCGAATAATAAGTCAGATTTCTCACAGCTAGTTGAACATCACCTTGTAAAGCCTTAGAAGGCTCCACAAATACTCCCGTTTCTACTTTTCCATATGTTGAACTAGTAGGTGCAATATCATATACCAAGCCTTTAGGTTGTTTGACTATATAATTACCTCCCTCCTTTTCAATGTTATAGGGTGCTGCTGGTAATTCACCTATATCCCCATAAGTTAACTTAACGGAAACATTGATATTGTCTGGGTCAGAATTATCAGCCGATACAATTTTGTAATCAACTAGAGACTCATTTACTCCCAGACTGTTAATCTGTGGTTTTTTAAAATCGTTAAAATATTCATTCACAGCCTTTAATGCTTCTGGACTAAGTGAATCCTTATCAAAGCTATCTTGATTTGCCTCGATCTTAGAACCAACCTGTACATTATTATTTTCACTTACTGATAAAGGATTATTAGTAGGTATGTTATTTTCTAACGTTGGGGCAGCCGAGGCCGCGCTCCCAAAGCAAAAGGCCAATGACATAGTTATAATAGCAATTTTCTTCTTCATATTAATTCCCTCCGAAATAGATTTTATTTTACTCAATCCCTATTAAAATAAAACAATACATACTGCCTAGGTATAGAAATATATAGTGCCCCTACAGTTCTAACCCCTAAAAATACAGCCTATAAGGTAAATTGAATTAAAGAAAAAGAAATACCCAATAACATACATAAAATAGCGGAATTTTAAACTGTTTTCACCTCTATCTTCCCTTTCAAAAGATATTTTTTGTGTTAATAACAACTGATTTGATTGTCCCTCTCTAACCATCCCCTCTGTAAAGCTATTCTAATACTCATGCAGAATTATCCAAGAAGATATAATAAATGTATCACTTTTCAATGTTTTAGTAAAATTTGTCAATTTTATCACCTTTCTTTAGAAATCCTATATCCGCCAATGCTCATATCCATGCTCATTTCGTTTTGTTAGACTAGCCACAAAGTTGAAAGTAAAAGAACAATACTATAGAATTTTATAAAATAGGAAAAATAAGGTGGTTGGACTAGGATGCTTTATCAAATTAGGGGGAGAACAGTTCAAACCGATGTTAAAATTGAGGAATCTGTAGAAGCTCCCAATCCACAGATGCGCTGCGAGTAGTTTTACGAAAATACGGTAGATTGAGAAAGGGTTATGATATTTACACAGTGTCTGCCTTGGATGATTCCAGCAGTTGCCCTGAAATAGAGTCAATATCTGTATCTGCACTGGATCCCATATTGAGTGATGAGGGAGTCTTTCGGATTTCTGAGACTATTCGGAAGGGAACAGCTACAACTTCAGAGTACCAAAATTTCGCAATCTAATTCCGACTGCGGAAAATTACGACCAATTATTAAACAAAATATTCAAAGTCGGCTGAAAATCTAACCTATTTCAGAGATTCATTTCTATGCATAGAATGTATCCATAAATTAAAGGGGAATATAGATTGTTGCTCCATTCCGACTCCTTCTATTAAAAAAGATATGCCTATCTACAAAAGAACGAACCAGTCAGCAGAAAAATTACTCGGACGCCTTAGAGAACTCATTTAGGAACATCCCGATGCCAGACAATATGACTATGCCAAATGGCTTGGTGTGTCACAAGGACGTGTATCTCAACTTAAAAAGTTACTGTAAAGTGCAGCATAACTTCTTGAAAACCCCATTCATTTAAATCCAAGGCCATCCTTTTAAAATAATTTTATTTTAACGTGAATACTCACTGAATACCTTTGTTACCTTATGTAAGGTCGTCTTCCTATCCTGTAAACTAAGTTCCATCAAGCGATAACCGCTGGATCATAGAGAGGATGAGATATTCATGAGTGTAGAAAATAGAGTTTTAGCGATACAAGATGGTCTGGACGGACGTGTGAATGCAGTCATAGATCAAACCCTTGCCGAGAAGCGCCTGGTTGGCGCAGTCGTCATGATATATATGGATGGTTCACCCGTGTATGTGCGAGCGGCCGGGCTGGCTGATCGAGAAGAAAATATTCCCATGCGCGAGGATGCTTTATTTCGGCTCTCTTCTGTATCCAAGCCGATTGTATCTACAGCGGCCTTGGTTTTGGCAGCCCAAGGACAGATTGGACTCGATGAATCCATTGAACGCTGGTTGCCGGACTTTCGCCCCCGCTTGATCAGCGGCGAGCAGCCATCCATTACGGTACGGCAATTGCTCACACATACTGCCGGGCTGACCTATGGCTTTTTAGAGGAAGAAGGCGGAGGCCCCTATCAACGTGCAGGCGTATCGGATGGCATGGATTTCTCAAATCTTACGCTTGAAGAGAACTTGCAACGTTTGGCTTCTGTGCCTCTGTTGTATACACCGGGTAAAGCATGGGGTTATTCCATTGCCACCGATGTACTCGGTGCAATCATTAGTCGCGTATGCGGCACAACCCTTGAGCAGGCTGTTAAAAAGCTCGTTACAGAACCTCTCGATATGCATGATACCCGTTTCTCGGTCGCTGATGCCGGACGACTTGCGGCTCCTTATGTTAACGATACAGCCGAACCCCGGCGGATGCGTGAGCTTGAGGTTGCGCAGGTGTTTGAAGGCACGGCGGGACTTCGTTTTCAGCCTGCACGCGCCTTTGATCCCACGGCTTTCCACTCTGGCGGCTCGGGTATGATTGGCAGCGCAAAAGACTTTATGCGACTGCTGGAAACACTGCGAAACGGCGGCAATCCGTTACTTCCAGAGGAATGGGTCCGTGAAATGGGCACCATCCAAACCGGGAACCTCCCCTTGGCAGGCTGGCCGGGACGGGGCTTCGGACTGGGATTCACCGTACTCCAAAATCCCGACGAAGGCGAAACAGCAGAATCCCCCGGAACGTGGCGTCTCGGAGGAGCTTACGGTCATTCATGGTTCGTTGATCCCACGCAAAGACTCAGCGTTGTTGCCTTTACCAATACAGCATTTGAAGGTATGTCGGGTCCGTTTACAACCGAGCTTTGCCAAGCCATTTACGGCAGCTCAAATAGGGTCTAATAAAGCGGGAGTTACATGTTTAAGCTCTACAGGCGAGGATAAGACGATTAACGTGGTAGAGTGACCGTGCTTTCCGCACTCATCCCCGAATTGCTCCAGCTTAAGCATGGATTCGACCATAACCTTAAGTAAATAATTTTGCTCACCGCTAATTCGATGACACTCAATGACTTCAGGCGCAGATTGGCAAAACTCAACAAATGAGTTGCATTGATTCGTGTGCACGAGCACATGAGCCATGATCGGCTTTCCGACTTTCTCATGTGAAACCATGGCACGATATCCAGTGATAATGCCTTTATCCTCCATGCGCCTTACTCTTTCCGTGACAGCGGGCTGGGAAAGTCCAACCTCCTTGCCCAGCTCGGTCATGGAGATGCGTGCCTGGTTTTGTAGACATAACAAAATTTTATGATCCACTTGGTCCATAGGTAATCTACTCCTTAAATACAAGGTTATATTGCATATATACTTTATTTTTTATCATCTATTCAGACAATGGCTTTGAATTATATCCAACAATCGAATATTACCATGTAAAACTATGACGGTAAAGAGAACTGCTATAGAGAAGGACTTGATACCCTATAGCCAAAGAAAACCGGCTAACACGATGCATACGTGTTAGTCCGGTTTTTGTTTAGAAAATAGGTTTCCTACCTGTTGATTGCGTGTGGCTTGGATTAGATCAGCGTGTAGCCGCCATCCGGGAACAGCACGCTTCCGGTGGTGAACTTGTTCGTCATCAGATACAGCACGGTATGCGCGATTTCCTCGTTATAACCCACCCGATGGAGCAAGGTTACTTCCTTATATTCCTCAAAAGCTTGCGCCCGCTGTTCGCCCTCGGGACCGTCTCTCCAGATAGTGCCGGGAGATACAACATTGACCCGTACCGGAGCCAATTCTACCGCCAAAGCTTTACCCAAGCTTTCGATTGCGCCGTTTGCCGCCCCGTATGTAGCGCCAAAGCCCATCGGCCGCTGGCTGAATGCTCCAGACATGAGGACGATGGAGCCTTCCCTGGAAATATGCGGAACCGCATGCTTGGCAGCGAAATATTGCGGCCAGAATTTCCCCTCAAACGGCGTCTTCGCCTTTTCCGTATCAATCGTGATCGGACCACGTGTGTAGCTCGCGCCTGGTGTAAACAGATGGTCGAATGCGCCGACCTTTTCAAAAAATGCCTGCACTTCCTCCTCCTTCTGATTATTCAGTTGGAAGGTTTCCACCAATTCGGCAGGGATAACTTTCTTCGCCTGCTCCAGTTTCTCCGCAGAACGTCCAGCGATCACGATACTCGCTCCCTGCTTTGCTGCTTCTATCGCTGTTGCCAGCCCTATACCTGCACTGCCGCCAATGACGACGACACGTTTATGATGTAAATTCATACAATTCTCAGCTCCTTTGTACGGATTATATCATAACTATTTTATTAGCATACATAATTTTATTCGGATGGGCTTTCCTGCACCGTGCTTTTGCGGTAGGATGTCGGCGACTGACCGGACCAGCGCTTGAATTGCCTGCTAAAATGCGCAATGTTCCCGTAGCCGAGCATATCGGTAATTTGCTGCACCGTCCATTGGGGATCTGCTAATAGTAACTTGGCCTCGTGCAGGACAAGGCCAGACAGATACACACGGGGAGATACACCGAAGACACTACGAAATACACGATTACAATGGGAAACGCTAATCCCTAATTCCGATGAAATGCCTTCAATCCCATCATGCTTTTCTACAGAGTCGATTTGTCCAAAATGCTGATTCACTCTGCCCTGAAGTCGGCTGGCAATCTGATAGGCAAGCTCAGCCTGCACGTATCCGCGCCCCGGCAGATGTGCCGCTTCACTGGACACCGCCTCCCACAACGTAGCGAACAGCTCAAATACGGCAGATTGTATCCGCATACGCTTCGCCACCGAATCTCCTGCTTTTTCGGCATCGGGCGTGGAGAGGTCGAGCAGCTTATCCAGCGCTGGTCCCATCTGCCTCGCTACCGCACCTTCGGCTGGAAACAGCACTTGCTCCAGACGACTCAGCAACGAAAGAAACAACTTGTCATCAATGTCGAAATGCATGCAAAAATACGTAAAGCCCTCCCCGCTGCTGTGGCTGGAGTGAAAGATTCCCGGTCGCAGCAGCACCAGATCCCCCTGCCGCTGTGTATAGCTGCGACCATTCACCACCATCACCTGCTCTCCTGCAAGCACGATATTAATTTCATATTGAGGATGCTCGTGTGGTGGGTAGTTCCAGTCCCTTCCGACACTTCGCGTATGAATGGCAAACAGATTGACCGTCGTTCGCACATCGGGAAAAAAGAATTCCTCTCCAGTAGCTGTAGGATCTGGATGGTCTGGGCGATTCGGTACACGTGGTGACGACATGCTTCCCCTCCTTGCGTACATAGGATTTTACTCCAGTATATCGTTTTCGGCGCGATTTGGATAAATTAATGCGCGATTTGACAATGGCTCCCCGGAGCGTAGCATGCTAGGCTCTATATGAGATCAAGTGAGTATAGCATATGGCGAATATATGAACATGCTGCAAAATACTTTTGTATATGAAAGTCACTCTTTATGTTGAAAGGGGTTTCATTATATGACGAAAAATATATTTTATAACACGCAACACTCACCTATCGGAGCCTTCTCCAGCTTTACGCTCGGGTTCAAAGGTAATCGGGGTGGACTCGGCCTGGAGCTGGGCAAGCCAGCAGATGAAAATGTATATATCGGGCTGCAATCCAGAGACGGTGAGGTATATGAGGCGCTTCCCTTTTTTACAGTCGCACAGGACGAAAGCGCCCGATACGATGTGGAGAAAAAGGATAAACGAACGGAGCCGCAGCTCGGTGCCTTTGCCGATCAAGACATTACCCGTGAGCTGAAAGCGGGCACGGATACATGGAGTGCTGGAGATTTAACGTTCCGGCTGTATTCTCCTGTCCGTCCGGTGCCGGAGCCGGGAAAAGCGGATGCGGATGAGCTGCGGGCAGCGCTGGTTCCGGCGGTATTTGCCGAGCTTACGGTCGATAATACGCAGGGAACGGCTGCGCGGAGAGCTTTTTTCGGCTATCAGGGCAGTGATCCGTACAGTGGCATACGCATTGTAGGAGAAGACCCACGCAGGGACGCTGTGGATTCTCCCCACTCGCAAAGACTCACGGGCGTTGGCCAAGGGCGCAGCACAGCTATTGTGACTAATAGCAGCGAAGCGATACCTGCAAGTGGATTTGCAATGGAGAACCTTCTCGGGGAAAGCATGGACGAGAATTTATCCTTTGGCCTGGGCGTGACGGGTGCGCTCCTCATGGACGTTCCCGCAGGCGAAAAGCGCACGTATTCCTTCGCCATATGCTTCTATCGCGGCGGTATCGTGACGACAGGCATCGAGGCGACGTATTACTATACTCGTCTATTCAAGGATATTGAAGACGTGGCGAGCTATGCTTTGGAGCATTTTACAGACCTGACCGCAGCCTGTATTCAGACTAATCGCTGGATGGAGTCGGTAAGCTTGAGCCCGGATCAGGAATTTATGCTCGCGCAGGCGATTCACAGCTATTACGGCAGCACCCAGTTGCTTAGTCAGCAAGCGGATGGAGAACCGATCTGGATTGTGAACGAAGGCGAGTATCGGATGATGAATACGCTCGATCTGACGGCGGATCAGCTCTACTATGAATTGATTTTGAACCCGTGGACGGTACGCAACGAGCTGGAGTGGTTCGTCAAACGGTACAGCTACCGGGATGAGGTACGGTTTCCGGCAGACGAACAAACCTATCCGGGCGGCATCACGTTTACGCATGATATGGGCGTGGCAAATGTGTTCTCCCGTCCGGGGTACTCCTGTTATGAGCTGGCAGGGATTGACGGTTGCTTCTCTTATATGAGCCACGAAGAGCTGGTGAACTGGCTATGCTGCGCCACAGTGTATATCGAACAGACACAGGACCAGGCGTTTACGACGCGTATGCTGCCTATCTTGCGTGAATGCTTTGATAGTATGCTACAGCGGGATCATCCAGACCCGGCACAACGAAACGGCTTAATGGGCTTGGATAGCTCCAGAACCCTTGGAGGCACAGAAATTACAACCTACGATAGTCTGGACGTATCGCTGGGCCAGTCCCGCAACAATATTTATTTGGGCAGCAAATGCTGGGCGGTATATGTTGCGCTGGAAAAGCTATTTGCCTCAGAAGGGCTTGCTTCCCTTTCACGGGAAGCAGGCTTACAGGCAGACAAATGCGCAGCAGCGATCACGGCGCAGATGACAGACAAGGGCTATATTCCTGCCGTCATTCAGGAGGGCAATGATTCACAGATTGTCCCTGCGATTGAGGGGCTGATCTTCCCTTACTTCACAGGCTGCGAAGAGGCACTTCAACTCAATGGGCGATTTGGCGGATATATCCAAGCGCTGCGACGCCATTTGGAAACGGTGCTGGCACCGGGAGTTTGCCTGTTCAAAGATGGAGGCTGGAAGCTGTCATCAACCAGTAACAACTCCTGGCTGAGTAAAATCTATCTGTCGCAGTTTATTGCCCGTGAGCTGCTGGAGCTGCCTTGGGAGGAAGCAGGGCAGGCCGCAGATGCTGCCCATGTCTCATGGCTCCTGCACCCTGAGGAATCCTATTGGTGCTGGAGCGACCAAATGCTCTCCGGTATTGCCCACGGCAGCAAATATTATCCGCGCGGAGTTACCGCTATTTTGTGGCTGTATGAAGGCAAGGGCAACCGTCTGGTTCTTCCCCGGCACATGAGTCTGGATCAGGAGCAGCATGCCTGACACTAACCTTCACCTGCCCAAAAGGAGGCCCCAAATATGAGCAAGCGCAGGGATATGCAAAAAGAGAGCGGCTATGACGCTTGGCTGCATTATCACCGCAATCGCAAGGTGGAGGATTTGCCCGCTTGGTGCAGAGTCATCGTGGTTCAAGAGGCAGATGAAGTGCTTCACACGGCTGCGAGTGAGCTTCAGCACGGATTGACCTCCATGTTCGGACAGCAGCCGAAGATTAGTACCGTTCCTGTGAATGCGCCATTCATTGTGCTAGGTACGTTCGGAGGGCACCCGTTGGCGGCAGAACGATTTAGCGCAGAAGAACAGGCAGATGTGAGCGCAGAAGGCTACCGAATTCGTGGGATAGGGATTCCGCACCCGGCACATTCAGCTTCGTATGACTACGATGATGATGACATAAAGAGAGCGTACGTCACGATCGCCGGGCAGACCACCAAAGGCGTATTATACGGGGTTTTTCATCTGCTGCGCTACCTGCAAGGAGGACTGGATGGTGAGCTGAAGCCCGTCACCGAATCCTTGCACGCCCCCCTTCTGGATGTGTTATCCAATCCGGCTAATCCCATCCGCATGATCAACCACTGGGATAACATGGACGGTAGTGTGGAACGCGGATATGCGGGAACATCCATTTTTTTCGAAAATAATGCCTTTACTACAAATATGGACCGCCTTCGAGACTATGCCCGTCTACTTGCCTCTGTTGGCATTCAGGCGCTGTCCATTAACAATGTGAATGTCCATCACGTAGAAACAGAGCTGATTACAGACACATTTCTACCAGATGTGGCCAAAGTGGCTGCGGTGTTTCGCGCCTATGGCATCCAAATCTATTTGAGCATTAATTATGCCAGCCCTATTCAGCTCGGCGGGTTAACCACCGCGGATCCTCTGGACCCTGGCGTAGCTGAATGGTGGCAGGCCAAAGCCCGGGAAGTTTACGCCGCCGTTCCTGATCTGGGCGGCTTCGTGGTAAAAGCCGATTCCGAGAATCGGCCCGGGCCGTTCAGCTACGGGCGTCATCACGCCAATGGAGCCAATATGCTGGCAGATGCGTTGCGGCCCTGCGGCGGACGGGTGATTTGGCGTTGCTTTGTCTATGACTGCAAGCAGGACTGGCGTGACCGCAAGACGGATCGGGCTCGCGCGGCCTTTGACCATTTTAAACCACTGGATGGGCTGTTTCGGGAAAATGTCATTTTACAGATTAAAAATGGTCCCATGGATTTTCAGGTGCGGGAGCCTGTCTCCCCCCTGTTTGGCGCGCTGGAAGCTACCCAGGTATTGCTGGAATTCCAGATTGCACAAGAATACACGGGACAGCAGCGGCATCTGTGTTACCTTGTTCCGCAATGGAAGGAGGTACTGGATTTTGACACCTACGCACAGGGAAAAGGCTCCACCATCAAGCGCATCGTGAACGGCGCTCTGCATAGCAAGAGCGATTCTGCTTCTCCTTCCTCCACCAAACACACCAACTATGGGATCGCAGCTGTATCCAATATTGGAGCGGACACCAATTGGACCGGACATCTGCTCGCCCAGTCCAATCTTTATGGCTACGGTCGGTTGGCATGGGACCCGGAGCTATCCGCAGACGAAATCACTGATGAGTGGGTTCGGCTGACGTTTGGCGGACAAGGAAAGAGTGACAGCGGTACAGATTTCATTCCTGCTATTAAGCAAATGCTGCTCGATTCATGGAATATCTACGAGTCCTACACCGCCCCGCTTGGGGTCGGCTGGATGGTCAGCCCCGGTCACCACTATGGGCCAGATGTAGACGGCTACGAATATTCGATGTGGGGCACCTATCATTTTGCTGATTGCCGTGGCATCGGGGTGGATCGCACGACCGCAACTGGAACGGGGTATGCAGGACAATATTTTTCTCCCCATGCCAATATCTACGAATCTACTGAAACCTGCCCGGATGAGCTGCTATTATTCTTTCATCATGTTCCTTATACGCACGCGCTCCACTCTGGTCAAACCGTCATTCAACACATTTATGATACACATTTTGATGGTGCAGAACGTGCGGTCGGCCTCAGAGACACATGGATTAGTCTGCGGGATCATCTGGATGAAGCGATCTATGAACAGGTACTGGAGCGGCTGGAGCATCAGGCTGAGCACGCCAGGGAATGGCGGGATCGGATCAATACGTATTTTTACCGAAAAAGCGGCATTGCTGACCAGAAGAATCGCCCTATTTATTAAGCCTGGATTTTGAAAAATCCTCAAGCAGTAATAACCCTTGCAATACTTTCATACAGGCTGGAACAAAGCTTCTATACGTCTAGGTTCTCTTTCCCCTATGCTGGCATTGGCTATCCGCACATTACTAAAAGGCATGCGTCTTACTCAGACCTATGCCTTATTTTTTTGCCTGAACTCATATTAAGGACACGGTTGCTAACTCAAAATGTCATATTTCTCCACCCCGAGTGTGCAATAAATTCTTCTTTTTGTGCAACCGCTTGCTTTATAATCATTTTGTAAACGTTTACAGAATGTTATCGAAATAGACTATGCTTTGGGGAGGATGATCGGTTTGACCTTGTATCGAAGTCTATGGAACAAAGGGTGCCTGATTCTGCTAAGCCTTGTGCTATCTCTGACCGCCTTCATTGGCTCACCCTCCAATACGGCAAGCGCTGCGGTTGCTGACGATTTTCAGGCTTCCGTCATGGGGCCGCTGGCGAAAATCAATGACTGGGGCGCATTCAAAAAGCAACTGCAAACGCTGAAAAGCAATGGCGTGTATGCCCTCACCACCGACGTCTGGTGGGGTTATGTGGAGAGTGCAGGAGATAACCAGTTCGATTGGAGCTACTACAAGACCTATGCAGATGCGGTTAAAGAAGTGGGCCTGAAGTGGGTTCCCATCATCTCTACGCATAAGTGCGGTGGAAATGTAGGTGACGACTGCAGCATCCCGCTGCCAAGCTGGCTGTCTAGCAAGGGCAGTGCAGATGAAATGCAGTTCAAGAACGAAAACAGCTATGTCAATAATGAAGCCCTTTCGCCGCTATGGAGCGGGGTCGGCAAGCAATATGATGAGTTGTATGCCTCGTTTGCTGAAAATTTTGCCGGGTACAAAAGCATCATTCCCAAAATTTATTTAAGCGGTGGCCCTTCCGGTGAATTGCGATACCCGTCCTACTATCCGGCGGCAGGATGGAGCTACCCGGCACGTGGCAAGTTCCAGGCCTATACCGAAACAGCCAAAAATGCATTCCGCACGGCCATGAATGAAAAGTATGGATCATTGGACAAGATTAATGCGGCTTGGGGTACCAAGCTAAGCAGCCTTAGCCAAATCAATCCGCCGACTGACGGGGACGGATTTTACACGAACGGCGGGTATACTTCCACCTATGGGAAGGATTTCTTGTCGTGGTACCAAAGCGTGCTTGAAAATCATCTGGGGTTCATCGGAGCAGCTGCCCACAAAAACTTCGATTCTGTGTTCGGTGTCCGTATCGGAGCCAAGATTTCCGGCCTGCACTGGCAGATGAACAACCCTGCCATGCCTCACAGCACGGAGCATGCAGGTGGATATTATGATTACAATCGTATTATTCAAAAGTTCAAGGATGCCGATCTGGATCTAACCTTTACTGCACTGGAGATGAACGACAGTGGCACAGCACCTAATTATTCCTTGCCGTCCACACTGGTAGATACCGTCTCCTCGATCGCGAATGCCAAGGGCGTTCGCCTGAATGGTGAAAATGCGCTCCCAACGGGTGGCAGCAGATTCCAGAAAATTGAAGAGAAAATCACAAAGTTTGGTTATCACGGCTTTACGCTATTGCGCATCAACAATCTCGTCAACAACGACGGCTCACCAACCGGTGAACTGGATGGATTCAAACAGTATATTATCAGCAAGGCCAAGCCAGGCGATAACGGCGGCGGTACAGGCAACCAAGTAACTGTATACTACAAAAAAGGCTTCAACTCGCCTTACATTCACTACCGCCCGGCTGGCGGAAGCTGGACGGCTGCACCTGGCGTGAAAATGCAGGATGCCGAAATTAGCGGCTATGCTAAAATCACTGTCGATATCGGCTCTGCCTCCCAATTAGAGGTTGCCTTTAATGATGGCAATAACAACTGGGACAGCAACAACACCAAAAACTACCTTTTCAGCACGGGGACTTCTACCTACACTCCAGGCGACAGCGGCAAAGCAGGAGCCGTCACATCAGGTGCTCCATCCGGTACCAATCCCGGAGAAGGCGGCGGTACAACCAACAAGGTAACTATATACTACAAAAAAGGCTTCAATTCGCCTTACATTCACTACCGCCCGGCAGGCGGGAATTGGACTGCCGTGCCTGGTGTGAAAATGCAGGATGCCGAGATTAGCGGCTATGCTAAAATTACTGTCGATATCGGTTCTGCCTCCCAATTGGAAGCCGCTTTTAATGACGGTAATAACAACTGGGATAGCAACAACACCAAAAACTACTTCTTCACCACAGGTACTTCTACCTACACGCCCGGCTCTAACGGAGCCGCAGGATCTATCCAAACGGGGTCGCCTTCGGGCGGCTCCACTCCCACCGAACCGAGTAATCCCCCCAATCCATCTCCCCTTGGTACAGACTGGAGCAAGCAGAGCATTTACTTTATCATGACAGACCGATTCAGCAACGGGGATACATCGAACGATAATTACGGTGGCTTCAATTCCAACAACAGCGACCAGCGCAAATGGCATGGCGGCGATTTTCAAGGCATTATCAACCAGCTCGACTACATTCAAAATATGGGCTTTACCGCCATCTGGATTACTCCGGTAACGATGCAAAAGAGCGAATTCGCTTACCACGGCTATCATACGTATGATTTTTATGCGGTAGATGGACATCTTGGAACAATGGACAAATTCAAAGAGCTGGTCCGTAAAGCACACGACAAAAATATGGCTGTTATGCTGGACGTAGTCCCCAATCACACGGGCGATTTTCAACCAGGGAACGGCTTCGCCAAGGCTCCTTTTGACAAAGCAGACTGGTATCATCACAACGGCGACATCACAGGGGCAGACTACAGCTCCAACAACCAATCGAAAATCGAAAACGGTGACGTGGCCGGATTGGATGACCTGAATCAGGACAACCCCGCAACAGCGAACGAGCTTAAAAACTGGATCAAATGGTTGTTGAACGAGTCAGGAGTCGACGGACTGCGGGTGGACACTGCCAAGCATGTACCCAAAGGCTTCTTAAAGGATTTTGACGAAGCAGCCAATACCTTCACCATCGGTGAGATTTTTAGTGGCGATCCCGCTTATGTGGGGGATTACACCCGATATCTCGATGCCGCACTGGATTTTCCAATGTATTATACGATCAAGGATGTGTTTGGACGCGATCAATCCATGACCAAAATCAAGGAACGCTACTCGGATGATCGTCACTATCGCGATACCCAGACCAACGGCGTATTTATCGACAATCATGATGTGAAACGTTTCCTCAACGAGGCCTCCGGCAAGCCTGGTGCCAGCTCTGACAAATGGCCGCAGCTCAAGGCCGCCTTGGGTTTTACTTTGACATCGCGCGGGATTCCAATTATCTATCAAGGCACCGAGCAAGGATTTAATGGCGGAGATGATCCTGCCAACCGGGAAAACGCCGTTTTTAACGCCAATCATGAGCTGTACCAGTACATTGCCAAGCTGAACCGTGTGCGCAACAGCCACCCTGCCCTGCAAAACGGCAATCAAAAGGAAAAATGGGCAGATGACTCCTTTTACAGCTTCCAGCGCTCTAAAAACGGCGACGAGGCCATCGTACTCATCAACAACTCGTGGAACAGCCAAACCCGCACGATCGGCAACTTTGACAACCTGTCCAACGGCACCCGTCTGACCAACCAATTAAGCAACGACTCCATTCAGATCAACAACGGTTCGATCACCGTGACTCTCGCTCCGAAGGAGATTAAAATTTTCACCAAATAACCGCCGCATTTGGTTACATCGATTATTCAAATGTGCTAAAATAAATGATAGAAGGATATACTAAAAAAGAGCAAGGATGCTGGTAACATCCCTACTCTTGGCAACAGCCGCTTTGAAGAGCGGTCGGCTGAACAGGGCTAGCTCTATTAGAAATAGACCGTTTTTCCTTGTCCAGGGCGGTCTATTCCTTTTTGTTTTGGTTCAACGCAATAACAATCGTAACGATTAATCCGATCAACGCTACTAATAGCGTGCCGAACATCATCATTAATGTCAGAGCATCTTTAACCTCCACAGGCATCACCTCCCTTCCGGGAGACTTAGCCGACCGCCACCTAAGCCATTCTGTTGTTAATAGAATTATAGCACGTAAAAACGTCCTTCGGCGACTGTATTTTACAGTTGACTCTACTAACCTCAGACGATCATTCATCATCTTCCTTCTCATACATACTCTACTTCTTCTCTAATGGATAACCTATAAAACAAAACAGGGCACCTGCAACGAAGCGTACACTTCGTTGCAGGTGCCCTGTTTATATATAAACAACGTGGGATTACTTAGGCCTCAGTAGCCACGTTGATATTGTTCAGGAACAGAAGAACGGAAAGAGATTCCCCAGCCGAGGTATCTCCGTATTTTGCGTTATGTAGCCATGATATATGTTGTATGTCGCAGATATATTGTACACAATCTATTATCCACAACTTAATAACTTTTTGCAAGTATATATTTAAATAATATTAGATATTTTTTTGTTCAGATAAGTTAAACTCAAAAACTATACAAAAAAAAGACGCCCTTACGGACGCCTTAGCGCGAAACCAGTTTTATTGTGCCGAGCCTAATTGCACCCATGCTTTTTCAATCTCAGCAACTGCCTGATCCTTGTTCATGTTGCCGCTGATATAAGCCTGCATCAGCTCGCCAAATTTTTGATGGAACGTGTCCAGCGAGTAGTTGACAGACAGATCACCAGACTTCGACGTTTTCAAAATGCTTTCCATTTCCTTAGGCATTTCCAGATCAGGAAGCGGCGCATCCTTGATTGGAGGAATGACCTTGGCTACCTGAGAGAACCAGTTCTTACCGTATTCCGAAGTGTACAGCCAGTTGAAAAATTCAATCGTCTCCTTGGCTACTTCCGAATCCTTGTTAATACGCAGCGCTTGGTCAGCACCGGTAATAATGACCGATTGATCAGCCTTGTCACTTACCGGATAGCCCATAATGCCAATCTTGAGGTCAGGATTAATCTTCTTGATCGCTTCCTCATCCCATGCGCCTTTCCCCGTCATAAACGCAGCTTTACCGGATGCAAAATCACTCACTTCCGCATTACTGTCCCGTTCCAGCGGCTTATCCGTGCCATGCTTCACCGTCAAATCAATAAAGCTAAAGAAGTTGTTGTACAGCACCGGATAGTCCTTGATTTTCGCTTTGCCTGCAATAAAATCATTGACGAGCTGCTTCGGCTCTACACCTGCATCCTGCGCGGCGGCATCTACATAGTGCTGGAAGATGTGCTTCCATACCCACCACTCTTTATATGCATTTGCAAATGGTGTAATGCCCTTCGCCTCAAGCTTGGTGACTGCGTCCTGCATTTCTGCAATCGTCTTCGGCGGGGAGGTTACCCCAGCCTTGGTAAGCAAATCCTTGTTGTAAATCAGCGTAAACAGGTTCCCCTTCACCGGGAAGCCCAGCACTTTGCCGTCACTGGAGCTCATATTCGCTCGAACGGCATCCGTCATGGCTGCCGCCAGCGGCTCATTCGTCAGATCGGCGCTATAATCAGCATACGTGTCGATATCGCCTCCTGCCGTGGTCTGGAATACATCTGGTGTACTGCCTGAGGCAATTTTGGATTTGAGAATGGTGTTATAGTCCGCCTGCATAATTTCCAGATTGATCTTCACATTTGGCTTGACCTTCTTATACTCTTCGATATACGCGTTAAAAGCATCGGTATACTCCGGTGAGGCTGTGAACATATTTATTGTAACCGTTTTCAATTCTTCTTTGCCACCAGCATTCCCTTTCGCCGCATCTGAGTCGCCGCTGCTTCCGCATCCGCTCAACAAACCGACCGTCAAAAGCAAACTGCCGGATAACGCCATCATCTTCTTTAACATGGATACTCCCCCATTTATTCGTGATCAACGTCCATGCGCTCATTCTAAAAAATATAGTCCGATTTAAAAAGGCAGATTAGTGAAGCATTAAGGGTAAAAAAGTGGTTTATTGCAAGCTCACACGATACTCCGACGGTGACACCTGATAATAATTACGAAAAGCCTTGCTAAAATAATTCTTGTCCTTGTAGCCAAGCATATCGGAAATCTCTTGAATTTTCAGGCTGGAATCGCCTAGCAGCTCCTTCGCCTTGTCCATTCTGACCTTCTGCACATATTCGTGAATGCCGTAACCAAACTGCTGCTTGAACAGCTTCATCAAGTATTCCCGACTTAAAAAATACGTTTCGGCAAAAAATGAAATTTTGATATCTTCAAAGTAATATCGGTCAATATGCCGTTTGATCTCCGTAATATCAAAGGGCTGACTCCCCCCTTGAGCATGCTGAACCCCGGCAATGTAAAGCTCCAGCATCCGATGCAGCCGCTGTCCATACTGGCCAAAGTCCGTAAAGTCCGCAGCAATATCGCCCTCAGCCACGCTTTTTCTCTGTTCCCCCGAAGCCCCCTCCGGCTCAGACACAGATGCAGATACATATATGAATGCACCCGGCTCCGTAGCCGCTTCTCTCAGTAAAAAATGAAACTCGCCCATCATCCGATCTGCATCCTGCAAACGAAAAGCAGAGCCAGATGCCAACTGCTTCAGCAGGTCGTTTAGCAGTACCTTCGCCCGATTCGCCTGGCCTGTCTGGGCATCCTTCTGGATCAACAGCAGCCGATCGGTCCACGACACTTCCTCTGGCATCATTTCCTGCCGGCGCACGGTATGGATGACCGATGTCCCTGTCAGCTTCAATACGTCCGTGCTGTGGATATGCGCCTTGGCATCCGTATAAGCAGCTGCCAGATCCAGTATGTCCGTACAAGGCTTACCCACCCCCGCAGCTACCACCATGCCAAACAATCCATGCAGATTCGTAACCGCCTTCTGTGTCACTTGTGCCAGCAGAAGAGGCATATGTTCTTCCTGCCCCGGAGACAATGTGCAAATCGAAACGACCTCGCGCTCCCGTCTCGGATGAGGAAAGCTAAAGCAGCTCAGTCGCTCATCCGAAGTCTGAGCCATGACGTTCGTCACGGCAAAATCCATCAGATCGGTCTCCCCGTGAAAACGTGTCATGCGAACCTCATCCCTGTTCAGCAACCGCAGCACGATCACCCCAAAGCGGTTCCCCGGTTGATCTGCACCGATCATGGGGAGTAACGACGCATTCGCCTGTCTCTTAAAGCTACCGTCCAGAATGGACAAATATAGCTTCTCCTTGAGCTTCGGCAGCGACATATTCAGCGTAATGTTCTGGCTAATGAATTTGCTTTCGCTTTGCTTGCGGCTTTCCAATATATCTACCGCTGTGCGCAGCGCCTGATTCAATTCCTGCCGATTGATCGGCTTGAGCAAATAATCTACCACTCGGGATTGAATGGCTTGCCGTGTAAACTCAAAATCGTCATAGCCGCTAATGACAATCGTCAGCAAATTAGGATACGCCTTCTCGATGGCACGAAGAAATTCGATACCGTTCAGCTCCGGCATTTTCATATCCACCATGACCACATCTATGGGGTGCCGTTCCAGCAGCTCCAGTCCAAGTCTGCCATTCGTCGCCTCAAACACCTGCCCGATGCCGAGGTTGTTCCAGTCTCCGACAATGCGAATAGCTTCGCGCAGCGGCTCCTCATCGTCAATGATCAATACGTTATACATGACTACTTCCTCCCTGGGGGATGCGCATTTGGATTTCTGTTCCCGTTTCATCCGTATGTATGGATAGTCCCGCCTGATCTCCATACAACAGCTTCAATCGTGTATTCAGATTTTTTAAGCCGATATGCTCACTCTCCCGTTCCTCCCATTTCTCTTCGAACGAATCCAGCACCTGTCTAAGCTTATCCTCCGAGATCCCCGGGCCGTTGTCCCGGACTGTAATCGTGGCATCTGTAGAGCTGGATTCGGCTGAAATGACAATCAGAATATCGCTTGATACCTTTTCCAGCGCATGCTTGATCGAATTTTCTACCAACGTTTGTACGGACAACCTCGGGATTCGCAGCTCCATCAGCGTGTCCTCCCACTCCAGCTCGATTCGCAGTCTTGTCCCGAACCTTGCCTTTTGCAATCCCATATACCGTTCAATATGCTGGAGTTCTTCGCGGGCAACCACGATATCCTTGCCGTTGATGGAATACCGCAGGGTTTGGGCCAACGCATCGACCATATCCGCCATATCGAACATCTCACGCTTTAATGCCTGTGTGGATATGGCTTGTAGCGCATTGTACAGAAAATGGGGATTAATTTCAGCCTCCAGCGCCTTGAGTATAGCGTTTTTCTCGACCAGCTTCATTCGGTAGCGCTCATTAATTAATTCTTCGGTTCTTTGGACCATTTCGTTAAAATGCAGCGACAAATACGCAATCTCGTCATGGCCCTTCACAAGGGCAGTTGCCCCGAAGTCCCCGGTACTAAACCGCTTCATCTGGGTGGACAGCTTGTGTAAGGGACTAGTAATGGCATTCGAGGTCAGCGTTACCAAAATAATAGACACCCCTAAAAACAAAATCCCGATCACGTAGCTCCAATTTCGTGTCGTCGTAGCCGCTTCGTAAATTTGACGGTATGGGATCGGCTTGACGAGCCGCCAGCCTTCTTTTTTCCCGGCATCATACACGACCAGATACTCCTGGCTGCCGCTACTGTCCGACCATGTTACTCGTCCGCTCCCTCCCTGTCCAATCTGTGCCAGCACCCCCGAGTCCCGCATTCGCTCGTATAACGGAAGGCTGTCCACGTAAAAGGGAATACGTTCAGGACTTAGCAGCATGAGATGGTCCCCTTTGCCGAGTGGAATGTTCTTCATGATATCGTCCACAGCGCTCGTATTGTAATAAAAGGACAACACCGCCTGCGGGTGACGAGATGCAATCGACCTCAGCACCCGATGGTACGCCATAAAGCTGGCCTGTGGTGCTACATACCCCATATCCGAGCGGGAACCCACAAAGGATTGAAACGATTCGTTGGCCGTGCTCGCCATCGCCTCCTTATACCAGGGCAGCTTGGGAATATCCGTGTTCATCCCTTGGCGCACCGTAATATTGTACGTCTCCCGGGTCACCACATAATATTGATGGCGATCTGCCACGTACAGATAAATAGCTTCCAGATCACTGCGGGAATAAAACATGCTGCGCAAGTAATTTTCAATGACCATTCGGGAAGCATAGTCCCGATTTTCATTCGCAATCGCGTTCATAATATCGTTATAACGAAGCTGCGGCAGGGCCAACTGCTGCATCCCCTCCAGATAATCCTCCAGGTTCTGATTAACCAGCAGCAGATTATTCGTTGTGCTGGCAATGCTATGATTCACCGATTCTCTTTCAATCATCTGATAGGAGATAATCGTCAGCGAGCCTACCACCAGAATGATCACCGAGGTAAAAAGCAAAATAAGCTTGTTCACCAATTTTTGCGTTATTCGTCTCCACATGGATCTGAGAACTGCACCTGCTCGTTCTGGTATCACGATAAAATCGCCCCTTTTGAAAGCGTACACATTTTTACCCTCAACTGTTTTCTTAAATCCATTGGTCCGGCCCCAGGGGCTATCCTATACTTTCATTATATCTCAAACGGCTTGGAACGAAAGATCGGAAAATGTTGAGAAAAAGAGGTGCGTTATGCTGAAAAAAAGGGGAAGCCGGGGCGATAAGGGCAGTAAATTGGAGTTTGGCTTGTTCACACTGCCCGTAATCCTGTGCATTACGATTGCATTTTATATTCCGTTTTTGATGACGATACGCTATTCCCTGACCAAGTGGAATGGAATATCCAAGCATCCGAAATTTGTAGGCCTGGATAATTTCAAACAAATCCTGCTCGGAGACGCCAACTTCGCCCATGCGGCCTGGTTTACGGTCAAATATGCGATTTTGTACATTGTGCTGGTTAACGTGCTGGCTATCTTGCTGGCACTCGTCCTCGACATGAAGCTGAAAAGCTCGGCTTGGCTGCGGGCGGCCTTTTTTATCCCTTATATCCTCAGTCTCGTGATTGTCGGATTTATCTGGAAGTTTATCTTTATGCAGGGCTTTGAGTCACTGGGAAACAGCACAGGCTGGGGCATCTTCCAGCTCAGTTGGCTGGGGCAAGAAGGGCTCGCGTTTATTTCCATTTTGGCGGTATCTATCTGGCAATCCATTGGCTTTTATATGGTCATTTACATTGCAGGCTTGCAGTCCGTACCGGAGGATCTGAAGGAAGCCGCTATTGTGGACGGAGCGGGGCCGATTCGGAGATTTTTCAGTATTACGCTGCCACTGCTGGCCCCTTCCATCACGATCTCGGTTTTCATGGCTCTGACCAACTCGATCAAGGTGTTCGACGTCATTCTATCCCTGACTGGCGGCGGGCCGGGAGGTACAACATACAGTATTGCGTATGATATTTATCGGGACACGTTCCAGAACAATCTGTACGGCTATGGAACAGCCAAAGCGTTATTATTATTCGTCGCAGTGCTGATCATTACGATCATCCAATTGTCTATTTTCAAACGCAGGGAGGTTGAAGCCTGATGCAACGCAGACGTATGGGACGTATTTTGCTGGAAGCGGGCATGATTGTATTATCGCTGTTATTTTTGTATCCGCTGTTTCTTGCCATTAACAATTCGTTCAAAAGCTTCGCTGAGGTCATGACCGACGTCATTGCGCTGCCCAAGCAGCTTTCGCTGGATAACTACGTATATGTATGGAAATTCATTAACTATCCACGCTTATTTCTGAATAACACGATCATTACCGTAGTCGGGCTAGCAGGTATCGTACTGGTATCCTCTATTGCCGCCTATAAGCTGGCACGGACCAAAAGCAAATGGAGTTCCGCAATCTACATGCTGTGCATTATGCCAATGTTAATCCCGTTTCAGTCCATTATGCTGACTGTCTTGCGACTCGCGAAAGACCTGCATCTGGCGGACAGTACCTGGGGACTTGGCCTGCTGTATTGGGGCTTCGGCGCACCGCTGGCGGTGTTTATCTACCACGGGTTTGTCAAAGGGATTCCCAACGAGATTGACGAAAGCGCCAAGATCGACGGAGCCTCAGGCTTCCGGCTTTTCTTTTCGGTGATTTTCCCCTTGCTAAAATCCGTCACCGCCACCATTGTGATCATCGACGTGATGTGGATTTGGAACGACTTTCTGCTGCCCCTGCTCATGGTTAACGGCTCACCCAGCACCAAAACGCTTACGCTGGCGGCCTATACCTTCGTCGGACAGTATACGTCAGACTGGCAGTATGCCATGACAGCAATGGTGATGGCTGTGCTGCCTTCCATCGTCGTATTTATTTTCCTGCAAAAATACATCGTCAAAGGTGTTGTCGCGGGAGCGGTCAAAGGCTGAGTACAAAGTGGCGATACCTGGCGAATTTAAAAAGCCGACGTATACGAGTATATGAAGCCAGATAGCCAAAAAGAGGACTTGCGTGTTGTTTGCGCAAGTCCTCTTGGTTTCAGTCTGGATGCCCGGAAGACTCTGTTATCTAACACTTCCCGCTAAGGAAGCGGGATGAATCGGTGTATCCGAAATTGAAATTCTATCCATAGATGTACGTCTGGTGGACGTGCCGCGCCCGCCATTCGTATCCTTTGGATGAGTCGAAGCCGAGGCCCTGTTCTCGTCTGCATCGTTTGTAATGCGGAAATGCTGTATTTCCGACATTAGCTGGGCAGCCATATGACGCAGCGAATCGGCAGAATCTGCGATGACCTTCATAGAAGCGAGCTGCTCCTCGCACACAGCCGCAGCCGACTCCGATTCCTCTGCAATCTCACTGGACAAGCCTACCAGCTTTTGCTCCGAGTCCAGCAGTTGCCCGGTAATGGCAGACAATTCTTCGGTCGCAGCCGACACCTCCTGCGTATGCTCAGCGACCGTTTGTACTGCTTCATGTACTTTGCTAAACGTCTGCCCGGTGCGATGAATCAGATCTGTTCCAGCCTCAACCTCGCTGGAGCCTTTCTGGATCGAGTCCACGGCCTGGTTCACTGTATCCGCCATGGCGTCCATAAAGACAGCAATCTGCTGGGATGCTTGACCTGTCTGTTCCGCCAGCTTCTTCACTTCACCCGCCACGACAGCAAAGCCCTTACCCGATTCCCCGGCTCTGGCCGCTTCAATGGAGGCGTTCAATGACAGCAAATTGGTTTGCTTGGCGATATCGCGAATGAACTGCGTTACACTTTGGATTCTCTTCGATTGCTCGCCCAAGTCCTGAATGACCTTGACCGAGTCCTTCATCGTATCCTGAATATGGCGCATCTGCATAACCGTTTCCTCCAGGTCTGCATTGCCGCGCTCTGTCTCGTGAATCGCCCGCTCGGACAGCTCTGCGGTAATGGATGCGGATTGGGCAATCTTTTGAACGCCTTCTGCGCTTTCCTTGACCGCCTGCTGGTTTTCACGATTTCGCTCAACCTGATTGCCCGCCGAATCATGGATTCCCTGTACCGTCTCCGCCATCTGCCGTGTACCTTCCGCCACCTGTCCGGAGCCATTGGACAGCTCACCCGAAGCCAGCGTAACTCCCTGTGCGTTTTGATAGATCACTTGCAGCAGCGAACGAAGCTGGCGTTTCATATCGTTAAAGCTCTGCGCCATTTCACCAATTTCATCTTTCTGCCGAATTTGAATATCCTCCTGTGTCAGATCCCCTTCTGCAATACGCCGCGCAGCTTGAGCCACCTGAACCACCGGACGGGCAATCATACGGGTGATTACATACGCCAATACGATCCCGATTACCAGTGCAAGCGCCATCGCAATGATAATCATCGTCTGTACATATTGAAGCTTCTCACCCTGCTCGACTTGGGATTGATTCAGTAGGTCCATCTGGTATTGCTCCATGACCTGTGACTGCTGCTCCAGTGCAAGTGCCATCGGCTTACATTTTTCCTCCACTAATCTCGTGTAGGTCGAGACATCCCCCTGCTGCTTATATGAGGTAATTTCCTTTACGATATCTGCATATTCAGCCTCCATCTGCTGGAGCTTTGCTGCCATTTGCTTGGGCTTGTCCAGTGCTGGCGTTGATTGCAGCTTCTTCATGGTCGTTGCAAAGGTTTCGCGTGCTTTCAGATAACTGTTCATTTCATCCTGATCGCCAGTCACCAGATACCCGCGAAAATACTTAGTCTGGCTCGCAGCATCATACTGCAATTCTTTAATAATCAAAATTTTATCGACTCTGTCATCAATCATGCTTTGATAAGATGTATGTAAAGACGAAGTAGCATACTCACCAATAACGCCCACAACCAATGTAAGCAATAATACGGCTGCAAAACTAATGGATAGTTTTTTACCAATCTTCATTCTAAAATATCTCCTTTGTATGGGACAATTTTCTTAGGTCTAATGAGTTATTATACGCCTATTTGTCATTTGAAGCAGTTAAATATAATTCGTAAGTTTCAATTATTGAAATACAACTTTTCAGGTATGATACGGCACCCAATAACATATAGATCACTTCCTTTTGTTCATTTTTTCTCCCCTTTCCTTACAGCCTCCCTTGACATTTCCCTTCATTAATGATTTACTGATTTTATTATTCGTAATTATTACGATTAAAAGAAACCGACAAGGATAGCATTGTAGCTTCCCTATCTGACATTGTAGCCACTACAACACAATCAGCATTTCATGAACACTTTCGAAGGGATGAGTGATTATGTTGGCAAACACTATGGAATTGGAAAAGAAAATACCGGTGACGGTACTTAGCGGGTACCTCGGTTCAGGCAAAACTACGCTGCTCAATCATGTGCTGAATAATCGGGATGGCTTGCGGGTAGCTGTCATTGTCAATGACATGAGCGAGGTGAACATTGATGCCGATCTCGTTCGGGACGGCGGAGGATTATCCCGCGTTAATGAGAAGCTGGTGGAAATGTCCAACGGCTGCATCTGCTGCACCCTGCGAGAAGACCTCTTAAAAGAGGTAGAGCGGCTGGCGCTGGATAAAAAGTTCGACTATATCCTTATTGAGTCCACAGGCATCGGCGAACCCATCCCGGTAGCCCAAACGTTCAGTTATGTAGATGAAGAAAACGACATCGACCTGACCAAGCTGACCCGGCTGGATACGATGGTTACTGTTGTGAATGCGCCGGAATTTTGGAAGGACTTCTACTCCAGAGATTCCCTCAAGGATCGCGGGCAGGAGGTTGCGGACGAAGATGCGCGCGGCATTGTTGATCTGCTGGTAGAGCAGGTGGAATTTTGTGATGTGCTGATTATTAACAAATGCGATCTGGTATCCCCCGAGGAGCTGGAGCGACTGGAAAAAGCGCTGCGCGGTATTCAACCGAACGCCAAAATCATTCGTTCCGAGTACGGTAAAGTGGACCCGAAGGAGATTTTGAACACGCATCGCTTCGACTTTGAAACAGCCAGCCAATCGGCAGGCTGGATCCAGGAGATGAACAAGGAAGAACACGTACCGGAGACAGAGGAATACGGTATTGCTTCGTTTGTGTACAAGCGCAAAATCCCGCTTCACCCGGAACGTTTGTTAAAATGGCTGGCCAAATGGCCTGCCGAGGTTGTCCGTTCCAAGGGATTGGTGTGGTTCGCTACGCAGAACCGTACCGCTTTTACATTCAGTCAGGCGGGCAGCTCCAAGCAATTTGCACGCGCAGGACTATGGGTATCTGTTTTGACCGAGGAAGAACGGCAATACTATCTCGGAGAAGATTTTGAGAAAACGCCAGACTGGGATGAAAAATACGGGGACCGGGTGACCAAGCTCGTATTTATCGGCATAGACATGAATCGGGAAGAAATCGAGCGTACGCTGGATGAGACGCTGCTGACTCCTGAAGAGATGGAGCAGGACTGGCGCAAGCTGCCTGACCCTTTTACCCAAAAAATATAACAGCTTCAGAGACACGCAAAGCGCCTAAAACGGGGAACAGCATTCCGTCTTAGGCGCTCTTCTATTCATCATGCTTTACCCACTGCGCGCTGCCCAGCGGCCAGAAAACCACATCCGCACGTCCAACAATATCTTTAATCGAAACAAAGCCAATCGCACGACTGTCTCTACTATTATTACGATGATCGCCCATGACAAAAATAGTACCTTCGGGAACCTTGGACTCGGTTATCGTTGCATTCGGAAAGTCCACATTGTTGTACAGCTCGCCCTTGGCATGTGCTTCTTGGACAGCTCCCTGAATGTATGACTCTTCCACCTTCTTACCATTCACGTAAAGATTGTCGCCTTGATATTTAATCGTGTCTCCTGCAACCCCAATAACACGCTTAATGAAGTCCCTTCCTTCCTTTCTCACATGGAATACAACGACCTCACTGGGCTTGGGATCACGAAAATCGTAAATCAGTTTATTCAAGACAACCCGTTCATTTGTTTTGAAATTCGGCTCCATGGATGCTCCCTCAACGACAGATGGCGCAAACAGCAACCCGTGCATAATGAACACGAGAACAACACCCACCGTAATCGCTTTAAGCCAATCCACGATCTCATTTTCAACTTGCGGCTGCTTGTCCGAAACTTTCCGTGTAGCTGGACTCGTCAAATGATTCCCGTTATCCATGCGTCAGACCCGCCTTTTCTCATAGATTCTATTCCTAATATGTGTATATTGTATAAGTGTAATCAATTTTTCCCAGCTTGGCAAAACCGTTTTTTAGTTGAAACAAAAGTGTGAACTTTTTTTCACAATCTTAAAATATCATCAAAAAACAGTTGATGCAAACGTTAACATATATTAAACTGAGCTTATACTTCTTAGAGCGTTTTAGACATATGCCAGTTAATCCGTCACCCAGGGAGGTGCCCTCGTTTCACATGAAAGACAGCATAAGTCGCTTTTATAGTGCTATCTTCTTTTAAAATAAAAGATGAAATAAGGAGGAATTTACATGTTTAAACGCAATGAACGTCCAAAAAACGGGTTTAACGCTCTGAGGCTCGGTGTTTCTTTTGTTTTCGCTTCTTCTTTTCTTATTGGAACCGCTTACGCAGATACGTCATCCAATGCTCCTTCTTCTTCCCTTTCAGAAGAGGCTGCCAGTGCAACGGATTCATCTGCTATCTCCACCACACTGGCGGCAGGCGACTTGTATGTAGCGCCAAATGGTAACGTGTCCAATCCAGGCACCATATCCAGTCCTACTACTCTTGAAGCGGCACTTGCACAAATTGCTCCTGGTAAAACCATTTACCTGCGCGGAGGCAACTACGCCTATTCCTCAACGATTACCGTTCAGCATGGAAATAATGGCAGCAATGGCTCCCTCAAAGGGTTGGTTGCTTACGGCAGTGAAAAGCCTGTACTTGATTTTTCGGGTCAAGCCTTTGGCTCCGCTAACCGTGGACTCCAGCTTTTCGGAGACTATTGGCTGGTAAAAGGCCTTGAAGTAAAGGGTGCCGGGGATAACGGTATCTATATCGGCGGCAGCAACAACCGGATTGAAAACGTGGAAACTCACCATAACCGGGACACCGGTCTTCAACTCGGACGCTATTCCACTACAGCCGCTAACAGTGAATGGCCTTCGAACAACCTAATCTTGAACTCCTACTCTCATGATAATGCTGATCCTGACAACGGTGAGGATGCCGACGGATTTGCCGCCAAGCTGACCGTAGGACCAGGGAATGTGTTCGATAACTGCCTGGCTGCTTACAACGTAGACGATGGCTGGGATTTGTACACCAAAACGGAAACGGGTCCTATCGGAGCGGTAACGATCTTGAACAGTGTCGCCCACCACAACGGACAGACTTCTGACGGAACGTCTACCGCTAACAGTGACGGCAATGGTTTTAAGCTGGGCGGGGACAAAATCAAGGTCAACCATATCGTGAAAAACAGCATTGCCTTTCAGAACAAAAAGCATGGCTTTACCTACAATAGCAACCCCGGCTCCATTACCCTGACTAATAATACCTCATGGAGCAATGGCGAAAGCAATTTTGCTTTTGACAAAGGGGAACACGTGTTCGTTAACAATCTTTCCTTTGAAGGAACAGCCAGTGACAAGACCAGTGGAACCGATCAGGACAATTCTAATGTCTGGTGGAAAAGCAAAAAAAGCACCAATGCCAAAGGTCTTCTCGCCAGCGCCGCTGACTTTGTCAGTCTCGTTCCTTCCGTTACTAGAAGTGCAGACGGTTCCATCCAGCTAGGTAACTTCCTCAAGCTGGCTTCAGGAAGCGATCTGATCGGCTCGGGCACTCCGAGCGGCAACAATATAGGGGCACGTTAAAAGCCCCACCCAATCAGGACGCCCTGGCCCATCTACCAACATAGACATACTGCATAATATAGCGACCGGTGATAGTCCTCATAACCAGACAAAATATGAGGTGAACAGATCATGGAACGAAAAATCACAATGAAACATACACTCGCCTATGGAAGCGGCAACATGCTGGGAAGCGGTGCACTTGCTATTAGTGGCGCATGGTTAATGTACTTTTATACAACCTTTTGCGGACTGTCTCCCGTTCAGGCCGCAGCCATTTTCTCCGTTGCCAGCATCATCGATGCAGTCAGCAATCCGATCATGGGCTTTATTAGCGACAACTTTCATCGAACCCGCCTGGGCCGTAAATTCGGCAGACGCCGTTTTTTCATTATGATGGGTATTCCACTGATGCTCGTGTATCCGTTGCTTTGGGTAGATGGGTTGGGTTTCTGGTATTACCTAAGTACGTACGTGCTGTTTGAACTGGTGTATACCTCTGTTATGGTGCCCTATGAAGCACTCGCCTCAGAGATGACCCGGGACTTCGGCGCGCGCTCCAGATTGACTGGATGGAAGGCCATGTTCGGTAAAATTGCCAATTTTGCCGCCGCTTTTATCCCTGGTCGCTTTATCGCTGAGTATGGCAAAGACTCTCCATTGCCCTTCTTTTATACCGGACTCGTGTTTGCAGGTATCTTGCTCATTGCGATGGCATTTTTGTACAAAAATTCTTGGGAACGGCCTACGGAGGAACTGCAAAAGGAACTGGAAGGTGAGGCTCCGCTTTCCTTTATAGATTCCATGAAAAAGCTGTTTATTGACATTTCCTCTACCTTCCGGGTGAAGACGTTCCGTCATCATCTGGGCATGTATCTGGGCGGCTTTTCAGCCGAGTGGCTGTTCACTTCTGCCTTTACGTACTTTATTGTGTTTTCCCTGTTCCAAAGCTCGGAGATGGTATCTAATCTGAATAGCTTTAACTCTGTCATTCAATTAATTTCCACCTATTTCTTCATCCAGTTCTGTGTGCGCAAAGGGTTCCGTATGCCTTTTATCGCCGCACTCGTCGTCGTTTGCTTTAGCGTAGCGGGTTATGGCCTGCTCTATATAACGGGAGCCTCCAATACGATGGTATGGCTATATGTCATCACACTGTTTATGGGTCTTGGTACAGGCGGGGTCTACTATATTCCCTGGAATCAATATACGTTCCTTGCTGATGTAGATGAGGCACTGACTGGTCGTCGCCGGGAAGGAATTTATGCAGGTATGATGACTTTCGCAGGTAAAATGGTTCGAGCCGTCGTCGTCTTCATACTTGGCTGGGTGTTACAGCATTTCGGATTCGTATCCGGGGCTGATAGTCAGCCGGTCGCAGCTCAGCATGCTATATTTTACGTGCTCGTCGTTGGAACCATCGTTTTGGCGATCATCGGTATGATCGCGTCTGTCGTGATGAAGCTGGATATCGACAGCCACAAGAAGCTGATTACCGAAATTGATCGTCTCAAAAACGGCGGCTCCATGAAGTCAGCCAAACCGGAAGCTCGAAAGGTATTCGAGGATCTGACAGGTTTTAATTACGATCGGTGCTGGGGCAACAATAATGTAGGTTTCAAGAACAAACCTGCTGACCCTAAATCACATACGCCTTCCATGTAAGCACAAACAACGATTACCAATCAAATATTTACCAAAGAGGTGACTGTATCATGGCAAATCCAACATCACAACCAACATCTCCATCCAAAAAAACAGAGCCTTGGTCTGTACGAATGAGCGACTCTGTACTTAAACGAAGTCCGGAATTTTATGAAAAATGGGAATATGACCACGGCGTCATTTACAAAGGCTTGGAAGCGGTCGGTGAACTGACAGGCGATCCCAAGTATATGGAATATGTGAAAAAACAAATGGATCATTTTGTTGACGAAAAAGGGGTTATTCAGCGCTATAAAGTGGATGAATACAATATTGACCACGTGAACAATGGCAAGCTGTTATTCCCGCTGTATCATGCCACAGGAGATGAACGTTATAAAAAGGCGGCTGCCCATCTGCGCAGTCAGTTGGAGAAGCACCCTCGTACGCATGAAGGCGCATTCTGGCATAAGCAAATTTATCCATATCAAATTTGGCTGGACGGCTTGTATATGGGTGCCCCGTTTTATGCGGAATTCATCCGCGAATTCGGAGATTCGTCTGAATTCAGCGATGTGACCCTGCAGTTCAAGCTCTGCTACAAGCATACACGTGATCCTGAAACGGGCTTGCTCTACCACGCTTGGGATGAAAAACGTGAACAGCCTTGGTGCAATCCGCAGTCAGGCTGTTCCAAGAACTTCTGGGGACGCTCCATCGGCTGGTTCGTCATGGCGCTTGTTGATGTGCTGGACTATATACCGGAAGATCACGCCGACCGTTCCGAACTGCTAAGTATGCTGACGGAAACACTGGAAGCCCTGCTGGAAGTACGCGATGAGGAAAGCGGAGTCTTTTATCAGGTGCTCAATCTGGGCCATCTGAAGGGGAACTATCTGGAAGCCTCCGCTTCCTGCATGATTCTCTATGCGATCGCCAAAGGCGTACGCAAAGGTTATCTGCCAGAGCATTATCGTCAAGAGGCAGAAATCATCCGTAAAGGTATTATTGATGAATTTATCACGATTACCGAAGAAGGACTCGTGAATCTGAATAAAACGGTGCAAGTAAGCGGTTTGGGCGGTAAAGATCGTCGGGACGGCACCTTCGCTTACTATATCAGCGAGCCGATTGTGACGAACGATCCCAAAGGTATCGGAGCCTTCATTCAGGCGATGGCTGAAGCGGAACGGCTCTAAAGCGGACGAAATGTAATCTTCTACAATAGAAAAGGACGGGGCCAATGGCCCTCGTCCTTTTCTTGTTATCTATCATTTTTTCTTTGAAATCTAAAGTTTTCAGCTTTTCAAGTAACGCTTGAGTTCTTCATAGAAATTTTCCCTGGAACCGGCCAATATGACTACAATGAGTTCGCCTTCCTCATTTTCTTCTAGCCGATACGCAATTTCATAATTGGTACCTTTATAAAATACATTGTAGCCAAGAGTTCCGCTTAGATCACCTGTTTTGTGCTCTCCAATGGAGGGATCAAGTCGTATGGCTGTAATAGCATCCAGGTAGGCTGACTTTAACGGTCTTTCAGAAAGCTTTTTAAAATATCGTTTTGCAGGACCTAAGTATGTGACTGGAAGCATTTAATCCTCCACCACATCGCCAAATAGTTCATCCGTATCATCATCGCCAGATTTAAAATTACGGGCAGCCTCTCCGGATTCAGCAATTAATGACTTTACAGCCCCGTGAAGCTCAGCCTGTCTTTCACGGAATTTTTGAAGCAGTTCCTGATCCTTGTACCCTTCCTTAATGAGATCAGCTAAGATAAGATCAGAAAAATTGTCATTCGCAGTATTTTCACGTACAGGACGAATAATGATGTTATTTCCTTTGATCCCGAATTCCACTTCATCCTTAATTCCAGCCTGTTCATACAGTTTTTGAGGTATTGTGACTTGGCGTTTTTGCGAGACACGCGCACGTTTCCATTCCACTCGTTCCACCGCCTCATTAGCTATTACCATAGTATACTCCCCCTTTTCCACCCATTCTATTCCGAGAAACAATTTTTCTTTGTTTCTTTACTTCTCTAATTATAGTATAAGTAGTTTTCGAAAAGGAAGCAACCTAAACATATATTCACTTCATAATCTTAAATTCATATCCCTGTTTTTTCAAATATTCTATGATGACTGGTAAAGCCTTTGCAGTTTCTTCCTTGCCATAGGTATCATGCATTAAGATCACGGCTTTTTCTCGACCCTTTACAGACTTCATGAATTGGTTTATGAGTCCGGCCGCTTTTTTGTGTCGTCCCTCTGCATCTTTAGTTAATACATTCCAATCCACTTGGTGGTAATCCTTCTTAAGTAAAGCTGCATCTAATGCGGCCATACCTTTTGGATCTTTTTTCTTCCACGTCATGTGGCCTCCCGGGAATCGAATCATTCTTGTCGAGAAGTCCGGTCCCAGAATGCTTTTTAATACCTGATTGTTCTTTTCAATATCCTTCATAACGTTGTCCGTACTTACAGCCTTGTGGGGATATAGATACTTATAGTTATGTGAATACGTATGGTTTCCTATAGCGTGACCTTCTGCAACAATTCTTTTGATGATATTCTTCGTATGTTCATTATCATCGGCTTCCTTTCCTACGACAAAAAAGGTCGCCTTAACCTTCTGTTTTTTCAGAATATCTAATATTTCAGGTGTTACCGTCACGGATGGCCCATCATCAAAAGATAAATAAGCTACTTTTTTACCGTCGGCTCCATCAGGCTTCTGCCCCAGCATTTGTTGGTTTAAATATTTCTCAACAAAGGCACCATCTTCAACTCCGGCATCGTCTTTTTGTGAAGCAACTTTACCATTCGATTCGGCATTTGCTTTACCTTTTGATTTGTCATTGGATACGGCATCTGTTTTTTTTACTTGCTCCAGTGTTTGGGCTGGTGGTTTGCTATCTGAAACCTTTAGCACAATGAGCGTAATACAGCCGATCACGAATAATAAAATAGCAATGAATATGATTCTTCTTTTGTTCCTCTTCAAGCGATGCTCTCTTGTCCTGCTATGTGTGTAACTCTTTTCCATTAGCTTATGTACCCCCACCACAATTAATATTTCCCGAAATCAGGCATGTTCGTCTAGGTAACCTTACCATAAATAAGTAGAATGAAAATTGAAAAATTGTAGCCAAATAGCAAAGAGTTGTTACCCTTCAGGCTTCAAAAATCACAAGTGGAATTCCCTGAAAATTGTCATATTCCGTCGATCCTTGTCACACCAACGAAAACCCGCTTCACTACCCGATTTCTAAAATTAGAATAGTTATGACGAAAATATAAATAACAATTCATATTTAAGATAGAGGAAACCAACTGAAATAGCTCAATAAAATAAAAAGGAGCCGTGATATTTGCGCATCACAGCTACTTGACAACGATTGCTATTTAAGATTGCTTTGTCAAAACCTGAGCCAACAAAGATGCATAGGCTTTGGCGCCTTTGGGCTTCAAATGAACTCCGTCGGGTTCAAAATACGAGTTTTTGCCAGAGCTGGCTCCGTACCAGTCGATCATCGTAATCCGTTCATCCTGGGCTGCCGCTTCGGCAAGATGCCTGTTCACGATGCTCTCCCACGGACGTGGGACACGAGTATTCACGAGGATAATACGCTTCGCATCCTTCAGACTGCCGAGCAAATCGGTCAATTGGCCCTTGGTAAAGGCACCGTTTGTGCCCAGCTCAATAATGACTGTCTTCCCTAGCTGTCCGTTCTGCCTCAACTGCTCCAGCACGGCAGGCGCTTCCGCCATCTGCCGACCGATCCGTCCGTCTACAACCGCGTCTGGAAAAGCTTGCTGAATGTATGCCTGCACATCCAGCATGACAGAATCGCCAATTGCGGTCACACCTGCGCCAACATCTGCACTAGGCGTTGCCTGTTGCTGTTGGGTCGAAGTATCCGACTGAACCTTAGCCCCATCCGTAGTGCCAGCCTTAGTCTCCGCATTCTTTGGCGCTTGGGTTTGAGCTTGGACCTTAACTGCGTCCTGCACCTTGCTGCCCCCGGATACTTGTGGTTTGGCTTTCGGCTCCTTCGAAGCCACGGATACAGTTCCGTGAAGCGGCGGCACTGTCTTCCCGCTTAGAATCCCATCGTTCGCCGCTGCCTGCGTGATTACGCCAGTAGGCGTCACGTAGAGGTGAATGGTGCCCACAAAAACTCCTATAAAAAGCACAGATGCTGCGGTTGCAGGCATCCATCTCCAGCGTGCCTGTCTGCGAACCGCTGTACGGATGCCCGCGATCCAGTGGCGAAACCCTCCGTGCCGGATCGGCTCCTCGATATATTTATATGAGAGAGACGCAAGTAATATGGTTGCTAACAGTTGTAAAATGATTCGCAGCACATGCACACCCTCGGTATCCACCTGCGGTGTCGCCAGGGTGATAACCGGAACATGCCACAGATATAGCCCGTAGGAACGTGCGCCGATCCAGCGCAGCGGCTTGAGTCCAAGCAGCTTTCCGAGATGGCTCACCGGATGTGCTAACGCTGCGACCACAATAGCAGTGACCAAAGCTATGCCCAGCAAGCCCCCCCGATACAAAGACGGGTCATATTCATTCGAGGCCCATGCCCAGTGACACAGCAGCAGCAAGCTTACAGCCCCAATACCATCCAGGAACAAGCGCGCCTTGGCAGACGCTTGCCCTTTCAGCTTGCCGCTCGGCCATACCAAAGCCAGCGCCGCACCGATCAGCAGGGCGAATCCGCGTGTATCCGTGCCATAATACACCCGGCTGGGATCAGTTCCGGGCACGTAAATTACTGCCATCAGCAGCGCAGAGATCAACGCCAGGCAAGTTACCCAGCCTGCGAGCACAATACGCTTGGGCATATATTTCAGCCCAAGCGCCAGCATTAACGGCCACAGGATATAGAATTGTTCCTCCACCGCCAGCGACCACAGATGTCCGAGCGGCGAAGGTGGTCCAAAGCTTTCAAAATACGATACCTGATGAAAAATAAACCACCAGTTACTCATATATACCAATGCAGCAGGTACATCTCCACGCAAGGCCGTGAGCCGTGACGGATCGAAAAGCAACGAGCACAGGACAATGACGGCTACAACCGTCAGCATGGCAGGCAGCAGCCTTCTGGCCCGACGCAACCAGAAATCTTTCATTTTAAAACTATGATATGTATCCCACTGACTTACCAGAATATCCGTGATTAAATACCCCGATAACGTAAAAAAAACGCCTACACCCAACAAGCCTCCCGGCAACCAATCCGGATTCAGATGATACACAATGACTGCGATGACCGCCAGCGCTCTTAACCCGTCCAGTCCCGGCATATAACGACGTTGTGATGGCAACGGATTAGACTTCATTTCAGCCGCCATCCTTCATGCAAATTCAAGCTCCCTGTCTGTTTCAATGCTCTTCTGCCCTTTCCCTCTCCTGCACATCGTTTTGGTTCGATGCCCTGTAGCCTTTTCGTTCATTATATAAAACTTCATATTCGTAATGATTTCAATGAAGTTAAAATTAATGACAATGTTTTTATTATATCACTCCTTTCCACAGTTAGGTAACCACTGATAGATATACAAAAAAAGGCATCTCTTCCCTTGGGAAGAAAATGCCTTTTTGATGATTTTAGCTTAAAATTTGATGATGCCTGAGGTATGCAGGAATACCAGCAACATCAGGATCGGTGCAACATACCGAAGGGCAAACAGCCAGATTCGGAACCATGCAGGCTTGAGGTTCGCTTGCTCTGCTGCATTTTTCCAATAGTACCCTGCAAAGATAACGACCATCAGGCCACCGAGTGGCAAGAAGATGTTGGATGCCGTGAAATCTACAAAGTCAAAGAATGACTTGCCTCCGACCTTCAGTTCCGGCACCAGCCCCATAGACAATGCGGATGGAACACCCATCAACAGACACAGGATGGAAATAATGATAACTGAGCGGACACGACTCCAACGGAAACGTTCCATCACATAGGCGACAGGCACCTCCAACAGAGATACCATCGAGCCGATGGCTGCAACCGCCAGCAGTACAAAGAACAAACCGCCGAAAAACGAACCGAAAGGCATAGCGGAAAACGCTGCTGGCAATGCGATAAAGACCAAAGACGGTCCTTGAGCCGGGTTAATACCGAAAGAAAAGGTAGTTGGGAAAATGATCATACCTGCGATAAACGCATAGATCAAGTCGCCTCCTCCAATGGCCAACGCAGCCGTACCCAGCGATTGGCGGCGATCCACATACGCACCATACGTTACCATGATTCCCATCCCCAGAGATAGTGAGAAGAAGGCATGTCCCAAAGCAACCAATGCTGATTCTATAGTGAGCTTAGAAAAATCAGGGTTCAAAAAGAAAGCTACACCTGCGCCAGAACCTGGCAGCAACAGAGCATTCACCATCAAGACGAGCAATAGAATGACTTTGGCAGGAATGAGGATTTTATTGAATTTTTCAATCCCGTTGGATACACCCAAAATAACGACAACTGCACAAATGGCAAAAACAATCAACAGCCATGCCAGTGGTGCGTAGCCCGAAGAGAATGCGGCGAATTGTCCGGCAAAATCGTTATTGGAGAACAATTTTCCGGTGAATGCCTGTATAGCATAATGGAGCGTCCAGCCCCCTACGATACTGTAGAACGACAAAATGACAAACGGGATAATAACATACATGATGCTTAATTTACCCCAAATCGGATGACCGCCTACTTTGACCATAGCAGAAGCAGCACTACCCCGGCCAGCTCGACCAAGCGCCAGCTCAGCCAGCAATACAGGTAAACCTACAAGCAACAGACAGACGATAAACAGCATGAAAAATGCCGCCCCACCATACTGTCCAGTAATATATGGAAATTTCCAAATGTTGCCGAGTCCTGCCGCACTCCCGATCGCTGCCAATATGAATCCGGCCGACGAGAAGCGTTCATTTTTATCGTTCAGGCTGTTCTGCCCCTTGCTCAAACTCATTGTATCCCCCTCATTCTCTCTACTTCCGCATAAACATAAGCATGCGTACATAAATAATTTTTACTCATTATAGCGTAAGTAGGATGTAAGGACATACAATATTTTTCACTATTATCGAATTTATTTTCATATTGTCGGATATCTATATAATCCTACAAAAAACTACATTTTTCCTTCAACATCCTTCTTTATAATGGTCTCTCCCATGCGATTCGATACTTTTTGATAAATATACGAAATCGCCAATAATACCACACCAAAAGAGAAGTAAGCTACGATGGTGCTTCCTGTCGTTAACAGATGCAGGTCATACAGCAGTAGCTTGCCTGTCGATAACAAAGTCAATCCCAGACCAAATCTGCGAATGTAGACAACCCGTTTGCGGAAACCGTAGACAATATACAAAATGGCCAGCAACAGATACACCAAGCTGAATACAAGCCCGGCATCTCCCAGACGGAACTGAACCCCGAGGAATGCGGTAATCACACCCAGCAAATATACGCCCATGATAACGGGATACAGCTCCGTGCTTCGATAATGTCGGGTCATCAGTGCGTTCAGAAAATCCTTGCTGCTGAAAAATACCAGGACATTGAAGACAGCCAGCACCACCAGCGCCACATAATCGGCAGCCGTATTTTGCGCATAATTGTCATGCAAGGTTGGAATGGCCACGGTAACCAGCAGCCCCAACGCATAGCCGATGCCATACAACGCCAAGCTGTAGTATTTAATCACCTGATCATACAGCAGCTTCACTTTAGGTAAGGAGTAAGCCAAAACCAGCGATACACAGGTGTACAGCAGCGCTTTGTAAAAGGAATAGTGTGTGAATCCTTCGGGTACGATGATGTTATACCAATGCCCGGCTTCATACAGCAAATAACCATATACATTCACCAGCGTCACATATTTAAAACCCTGCATGATACGCATCTCGTACAGACGAATGTTTTTGAATGCATCTGGACGACCGAACTGATTCGCATAAAAGACGGTAACGATCAGCATCCCCAGCGTAATAAGCGTGTATTTGAGGCCAAAATAATCCTTCTCAAATCCCGACAGCAGATATATAGGGAAATCGACGAAAAAGAACGCCCCCAGACATAGTAATAGAATGCCCCAGCCAGCTCGCTCCAATTCCTTCAACCGATAACGGTTGCCATACAACGTCAGGAGAACGGCCTCGATTAGCCAGCCCATAGATAGCCATTTGACTCCAAACTGGAACGGAACCATCAGAATGGCGAAGGTCAAGGAGGTGGCATAAAACAATACCTTTGTCTGTTTCTCTTCCGGAATAAATCTGCTGACCCATTGCGCCAAGCCCCCATACACCAGGCAAAAGACGAGTGCCAGCAAGCCTTTGTAATCATCCAGGCCTGCATCGTCGAACAGAGAGTACAGAACGGTACAGCTTACGACTGTGTTCAGAGCCAGCAGGGAGAAATCCAGCCAGGATAGCTTTTCTTTTAATCGGAACGGCACCCAGAGCGTCATCCCGAGGTACATTGCAAATGTAATAACTGCATACAACATGCTTGCAGTCGTGCTATCCGACAACCATACCAGTACAATCATCAGGGGCGTATTCAGCAGAAAGCTGATATACTGCACGACGACCCAACGTTTGCGGAAGGATACGAGCAGAATCAGCAGGTTCAGCAGGAACAGGTAGCCCATGGCGATGTAAACCGAGTTCCCTTCCAGCCCGTTCGCCGCCATGTAGGAAAACAACGGGAGATATCCCCCTACCAATCCAAAAGAACAAATCGTTCGGGATTCATACCTTAACGACAACAGCACAGCGGTCACCGTCACCAGCACGGATAGGCCAATGCCTGTATACATTCCTATAATTTCGAGTAAAAAGTAGCTGTAAAAAATCGACCCGTACAGCACCGAAATACCGCCGCCCAATATCCCGAGCGCAAAGGTCTGCTTCTGTTTGCGGTACAACCACTCGCCGCCACCCAGCATCAGCGCTCCTAACAGAAAGAAGGCCACGCCCTTCATATTTCCTGTAAACCAGTTGGAATATGAATATTTAAAGGCAGCTCCTACACCTAAAATAATGAGCAAAATCCCCAGCTTGTTGATCCAGTTCAAGCCCAGCTTCATTTCGAACTGATTCTGCTTCATGCGCTTCTGCATCGTTTCTTCGCTGATCTCTTCTTCTTGGAGCTGGTCCAGCCCGTTCGCTGTATAATGAAGCAAGTTTTGCTCAGCCTCTTGGAAACGTCGGCGCTGCTCCATGATCCGCTCACGGATCTCCTCCGAGAACTGCCGCAATCTGGCGACGATCTCCTCCTGATCCTCTTTAAGCTCATGAGTGCTTTGCTGAATAAGCTGGTCTACACGATTTTTAGCCCCGTATTCAAAGGCAGTCAATCGGTTCGTCCCTTCTGCTGTTCTGGAAGCAAAATAGGTTTCCAGCTTTTCACGCGAGATGCGGATCATATTGGCCTTCTCGCTCAGCATTTGCTCCGTCAGCGCCGTGCGCAGCTTTCCATTTTCCTGCTCGATATGTTGTACCCGCTCTTCCAGACGAAGGCAGTGGGCCTGAACATCCTCAAATTTCTTCCGTAGCACCTCATTCTCCAGAATGACATCCGAGGCTTCGTAGTCCGCAATTAACGTCTGGTATTCCTTAAGCAGCTTGCTCTGCTCTTGGCGGATCATATGTAAACGATCTTTCAAATCCTTCATGTTTCCCTCCATCGCTGCCCATTTTGGTAATCATTACATTTTACATGAAATTAAAAAAGCATTATAGAGACTATAGCCCATTTTGAGCTTGGCTAAGGCCTATCCCCCCCCTTCGCAAAAACGAAACCCGGGTTATATGTTTGTCGGGGAAGACTACACGAAAAAAACGGCAACGGGCTTGAAGGAGTTGGAGACGAATCCAGTATGGAAGGGCCTAAAGGCTGTTATGGTAATTTTTTTATATTTATGGTATATTATGTACATATGATTCATAAGGAGGACTTTATGAAAATACAAAAAAAATACATTCTAAGTTCCATAATACTTCTAGTAGTAATAGTCGTTGCAGGAGCCATTTTTACATCTAAAACGACTATATCTTTTAAAGAAGCAGCTTTGGGACAAGTAAATTTAGGGGACATTGACACAATTGAAATTATTAAATCAGATGATAATTCTGCAAATGAAAAAAAAATAACCGTGTCAGACCCTAAATCAATTAATCAAATCATAAATGTATTTTCGCAATTACAGCTAAAAAAATCCAATTCAAGTACACCCTTGTCCGACTTGTACTGGATCACTATTAGATCAAAACAAGAAAGGAAACTTGGATTAACCATATTGGGAGGAAAAAATTTAGTAGTCTATCAATACAATTCGGCCGTTCCTAAAAATAGCGTTGTTTCATATGAGATTATTAGCGGGTATAATGGAAAATTAATGCAAAAATTTTTCGAATAAATTTTGGTTGGAGGAAAAGATAACCGCTTGTCTTAGATAAAGACAAGCGATTATCTTTTCTATGACTATTAAAGAAGCATCCATCCACCGCTGGTGGAATGCACTCGCGTCACTACACCTTTACCGGTAATGAATCTGATTCCCTGTGTTTCGTATTCAATAAATGGGAATTTAACTTCAATCAAATCATATCTCCCTTGATTGTCCTCCAAAAAGTCTTGGAGATACCCCATTTCCCAGTAACCATTAATAACCATACTTTTGAGAGCTTCTTTTTCACTAGGAATCATACCCACCAGGAGAGAAGCTATGCCTGCTGCCAAACTAGGTGCAGTGTATTTAAAAAACATAGCTCCAATAACAGACAGCGAAGTACTTAACGCAATGGCCAAAGCATTAGTATTTTGCTCTACAAGACCCTTATCATAAACATTTCGTTGTGCTCTTTGCATTTGTCTGACCTGATCCAAATTCAAAACGATACTAGCAGTGTATTCTTTTGTAAATGCCATAATAATTATCTCCTTTTAATTAAAGTTTTTTTGTCTAATCAGACTGGCTAGAGAAAGCTGCGCGCTTTTATTTGCTTCTCGTTATATAGGGAAAAAAAGAAGCATTTTTACAATTCATTCATACTTTTTTATTTAAAAGTTTCTATTCCAGTTGGTTTAACTGAATGTACTCTAAAAATTCAACGATAATCTGGGAAATGGCATCTTCTTGTGGCAAGTAAATAAATTTACTTACATGCAAAATATCGTTTTTTAAGAGATATCAATGAGCTGTAGCATAGCTTGGCTGTCCTTTTTCTGAACTATTTGTATTAATCTTAAAAGTCCACTGTCTGAGATAGTTCCTGGAGCATTTTTCTTCCATTTGCTCACCGCCTGTTGACTAATGTGTAATTGCTGAGCTACTTAAGATTCAGTTAAATCTTCAATATAAAGCTTATACATTGGTTGATACATCTTCCTAAGCCTGTTTTCTCAAACTACAACGTGAACCCTAAGAAAAAACGCAAAGAAGCTCCAGACCTGAGGCCCAGAGCTTTCTTTGTTTAGGTCAGTTATTATTTTGCGTCCGAAGGCAATGAACCGGCTACGCC
The DNA here is from genome assembly GCF_044907935.1 of Paenibacillus sp. RC21. Classification (NCBI taxonomy): domain Bacteria; kingdom Bacillati; phylum Bacillota; class Bacilli; order Caryophanales; family Paenibacillaceae; genus Paenibacillus; species Paenibacillus sp. RC21. Next base: position 486,033 of record NZ_JBIYCS010000004.1, read on the forward strand.
CCAAATTTCCACATTAACTTTGTTTGTACCGCCCCGGAACTGAATTGTATATCGTCCAGAACGCAAACCGTCCGAAAATCCCGCATCAGTACTTCTCCAAACTGTTTCACTGTTTTTGCTGATTGTCTTGCCGTCAACATACACTTTACCAGAATCGTTGTGCTGTACAGTAAAATCAACCGGGGCATTAGCATAATTTCTAATGCGCAATTTAACATGCCCAAACCCCTTAGGAACCTCGAAGCTACCTGGTGCAGTTGCACTTCCCCCTACAGTAAAGTTAAAAGAATTCCCCACGCTCTGAGGAGTTATGACATGGTCACCAGTAGTTGTTGTACCAGTATCTCGGGTCACCTTAGTGGATGTATTCGCCGAAATCTTATCAGGATGAGGTACTGCTACATCATTTTGTGCTGCGTAAATGTTAGGTGTACCTACAACAAAAAGCAGTAAAGCAGCAATAATAATCGCTATTTTTTTCATGATATTCCCTTCTGGTCATATATTTACATTATAATGATAACATTCACATCTGTTTTACAGGCGTTTTATCACACTTCATAAAGGAGAGAGATACATGTATTCCCTAAGCGGTACCATTGCTTTAATATCAAGCATGTCTATGTTTTGACTTTTTATACTATTTAAGAGTCACCCATTCCGCAGGATTTAATGATGCTTTTTACTTATTTCCACTGATCTTAATTGTTCTTTGTATTTATTCTTATTGGAAGGATCATGATGAAAAAAGTAGGTCGTCCAGAGAAATAGAACAACGGGTATAGCTCAGATCTGAGCGGTTAGATTTTCACAGAAGAAGGGAAGAGTCGTCACAGATTTTAGGCTTTCTGCATGTCACTTAAAATTAGCTTTCTTATTTTTTGAAATGAGTGTAAATTTTAATGATTAGATTTTGTAGGTGAGCATGGTTTCACTAAAAGTTTGCAACACGGCTTCTTTTTTACCAGCTTTGGTCTCCCGTAATAGCAAGGTTCCATCTTTTTTCTTGCAGATGATCCTCTCTTGCGTTTCCTCATCTGTTGACTGACCATAAACTACTTCATTTTGACTGAAGTTTTTTTACAAACAATCCATCCTTCGTTTTGATTCTGTCAGGATGACTGGGAGGGGTAAGAGAAGTGATGAATATTGACAATCTCCAAAAGTTGATGTGCGCAACCTTTTGGATTATAATAATCATGTTTATATTTTTTGGATTTATTACATAAAATTATAAAGGGTGATGACAATGAATAGGGCCGCGACAGGAACTATATTTTGTTTTATATCTGCTATGTTGTATTCTTCTTATTATCTTTGTGCATCAATTATAGGAGCCGGAACGTTAAATCCTAATTATAATGTAACGTTTGATTCTCTAAAAGTTTTTGCCGTAATAGCTTTGATTATTGGAGTAGCTTACTTAGCTGTAAGTGAATATGAATATTTTAAAAAAAAGAAGAAGGACTAGTCCTTCTTCTTTTACATTATCAATTAATTACTATAGCTTTGTTTCTACTACAGTGATTACACCTTGTACTTTACCACCCGCAAGTTTAACAGGGGTTTTGATGGTAACATTACGGATGCGCTCTAATACCGTATCCACATAATTATAACCAACTAGGTCTCCTGTAACTACTTTATAAAAAGGGGTAAATTGTAGTTTCGCTTGATATCCAGGCTTAACAGTTAGAGAACTAGTATAAGTATAGGAGTCAGTAGTTGACCAGCCACCTCCTAGAACTGAAGTTACTGCGTCATTCCATTTAGTGGAAACGGTCATATTCGCACTCCACGTATAACTTTTTGACCAACCTACCGTTTGGGTTACTGTGGTAGTTTTGCTTTTATTTTTAATATAGTCAGTTACATCGCTTTTCATAGCTACTTGTAATTGACTAGGATAGTATAAGGACTGGATTAATTTACGCTTAGAAACAAAGTCAAGGCCAGTATCAGCCATTGGACTAATCCTATTTTCGCCATCATAAACTTGAGCTGTGACTGTCTGTGGCTGTTCTTGAGAAAGAAGTTTTTGATACTCATTTAACGAAATTTCTTCCAAACCACTATCTGTAGTTATGTAGGCTTTAACTACTTTGGGCTGTGAAGTAGCTGACTCACTAACAGCAATATTAGAATTAGTTACCTCAGCATTTGCAACAGATACAACAGGAACAGAAAATAGAGCTACTGATAGAGCAATCAACGCAAAACTTTTCTTTTTCAAAGAAATCCCTCCAAATAATATTATTTTATAGAAACTTCTTTTGCATAGAAACTCACAAAAAAAGCGACTAACAACGCTAATAAACATGTAAGTATGTAATCTTATGTAATCGAGCAAAAGTAAAGTGAAGAAAATTGCATATGAAATCACACCATAAAATATTTCAATATTATTATATTTTTTAATCAATGGTAATAATTACAATAATTATTGTATCACAAAACTTCTATTTTCCTACCACAAAATTCAAGAATCCCCTATAAATGAATCCCCCCTCCTAGATAGCTAACCTTACAAAGCTCTTAACAAGCTTGCATTGCCATTTCCTTTAGGCCAAAGGATAGGTTTTATGGGTCATTGGTTGGTTTTTGAAATTAATATGTGCATCGATTCTTACCCATACCTCAAGAAATTAATTACATTTTATGACATGGTAATGTATTTTTCTTTTAAAAAAGCCATTATATAGAATGATTATATTAGTTAGATGAGAGGAGGGATAGTTTTGCATAAACAGTATCTGTTTTATTTACTTGAACGAAACCAGGCGTCATGCTAAGGCAAGAAAAACAATGTAGGTGATGTGGCTTTGAAAGCATGAGGATGTTTGGTTATATCAGTTGGGTCAGCTTCTTGGTCTGAAACATACGGTTGTACTGATTAATCAGTTCATCCAAAAACATAGACTGTTCAAGCACACAGGCATGTCCGAAACCATACTGTTTGTACAGATCATGCAATCGTTGCCGGGCATCTTCCAACTGTTGATTTAACGTTTCATCTGTATTCATAGCGCATTCCCTCCTAATGAATCTCATTTTAGGTTGGAATGTGGAAATATGGATTGCTATTTTAGCAATCAAAAATCAACAAAATATAGCAAAAAAAGACCAGCAGCTAGGCTGGTCAATGGTAATGAAATAGTGCTCGGATCAAGCTCCACCAATGTGTTCTTAGGTTTAAATGTGCCCAGGATAGGATCTTTAGCCTGAACTGGTAGTACGAGTACCAGTACAAAGCTAATTGCTGTCAAGAACAAAACCATCTTTTTGATCATTTTCTTTCCACATTTTTTGAAGTTTTTTTCCTGCTTCAAAGACAGCATTCACACTAAAACGATCAAATAATCGTGCACAATTTGAGATAATCAGTTGATTATTAATTGTAAGAGCTTTTTCCCAAGCGACTAAAAGGCACTCGAAACCATATGAATATCTTCCTTTATTAAGGCTATACTTGGCCATCTTGTACCAAAACCGTGCATACTGCTGTGGCAAAAATTGTTGCTTAATATCAGCAGGGGATGGCTCCTGATACGCGGCAATTTGGGGTTCAAAGCGCTTGAGGATATGATCAACATTAATATTGTACTGATTAGCTGCTTCAATGACGTTTAAGAGTTCGTTGAAAATATATTTTTCGCCTGCCATATACTCTACGTAATCCGGCAAGACACTCACATCTCCCGACATCAGCTTGTTCACGTAAGTATTAATTTTCGCCCATTGCTGATATTGCCCCTTCCAATAAAGCGAATCGGGGTCCTGCTCCTTTACCCAACTTAGATCGGTATAGCCCTGAAGATGTTCTAGTGCATGTTTATGATCTCCTTTCGCATCGCAAGCATTAGCACACATTAGTTCGGAATAGGCTATGTAGGTAAAAAGCGGCTTACTTGGTTTTTTCTGCGACTCTTTTCCTTTACGCTTGGAGTTGTGAACCAAATCATATTGAACCTGTCCTAATTGTCCCATTTGCTTTGCATACTTATATACCTTGTCCCACTGACTCAATGCTCTGTACACATTCGCTAAATCTTTCAGCGCATCCAGTTGGTCGGCTTCATGCAAACGATGGACAAACGATTCGAATTTGGCGGCGGCGTCCATATTGCGATTTTGATCCTTTCCGATCGCAATGGTGAACAAGCGATAGTGGCAGATCGCAAGTCGTTCCGAATGCTGCTGTTTTTCGCCCTCGGCGATGTTCTCGTATAGGTAAGCCGCTGCTTCCCGATAATCTTGTTCATAACAATCCTCTGCTAATGCAAAGAGATAAGGAAGATAGCCCAGATCATCCAGCAGCACACTTACTACTTTTTGCAAACAGTCTACGCGCTGAAACTGCACACAGCGGTACAAGAACGGGCTAATTCTTCTCCAGTTCAGCGGTGCATCTATCACACTTTCTTCAATATATCTTTCATAGAAATGGTCTGTTGGTAAATTCATTCCTAACGTAATGCGATCCAATTGGTGCACCGAAATGGTACGATTGCCCGTTATAATACCGCTTACTGTGCCCGGATTCATGCCAGCAATGTGTCCAAACTCGGTCATGCTCAAGCCTGCTTGTTTTAGGTATCTTTCTAATTCTGCTCTAATCTTGGGTGTGATTTCCATAAATAAACCACCCTTTCAGCGTGAACTTTAATATGATACACATTTTTTTAGAAAATATATTTTGGAAACTTATAATATGATAGAAGTTTTGACTACTCCTGATAATACCACATTTTGGAATAAGAATAAATGCTTCTATTTTATTGCTTTTTATCTTGGTAATAGGAGGTCTTTTGGCAATGCCTCATGTAAAAATGACAAAAAACTTAGACCCTACAGGGCGCTTAGTCATTCCCAAGGAAATCCTGTATACATGCGATATTTTTCACGGTCATTCTATTGAATTTTTTGCAGATGAAAAGACGGGTACGCTATTACTACAAAGATACTACGGGCAGTCTTGTCATTTTTGTCTCTCTACTGAAGAATTAAGTGGTTTCAAAGGCTCTCTCATATGTAAAAATTGCAACTATATGCTCAAGACCGTATCTATGCGTGTACAAGTCTTTCAGCCCAAAGAGATCATGGCCCAACTTCTTTTAGATCTATATGAAAGCCATCCACATGCTACACAACAGCAATATGCTGGCATGTTGGGTATCTCAGAAGCTCGCATAAGCCAGCTCATACAACAAGTGTTCGATCAGGCAAGTGCCCAACTGGAGGAATGAGCTTTGCCAAGACAGATGAAGAAGGAGGATATCATATGAAGAATACAGGTATGACTCGCTCTTTAGATCAGTTAGGCCGAATCGTTATTCCTAAAGAAATGCGGATGTCTATGGGTATCGATGTTGGCGATCCTTTAGAATTTTATATGGATATTGAAACCGGTTTTTTGAGTATGCGAAAGTATATCGGGGTCGCCTGTAACCTATGTAATGCTGTCGAAGATCTGACCTATTTTAGAAATTCACTTTTATGTAAAACCTGTATACAAGAGCTAAAAGGCAATATAGGCGTTAGTCGCACTCCTGTTCCGATGGTTAAGAAACCTGCGTACAAAGGAAAGAGAGTCAACCAATCATCACAACGATTAGTCGAGCGTCTAAGAAAAATGGTACATGAACATCCCCATGCCAAGCAGGGCGAATATGCACAATGGCTTGGCGTGTCACAAGGCCGTATATCGCAGCTTAAAAAGCTGTTGTAGCTTGATTAACCTGCCAAAAATCCGTATACTAACAAAAAAGCAAACGACATTACGCCCGTGAAGAGCATCCAACTCGGAGGCGTTTACGCCAAGGAACATACATGAGTGTACAAGATGAACATGTATTCCTAAGTAAACCGGACACCCGCCCGTTATAGCGGAGCAAAGTGGATTGGAGAGTCATGACATCTGTCATGCTGTTCGGTCAATTTGGGTGGCACCGCGAGATCAGAGCGCTCCTCGTCCCATGTGGATGAGGGCGCTTTTTGTATTTTTATCCGAAAAGGAGTGCGGTGTCATGTTGGATATCAAGTGGATCAGAGAACATCAGGAACAGGTTCAGGCAGCAGCAAATGGAAAAGGAATACAGGTCTCGGTTGCAGAGCTGCTCACCCTGGATAACCGGAGAAAGCAGTTGCTTCAGGAAGTGGAGCAACTCCGTCAAACGCGGAATCAATGTAGTCAGGATATTGGTGCATTGATTCATGCCGGGAAGAGCGATCAGGCGGAAGAAACCAAGCGGCGGGTCAAAGAAATTAACGGACAGTTAGACCGTCTGGAAGCTCCACAGCGGGAAGTGGAGGAGCAGTTTCAACAGCTCATGCTTCTGGTTCCTAATATCGTTTCGCCAGATACACCACGGGGCAGATCGGATGAGGATAATGTAGAACTGGAGCGGATCGGTACGGTTCCCGATTTGGGATTCGAGCCACGCGATCATATGGCGCTCGGTCAGCTTCACAGCCTGATCGACGTTACTCGTGGCGTCAAAACAGCCGGAACCCGGAACTACTACCTGACAGGAGCCGGAGTCACGTTGCACCGGGCAGTACAGCAACTTGCAGTGGACCTGCTGACCGAACGGGGCTTCCAGCTGCTGGACGTTCCGCTGATGGTACGCGCCGAGGCGATGCACAGCACTGGCTTCTTCCCGCTCGGGGTGGATCAGACGTACCGTATCGCAGGAGAGGATCAATGGCTCGTCGGTACCTCGGAGGTCCCGCTTGTCTCGTATTACAGCGGTGAAATCGTGGACGTTACGGACCCCATCCGGTTGGCAGCTGTGTCGATATGCTTCCGTAATGAGGTCGGCTCGGCCGGAAGAGATGTACACGGACTGTATCGTGTTCACCAGTTCGCCAAGGTCGAGCAGGTGGTGATCTGCGAAGCCAGTCTGGATGCTTCGGAGCAGATGTTTCAGGAGATTACGCGTAATGCGGAAGACCTGCTTCAACAACTGGAGCTGCCTTATCGCAAAATGGCCGTCTGTACAGGCGATATGGCGCAAAAAACTTACAAGCAGGTGGATATTGAGACATGGATGCCCAGCCGACAGGCTTACGGCGAGACGCATTCGTCGTCCCAATTGCTTGATTTTCAGGCGCGGCGTTCCAACATCCGCTACCGGGATGCGAACGGCAAGCTGCAATATGCCTACACGCTCAACAATACGGCAGTTGCTTCACCCCGTATTTTGATTCCACTGCTGGAGAATCACCAGCAAGAGGACGGCTCGATCCGTATTCCGGAGGCTTTACGCCAGTATATGCCGCAGCAAGCAGCGTTTCTGCGACCTCCCGGTCAGGACGAAACAGTCTGAGGATTAACAGCATTTAAGTAACACGAACAGCATTAATATAAACTCCAAACGTGATGATCAACAAAAGACGAAGGAAGCTATCCTTCGTCTTTTTAAACGTCTTACTTCGCTTCTGCTTCCCACGCACTGGCAGGGCCAAAAAATTCATAGTGGATATCCGAAGCAGGAATATTCCATTCCTTCAACAGACCATACACCGATTGCATGAACGCTTCAGGACCGCAAAAGTAATACTGTGCGTTACGTTCCGGTATCACAGATTGCAACCAGGCCAGATCTAAACGGCCTTCCTTGTGAAAAGCCTGCGCCAGCCGATCCTGCTCCGTTGGTCTGCTGTAACACCACCGGACTGCGGCCTGTGCATGTGTGGCGACCAGCTTTTCCACCTCATTACGCAGAGCATGGTTATCCCCATTGACTGCTGCATGGACAAAGGTGACGGGGCGATCCGGGGCAGACTTCACCAAGGAAGCCAGCATACTGACCATCGGGGTTAGCCCGACCCCACCGCTGATCAGCACGACAGGTCTGCGATCTGTCCGATCCAGCGTGAAATCGCCGGCCGGTGCAGATACCTGTAGTACATCTCCCGCCTGCACCTGCTCATGCAGATACACAGATACTTTCCCCGCCGGACGGGACCCTACAGCATCCTCGCGCTTTACGGATATCCGGTAGTGAGGTTGGCCCGGTGCATCCGAAAGGCTGTATTGACGGATGTGGGTATTATGTTCACCCGGAATCCGCATCTGTAGGCTGATGTATTGCCCAGGCTCGAATGCAGGCAGCACCTGTCCATCCTGCGGCACCAGATAAAAGGACGTAATTTGATCGCTTTCCTTGACCTTATTCTGCACAACAAAGCTCTTAAAGTCTGGCCAGCCTCCCTGCTGCTGTTCCGCCTCCTTGTACATTTCAGCTTCCACGTCTATAAATACATTAGCGATCACACCATAGGCCTCGGCCCATGCGGCGATGATCTCGTCTGTAGCCGCTTCACCCAGCACATCCTTGATCGCGGCAAGCAGATATTTTCCGACGATGGGATAATGCTCTGGTTGAATTCCCAAACTGCGATGCTTGTGTGCAATCTGACGCACCACCGGAAGGATTTCCTCCAGACGGTCAATGTGCTGTGCAGCCGCATATACCGCATTGGCAAGCGCCCCCTGTTGACGTCCTTGCTTCTGATTCGCGTGATTGAATATATTGAGAAGCTCAGGATGAGCCTCAAACATCATCTGGTAAAAGCGTTTGGTGATTGTAGTTCCGTGTACTTCTAAAACAGGTACGGTCGATTTGATCGTTGCAATGGTTTGCTCGCTCAGCATCCTTGCATCCCTCTTCTCTTTAAAATAAGGTGAACAAAAGGCAAAAGGCGCTTCCGTAACATGCCACCCTTTGTACACCACCTAAGTACAGCCAAGTATACCGACGAGAAATCGTTGCCTGTGTGATTGCAGTCACTTTAAATTTGAAATAATTTGTGAACATGTCAATGACAAAACGCACAATCTTAAACGTTTCAGAATATAAGCAATGACCTTTCCCCTTTACGGCAGTTTCACCATTCTAAAAACTTCAATTTATTCCACTTGTAAACGCTTCCAATTAAGATAAAATCGAAGATGAGGTGCCGGACAAGCTGTTCTGGTCATCCTATCCGCATTAAGGGAGGCAGATGATATCGTGAAGTTAATCAATAGCAAATGGCTGGGCGCATGGATATGCATCATACTTGCAGTGGTCGGTACAGGGCTTCAACCGAATGCAGTGCATGCCGATACGACAGGTGTGACCCATGCAACCTATGGAGTCGAAGCGCTGAATGGTTTGGATACCATTCATGCTGATGCAGCACTATCGCTGAACGCAGCAGCAAGCACAGCTATTACAAACGGAACGGATTGGAAGGATACCGCAGGTAATCCGATTCAGGCCAACAGCGGCAATATTCTAAAGGTAGGCTCCACTTATTATTGGTACGGCGAGCATGCCGAGAACTGGAAATTTGAAAAAGTGAACGTATATACCTCAACCGACCTGAAAAATTGGTCCTTCCGCAGCACTATTCTCAGCAAGGATTCCGCCCCTGAGCTGAATTCCAGCAAAATCGAGCGTCCCAAGGTCATTTATAACCAAGCAACCGGAAAATACGTGCTATGGGCGCATTATGAAAATGGCACCGATTATTCGCTGGGCCGCGTAGCTGTCGCTACCAGCGATACACCAGACGGGACTTTTGCCTACCAAGGCAGCTTCCGCCCACTGAATTATGAATCCCGCGATATGACCGTATTCACGGATACGGACGGCAGTGGCTACCTCGTTACAGCTTCCCGCAAAAATGGCGGTGCCAACGATACGATGGCGATCTTCAAGCTGACCGACGATTATACGGGCGTGCAATCGTTTGTGGGTTGGATTTTCGAGAATGGCTACCGTGAAGCCCCTGCTGTTGTGAAAAAGAACAACACCTACTACCTGTTTACCTCGCAGGCATCCGGCTGGTATCCGAATCAGGGTGCTTATGCAACCGCCAGCTCCATGACGGGAAGCTGGTCTGCGCTTTCACCCTTCGGTGATCCAGCAGCTTATGGTTCGCAAATTCACTCCATCGCCACCATTACTGGCAGCGCAGGAACCAGCTACATCTATATGGGCGACCGTTGGAATCCGCTCAATCTGAGCGACCACAAGTTTATATGGCTACCGCTGACCCTGAATGACTCCAGCAAAACGGCAACGCTGAACTGGTACAGCAGTTGGGATCTGGATGCCGCGGCAGGCAACATGATTCTGCCTTCGCTTGTGAATCACGCGCAAGGCAAAACGGCGACTGCTAACTCAGCCGCATCCGGCTCTCCGGCTTCGCTGGCGAATGACGGTAATGCCCAAACCTCATGGAAGGCTGCATCTGCATCCTGGCCCGCTTGGTGGCAGGTTGATCTCGGCAGTACGAAGACGATCAGCGAAGTGGATATTTCCTGGTTTATGTACAAAGGATCTGAAGCGTATTACAAATATAAAATTGAATACAGCGCGGATGGAGTTAACTATTCCACCATTGACCGCACAAGTAATACTGCGTATGGGTTTACCAGTGACAAGGTTAACTTCCAGGCACGCTATGTACGAATTAATCTCGTCAATGCGGTGTTATTTAATAACCCGAACAACTGGTACACCCCGACTGTGCATGAAGTAAGGTTGCTTGGTAACTAACTTTCGCATCTGGAATATTGCTTAAACCTAAAAAAATATCGCACAACTCTTGCGCAATGTTGTACTCATTTGCAGGAGTTGTGCGATTGGTGTTGAACCACTATGTTCGAATGCCTCTCTTAAACTTCCAGAAGCGTCTCAGGCCAGGTGGTGATAGTGAGTCGCAGATCATTAGATATCAAGCGCTGCATGATATCCTTGATATATTGCAGTCGTGATCGTAGATGCCTTCACACAATCTCCGATTTGTGCAACATAAGGTGCACAATCTATTAACTCATCTACTACGTTTCTTCTTGGCCGTTGTCCAAGCGCACAAATGACTGAAGTACCTGGAACAAGATGTTCTTCACCATTGGGATCAGCGCAAACAACACCTTCTTGTGTAACACATAGCCCTTTAAATCCTAAATGAACTTGAATGTTATTCTTTTCGATTTCTTTTAGCATAATGGGACGATGTCTAATATTAGCATCTGGAGCCAGCTCTGCTCTCATCTCTACCAGATGAACAGTCTTACCTTCCTGGGCAAAGTGAATGGCTGCTTCACAGCCTGCCAGACCTCCTCCCAATACGACTACGCTATCGCTGACCCTGTCCTTCTCCAGGTAGTAGTCATTCACAATGACTACGTTATCACCATCCAATCCAGGAATCGGAGGGACAAGCGGTGCGGAACCAACAGCTATAATTAACGCATCCACATTTTCTTTCTCCGCATACTCTTTAGTAACAGGTGTATTCAAACGAATCTCAACGCCAGCGTCTTTGGCCAGTTTTCCGAGAGTAACACCTAACTCATACATCTCATATTTAAAAGGAATCGCCTGTTCTCCCCTCAAGATACCACCTACCTCGTCAGACTTCTCACATAGAATGACTTTATGTCCCCGTTTAGCTGCAGTAAGAGCTGCATAAAGTCCGCCTGGGCCTCCGCCGGCTACTAGAACCTTACGTGGATTAGGGGAAGGATATATTTCTGTTCCATCCATTTCACGACCAATTAATGGGTTAACCGTACAGCGTCTTGTGGATGTTTCTGCACGTTCAGCCATACAGGTGAAGCATCTCAGACATTTAATAATGTCCTCGTCGCGGTTACTCATCACCTTTTTTGGAAGCTCTGGATCAGCCAGCAGTGCGCGAGCCATTTCAACAACATCCGCCTGACCGCTGGCAATGATTTCTTCCATTTGAGCCGGGTCATTTAATCCGCCGACCGTTGCAACCGGAACACTTACATGCTTCTTGATCTCTGCTGCAAGATAAACATTACTTCCATGAGGCAAGAACATCGAAGGGTGTGTGATACCAAAGCCTGTCTGATAAGTTCCAGCAGATACATGGAGCAAGTCGACTCTTGATTCGATTAATTTAGCAATTTCTATACCTTCTGTCAGGTCATAGCCGCCTTCAAATAACTCCGAACCACTCATTCTAAACTCGATTGGGAAGCCAGAACCCACCGCTTCACGGACACTGTCCAGAACCTCCTGTGCAAAACGCACCCTGTTTTCCAAAGATCCGCCATACTTGTCTGTTCTGCGGTTGAAATAAGGAGAAAAAAACTGATTAATCAACCATCCATGTCCGCCATGAACCATAATCATTTCATAACCTGCTCTCTTGGCAAGTCCAGCACAGCTACCATAAGCTGCTACGATATCATCAATTAGTTCTTGCGAAAGTTCCTTTACTTCTCTGCCGTCCGGGCGTACTCCGGGGCTGGGTCCCCACTGAGCAAGTCCTTGTTTCTTATTTTTGTCAGTCAGATAAGTTCCTGCATACTGTCCAGAATGAGATAATTCCACACTGGCAATTGCCCCGTGACGGCGAATAGCGTCTGCAGTATAGGTAAAACTAGCAAGAGAATCTACTGTCCCCAGATCCAGATGGTACATATGGGAAGCTTCCGTTTCGGGATGAACTACAACTTCACTGACCGTGACTGACGCAGCACCGCCTTTGGCTCTTAATTCATAAAAAGCTGTAGATTTCGGTCCAATAGTGCAGTCAGCTGTAATATCTGTACCTCCCATAGGAGAGCCAAACATTCTATTTCTGAAAGTCACATTTCCAATCGTGATTGGTTTACTTAGGTTTGGATATTTTCTTTGCATGATTTCATTCTCCTTATCTGTATTTATTGCTTTCTTACGTTTAATGGATAGCTTTCTAATTCTTATCCACAGCCATCTTCAGATTTTTTCGGGCAGCCAACTTATATACAAATGTTAGAACAAGTCCTGTTATGCCAAGTACGGCCGCAATGACAAAAGCTCTCTGATAGCTACTGTCTGTGCTGTAAACATGACTCATAATGGATGGGCCAAAGTATCCTGCTGTTGCAAATCCAATAAACATAATTCCATAATTCACACTATTATTTCTCACACCAAACTGATCGGCAGTAAATCCAGGAAATACCCCCATCAGTGCACCAAAGCATAAACCAATAACTGAAATACCAATATAGAATGTCAACACACTACCTTCGCCTGAAAAATAAAGCAATGTGAGTCCTATGACCGAAAAGACAGAGGAAAATGCCAGGGTATTGATTCGACCGATTTTGTCCGAAATATAGCCTGCAACGATTCGTCCGCCCGTGTTAAACAATGCCAATACGGAAACAACTGTCGTAGCGGCTGCCGCAGACATACCAATCATTTTCTGAGCTATAGGAGAAGCTTGTGATGTACACATGAGTCCGGCAAAAGCACCACACATTAATAACAAGATCATGATATAAAACAGAGGGCTTGAGAGCATGCCTTTCCAGTCTTTGTCGTTCTGAATAGAACGGCCAACATTTACAGTCTTGGGTGTCCATCCTGCAGGGACAAAATCAGATGGACATTTCTCAATGAAGAAAGAAGCAGCACATACAATAATAAGAAATGCTATACCGATGATAATGAACGCTGATGTCACACCAGACCTATTGATTAAACTATTGGCAATAGGAGGTATAATAACTGAGCTTATTCCATAAGCAGCCGTTGTTATACCGCCAACTAATCCTCTTTTGTCAGGGAAAAACTTAATAGAGTTGCTAATTGTGCATCCGTAAACCATTCCCGTTCCTAGGCCGAGTATGATACCGTAAGCCAATACCAGGTAACCTACAGATGTTGCAAATCCTGATAAAATCATACCGCCTCCAAACAGCAAGCCCCCTACAAAGATCACTTTCTTGGGCCCGAACCGATCATTAATCCAGCCACCTGAAATCATCGTGATAGGACCTACCGAATTTGTAATCGTAAATGCTATAGCCAAATTCCCCGGTGTTAAACTAAGTCCTGTGACGCTGCTCAAATATTCTGCCATTGGGGCAGAAAATACACTCCACGCGTAAATTGATCCAATACACAGATTAATAAAGCAGCTTGCAATCAGAATAATCCATCTCTTTTTTGTAAGTTCCACTAAGATCTTCTTCTCCCTCGTCGTTGTATTGTGAAATCATTCACATATTTCGAATTAATATTAACATGCACTTTCGAATATATCAACAGAAACATGTATGTGTTTATATGATTTGTCGAACGTGTTTTTGAATATATGTATCAATTTTATTGTGGACTCGCTAAATATGTTATACTTAACCAATAAACGACGAATATGTATAAGGAAGAGAGCCTTATGAGAACTTTAAAATATGCCATCCTAGGCTTGTTAAATAAAGAACCTATGACTGGTTATGATATCGGTAAAGAATTCAGTAGAGATTTAGGCGAATTTTGGACTGCAAAGCACAGTCAGATCTATCCAGAATTAAAAAAACTGCTTAATGAGGGACTTATCGTCTACGAAATCCAAATTAGCGGAGAGATTTTAGAAAAAAAATTGTATTCGATTACGGAGGAAGGCAAAGAAGATTTTTTACAATGGTTAAAAAAAGCAGAGCCTATTGAACCGACTCCCAAAGATGTGTTTAGGCTGAGAATGTATTTTTCTAATCATCTGGATGTAACAACCCGATTAGATCTGTTGGAACATCAGCTGCTTCAACATCAAGATAGGCTGGAACATTTACGCAAAAATAAAGAACGCTATGAAACTATTCCTCCTCTTGATAGTGATAACTTTGGCGATTATCTTGTATTAGATGGTGCTATTTTACGCGAGACTGGAATCATACAATGGTTAGAAAATTTTATTTCTTATTGTAAAAAATAGAACGTCTCCTTTTCCCCTAAATGGTTAACCAAAAGAAAGCATAAGGATCCGAGATCTGTAGCTCGAATCCTTATGCTTATTCTTTTATTCTTTACTTATCAACGCATCCGGTTCACTGTGGTAAACACAAATTTGTCGTACCGATGTCGTGAGAAAGAGTATTCAAACGGAATACCCGTATCCAGATATCCCACCTGCTCAATTTCCAAGATTGGATCATCCGCTGCACAGTCCAAATGCTCCCGATCCAGTTCTGTCGACTTGGACGCGCGAATTGTACGATGTGAACCGACAATATTAAGGCCCAGCTCCTCCTTAATATGTTTGTACACCGAGCCATACAGCACCTGCTCGGTAATACCGCTAATCAGCTTCGTGGGCATGTACGTGCGCTCGATAACATAGGGCTCACCCTCTACAACACGCAGACGGATGAGGTGATACACAGGAGAATTGGCATCAATAAATAGATGAGCCGCTACTTCCTCGGATGGAAATTGAACGTCAAAGGCTACGATTTTATTTTTGATTTCTTTCCCGCGCAGCAGATTGGTTAACCCCAGCATTTCATTCACGACGACATTAACAGGACCGTTGTGAACCGATTTGACGATAAAGGTTCCGTGTCCTCGTTTACGATTCAGCAGCCCTTCCATCACCAACGTATCCAATGCCCTCTTAATCGTCATCCGACTCACCTGAAACTCACTTGCCAGCGAAATTTCATCGGGAATCGGATCATCACCGCTATAAGTCTTATCCATAATCCGCTGTTTGACCTCTTGTGCAATCCGCTCGTATTTATTCATCAGTCTACCACCTGTACTAAAAATTGTTTTATGTCAGCATTTTACCAAAACATCGGTATCGCTGGTTCATTTTGTTCTGCAGGCGGGACGTTAAGGTGTTACGGTATAAGTAAGTATACCGAACATTACACTTTCTCACCAGCGGCATACGGCATAGTCCATTTTCGGTGATGAAGAAAAAAAGGCGGTCCAGAGGACCACCTTAAAATCCGTTATTTTCGATCACCTGCTTGAACCAGTGCCCACTTTGTTTAACGGATCGTTTGCCTCCGTCCTGCAGGTCGACAGATACAAAGCCATAGCGGTTTTTATAGGCGTTCGACCAGGACCAGTTGTCCATAAACGTCCACAGGTGATAGCCTTTCACATTTGAGCCCTCCGAGATCGCCCGTTGAACCCATTTTAGATGCTCACGGATAAAATCAATGCGATAGTCATCGCGGATCATACCCTGTTCATCCCTGAATTTCTCTTCGCCCTGAACACCCATCCCGTTTTCCGAGATAAAGCATTCAATATTTCCGTAATTCTGTCTGACATTGGTCAGGATATCGTAAATGCCCTTCTCATAGATCTCCCAGCCCCGCATCTCATTCATCTTGCGACCTGGCATCACATAATAATCAAAGTAACGTTCCGGCACAAAAGGCGCGTCCGGGTTCGGCAGACTTTCGCGGGCCTTGACTCTGCGCGGCTGATAATAGTTAATGCCTAGCAGGTCCACAGTGCCCTGACGTATAATCTCCCGATCCCCTTCTTCCGTGATGGGTAAAAATTCCTCTTGGCGCAGCAGCTCCACGAGCAAAGGATTAAATTCTCCCGTCACAGATGGGTCTAAAAAGGAACGGTTAAAGAACGCATCGCATATCTCAGCGGCCTGCACGTCTGCCGGATGCTGACTACGCGGATAGGTTGGCGTCAGGTTCAAAATAATGCCGATTTTGCCCTTGTAGCCTCCCTTTCTGTATGCCTGAATGGCACTTGCGCTCGATAACAGGGTATGATACCCCACCTGTACAGCTTTACGGAAATCCACTTCATTCGGATAGTGGAAATCGTACAGATAGCCGCCTTCCACCGGGACAATTGGCTCGTTATGCGTAAACCATTTGGCTACACGATCCCCGAACAGCTCGAAGCAGATATTGGCATAATCCACATATGCTTCGACCGTATCCCGGTTCACCCAGCCTCCCTTTTCCTGTAAAGCCATCGGCAAATCAAAATGATACAGATTCACGAACGGCTCAATATCGGCCTGACGCAATTCTTCAATGACGGCATTATAGAATTGAACCGCCTGCTGGTTTATGGCACCTCTTCCCGCCGGAAACAGACGCGACCAGGAAATGGAGAACCGGAAAGAGTTGTGACCAAGCTCTTTCATGAGTGCAATATCTTCTTTGTAAAGGGTATAGAAACGGGACGTATCCGCAGGACCGACCCCGTCATAGAAACGGTTCGGCTCCTGCTCAAACCAATAATCCCATATGTTCGGTCCTTTGCCGTCTCCCTCCACGGTTCCTTCTGTCTGGGTAGCCGAAGCTGAGGAACCCCACCAGAAGTCGGATGGAAAACGGTATGAAACGGTTTGCTTCTCTGTATCTTTCATTTCGGTATGATTCACAGCTCTACTCCTCTCTCTTTTCCAATGAACAAGCTGCTAATCCAGCAGCTCATTCACGTTACATTCCAACAGTTTGATCCTTGCCTGCACTGGCTGCTTGGCCAAGCTCCTCTTCCTGTTCTTTACGAACATTTACCCGGTCGATAATTTTCAGGAACGGGAACCAGATGATAAAGACGACAGCCATATTAAACAGTTGCAGCACGCCACCCATCAGAGAGCCCGTACCCATCATTCCACTAAAGAACAACGGCATCGTCCAAGGAACCTGTATCCCGTTTGGCGGCGGTACAATCCCGGTGGACATGGCAAAGTAAGTAATCAGTGTAACGATCATTGGAGAAATGACCCATGGGACAAAAATCAGCGGATTCATCACAATCGGCAGACCGAATATGACGGGTTCGTTGACATTAAACAGACCCGGTCCAAGGGCCAGCTTACTGACCTGCTTCATTTGCTTGCTCTTGAGGAAGAATAGAATCGAGAGCACCACGGCCAGGGTCATACCTGTACCACCGATACCTACTGTATAAATATCCACAAACTGCTTAGTGATAATATGCGGCAGCTCCAAACCTTTGGAGTACGCTTCATAGTTTTCAAGTGCCAGCGTGTTCCAGATCGGGTCCATGACCGAGTTGATAATAATCTGACCATGAAGTCCAAAGAACCATAAGAGCTGGACAAAGAAAACAGCAATCAAGGTAGGGATAATGCCACTGCCCAAATGCACCAGCGGTGCCTGAACGGCATGATAAATCAAATCATGCAGGTTATTATGAAGCGTCAGAGTAACCACTACGTTGATGATTAAAAATATGCCCAGCGTAATACACGCAGGAAGCAACGCGGCAAAAGACTTGGCAACCGCTGGCGGAACCCCTGGTGGCATTTTAATAACAATCTTCTTCTGCGTCACCTTTCGGTAAATCTCAGCCGCGATAAAAGCGACGATCATCCCGAGGAACATGCCCTTGGCCCCGATCCGGTCGACCGGAATGACCCCAGCAATCGTGGCACCGCTTTCTTGTGTCAGCACGAACGGAGTCAGCATCAGGAAGCTGGCCAAAGCGATCATGCCGCCAAATATCGGTTCGACCTTATAACTTCGGGATAGATAATATCCGATCCCCACGACCACGAACATAGTCATGATATTCAGTGTTGCATTGGGCGCAATATTCAGCAGATTCTGAAAAGTCGTCAGATTGCCCTCGCCCATCCACCCTTTCAGAAACGGCAGATTAATAATAACGACGATAATGGAGCCGAAAACCGTTAATGGAAATGACAACATAAATGCATCACGCAGTACAGTAAGATAGCGGTTGTTGTTCAGTTTACCGGCAATAGGTATTAAAATTTGGCTTAATTTTTCAAACAAAGCCTATTCCTCCCCGCGAAGTAACTTGCATCAGGTTTGTTGTGAAATTTTCATGCCCCTAATTTCACAAACTCTTGTGTACAGATTATAAATTTCTGGATTTAAAAAGCTCCAGCAGCTCTTGAACCAGATCCTTCATAGTGACCGTGGACATGAGATGATCTTCCGCATGCATCAGAAGGAGCGACAAAGGAGTTGGGTTTCCTCCGGCTTCATTCTTCACCATTTGAAAATGGATATCATGCGCAGCCCGCAAATCCTGCTTCGCCTGCTTAATGAGATCGTCTGCACCTTCCGTGTTCTCATTCCGGTATTCGCTCAGTGCTTGAATCACTTTACTGCGAGCGCTTCCACTATGAAGAATGAGTTGGAAACTAATTTGCTCTTCCGTCAGATCGGCTATGTTGACTTTATCCATTTTTACGCTCCACCAGCTTCAAAGCCTGTTCATAGACTTTCTTGCCGTCCACCAGTCCGTACGCCATCATGTCGATCACTTCTACATGGATACCGTATTGAGCAGCTTCCTTTTGCAGCTGTCCTTTAAGAAAACTCATTTGCGGGCCAATCAATACCGCGTCAGCATTAGCCATGTCTTCTGTCGCCTGATCTTGACCTACTGCCCAAATTTCAGCCTCGTCTCCAATAGATTTGGCATAATCCTGCATTTTGGTAACCAGCAAACTTGTAGACATACCTGAGCTACACGCCAGTAAAATTTTCTTCATGATTGTTCCTTCCCTTCAAGGTCTGATTGGATGCTAACTACTAGAAAACGTTTACAGCGTAATTATAAATCCGCTTTTTAAATTTGTCTATACATTTAATTTATATGTATAGACTTTTTTTAAAATGACACATTTTATTTTTTTCCTCAACATTAACGCTTTCATCTCTTCTCTTTCATCTCTCAATAACATTTGAGGCTCAGAATATTAGAATAGTGCATAATTCGTCCCTCGAAGTGCGAACCGGGGGTCATATAGACGAGGAATACAAGCAGTTGTATGATTAGCAGAAATAACAGGTATTCATAGCTTCACTACATTACACGAAACGGAGGTTCCGCCCATGAATGTAACCGATAATGACAACAATACCGCTCTTTGGCTGCGATATGCGCCTTACCTGATGTTTGATCACAAGGAGCCATTTTACCCGGATTTTGTTGGTGTGACGGTGCTGGATCAACCGGGTCCTTCCCCCTCCTTTCGTCGCACATTGGAATTTTCGGACGAACGGGTGAAGCATATTGTGGAGTATGCCATCTGGTGGGACTACGAAATCGGTCACCTCTATGAGCTGGAGCATGTGTGGGTCTATGTCGGGCATGATGGTGAGGTCGTAGACTGCGAAGCCAGCTTCCACGGCAGAGTGTTCAAAGGGCTACTCAAGGACCGCGGTAATCTACTAGACGGTACGCATGTACGTCTGTACTCTCAACCGGGAAAGCACGCTTTCTCGCCGATCACGGACATTTTCGAATTGTTGCCTGACCTGTACACCAATGCGAACGAACGCGCCGGGGTGGACGGGCTGCTGACGAACGAGCTGTTCCACGGCCTGATTGCCACGAATGATGAAATTGATGGGCTTGTACGGCGCCATCTCCAATCGTTGTCCTTCGTACCAGCCATGGAATTTGAGGAATATTACTTCGCGCCGGAGCTGTTCATGCCGTGGTCTTCACTATTTCACATCATACCGGAACGAATTGAAGCCTGTGTACAGGAGCTAAAGCGTCAATATTTGTAGATGTTAGTAGGACATGCAGAAAGGGGTACGGCAGAGCGAAGGTGAGAACAGCGGGCAGGCGTAAAGCGGCGGCGGATGAATGGGTCGAGAAAAAAGGTTCGCGGATACACTGGAATCAATAGTGGAGGAAATCGAAGTATCCGTGCTGCGTGAGCTGGCGGTGAACCGTTCCCTGAAAAAGCTGGAAGGCATCACGCCCGGTGGTTACCGTAAAATGAAAATCCGCCCGCAACAGGGAATAGACTGTGGGCGGGCGGCTGAATAACCGTGCAGGACATTATATTCTGTTATGCTCTTGGAATCCGATGCGTCCTATCAGTTAAACGCCTGTCAGACGTACAAGGGACCCTTTTTCCAGATCTACATAATCAACTGTAAATGCGTGGGTCCGCACGTTGGCTTTCAGAAGGGCACGATAGGTCCCTTTTTCCCATTGGATTTCCAACTGATCGGAATTTCCAGCTTCTACGATTTTGATTTCACCATCAAAAGCAGGATAGGAATTGCGGAATTTCATCAACTGAAACAATCGCTTCAAAACTGGTCTTTCCAGGTTTTCAATGACTTCCTCTTGGGAATAGTAATGCCGATTAATGTTACGGCCTACCTTCGTTTCTTCCAATAGCGCGATGTCATTTTCACCTGCCAGCAGCCCTACATAATAGACTTGGGGGATGCCCGGTGCAAAAAACTGAATGGCTCTTGCCAGTACATAGGCATCATCGTTGTTGCCGAGTGCTGAATAGTACGTACAGTTGAGTTGATAGATATCCAGGTTATTATAGGCGGCCGTATTGTATACCCTTTTAATGTTAGCTCCCTTGGAGAACAAATTATTTTTGGTCTCTTCGATCTCTTCATCCGTCATTAAGCCCTTGGCATCCACTACTCCAATTCCATCATGAGTATCCAGCGTAGTAAACTGCTTTCTCGGACAGATGTTCAGCCAGTGAGTGAGACGCTCACTATTACCGCTATACAGTGTGTGCAGCACCAGCATAGGCAGGGCAAAATCGTAAACCCAATGATCCTTCTCAGCAAGCTTCAACTGAATGGAGTAATGTTCATGAATCTCCGGCAGAACATCGACGCCGTATGGCTTCAATATCTCCTGTGCTTCACCAAGCATGTCCCAAATTTCAGGCTCCACGAAAAAACAATTGGTTCCTCTTTTTTTGGTAGCATATGCAAAAGCATCAAGTCGGATGATCGAAGCACCCTTTTCAGCCAGACGAATCAGGTTTTCTCTGACAAATTGCTGGGTCACGTCCGAGTGCAGATTAAGATCCACCTGTTCCCCATCAAAGGTACACCATACCTTTTCCGTCGTACCATCCTTAAACTCGACATCAACATAAGGCGCACGTGGCTTTCTTTTATAAATCAAATCCACTTCTTCCTGAGTGGGCTCTCCATTCGGCCAAAAATCCTTGTACCGGATAAACAAGTCGGCGTACGGCGAAGCGTCTTTATGTTGGACAAAGTCCTGAAAATACGCCGAGCTGCGAGAGATATGATTAATCATAAAATCAAACATGAGGTAAAAATCCTGAGACAGCCGTTTAATATCTTCCCAGTCACCAAAGGGTGCGTCAACGTTCTCATAGGTCATCGGAGCAAAGCCACGGTCTGCCGAAGACGGATAAAAAGGAAGCAAATGGACGCCACCGATAACCTGTTTAAAATGGCCTTTTAGCAGTTCCCCCAGCTCTTTCAAATTCTTCCCCATGCTGTCTGCATAAGTGATAAGCATAATTTCATTTTTAATAGACATGATGGTTTCTCCCCTGTTCTCCCACTGTGGGATATCTATTATTTAGCGTTCTTTTCAAAAAAATCTAACGTATTTCTGAACAGCTGTTCCCGATGAGGTACATTTCCCCATGAATGGTCGGCACCTTCAATGATCTGAATGCCAATGGGCTGTGAATAGGCTTGTTCATATTGATAGGCATATTGAATGGGTGCTATAAAGTCCTGATCTCCATGTATAATGGCGACATTTCCTTTAAAACTTGAGGCTCTGGTGTAAATATCCAAGCTGGCTACATCCTCAATGAATCCCGGTCCAAGACGCAAACTGTTGAAATCAAAGTACCCCTGTTGATCCATGGACGAAATCGATTGTCCCTGAATCGTTTTGTTGTTATTGATTTCGTCGGTTACGGTTGCCGCAGGGGACCACATACATAAAGAGTGAATGTCTTCAGACAAATCACCAGCTACTATACTGGCAACCACGCTCCCTAGGCTCATTCCCATTAGACTGACTCGGGACGGGTCTACGAATTCCAGCTGCCGGACAAAGTTAACGATGGCCTTTCCCTCTTCCACCTCTCCGGAAATGGTCACGTCGTAAAAATCACCCTCGCTTTCGCCATGCCCTCCAAAATCAAACCGCACAGCTGCAATCCCTTGCTTTTCAAGCAGGCGTGAAATTTGAACAAATGAGTAAAAATATTCGATCCGGTTAGCCCCAAATCCATGAAACATAATGACAGTAGGATATTTACTGCCCTTGAGGGTCTCAGGAATATGAGCTGTTCCTCTTAGCGTCAACCCATGAACAGAAGTTTCAATATATTGTAATGACATGACAGCCACCTCAATCTCAAATTTTTTGAATATGAATATGCTAAGTTACTGAGCCGCTCTTCTTTCAATCAGCTCTGCACGCATTTGGCTTTGGACAAAGTCAATCCGGTACATATAAATGAAGAGCATACATATCGCAAATGCAATCGCAGGAATCCAGACAAAATTAGTTGTAATGGCCTGCAATGCAGACTCTGTCTGCGCCATGTTAGCTACAAACCCTCCCTTAGCCAGAATTTTGGATGTTAAAGCTCCTGCAATCCCTGCGCCAAACTGAATTCCGATCGTTCCGGCTGCCGTTAACAGACCTTGAGCTCTGACACCAAACTTCCATTCTCCAAAATCGACGGTATCGGCAAACATAACAAAAACCGTACTTTGCGCAGCCCCCAAACCAAACGATCCCAGAGCAACACCAAACAGTGTAAGAGCAACAGAAGGCTCCATCGAACCCATCCACATCACAATCTGTCCCAGAATACTGACCAGTAACCCAATCAAAACCAGATTTCGGTTCTTCATTTTCTTTACAATAAATGGAACTAGCAACATACCGATGATCATGGCACCTGCATTAATCCCATTGGCAAGCGAACTCATTCCCTCGTTTCCCATATTATATTTAAAGAAGAATATCATGGTAGACCCTTTGGCCACTACGCCGATAAAGATCACAAAATTAGTCAGTGCAAGCATCCACCATGGAAAATTGGGCAAGAGCGCCTTAATGCTGTCTCGGAAAGGAACCGGTTTGCCCTGATCATATTGAACACGCTCTCTCGTATTCCTAAACGTTAATAGAAACATAATTACGGATAACACGGAGAATATCCCCATGGTGAATATAAATCCCTTTTGGTTCGTCCCCCCTCCAAAAAAAATGACCAATGGAAGAGCAACCACACCTGATACCAACACACCAATCTGTCCGCCGATATTACGAAACATATTGGCCGAGCTTCTTTCCAGTGGATTCGTAGTGAGACTCGGTAGCATCGCCGAAATAGGTACATTGATACCTGCAAAGATAATGTTCAGTAAAATGTAGGTAATATAGGCATACGCCAGTTTATAAGAATCATCGAAATAGCCTACAGCAAAAGACAGCACCGTGATAATCCCGAATGGAATTGCCAACCATAGAAACCAGGGCCGTGCTTTACCATACTTGGAATTGGTTCTATCAATGAGAATCCCGAAGATCGGACTGGCGAAGGCATCGAGTACACGGACAATTAAAAATAACAGACCGACAGATTCGAGGCTTAGTCCTGCAACATCGGTGTAGTAAAACATGAGATATGTTGAAACAACAGTGAATACCAAATTGTAAGCGGTATCACTCAGGCCATAGCTTAACTTCTCTTTGAGGCTTAACTTATTGCTCATCTTCTTCGTCCCCTTATGTGAGATTCACGTTGCAAGTAAAGCGTTTTCAGAAAACATTCTATAATAATTTATATTATATACTAAAGGATTGACATGTCAAACGATTGACATAAAATTTTTCAAAAAAATAAATAGCCGTTACCCAACAAAAGAAATAGGGGAACGGCCATCATTCTAGGTTGTCTGCCCAGGGATCAAATGGACCGGGAGCAGCGGATTTAAGTCCCCCGTGTAGTCCTGTCCATTAATTCGTTTGTTCAAAATTCCTACGGCTTGCCGGGCCATTTGCTGAATGGGCTGACGAATGGTGGTTAACTGTGGCATAAAGGCTTGGGCCGTCTCTGTCCCATCATATCCAACAACTTTCAACGTTTCCGGCACACGTCTACCTGTCTTCAAGGCTTCAAAATATACGTTTGCCGCCAAGATATCATCACTCGCAAAAATACCATCCACATCTGGATGCTCACTAAAAATCTGATGAATGATTTGTTTATATAATTCTTGATCAAAAGACCTTGGGACTTCGTAAAAAATGGACTCCAACCCGTGATTCTCCATCGTTTTTTGGTAGGCCTCCAAACGCAAATGTGTCTCGGTTTGCAGCATGTACGGCCCATTGATATGAATGATTTTTTGACAGCCTTTATGAATTAAATGTTCCGTTGCCAGCTTCCCACCCAAATAATTATCCGAAGAAACGACAACCGCCTCTTCAGAAATATACTGGTCAATTGAGACAATCGGGAATGAAGAGTTTACTCGCTCAAATACACCCCTGTTATGACTGCCGACAATAATTCCATCCACTTGGTTCCGCAGCAGCATGCTCAAATAATTGGCTTCCTTCTCTGCACTTTTCAAACTGTTGCACAAAAAAACCTTATACCCCAGCTCCTCGCAAGCGAGTTCAATATGAAATATCAGTTCCGCATAAAAGGGATTACTCACGGTTGGAAAAATCAACCCTATAATGTTGCTTTGTTTGGATAACAGCGATCTGGCCATTTCGTTCGGTACATAATTCAGCTCTTCCATAGCGTTGTATACTAACGAACGTGTCTTTTCACTGATATATCCCCTGTTATTCATGACTCTGGAAACCGTCGTTGGAGAAACACCTGCACGCTTTGCTACATCTTCTATTTTTGGTTTCAATGGACTAGCCTCCGTAAGCATAAGAAAATCCTAGGGTTATTTTTTTGTTCTCAAATATTCACATGCCATAATTCTAACGAAAGTTTGAAAATGTCTCCACTTAATTATTTTTATATCCCGAGGTCCACAGCCGGGGTATAACCGAATTGTGAAACGCATCTTATTACCTACGATCCATACGGGAGGGATTCATCAAAGGCCGCTGTATGAATACGAACGCGGAAACTGTGCGTACAGGCAGGTATTCTTCGAAGAAAGAGAGAACTGTATATCGTCAGGTTTGGAAATAAATGAAAATAGACTGGCAGCTATATGCGCTGCTGGCGGTGATGCTCCATGAGCTGACCTCTTCCCGCATTCAGAAGATATCGCAAACCATTTTATATCTTCCACATTTTATTTCCTGGGTTATTATTGGCGGCATCGCCAATCTGCTCCACTGGAATTAAAAATCTCACGAAACGAAGGAGTGTGTTTATCATGTGGAAAAAAGGAAACAAAGCATTAGCAGCGGTTATCATTCTGGGGGCGACCCTGATCGCACCCGCTGTGGCTCCATCCAAGGCAGCAGCAGCGGGTCTGAGCGCATCCGAGCAGTCCAGACTTGTGGAATACTGGTCGCCTGTGCTGTATCAGGATGTAGGTAACAACCCCGAAGGGGATATTCCGATTCCCGTAAACTTTGACGGCGACTGGTCAGGGCTAAACAACTGGGATAATATCGGCAAGTATGCCAAAGGCAGCAGCTTACCCTTGAAGCCAAGCGTATACTGGTCGGTCGTGGAATCAGATACCCACTATTTCATCGGTTACGATCTGTTCTACGCTACACATGATCCACGAGGGACGTTGGGAGATCATGAAAATGATATGGAAGGCATGATGTTCACGATCCGCAAGCCAGGCACAGCCAAAAAAGACGGCACCAGGGTGACCAATCCGAACGGCGAGCTGGAATTGGCTTTGATGCCGAGACACGCCAAGCTGGGCATGTATGGCCCTGCCAACAAGGCGGTTCAATATGATCCAGGAATGAGCTCAGTTTACTATGACAGCAACTTCACCACTGAAACGAACGCCTCCGGCACCCATCCCTTGGTATACAGTGCGCAAAATGACGAGTCCTTCCTCGAATCGGACGGTGATTTCGGACACGCGCTCAAGCCTTACAACGGTAAAGGCGCCAAAGGCAAATCCGGCTACATCTTTCAGGCCGGAACTCCGGTGAATCTCAACGCCTCCGGTGGACAGCTATGGGACTCCAAAATCGGTAATTTTGACGATAGCAAGCGTATGGGGTACGAGCTGATCCCGCTGGAAACCTCGCTGTGGCCGCTGCGGAACGATTTTACGCTGGACCTGTGGAGCAGCTACGGCACGTTCAAGGGCGACAACGGCCGTGCCAATGCCGCTAATGCGCCATGGGGCTGGAGCTTCGAGAACTATCGCGATCTGGGATCAGGTCGGATGCTGTATGACCCTGCCTACCTGGTGGACAAGCTCTTTGACGGATTGGGTGAATTTTCGTTGACCTACAGCACCAATCCGTACAGCGCACAATAGATAATAGCCACGAGCCGTCTTGTGATCCTTTCCCCGACGGCTCAGGTCATTCCATAACGGGAACAGATACACAAAAGCGATCGTGGCTTTTTTTATACCACAGGTGTAGGTGTGGTGGGAGCTGCGGTTTTTAAAACGCGCTGATTAATGCAGTACATCAGCCTTTCCTGATCGCTGGAACTCATTTCATCAAACACAAGCCCATAGGTTATAAAAGGCTGGCTAATATGCGCCTCTTTTCGGATTAAATGTGCCTGCAAGACAAAAGGCTCTTTATTTAGCTCAAATTCAACCTGAATGAGAACCGGTTTTTTCAAAGGCAGATCATAATCGCAAATCAGCTTTAGCCCCTTCACGCTAATGTCTTGTATTTTACCGATCCCTTTTCTATGAGTAAGCCTTGCCAGAGCCTCATCTCCAAAATGTAAAAACTCAAACGCACAGCCCTCATCCGGAATACCCAAGCGAAAGGCTTCCCGCCGATTCAACTTGCTGTTGGCCTCCTCCAGTAACTTCTTAATTTCCTTTTTCTCCAGCTCTTTAATACCCAATTGTTTTTTTAAATCTATGAAATGAATAATTCCATTGACCAAGCATACAACGATCATCAAAATGATAAGACCTGCGATGGTGAATACCATGGAACATGCCTCCCTCTGAATTATTGTCCAAGGGCACTCGACAGGTCCTCAGGCAGATGCAAAAACCGTTCAACATATAGCAAATCAAATTGTGTTCCAATGTGACGCCAAAGCTCCTCTTTGGCCTCCTGAATGGACATGCCCTGGCGATACGGTCGATCGGAAATCATACTATCAAATGCATCCATGATGGAACACATTCGAGCCATAGGCGGAATTTTGTCACCACTTATGCCAAACGGATAGCCCTGTCCATCCCAGCGTTCATGGTGAAATCGAACGATATCTACAATATCCTGCTCCAGCATGCCCTCTCTTAAAATAAGCTGGGTACCCAACAGGGGGTGAAGCCTCATGATTTTCCATTCTTCTTCATTTAAAGGAGCTGATTTATTCAAAATGTCATCCGGCAGCAGCATTTTTCCAACATCGTGAATGCAACAGCCTATGACGAATTTCCGTGTCTGCTGGTCATCAAAATCCAGGTAAGGAGCTATTCGCTTAGCCATATTGCCAACCCGCAGGCAGTGTTCATACAATTGTTTATCTTTAGATAGCAGACGAGTTAGACAGCTCACTAAAACATTTTCCATAAATATTCCTCCAGTTTGACGCGCGGTCAGCGATTTGCCTTAATATTGAGAATAGATATCGCACAATATTCATTGTGCGAACGAACAGGAGGAATTTTTTTATGTATACGTCTAAAATGACATCTTCTCAGCTACATGCCCCTTCCATGCATAACCCGGAGACGTACACGGATGACGAAATTACAGGATTATTTTTAAGTACTTGCACTAACTCCCCGTATACCCTGCGCAACTACAAGAGGGCCATTCAGCAGTTTCGAAATTTCACATCTGGTAAACCGTTACGGAAAGTAACATGGCAGGATATAGAGGTCTATAAAATCGGCTTATTAGAGGGTGCTTGCAGTCCTACCAAGCAAACACCTGCACCAGCGACCATTGCCAGCTTCTTGGCCCCATTAAAATCGCTATACAAGTGGGGGAGTGATCCGAGCATTCATATTTTTCAGCACAATCCCACCACAAGTGTGCGAACCCCCAGGATTCCAGTGAACAGTAAAAATCATTTCTTAACCAAAAATGAGCTGCGTCAGCTTTTAGCCTATTTAAAAACACAGGGGGAACGGAATTATCTGATCGCGCTCACGCTGGTTTTATTGGGGCTTCGGGTGTCTGAGATGGTGTCTATACAGTGGGATCACTTCCATACCGATCCGACGGAAATGTTCATGTGGCTGACCGTGTTTAACGGAAAAGGAGGCAAACAGCGCGAGGTCAAAGTACCCGCAAGACTTTGGGAGATGTACAAGCAGTACAGAGACGCTTTCCAGCAAGAGGAACCATTAAATATGCGGGAGAGGTTGTTTCCGTTGTCAGTAAGGCAAGTGGAGACGATTATTAAGCTGGCCAGGGAAAAAGCTGGGATCACGAAAAAGATAACCCCCCACTGGTTTCGCCACACGAATGCTACATTAGCCTTGATTCATGGTGCATCGTTACAGCAGGTGCAGGAAAATCTCGGACACTCCCACATCAATACGACGCAACGATACCTTCATACGGTTAGCCAAATGCAAAAAGCAGCCCCCGACTATGTGGAAGACTGCTTAAAAGATATATTATAGGTATTTAGTTACAAAAAGGAGTTGAAAAAATAGTCTTAAATAACTAAAATGAAATAAGAAAGATTCTTTTTTTAGTTCGTTTTACATATCGCACAATGAATATTGTACGCTATTCACTTCTAATATTTACCAATCAAAATAGTGTCTAGATAGTTCTTGAGATATAGGATTTCTCTTTACAATTATGCCCTTTGAGCAGAACATTAGTCGATACCATAATCATACTGATTTGTCGGTACTCATATATCCGTGATAACAATACAATGATTACTTGTAAAATCTATAAGAGGGAAGCTGTGGATAGCAGCTTCCCTCTTTCATTTACTCTGTCCGCCCATTCGCTGCTGAGCATCCGAAAGATGTAGAGAGACTACGGCTGCTGACGAAACAAAATAATAATTAAGTTAAAATTAAGCTGCTGTTTTCTTTTGGATAAGATTGAGCATTTATAATGACGGGAATACAAGGAGAATAGCTGTTGAGATAAAGGGGGATGCGAGAAGTGAAAAAATGGCTTAAAAGATTATGGAAGACGGTTATGTTCGGGTTGCTGGCCATTTTGGTTCTTCTGGCATCAGGTGTGATATATGAACAGGTAAGCACCCGGCAGGATCTGAAATCTTATACCCCCAGCGGAAAGCTATACAATGTGAATGGGCATAATATGCATTTATATACCGGAGGACAAGGGAAAGTAACGGTTGTATTCGCTTCCGGGTGGGGCACGGCCAATCCGTATGTTGATTTTTCCCCACTGTATGAGAAGATTGCACCACATGTTAAATTCGCAGTTTATGACCGGTTCGGCTATGGGTATAGTGATACGACGGACAAGAAGCGTGACATTGATACAATAACGAATGAAATACACGAATTGCTGCAGGTGTCTGGTCAAAAGCCACCTTACCTGCTTGTAGCACATTCGCTAGGATCCCTCGAAACGCTCCGGTTTGCACAGAAATACCCGGACGAGGTACAAGGCATTGTGATGTTGGATAGCGGAAGCCCAGAATATTACTATGCTGATGCTGAGGAGCCAGTACGCGGCGGCTTTATCAATCAGTTGCTCATGAAAACAGGCGTGATTCGGATGCTTTTTCACTCTGACAGTTTTATCGAAGCCTCACGTGCAGCTCGCAACGGCTTGAAGTTCGTGCCGGATGAACTGAAGAAGATTGATCTGACAGCCTCATTGCTTAAGCTTGAAAATGCCAATATAGAGGACGAGCTACGTCAATCGCGGACGAATGCAAAGGTCGTATTGGATGACAAACAGCCCTTCCTTTTCCCGCTTACCGTGCTGACATCCGATTACTTAGGGGTTCCTAATGACGTCTGGAACAAATACGAAAAGGAATTTACTTCCTGGTCCGTGCAATCGAAGCAATTGGTGGTTAAGGATACCGAGCATTATATTCATCAATATCGCCCTGATCTCGTTGCAGATGAAATATTGGCCTTGGCCAAGCGGTAAGCTGAAACTTGCCGTTACAGGCAGTGAGGTCAGCCTGTTCACATAGAACGACCCTGCGTGTCTTGATTTTCTCAAGATATACAGGGTTGTTTGTGCTTTGAACTTCAATATCTCTCCAGCTTTACACATCCATAATTCACAAAAAGTAATTACTTGAAAAGTATATATAATACATCCATAAGATGGTATAATATCTCCCAGAATAGCTTTATATTTTAGCATCGGATTGTCCCAAAAAATATCCTTATAGATCAGTATCTAACGGACTACATAAAACGTTACGTTAAAGGGGTTGTTACAATTTGGAACCTACAACCACGATACGCGCAGAACTGGAAAACTTCATGAAACAGAATGGGTTCAACATTACCCAATTCGGCCTGGTGGCAGGCATCAATCCAGGCACAATAAGCGGGATCGTCACAGGCAACCGTGCACTCTCCATTCATCAGTTAGATCGCATTACAGCTACATTAGGCCACTCCAAAGGGCATTTTTACAAGAATTATATTGAGGAATTTTTGAGTTCAACAACCCCTAACATCCGTAGAGTCAGACCCCTTTTGTACAATTGCGCGGAGTTGGACATGTTGGATTGTATTGAGCAGGTCGTCAGCTTGCTCATGGAAAAGCTGGCATACGCCGATGCTCTGTTTAGCATAGCTGAGGACTTATTCCAACAAGGGAAATTCGCAGCGTCCATCATCCTTTATGAGAGCATAGCCGTCGGTGAGAAAAAGCAGCACTCTGAGCGACTAGCCCTTTGTCAGTACCGCATTTTTATGGCGAAGCAAGGGGACGATCAGGAAATAAATTACCAGGCTGCGATCCATTTCGAGGATTACGTTGAACGGCTTGATGATGCTGACCAGCTCGACGCGTTAAAGGATTTAGTGAATACATATCGCTCATTACGGAAATGGGGCAAAGTAAACATATTCGCTAAGATCATGGGAGACAAGGCCGCCATTCAGTGTGAGATCAATCAACAGGTTAAGCTAAAAAGACGGAAAAAGAAGAAAACTTCGGTCAATCCTCCATTTGTGTATTGGGCCTACTCCTATTTACTTCATGCAGGTGTCTGTGAAGCGCAAAAAGACTACAATCAGGCATTGGAGTATACGTACATTTACGCTGATTTAAGTTGGGTGAAGGAGACTGATGAACAGACCTTACTATGGAAGGGGCGGTTTACAGAATGGGCACAGGCTAATACGTACGTGAATAAGCTGTTGGCTGGAGATATAGGTGTCCTTCCAGACTATTTATCTTACGTTACTTCCAAGAAAAACGAGGTTCTCCCCGCATTGATTAACATAATTGAAGCGGCTAACCAATATGATTTTAATGTAGATGATGTACTCAAGCGGTTTGAATTAGAGATCCAGTCTTTAACGGAACAACAAAAAAGTGTAGGCGTGTACACACAACAATTAATGTCAGAGAGCTTCGCTCGTTTTTTAAAAGGATTAGCTAATTACTACTTACGTAGAGGTGAATATCAAGAGGGATTTAAATATTTAATTAGCAGCTTGGAATTATCCTCTGCTACTAATAACAGGCCCTATATAATTGAGTGCGTGAAATTAATCGAGCGTTATAGAAAAAATGCATCTTCCGATATAATAAAATCCTACCAAACTTTAATTGATGAGGTGCGTGAAGATGAAAAATAAATTAAGTTTACTCCTTTTGGCATCCATTCTTTTATTAGTGGCGATAGTGATCGTTCCAATACAACATCTTGAAAAAGGATCTACTTACAAACCATTTGACCAACATGGTGGGGTTTGAAGATTTCATTAAAACGATTTCTCCCGTAAAATCAGCTCCTAGAGCTGGTTTTTTCTTTTGAGGATTTGCAAAGTAAGAGAATATACATCTTTAGATTAAAAGCAGTCTAAATCCCTTATAGTAGAGGTTTAGACTGCTTCACAAAAATTTATATCAGAAATTGGTATTTAGAGTTTCGCAGCAGAATGCTCATATTAAGGAGCTTCATACTTGGAAATAAATCTTTCTCGATCTTTAACAATCTCATTTTTATAGGCATCTTGATACGTTTTATACTCCTCTGTCTTGGTTAGTTCATTAGCAATGCTCTCTTCACTAAGCGCCTGGATACTGTTTTTCGAAAAAACATCTGTTTTTACCTCTATGTTAGAATTAGGGCCTGATACTAACATAGAACCATCGGGCCGTGCGTTAGCAGTGAATACATAAATTTTTCCTTCCTGTGGAAGAAGATCGTCTTCATTTAAGAAATATTCGCTCTTATCATCACTCAGACCTCCGAATTTTTGAATTGGAATGGAAACATCCTTCTTTAAATTACCTTTTATATTATCAAGCACTTTAACGGAATAATTCGTATAGGGCATCGTCAATACTTTGGGGCCATCCTCCGTTTCTTTCGTGACAGGAAATTTATACTCCGTTCCCGTCATTTCTTCTACGAGGCCTACAAATGCATAGTCAGCATAACCTACAACCTCTTTGGGGTTATTTATATCTATAACAAATGATGCTTGTATATAGCTAGTTGGAATTTCGCCAGATTTCGTTATATTCTTGTCTATCTTAGGATTTGAACAGCCAGAAGCCAGTATTGCAACCGTAGTGAAAATGGACAAGATCATAAATGCTTTCTTCATGCTAGTTTTCATTGGTTGTACCTCCTTAATTAGTATCTTTTATAAGCAAGATCGTATGAAGCTTTATCATTAGCGCTGAGCCTTGTTATAGACGTAACATACGCATACATTAAATCATTACTTGTATTATGTTCCAACCCAAGAGCATGACCAAGCTCATGAGTGGCAACATTTTGTTTCTCAGCAGAACTCAACTGGTTCATTCGATATTGATTGAATGTCATCCTACCTGATGGATAGGTTAGAGCAGCATAGTTATCTATATCGTAATAATCGGACAAAGTAACATCTTCAATAGTTGATGCATAGTCCGGTCTAATAATGCCAAATTTATAATTTTCCCAGGTATTTACCCCGGCATTAAATGAAGTTTGATAAGCTGTACTTCCTCCCCATTCTAGGTGCTTAGTAGAATCAACTAAATCCCACGACAATAAGGATGTGGTAGCAGCAGAGGCTTGCAAAGAAAAAAACAATGAACTGTGTAATGATAAAATAGTAAGTGCAGCAATTGTAACGATTTTTTTAGTCATAACTTTATGGATATTCCCCTTCTTCATTCTATATCCTCCCTAAATTTTAATATAATTTTAAAACAAATTGATAAAATTCCATTCCTCTAATTTTCTATAAAAGGACACCTCCTTTTATGATGTGCTCCCCATTAAGATGCATGAGGTTTGCACACAGCCCTTTGAGTCCCTCTATTCATTAGACACTCACTGTTGCAGTTCTAAGGTGAAAGGAGAGAACTAAATCGCCCCATGCCCCAAACTATAGCAACAAACCCTCTTTATGTCATTGACTATAAAACTATGAAAATTCCAAAATTTATAATATGTTTATGTATCCTTTTTTATGCTCTATCGTCCATATGAACGAATCCAGGTAGTTCCATCCAAGCTTGATGCAACAAGTTTTTTATAATAATTTGACCTTAAAAGAGTACTCGTACTTTGGGTTATAGTCAGTAATCTTTAAAAATATTAATTCAGAAAAATCTGAGTGTTCTTTCAGTGATTTGTGGATTTGGTAAGTCCAAATCGTCGGTTCACCAGATATTTTTCATAACTAAACTCTCGTATATTCAACTCATCAAGTTATAAGAAACCGATTTTTTCAGAAAATACCTCCATCCTGTTAACTTCGTATCCGAAATACCTAAGTTTTTTCACTCATCACAGGTGACCCTAGTAGGGGATAAAATGATTGTTTGAAAAGGATATGTTTTAATCTATACAAACACCAAGATTAGAATAGATATCCTCATGCACTTTCATATTTCCCAAAAATACACATGGCACCCTAAAATAAGTATCACCTAAGGAGGGATGTATGATGGGAAATGAAGAGACTTTGCAGCAGCGACTAGAGAACAATCGACAACGGCTCTATGATTTGCAAGCAAAATATGGACTAAGCCATATTGATGTACTCAGGCAATCTATGGTTTTGGACGAGCTGATTAATCAATATCATCGGATGTACTATGCACAATTAAAAAAGCCGATCGCTTGACAGCAATCGACTGGGCGAGAAACTTGTGGTGGGTCACTCGCCCTTTTATTGTAACATACATGCCAAATCATCTGATTGCCAGCTTTATCGTTTATTTTTCAGTTCATTCATACAGAAGATACAGATCCAAGCACTTTTAAAATATGTAAGATGTTGAAGCTCGCCACATAAAATACAGGCCTCCCCCACGCATCGTCGCATAATCAAGCCACTCTCCGTCATCCAAAATTCCATGGCTGTATGCTTGCCAATCCCAAGACGCCTCCTTATATCTACGGGGATGACAATCCGACCTAAGCTATCCAAGTCCCTGACCATTCCTACGCGATCCAAGAAAAAACCTCCTTATTCAAAAGACTCAATACACCCAAAATAGGCATACATGCTTTGGATAAGGAAATATTTATCATCACATGGCGTGAATTGGAAAAGAAACGGTACCTGCTGAAGAAGTTACATCGGCAGTAGTATGGGCTTCGTAATAATCAGATAATGTAACCTCTTCAACAGGAGATACACGGTTTGGTCTAATAATACCAATTTATAATTTCGCTCAGTTCGCCATTCTTAATGTAAATTGAAAAACCTCGAAAATAAACGGCGTACCCGCAATTACAAGAGCTTCTTCCAATTCAACAGTCAATGTGGTACTACTTATCTGGTACAACCTGCTTTCCTGCAGTACCCCATTAATATACAAATCCGTGTAGCTGTTCGCACCCAATTCTGGAAGCTGACTTGCCAACTGTCCATCATCATTCGTAAACTGGGAAATAGGGATTTCAACCGTACCCGTCAGATCTGAATCGGCAAAATAGAAATATCGCTGTACCTCAGGCACAACCGTGATCCCATCCAAATTAAGCGGTGGTCCCTGCTCTCCCTGTGGCCCAGCCTCTCCTTGCAAGCCTTGAATCCCTGGAACCCCCTGAAGACCCTGTTCACCTTGGGGGCCTATGGCGCCCGCCTGGCCCTGGGGTCCGGCACTACCCGGAATGCCCTGTGGCCCAGCCGGACCTTGTATGCCTTGATGCCCAGCATTACCATCGGTCCCCCTTAATCCATGCACCCCTTGAACTGCTCCTCCTGAATTGCCTTGAGGCTCCTGTTCGCCGCCTCGCAGTCTTCGTTGACCTTTGAATTTCATAAAACAGATTTTTTTATTTGATAAACCTGAGGGCACCCGCTCAGCGTGCAAATGATGTCTATAAGCGCATATTCTCTCTCTTCTTCTACCCTGTCTATAAATACGTTTATTTCCCTTTTTGTTACGAATGCAGCTCGTTCCTGTACGATAAATGGGCATAAAACGGAACGCTCCCATCTTTTGATCTCTTTCCTTCTTTTTTTTCCTTGCCACCTGGGTCAAGCGATATCTTTTACGCAACAATAAATTTCCCAATACTGACACCTCCATAATTAAGTACAGTTTCATTATCTTATGGAATCTAAACGAACCTGATTGGACAGATGACCTCCTTAAATTTTTTTCCAAAAAAATAAATTTTTAATGCTCACTTCCATTTCGCCGTTACATTATTTTTCTTTCTGAATTTACTGAAAATGGGACTGAATCCCCTGTAATTTTTCAAAAAAATAAATTCCCCCAATTTTAGAATGGAGGTACCAACATGCCCGTTATTAAACCTGTTTATACCGCCGTTGCAACTGCACCGGTCGCAAGCGGAGGCGTAGTCACCACTACTGTAAGCCCAGCTATTACAAATTTTTTCTCAGCTGTAACTGCTGGTGATATTGCCGGAGGTGTTACAACACTTCTCGCCGCAAGCTTTGTTGATGATGCTGATGCTCCAGTCGTCGCTTTACCTGTCCTTAGCGCAGACGATTATTACAATGTATTTGTGAATGGTGTTTTGCAGCAGGCTACTTTATCCACTTTGACACCCGCCAGTCTAGTTTTGGCGACCACTGATATTGCCGTAGGTGTTCCTGTCACCCTTGCTGTAGCCAGCTTTGGGAATACGGTCTCATCCATTACGACTCAGCCAGCCATTTCGGCACCAACGGTTACGATCAGCACTTAATCAATTTTTTAAATAAAATGGATTCAGAACCATTTTCTCACATGATATACGTTAGCCTGGAGATTCTCAGTCTCGTAAACTGTGAATCTCCAGGTTTCAATAACTGGAGGTGAGATATACTTATGCCAATTATTCCTCCGTTTCAGGGATCAAAAAAATTTGTCTCCAACATTTTAGAAGGCACAGGAACAGGAGCCTCCTTTTCAATTGCGGCTATAAACTTTATTGATGATGCAGGATTGACAATAACTTCATTTCCAACAACGTTCAACTACTATCTTCTCTATATTAACGGTGTACTCCAATTAGATAATTCATCCTCCGTTTCAGCAACTGCGATTAACCTTCCGGATGGAGATACACTTGATCCGTCTGTACCGATCATGATTGAATTCATTATCAGGTAAATTTCGATGTTCATAGAAGGGAGTGGTACATCCATGAGTCCAACAATTCAACCGATATACAACTTATCAGGCGTTTCACCAACACTGAACTCAATGACTGACAAGTTACAAACGGCTGAAGCAAGTCCTCAGTTCAACTACGCTTCCAATTATGGTATTTCTCAGTTGAGGGATATTGTCACCACAAACGGCGGAGGAAATGTGCAAAATTCAGCAGAAACGTATCAACTGAGTACATCAGCAGCTTCCAATGATCGTGCAGAGCTCCAAACAGCGGAACGCGGACAATTTCTTAACGGGGCGGCATTTGAATCCGGTATTAATGTACAAGTTCCCAGCCCCCCCACAGGAACTCAGCGGGCTGAATGGGGATATAGCGACAATACAAATGGGGCTTATTTTGGACAAGATAGCAGCGGCGTATATGTGGCTCTGTTACAAAATGGAGTAGAGACGTTGAAGGTTTATCAATCCTCATGGAATATTGATACGATGGATGGAACCGGTTCTAGTCGGGTGACCCTGGACACAACTGACGGCTATCTTTACCAGGTTCGCTACAACTATACCTACGGACAAGTAGAATTCCGTATCGTTGCAATCAATCCTCAGCTGTTTCAGCAAGCCGTTACAGTGCATCGCTTCACTCCGTCAAGCGCTGCACTACTGAAGGACGCTAACCAGAATATCAGGGCAACCGTTCTCAACGGCACATCCGGGGGAGCCTTCAGCATCAATGTAGGCGGAAGGTATTTTACCAACCTGGGTTCCATCTTTAAGACCTCCCGAATCACATCAGAAACCCGGATCAATGCCACGATATCAAGTACTGCCTTCACTCCTACAGTGAGCTTCCGAAGAAAACTCTTTTTTCCAGACAACAGCACCCAGGTAAACTCTATAAATTTGGGGGCTGCCAGCTTTGATATATTGGCTTCGGCCGATCTCCAATGGGAAGTCCGGGTTAATTCAGTCCTCACTGGCGCATCCTTCGGAGCAGTGAGCGGGACTCCCTCTTCCGAGAGCTCCTTGCAGTCGGATATCTTGGCAACGGCTATGAATACGTCTCAAGGAGTTCGGGTTTTGGGGGGCCTGTCACTTGCAGGAACGATAGAGGGTGTCACCAATGTACAAGTTCCTTTTACACTTCCCGGAAACGGTAATTTAACTCTGGCCTTGCGAACATTGAACAATGTCAGCGGTAATGCGAGCGTGACCCTACGCTTGGAAGAGTTTTGGTAATCAGACGGATCTGTTGATAACTACAATTTGCATCATGTATAGGAGGATGGCCCATATAAGAGGTGTTATATTGCACTTTTACGGACTTGACTGGCAAATACACTTCGACATCTGTGTCAAAGCGTACTTGTCGGTCAATTCCGGCTTCAAAAAAGTCAGATATACGATTCTTTTTAGTGATCTGTACGTACCTCTCATTCTTCACTCCGCCCGTTCAGCCACTTGAACCAGTGGAGCAAATGACTGAATCGGTATTCATGCTGCGAAGCGTAGGTCCACACCTCTGGCTCCTCACCGGGCTCCTTCCAGACCAGCATGGAAAAGTGGCCTTCCTCCTCATTGGCGACCGACAGCAGCGAAAGACGATCATCCCCAAATCGGTATGGGGCCGATTCCACCCAATAATTCCGCATGTCGCTGATCCAGCTGCGAAACCGCTCTGTGCTTGAGATCCGTAGCACGTCATCCGGCAAGAGCATATGCTCTCCCATGTCCTGCCAGTACCCGGCATAACGGTAGCGTGCTTCCAGCATCGGACTGAGCGGCCGGGCTTTGCCGGGAGCCAGCGTGGGCATACACGTGACGGGAACGACCGGACCGATGCTCTGGATAGCATAAGAGCGGGCCTCCCCCTCACTCAAGCCGAGATACATAGCCTCCGCGAGAAAAGCGTTCCGTCTTACATCAAACTGATGCTGATACTGTGACATTTCATTTTGTAGCTCCAAAACCATACCCTGTACTGCATCTGTTCCGATCATTCCCAAGCACCTCTCATTCCAAAATATAGTCGTGCAGCTTGCGCTGTGCCCGATATTCAGCCCAATTGAACGCTGGCCATGCCGTTTCTTCCCTCGTCATGCTCATCAGACGACCTTGTAGAAACTCATCCATCGCTCCGTGTTCCTTACGGCTAAATTCAATCAGCAGCGGAATAGCATCCGCCGATAGCCCACTCAAATATTCCTTATCGATCACCGAGGTAGTGCGATACCGTTCGAGATTATTTTCAGCAATCCGTACATCAATGCCCACATAATTCACGACGAGATACGCCACCAAAGCGAGTACAACATAATATTTTGCCAGCGGAAGCTGACGGACATGAATGCGCACTGCTGCGATGAGTAGCAGCAAGCCCAGAAAAATCATAAACGCGTGTACCAGATAACGGGTGTACGTATATCCGTAGGCCTCTTCGTACATGACCAGCCGGGTATAGCCTGAATACAGCATCACGCCCGAGCAGCCCACGAGTACATACAGCAGGCCGTTGTTCATTTTTTGCAATATATTTGAGCCGAATTCGGTCCACTTTAGCACACTGATCATCAGGACAAAGTTGATGCCTGTCACCATAACCAGCTCCCCGAAGCCCCTTCTCGCATATTCTGCATACGAGGTTCCTTCCGGCAAGGCACCTTCCCATGCACCAAACAGATATCCGAACTGCAATACGACGAATACAACATACACCAGATTCATAACAATCAGCACCGTAGCGGTAATCACAGGATCAAACTTGATCGCGACCGACTCGTGGTAAGGCACTGCTGATTTGTTAATCATCACTGAAGAGTGACCATCATACTCGGTGGTTTGACCATTCGTGCGCTCGTCTAACCCATGCCATGACTGAACCTCTCTCTCCGTATTACGCGGAGCAGGCTGTACAAATCCCCACAAATAGCAGAAGAAACAGAAGGTAAAAAAACAGGTCCAGATTAGCCGCAGCATTCCGCTACCAAATGACAGCGTGCCGATCCATGAAGGTATACCCGATAACAGTTCCTCGAACAGCCCATCCGCTGATGCCAGCAGAGATATAATGATGAACAGCAGTGGCAGGGCGATCAGCAAACCAACCATCACTTTCCCCAATACACGCTTGCGCTCATCCTTTACATTCCGAAAGGCTGCTGTCTTGAACATCCGAAACGGAGTCACGACATGCCGAAGATTTTGATAAAACAAATGGCTTAACGCCTGACCAATGATACCGGGTTCCGACCAGCTATGCCTCTTCTCCCCGAGCAGCATCACCATATGTACACTAATCAGAGCAGGTATAGCCAATGCATTTAACACATATAGGACCGGATTATCGAACAGCGCATATGTCAGCGACAGCAGCACAATCACGGCAAACAGCAATTTCCCCATCCATAAGTCAAGCCGGATACGATCCCGGTTATAGACATACATATAGGTGTAGAACAGAATGACAAAAATCGGCAGAGACACGCCCAGCGCATGCCCGTAAAACAGATATTGATGAACCAGCGCCAACACAATCGCAGCAGCAAAGGCGGACAGGAACGACGGTTTCGGCAAAGACGTTCCACTCAACTTGTCATGCATGGTAAATACCTCCACAAATATGCTTTATAACCCTTATTGTAGATGATAAAATAAGAAGATAAAGAGAAATTAATCGACGTAAAATTTCCTATTTTATATAAACGACTGCACTTTAATCATCCATAGGGGAAACGGAGCAACCATTTATGAAACTTCATGCCCAATTTTTACGGCTTCACTCGCACACCGCTGACGACAGGGATGAGAACCATACAATAGAGACTACGCTGGATGAGCTGGCGGTTATTTTTGACTGCACCCACCGCAATGCCTTGATGATCATTCAGAAAATGGAAAAGCATGACTGGATACAGTGGACTCCCCGCCGAGGCAGGGGCCGCCGCTCCAGCCTGCACTTCCTGATTCAGCCGGAGGACATTGCGGTGCAGTCCATGATGCAGGCCATCGACCGCCACGACATCAAACGCGCATTGGATGAAATCCGGACCCATTCGCGTTCATCCACGATGCAGGAGCATTTGCAAGGCTGGCTGCTGAACTACTTCG
This sequence comes from Paenibacillus sp. RC21, assembly GCF_044907935.1. Taxonomy (NCBI): domain Bacteria; kingdom Bacillati; phylum Bacillota; class Bacilli; order Caryophanales; family Paenibacillaceae; genus Paenibacillus; species Paenibacillus sp. RC21. The sequence continues at coordinate 527,561 of NZ_JBIYCS010000004.1, forward strand.
GGCATCACGCAGAGGTTCGCAGCGATCAGCAGCAGATTGATACGTTGCGTCTGCCCATTCGCCAGCAGCTATACACGCTGGACCCGCTATATATGAACTGGCTCGCGGAGTCCTTCGTATCCAGCCACGTCTTTGACGGGCTGGCCCGCCGGGCGAACGAGAGCGGTGAGATATTACCGGGACTGGCGCACGCTTGGGAGGTGGACGCTACCCGTACGCAATGGACCTTTTTCTTGCGTAAGGAAGTACTGTTCCATAACGGCAAAATACTGACCGCCGAGGATGTGGTTTATACCTTTGAGCGGCTGAGCCGTGCGCCGGGACGGAGGCTGTACCATTTTATCGTTCGGCAAATCGAGCACGTACAGGCGCTAAGTCCGACGATGGTACGCTTCGAGCTGAAGGAGCCGAATGAGCTGTTTCTGTCCTTCCTGTGTACCAGTCGTGCCGCCATCGTGCCTCGTGAGCTGAATCAGGCGGGTGAAGCGGCCTTTGGCATCCGCCCTGTGGGCACAGGGGCTTTCAAGGTCACGGAGATGAACGAGAGCTTATGCATACTGGAGGCATTCGCTCCTTATTTTCAAGGCCGCGCCCATCTCGACCGGGTGGAAATTGTTCAGCTCCCGTGGGCGGCCAAGCCGGAATCGGCGGCGGATACCGCAGATACAGCTTCGCCCTTTCATATCATCCACAATCCCGTATTGGCCGGGAACACGGATACTGCATGGAGTCAGATTCACTCGGCAGCTTCGGTGCGTAAATTTATTACATGCAATACACACAAGGACGGGCCGTTACGTAACCCAGAAGTACGTGCCCGTATCGTGGCGTGTCTGGATCATCGCAGCCTCCCTCCGATGGTGGATGCATCCGACGACTCGTATGAACCCCCGGCAACGTTGCAAATTGCGACCATTCCCGAGTATAGAGCCGATGCGGACCGGGTCGCGGCCCAGTTGGAATCGTGCGGATATACTTGTAATATCGTGGCTGCATCCATGAATGAATTCAAAAGCTCCTCCATCCGTATGGAATCAGACCTGATCATCTTTTCTCTGTTTCGTGACCGTGATGAGCAATTGCGCCTGTTCGATCTGTATCTCAATGTATCCGGGCATGTCGAGCCGCATAGCCGCGTTGATATCGAAAGACTGCTGCGCGATATTACACGGGAAGCGGATCATACGATCAGGGCGCGTCAATTCGAGCATATCGAAGCCCGGCTTATTCATGAGCACCAGCTCCATATTTTATATGAAAAGCCCGTCCAGACAGCATATCTCCCTTCTGTGCGCGGCGTTTCCTTCAACAGCCAGGGGTGGGTGGATCTGCGTCATGTCTGGTTCCCGCCTGCTCAACCGCAAATATCCAAGCCTTAATGGAAAAGACTTCATTCGCGAGTGTTCCGCCACAATAAAAAAGGTATCCTCTTTTACAAGAGAATACCTTTCATGTGCTACCCAGCCTAATTTAAGCAGAAGTATCCCGGGATGAAAATGACCAGCCACCCATCCCATGACTGTGAGCTCCGCTAGGATCCTCTACAGGGGGAGCAATGGGTGAAGAATTCAGTATGATAAAAAAATTAAACGCGAGCAGAAAAAAAATGATCTTTTTTATCATTAAAGTGATCTACCTCTCTAAGTAAATTTTTATATTCCTCCGTCTCCTCAGGCGAGGCAGTATGCCGGAATTTCTCAAATAAACCTACACATTTAATCGTTACAGGATTACCATTCAGCACCACGGAATAGGACAGGCTTTCCAACAGAAATTTCATACCTTTCGCATAACGCTTATTATCGAGATCGTAGCAAGCCAGCTCTGCCAGGAATCGTGCATAGAGATCCGCTGACACTTGCTCCGTATAGGTGCCTACCTTGGTATGGTGATCCGCAAATGCAGCAATCTGTTTCTCGAAACGTTGCAATACGTCGTCCACATTAAATTCATAACGGTTTGCGGCCAGCATGATTTTGAACAATCCCATCAGAATCTCGCCTTCGTTTCTTTCCAGATAGGCCACATACTGTGGAATGACGTCCAGTTTACCGGACATAAGCTGATACAGATATCCGTTAGCCTCAGCCCAGTTGCTACACTGTTCCTTCAAGCGGCGTGCTTCTTCCGTATCCTCCTGCACCCAGCTTAGATCAGCGTACAGGGAGACATATTCCAAAGCCTTTTCGTAATCCCCTCGTTCGTCACAAATACCTGCACGCAGCACGTAAGAGTATACAATATACATAAACAAAGGACCCTTTGTTTGCTTGTCACGCTCTGTTTTTCTTGTTTTTCCATATTTTTGATCATACTGTACTTTAGCCCTGCGACACATTTTATCAGCTAACGCGTCTACTTTATCCCACCGACGCAGCGAAACATAAGTATTGGCCAAATCTTTTAATGCATCCAGTTGATCCACTTCACCCAATCGATCTACAAAGCTTTCAAAGTGTGTGGCGGCCCACAAATTTTCATCCTGATCATCACCGACAGCGATTGTAAATAACCGATACTGGCAGAGAGCCAGACGCTCGGAATGCTGATACTTCTCACTTTCCGAGACATTTTTATAGATGATAGCCGCTGCCGCAAACTTGCCTTTTCTGAACAATTCTTCTGCCGTCTCAAACAAGGCCGGAGCGTAAATCAGATAGTCCATCATAAATTCCACGACTTGTTCAATACAGTCCAGCTTATTCAGCTCTGCACAACGATACAAAAATGGGCGAACCCGTCGCCAATTTGGTGCTGAATTCCGTATAAATTCTTCAATGTACAGCTCATAGAGACTTCCCTCTTCAAGCCCCATGCCTGCCGCAATCCGATCCAATAGCAACATCGCAATCGGCCGATTACCGTTGATAATGGCACTGATCGTGCCCGCATTAATACCCGTGTTCTCCCCAAACTTACTAATCGTGATTCCTTCACGTCTGATATACTGCTCCAGCTCTGCACGAATCGTGGTTGTTTCCTTCAAATCAGGCACCCCCAGGGATTACTTGTATGTTTTCAATTCAAAAAAAGAAAATTCCCGTGAATATTCCCTTTATTATACAAAACAAAACCCACTTCGCCAACTGCATAAATTCGTTTACTTAAAATTTATTTGGACAGAGTCAACCGTTTCTTGAAATCACATGAATCACAAGCTTAGCGATGTGGATTGCTCACGTAGTTCTTAGAGTAAGGTCCCCTGCTCCCTCTTACGCGCCCCTTACAACAGTTAATTGCAATAAAGCACAACAATGATTACTATTCTAAAATATAAAAAACTAAAAACATATAGTTCATAGTATTTATTTCATAGATGTATAAATATGAATAATAAGTTGCGTATTTACAAACTATTCAAAACCAATCCCCAAATTGGGGCTACTACCGACAGATTTGGTAATTTCCTAGTTTGCGTATACTATATGGAGAGTGAATTGAAAAACACTTATCTTACCATAGGTCAATATAGCTATAATCCGGTGTATTATGGAACGAAGGAAAGGATATGACAAATCAAATGGACAATACCCTTACAACAGAACAACAAATTGCAGCATGGATGGTCGAGCAAATTCGGGAAGTGGGAACCTTGAAACAAGAAGACGCGATTGCATATGTACGCTCTGAGTATGGAGAGCAGTATGTGTTTATAAGTGAGCACGGTCATGTATCTCTCGAAAAGGAAATCAAAAAAGCGTTTCGCAAGCTTCATGGCGGTAAAATCGCCTGGGATCGTGACGGATTCCTCTGGGCCTGGACGTAACAAGCAAAAGCATCTGCCATAGGCAGGTGTTTTTTTGATAATTTATATATATTTTTTCTGGAGTTGGCTGATTTGCCCCTTCACAAAATGCCGAAGGGTTGCAGGCTCTACGATTTCAACCCGGCCAATCCAATCCATTGCATCACGACAGGCCGCTTCATAACTGTACATGTTTACGGTCAGAAGCAAATGGCTTCCTTCCTGTGCGGACTGGAGAATTTCCAGTCTTTTCGCTACGATTCCAGCTTGCGCCTCATTCGTCCGGATCACAACCGGGTAGTATTCTTTCTCTCTGCACAACTCCTTAAATGTTGTTTCTTGCTTCGTCCAGTGATTTTCCAGCGAAAAATCCACAGGAACCTCAAAGAACTCCGCAGACGGCTTAACCTTAACCGCCATGATTCGCCCGCACTTAAAGGTCCGAATCTCCTGCCCAGCTTCACAAAAGGCAATGAGATACCAATCTCCCTTTTTCACCACAAGTCCATAGGGATGTATATGCCGTGAAGAACAGACTCCGTCCGCTCTACGGTACTGAATGGTTATTTTATAAGACCCCCATACCGCAGCTCTCACGACCTCAAGGCAGGGAATCGCTACGCGCTCCGTCCACCAGGGCGTATCATCAAAATAAAACCGCGCTTTGGCCTTCCGAATATCTGACTGATAAGAGTCTGGCATTGTCTGTTCCAGTTTGAGCAGTGCATTTTTCAGCTTCAAGCCCGATTCCGTTGGCCCGCCTGTATAAATGCCCATACCCGTTAAGTACAACTGAATGACATCACCGCCATTTAACTGTTTAAGGTTCGCCGTATAGCCCTCCATCAAGTAAATTCCGCCCTTTGGGCCCGTTGCAGTAACAATCGGAACCCCGGCTTCAGCCAAAAGGTCGATATCCCTGTAGATTGAGCGTACAGAGGTTTCCAGTGCGGATGCCAATTCCTTGGCCTTCATTCTTCCTCTGGATTCGATACATAATAAAATCGCAATCAAACGATGCAGTCTCACAATCATACCTCCACCATAGATGGTTAATCCGAATTGAACAGATAGTACATAGATTGTTGACACCCCGTTGGCAAAAATAGGAGCGTATCATAGAAGTAAAGGGGTGTAATAGATAATGAATATTGGAATATTGGGGACGGGATTCGGTTCGTATCATGCGTCACTTTTAAACAACCATGCCCAGGTGAACAGAATCGTCGTATACGGAAGAAATGAAACCAAACTGCACAAGCTGAAAAAGGAGCTGAACGTAGAGGTTACACAAAATATAGAGGATATTCTGCTTGATCCATTCGTAGACATCGTCGATATATGCCTGCCCTCTCATGCACACAGGTCACATGCCGTTGATGCGTTGAAGCACGGAAAGCATGTATTTTGTGAAACACCGGTTTGCCTTAATCTCGAAGACACTCTCCTTATACAACAGGCTGAGCAGCAATATGGCAAAAAGGTTCTCGTCAACCAGTTCATTAAGTTTGATCCTGCCTATACCTTTCTTTATGAGGCTCACCGTCAACAAAAATACGGGAAGCTCATTTCCTTGTCCTTGAAAAGAGAAACGCCTCCCCTATGGGGGAACCTTGGGCTAAGCTCCATCCCTACTCAGTTCATGATTCATGAGCTGGATTTACTCACATGGCTGTTGGGACCCAGTGACCCGTGTACAGTCTGGGGTACAGAGGTGGTCAATCCTGAGCAGGCGCAGGTTCGGGCCTATTTTCAGCATCAGGATACGTTCACAGAAGTCATCGCTTCTTCCCATATGCCAGGAGGTTACCCGTTCACGGTGGCCTATGAAGCTTATTTTGAAAAGGCCAAGCTGGTATTTCATGAAAGCGACGAAAACGATCTTATACCCACCGCATTATATGAGTATACCGCATCAGGGCAGCAAAAAATCAACCTCGAATCTGTCAATCCATACGAAAAAAGTTTAGAGCATGCACTTGAATGCTTTGGCGGACATTCAGAATGCCAGATTCCACTGGAGTCAGCAGTACAATCGTTGGAACTGGCTATTCAGATTCAAAATAGACTGGGGCAGACTCAGCGTTAGCCAGTTGCCCCTTTTACCTGTTCTGATTGCCTGTTCCTGTTGCGGAAACCAGCCTCCCTTCCTTACAGGGAGGCTGTGGCTGTATCCGTAGGCAAGGAAACCTCGTCCGCATAGTTCGTGGCCATAATTTTTGCTACTCCCGCAGGGTCAGTGGTCTGACCCAACGCCCACATCATTTTAGTCACAAGTGCCTCCGTCGTCATGTCATAACCCGGAATAACACCCTTTTCCAGCACCTTCTGCCCCACCTCGTAAATCGTCAGATCGCCGCCCTCATAAGGACATTGGGTGGTCACGACGATACTCATGCCATCCTTCATTAATTCCTCAATTTTGCTGATCAGGCTTCTTTCCTTGAAGGGCACGCCACCCATGCCAAAGCCCTCAATCACGATCCCTTTATAGCCCAAACCCTGAATGGCATCGAAAATCGCCGGATTCGTACCCGGAATCAGTCTGAGCAGAAATACCTCCGAAGCATACACGTCATTGTACGGATGGAGAACTGTACCGCGATTCGCAAATACGCCCTCTGTATAGACCACCTTCCCGTCTTCCACGAGGCCGATATACGGATAGTTAATACTCTCAAAAGCGTTATAGCTGCGCGTTCTGATTTTGGAGCTGCGGCTGCCGTTGATGATTTTGCCGTTAAATACGACAAATACTCCCGCTACCTCGCCACATGCGGTCAGGAACGAGTCGATTACATTTTTTTTGGAATCACTGTGCTCAGCCAGAATGGACACCTGCGACCCCGTCACCACAACAGGCTTGTCTACGGTCCCCAACATGAAGCTCAAAGCCGAAGCCGTATAAGCCATCGTATCCGTGCCATGGGCAATGACGATGCCGTCGTACTGATCGAGGGAACGATGTACCATTCGGGCGATGGAGGCCCAATCCTCCGGTTGTGTGTTCGTGCTATCAATGCTCATCAGATTATGGGCATCAATTTCACAGATTTCCTTCAACTCTGGAATTTCCGCCAAAATATTTTCAGCCGATTGGGTCGGCGTCAGGCCATTTTCCTGATAGGAGGAAGAAATCGTCCCTCCTGTATTAATGAATAGAACCTTTTTCATGTACCCTTGTTCCTTCCCGATTACATCTTCACTTTATTGTTCTTAGAATTTATCATGAATAAGTGTGAGAAGCTACTTTGCTAAGGAAAAGAATGAATGAAGAATGGTGCGTTCATAAATCTGGAGCTGCAATTCTACATGTCTAGTTTCCAATCATGATCGAGCTAACTTTGATCCGAAAAGGGGAAATAGATTATAGGGCAATATTTTGACTAATCTTTTTCGATAAAAAACAAAAGAGCCAAGTGCAAAATACACTTGTCCCTTTTATTCGGAGAAACGGTATTTAGTTAAGTGAATCCACCAGCGTCTTCAATTGCGGATTGAGCTTCAGCGCATTCAGGATGATTTGCAGAGCTTCTGCACGTGTGGAGTTGCTCTTGGGATCAAACTTTCCATCTGCTCTACCGCTGATGATACCTGCTTGTGCTTCAGCTTTGATCTCGTTTGCTGCATAAGAACCCTTCAAGTCATCGAAATTGCCTTTGGTGGTGTCCTTCGATACGTTGTTAAGGTTTAAGATGCGGGATAAAAGAACAACCATTTCCTCCCGGGTGATCGTGTTATCCGGCTTGAACGTACCGTCCTCATATCCGCTGATGACCCCAGCCTCTACAAGTTTCTTGATTGCGTCTTTTGCCCAGTGGCTGCCAACGTCCTTCAATGCGACACTCGTATTGTTGCCACCTTTGATATCGAACACGCTACTCAGAATCACTGCAAATTCAGCGCGTGTAATCTTACCATCCGGCTTGAACTTACCATCGTTGTAACCTTCAATCACATGCAGCTTTACGAAAGTATCGATAGTCTTTTCAGCCCAGTGCCCTTTAGTGTCCGAAAGAGTTAATGTAACCGGAGTTTTTTTAGCTTCCTGAATCCGAGTCTCAATGTTCTTAATAACATTGACGTCACCCTTCACTACATCTGACTTGAACACATCCTTTGCAGGATCAGGTGTCGGAGCCGGTACAGGTGCAGGAGCCGGTACAGGAGTCGGTACAGGTGCAGGAGTCAGATTAGTGTCAGTTGTAGTAGAACTACCACCACGGCTAGAAGAACGTTTGTCGATCGTAATGACCTTCGTTCCCACAACACCTGATCCATCACGAGCAACTGCCTGAATTGTAATAGTACCAGCTTGAGTGGCAACAAGTACACCATCAGCATTGATCGTTGCTTCCCCTGTACCAGGAATTACCGACCAGCTAAAGGTTTTATCCGTTGCATTGTCAGGAGTTACATTTGCCTTAAATTGAAGAGAGTCTCCAACGGACATTGTTCCACTAGCGCCGGACACTGTGATAGCAGTAACCAACCGGGGAGCCCGTGTGACATTGACCGTATAGCTTTTCGTCGTTCCATCCTGTGCAGTCACTACAAAGCTAATGATATTTGACCCCACACTTAGACTAATCGGATTGTTAACCGGAGTCCCATTGAGCTGTAAAGCAGCCGTCGCGTGGCTATCAGTAGTTGTATACGTAGCTGTCGTGACCGAAACATCGTTAGGCACAGTTGCAGTATAGGCGTACACACTTTCACTTACCGTTTGATCGAGCGTAATGCCGCTTAAATTCAGCGAGCTTAAGGCAGCATGATTTGAACCAGCTCGTGTAACAGTTACCTCATAGCTTTTCGTCGTTCCATCCTGTGCAGTCACTACAATGCTAATGACATTAGATCCCACACTTAGATTAATCGGATTGTTAACTGGAGCCCCATTAAGCTGTAAAGCCGCTGTCGCGTGGCTATCAGTAGTTGTATACGTAGCTGTCGTGACCGAAACATCGTTAGGCACAGTTGCAGTATAGGCGTACACACTTCCAGTTACCGTTTGATCGAGCGTAATGCCGCTTAAATTCAGCGAGCTTAGTGTGGCATCCGAATAAACAGGAGGGTTCTGGCTACCAGCCATAGCCGTAGAAACCATGAAGGTACCGACCATAAAGGGACCATTGCTTAAAGCTATAGTCTGAATTACCTTATTATCGGATGTTCTGATTACGCTCATGTTGCTGCTGCTATAATTGACCGTAAAGGCTTTACTGCCATCAGCCGAAATACCGACCACATAGGGATTAGAACCAACCGCTACGGTGCTTTCCACTGTATTACTAGCGGTATTGATTACTGAAACAGTTCCAGAGCCACTATTAGCCACGTAAACCCTGCTCCCGTCGGGAGACACCTCAGTAGCCGATGGGTTGCTGCCCACAGGGACAGTTGCTTCCACCGTGTTGTCCACAACGTTGATGACAGAAACTGTATTGTTCCCTTGATTAGCTACATAAATCTTGGTACCCGCAGGATTAACCGAAAGACCATACGGGCGGGCTCCCGCCGTAATTTGACTGGTAATCGTATCGTTGGTAAAATCCACGACTGCTACTTTGTTAGCGCCAGACTGAGTCAGATAAAGCTTTTGGCCTGCCACTACCATGGCTACAGGACTTGATAATACACTTATTGTACCCGTAACTGTAAGCGTTGCTGTATTGATTACTGACAGTGTGTTGCTGCTCATATTAGCTACATAAGCTTTGCTGCCATCCGAGTTAAAGGCTACTCCGTGAGGTTGTGAGCCCACTGTTATTGTGCCGACCACCGTATCAGTAGCCGGATTAATCACAGAAACAGTTCCACTCGTTCTGTTGGTCACAAAAACCTGCGTACCGTTCGGGTTGAACGCTGCGCTATTGGGCTGACTCCCAACCGTAATTTTGCCCAATTCCACCGTACCGCTTTCCAAATCCACCACATCAACCTTGCCAGTATTGTAGCTTGTAATATAGGCTTTCTTTAATATGTCAGTAGTAGCCGCAGAAGCGGCATTAAAATTACCTAACAAAGTTGAAATCATACATAGAATAGCTATCACTGCCACAAGCTTCATTTTTTCTTTTCTAAACATTTTGTTCCCCCCTGATCGTTTCGCAGAATGAATTTTAAAGCGTTGAATCTAAACAAGTCTAAAAAAAGCAAAAAGAGAACCCATAAGAGACCGACTATTTTCGCCTATGCCTAACGTCCCCTTCTGGTCTTTCCGTTGCAGGATCTCTGCTTGCTAACATCTGATTCATGTATCGGCTGAACAATACCGTCTTCATTGCGGAATGGGGATGCCCCCGCTTTCCACATTTGATAGTTTCCATAATCTTATATATATTTCTAGTGCTATCTACTGTCGCTACTTACGTGTTTCTGCTCGTCCTGATTATATATCGTGATTGAAATGCTCGATTTGCCAGAACTCCCAACAGTATCGCTTGATTCACTCGCCCCATATTGCCTCCCCCCATTGCAACATTCTATCAAACTGTTCTCACAAAATTCTCACAAAACCACGAATAATGTCGAAAAAAAAGAGACTATTCCCTAATAGACTCTTCAACTGGGAATAATCACTTTCTTATTAATCCAGTATTCAGTTTTCGGTAAAAACGGTCGGACAAGATTACTCCAAATACGACGCCTTCTGGCTTCTCAGCTCCTGCGGCGGCTCCAGCCCCAGTTCCTTGCGATAAGAAGCCTCGAACTGCGCGTAATGCCTGACGATTTTCTCCTTGTCCCCACTGCTTGCATAGATGCTCAACAAAGTCTGATTCATCTCCTCATGCAGGGGATACATGGTCAAATACGAATCAATCTTCTGCTCCGCCTTTTTCCAATCCTCCCTGGCGAGATCCTGCTGGATCAAGCTGCGTACAAGCGATGTGTACTGTTTGCAGAATACTTCCTCCAGCGGAGATTTCCAGAAGTAATCTTTTCTATCCAGTAGCGGACCTTTGTAGAGCGAGCATACATGTTCCGCTTGCGCCGCATCCTGAAATCCTCCCACAAGAGAAAAGTCATACCGCTCATATTCCAGCACATCGTACGTTCGATCCGATGGTTCCAGCATGTATCCTTCGTTCGTTTTCTGAATCTCCATGCCGATCTCTTGCTCTTTCAACAGTTTCTTTAAACGATACATCGTGTTGTGCAAATTATGCGACGCGCGGTCCTCGCTCATATCCGGCCACAGCAATTCCGCCAATCGCCACTTGTTGAGATTCTGACCCGGATGGCAGAGGAAATAAGCGAATAACTCCTCCGTCTTGCGTGTCGGAAAGCGGATTAGCGATCCTTCCCGACTTCGGACCTCGAATCCTCCAAAGCACCGAATCGAGGCAAGCCCCACCTGCTGTTCAGCATTGCCGACAGGTCGATGCAGCTTGACCAGCCGGTTTGCGATCCGCTCGATCGCCGCGGGTGTCACAGGCTTCAAAATATAGTCGAAGGCATAAACCTTGAATGCATCCAGCGCATAATGCTTGTAAGCCGTCGTGAAGATGATTTTCGTCTGCTCCGACGCTTCGTTGATATTTTCCGCGAGTTCCAGCCCGTTCATCTTTGGCATTTCCACATCGAGGAAAGCGACATCCGGCCTAAGCTCAGACAGGCTGGCCAGCGCCTCAAGCGAGCTTGTAAAAGCACCTATGATCGTAAAGTACGGGTTTTGCCCGATGACATATTTCATTAAATTCAAAATCGGTATTTCGTCCTCCACAATGACCGCATTAAACAACCTCGCTCCTCCTCCGTTTACCCGAACCGATCTTTTCGTTATTCCTTACAGGCAAATACATCGTTATTTTAGTTCCTCTTCCCCTATCGGAGCTGATGTTTAGCGTTGCCCCTGGGAGAGAGTCCAGACGCTTGCGGATATTATGGATGCCGATGCCGCAATCCTGCAGGTCTCCTTTGGACATACGGTCCAACAGATCATCCGGTATGCCGACGCCGTCGTCTTCGACTACCACCCGGATATAACCGTCTCCCTCGTTGATCGCAAGCGTCACCTTGCCGTGTCCTTCCTTCTCGAACAAACCGTGCCGAATCGCATTCTCGACAAAAGGCTGGATGCATAAAGAAGGAATTTCCAAATGCTCTATACGGTTATCGTAGTGAAAGTCGTAGTCGAACCTCTCTCCGAAACGGGCTTTCTCAATCTCAACATACGCCTGGATTAACTCCATTTCCCGGTAGAGAGGGACGAACAGCGTGGAAGAATCCATATCCAGGATGTAGCGCAAATACTGACTGAGCATCGATAACAAGTACGCAGCTTTTTCCCCGTCCGTATAGCAAAATGAAATAACGCTGCTCAAGGCGTTGTAGAGAAAATGCGGTTTGATCTGCGCTTGATGGAACGCCAGCTCATTGCGAATCGCTTCTTGGAGCGATGTTTTCACAGCGATCAGGGTCTGGATTCTGGCAATGAGCGTTTCCGCCTCAAACGGCTTGGTCAAATAATCGTTCGCCCCGGCCCTGAAGCCGAGCGCGATGTCTTGCGGCGTATCCTTAACCGTTGCGAACAAAATGGGCAGATCGAGAATGGAGTAGCTGCTTCGCAGTCTCTGACACAGCTCAATGCCCGAGATCCCCGGCATCATCACATCGAGAATGACAAGATCGACTTGCGGGTACTCTTCTATTTTCTCCAATGCTTCTTTTGCTGAGAAAGCGGTGACGACATTGTAGCGATGCCGTTTCAAAATATTCAACAAGGTGTGGATATTGGAGGCTTCATCGTCAACAATCATTACGGTATGCTCGTGTCCATCCCAAATATTCAGCTCCTGATCCTTATCGGTATATCGCTGCTGCTCTTGCAACGCATATGCCGTTTCACGATTAGCCGGTACTTGGACTGCGCTTGGCAATGTAAACGTCATGCGTGTGCCTTGACCGACCTCCGACCAATCCACCCAAATTTCTCCACCCATGCGTTCGACCAACTTGCGGCTAATATACAAACCAACGCCCATTCCTGTATATCCATCCTTAGGCAGCGGCCCGTCAAGCTGCTCAAAATATTCGAAAATTACAGCATGTTTATCCTTAGGAATCCCTGTTCCAGTATCCTCGACAGAAATCGTAACAATTCCCTTGGCAACGCTCGACACCACCTTGATCGACCCTTTGTCTGTATGCTTAACGGCATTGCTGACCAGATTGTACATGATTTGACGCAGCCGATTCTCGTCCGCTTGCACCCAGACATCGGGATCGACTTGATTATCCAGTTGCACAGCTTTGCCCAAAAGCTCAAATTGCAGTACATCGAATACAATCTGTGTTACCATTCTGGCATCCACAGCGGTCGGATGCAGACTCAGTTCCCCGTGCCTCAAACGGGTAACATCGACTAAATCGTGAATGAGCATGGACAGCTTGATAGATGTATCCTTGATCAGCGAAAGATTCCGTTTTTGCTTCGGCGACAGATTTTTTTCCTCATCATCCAGTAAATAAGACGTCATATTCAGGATGCCATGCAGTGGAGTCTTGAGCTCGTGGGATGTGTTCATCAAAAACTCGTCCTTGAGCTGGTTGGAAACCGTCAATTGATAGGAAAGTAGCTCCGTCTTCTCATAAGCATTCGAGAATCGAACCACGAGCAGGATATTCATGATGATGATGAAACAAACTACTCCGAGTTTTCCCACCAGATCGGTCGAAACCATATTCTCCGAATAGAGGCTTCCGTCCACCAAAAAGATCATCATCGAAACGCTTCCGCCAATAAAAAGCATTAATTCCTTCCGATCGGATGAGCCGCCTTGGCTTTGAATGTACAGATACGCCATTCTGCCAATAATGTATAGGAAAACGATGATTAAGTAAAAAAAGAAAACGTATTTTCCCTGGATATGCACACGATAAGGCAACACGACAACCGCCGTAATATATAGGCCTAACGGAGTCAGTATCAGCTTCATCATCCGAGACGACATGAGGCGGGCTTCAACTGAACTGAAAAACAGGATGAGCACCACAGCGCCGACAAATTCGCTTAAATCCAGCAGCTTGTAAACAATATCAAAAGGGAGGCCAGGCAGTACCCTCTGTAAAATCTTTTCGCCAAAAAGTGCTTTTTCCAATAAAAGCAGCAGCAAATACAGCCCGCTGAGCCAATATGTTTTCTCTCTTCGCCCTAGCAGACAGAAGCTGAGATGATACACGCCAAACATGCCAAGAATCAAAATAATTCCGATATCGGTGCCGATCTGTATACTGTTTAGCTTCGTCACATCTTCAGCCAATCCGAATGGGATCGAGCCAGCAATACCACCGGTGACAAATACGTAGTTAGACACTTGAATTACAATGTCGATTTCTTTGGCATCCGTGTGAAAAAACGCGCTGTAGGGCGTATTTCCAGCCTGATGCTCCTTGATATCGACTGCTGGGCGCCCACTTTCGCCTTCTAACTTGCCGTTAATGAACAATCGATGGGAAAGGCGAATACTCCTTATTTTTAAACCTAAAACTTCATCCGTATCTTTAATAAGCACTTTCAACCGGTACGTACCATACCCTGTTCGGTTCATACCGCCATTCGCTGATTTTCCTTTCCACGTGCCAGGTACGGATAAATACGAGACCTCTGTACGCGTCCCTTCGCGAAAATCGGCAGGCTCCAGTAATTCATCTTCATAAAATTCCCACTCTCCATCCAGGTTGACCCATCCCTGCTTGTGGAAATCCCAATTCGACAAATCCAACACTCCCCGCTTCACAGGCGGCATGTCCTGATCCGGTATCGTTTGGGAATAAATAGCGACGAACAACACAATGGAGAGCGAAAAGATCAAGCCAATTCCGATGGCCTCACGATATTGCCCCCTTTTGATACATAGCTCCCCCTCGGAATTCATTTCAACACTTTTCATTCTATACATTACGTACTTCACAAAAAATCACAAGACTGATTTAAGTGACATTGGAAATAAGCGTGGGTGAGTACACAATTTATTTTACAGACTCTATGTGTACAAGCACGGATGGCTCAGTCATCTTTGAGGCTCAGCATGTAAAAGAAAAAGCAACCATCACAGAGGAAAGTCTGCGACAACTGCTTTCTGGCATTCAGGACCACATCTCCAGCCGAAACCTTCCTGCGATCAAGAAGTTCATCGACAGCTATGTAGAAAAGCTGATTGTCTACCAAGAGCATGTAGAAGTCATCTTTAAGCTACAAGTTGTGGATTTGTACGATAGAGGCGAGGGGGAGTGGATACCCCTGTCCGAAGATAACGACACATAAGCTTCTACGGATGTAATGACAGTTTTGATGTCACCCTACATAATATATCGCTAAAAATGTCGATATCACAGAGGAACTACCAGGTCCTTAAAAGATGTTTTGAAACAGTTGACAAAGCAACTACTGAATCATGGTCATATTGGAATGCAGGAGGATCTATAGTCTCTAACATCAATGGTAAGTACACAAAGATGAGCAGAGTTATTATGGGCATTGCAGAACAACCAAGTCAATTTGTTCTTGTCGCTAATCGTGATCCACTAGATTTACGAAAAGAGAATCTAGCTGTAGGAACAAAAGAAGTTATTAGTAAGGAGTCTTTTAAAGCACGACTTCAAGAGCTTGCTGCCCTACTCCCCGCACTCCCTAGAAAAGATGCAATAAAAATGCTATCTAATGACAAAAAAGATCAGGAGGCTTCAGCTGCTAATCTAAACCCTCCTGATACGGTGTACATTGAGAAAAATATTCTCACTGGGCATATTTCATTTACTGTTAAAGAAAAGAAGCGAGTACTTCTAAGTCTTAACGAACAAGATGCAACAGCCCTAATTGATATTTTTAAAGACCTCAATGTGAATATAGGCTAAACCATCTTAAACATAGCTGTCAATCAAAAGAGAATTAAAAAGAAGTGCCTCGGTTTCGAGTCTCTTCTTTTTAATTCCTTGACATTACATTCAGTATGTCTTTAAATTCGATATAGAAATACCCTTAACTATTCTTGCTCAAGCCTTTGATTTCCTGTTCCGTTAATCCAGTGGCCTTCACAATGGTCGTTATATCCAGATTCATTTCGAGCATATTCTTGGCCACTTTCTTAACACCTTCCATTTCTGCACTTTCCAGCATAGATGCCTCATCATGCAGATACTTCTGTCTGGCCTCATACAATCGTCTGGCATCCGAATTCTGACTCAAATATTGCAGGGTGTCCATCGCCTTCTCCAAACCTGGCTCATTCATCTTCAGCACCTCCCAATATGAAGTATCGGCACTTTTTAGAAACAACAGCCAATTGATCAATCCGCCTTCAGACGGAACGCTATGCTCATCCAGCTTAGGCAATTCCAAGAAATGAACCTCAATGTCATCAATCAAGGATATCCCTGTCCGGTCTTCCCGCAAATGAAATATGTTATGATATTGCTCATTCTTCAAGAACGAATAGTTTAAAATGTTGATCGTCACGCATTTCTTCAGTTCTCGGTACTTATCGCCCTCGCTGAGTTGACTCGCATATCGTTTGGACCAATAAAACAGCGTTCGTTTCTCAATATCATACTTATTAAAAAGCTGCATTTCTATATCAATTAGTTTACCTTCAGAGGTCTTGGCGTAAACATCAAAGATGGACTGTTTGTCGAGCGGATCATCTTTATCCGTATAGGGATTCATCAGGATGATCTCAGTCAGCGGCGGCTCGCCAGCTTCGGTGAAAATACGGTTAAGAAACGCCAGTAGCACATCCTTATTGTTCTCGCTGCCAAATATCCGTTTGAATACAAAATCTACACGTGGGTCAAGTAAATCCATCGTTATCAGCTCCATTCGTTATTATTATATCATTTTTCAAGGGTTTTGAGCCTTACAAAGGTGAGTAAAACCGCTCAGCTTGAATCAGCTTGCCGTGTTGGAACATATTAGGCATAAGTGAGCAGTTTAGTAAAAGAAAACTAAAAAGCTTTGGAGGTTTTAGAGAAGTAGTTTTAACGAATCGAAGTACGGATGAGGAGATATGGAAGGCGGCTATATTTAACACTGGTTACGTGACGGCCAAACTTGCCCCCCATCTTCGCATAGCATCAGTGAAACTCACTGTATTCATTAACCGCAAGCCCCAGAAATCGTGTTATAGCAAGCTTTCTAGCCGCCATGTATATAGCCCAAAACAGCCACTGAAATGAAAAAAGACACCATTTAAGGTGTCTTCACTGGTACTGCATATGGAGGTGAACCTTGTTGTACCCCGTTCCACGTATTTTACGAAGATACCGGTTGCTCCTGCGGCGCTCTCTGTACCAACGCTTTGCCCAGGAATTGTCGTGTCCGTTCTTCCTTCGGATTGGTGAAAAACTGCTCCACCAGGCCCTGCTCCACGATCACACCATGCTCCATCAGCACGACCCGATCCGCGACATCCCTCGCAAAGCCAAGCTCATGCGTGACGATAATCATCGTATTACCTTCACTCGCTACCTTTTGAATCACCGACAGCACCTCATCCACCAGCTCAGGGTCGAGTGAGGACGTTGGTTCGTCGAACAGCAACACCTGCGGATTTAGTGCCAAAGCGCGGGCAATTGCCACACGCTGCTGCTGTCCACCCGAAAGCTGGGCAGGGTAGTAGGTCATGCGATCCTTCAACCCGACCTTTTCCAGAATGCCTTCACTGATCTCCCTCGCCTGCTTGCGGTCCAGCTTTTTGACACTGGTCAGGCCGATCATGACATTGTGGAGGGCATTCAGGTTTTTGAACAGTTGGTATTGCTGAAATACCATCGCCGTTGCCGTGCGCAGTCCGAGAATGTCCTTTTTCCCCGCCTTGGCTGCATCCACCTTCACACCGTCGATCTCAATGACACCGCTGGTCGGCTGCTCCAAGAAATTGATGCTGCGCAGCAATGTGGACTTGCCCGATCCGCTTGGCCCCAGAATAACCACGACTTCTCCCTTGCCTACGGTCAGGTCTATTCCCTTCAACACATGATGTTGTCCAAAATGCTTATGAATTTGATGAAGTTGAATCATGCTCTTACTCACTTCTTTCGTAAATTCGAATACGCTTCTCCAGCACAACAAGCCCGCGCTCAATAATGATGCACACCAGCCAGTAGATCAGGGACACCGCAACGTATACCTCAAAAAAGGCCAGCGCCCGCGCGCCCATAATTTTGGCCTGTCCCATCATATCAACGACACCAATCATAAAGATAAAAGACGTATCCTTTACCGTACTAATCAGCGTGTTCCCCAAATTGGGCAAAGCCACCGTTAGCGCCTGTGGCAGCACAATTTTAAGCATAATCTGTGTTTGGCTCATCCCGATGGAATTGGCAGCCTCAAATTGCCCACGATCCACCGAATTAATCGCCGCTCGGAACGTCTCCGACAGATAACCCCCGAGATTCAACGAAAATGACAACAGTGCGAAAATCTCGGGTGGAATCACGTAGATATTTAATTGTTGCAAGAAACCGTATTCGCTCTGAAAATAATATAAAAACTTGGGTATTCCATAATATACGAGAAATAACTGCACGATGAGCGGCGTTCCCCGAATGTACGAGACATACAACGTAGACAATTGCGCCAATACAGGCACCTTGTATATCCGAATTAAGGCCGTCCCCAACCCGATGATCGAACCCAGCAGCATGGACAAAAATGCAATCCATAGCGTAACGGGGAGATACTCCACGATCCGGGGAAGGCTTTTCAGCATATAATCAAGGTCAAACAGCTTTTCCATAGGAACCTCACTTTACCCATTACATTGTTGTTACTGCGGGATATATTCCCCGCCTGTCCATTGTTCAGACAGCTTTTTCAGCGTTCCGTCCGTTTTAAGCTCTTTAATAATCGGGTCGATTTTAGCTTTCAGCTCTTCGCTCTGCTTATCCTTTTTGAACACCAGATTGATATCATCCGTTTGCACAGGATCACCTATCGCTTCGACCTGCAAACCTTCCTTCTTGATCGTAGCAGCCGTCATGACTGGATCATTCACATAAGCGTCCACCCGGCCATTTTGCACGTCTTGAAGGTTATCGGACGAAGTGCCTGTATCATTGTATTTCAAAATAATTTTATTCCCATTCTTCGCATTATATTGTTCCAGCAATTGTGTGTAGGAATCGCCTACTGATGCAGCTACCTTCTTGCCTTCCAAATCCTTGAGAGAGTGTATATCCGTTCTGCCTTTTTTCACAACAATGACGGATTGTGCCTGAAAGTAGGATTCATCCGAGAACAAATATTTTTGCTCACGCTCAGGATTTTTGGCGACTTCATCTGCTACGACCTGAATCTTGTTCGATTCCAGCGCCAGGAAAATTCCGTCCCAGCCGGAAGGTACAAACTCAAACTTGTAGCCGTCCAGCTTCTTGTCGATCTCCTTGACCACTTCTACATCGTATCCGGTCAGCTCATTTTTATCATTCGTAAAAGCGAACGGCGGGTAGTCATTTTGTGTGCCCACATAAATAACCTTATCCCCCGATGCTGCTTCCTTCGAGGAACACCCACTCAAGGCTCCCGTCAATAGCACGAGAGATAGGCCAATCGCTGCAACAAAAGCAGATTTCTTCATATGTGATACCCCTTCTTAATCCAAGTAATTTACTATGATTTTATATTATAACGAGTTATTCAAATAATACAACAGGTAAATTTGATTTCAATTACTTATCCATATGTTGCACAAAAAAAAGGACCCTTGCGGGTCAACTCTCATTCATGGAGTGAAAGACGGTCTGCTGGATGTTCCGGCAATATGGACGAGATCAACCGTTGCACAGCCGGATGAGCGGATTCAAAAATCTGGTCCTTCTCGTCACAGCGCTCGATCAATCTCCCCTTCTCCATCACAGCAAAGCCATCACAGACGGCGTAAGCCGCCCGAATATCATGTGTGATGAATAGATACGACAATCCAAACGAGGATTTCAGCTCTCCCAGCAGGGATAAAATGTGCATCTGGTGAACCATATCCAGGCTACTGACGGACTCATCCAGCACAATTAGCTTTGGTTTGAGTGCAATCGCCCGGGCGATGTTGATTCGCTGCAATTGTCCGCCGCTGAATTGATGCGGAAGTTTATTCCTATCCTCCGGCTTGAGACCAACTCGTTCCAGCAGGTGCTCAACCGTTCTCTTTTGCTCCTGCACCGATAACCGCTCGTAATTGTCCAGAGGCTCCCCGATAATCTGTCCGGCGGTCATCCGGGGATTTACAGCCGAATAACAGTCCTGAAATACGACCTGCATATCCCGTCGCAGCCCCCTGCGGGCTTGTGTGCTTCCATTATAAATGTCCTGACCCTGAAACAGTACCCGGCCCTCCTGTGGCTTCTCCAGCCCCAGAATGACCTTGCCCAGCGTGCTTTTACCCGCTCCGCTGGTTCCAAGCAATCCCAGGCAAAATCCGCTCTCTATGGTAAGCGAAACGTCCGCCAGCACAGGGGGGCGTGGTTCGGAGCGGCCCGACCATTTGCGCCTTCCATAGCTATGAGTTACTTCCTTCACTTGTAACACGCGCATTCGCTCCCCTTTTGAAAGTATAACCGTCCACAGGCGACTACTCGCCTACCTGATTCACGCCCCGTAGGGACAACTTGGGCCTGGCATGCAGCAGCATTTTCGTATAATCATGCTGTGGCTGATCGAACAACTGATGAACCTCCGCCTGCTCAACGATACGTCCCCGCTGCATGACAGCCACTTCATCCGCCATTTGGGATATGACGCCCAGATCATGCGAGATCAGCAAAATGGAAGTGTCGTATTCCGTACGCAAGCGATTCAGCTCTCTTAGCACCTGTAGCTGATTAACGACATCGAGCGCCGTCGTTGGTTCATCTGCAATAACTACCGCTGGCCGCAGGCACATAGAAATGGCAATCATGACCCGTTGCAGCATCCCCCCGCTCAACTGAAACGAATAACGTTTCATCAGCTTGGCCGGGTCGGGCAGATTCATGTTTTCCAAAGCTGATATGGCAAGGTCGCGGGCCTGTCGTGTGGTCAACCCGGTGTGCGTGCGGATCGTTTCCATAAACTGAGACCCAATCGTATACACCGGCGTAAAGGCGCTCATTGGATTTTGCATAATAAACGCGATGTCTTTGCCCCGAATACGCCGTATCTCCTCTGAAGCCATTCCATTCAGCTCGCGCCCGTTCAGACGGACACTGCCTTCCACGTCCATCGTCTGGCGATCCAGCAACTGGAGCAGCGCGTTACAGGTTACCGTTTTGCCGCTGCCACTCTCGCCGACAAGACCAAGAACCTGTCCCTTTTTCAGCTCAAAATGGATCGGCTCCAGCAGAGACACCGCCCCTGCATCGGTTTTGAGCTTCACCTGCAAGCCGCTGACCTCCAGCACCTTCGACTTCGCCCCGTCATCCATCGTTGTTCTCACTCCTGTTTTACTGACGTTTGGCAATTCCGTATCGGTCGGACAGCGCCTCCCCCAATATATTGAAGGCCATTACCACCACCAGAATCATGACGCCCGGATAGATCATTAATTCCGGATGACTGCGGATGTATCCCGTTCCTTCATGGATCATCGCTCCCCATTCGGGGGTCGGCGGCTGGATGCCCAGACCGAGGAAAGACAACGCCGAAATATCCATGATCGCCCAGCCCATTTCCAGCGTACCCATGACCACAATCGGCCGCAGTACATTCGGAATGATATGCCGCCGGATAATGGCTCCTGAGGAGGACCCGCTAATCCTTGCGGCAGCTATGAAATTCCGCTCTTTCAGACTGACGACCATATTGCGGCACATTCTGGCATAATACACCCACTGCACCATCATCAAGGCGAGCAGTACCTGCATGAGACCCGGCCCAAAAATACCGACAATACCCAGCACCAGCACCAGATTCGGAAACGCCATAATGCCTTCGCAAAACCGCATCAGTACACTATCGACCCAGCCGCCCAAATAACCTGCAACCGATCCGATCACGACACCGATACTAAGCGAGGACAAGAAAATTAATGTCGCAAAACCGAGCGAAATCCGCGCTCCATACAGCAGCCGGGACAGATTGTCCCGACCCAAATGATCGGTTCCCAGCCAATATTCTTTCGAAGGGCCTTCCAGCTTATGCAGTAAATTGACTTTAACCGGATCATGGGGAGCCAGCCACGGGGCCAGCGCCATAATCATAAAAAGAATCAAAAGCACTACAGAGCAGACCACGATCACCTTTTGACCCTTGAGCATTGTACGCAACCTTATCATCACTGCTCTGTTCGTCCCTTCGATGAAATTCGGGGATCCATATACAAATGCACCAGATCAACGAGCAAATTGCATACGATGAACAGGCATGCCGCCAAAAACACATAGCATTGTATGACGGGGATATCCCGGTTAAAAATCGCTTCCACAAAATAACGGCCAAACCCGGGCCATGAAAACACCTGCTCGACAATAATCGTTCCGGTCAGCAGCTTGCCCAGATTCATGCCCATACCCGTAATCAGCGGGGCAATGGCAATTTTGAGCACATGCTTGAGCATGATCACCCGTTCACGAATCCCTCTGGTTCTGGCATACTGCACATACGTTTCCTGAAGCTGCTCCAATACACTGGAGCGCAGCAGGCGCGTATATAGAGCAATCAGAACCAGCGACAGAGTCAATGTAGGCAACACCAGATGCTGCCATGTCCCCCGCCCCTCTACAGGCAGCCAATCCAGCCTCACGGAGAAAAAGAAGATCAGCAGATATCCCAGCCAGAATTGAGGAATAGACGCTCCAAAATAAGAAATTCCCCGACTAAGCATGTCGATCCAGCCATTTTTACGCATCGCCGCCAGTACGCCCAGCGGGATACTCACCACGATAGATAGCACCATACTGCTCAGCGCCAGCTCGACGGTGGCAGGCAGCCGAACCTTCACCTCATCCCACACCGGCTTGTTCGTCAGATATGAAGTACCAAAGTCCAGCCGACTGATTCTTTGCAGCGTCTGTATATACTGCGTCAGCAAAGGCTGATCCAGCCCAAACTCATGTCTTTTCTGCTCCAAAATTTCCGGAGTTGGATAGATATGAGCTGCCGTCAAATAGGCTTCGGCCGGATCAACTGGTGAAATATGAATGAGTGCAAAGGTAACGAGGGTGGCAAAGAGAACAATAGGAATGACCGCTACCATTCGCTTCCCGATATAGCTGATCATGAGTTGTCCTCCTATCCTGTAAACTATCGTTACCCTTCGATTTCAACTACTTCCCGATTTCAATTCCCTCAAACGGATTTTCATCCCGATTGGCCGGGAATACAAAATTCGTAATCTTTTTCTGATATACTGCGGTTTTCTTAATATACGAAATAGGCACAATGGCAGATTGCTCCTGAAGAGTCTTCAGAATCGAAGCATACAGCTCCTGACGCTTGGTTTCGTCTGTCGATGAGAGGGCTTCGTGTACTTGCTGATCCAGATCCTTCTTCATCGGAAGAGCGCTCAGTACCTCGGAAATCCCAAAGCTCTTCTTGGCAATGACATTAATAAAGGAATGCGGATCATAAGGCGCACCATAGTTGTACCAGAAGTACAGATCAAACTGATTGGATCTAAGGCGTTTGATTTGAACCGTCAGCTCCAGTCCGGTCAGGTTCACCTTGACACCCAGTTCTCCCCATTCCGCCTGAATGGTTTCGGCCATCGCCTTTTGGATCGGATCGGTCTTATCAAAAATCAGCTCAAAATCCAGCTGTTGTCCGTCCTTCTCCCGTACCGTGCCGCCTGCGGGCAGCTTCCAGCCAGCCTCATCCAGCAACGCTTTGGATTTTTCCACATCATAGTCAACGGGCTGTAAGTCCACATTTGTATACGGATAGTTTTTGGATAAAACAGTATCCGCTTTTTCCTCCAGCCCCGAGGTCACGCCTTCCACCATCGCCTGCTTGTTAAAGCCATGCTGGAGCGCCAGACGTACCCGAAGGTCTGCCAGCTTGGGATTGGATGAGTTGAGCAACAGGCTTCTTGTACCGACAGGCTCGGACAGCTTGGTCACATAATTATTCGTGTCGCGAAGCTGCTTGAAAGCATCCAGACTGATGACGCCCTCTCCGTAAATCAGGTCCAGATCGCCTTTCTCAAAAGCCATTACACGTGTTTCGCCATCGGGAATGATCTTTACGATAATTTTATCCACCTTCGGTGCGGTTCCCCAATAATTCGGGTTACGCTTGAAGGTCGCATATTCGTCTTGTTTGTATTCATCCAGCATCCAAGGTCCGGTACCTACCGGTTTCTTGATGCCTTTGGACGTATCTCCATCATCCGGGAACCCGGCTTCACCCAGAAAACGGAACGGACGAACGACGGACAAGTCCTGAAGCACCGGATAGTACGGCTCTTTGAGCGTCATGCGGAAGGTGCTGTCATCTACAGCTTCAGTTTTGTCGAGAACGCTTACTATACCAAGCCAGCTGTGCGTTTTCTCATTTTTCATGATAGCGTCAAAGTTCTTTTTGACAATAGCCGCATTAAATAGCGTTCCATCTGAAAATTTCACGCCTTTGCGCAGCTTGAACGTATATGTTTTGCCGTCCTTTGAAATGGTCCAGGCTTCAGCCAAAGCAGGCTCCAGCTTGCCACCTTGCTTGTAGCTGACTAACGGCTCATAAATCATGGATTGTGCAAAAAGTTGGGAAGGATTGTATACGTGAGGATTCATCGTACCAATGTCACGCGGCCACGATAGTGTGATCGACTTTTCATTGGCAGCTCCGTCAGTTGAGGTGGATGCAGGTGTATTCTCCTGCTTCGCGCAACCCAAAATAACGGATAATAAGAGGATTGCCACCAGCATAATGGTGGCAGTCTTGCGGTGTCGAACGGACATCAATGTATTTCCCCTTTTCTATATATGTGATAATGATTATCATAATCATATTTAGAATAGGTATCACATCCTATTTTGTCAACATATTCGACAAAGAAAGCTCATATTTATTTTAAATTTGTAGAATATGAGAGGTATGGCTCATTCCGTCAACGTTTGAAACAGAGTACGCGTGTATTCATGCTGTAACAGGTCTTTATCCCACTCCTGAAATATCTCCACAATCTCCCCCTGATACATGACGGCAATCCGATCACAAAACGGACGGGTGGATTGAAGATCATGGGTGATAAAAAGATAGGATAGCTGGCGCTCCTCCTGTGCTTTCTTGAGCATGTCCAGTACGGAAGCCTGCGTTTCCGTATCGAGATTGGCGACGGACTCGTCGAACAAGATGATTTCCGGCTCCACCGCCAGCGCACGGGCGATGCATACCCGCTGCTTTTGTCCGCCGCTTAGCTGCGATGGGTATTTCTCCAGACATTCCGCGTCCAGCCCCACCGATTCCAGTAAAGACAGGCAGATCTCCAGCGCTTGCGCTTTTCGTTCGGGAAAATAGTTACGGATCGGCTCCTCCAAAATATCTCGTATGATCATGCGAGGATGGAGCGAGGAAGACGAATCCTGTGCGACCAGCTGGATTCGTTTGTACAGATGGATATCCTTCATCCTTCCAGTGTGAATGGGCTGATGATCCAGCCAAAGCTCCCCCGAGGTCAACGATTCCAGCCTTAGGATACATTGTACCAGCGTACTTTTGCCGCTTCCGCTTTCGCCAACCAGTCCAAGGCATTCTCCCCGTTGCAGCTCCAGACTCACCTGCTTCACGGCGGCCTGCCCGCTTTCTTGCTTGTTGAACCAGCCTTTTCTCCGTCTGCGGACAGGATAGGCTTTGGTCACTTGCTTTAGTTCCAGTATCATTCGAGCATCCTTCCTTCCGGGCTCATCTCCAGTACACGATCCGCCACACGACTCACACCCTGACGATCATGAGAAATCAGCAAAATGGTGAGATCCAAGTCCTCTCTCAACTGTTGGAATAACGCCAGAACCTTGTCCCGGTTGATAACATCCAGCGCCGTGGTAGGCTCATCGGCAATAAAAAGGCGCGGACCGGAGCTTAGCATCGCAGCCAGCAGTACCCTTTGACACATCCCTCCGCTTAATTCAAAAGGGTACGAGGACAAAATATGCTCAGGGTCTGCAAACCCGACCTTGCTCAATAAAGAGCACAGATAATCCTCCTGCGCTTGAGTAGCGCAGCCTCCAGCCAGCTGTGCAATCCGTCTCAGCATCTGCCACATCCGGGGCAGCACGCCCTGTGGGGGGGCTTGATGCTGTACAGGGCGGGGTAGGTTGCCCAGCCCCCTCTGGTCGGGCGGCATCCAGCGCCGCCCGTGCAGTCTAAGCGTGTCCGTCAGCTGTGCGCGGACGGTACGGATCGGATTCAACCCGCTCAGCGATTGTTGAATGAGCAGGGCAATGTCCTCGCGGCGCAGCCTTTGCCAGCGCCGTTCATCGAACGGGACGATGTCCTCCCCGTTGTAGTACATATGCCCCTGCGTAACGCCGATCCCCGGCTCCAGCATGCCCGAGATTGCGTGCGCGGTCAGACTCTTGCCACATCCGCTCGGCCCGGTTAGAGCCACAATTTCCCCCGGATACACGGAAAAGCTGACATCCCGGAGCAGCGGTTGGTTGACGCTGTTCCGTATTGTTTTCCCATTCGCACCCGGCTTCCCACCTGCGTACGCACCTGCTGCTGCGCCAATACGTGTACCCGCTCCTGTGCCTATGGGGCATATCTCCAGATGTTCCACGTGCAACATTGGCTTGCGCCCTACCATATTTCCTTTCATCTGTCCTGTCCCATCCTTCATTCTGCCGCCCCCTTTTCGGAGAATCGGTCTCCCAGAAGCTGGCACGCAAGCACAAACAGCATAATCGCCAAGCCCGGAAAAATCATGACATGCGGCGCCACCTGAAAATACGACGTCGCATCATGCAGCATCACGCCCCATTCCGGCTTAGGCGGCTGTACGCCCAGCCCCAGAAAGGAAAGTCCGGCAACCATAAGCACCACTCGCCCGATGTCCCAAACCGCATACACAAGCAGCTGTGGCAGCACTTGTGGCAATACATAACGTCTCAGTACGCGCACATGTGAATTACCGGATAAACGGGCGTATCTCACATAGTCCTCCTGACAGGCTTTTTGAACAAGGGTGCGAATATACCGAACATACCCGGCCCACCGTACCGCAATAATGGCTAAGGTCATGTTTACAAAGCCCGGACCCAAGATACCCACAATCGCCACCGTCAAAATAATATCGGGAAAAGCAAGCACTCCGTCAATCACCCGCATGACTAGCTGATCCACACGCCCGCGCACATAGCCAATGAGCAAGCCTATCGGCAAACTGATGCAGAGCGTGGCTGCTGTAATCGCACAGGCAATCAGTACGCTTGTCCGAATGCCGTAAATCAGCCGTGACAGTACATCCCGACCCAGATGATCCGTACCAAATGGATATTTCCGACTAGGTGGTGCCAAACGGTTCAGAAGGTCCACATCAAGAGGATCGTGAGGAGCAACCCATGGAGCCAGTACCCCGAGCAGCACGATCAGGCCCAGCAGCACTCCTCCTGTCAGTAAGCTCCCTTTGAAGGACAGCCGCATGTTTTTCATTTTCAACTTCCTCCCCTAACGCAATCGCAACCTTGG
Source organism: Paenibacillus sp. RC21 (assembly GCF_044907935.1). Lineage (NCBI taxonomy): Bacteria > Bacillati > Bacillota > Bacilli > Caryophanales > Paenibacillaceae > Paenibacillus > Paenibacillus sp. RC21. The sequence goes on from NZ_JBIYCS010000004.1 coordinate 554,899, forward strand.
ATCTACAGCCGCCTGGACCACATCTACCAAACACTGAACACCTACGATTAAAAATGCAGCAAAAATAACATACCCCTGAATCACTGGATAATCCCGCTGCGTAATCGCATCTATAAAATACTTGCCTAAACCCGGCCATGAAAAAATCGTCTCTACGATGACATTGCCCGCCAGCATAAATGACAGATTCGTGCCTAACAGCGTGATGATCGGCAAAATCGCATGCTTGAATATCTCAAAAAACAGAATATGCGTGCGGGAAAAGCCTCTGGCCTTCGCCGCCTTCACAAAATTCCGGTCACCCAGCTCCAGCATTTGAGCACGCAGCACACGGGCTTGCACAGCCCCCAAACCTGCCCCAAGGGTCAGCGCTGGCAGTACCAAATGAGTCCAATCTTCCCGACCCATGGACGGGAGCCAGCCCAAACGGACGGAGAACAGGTAAATCAGCAGAAAGCCAAGCCAAAAAGAGGGGATGGACGATCCGAGCAGTGCAAACAGCCTTCCCAGACGATCCAGCCAACCGCTGGATTTTACCGAGGCAGCCAGCCCCATCCCAAGAGTCAGCAACGTCATGACGGCAAAGCCCGCCGAGGCCAGCTCCACGGTAGCAGGCAGTCTGTTCCACAGCTCGGTTAGCACCGACTCCTTGGATACATAGGAGGTGCCCCAGTGCCCTGTGAACACATCCCGCAGCCAGTTTACATACTGAATATGAAGCGACTCGCTCAAGCCCAGCTCCTTCCGCAGCGCCGTCAACGCCTCCTCAGAGGCAGGCACATTATGCGCAGTGAGCAGAATGGTAGCAGGGTCGCCGGGAGCCAGCCTCATCAGCACAAACGTCAGCGTGGATACAACGAACACAATGATGACAAGCTGCGCCACACGTTCCAGAATAAAACGAATCATAGGGTACGCAGCCCGTTATTCCGCAATATCGGATTGCGCCGTAATGTAGTAATATTCAATCGGATGCGGTGTAAAGCCCTCAACCCCTTTTTTCACCCCAAATACATTATCAGGGTGAACAATAAACGACTGCGGCAAATCGGTATTAATGATATCCAGCGCTTGCAATGTCACGGCATTACGCTGTGCTGTATCCTTCGCCAGCTTCAAGCTGCCAAGAAGGTTCTCCAGCGGTTTGGAACCATAACGGCTTACATTGGCCTCGCTTTTAGAGGAATAAAACATGTCCATAAAATATTGCGGCTCCCCCGTATGGGCAGTCAGCATACTGTACATGGCAAAATCCCAATCGTTTTTGGTTAGCGCCTCGTCGATATTTTCCACCTTGCGGATCTTCACCTGGATGCCCTCTTTCAGCAGTTGGCTCTGAATCACCTCAGCCATGACCGAAAGCTCTGGACGCTGAGGGAAGGTCAGCAACGTAACCTCGAACGGCTTGCCTTGCTTGGTCCATGTACCTTGGGCATCCTTTTGCCAACCATCCTTCGTCAACAACTGCTCCGCCGTTCCGTCCAGCGCTTTACGTTCCACCTTGCCGAAGAAGAGAATGCTCGGGAATGGGCTGCTTGCCTCCGTACCATAGCCTCTCATGATCGCACTCACAATGGATGCACGTGGTATCAGGCTGTCCACTACTTTGCGGTTCGCGGCATCCTTGAACACAGGCGACTCCATGTTATACACGATCATATGAGTGCGCAAAGAGGGAGCCGACAGCACTTGCAGCTTATCGTTCTTTTTTAATACCTCCGCGTTATCCACCGGAATATCAGTCGCTACATCTACTTCGCCAGATTGCAGCGCCAACAGGCGTGAATTGCCGTCCGTAATGAACTTCATCGTTGCTTCAGCCAGCCGTGCCTTCTCGCCCCAATATTCGTCATAACGCTCTACGACCAATGACTGATCCTTGTTGAACGCTTTAATTTTAAAAGCACCTGTCATCGCAGGGTAGCTCTGCTCATCCTTCATAGACGCTACATCCAGCACAATCGTCGATGGATCAGCCAGATTGGACACCAGCGCTGAATTGGGCTGGTTTGTCGTGATTTTCAACGACAGCGGCCCAGTTACATCAATCGACTTTACGTCTAGCAAATCCTTTGCCAAATGGCTTTTCTCGATGGAGCGCAGCAGGGAAGCCTTCACACTTTCCGCGTCCATACTCTTTCCGTCATGAAAAGTGACCTTATCCTGCAAGCTGAACGTCCAAACTGTGGGACTGTCCTGCTTCCATTCCTTGGCCAGCCAAGCCACTGGTTCCAGCTTTTCATTCAAACGGACAAGTGTCTCACCTGCGCCGGACCGCATGACATCCCAGCTATTGTCTCCGTGCGGGTCAACGCCCGACGGTTTCCACGTATACGCCATCACCAGTTTCTTATCTGCTGTAGCCTGTTGTGTGGATGTGTTCTCGCCCTTGCTGGGGCTATCCGCCGTCTTATTAGTTGTCGAGCATCCCGAAAGAGCCATAACTGCCAGCAGTAGCATCACCCCTGTACATATAAACCATGAACGCTTTTTACGATTGCTTATCATTCTATTGACTCCCCTCATCTTGTAATCTCATACATACCTAACGCGAAAAAAGCATCCCCGACCGCTTAATCAGCAGTCAGAAATGCTTTCATTATAAAATGCCTAAGCTCACCCTCTTCACCCTCTAAAAACAAGGGGGATCGGATCGGTTTCAGACATTCCCGTATGCAGCACGCCTAACCACCTCCCCAGCATCCCGTGGGTCTGACAGTGATGTTAAAACAGGCAGGTCTCCTGACTTCAGGCTTATCTCTCAGGCCTTCCCGGTTCTTCACAGTTCCAGTGGCTGTTCCGAAAGCTACAGCAATTCCCTGCTGATGCCTGTATACAGTGGCGGGTCCGTGTCGGAATCTACCGAACTTCCCTTTTAAGTGAACACGCACAACAGCCATCTACATGATTTCAGCGAAACCCTGTAGGTGGAAAGTCCGGTTCACACCTGTTTTCTTCCTTTATTCCTCTATATTACGAATTAGGACTATCTTATTTTGTTGTTACAGGCTTGTCAACAAATGTCGCATAATAATTTAAATTTTAATGATACAGCGAGAAACAAGGCTGTGGCTTTGCGTTGCGTGTACGCAATGGACGTGATAAAATTAGGTATAGAGATAACCACCGTGTCCGTATACTAAAAAGAGTCTTCGCCGCTACCAACGGCAAAGACTCTTAGGACTTGAAAGGCTGTGGATCACCACGGCGCGCTAAATGCTTAGCTAAACCCACCGTTAGGCGCCTAACCTAATTAAGCGGTGGGTTTTCGCTTGTTCCGAAATTTCCGACGTAGCCAGCGATAAAGTTTACGAATACTAAACACCAGGCTTAGTAACGTAACCATCCAACGCAACACATCGTAGCACGACACAAGGTTGACCATCGGCTTCACCCCCTTTCGGGAAGCTGCGCCGTGGTCTGAAAACATCCACCACTATTCAAAATCCATAAGGTAGATTATACCATGACCTCGCCTACCACTCTAGCAAATTCTTCTAATAGAATCTCAAACCCCGATCTTCATACAGGAAGAGGGTTTTATCAATAACTCTATGCCAAAAAGCCGGAAAAAGAGGCTTACGTCCTCTCTCCGGCGGTCTTTATCTAATCCTAATTATCAAACCTTCTGCGGAACCTCCGCCACCGTCCCGCCTTCGACTGACTCGCCCTGTTTTTTCGTTAAAACGATATTCAAGACAATCGCCGTAATCGAGCCGGATACGATGCCGTTTTGCAGCAGCATTTTGGCAAAGCTCGGCAGTTGGTCAAACACTTGGGGCAGCACGGCAGAGCCGAGGCCCACCGCAATGCTACATGCCGCTATCAGCAGATTGCTTTCCTTCCGCAAGTCCACTTCTGACAAAATAGACATGCCCGACGCAGCAACCGAACCGAACATGACGATCATCGCCCCTCCCAGCACAGCATTAGGAATCACTGTCGTTAAGGCAGCCAGTTTGGGCAACAGACCAAGAACAACCATAATACCACCCGCAGCAAAAATAACGTTCCGCGACTTGACACGTGTTAATGAGATCAGACCTACATTTTGCGAGAATGCCGTGTAAGGAAACGCATTGAAAATACCCCCGAGCATAATCGCAAGTCCCTCAGAGCGCAGCCCATTGACGATTTGCTTCTGCTCTACCTTCTGGTCAATCGCCTTGCCCACTGCCAAATAAACGCCCGTAGACTCGACCATGCTGACAATATTAACGATAATCATTGTACATACTGCCATAATGCTAAACTCAGGCTTACCAAAATAAAACGGCTGTGCAACACTCACCCAAGACGCTTGCGCCACTGGAGCAAAATGTACCATCCCCATCGCATAAGCGACCACGGTACCCGCAAACAGACCGATGAGCACAGAAATCGAGCGCAAAAAGCCCTTGGCCAACCGATTCACAAGTAAAATAACCAGTAAAGTAACTAACGCCAGCAGCAAATTACGCGGCTGTCCAAAATCCGCGCTGCCCTGGCCCCCTGCTACGTTATTCATCGCCACCGGAATGAGGGACAGGCCGATAATCGTAACCACCGAGCCCGTAACCACCGTCGGGAAAAAGCGTAGCAGCTTGCCATACAACGGTGCCGCGAGCACCACGAATATACCGGATAAAATAATGGCTCCGTACGCGGTCGCCAAATTCGAGGTCGACGCAATCGCGATAATCGGACCCACCGCCGTAAACGTACAGCCCAGAATGACAGGCAATCTACTGCCGAAAAACCGTGTGCCCATAATCTGCAACAACGTGGCAATCCCACAGGTGAACAGATCCGCAGCTACCAGATAGGCCATTTGGGCTGGCGTCAGGTGCAATGCTCCCCCTACAATCAGAGGTACGGCAATCGCTCCGGCATACATCGCCATCACATGCTGGAAGCCCAGCGCGAATAACTTTTGTTTGCTTAGCATCCCACATTCTCCTTAACGGAAGGAATCACCGCACCCGCTTCTTCTATAAAATGAACCTCGCCAGGTGCCATCGAAGCGATACGTGCAAGAGAACGTACGGCAATACCTCTTTGCTCCAGCAGTCCACGGCCTTCCTGAAAGCTCTTTTCAATCACGCAGCCGACCCCGGCCAGCTCCGCTCCTGCTTCCTTCACAATATCCGTAAGTCCGACCAATGCTGCGCCAGTCGCCAGAAAATCATCCACGATCAGCACATGGTCGCTGGTATCGAGATATTTTTGGGAAATACTCACCTGATAGGTTTCCTGCCGTGTAAACGAGTGGACCTCAGCGAAGTAAACCTGCTCGTTCAGCGTGATTGCCTTCTTTTTCTTCGCATAGATGAACGGAACACCCAATGCAATGGCTGTAGCCATGGCAAACTGAATGCCGCTTGCTTCAATCGTAAGCACCTTCGTAATGGGAGCACCGCCAAAAAGACGTACGAACTCCTTACCAATCTCCAGCGCCAATGCTGTATCTACCTGATGATTCAAAAATGAATCTACCTTTAATACCGTGTCGGATAAAATCTGTCCCTCTTGACGAATACGTTCTTCCAAAACTTTCATGATGCGGGTATCGCTCCTTCTTAAATAGAATAAATCTGCCAAAACCAAAAAAAGGACAGGCTCCCTTGAGTTGTTTCTCAAGTGAAGCCTGTCCCTGGGGTTGTAATCCCTGACGGATTAGCGCACAAATAAATGCCGCATTCATCCGAAGCCGATGCGCTATCACTCATAGTCGGACGATTACTGTGGTCGTCCGGTAGAAACTTTTGGGCCATATCCCCAATATTATACGAGTCATATGAAATTGATACCTTGTATACTACACCCTCTGGCGGGCGGTTTCAAGACTATTTTTCATACAGACAGCGGCACTTGAAGAACATTCCACAATTCGAACATTACAAAACAGCGTCCCCCTCCGATTAAGGTACATATATTGTAGAAAACGGATATTAATGCACATAAAACCACACAAACAATATTATATTTTATTTATAATTTGAAAAACAAAAATAAAACCATATATTATGTTTCCGTTTGTGTTGACTACACAGAAAAACGGAAGTAGTATTGAATTATATAAGATGTAAAGAGGCAGGAGCTTCGACTGCCGGGACTTCACCCACGTAAGGAGATTTTATATGGATAACTATCTTGCTGTTGATATTGGGGCTTCAAGCGGAAGACTCGTAAGTGCAACCCTGCAAGGTGGCCAGCTTCACTTGGAAGAGCTTCACAGGTTCGGCAACTCCTTTACGGAAAGGGACGGACATGATTACTGGAATGTCGATGATCTGTTTGACGAGATCATAAAAGGACTGCAAAAAGCCAAACAGAAAGGGATTCATTCCTGCACGCTCGGCATAGATACATGGGCTGTAGATTACGTCCTGCTGGATCAGGAAGGTCGTCGCATTCATGATATCTACGCCTATCGCGATGCACGAACTCTTCATGCACCCGAAAAGCTGCACCAGCTCATAAGCAGAGAAGATGTATATGAGAAGACAGGCATTCAGGAGCTGAACTTTAACACGCTGTATCAACTGTTCGTCCATGATCGGGAACAGCTCGCCCAAGCAGATAAAATTCTGATGGTTCCCGATTATCTGTATTACCGCCTTACGGGCATCATGATGAATGAAACGACAAATGCATCTACCATGCAGCTTTTAAATGTGAATACCCGGGAGTTGGATGAAGAACTACTGTCCCTGCTCCGTCTTCGCCGTAATCAATTTGCAGCGCTTACCAAGCCCGGTCAGACTCTGGGGGCAATCTTACCGGAGCTTGCTCAGCAGTACGATCTTCCAGACTGCCAGCTCATTGTCGTGCCTACACACGATACAGCATCGGCTGTGGCGGGTGTTCCGTCGAAGCGGGAAGAATCGTGGGCCTATATCAGCAGCGGAACGTGGTCACTTCTGGGTATGGAGCGGCGACAAGCCTTGAATACCAAGGCAGCCATGCAGGCGAACTACACCAATGAGTGGGGAGCTTACGATACGTACCGTTTTCTGAAAAACATTATGGGCCTATGGATGATTCAGGAGGTAAGAAAAGAGGGCGATTCCGCTCATAGCTTTGCCGAATTGGCCCAACTGGCTTCGGCAGAAACGCCGTTTGCCAGTCTCGTTCTCTGTAACCTGCCCGCATTTTTAAACCCGGATAGCATGACCCTTGAAATTCAACGGTTCTGCGAGGAAACGGGGCAACCCATTCCCCGGACACCGGGTTCGCTCGCCCGCTGTATTTTCGACAGCCTGGCCTTGAGCTACCGGGATGCCTTACATGAGCTACAGCGTTTAACAGACGAAACGGTTACTCAATTGCACATTGTCGGCGGAGGCGCTAACAACGAGTTACTATGTCAGCTAACAGCCGATCTTTTGGGGATTGAGGTTCACGCTGGACCTTCCGAGTCGACGGCCATCGGTAATATTGTCGTGCAGCTCATCAGCACTGGTGCTCTTGAGGATCTCCAGGCTGCTGGCAGTGTCATTGCCCAATCCTTCCCGACTCAGTTATATCAACCGAGGACAGTGGATGGACTGGAAGGAGTTCTGGAACGCTGGGAAAATCTCAGGAAGCAAACAGCGTCCTCTATTCAGATATCTCGATAAAGGAGTAAACCCATGAATCAAGCCATTGAAGTCAGTTATAACGAAGCAAAAAAGCTGTATGCCCGCCACGGTATTCAGGTGGATGACGTTTTACGGAAGCTTTCAGAGATCAAAATATCATTACACTGCTGGCAGGGAGATGATGTTCAGGGGTTCCTGTTCAAAGACAAACAGCTTAGCGGGGGCATTGCTGTAACAGGCAGCTACCCGGGCAGAGCAGGTACACCGGATGAATTACGTCAGGATTTAGAGAAAGCCCTGTCGCTCATTCCGGGTCAACACAAGGTCAATCTGCACGCGATCTATGCGGATACCACAGAACAAGTGGATCTGGATCAATTGGAGCCGCGCCATTTTCAGAACTGGGTAGACTGGGCCAAACAGCAGGGATTGGGGCTTGATTTTAACCCCACCTTGTTCTCCCATCCCAAAGCGGAAGACGGCTTCACGCTGAGCCACAAGGACCCTGAAATTCGCAATTTCTGGATCACACACTGTAAAAAATCACGTAGGATTGCGGAGTATTTTGGAAAAGAGCTCGGTCAGCCATGTGTTACCAACCACTGGATGCCGGATGGTTACAAGGATACCCCGATTGACCGCTTGGCTCCAAGAGAACGCCTTAGAGATTCTCTGGACGAGATTTTCAGTGAAAAAATCAGTGAAGAATACAACATAGATGCGGTTGAAAGCAAGCTGTTCGGCATCGGTTCGGAAAGCTATGTCGTTGGCTCGCATGAATTCTATATGGGTTATGCGCTGACTCGGGGTAAATCCATTTGTCTCGATTCCGGTCACTTCCATCCGACTGAAGTCATTTCAAATAAACTGTCTTCCGTGCTGATGTTCACCGATCAATTATTGCTCCATGTCAGCAGACCCGTTCGTTGGGACAGCGATCATGTGGTGACCATGGACGACGAATTACTCGACATTGCCCGTGAGCTGGTTCGCGGAGAATTGCTTTCCCGAACCCATATCGGCCTAGATTTCTTTGACGGCAGCATCAATCATGTGGCTGCATGGGTCATCGGAACACGCAACACGATCAAAGCGCTCCTTCGCGCTATGCTGGAACCGATTGAAGCATTGAAGCAGGCGGAAGAGGAACGGGACTTTACCACTCGTCTTGCCCTTGTCGAAGAATTCAAATCATATCCGTTCGGGGCCGTATGGGATTACTATTGCGCTCAAAACGGTGTCCCCGTTCGTGAAGAATGGCTGGCCGAAGCAAAAAACTATGAACAACAGGTACTGCTAAAACGGTAATTACCGCATGTATAAGCTTGTATGTTTAAATCATCCAAAGGGAGAGATCATCCATGACTACTGTACTGGAGAATCATAAAGAACGGAAATCGGAGCTGGATATTCCATTCGTCCGCGAGATGGCGGAAATTACGCAAAACATGTGGAAATTCGGCTGGGATGAGCGTAACGGAGGGAATGTCAGTTATATTCTGGATGAAGCAGAGGTATCCAAATATCTTGATATCCATCATGTTATTCGTACGATCAAACCTGCTTTTCCTGTGAATGAGTTGGCAGGCAAATATTTTATCGTCACCGGATCAGGCAAGTATTTTAAAAACGTAATCTCCGATCCAGAAGCCAATTTAGGTGTCCTCCGTGTCTCGCAGGATGGCGAGCAATTGGAAGTCTTGTGGGGCCTCAAGCATGACGCGGTACCTACCAGCGAATTGCCGTCTCATTTTATGAGCCACATTGAGCGCTTGAAGGTCGATCCTAACCATCGTGTTGTAATCCATAATCATGCCACCCATGTCATTGCCATGACCTTCATTCATAGTCTGGACGAAAACCAGTTTACCAAAACACTGTGGGAAATGTGTACCGAATGTATTGTCGTCTTCCCAGACGGTATCGGCGTAATCCCTTGGATGGTACCGGGCTCCAGCGAAATCGGCCGCGAAACGGCCAAAAAAATGAAGGATCATCACGCCGTATTATGGCCTCATCACGGTATTTTCGGAACAGGCAGCTCCATTGATGAAGCGTTTGGCCTGATTGAAACGATTGAAAAAGCGGCGCAAATTTATATGCTCATTGCTAAGCATGATATCCAGCAGCGGATTACGGATCAGGAATTGGCGGATCTGGCCAAAGCCTTTAACGTTATTCCAAAAGAAGGAATCCTCAACGTATAAACATAGGCTAACCTCATAGCTCACAACTTAAAAAGCTCCACGGCTTGTCTCAAACCAGCCATGGAGCTTTTGTTATGCATATCGGGATATTACACTTTATGCTTCTCTCTATATTCATTCGGAGTTACGCCGAAATAGTCTTTAAATTTTCGGTAAAAAAAGCTCAAATTATCATAGCCGATATCGGCCGCAATATGATAGACAGGTGTATCCGTATTGGAAAGAAGGAGCGAGGAACGCGTCATTCGGTGGATCAAAATCAATTGTTTAAACGATCGTCCGGTCGATTTTTTAAGTAGCGCACTCAGGTAGTTCGGATGGAAATTAAAGTGCTCTGCTGTAGAAGCAAGCGTACACGTTTGGAAGTTCTCTTCCAGGTAGTGAAGAATCTCAATGACGGATGGATGGGAAGACGATTTGGCATGCTTCTGGTTCGTATCAAATTGGAATACGCGCAATAGTTCAGAAAAGATCAAGACCATATAACAGTCGATCATCTCTTCAGAACACAGGGATTGATCATAATATTCACACAGAAGCTCCCGCATAAACAAGCCGAGCTTTCTGCTGTTTTCGGAATGAAAAATAATGTATCTGTTGTGCGTCTGATTATCCGAAATTGCATTCACCAGAAAGTCCGTAATCATGCTGCGACTGGACAAGCGACTTAGAAAAGAAGTTGAGAAATATTCTCTGCTCATTGAAATGTTCACAATAATATCATTCTCGCCTGTCGCCAAAATCGCATGTGGCGCTTCGGTATCTACAATACAAATTTGGCCCTCGGTTAATGTCACCGTCTGATTGTTGATGATCTGTGTACACTGCCCCGAATAGACATAATTCATTTCAATATCATTGTGGATATGCATAGGAACCTCAGCAAATCGACTGTGCTTTGTAATCTTGATTTTGCCGCCCTCCAAATAAAACACAAACACTTTTTGGCCGTTATATTCAATCTGTTTAATGCTGTTATATTTCTCGGACAGATACGGATGTTCTCGATAGGCTTCCTCACTTGCCGTCAATTTACGCAGCTTGCGATCCAATTCATCATGTTCCATTAACCCCATCACCCCTCCTATTATTATAACCTTAAGTTTGGACAGTCAACAACTTGTATTTCGGTATTAATATCCCTAAATAAAAGCGTTATCATGTGAGTATAGAAAGAGAAGTTATCATTTATATCTAAAATATTACAATACACATAAAAGTACACTATTAAGAATATTTTCTTCGGCAAAAAAGTAGTATTCCATAAAAAAAATTATAAATATTCCGGGGGGATATCCATGAAAAAAATAGAAGACGTGCTCGCCGGTCGGCAAGACAACTATATACTCCCTTTCTTTTGGCAGCATGGTGAAGATGAAAGTACGCTGAGAGATTATATGGAAAAAATGCAAAGTACGGGCATTCAAGCCGTATGTGTCGAGTCACGGCCGCATCCTGACTTTGTCGGGGACAAATGGTGGCGAGATATGGACATTATTTTAGATGAAGCCCGGAAACGGAGCATGAAGGTGTGGATTTTGGATGATTCCCATTTCCCAACCGGATATGCCGTCGGGAAAATCAAAAGTGATTTTCCACATCTGCAAAAAAGCTTCCTGAAAACACATCAACAGGATTTTGCAGGTCCACTGAAGCACGCCAGTTTTCTGGTTAAATGGGCGGCCCCGCACCCGGGAGACCGGATTATCGGTGTCATTGCTGCCAAGAAACAGAACATGGATGAGGTTGACACTGATACTTTGATTGATATTAGCCAGTATTTGCATGATGGCAAGGTGTACTGGGATTTGCCGGAGGGAGAATGGCGAATCTTTACACTGGTGCAGACTTTTTACGGTGGAGAAAAGGAAACGGAAGGCTACCTGAATCCGATTGTACCGGAAGCGACGCAGGTCCTGATTGATACGGTATACGAAGCGCACTGGCAGCATTATGAGGCGGACTTTGGTTCTACTATTGCAGGCTTTTTCTCCGATGAACCCCGTTTTGGGAATATGCATGGCGCGTTCGGTTCCATCGGGAGATTCGATATGGTGCTGCCGTGGCGCGACGATATGCTTGATCTGCTGAAGCCGCTGCTATCTGGAGAGGTTCTGCGTTTGCTGCCTTTGCTGTCCGTAGATGGGGGAGCGCAGGCGCACAACGTCCGTTATGCCTACATGAATCTGGTCAGCCAACTGTATGCCGATCACTTTACCGGCAAGCTTGGCGGATGGTGCCGTTCGCATGGGGTCGAATACATCGGTCATTTGATCGAGGACAACAATGCTCATGCGCGACTTGGCTACGGAACAGGGCATTTTTACCGGGGATTGTGGGAACAGGATATGTCCGGTATTGATGTGGTGCTGCATCAAATTATGCCGGGCATGGATCGTGGAACCTTCAAATCCTTTACCTCAAAGGGCTGGGATGGAGAATTTTTTCATTATGGATTGGCGAAAATGGGGGCTTCTCTGGGGCATATAGATCCCAAAAAGAAAGGCCGTACGATGTGCGAAGTATATGGTGCTTATGGCTGGGGAGAAGGACTCAAGCTGATGAAATGGATCACGGACCATATGCTGGTTCGGGGAGTGAACTATTTTGTTCCGCACGCCTTTTCGCCCAAACCGTTCCCTGACCCGGATTGCCCCCCACATTTCTATGCAGACGGGAAAGATCCGCAGTTCAGATACATGCACATTCTGATGCAGTATATGAACCGCATGAGTCACTTGCTGACGGATGGCATCCATATCGCTCAGGCAGCAATCCTGTATCATGCAGAAGCAGAATGGTCAGGGGATTATATGCTGTTCCAAAAGCCGGCACGAGAGCTGACTCAGCATCAAATTGAATTTGATATTGTGCCTGCTGATACGCTGGTTGACGCAATCGTCACAGATGGACAGCTCGTTGTAAACAGCGAACGTTTTGCATGTGTGGTCATTCCTTATGCTGAAGCGCTCCCCTACTCCCTTTTAACCGCATTAGGAGACGGGCTGGATCAAGGACTGCGCGTATTCTTTGTAGGAGGCTTCCCTGAGCGCTCCAGTGAGGGCAGCGGTGCAGAAACAGTGCTGGACAAAATCCGTCAACACAAGAATTCCAGACTGGTTTCATTGGAAACTATAGCTGAAAAACTGCGTGATGAAGGTATCTATGAAATAAATGTATCGGATCACCAGCCGTATCTGCGCTATTATCACTACCAGCAAGCGGACGGAGATGTGTTCATGTTTTTTAACGAGCACCCCTATGAGTCTATGACTTCATCTATTGATATTCCATTGTCCGGCAACGTATATGAGTATGACGCTTTGGCGAACCAGCTTGTACAGTTGGATTCGGGTGTCCATCCCGCCGGAACGACTCTGTCTCTGACACTGAGTGCATATGAATCCAAAGTTTTTATATTCAACAGCAGGTTGGATGAGAAACTGGTATCCATGTCAACTCCAAAAACCAACTTATCTGATGCTACAACAATGATAATCGAGGGAAAGTGGAAGGTTTCCTTGGCCTCTGCGGAGCAATATCCTCACTTTGGCGAACAGATTGAACTGAAAGAACTGGTGAATTTAGCAACCCCGGATTTATACCCAGAGTTCGTAGGAACCGTGAGATACCAGATTGATTTTGAGGTCACAGCTATGCCAAAGCAGGCGCGATTAGCACTTGGGCAAGCATATGAAGTCGCTGAAGTCTGGATCAACGGTCACTCGGTCGGAAGCCGGATCTGCCCACCATATGATTTTGATGTCACCAAAGCGTTGGTCCCAGGTATAAATACGCTGGTCATTGAAGTAACCAACACGCTCGTCAAAGAGCAAGCCGACTTCCTTTCACAGTATCTGTTACAGGAGCCTACTGGCTTGATTGGACCCGTTCAGTTAACGATGCAGCCATGATGTGATGTTCATAACCCTGGCTCTTTCGAGATTGGAAGAGCCAGGCATTAAAGAAGTATGCTGGAGGGGTTAAAATGGATAAGCAGAAATTAGCCAAGGATATCCTGGAGGGCGTCGGCGGCGAGGAAAACGTCGAGAGCGTCGTTCATTGCATGACCCGGTTACGTTTTAAACTGTATGATGAAAGCGTACCCAACAAAGAAAAAATACAGAAATTGAAGGGCGTTAAAGGAGTTACCCTAAATGGCGGACAATATCAGGTCATTATCGGTAACGAAGTAGCCGACGTCTATGAAGAGCTTGTGAAGTCTGCTCAATTGGGTTCAGGGGATAAAAGAGGTTCATCTGCTCCCAAGAAAAAGCAGAATTGGTTCAATAATATTCTGGAGACGATCGCGAGCTGCTTTACACCATTGCTTCCTGCACTGGCTGGAGCCGGGATGGTCAAAGCGCTACTGGCTATTCTCACCACACTCCATGTACTTTCCGAAGACAGTGGTACTTACCAGATATTAAACGTTATTGGAGACGGCATATTTCATTTCTTGCCTATACTGCTTGCCATAAGCGCTGCCAGAAGGTTTAAATCCAACGAATTTATAGCTGCAACGATTGCCGCGGCGATGCTCCATCCCAATTTACTGGATTTAAAAAACGGCGGTGCCAGCACGATTGATTTTCTCGGCCTGAACATCCCTCTGGTGAATTACGCTTCTACGGTCATTCCGATTTTGCTAACCATCTGGTTAACGTCTTATGTCGAAAAATTTGTTTACAAACGTACACCTAATGTACTAAAAATCGTATTAGCACCATTAGTAGTGCTTTTGGTTATGATTCCTCTAGCCCTGTATGCCATCGGACCTGTGGGTACGTATGCAGCTCATGGAGTGACAACCGCCATTAATTTCTTGTTTAATACGTCCGGACTGTTGGCCGGGTTTATTCTGGGTGGCTCCATTCAAGCCCTCGTCATCACAGGCATGCACTACGGACTAATCCCAATCATTGTGCAATCCCTGGCTGTGAATGGCTATGATTATACAATACCGGCAACATTTATGGGGGTTATGGGGCAAGCAGGTGCGATCTTAGGCGTTCTGCTACGCACCAAAAACAAAGAATTGAAATCACTCTCCGGCTCTTCTCTGCTCTCCGCCTTGTTGGGGATTACGGAACCCGGAATTTATGGAGTCACACTGCGACTGAAGAAACCTTTTTATGCAGGCATGATTGGCGGGGCCATTGGTGGAGCTATTCCCGGCGCTGTAGGGGCCAAAGCGATTACGATGGCTCCAAGCGGTTTACAATCCCTGCCTATCTTTGCTGGCCCGACATTTGTTTATGTGATTATTGGTATCGTCGTCAGTTTTACCATCGGGGCCGTTGTATCTTATCTGCTTGGATTTAAAGAGCCTGACAATGTGGAAGACGAAGGTGACAATGAAAAGAATACTTCAGACGAGATGAAGCCGCTATCAGGAGAAAAAGTGCTATACGGTCCTCTGAACGGAACTATCATTGAACTAAGCGAAGTTAGCGATCCCGGCTTTGCTGCCATGGGCAAAGGATTGGCTATTATCCCGGATCACGGACGGGTGATCGCCCCATTTCAGGGTAAAATCGCTACCGTAGCTAAAACGAAACATGCGGTAGCCATTGTCGGCGATGACGGAACCGAGGTGCTGATTCATGTAGGCGTAGACACCGTGAAGCTGAAGGGTGAATTTTTTACGACGTATGTTCAAGCAGGTGATGAAGTACAGACGGGAGATGTACTACTGGAGTTTGAAGCGGGCCCGATCAAGGCTGCCGGGTACGACACCACCACCTCTATCGTCATTACGAATAGCGATGAGAACACCGAGATTTTGAACAATGCCGGGGCAACAGCCGTTGAACGCGCTCCATTTATGACCGTTATTGCGAAATAACCCGGTATGCTGAGAGACAATAGAAAACAGGACTCCTGTGCTGTGTGCATAAGGAGCCCTGTTTTCGTTTCGTTACCTATTCTTTTAATTCATGACAGTTACTTGAATTCGGATGTTTCACGAATAGCCCGATTCGTCAACTGGTTCAGGACAGCGTCCTCCATCGGCTGGTTATGCAGAAGTTTTGATTTATAACCCTAAATTCCAATGAATTAACTTGTAATTATACATTCCTTTATATACAATAAAATCAAAACCCCCTTATCTCCACCAAAGGAGAGGTGACATTGTTGTGAAAAGAGTAAAGAACGAAGATCACTTCGACATCGTGGAAGACCATTATTTCACAGCTACTGAATTGGAAAAATCCAGCGCGATATGGCCAGTCAGGCTCGGTATGGATATTTCCAAGACCAGCTGTCATGTCGGCCCCAAGGCTGTGCCTTATTTCTATTTAATTTTTGTGCTTGACGGTCAGGCTGAGTTTATTTATAAGCAAAAGAAATATCATGTGCAAAAGTCCGACCTGTTCTGCTTCTTCCCGCATCTTGCACATGAATATTACACGGATCAGGAGAACCCGCTGCAAAAGGTATGGATTGCTTTTGAGGGACCCAAATCCCTTGCGCTGCTGGAGCGAATCGGGATTAAGCCCTGTACGCCTTTTTTGGCCAACGCAGTAAGCGAGGAAGTCACTGGACTCATCTCGAATTTGTTTTCCATTGTAAATGACAACAGCAGACGTGACAGCGATCTCTCGCGTCTCATTACACTGCACCAGATTTTCGAGGAGCTGTCCCGCAACACATCGGACACACTACGCAATTCTGTATGCTCCGACTATTGGCTACAGCAGGGGAAAGATTACATTGATATGCACTATTGTGACCGAATTACGATTGAACAGATTGCCGAGCATGTAGGCGTGGATCGCGCGCATTTTTCACGCAAATTCCATTCCACCTTCCTGATTTCCCCCGCCAAGTATTTGCAAAACCTCAAAATCGATGAGGCCAAAAGATTGCTGGAGCAAACGACTTACAATTTGTCGATCATTGCCCAGTCCATCGGCTACACGGATATGTCCACCTTTTCCAAGGCATTTAAGAAAACGGCAGGGATTCCGCCACGTGAGCATCGGTTCCGACATCAAGCCCGGCAAGAGTTCCACACGCCAACGCTTAGCATGTAGCGAGGCGTGGCAAGGTGTGGAAAAACAGCATCTGGATAATAGTATGGGTATGCTTGCATGGAGTTCAGCAGCCATACAGGAGAACAACCGTGTACGGTGGTTCTCCTTTTTTTATGACCTGATCCTAATTCCGATTTGGTTCTTAGCCCTTTCAACGCTATAATAGGCATCAAACCAACAGGAAAGGTACGTGAAACAAATGCTGCGATTCAATGCGATACGTACGGGCTATCTGCTGGGCATCTCACTGGTACTGGCCGCGATTATTTATTTTTTCGCCTCCAATTGGGGTGGGCTGGATCGGACGGCCAAAATTGTGCTGGCTGCTGCGCTTATCGTTCTGTTCTATGGTTTGTCCTTTGTATTTGCACGTGTACGCGCTGTTCCCAGTCAGCAAGCCTTTCTGTCGAATGTATTTCTGGTAGCTGGCTGTATAGCCTTTGGCGTTTCCGTGGCGTTGCTTGGTCAAATATACAATTCCCACGCGGATAGTTACGGGTTGTTTTTAATTTGGTCGGTTCCGGCTCTGCTGCTAAGCTGGATTACCCGCTACAATCCTTTTTATATGCTGTCTTTTGTGCTGATTCATCTCGCCTTGTGGCTCTACTTTTACCCTACGATGCAAAGCGCGCCTTACAGCGAACTGGAATCTTTGTCCATCGCCGGATTGTTCGCACTGGTCAATCTGGTGTTGTTTCTATTGACATTCCTTCATCGCATACATTCTGGACCGCTGAAAAATATGAGCTTTATCGTTTTCCATATAGCCGTGCTGACGATGACTAACTCTTTTGCATTGGATGAATATGGTCTCATTATGAACATACCATGTATCGCTGTAATCGCTATTGGATTTTATGTGTTTACCAAGGTCCGACTGAGTAAAACGCTGCTCACCTTGAATGCATTGGCGACCTCCGCTTTTGCTGTCTTTAAATTTATCGAGCTGGCGGAAGCGTACTCTTCATCGCTGTTCTTTGTCTTTGGGTTGATTTTTGTGGCGCTGCTGTTGACGGGTAATGTATGGTTTTTCCGTTATTTGAATCGTTTGGGGAAAACACCGCCGGAAGCTGGGGAAATATCCAACGAGAACAAAGGGGATATCGCAAAATCCGATACGGAGACAACGGGCATCAGTACATCAAAGACTGAGACAACCGTTCCCGAAGAACGTAGCAGTGAATGGATCAGCAAAACCGTATCCCGCGTGATCAAAGTGGTTGGAGTGCTGATTGGAAGTATATCCCTGATCGGACTGATTAACATTAGCACGAATGTAAACCACACCGAATATGTACTGTTGGGTGTGTCGTTGCTGCTTATGATTTCGATGATTGCCATTCCGGAATCCAAGCTGGATTCTGTAATACGTTATACCCTGTTGACGATCAGCTATATTACAGGCTGGGCAGCCATTTTATGGTCAGATATAACGTTGCTTTCGGTATTATTTCTGATCGTTTCCATCGCCGGATGGTTTCGCTCCAAAGGGAAAAGGCAACTCTTTTTTACCTATACCTTTGTAAACCTGAATTTGGCGACCATTCTATTTCAGCAGTTTCAGGAGTGGGATTCTTGGAACTGGTCCTTTGAGTACATTATCCTTTCTCTTTTCTTGGTCAATGCTGTGCTGTATGCAGCAAGTTATTTTATACCCAAGACGGCATCGCGGGAACACCTTCGGGATAGCTCCTTATTTTTCAGCTTGCTGTTTATGTTTTGGGCGACCTTTTTCAAGGATGTCATTCCACACTCTTATGTGCTGATTAACATTCTTTATTTCGTTATCGTTACAGGCATGGTCTTTGCCTTCATCCGACTAAAACATAGATCGGAGGCCATCACAAGCGTAGCGTTCTGGTTTATTTTTATTGGCTTCAAATACTATGATTTGTTGTGGACGCTACTGTATAAGTCCTTTACGCTGGCGCTGCTGGGTATCATTGCACTCGGAATTACGTGGTGGGCGGATCGGCGGATGGCCCATAGCGGCAAGACAGCGTTTGAGGCCGACCACCGCAGCTTTAGCTTCATGCGCTTAAGCCCGCTGCTGATCGCTGTAGTCATCGTGCTACAGCTCGGTGTGATCGGCTATCAGACCGTGAGAAGTGAAACCCTGCTTGCCACAGGCGCTTCCATCAAGCTCAAACTGGCTCCTGTAGACCCTCGCTCTCTGTTACAAGGCGATTATGTCATGCTGAATTACGATATCTCTACCCCTTTTTCGCAGGACAATTGGAACCGGGGCAAGGTTAAAGTCGTTCTCACGCCGGGTAGCCAAGGAGTATATATCGCTGATCGACTGTACCAGGATGGTGAAAAGCTTTCCAATCATGAGGTTATTCTAAATGGACAATGGAATGGTTCACGTATTCAGTACGGTATTGAGAATTATTTCATCCCTGAGGGAACCGGGCGTAATGTTGAACAGAACGCTCATTATGCCTACATTCGGGTAAGTCAGAACGGGGATGCGTTGCTGGAACGGCTGTCAGACAGCTAACCGGAGATCATGGAGCACATCGTACCCAGTGGGGTCTTATCCTGCTGTTGTACGTCACGCCTGCATGATGCGAAGATCCAGTCGTCATTACAAAAAACAGGCTGAACCAAGCCCCTCCATTACTGGAGAGTCACTTGGTTCAGCCTGTTTACTTTTACAGTACATTGGGAGGACGCCCCTTATGAATTGCCTTCTTCATCTTACGCTCAGCCCCGCCTATGCGTCTCTCGACCATGCCACAATCCCTTGGATATCCTCCGGCTGAGTCCGGCAACAACCACCAATCAGACGGGCTCCTGCTTCATACCATTGGCGGGCACTCTGCCCGAACGTCCCGGTACAGCTCGTACCGTGCCATGTCTTGGTAACCGGGTCATATTCCTCCCCCAGATTGGGATACACCACCACGGGCTTATCTGTATGACTGCGCATTTCGTGGATGAGTGATGGAATGTACTGCGGCAAAGTACAATTAATACCTACGGCAGCCACTTGCTCATGCTCATCCAGCCATTCGGCGCAATCAGCGGCGGACTCCCCATTGCTGATGTGCTGCCCATCCTTTGCACTAAAGCTGATCCAGGCATACGTACCGGGAAATTCCTTTAGCAATCGCGTGATGGCCTTGGCTTCGACCAGACATGGTATTGTTTCACAGGCTAAAATGTCTGCGCCCGCCTCAATCAGCGCTTTCATACGCGGTCGGTGAAACTCGACAAGCTGCTCTTCGCTCAGCTTGTAATCACCACGGTATTCAGATCCATCCGCCAAAAACGCCCCGTAGGGGCCGACGGAGGCCGCGACCAGCGGTTTGGGACGCTGCTGTTGTTTTGCACCAGCCGTAATGTCTGCCCAAAATTCATCCCGCGCCTGTACGGCAATCCGTACCGAGGACTGAATCAACTCCAGCGCTTCATTTTCGCTTAAACCCCGTTTGACGTAGCCTTCAACGGTAGCCTGATAGCTCGCAGTGATCGCGCAGTCTGCCCCCGCTTCGAAATAGTCTCTATGCACACGCTTGATAGACTCCGGGTGCTCATGAAGTATTTTAGCCGACCATAAGCTGTCGTTCAGATCATGCCCGTGACGCTCCAGCTCCGTAGCCATTGCGCCATCCAGCACGATCAACGAAAATTCGTCCAGTATATGCTGTATCGGATTCATAGGTTCCTCCTGCTTGTTTCCTCTATTTAACCCACTGATTAAGTGGGGTTTAATGATTTATATTATAGCATGTATGTTGGTGAGTACCTCTCATTTTCCCATCTGATGTAACGTATAAATTTTTTAAATTAGTTTCATAAGTTAAATTAATTACATATTGTTCTTTTTTTCACAAAGTCATTTTACTATAAAGGTGCAAACCAACACTTTGGCCAAAAGATCAGGGAATTGCATAGTCACTTTTGTGAAAAAAGGTATAAGAGAGGGTTTTATCTATGTCTTTACTAGAAATGATTACAGCGACCTTAACAGATAACAAAATTGTCAGTTCTATTGCTTCCACCGTTTTTATTATCCTTCTTGGTTTCTTTTGCCGCAAGAAGGGGATTTTTAACGCAGCAGTAGGAAAGTTGTTATCCAAGGTTGTTCTAACCGTGGCTCTACCAGCACTAGCCTTTAATTCTTTCATGCAAGATATTAATCCTATAATGTTAAAACAAGGTATGAATGTTTTAATATGGGGTATTCTCATTTATATTATTCTCATCTTTATTTCAAAACCTTTCTTCCTGAGCTACGACAAGGATAAACAGGATGTTTTACGAGTGTTGACTATTTTCGGTTCTACTACTTTTTTCGGAATTCCAATTGTCGGGGCCATTTATGGGCCTACCGGAGTTATGTACAGTTCCATTTTTAATATAGGCTACCGCATTTTCTTATACTCCTATGGCTATATCAAAATGAGCGGCTTAAAAATGGAGCTTAAAAATCTCAAAACCATGTTTTTAAATCCGATTGTTATCGCCACTTTTCTAGGCTTATTTGTTTGGTTGCTTCAGGGCTATTTGCCACAAATGAGCGTAGCTACAGAGGATGGGGCCATTCAGCAGTTTGCTTTTCTAAGAATTGATCAAACCGCTGTCTGGTTGTTCAAGCCCATGACCTACCTTGCTGGGCTAGCTTCTCCATTAGCCTGGTTATCGATTGGCTCGACATTGGGTGAGATCAGCTTCAAATCGGCAGCTACTGATAAGACCTCTTGGTATTACAGCATAGTTAAAGTTTGGCTTGTACCCATTGTTAACATCATTTTACTGGCCTTGTTGACTGTATCTCATATTCTGTCAGTCGATTCTGTCGCTTTATCTACTATTGTCATTATGATGGCTACTCCTACAGCTACCGTAGCGGCAGCCTATGCCATCAGTTTTGACAAGGAAGCCATATTGACATCCAATGCATCGCTTCTATCTACTATAACTTCTGTCGTCATGATTCCAGTTTGGATCATCACGCTAAATATCATTGATAAAATTGGCATTTTCTAAATCAGGGGGAAAACAACATGTTAAAAATCATTTGCTATGGTGTCCGTTCTTATGAGCAACCATATTTCCATGACCTCAATAAATATAACTTCCAACTAACGTTGGTAGAAGAACTGTTAACCTCCAGCAATGCAGAGTTGGCACAGCATCACGATGCCGTTTTGTTAAGAGGAAACTGTGCCGCGAATCGAGAGAATCTCACGAAATTTAAGGAATACGGCATTCAATATGTTTTCACCAGAACGGTCGGAATCAACCACATTGATTTGGATGCCTGCAGCGAATTCGGAATGAAGGTCGCACGCGTGCCATCCTACTCTCCGAATGCCATCGCGGAGCTATCCTTAACTCTGGCTATGATGCTGTTTCGTCATACAGCTTATATGACTGCCAAAAGCTCGTTCAAAAATTTCATTGTGGACGAGCATACATTCAGCAAAGAGATCCATAACTGTAAAGTTGGGATCATCGGGGTCGGTCGCATTGGTCTGACGGAAGCCAAATTGTTTAAAGGCTTGGGAGCATCTGTTATTGGCTATGATGTGTACCAATCCGACATAGCCAAGGAAGTCATTCCATTTACAACCTTAGATAAACTACTGGCAGAGAGTGATATCGTCAGTGTGCACGTTCCTTATCTGCCGGGACAGAACGACAAAATGATTAATGCCAGCTTTTTAGAAAAAATGAAAAAGGGCTCTATTCTAATCAATACTTCACGTGGCGAATTACAAGATAACCAAGCCATTTTGGACGCTTTGCTTAGCAACCATCTGGAAGGCTTCGCTACGGATGTCTTCCCTAAAGAAGATGAATTATTTTTCAGAGCATTTGACCCATGGCAAATGCTCCCCGATCCAACGATCCAGAAGCTTATTGAGCTGTATCCAAGAGTTTTGGTTACGCCTCATGCCGGCTCGAATACCGTTACGGCGCTATCCAACATGATTGAAACCAGCTACGACAACTTCCATGATATACTCACGACCCAATCTTCGGATAATCTGGTCCCACTTCCTGTTCTTTCTATGAACTAATCAGGAAGCTCAACACTCTCGTTGGACAAAAGAGAACCGCTATTTCCAGAATTACAATGGAAATAGCGGTTCTTTTAAATTAGGATTCACCTGATAGAGCATTAGCGGCCTTCCAACCTTGTGGTATTCTATAGATTCAATCAAGAAGCTATCCTCCACCAGGAATTGGATATATTTTTTTACCGTAATACGAGACAGGTCCACTTCTCTAGCTAAGGCTTCGACGGAAAATGGACCGTCCAGCTCTTGGATGCTTTTCAGTATCGTGGTCATGGTCAGTTTCGACAAATTTTTGGACAGGTTTCTGGAAAGATTCTTGGATAGGTTTTCAGAAGGTTCTTTCTTCTCCATACCCGTATGCTCTTCTTTATTAAAATAGTGATCAATGACAGCTTGATTAATTCCGTTCCCTTCCTCCATCACCGTAGCCAAACGCTGGATTTTCTCAACAGCCAGCTTAAAGCGTTCGAATGTAAAAGGTTTAATTAAATAGTCCGCAACTCCATAAAAAACAGCTTCCTTCACCGTTTGAATATCTTTTGCAGCCGTAATTAAAATAACCGACGCGTGATACTGATGCTCCTGAATATGTGATAATAAGGTCAAGCCGCTTTTTCCGGGTAAATAAACGTCCAGTAATACCAGATCTGGTGTCCATTTTTGAAGACAATCCTGTGCCTTCTTGACAGTATCTGCCCTACATACAACATCCAAATTGTCCATGCGTTCAATAAACTGTTGATTTAGCTCAGCAACCATGGGATCATCCTCAACAATTAAAACCTTCATTCATTTGTCACCTCCAATGTACAGGGCAACTCTACATATATACTTGTTCCCAGGCCCGGTTGGCTATCAAGCTCAATGATCCCCTGATGATTTTCCACCATGGTTCTAACCAGATTCAAGCCGTAGCCTCTATCTTCACCTTTGGTTGAGAAGCCATGCTCGAATATTCTTTTTTGCATTTCATAATCAATCCCCATACCATTATCTTTCACTTTCAGAATGAATACATTTCCCTCACATTCATAGTTCAATTTCAACTCAATTCTACCAGGTTGTTTTTTTTGTAAAATCGAGTCTATGGCGTTGTCAAAAAAATTGCCCAGTATGTGTATGACATCATGAACGATGTCCTGCATCTCCACATTGGAGACGTTTGAGCTATCTTCAAGAAGAACCGAAATATTCTGTTCGCGTGCTTCGTTGATTTTACCCATAATAAAACCTGCTAATGCCGGAACTTTAATTCTCTCGGTCAGAAAGCCTACCTCATTTTGATACCGGTGATTTAGCTGCTGAATATACTGACTGACCTCTGCATATTGCCTCATCTCAATCAGTCCGGATATGACGTGCATTTTGTTCATAAATTCATGGGTCTGTCCGCGCAGGGAGTTAATATAATATTTTGTACCACTTAACTGGTTGCTAAGATGAATCATCTCGGATTGGTCTCGCAGCGTTGCAACTGCTCCAAAAAACTCATTTTCAATATACATAGGGGTTACTGTCGCAATGACTTCTATACCATTCACATAAAATGAGCGATCCTTGATCTTCTTCTTGTCATCAAACACTCTCTTGAAGAGCACATTATAAAAGTTGGTATCGACCTGCTCGCCAATCGGGGCTTCCATGTCCTGGTTCGCCAATTGATACTTGGCCTGAGCTTCTTTGTTCATGAGTATAATTTTCTTGTCAGCCGAAATGGCTATAATTCCTTCAGCGACCTCATTTTCAATAATTTCTTTTTCACGTAATCGTGCTGCTATTTCTTGCGGCTCAAGCCCGAATAAAATCGTTTTGATTTTTTGAGCCAGGATGATAGCGCCCAGAACCCCACTAAAGAGCCCAAGCATCAGTCCTCCAAAAATGGTATACTGCGCCTGCATCAAATCATGATTCAGGGTTCTCATGGTCAGTCCTACACATACAATGCCAATGACCTCATTCTGTTTATTAAATATCGGCGTAAAATATCGGTAGCCTTTGCCTAAAATACCTATATTTTCGGAAAAATGGCCCTGACCGGATAGCGCTCTTCTGGCATCATTCAGATCAGAGAACGGTTTGCCAACCATCGTTTCATCCGGATGGGATAGTCGAATTAAATCACGGTTCAGAATGACAACAAAATCTACATTAACGTTATTCATTACTCTGAGCGAATAGTCCTGGATCTGCTTCACAGGAACTCCATGCTCAACATTTCGAATGACATCGCTGTCACTTGCAATGACCTTGGCAATACCCGAAAGTTTTTCCTTCGTATTATCAAAATGCTTGTTAATCACGAAATTACGAATGAGAAGCAAGGATATAATTAAGGAAATAATAATAACTAAAACAACCAAAATAATAATCATAAACTGTAGCGAAACTTTGAATTGTCGTCTCGGTTTCGACTTACCTTTAAATCTCAACCCCATCACCTAGCTTCTTTCTCAAGCTCTCCATTGGGAAGAAGAGCATGTCTTCTATCCTATTAATTCCTTGATATTCGACACTGTTTGACAATTTCCCTCTTAATCTGCAAACTCTAAGAGCTCCAATGACAACAAACGGAGCCTCTATCTGAAATAAAACAATATGCTGAATAAGGAAGAACTAATTCTCCATTTCGTTCATTTTGAATAAGTGAGATATTGCTCACTAGATACACATGGATGTTTCGGTAAAATAAACATAAAACCCCCTTGTCTTGAACAGACAGGGAGGTTCTATGTGCTTTCATTATGAAAATGAGGAAGTATTTTATACGATTCCCCGTATCTCGTCCAACGTCTGCACCTTTTCCCGCAGCATCCATTGTTCAAGACCGTAGACCAGCTCGGCCCCTGCGTGCAAGTGGACAAAATTGTATGTTCCCACCTGAATCGCAGCCGCTCCTGCCATCGTAAATTCGATAATATCCTCCACCGAGCTGATGCCCCCCATCCCGATTACCGGAATGGATACTGCTTGCGCCACCTGATGAACCATGCGCAAGGCAATCGGCTTGATCGCCGGGCCAGAAAGACCTGCATACGTATTCGTAAAAACACTTCGCTGCCGACGTATATCAATTTTCATCGCAGAAAATGTATTGATCAGCGAGACACCGTCTGCGCCTTCTTCCTCGCACATGACCGCCATCTGCGTAATATTCTCTGCATTTGGGGACAACTTCACGACAAGCGGAAGCGCCGTTACATTGCGCACCTGCCGTACTACGTCCCGCGCCACCTCCGTCTGAATGCCGAATTGCATTCCGCCCTGCTTTACGTTGGGACAGGAAATGTTCAGTTCCAGCATATCGACGCCTCTGCGATTCATCGTGCGCCGTTTTTGCGCATTTTCCGTAATCATGGCTACAGCCTGAACGTACTCCTCCAGATTCGAGCCACCGACATTAGCAATCACAGCCGTGTCCCAGCGCGTCATGTCATCCAGCTCATCCTTCAAAAAGGCCGCAACCCCCGGATTTTCCAGTCCCACACTATTGAGCATACCAGATGCTGTTTCATGTATGCGTGATCCGGTATTGCCCGCCTTCGGATGAAGGGTTAATCCCTTGCCAACGATGCCCCCCAACAGTTCAGGAGAGTAAAATTCCGCATACTCACGCCCGAACCCAAATGTACCGGATGCCATGATGATCGGGTTCTTGAACGGTACGCCCGCAATATTACACGCCATGGAGATCATCAAAATCCACCTCCTCTACCGGGAATACAGGCCCTTCCTTACACACCCTCTTATTACCTCCACGGGTATGCATGGTGCAGCCCAAACACGCGCCAATACCACAGGCCATATGTCTTTCTGTTGAAATATATAAACGGGATGACGAGCCTTCTGTCTTCTCCGCAAGCGCTTGTAGCATCGGAGTCGGCCCACAGGAAAACATATTCGCATAGAGATGAGGATCGACCTTCTCGACGATGCTTCCCCCTACACGAACCTGCACAGATGCTGCCACAGCTTCAAAAGCATCCACCCCAAAGGCTTGCAGCGCAAATCCCAGATAAACATGTGCATGCGGATAATGCTTTGCAGCCAGCAGCAAGGGGGCCGTGCCCATACCACCGCCGATTAAGGCCAAGCTGCCTTCTACCTGAGGAAAGCCATTGCCGAAAGGTCCTTCCAACTGAATCTCCTGCCCCGACTGCAACTGGGAAAACAAATGGGTCCCTTCTCCAACAACCCGATATAAAAAGGAAATGTCCTCATCCCCGATATCGTAAATGCTGATAGGTCTAGGTAGCAATGGGTACCCGGTTCCGCTGCGCAGCATGTAAAACTGGCCCATTTCCCCTTTAAAGGTTCCCTCTATTTTCATCATATAAATGCCCGGAACGAGCGCCACATTCGAAATTACGTTAGCCATATAACCCCTCCACTAACCACTCACTATAACGTAAAAACAGCCATGATTACGTGACTATTTTCACATTTATAGACTAAGTTAGGTAGGAGCGCTTTTCTTTCTCCTCAATAATCCAGGCATAAAAAAGCGTACTCCTGTTAAAGAGTACGCTTCTGTATTAACTAATCGCCTCGCGTTCCGGATTGCGACTACCTTTTGCATCCTTGCGGATTTGCTTGCTGCGCAACTGTCCGCAAGCCGCGTCAATGTCGACTCCATGCTCCAGCCGAACACTACAGCTAATGCCTTGTTTTTTCAGAACATCATAGAAGCCCGTAATCGACTCCGACTCACTCCGCTGGTATTGGCTATGCTCATCCACCGGATTGTATGGAATCAGGTTTACATTTGCCAAATTACGACGGTGGCCTACCAACTCAGCCAACTCCAGCGCATGCTCCTTGGTATCATTAATATCCTTCAGCAAAATATACTCCAGCGTAATACGACGATTTGTTTTGTCCAAATAATAATCAATCGCCTGCATCAGCTTCTCAATCGGGATCGCCCGATTGATCTTCATAATGCGGGTACGAGTCTCATTATTCGGTGCATGAAGGGAAATCGCCAAATTGACATGCAGATCGGAATCGGCAAATTCAATAATTTTATCGGCAAGTCCGCTCGTGGAAACTGTAATATGACGCGGACCAATCGCCAGCCCTTTATGATCCTTAATGACTCGGATAAAGTCGGACAGGTTCACGAAGTTATCAAACGGCTCACCAATCCCCATCACGACGACGTGACTGACCCGGTCGCCTGGACGTTCCTGATCCAGATACAACTGCACCTTCATAATCTGCTCGACGATTTCACCGCTGGACAGGTCACGACTCTTCTTCAACAGCCCGCTCGCGCAAAAGCTGCACCCGATGTTACAGCCCACCTGCGTTGTCACACATACCGACAGCCCAAACTTGTGCCGCATCAATACTGTCTCAATCAGATTTCCATCCTGGAGACGGAACAAGAATTTGACCGTCCCATCCGCCGACTGCTGCTTTACGTGTTCCTCCAATGTTTCAATCGGAAAATGCTCTGCCAACAGGCGGGTACAGTTCTCATGAACCTCCGTCATCGCGGCAAAATCAGTAATCCGTTTCCGATAAAGTGCGTCCCATACCTGCAACGCCCGGGATTTCTTATGTCCACGCTCGATGAGCCATGCTGTCAACTGATCTAGTGTTAATCCATAAATGGATTCTTTTTTCATGTTCGATCCTCTTTTCAAAACGTTAAAATTCGTCTCAGCCATCATTGCATCATAGCATGTTTAAGCAGTCTTCGCTATTTAAACGCTTCTTTCATTGTCCCAAATTTTAATTATGAACACAAGAGGGAGAGACGAATTGTATCTTCCAAAATTTCAGTATGAAATTCCGACTTGAAACAGAGTATGCGTCCCATTAAACTAGGCGACAGAGTCTGTTCAACAAGAGCACGCAAAGACAGGATTACGGACACCGCTAATGATATGATTACAACCAAGGAAGGTGATGCGGTTGGAATGGTTACTTCGGATCAAGAACGCGCTGGATCTGATGGAAGAAAGAATGCAGCAGCCGCTGGATATCGACGAAATTGCAAAGGCAGCCTATTCGTCTCCCTTTCATTTCCAACGTATGTTTCATATGCTAACCGGCGTCACGGTAGCCGAATATATACGTAAACGTCGATTGACCTTGGCTGCACAGGAATTGAGTCTTTCTACCACCAAAGTCTTGGATGTAGCGTTCAAATACGGATATGATTCCCCCGAATCTTTTTCTAAAGCGTTCCGTAAGGTACATGGTATATCTCCCTCTGAGGCCAGAAGCCCTGGGGTGAACCTGAAAGCCTTTCCACGCATTACCTTCCATCTATCGTTGAAGGGAGATCAGGATATGGATTATAAAATTGTAGAGAAAGCGGCCTTTACGGTCATTGGCAAGTCCATCCAAGTCACAACGAAAGACGGTGAAAATTTCCGGGAAATCCCGAAATTCTGGGACGAGCTGAACGCTGATGGTACATCGGATCGGATTCAAGCCTTGGGAACAAGCGACGATATCCTCGGTATTTGTTTGGATTTCAAGCATGGGGAAGAGAAATTTACGTACCTGATTGCCGCCGAAGGCAGTGAGGACGTAGCTGCTTCCAACGGATTGGATGCCAGAACGATTCCGGCCGAAACTTGGGCCGTGTTTACATCCATCGGCCCTATGCCTCACTCGATCCAAAAGGTATGGCAACGAATCTATCAGGAATGGTTCCCGGCCAGCAATTATGAGCATTCAGGCGGACCTGAGCTGGAGGTATATATGATGGGGGACTCGCGGGCTGAGGACTATCGCTGCGAGGTATGGATTCCGATTATCAAAAAGTAAACCCATAACAAAGCTGATAAACATCTATAAGCAAGTACGAGACAGAAAAACCACCAGGAATAGGTTCGAGAGCCTAACTATCCGGTGGTTTTTCATACTGTATGGATTTCTCGATGTGTCTGCTACGCAAGCAGGCATTTTTTTGTTGTATACAATTGCTCGGAAAATGATCGAAAATGGATCTCCGGTCAGCCTACAATAACTTTTTGAGTTGAGATATACGGCCTTGCGAAACGCCAATCCATTTGGCGTATTGGCTTTGCTTGGCATTGGGATGTTCACGCATCAATTCCCTTAGTTTCTCGATCAAGCTTTGTGTCGGCTGATACGTTCGTTTTTCTCTTTGTCTTGGCTCCTTAATCTTGGGCACTGGTATTGTACTAATGCCTATATTCCCCTTCAATTCAGTTATGCAGTTCGTACATAAAAGCTTGCCCTTGGAATAGGTTAGACGTTCAATTGAGCCACACAGCTTACAAGAAGTGCCGACATACTTTTGCAGACCAAAGAAGCTCCCTTCATCATCCACAAGAAATTCAATAGCATCACCAACCTCCAAGTTCATGGTTACGCGCATTTCTTTGGGTATAACGATCCGAAATAACGTATCTAGAGAGCGTATCATACCTGTATTTTTCAATGCTAACCTCTCCTTTTGAGTATGGTAGAATTGATGCCCGGATTGGACTTAATCTCTTTCTCATTATTTTTGTTCTGTGTAATTGTTTGACAAAGATTCCTTAAACGAGCTATTGGTATGCGTAACATATCAGAATATTCCTGTTGTGTAGCGTCAGGGTACTTTTCTAGCAAAACCAAAAGCAGCTGTGTCATCACCTCTTTTGGTTGTGGATTCCGTTTATCCTTTTGAGTAGCTATCAATTGACTTTTACATTCATTGCATATGAGAGAATTTTTAAAGGTGCTTAATACTTCGGTTGATTGGCAAAATTTACAGGATTGGCCGATGTATTTACCTAGTGATATTGTGCTCGCTTCTGCATCCATAAAAATTTCCACTGAATCGCCTGGTCTAATATCAACCATATATAGTATTTCTTTAGGCATTCCGAATCGTCCTAGCGAGTCTATCTTTCTTGTCATTGCTATATTTCTCATTGAAACAACTCCTATTACCAAGATAAAAAGCAATAAAATAGAAGAATTTATTATTATTCCATAAGATGGTATAATTAAGGAAAGGCAAAAATTTTATTATATTATAAGATTTCCAATTAATTTTTTTATTAAAATGAGCATCATATTATAGTTCACGCTGAGAGGGTGGTTTATTCATGGAAATCACACCTAAGATAAGAGCAGAAATTCAAACATATCTGAAAGAAAAAGGCTTGAGCAAGACTCAATTTGGGCACATCGCAGGCTTGAATCCCGGCACGATGAGTGGCATTTTGACGAGCAACCGTCCTATTTCCGTTTACCAATTGGATCTCATTACTGCGGGCATGAATTTACCACCGGATCATTTTTATGAACGGTATGTTGAAGAGTGCACTGTAGATGAACCGATTAACTGGCGAAGAATTTGCCCCTTCCTGTACCGATGTGTGCAGTTTCATCGGCTGGATTGTTTGCAGCGAGTGGTAAGTGTTCTACTAGATAATCTTGGCTATCTTCCCAACCTTTTTGAATTAGCCGAAGCTTCTTTCCAAAATGGGTATCAGGACGCAGCCGCTTACCTGTATGAAAATATAGCCGAGAGTGAAAAGCAGCAGCATTCCGAACGACTTGCCTTGTCCCATTATCGGTTGTTTCAGATTGCGGTTGGAAAGGATCAGAATCTTAACTTGAATGCAGCGAATAAGTTTGAGACGTTTGTCCATCGCTTACATGAGATAGATCAACTGGATGCCTTAAAAGATTTAGCAAACGTGTATAGATCATTAAGCCTGTGGGACAAGGTTTATGAATTTGCATACCAAATGGGTCAATTAGGACAAATTCAATATGATTTGGTTCATAACTCTAAGCGAAAAGGAACAGAGCCGCAGAAAAGTCCAAGTAAGCCGCTGTTTGCCTACATAGCTTATTCTAAGCTGCTGTGTGCTAATGCTTGCGATGCAAAAGGAGATCATGAACAAGCATTAGCACACATTCGCGGTTATGCTGATCTAAGTTGGGTAAAGGAGAATGACCCAGATTCACTTTATTGGAAGAATCAATATCAGCAATGGGCGAAAATTAATACGTACGTAAACAAGCTTATGTCTGGAGATATTAGTATCTTGCCCGATTATGTAGAGTATATAGCAGGCGAACAACACATTTTTGCTGAACTCCTAAATGTCATGGAAACGGCCAATAGATACAATATTGATGTGGATCATATCCTCAAGCGTTTTGAATCCCAAATCGTAAACTATCATGAATCTTCATCGGATGACGTATTCACACAACAAGTTTTACCAGAGGAATACGTACGATTTTGGTATAAACTAGCAAAATATAGCCTAAATAAAGGTAGATATCCATATGGTTTCAAATGTCTGCTAAATGCATGGGAAAAGGCTGAATTCATTAATAAAGGACTACTTTCGCATAATTGTGCAATGTTATTTGAACGATTCAAAGCGTATGCCGTTTCTGAAACACGAGATCAGTTGCACAGTCTATGGGAAAAAATTGATCAAAAAGATGGTTTTCTTCTTGGCGGTAATTAGCTTTTTACTGGTATTCGCATCACAATCTCAAGCTGATTATCCAATTCCTGGCCACTCAAGCCCTGGCACGATTGAAACTCAAGGTCACATTGGTGGAATGTGATCCGGTTTTTAATTTTATTACCATTGACCAGCCTAGCCGCTGGTCTTTTTTTGCTATATTTTGCTGATTTTTGATTGCTAAAACAGCCATTCATATTTCCACATTCCAATCTAAAATGAGATTCATTGGGATGGAATGCGCTATGAAACGTTAAATCAGCAATTGGAAGCTGCCCCAATTTCTTTAGCCAATCATAAGGATTTCAGTTCATGTCTACAGGCGATACAAACAAAGCAATCTCTATATAGCATCAGACTATCTTTTGAGTCACATAACCCACATTGTTCTTTGTCTATTTGATGTAGGATGATGCCTTGTTCTGTTGAGGACAATGAGAACGCGTCCTGCTTTACAATGCCTAATTCCCTCCTTATATCCATCGGTATAACGACTCTTCCCAAGGTATCTACTTTTCTAATCCATCTTGATGTATGCAAAAACAACCCTCCTATCACTTAACGAATATTATTCTATGAAATGTCTTATTTTATAGTTAAATACATTCTCATTTCAAAAATTAACATGCACAAAAATGTAATGTAACTGTTCAATCACAAATCCGTATGTTGGCTGGATTTTCCTGACCATACACCCAGTGATCAGAAGGCAAGGCACTCGCACGATGACCATGCTAAAAAGCAGCTCACCACATACAAGAATATTAACCCTTTATATTGAATTTTTTATATAGAGACAGATTGTCAAGCCAAGTGCGACAGTTACTCTGAAAAGGATTCGTGAGCGGTTTTCCACCCCAAACATTTTCGGGGTCTATGATTAATTAGGCGGAGAGCTATTGATGTGGATCATATTCTCCAGCGCTTTGAACCTCAAATTACGGCGTATCAGGAAGTTTCATCTACGGATATGTACACACAACAATTCTTACCGCAGCAGTATGCACGTTTTTGCTATATTTTGCTGATTTTTGATTGCTAAAACAGCCATTCATATTTCCACATTCCATCCTAAAATGAGATACATTAGGAGGAAATGCGCTATGAATACAGATGAAACGTTAAATCAACAGTTGGAAGATGCCCGGCAACGATTGCATGATCTGTACGAAACAGTATGGTTTCGGACATGCCTGTGTGCTTGAACAGTCTATGCTTTTGGATGAACTGATAAATCAGTACAACCGTATGTTCCAGACCAAGAAGCTGACCCAACTGATATAACCAAACATCCTCATGCTTTCAGAGCCACATCACCTACATTGTTTTTCTTGCCTTAGCATGACGCTGGTTTCGTTCAAGTAAATAAAACGGATGCTGTTTATGCGGAACTATCCCTCCTCTCATCTAACTAATATAATCATTCTATATAATGGATTTTTTAAAATAAAAATACATTAACAGGAAATGGAAATACAAGCTTGTTAAAAGCTTTGTGAGGCTAGCTATCTAGGAGAGGGGATTCATTTATAGGGGATTATTGAACATTTGCGTAGAAAAACAGAAATCGTGTGATATAATTATTATTGAAATGATTACCATTAATTAAAAATTTATGTATTTTTGTAACGCAAGATGTATACACCTCCTATCTACTTCAATAGTGCATAGGAATTTGTATAAATATCACTTAACAAGGTATTTAAGCTACTTGTTTGGAAAGGAGTCCTGGCTGTGAAAATGTAGTGACATACGAAGCAAGATCAATCGGTAGAGTGACCGGGTCAAGGGCAGCGAAAATGCCACCCAAGACCGAATGTGTGCATCAACCGGTCAAGAAGGGAGGGGATATAAGTGTCTGGATAATGAGATGAAGGATCACCTACTTTTTTGCATCATGATCCTTCCAATAAAAATAAATACAAAGAACAATTAAGATCAGTGGGAATAAGTAAAAAGCATCATTAAACCCTGCGGAACTGATGTGTTCTAAATAGTATAAAAGCCAGAACATAGACATGCTTGATATTAAAGCTATGGTGCCGCTTACGGAATACATGTATATCTCTCCTTTATGAAGTGTGATAAAACGTCCGCAAAACAGATGTTATTGTTATCATTATAATGTAAATATATGACCAGGAGGAAATCTTATGAAAAAATTCGCGATTATTCTTTCTGCTTTACTGCTTTTTGTTGTGGGTACACCTAACATTTACGCAGCACAAAATGATGCAGCAGTACCCCAACCGGATGTTGTTTCTGCGACTATTGTGGTTGATGGAGCCTATAAAACGGTTTCTTTGGATAACGGCGATGTAGTGTCCTTTTTGACAAAAGAAGATTATGATTCTTACGTAGCTGCCTCAAATGATAAGAATACCACAGTCCAGTTAGAAGCTGTCGACTCTGTAATACGGCCTTCCAGTACCCACATTGACAACACGTTTATTTCAGGTACTACAAGAGATCACCAATTTATCAATTATCATAAGAATACTCCTTACTGGGCCAAAGCAAGTAATTATACAGTTAATAGTGGGGAAACCTATACCGCTTCTACTACGCTAAAATACGACGATGTATCTTTTACTGTCGGAGTTTCGTACTTGTATTCAGTAGCAACGCAAATCCCGGCAGACCCGAGTAGATTTAGTAGACTAGGGGTTTCGGCTGACTTAACTCTTAAAAAGTATAGAGCCGTTCAGTATGATGATTACACTGGACAAAGAATAAGCTCATGGGATTTTGTCGCTACGAATGTTCGCAATACTTACCTTGCACCTGCTTACCAATAACAACTGAGTAGGGCCAGCAACTTTCTGATTTTTTAAAACAATGCTACTGAAAAACAGAAAAGTCACGAAGGACGTCTCTGGAATTGATCTGGAGCGTCCTTTTTAGTTCGTGAGATTCTGAATGTTCAACAGTTACACTTCCTATCCTATTCTTTCAATAATGGACGGGATTTGTCACGCCTATTGACTTTTCATATCAGGAAATGGGTTTACAAAATAATTAGAATGGATGTGTGGCTGTGAAATTCAAAGCAACAACTTGGGGGCTCATTATTTTGGCAGTAAGTGCTAGTGTATTAACTGTTGTTATTACAAATAGTGTGCTTGCTGATCACGATGCCCCTATTCCAAACGAAAGCGTTACTTACGATCCTGTTCCCCCTGCTGACGTACTAGACAGACTTTATCATCCTGATAGGATTTCTGCGAATATATCCACTACAGCGACCCAAGATGCAAGTACAACAACTACTGGTGACCATGTAGTAACTCCTCAGAGCGTGGGGAATTCTTTTAACTTTACTGTAGGGGGAAGTGCAACTGCACCAGGTAGCTTCGAGGTTCCTAAGGGTTTTGGGCATGTTAAATTGCGCATTAGGAACTATGTTAATGCCCCGGTTGATTTTACTGTACAGCACAACGATTCTGGTAAAGTGTATGTTGACGGCAAGACAATCAGCAAAAACAGTGAAACAGTTTGGAGAAGTACTGATGCGGGAATTTCGGACGGTTTGCGTTCTGGACGATATACAATTCAGTTCCGCGGTGGTACAAACAAAGTTAATGTGGAAATTTGGGGCGTAGCCGGTTCATTGCCTTCGGACGCAAAATAATAACTGACCTAAACAAAGAAAGCTCTGGGCCTCAGGTCTGGAGACTTCTTTGCGTTGTTTCTTAGGGTTCACGTTGTAGTTTGAGAAAAGCTTAATCATATCAAATAATTCAAAAGAATGTATTTATGTAAAAAATAAATTGACCACAGATTAATTAATGTATATATTTTCAATAAATTAATCTCATTTCTGGAAATTACATCTTAGAACAAGTGAAACACTCCCTATAATTATCAATTTTGCTTCTTCGTTAAAGTGAATGT
Organism: Paenibacillus sp. RC21; assembly: GCF_044907935.1. Lineage (NCBI taxonomy): Bacteria > Bacillati > Bacillota > Bacilli > Caryophanales > Paenibacillaceae > Paenibacillus > Paenibacillus sp. RC21. Next base: position 591,101 of record NZ_JBIYCS010000004.1, read on the forward strand.
TAAATGTCTGTTTAATAGAGAAAGTGTTCATACTGTCTATAAATATTAATTTCAAAAACCAACCAATGACCCATAAAACCTATCCTTTAACCTAAAGGAAATGGCAATACAAGCTTGTTAAAAGCTTTGTAAGGTTAGCTATCTAGGAGAGGGGATTCATTTATAGGGGATTATTGAACATTTGCGTAGAAAAACAGAAATCGTGTGATATAATTATTATTGAAATGATTACCATTGATAAAAAATTATAATAACAATGCAATATATTTATAATATTATTTCACATGCCAAGCCCTTTACCTACTCATAGATCTGGGCAAGTTTCTGTTACTTTAGTACAGGACACCTATAGTTCTAGTAAACCAGCTAGAGTTAACTATCAATTCATGACTAAAGATTATAAAAATAAATCTGATACAGTTCAGGTTTATGGCAATATTAGTGACGGCAATAAGACAACAATTACATTTTATAATGTTCCTAAAGGAACATCAGATAACCCAGTGTATTTACTCATTGGAAATCACTCTGGCGGAATTTCTATATCTGGAAATGGATATACAAAATAAATAATAATTTGTGAGGTTTCTATGAAATTAAAACCAATAACTTGGATGCTGGCTATTTTAACAGTGAGTGCTGTTGCATTCACTGGATGTATTATAAATAATGTAAATGCCGAAGCTGATATCCTTAGAAAATCGGAAAGTGTTACTTACGAGCCAGTTCCGGCCGATGTTGTAGAACAACTTAATCATCCTGACAGGATCAAAACGAAGGATGGATTGTTTGTAAAAACACTTCAGTCAAAATGAAGTAGTTTACGATGTTTCAGAGGCTACAGATAAAACCAAAGTAATTATTGCATATGACGCTACTTATGTTAAGGAAGAAGATAACAAGTAAATTGTATTCAGGTGGCGGCCTCATTATTATTGAACTTTTTTACATGATTGTAGTGAACATTTATTCCAAAACGACGTAAGGTATATTTATCTAAAAAAAGAAAGGATGGAATATTAATGAAATTTTCAAGCTTTAATGGTAAAATAAAAAAGACAATGTTATTGATTTCTTTGCTTGCAATGTCCGTATTTCCTGGTCTTACTGGCGCCGAGAGTGCTTCTAATGAAGAATTAGCCAAACAATCAATAAAAAACTATGTGGAAGCCGCAATATCCGGAGATGCTTCGGAAGCCGCAAAATGGGTGATAGATACGAGATTTAATAGCGAACAGGAACAATTGAAAGAGTATAAGGAATCAGTAAGCAATAATCCATTTTCTGATGTCAGCATCAAAAATGTCGTTTCAGCTTCTGATGGCACCTATACTGCTACGGTTGAATTAACTAGAAAAGATGATGGTTCAATAAATACAGTCACATACCCCATCATTAAAAAGGGCGATAGTTGGAAGGTACTGATAGGCGGGCAAGAGACAAAAAGCAAAAAGGTTGAAAAATTAATTCAGTCTCAATCAAAAGAGAATAGTACATCGTCTGTCAAGCCATCAGCTGTTGAACTTACAAGTTATGGAGTGAACTTTTAGTTAGAGATGAAGAAGAAGCGGAGGAAGATTTAGAAGAATTAGAATATAGATCTCTGCCGACTATCCAGAAAATGCTAACACCATTTAAGACTCATCTTACTTGGATTATCCCCCTTAGTGTGATTACATTCTTTGTTCTAGCTTACGTCTTATTTATATATGTATCTTTATGGATTGAAGATTATTAAAGACGTCTTTGGGAAACCAGAAGCGTCTTTTTTTTTTTTAGCATTACTCGCGCTTGGCTTCTGGATCGGTGAGCAGGAGAGCAGGCAAGACAAGAGCAGGGGGAGTAGTCTGCTCCTATAATGATCTTCACCATTCTAATCATATTGTCTTTTCCATACCGGAATATTAACTCCTTCATTGACTTTATTGACCTCATCAAGAACTGAACCATCCAGCTGGTTATATTCTTTTTCCGCAGCCTCATGTAAACGAATATCAAACAATTCTTTCATTCAGTTTAGGTAGTTCGACGGATAACTGAACCATTATCCGTAATAAGGAGCCTTCTCATGATTTTGAGCGGCTTCTTTTTACATAAAATACCACCATTATGTACAACTCAACTGGAGGATGAAATTATGAATATTACAGATCATTTTATTCCCGTATTTGCGAGTAATCTGGAGTCGGCTGTAGCCCATTATGAAAAAATAACAGGAAAGCCGTCAGACAGACAATGGGCTATTCCCGACGCCGAGCTTCAATTAGCCTCGGTCTATCCCTATGTCATCGTTTCGGGGACCGAGCAAGCTTTGGAGCTTGCCAAAAACCTGCGCTCTGTAGTGTATGTGGACTCCATGACAGAGCTTAAAGCCATTCTGGCCGCAGAAGGGACCCCGATTGTAAGGGATCAGCACGGTCCTGTGGGGCCGAGTATTTTTGTAGAGCACCCGGATGGCACTTTTATTGAATATGTTGAACCGCGAGGCCAATGACCACACTATAAAACAAGACAAAATAACACATCAGCCTGAATTCGGCTCTTGATGAGGGCCGGATTCAGGCTGAAAAATGGAGTATAACTTTATACTAATGTTTTTCAATCCGACGTTTGTTTCTCAAAATGTTGTGAATCATCTTATGATTGGGGAGCTGCTTGAACAACTTATGTCCGGGATGCGGATTGGCCTCGATAATCCAGATTTGACCATTCTTCTCAATAGCAAGATCAATACCCAGCTCGCGAAACGGATGATTTTTATCTATCGTGTCGGCAACCATTTTAGAAAGTTCGATGATCTGATCCAGAGTCTCTTTCATTTTCGTTCTGTCATTTTTAAAGACCTTTAAAAGCACTTTGGACAATGGTGCCGCATGTCCTCCTTTGCGGTAATTGGTAACCACTTTTTGGGGTGCGGCAACACGACCGGTTATTCCTGAAATGACCCATTCCGAATCCGGCTTCTGCATATACACTCTAACATCAAAAATCGAACCTTTGTACTTCGCTAACCGAAGTCCTTGCTGTACCAAATAACGGCGATGAGGCCTCCGATGGGTTTTGATCGCTCTTCTCACCGCGTGGGATCTGACAATTCTTCGACTGGAGCCGCAACGAATCTCATACCTCCTCCCCAGCTTTTTGGCCCGTATAATACCAGTCCCCCCGCTTCCATAATTAGGCTTAATGAAAACCGTCCGATATTCGTCCAGCATGCGCAAAGTTCTTGCATTGCTAATCCAACGGGTCTCCGGCAGATAAGAACTTAAAACGGGATGTTGTCGCATTTCCTTATATTGAATCATCTTTCCAATGGGCACGAGTATCCCTCGATTCTGTTGGGTTTTTGCACGCATTACATGAATATGCATCCATATTCTATCTTGGTAACGGCGAATGCCACAGTTTGATATGAAAGAGGCAAATCCCCTTCTACCTATAAAGGTCATTCGAATAATATATTAGACCAATAGACACTCTGGATATATGATGTATAAAAAGTAATATGAGGAGGGATTTTAATATGTCTATTTATGATTTTCAAGCAACCTCAATTAACGGGAAGCCGATTAAACTGTCAGACTACAGCGGGAAAGTTCTCCTCATCGTAAACACAGCCAGCAAATGTAGCTTTTCCCGTCAATTCGCTGATCTACAGAAGCTCTATGAAAGTCGACGGGAACAGGGTTTTGAAATTCTCGCGTTTCCTTGTAACCAATTCAATGAAAAAGAGCCGGGTAGCAATTCGGAAGTTCAGGGAGTCTGCCAAATTAACCATGGAGTAACATTCACGCTATTTGAGAAAACGGATGTAAGAGGTCCATCTCCTCATCCTTTATTTCAATATCTGACACAACAGGCACCGTTTCAAGGCTTCGATACCCAAACCAAGGACGGTCAATGGATGGAGGATTTCTTGAGGGATAAGTATCCGGAAATATACGCTGGCGACGGGATCAAGTGGAATTTCTCCAAGTTTCTGATCGATCGCGATGGTCATGTAAATGGAAGATTTGAATCAACGACGGAGCCCTTTGAAATAGATTCTGTCATCGAATCACTGTTGTAGGGTTTCAGTTTATTCCTTTAAATTAGTTTAAAAATAAAAGAGTATCAAATGACAAAAATAAATATTTGTCATTTGATACTCTTTTTGATATCCTGACTTTAAGGAGGTGACTCACACGGCAACTTGACCGTGTCTCTATGGAAAAATCCTCAGATATTTTAACCAAGGAACAGATTCTCATCGCTACAGAAGACACACTTAGACGTTTTGGTGTAGCCAAAACCTCCGTGACCGATGTTGCCAAAGTATTGGGAGTAAGTCATGGCACCATTTATCGACATTTTAAAAGCAAAGCCGAGCTTCTTGAAGGCGTGACCGAAAAATGGCTGAATGAAAAGATTATCGCTCCGTTAACGGAGGTGTGTCAGGATTCATCCCTGCTGGGAACGCCGCATTTACAACGATATACACAGACCTTGATCGAACTCAAGCAGTATTATGCCCGCGATGACGAGGAAATGTTCGACATGTATACCCGGGTCACCGAGCAAGCCACTGATTTAATCGACCAGCATATCGCCCACATTGTAGATCAGCTCGCTGACATCATTGTACGCGGGGGCATCACATCGGATCAGCCAGCCCAACTGGCGCGTACCCTTTTCTATGCCACAGCCCGTTTCCATCATCCCGCTCATGCTTACGAATGGAAGAATCCTGCGATTGACCAGGAGTTTTCGGATGTATGGGCGCTTTTAGAAAAAGGAATCTCTTAAAAAATATATGGAAAGAAGGTTAAGCACATATGAAGCATTTGGACGGAAAAACAGCGATTATTACCGGTTCCTCCAGAGGAATTGGACGTGCCATTGCCGAGCAGCTGGCTGATCTGGGCGCTAATGTAATCATCAATTATGCCAGCAGCCCGGACAAAGCCAAAGAAGTCGTGGAGGGCATTATTCAAAAAGGCGGCAAAGCCATAGCACTTCACGCTGATTTGGGCAAGATGAGTGATATTGAAGCATTATTTACAAGTACGATTACTGAATTTGGAAAAGTGGATATTCTGGTTAACAACGCAGGGCTGATGATCACCAAGCCGCTTGCAGACGTGACAGAGGCCGATTTTGACAAACAATTTGCACTGAATGTAAAAGGCACCTTCTTTGCTTGCCAGCAAGCGATGAAGCATATGGAGAACTACGGAAGAATCGTGAACATTTCCACATCCGTGATTGGACAAATGTTTCCTTCGTATAGCGTATACGCGGGTACCAAAGGCGCCGTTGAGCAATTTACCCGTCAGCTTGCCAAGGAGTTCGGAAGCAAACAAATTACGATCAACGCCGTGGCTCCCGGCCCCGTGAATACCGAGCTTTTTCAAGAAGGGAAAACCGAGCAGCAGATCGAAGGTATGAAAAAAATGAATGCGTTCGGCCGTCTCGGTGAACCCGAGGATATCGCGGATGTGATTGAGTTCCTGGTCAGCGCCAAATCACAATGGGTTACCGGGCAGACGATCCGCGTCAACGGCGGGTTCATCTAAAAACCGAAATACATGAAATGGAGGCTGTTCACGTTCATGATATTACACAAAGGGGAGACCCTATTTCGACAAGGAGAATCCGGCCCTCTGTATCTGTTAAAGAGTGGCTTGTTAAAAATCATCCGAGTCCATGAGGACGGCTCACAAATTTTAGTCAACGTTATTGTGCCCGATGAAATCATCCCGCACCACTCCCTGATCAGCCCCAATCCTTATTATGGTACAGCGGTGGCGCTGGTAACCTCTGAGGTTGAGGTTCTGTCGCAAAAAGAATGGTATCAGGCGCTGGAGCAGGACCCGGCTCAATGTCGGGCTATCGCTTTGCAGCTACAGGACAAGTTGCGCATGATGCAGCAACGAATTGACCAGCTCACCGAGGTGTCACCTGCCGAGAAGCTTCGGAAGCTTCAACGCTGGTTCCACTCCTATATTGCCCCCGCCACGTTAACGGACGTGCTGACGCAGGAGGAAATCGGCCAGTTCATCGGGCTGCGCCGGGAGACGATTAATCGGCTATTGCGTGCTTCAAGCGCTCCTTCTGCAAAAGATGATGGCGATAATGCATCTCGATAAGCGTAAACCACTCTCCAGCGTTCAACGCGCCGAATCTGGGATGAGAAACGGTAGACTTCCCTGCTGTTTCCCCAACGTTCGGCTCAATCTCTCTCATTTTTCCAATTACAACGTTTAATCCCTCCACAATTTCTTCTTTGCCAGTCGGTTGCTGGGGAGTGTACTGCGGGGATGGCGGGACCTGGATACGCACGGGCGGAAAGCCTCCCAGATCAAAAATGGCCGTGCCTGCCTCCGTTTTAGTCCCTATCTCTCCATCTGGCTTTAGACAAAGATCAATGTTCTTCAGATGCATATAAAGAGCAGAGTTCACCAAATGAAGGTACATTTGTCCAAGCGACCATTCGCCTTCCTGTGGTGTGTACTGCAATTGCTCCAAGCTAAAGTGGTCCAATTCAAGAAGATAGTGTTGTACCGTTTGTTCAAAACGCTGCAATGTTTCGGTTGTTGTATTCATATACTATTAACTGCCCCTCTCCTTCAAGTAGCTTTACTATACACAATTGCTACTGACAGCCTTATGTCAGTAGCATTTCAACATTTTTTCGACTTCCGTTCGTACCCGATCCCGGAGCGATTCAGGCTCCAGCACGAACATATCTGCACCCCACCCTAGTATCCATTGCAGTAGTTCCTCCGGCTGTCTGACACGGAAGAGTACATGCAGTCCATCCGGATGCTCCTCTACAGCCTCCATGTAAAAATTGTTCGCTTCCTTCACTTTATCAGCAATCTCAGGACGGGCTAGTATGCGAACATATATATGGCGATCATCTGCTTGCTTGTAATCCTGCAATTTAAAATCGGCGGGGAGCTGAAACCTGTCCTCCAGCACGGTCAGCTCGTCCATACGGGACAAGCGGAAGTGGCGGAGCTGCTGCCGCAATTCGCATTGACCAAGCAAAACCCATGAACCATGAGTCAGTACAAGACCATAGGGGGCGACCACACGCACACTTTGACGATTCCCGTCAGCCTCTGGCATTCTTTTGGAGTAGCCGAATCGTACCTTCCGTTGTTCCAATATAGCGAGACGCAGCGTTTCCAAATAAGTTTTCTCTCTATGGTTTGCCCCTTCACCTACCGCGAGCAGTCTGATGGTTGTACGCACCCGGGAAACTTCCCTGCGAACGCTCTCCGGTAAAATGGCTTCAATTTTCCTACGGGAAGCCTGCGCCTTGGTCCCGTAATCTGTATCAAATTTTTGTTCGACAAAATCCGTCCCGATTAGCAATGCCACAGCCTCTTCTACGGTAAAGCTCACTGGGGGCAGGAAGTACCCCTCCATCAAGGAATATCCAATGCCCGGCGCTCCTACAATCGGTACGCCCGATTCGCTTAGAGCCTGAATATCCCGATAGATGGTTCTTACACTCGTTTCGAATATAGCCGCCAAATCCTCGGCTCGTAAAATATCCTTACGCTGCAACTCTAGCAAGATCGCTAGCAGACGGTCTGTTTTATTCATACCACGTCACCCTCTCTGGAAGGATCTAAATACAGTAATACAAAAGAGCAATAAGGGCAGTACAATCACTGCGACTTATTGCTCTTTATGTTCACACGAAAGTTACTTCATTACTTAAAAAACACTTTCTCGACGTTATATTTAGCCTTCTGTGAATTGATGATGTAGGTTTCATAGATTTCTCGCTCTACCGCATCCTCTACAATACAAACCTCAATAATCGCCACTTCGTTGCGATTCGCCTTAATCGGCGATACGGTGTCTTCAAAATGCTTTTTGATTCTTTGTCTCAGCTTTCTTGCTTTACCAACGAACAATAATTCCTCCTGCGCGTTGTAAAACATAAAAATACCACTCTTATCTCTGGGAATCAGGTGGAAATCTGTAAATCCGTAAATATGGCTCAGTTCAGGGTTAACCTGTTTGGTAATCGTGATGTCCGGGATTGGAATCGTTATGTTTATCACTTTGTCACTTCCTCATTTTATATAAGTGTAAATATTATCACAAATCCCGACGTAACACCATTCAAGATAGTCAGAGAGCGTCCCCTGGGACAGGCTTCGTCGTTTTGCCTGCCATTCTTTCCAGTACCCAGACAAGAACCCCCACTGCAAGGCTGGCGATGACCGCCATGATCGCGGATCCGCCAGCATGTAGCAGCAACACGGGAACCCAAAGCAATCCCAGCAAACGATGCACGGTCCGCATCCACTTGTTACGAACTTTGTTAATGAAGAAGCCATACCCGGCGATTGCCAGCAGAATGGCAAAGCCCGCAAGCCCGGTGTAGGTTTTGTGATCTTGAAGCTTGGTAATCAAGAAATAGATACCGTGAACAGCAATCAGGATCAAGGTCGCCCAACCCAGCAGCTTATGCAGGGAATGTAACAACTTCCCGGCTTTTCTGACCCATATCGATGGCGATCTTAGCTTCTTCTTAAACCAGAACCAAGAAAAAGCGGCCGCGCCAAGGAATACGGAGATCGTACCCAAAGTCTTGAATATTTCCCCATTGCCCCCACCTTCTCCACCGGGACGTCTGCCCACAGGCCCTGTAGGCAGGTTACTTACGCCGCCTTCTGGCGGTCGCGGACCAGGTCCGCCGCCGGAAACCGAAGACATGTAGTAATAGTAGATTACGAGCAGAGCTGCTGCCGTCACTGCGATTATTGCTGGAATCCAAACGGTCTTTTTCGTTTTCATTCGTTATGTGTCCTCCCAAGGAAAATTGCCTTGATTGTACCCAGTCAAGCTGAAAATAAAATTAAAGCAAGCTGAAAGTTAGTGGCTCTGTAATTTTATTGTAGTAAAGACTTGAAATAAAACCCATTTTAACCGATACATTAAGGGTAATTATGTAATTGTTTCAACAATCTTGTTAGGAGGAGTGTTTACAATGTCTAGTATTTTTAATCGCAAGGGCAGGCTCAGCTTATTGCTGGTAGCTGTCATTGCACTCGTTATTCAAGGCTCTATAGGAGGAAGCTCGCATGTGGCCCAAGCAGCCGACAATGTAATTAATGCCAAGGATCTTGGCGTTAAACCCAATTCGAATTCATCACAATCCAGGGAAATCCAAAATGCGTTGAAGTATTTTTATGATCGTGGTACAGAGGGAACCGTGTACTTCCCGGCAGGTACATATCTGGTCGACGATTCGATCCGTTTATATGCCGGGGTGAGTCTGAACGGTGACGGAATGGGCAAAACGATTTTCAAAAAAACAGGGTCTAAAAACCAATACGTGATTGGGAATCCGATTCTACGAAACAATTCTGACCGACTAGACGTGAAGTTATCGAATCTCACCATTGACGCAGACCGTGCGAACCGTGAAGCTCGTGGCGAAAGTCAGGTAGGCGGTATGATTATAGATGTGGCCGTCTCGCACCTCACGCTGGATCGCGTGGAGATTAGCGATACCACAATCGGAGCCCTTCTTCGCAGAACGAGAGATTCAGAGATTACCAACAGCCGCTTTGACCAGAATAATGGACATGCCATTGCCACCGGACATGAAAGCTATCCGGCAGGCGAGTTCCGTAACGTCAAAATTACGAATAACCAAATTACCAATTCGGGCGGCGGCAGTGGAATCAATCTGTCACGCGCAACCTACACAACGGTCACCGGAAACCAAATTATTAACAAAACCCATCAATCCGACGGATATGCTGGCATTCGTATCCCTAATAGCGGTGCCCACAACACCGTCAACAATAATGTAATTGAAAATTATCCTCGGGGAATCTTTGTACTGACTGGAGCAACAGACAATAATGTATACAAAAATACGATAAAAAATGCATCCCTGCAAGGTCTTCTGGTTCAATCGGACGGCAATACTTTTACAGACAATGAGTTTTTTCAAACCAATTCTTCACTTAATCCTGACACAATCATTCGCCTTGCTAACGCAAACAACAACAAAATTATTGGTAACGAAATGACCACGTACTCCGGATTTTCCAACATAGGAATACGTGTCACCGATTCCAGCTCCAATGAAATTAAGGACAACATCACAGATACTTCAGGCAAATCAGTCAGTATTGAGGGTGGGAGCAATAATGTGAATAAAGGCAACCGCAATCGCTAGCAGAATTATGTACTATGCGAGTTCCTCTGTTTCCGTTACAATATGTCAGTGTGATTCTGGCATCGGCAGATTGACGCGTACTTGAACATTATTGGAGGCTTCTATTTTTTCATGCAAAACGAATCTCATTCTAACGTAAAAATCGTAACGGCCGATCCGAGCGCGATCGGTCTGTTTGGCTTGGCTATTGTAACGCTTGTCGCTTCATCCCAAAAGCTCGGTCTCACTGAGGGCTTGAGCTTCATCATCCCTTGGGCTATCTTCCTTGGTGCCTTTGCACAGCTGTTTGCCTGCATTCAGGATGCAAAGCATAACAACACCTTTGGCATGACGGCTTTTGGTGCTTACGCCTTCTTCTGGTTAGCCGTAGCCAGTAGCTGGATGATCAAAATGGGCGTATTCGGCCCTGAGCTGGCGTCTGCTGTAGACGGTAAGCAGCTCGGCTTTGCCTTTGCCGGCTACCTCATCTTCACGCTGTTCATGACCATTGGAGCGATGGAGACGCATAAGGTCCTATTCTTTATCTTTGTCCTGATTGATTTTCTGTTCCTCGGTCTTAGCTTTGATGCATTCGGCGTTGCACCAGAGATTTTCCATACCATCGCCGCTTATGCTGAAATGGGTATTGGTCTACTCTCGCTATACGGTACAGGAGCCGCTGTTCTGAATGCACATTTTGGCCGTACGTTCCTGCCTGTAGGACGTCCCTTCGGTATTTTCAAACCACGACCATAGCTGTATATGTAAGCCCCGCAAAGCCGCCTTTCGCGCCGATCCGCGTTAAGGACGGCTTTTTGGGTTATAAAGCTGGAATTATTCTGCTTGCCAATTCGGCATCCGCTCTGCCGCATAACGAAGGCCAGCTGCCATTCCTTTGGGAATGATCTCGTTAATATTTTCCATTTCCTCCGTAGATAAAGAGATATCGACTCCCCCCGCATTTTCCTCTAAATAAGTAACCCGCTTGGTGCCTGGAATCGGTACAATTCCCTCTTGCGCAAGTAGCCATGCCAAGGCCAGTTGAGAAGGCTTGACCCCTTTTTGAGCAGCGAGGTCCTTAATATGCTGTACGAGATCGAGATTTTTCTGGAAATTCTCAGGCTGAAAGCGTGGCACGGTACGACGGAAATCATCTTCTGCAAAATCATCAAACTTCTGAATTTGCCCGCTCAAAAAACCGCGTCCCAGCGGACTGTACGCTACAAACTCAATTCCCAGCTCCTTGCAAGCGGGTATAACCTCATCTTCCGCTTCCCGGCTCCATAAGGAGTATTCCGTTTGCAGGGCTGTGATCGGGTGCACCTTGTGGGCGCGTCGAATGAGCGCAGGAGAAGCTTCGGACAGTCCCAAATAGCGGACTTTACCCGCCTGAACCAGGTCACTCATCGCGCCGACCGTTTCCTCGATAGGTACATTCGGATCGACACGGTGCTGGTAGTACAAATCAATGACATCTACACCCAGCCTTTGAAGACTGCGGTCACACGCTTCCTTCACATATTCAGGACGGCCGTTTACACCCAAGAATCCCCCATCCTCTCCGCGCATAATGGAGAATTTGGTAGCCAATACCACCTCATCCCGGTGGCTCCGCAGGACTTGACTGATCAATTTTTCATTTTCTCCTACACCATAGACATCTGCTGTATCCCAGAAGTTGATCCCCAATTCCAACGCACGATGAAGCGTTTTGATCGACTCCTGATCATTCAACTCTCCATAATATTCGGACATTCCCATGCAGCCCAGACCCAGTGCAGATACTTTAAGGTCACTTTTACCCAGTTGTTTCTTTTTCAATTTCCATCACTCCTATATCAAAAGAATGTCATCGGCCTTTCTGATCACCATCACGTTACATCCAGTATGTTACTACTTAAAGTTAACTTGAAGTCAAGCATTGTCTCAGTACACGCTATATCAAATATTTTTAGAAAAATTTGATTTCCAGGTTGTAAGAGACGGCTGTAAATTTCCTATATATATGAGAAACGAATTATCGCGCGAGATTCGGTTTCAAAATACTTCACCCGGAGGTTGCCCATAATGCCAACAAACTACTCTTATACCAAAACGTCCGATGGTTTTCATGTGATCATTACGCCAGCTTCGAATATTCAAAATAAAAATATTAGAAGCCGGATCACACAGCAAACCGACTATGGGATTAATGGGGGCTTCTTCAACCCCATCAGCACAACAAAGCCGCCGACGGATTGCCTATCCATTGCGGTCACACCCAATAATACCCATGACAGCAAGGCGAATGCCAAAGGGAATAGCCGGGGTACAGCATTTGTGTACACGGAGAGCAACAAAACAAAAATGGGGATTACCCGTGCTTCAAGTGTGACGGATCTCAAAAAACAAATGGGGACTTCGATTACGTATAAGTCTATTATTAGCGGCGGCAGCCTGTCGCTGAAGATGGAGGAAAAAGAATGGCTTGAGGCTTTAAAAGATATTGAAAAATTCGATTTGAATGGAACCTTGCGATACACCGACTCCACCGGGCGAACTGGCCTAGGCTTCAAAGTCGTGAATAATATTTGGCAGGTCTACCTGGTTGTTCATGAAAATGCGACTCTGAAACAGCTTCGCAATTATTTTATCCAACAGGATTGCTTTGAAGCCATTCTTCTTGATGGTGGAGGCTCGACCGGTATTCAAGTTAAAAACTCTGCAGGCACTATGGTGAAGTATGAGCAAACACGTTATATCTACAACATGGTAAAACTCATTAATATCACCTAAGCCTTACGATGTAATGTGCTTCCATAGGAGTAAGGAGGCCTTACCAGCCTCCTTTATCATTCATCCAGCACGATGATTTCCAATGCCAGGAAAACAGGTGTTACAGGGTACACATAAGAGACTTCAATGGGTTCCCCCACCTGTAATTCTGCTGGATTGATTAATTGCCTGCGCTGATCATCCATCTGCTTATAAATATGTGTATCTGGAACAGATATATACACCGACTGGATAGGCTTTTCGGTTGGATCATCACTTTTGGGCAGTCCTTTAGCAAATTGAACAGGCTGTTCAAATCGGATCAAATAGTCCATGGTGGGGGCAGCTAATGGTTGTTCTACTTCTTTTTCAATCTTTTCAATACTTTCGATTTTAGCACGCCCCGTGTATACCGTTGTGCTTTCCAGACGATCTAAATCAAAAATAGATTGAGCTACCGATTCGTTAGATTCGTTAACCAACGTAACCGATTCTGTTTTAGAACATGCCGACAATAATGCTGCTGCAAGCAAGATAAGGGCAAGGGCAGAAACTCTATTTTTCATAAGTGATCCTCCCTAATCTGGTTTATAAAATACGATTCACTATTAAGACGTGGGCAGGAACAATTTGGTTGCTGTAATCATGTCAGTATTATCCATTATATTTCGAAAGGTGTGTTTAGTAATATGTTAAAAAAACTAGGTTTCGCAGCTCTCGCCGCATCCACACTTCTGATGGGAAGTTCCATTACAGCAAGCGCTGATTCTACTGTAAATTACGATCATTTGCTCTCGGCAGGGACAACTAATGCTTTCCTGGCCATGGAAGATGGATCTTCATTTTATGCAACGGGAAGTAACAGTAATGGCAAACTCGGCGTAGGCGCTGGTGGAGGAAATAATAAAACAAGTCCGATGCAAGCGGCTGTATCTGATATCGCTATGATTGATGCTGGTGATTTGCATTCAACCTTGCTCAAAAAAGACGGAACCATCTGGTCCTGGGGTTTTGCAAGTTACGGCGAGCTGGGCACTGGAAATAAGAGGGATACGGCAAGAGAGCCTGTTAAGAACAAATATATTAATGATGTTAAGGAAGTGAGAGCAGGAGGTCAATTCACACTGGCCTTAAAAAATGACGGAACCGTATGGGCCTACGGAGAAAATAACTTTGGGCAACTCGGTATTGGCACAAAAGGGGTTTCCGCCTTTTCCGTTAAGCCTGTCCAGGTACAAGGTTTGGAGGATATTGTAGCCATTGACGCTGGCGATAGCTTTGGTGCAGCTTTAGACAAAAATAATCAGCTATGGGTATGGGGAAAAGGTTATGATGGCGCACTGGGACAGGATGATAAAGAAAACCAGCTTACCCCTGTTCAATATCGAATTGATGATATCAAAACCTTTACTGCCGGGGCTGACCGCATTTATGTTTTAACGAATAGCGGAGAAGTATACGCTTCCGGTAGCAATACTTCTGGAAAGCTTGGGGACGGAACCTCTACTTTTAGAAGATCACCCGTATTGATCAATATTTCCGATGTAAGTAGACTGAAAGCAGGCAAATCCCAAACTTTTGCCCTTAAAAATGACGGAACTCTGTGGGGATGGGGAACGAATAATGATGGGCAGGTAGGTGATGGAACCGATGTATTTTCTATTAAAGTCCCTACCCAAGTGGTAGATGAAATGAATACTCCACTTACTGATGTAGTAGCATTCAGTGCAGCAGGCAACCATTCGCACGCTTTGACAGCGGATGGAACGGTCTGGTCTTGGGGATATAACAAAAATGGCGAACTTGGAATTGGCAATACCAAGCAACAAAATGCAGCCACTAAAACGAATTTCCCCAACCCTTTTTCGGAATAAATAACATTTTCATATATTAAGAAAGTGTTCAAGGACTATGCATGAAGAAAAGAGCAATAAGGGCAGTTTTAATCACTGCCACTTATTGCTCTTTATTTTTATACGGGGGTTACTCCATTACTAAAAAAAACATCATTATGTATGAACAGAAGCGCTTCTGTAGCTTCTGGACGGTAAGAAAATTCATTTATAGTGCTAAGGCTTCTTCCGTAATCTTTTTAATATCAATGGATGAAGGCGTTTCTTCCTTAACCATATCCGGCAAAATATTTTCCAAAAAATAATCAACGCATTTTAATCGAATATTTTTGATTTTAACGAGCGCATTACGATACATGACTATAAATTCTTTTTCAGTATTTCCCCGCTGTAGTTCGGCAAATGCTTCGTACACCTGATCCATCTTGTCAGCAACTTCAAGGATCAAACCTTCTACTGAATTGTCCTTGCCTTCCCGTAACTGTTTGCGGAAAATGGCTTTGAACTCCTCCGGAATGTTCTCTTCAATAAAATACTCAACCATACCTTCTTCGACCTGCTGGATTAATAACCGGAGTTCCTTGGAGGAATGCTTAACAGGCGTTTTTATGTCTCCAATAAAAATCTCCCCATAATCGTGACTACTTGTGATCTCGTAAAGCTTTTTCCAGTCAATGCTTACGCCGTTTCGCTCTTCGATATCAGCCAGCGTTTTGGCATACTGTACCACTTTCCACGAATGAGCAGATACGCTGTGTTCTTCAAATTTAAACTTGCCTGGACAGCGGATGATCCTTTCCAGCTCGTTTAGCGATCGAAAATACGTATGAATCCCCATACTTGTATCCATCCTTTAGTTTATATGATATTTGTGGATATAGATCCTACTATAGAGCTCAACTATTAACAGCAGATTAGCGCAGTATAAAGTGGAGACTTATACATATAGCACGCAAACCAATTTTGCTATACACTTTATATAAAAATGTTAAAAGTGCGGTGAAATCGTTGTTTAAAATCTTGCTAATTGAAGATGATGAAACTTTATTTCATGAAGTTAAAGATAGATTAACTCAATGGGCCTATGATGTGTATGGCATCCAGGACTTTAGTAAGGTAATTCAGGAATTCACAACGATAAAGCCTGATCTGGTCGTGATTGATATTCAATTACCGAAATTTGATGGGTTTCATTGGTGTCGAATGATTCGATCCCGCTCTAACGTCCCTATCCTCTTCTTATCATCACGTGATCACCCTACGGATATGGTGATGTCGATGCAGCTTGGAGCGGATGATTTTATCCAAAAACCGTTTCATTTTGATGTACTCATTGCAAAATTACAGGCGACACTTCGCCGCGTGTACAATTACAATACAGAACCTGTCTCCCTGAAAACATGGTGTGGAGCCACGGTCGATTACGAAAAAAATGTAGTTGCCAATGAGGCTGGCTCCATCGAATTAACCAAGAACGAAATTTATATTTTAAAGCTTCTAATTGAGCAAAAAAACAAAATTGTCTCCCGGGAGGAATTAATTAAAAGCCTTTGGGATGATGAACGTTTTGTCAGCGACAATACCCTGACCGTCAACTTGAATCGCCTGCGAAAAAAACTGGATGAGCTGGATTTGGGCCGTTTCATTGAAACGAAGGTGGGGCAAGGCTACATGGCTACAGAAGAGGCACATGCCTATGATTAAAAAATATCTTATGGAAAGGCGAAGCTGGATTCTACTTTTTGTATGTCAGCAATTCCTTATCCTGCTCATCGCTTATGTGGATGCAGCAATCCCGTTTATGCCGATCCTTTATATTGTCTTCTTATCTATGATGGTATTCTTGGGTTTTTTAATTATCCGCTACCCTAAAGAAACCAAATTCTATAAAACACTAGAAGAATGGGAAATCCCTCTCGAATTAACGGGTATAGGCGAACCGGAGAGTCCATTTGAGCAAATCATTGAACAAAAAATCACCGACCAGACCGAACGATTACAACAAATCATCTCGCAAAATCAATTGACACTTGAACACGAAAAAGATGAACTATTATCCTGGATTCATGAGGTAAAAACACCTTTGACCGCCATGCATTTGATGATTGAGCGATTGGACGATAAATCCCTAAAGGCTCAACTAACTTATGAATGGTTACGAATTCACTTACTGCTGGATCAGCAGCTCCATCACAAACGCATATCTTTTATTGAAAATGATTTGTATGTGGAGCAAGTGAATTTAAAATCTCTGGTTTTTAAAGAGATTAAAACATTACAATCATGGTGCATCCAAAAAGGGATCGGTTTTGATATCCAACTTGAGCAAATGGAAGTGCTGAGTGATGCCAAATGGCTTGCTTTTATCGTTAGGCAGCTCTTAACCAATGCCATCAAATATAGCGATGCCAGTGATATTATCATTCACAGCTATGAACAAAATGATCGAATACGGCTTGAGGTCCAAGACTTTGGTCGCGGTATTGATCCGAAGGATATACCCCGTATTTTCGAGAAAGGTTTTACATCCACGACCCAACATTCTGATCATACTTCAACGGGCATGGGGTTATATTTAACGAAAAAGGCAGCAACGCCTTTGCTCATACATATAGATATGCATTCCAAACCGGACGCCGGTACAACCTTTACTTTAATTTTTCCCAAACAAAATGATTTCGTGAGTATGGTGAGCATGTGACAGAGATGTCACATGCTTTTATGTATTGTTCGCTCAATCAAAGGAAAAGCAGCATCCCTATTTTTATAATAAAGTTACAAGAACAAAAAGGAGTGCATCGAAGTGAATATTTTAGAAGCCCATAAAATTCATAAAAGCTACGGTAATAAGTTAAATATGCAGGAGGTATTAAAGGGAATTGATATCCTTATTGAAGAAGGCGAATTTGTCAGTATTATGGGAGCCTCTGGTTCAGGTAAAACCACTCTGCTGAATGTCCTTTCCTCCATTGATCACGTGAGCCACGGGTCCATTAAAATCAATGACATCGAAATGACGAAAATGAAGGAAAAGCAACTGGCTGAATTCCGCAAAAAGCATTTAGGGTTTATTTTTCAAGAGTATAATCTGCTGGATACGCTAACCGTGAAGGAGAACATTCTTTTACCCTTATCCATCACCAAAACGCCTAAAAAAGAGGCCAACCGAAGATTTCAGGACGTGGCTACAGAACTGGGAATTTATGAGTTGAAAGATAAGTACCCCAATGAAATCTCGGGTGGACAGAAACAGCGTACATCTGCGGCCAGAGCGTTTATTCATGAGCCCAGTATTATTTTTGCCGATGAACCTACGGGTGCGCTGGATTCCAAATCAGCTTCCGATTTATTGAACAAGCTGGGCCAGTTAAACCAGAAGCGCAAGGCAACCATCATTATGGTCACGCACGATCCCGTCGCTGCCAGCCATTGCAGTAGAGTCATTTTTATTAAGGATGGACAAATGTATACACAGCTTCATAAAGGTGAACAAGAAAGACAAAGCTTCTTCCAAGATATCATGAGAACCCAAGGGGTCTTAGGCGGGGTCCAATATGAACATTAATCTGCTCATTCTAAAGAATTTGAAAAAAAACCTGAAAAATTATTACCTTTATGTTTTTGCTCTCATTTTCAGTGTTGCGCTCTATTTCGCTTTTGTCACATTACAATACGATCCCTCCATGGACGAAGTGAAGGGCTCTGTTAAAGGTGCAGCTTCCATACGGGCAGCATCCGTCCTGCTGGTCGCTATTGTCTGTATTTTCCTTTTGTATGCTAATAATATTTTCATCAAAAGACGCAGCAAAGAAATTGGTTTGTTTCAATTAATCGGCATGACCAAAAATAAAATCTTTCGCCTCCTGAGTGCTGAAAACTTAATTCTATACTTCAGTTCCTTATTCATTGGAATTATAGTTGGATTTTCCTTTTCCAAATTAGTGATCATGATTTTATTTAAGACGACGGGCATCGATGCGATTGCTACTCTGTATTTCTCCAACCAGGCACTTGTTCAAACACTTATTGTATTTTGTATGATCTACCTGTTGATCATGATCATGAATTATTCCTTTATCAAAAGACAGAGTATTTTGTCTTTGTTCAGAGTGACCTCAACCACCGAAGGGAAAATCAAGGAAATATCTATCTTTGAGATGATCATTGGGATCATTGGAGTTTCATTCATCGCTTTAGGATACTATGTTTCTTCCAAATTGTTTGGTGGAGACTTTACATCCATGAATGAATTATTTATGGCTATGGTGTTTATTTTGGGCTCTGTCATCATCGGAACACTTCTTTTTTATAAAGGATCCATCCGCTTTATTTCAAATATCATCAGAAAAAGTAAAGGCGGCTATTTAAACATTAATGAGGTGCTGTCTCTCTCATCCATTATGTTCCGCATGAAATCCAATGCTTTGTTGTTGACCATTATTACGACGGTATCGGCACTTGCCATCGGTTTACTCTCCTTAAGCTATATCGCCTATTATTCTGCGGATCAAGCGGCTGAGGGCAATGTACCTTCCCATTTTGCAATGACGAATGTAGCGGATGCGGAGAAATTCAAAACGTTACTTCAGGAGCATGACATACAGTATCGTGAAAAGAAAATTGAAGTCATTCAAGTCAGTGTGAACGCAGCGCAAATTATGGAGACCCCTCTGGAAGGATTAAATATCGGTACGAATTCCATGACGCTGCCTGTCATAAGCGATCAATCTGTGGAGGCTACGGATGTATCCCCAGGTCAAACGATTTTAACGGGCTATAATGATCTGTTACAGAAATTTATGTCCTTGAAAAGCTTTGGCCCATTGGACTTGAAGGGGAAAAAGGAAGTCATACATCAACAATATTTGGGTCTAAAAAAGGAATATGTTATTCCCTACTATTTTACAGCCGGCGGACTACCCACTGTCATTGTAGACGAAACCATCTTTGAGCGGTTAAAGAAAGATGCAAATCCTGAGATTCAAAAGAAATCATCCTTATATATTGGAATTGATATGATGAATGAGGACCAGATCAAAGAAGCCGATCGCCTCTTTAAAGCCGCCAATTTTAATGACCAACAAACATCACGCCTTGAAATGAGCAGCAATCAGAAGAGAGATATGGGAGTGATCATGTTTGTAGTTGGATTTTTAGGACTCACCTTTCTCATTACATCAGGCTGTATCCTTTATTTTAAGCAAATGGATGAGAGCGAAGACGAAAAAGCCAATTATACGGTGTTGAGAAAGTTAGGGTTCACACAAGGGGACCTGCTTAGAGGCATCAAAATAAAACAAATCTTTAACTTCGGCATTCCATTAGTAATCGGCCTTTCACACAGCTATTTCGCCGTCCAATCCGGCTGGTTCTTGTTTGGAACAGAAGTTTGGATGCCTATGATCATCGTTATGGTACTATACACCGCCTTATATTCCATTTTCGGGATACTATCCATCCTGTATTATAAAAAAGTCATTAAAGCAGCATTATAATTGGTCAAAAGCTCCAGACGAAAGTACTGGGGGCAAAAGGTATTGATGCTAGGGTTGCTGGAAGCCCTATGGATTTTCGTCAGTCAAAATGGCTGTTGCCCATCTTTTTCGATCCGATAGATCTTAGTAAGAAACAAACCTCATTGTAGTGAGCGGGATTGTATTTAGTGTGATTTCGGGTATTTACGCGATGCTTGAAGCAAGTTAAAAAATCTCGCCCTTCTCTGTTACGGACAGGAAGAGCGAGACTTTTTTATTGATGGTCCCCCTCTACAGGGGCTCGTGTGAATGCTTAACGCAAAGGCTCGAACCCCTCTGCTTGCTTCAGAATCCGCTCAATTTCCGCGCATGCCTCTGGTTGAAGCGTCACCTCGACTGCTTTCACATTTTCTTCGATTTGTGTCGGTTTAGTGGCCCCAATGAGTGCAGCGCTGATACCCGGTTCTCTCAGAATCCAGGCAAGCGCGAGCTGTGACAGGGTGACACCCAAATCCTTCGCCAGCTTATCCAGCTCCTGGACACAGTTTAGAACGGTATCGTTCATGTAACTGCTGATGACATTATTGACGGAGGCATCAGCCCCGCGGCTGCCCGTCGGTAAAGGTTGTCCCGGTTTGTATTTACCCGTGAGGATACCTTGGGCCAGAGGCGAAAATACAATTTGGCCGATACCTACCTGCCCGGATACAGGGAGTACCTCATGTTCGATATAACGTTCGAACATATTATAGATCGGCTGGTTGGCAATCAGCGGACGCAGATTCAGCCTTTTTCCAATGCCATAAGCATCCGTGAGCTGGGCAGCACTCCATTCGCTTACTGCAGCATACAGGATCTTGCCTTGAGCCTGAAGGTCATCCAGAGCCCGCAGCGTCTCTTCCAAAGGGGTGTCCTGATCGTAACGGTGGCAGAAGTAAATATCGATATAATCCGTGCCAAGACGTTGAAGACTAGCCTCGCATTGCTCCATAATGTGCTTGCGGGACAGTCCCCTGTCATTAGGACCGGAATCCATTGGAAAGTAAACCTTCGTAGATAACACGTAGCTTTCTCTTCGATAAGGCTTCAAAGCCGCTCCCATAGCCTTTTCGCCCTCACCCCGATTATACGCATTGGCGGTATCAAAGAAATTGATCCCGAGTTCAAAGGCTTTGGCAATACAGGTATGAGCTGCTTCCTGCTCGGCGGCTGTCCCGTACGTCAACCAACTGCCCAAACCGATTTCACTGATTTTAAGACCACTGTTGCCTACATTTCTGTACTTCATATCTGTTCCTTCTTTCGTAAGAGGATAGCCTTCTTATATTCTAGCATGTAAACCCTTTCACGAAAACGAATTCCATAGAAATCAGGTAGTTGCCTCATTTCACTTTTACGCATTGTAAATCCTGATGGAATTGTGATCAAATATATAATAAAAAATAGCAAGGATGCTGTAACATCCCTGCTATTTAGCAATAGCCGCTTTTAAGGGCAATCACTCCGTTATTTACATCTTTCCTCTCTTATATCCCATTCGGAAAAAGTGCATCGTATGCAGGACAAGGCAGTTTGTCGAGAAAATCCTGAAGCGGCTTGGGTTTATGGGTGTAAATATCTTTTAAGGAAGTTCCGTTGTAAATGTTGCCTATGACCACAGGATGGCACAGCTCGCAGATCAGAATATCGCCATTCCCGTGAAGATGAAGCTGCTTCTTACCATCCACGCAGTTGGAAAAATAAACACCTGGCTGCTCCTTGAAGCCCAGTGCTTCTGCAAAACGATCCATACAGGTGAAATACAGCACGGTATCGTCCTTTTTATGTGCGATCAAGTCATGAACGGAACGAACAAGTGCTTCCTTGGTGGAGATAGCGTTCCAGTTGGTATGATCCATCACGATGCTATTTTGGATTTCATGAATTCGTACACCGAGTTCATATACTTTCTCGCTGATCGCTGGCATGTTGTTCTGCGTCTCGGCAAATAGCAAGGTCTCCAGCACCGTTTCCAGCTTGGCTTCGGTACATAACCGAATATTCTGGGCGATTGTCTCATACATGCGCGGATGAACATGATAATATGCCGCATATTTTTCGGGGTCCGTGAAGTTGAAGGAGATATGGATGTTGGAAAGCCCCGCATCACGCAGCCTCTCAATTCGTTCAGGACTGAGCAAGCTGGCATTAGTGTTGAGCTGGGTAGCGATTCCCTTGCTCGAACAGTGAGCCACAATGTCCAGACAATCCTGATACTTCAAGGTCACCTCTCCCCCGGACAGCCGCACGCGCTTTAAGGTGGGGATTTCATCAATGATGCGTATCACTTCTTTACTGCTGATGCATTGTCCATCATTACGCTGGTATGCGCAGCAATAATCGCATTTAAAATTACAATTGGAGGTGACTCCAACCTCCAGCCCCTCCAATTCGTAGATACCTGGCTTTTCCAGTTCAAGCGCTTTATATTTGTTCTCTATACTCACTTTCTCATGATCCTCCCGATCTCAGGCTTGTGTCTTGAATTCCTTTGAGATTATACAGAATGAGGATGGCATGGAGATATGACATTGGTAACGGTCACTCTAAATGAATGGTATGGAATACACGCATATAACCGAGAAGACATGGCTTTATCCGGTCATGTATTTTACTCGCATTATGCCTATAACACCCCATACCAACCGCCCAGCAAAAATAATAGTATTCTATAAATCTGTAGGCTAAAAAATATACAAAACTGAATTTACACTAACCTTTATGTAAGTACCTGTACTAAAAGTGCATACTTACTTATTTGCAGTGCGTACTCTATACTCTAGAAGTAAACCATATTCAAGGAGGGCAAATCTTTGAAAACTCTCATTATCGTATCGCACCCAAACATAGAAAAATCCGTGATTAATAAGCGATGGGTAGAAGAACTCAAAAAATATCCTGAAAAGTATACTGTACACGAATTGTATAACATTTACCCTGACGGAAACATTGATGTGGAAAAAGAACAGCAATTAATTGAATCACATCGTAATCTTGTTTTACAGTTCCCGGTCTATTGGTTTAATTGTCCGCCACTTCTTAAAAAGTGGCTTGACGATGTTTTTGCTTATGGTTGGGCATATGGTTCAAATGGAGGGGATAAATTAAAGAATCGTAAAGTCGGCTTAGCTGTATCTGCCGGAATCAAAAAAGAAGATTACAGCGAAGAGGGAAGATACCGCTATACGCTTGAACATTTATTATCTCCTTTTGAAACTACATTGCTATACTGCAATGCGGATTATCGTTCGTTTTTTGCGTTTTATGGTATAGAAAGCGAACCTGGTGAAAATGAGCCTGGCAAAGAAAATGAACCGGTTACACGCCATTTGGAAAATAGCACAAAAGATTATTTGAATTTTGTGGACAACCTGTAATAGGTAGCTTTATTAAAGCTAAAAAAGAAGTATTTCCTTGTTTAGGAGATACTTCTTTTTGAATTAGACTAAATAGCTATGCCTACCGCTGTATAGCCTCCAGAGCTGGCGAACTGTTATTCTCTCCCCACTCGCACATCATATTTAACAATGGAATGAGAGAAAGACCGCGTTCAGATAATGAATATTCAACTTTTGGAGGGACTTGGGGAAATTCCTTGCGTATAATCAGGCCATCTGCCTCCAGTTCTTTCAACATAATGCTTAGCGTTTTAAAAGAAATGGTACCGATCCTTCGCTTCAGCTCATTATGCCGCATAACCTTATTTTCAGATAGACAATACAAAATGATCATTTTATATTTACCGCCTATTAAGGACAACGTATATCCGAACCCAGTATCTTTTAGCATCACACCAGTAGGAACACAGCTTTCACTCATAAGTTACACTCTCCTTTAGGTGGGTATAAGACATAAATATGCATACTGTGTATTTTATAGTGTTACTGAAAGGAGGTAAAGTAAGATCGGCTCTTCGCTATACTGCTTGGTTAAAGATACTTTTAATAAGTTGGCAAAACGATTTGATATTCATTCCTTCTTACGATAGTTGCCCTCCAATTGTGAGCGATATGTGAACTGGGCATACTTCTCATTTCCAAATCCATACTGAATATATCTGTTGGTAATGGAGGCGGAAGGTAGTGGACAAAAAGATGAACCTGCTCATGTTCAGCGGGGATTACGATAAGGCGATGGCTGGACTGATTTTGGCGAATACGGCTCGGGAATTGGACGTGGACGTGACGATGTTTTTTGCGTTCTGGGGACTATTTCTGGTTCGTGATCCTGATAAAATGACGCTTGAGGACAAGACGATTTATGAAAAAATTATGGGCTGGATGACTCCAAAAGGACCTGAGCAGCTGCCGTTGTCCAAAATGAATTTTAGCGGTCTCGGCAAGCTGATGCTGACAGAAATGATCGAAGATAACGAAGCCCCGAAGCTGATTCATTTCTTGAAGGGGGCACGGAAAAAGAACGTCAAATTTTATGCCTGCAAGCTATCGGTGGACATTATGGGTTTTAAACCCGAAGAATTCATACCTGAACTAGAAATTATCGAGGCCAAAACGTATCTCAAAGATGCGCTCGAATCCGATATGCAGCTGTTCATATAAGATGTACGCACGCCTTGTCCGGCTTTCGGATGAGGCTTTTATTTTGACAAAATGATGACATTCGCCTATTTTTCTTAACCCATTCGGGTCTTCCTACGTACCCTAGAACGACAGAACCACATGGGAGGCGCCCGTATGCTCAAGGCTCGAATCGGAAGCAACAATAGTGCGTACCAGCCTTCTGGCGAGGCTTATTTCGCACGGTATCGGAAAGGTACGATTGGATATCGTCAAACCTTTGAATCTCCATACGGGCCAAAAAAGCTGGTGTATGCGGATTGGGCTGCCAGCGGTCGTCTGTATGGACCTATTGAGTCCAAAATAGCTAACCATTTCGGCCCTTTTGTGGCGAATACCCATACGGAGTCTAATTTGACAGGTACCCTGATGACCCAAGCCTACGAAGAGGCAAAGCGAATCATTAAGAACCACGTTCATGCCAACGAACAAGACATCATTCTGTTTGCCGGGTCCGGTATGACAGGGGCAATAAATAAGCTTCAACGCATGCTGGGATTGAAAATACATGAAAAATTAAAGCATCACTACCCTATCGCTGAAAAAGAACGTCCCGTTATTTTTGTCACCCATATGGAGCATCACTCGAATCATATCTCCTGGGCTGAAACGATTGGAGACGTCGTGTGCATTCCTCCCGGTCCCGGTGGTACCGTTGATCCGGCAAATCTGGAACGTTTGCTGCTTCAATTCCGTCGTCGCCCTATCAAGATCGGCGCTTTTACAGCCTGTTCCAATGTTACGGGGTTTGAACCGCCGATTTATCAACTGTCCCGCAAAATGCATGAGCATGGCGGGGTGTGTTTCATTGATTTTTCCGCAAACGCCCCTTATGCCGAGATCAACATGCATCCCACAGAGCCGCTTGAAAGATTGGATGCTATTGTATTTTCTCCCCACAAATTTCTCGGCGGCCCCGGAACAAGCGGTGTTCTCATTATGGATCCGAAACTAAGCCTCAACCATGCCCCGGATCAGCCAGGAGGCGGTACGGTAAGCTGGACCAATCCTTGGGGTGGGTACGAATATAAAGACAATATCGAAGCACGCGAGGATGGGGGGACTCCTGCTTTTCTACAGGCCATACGAACGGCGCTCTGCATTCAACTGAAAGAACAGATGGGCCAAAACCGCATTTTGGAGCGCGAAAAGGAGTTAACGTCATCACTCTTAAAAGGGTTGAAAGGAATACCACACTTGCACGTTTTAGGTGGAAGAAGCCAAGAACGACTCGGAATCGTTTCTTTCGTTGTCGACCATATCCACTACAATCTGATCGTAAAATTACTGAATGATCGGTTCGGAATTCAGGTCCGCGGCGGTTGCTCCTGTGCAGGAACGTATGGACACTATTTGCTGGGCATCGATCAACAAACCTCTAATGAGATGTCAGACCTCATCCATGCGGGAGACTTATCGAGAAAACCCGGCTGGGTGCGCCTGTCCCTCCATCCCATGATGACGAATCAGGAAGTCTCCTATCTTACCTCTTCCATACGAGCGGTTGTAGGAAATATCATAGCGTGGCAAAAGGATTATACGTATCAGCCCGAATCCAACGAGTGGCGATATAGGTATGAACATAAAAAAATAGATGTCAGCAAATGGTTCAATTTTAGCGATTAAGAAACCTTTGTCCAATCCCTTCTCTTAAGTGCCCTTTGTTGAATACTCGATAACTCTCAAAAAAGAAAGGAGCCACCTTGTACCAAAGGCCTGCTCCTTTCTTATTTATCCATCCATTTAGAAGAAAAACGTTTATTTACTCTCAGCTTCCCACTTGGATATCTCTTCGCGCACCCGTGGCGCTACCTCTGTTCCCAATAACTCAATGGCTCTCATGACATCCTCGTGCGGCATCGTGCCTACAGGTACGTGCAACAGAAAGCGTGTAATGCCTACCTGCTTACGCAGGTGAATGATTTTCTGAGCAACCGTATCGGGATCGCCTACATACAATGCACCTTCAAAGCTGCGTGCGGCATCGAAGCTGGAACGGGTGTAAGGACCCCATCCACGCTCACGCCCAAGGACGTTCATGCTTTGCTGGGTGGAAGGGAAAAACTTTTCCGCTGCAAGCTCGGTACTTTCCGCAATAAAACCATGCGAGTGGGATGCAACCGGAAGTAATGATGCATCATGACCTGCGTGCGTAGCGGCTTTTTTATACAGCTCCACAAGCGGCGCAAACTGCACAGGACTACCGCCAATGATCGCCAGAACCAATGGTAACCCGAGCAAGCCCGCGCGAACCACAGATTCCTGATTGCCTCCGCTACCAATCCATACGGGCAACGGGTCCTGAACCGGACGTGGATACACGCCCAGATTATTGATCGCAGGCCGATGTCCACCTTTCCAGGTGACTTTTTCAGAATCCCGTATTTTCAATAACAGTTCGAGTTTTTCATCAAACAGTTCGTCATAGTTATCCAAATCATAGCCAAACAACGGGAACGATTCGATAAAAGAACCCCGGCCTGCCATAATCTCAGCTCGTCCATTCGAGATGCCGTCCAATGTGGCAAAATCCTGAAATACACGTACCGGATCATCCGAGGAAAGCACCGTAACCGCGCTGGTCAGCCGAATCCGCTGGGTCTGTGAAGCAGCAGCAGCTAGTATTACCGCAGGAGCAGATGCCGCATAGTCTTTACGATGATGCTCTCCCACGCCATATACATCCAGTCCTACCCGATCTGCAAGCACAATCTCCTCGACAACTTCACGTATTCGTTGTGCATGACTGATGACCTCACCCGTCTGTGTATCCGGCGTTGTTTCTACAAATGTGCTGATACCTATCTCCACTTGCCCTACCCCCTGCTTCAATGTCTCGTTCTCATCGGCTGCTTTGTGAGCAAACCATTTTAAAAACCGATATCTTTATTTTGAACCTTTTCCGCGTTTTTTTCAAGCTCTGCTTTCTAAATATGGAATCGGCTTAAGAGAACCTGAGGATTTTCCGCAGGAAACGAAATCTTTCTGTCGAATATTTTATGGAATAAAAGAGATTTCAATCCTCACAGCGTGAATACAGCAAGGGGGCTCATACATCCATGGCTTTTGTCATCAATAACCTAAAGGATAACAGCAATGTTGCCATCGCAGACCAATTAGGTGGATTTACCGTATTGGAATACATATCGGATTTAAGCTGCACCTCGGTTGCGGCTGCGGAAGCCAATTACTATATGAGCAAAAGTAACATGCGCCGCAAGCAGCTCATGATCGAAATCAACAATAGTGAAATTATGATGAAGGCGGGCGCCATGCAATATACGGTGGGCAGTATGGAGATGACTACCGGCGTAAAAGGCGTCGGGGGCTTAATGCGAAATTTGGTGTCCGGTGCTGTAACGGGAACAAGTGCCATCAAACCTCTCTATAAAGGCACGGGTACGATTATGCTGGAACCTACTTATAGTTACATTTGGCTCATTGATGTCGATAATGATCACATTGCTATCGAAGACGGCTTATTTTTAGCTTGTGAAACTACGCTGGACATATCCGTTGTTGCCCGTAGCAACCTTTCCTCGGCCGCTCTGGGTGGAGAAGGATTATTTAATTTAAGCGCTCGGGGAAAAGGAGTTCTTGCCCTGCAAGCGCCTATCCCTTCCGAGGAAGCGGTCGTTATAGAATTGCAAAACGATGTGCTGAAGGTGGATGGTAACTTTGCCCTCATGTGGTCCAATACCTTACAGTTCACCGTCGAGAAATCCGGGAAAACCAAAATGGGCTCGGCTGCTTCCGGCGAAGGGCTGGTCAATGTGTACAGGGGAACCGGAACCGTTTGGCTGGCACCGCTGTAAACGATGTATAATCCAAGGAGAAGCGCCTAGCTTCTCCTTTTCTAAATCCTCATTGAACTGAAAAGTGTCTCTGAAATACGTTGAGATAAACAGCATATTTCTTTTTCCAATTCAAGTTTCAGGGCTGTTGCTGTTGGTCCATCTATGACTATGATTCTACCTCCTGAAGCTGTCCGAATATAAAGAAAAACCCCTCTTATATCAAAGGGTTTTTCCAGTACAAACTCCAAACTCGTTGGGTTGCGTTAACATAGCTTTTAGTTCTTTTTCACAAACTCCGATTTTAATTTCATCGCTCCGAAGCCATCAATTTTGCAATCAATATCATGATCGCCTTCCACCAGACGGATATTCTTTACTTTTGTGCCGATTTTCAGGACGGATGAGCTTCCTTTGACTTTAAGGTCTTTAATGACGGTTACAGAATCACCGTCCTGCAGAACGTTACCATTGGCATCTTTGATGACTTTTACATCTTCATTGTTTGCTGCTTCTGATTCGGAAGACCACTCATGAGCGCATTCCGGGCAAATGAAAAGACTCCGATCCTCGTACGTGTATTCTGAATTACATTCCGGGCAATTTGGCAAATTAGACATATTTGTATGTACTCCATTCATTATCAATTCTACACCTGTGATCGTCCTATGAAACAAACCTTGCTCCAAGCCCTCCTTGGAGTTCCTTACAAGTATATTGGATAATCAGCAACGATTCCACTAATAGAGGAAATTAGTTTAGGATTTCCCTTTCCTTTTGAAATGATTATGATGATTAAAAAAGGATGCCCGCCTTGTTAGGGTAGCATCCTTCATCATGAGCAGAATCATATTTTGAAAATGTGCTCTACGGCGATTTTATGCCTTTGTTTGCTCAACCAGCTCACGAATTCCTTGGCTAAGCGGCGTAAGCGGGCGTTTCAGAAGCTTCTCGAAATCGTTGCTTACAACATCCAAAGCTCCTTCACGAATCGCTTTTTGAATACCGACCACAATAGGGATTGCGGCTTCCGGTACGCCCGCACCAAGCATAATGTCGGCATACGCAGTATCGTCTACCTGCTGTACAGGCACATCCTTACCCAGCACCTCAGCAAGAATCGCCGCAAACTCTTCTTGGGTAATCGGCTTGCCTGAAAGCTCGTATATCGTATTCTCATGCCCTTCGCTGGACAAAACGACTGCCGCCGCTTGCGCATAATCTGCACGGGCAGCCCAACCTACTTTACCGGAACCTGCTGAGGTCAGCCAAGGAGCCCCGGCCAGCACGGATTGAATCGTGCCTGCTTCATTCTCAAGATACCAGTTATTACGCAGGAAGGAGTAAGGAATGCCCGATTCGCGAATGAACTCCTCCGTTATACGATGTACAGGTGCAAGGAACAGAGTGCTGTCAGCCGCATTGGCAGCGCTGGTATAAGCGATGAAGCCTACTCCCGCACGTACAGCAGCATCCACAGCAGCCTTATGCTGGCGGATTCTCGTATCATTATCGCCGTCTGCGGATATAATCAGCAATCGGTCTACACCAGTAAACGCTTGGTCCAGCGTCTCCGGTTTATCAAAATCGCCAAGACGAACGTCAACGCCACGGGCACGCAAGTTTTCTGCTTTTTCCGGATTTCTCACGCTAACAATAAGGTCTTCTGCCGATACGGATGCAAGCAACGCCTCTACCACGATGGAACCCAGTTGCCCGGTTGCTCCTGTTAATGCGATTTTCATATGAAATCCTCCATTCAGATTTTATTTACCTTTCTATAGTAGCTATAAATATGATGCTTGTCTAATTTGGAGTTGATGAAAACACAGCTGTTGTCAGCGAATTAAATGTTAGGCAGATTGATGCATTAAAGCGAATTGTTAAAGAGGTACGCGGGGCGTTTGAATAAAAGGGGCGCTCGCGGCTCTCCAGCTTAGGATTGAGGCTCGTAGTCACTCAATTTTCCTTCATAAATCAAATGCAGTCGGTCGCTTTGCCGAAAATCGTCCGGCGTAATAAGAGCGGGCAACTTGTTCCATATTTTTATGCCGGATCGCTGTAAAATTTCTGCAACGAATTGCGAACAAAAATAGGAATTACTGAACTCGACGGGTTCTTTGAGTGCAATACCAATCAAACCCAGTAAGTTATACATATATTTTTGACGACTTCTGATAAAGACGTGTAGGACCCGTTTCATTTTCTCGACTTCACGCTCGGTTACTTGAAGCTCGTAGATGACACATGTTGTATTCGGAAATCTGCTGTATGTACCTGTCTTAATATCCTCTTTCACGAAACCACCATCCAGAGGGTTATTAGGGGTCTTTCTCCCGAAGCTGTATAACTCCGAAAGTTCCCGGTTGAAGGAAATGGAGGCGTGATTGTATGGTGCCCTCGTATAGCTCTTAATGACTCTCGTAAGAAACGTTCCCGTATTCGTAAGTAAGATAAAGACGGATTGATCAGCTACCATTTACAAAATTTCTCCTTATCAAGTTTGGGTTATTCCTTCATAATAACATAGGAATCCTATAATGGACTCCTACCTCGCGATAAGTTGGTGATTGGCAATGGACAGCTCGCTATTAACGTTAATCCTTATTTTCACAGCCTTATTGGCTATCCAATTGATTTATGTTGTGATCGTCAAAACACAGCCCAACAAAGACTATGCAGCCATCGGACTTCGCATCAAAACCTGGTGGGGCATGTTCTTTATCTTTTGCTTGGCAACTCTTTTTAATCCGATTGTTTCACTGCTTTCCCTGATGGCACTCACTTTCTTTGCGCTGAAAGAATATTTCTCCATGATCAAATCCAGAAAAGCCGATCGCAGACTTTTTTTGTGGGCGTACTTGGCGATTCCTGTGCAGTTTTATTGGATTTATATCGGGTGGTACGGGATGTTTATTGTCTTTATCCCTATTTATGTATTCTTGCTCCTGCCGCTCCCGCGATTGATTAACAAAGGAACGGTCGGTTTTCTGCGCAGTGTCAGCTCAACCCAGTGGGGGCTTATGCTGATGGTTTTCGGGCTTAGTCACTTGGCCTACTTTCAATTCGCTACACCGCAATACGGGGCGAAACTCGTACTTTTTCTAGTGGTATTGACACAACTCAATGATGTTGCACACTATCTGGCATCTCTCTATTTCGGTAAGCGGAAAGTCGTCCCAACCTCCAACCCGAATTTAACTTGGGGAGGCTTTGCATTCGCGTTTATCGTGACGATAGGAGCTTCGTATCTGATCTATCCCTACCTGACGCCATTTGACCTGAAATTTGGAATTATTTTCGGCATGCTGATCAGCTTGAGCGGTTTCTTCGGCAGCTTAACGGTTTCCGTGCTGAAGCGGGATTTATTAATCGGCGATGATGACAAGTTCGATGCTTTGAAAAAAAGCTACTTAAGCCGGGTCGATAGTTTGACCTACACCTCGCCCGTCTTTTTTCATGTAATCCGTTATTTTTTTGACTTTATGTAGCAATTACATTGCTCAAACCTCGTATGAATAGTGATCATGGAACACGATATCTTGCTATGAAAAGGGCATCCTATCCTCACTTAAGGATAGGATGCTTTTGCGTGTACTACCGTTGCAGGGCATTCCTAATCCTGCTAACCCCTTCACGAATTTCGTTTTCCTTTAGATGCCCGTAGCCCATTAGCAGTCGGTTTCCTTCGAGCTGTGCTGCAAATACATTTTCGCTACGGAGATGTTCTAGCAGATTCTCTCGGAGTGGGAACTGAAACTCTGCTACCAAATGTAAACCAGCTGATCGGCCACATACCCGGTATTGCCCTGTAAAATGCTGCTCCAGGCTATCAAGCAGGACCTGACGACGCTTGGCGTACACTTTTTTCATCTTATGTACATGCTTATGAAGGAGTCGCTTCCTGATATACCGACTCAACACAATTTGCTCCAAGCTCGCCGTCTGGTAATCCGCCAGTTGCTTTAAACGGATAAAATCAGCGACTCGTGATGGGGGAAGAACAATATAGCCGATCCGCAGTGCGGGGAACAAAATTTTGCTAAACGTCCCGACATATAGCACCCGGTCTGGGTCCAGACTCTGCAAGGAGTGGACAGGCGCCCCATCATACCGGAACTCACTGTCATAATCATCTTCGAGCAGAAGGCATCCTGTCCGGGCTGCATACTGGATAAGCTCGATCCGCCTTTGGATCGGCAAGATACCTCCCAGCGGGAACTGGTGCGAGGGTGTAAGATATGCCAGCTTGGGGTGTTTCTTTTGCGGCAGATCGGCTGTTATAACTCCCGAATCATCAACAGGCATGCTCCGCAGTGTGGCCCCTGTAGCCGACAGAATGCTTTTTAAATCTTCATTTGTCGGTTCCTCTACCAGAGCTTCGTCCCCAACTGACAGCAACAGACGGGTGACAAGCTGAATCGCTTGTACTGCTCCGCTAGTGATTACAATATGTTCCGGTCTGGCTTTCACTCCCCTGGTGTGAACCAAATAGTCGGCCAGCTCCCTTCGTAACTCAGGCTCTCCAGCAGGGTCGCCATAACCCAGTGCCAGATCAGGAGCCTCTTTGCATACGCTCTGAAGCAAGTCGGCCCATGATTTGCGCGGAAATAATTCCAATGCGGGGAGGCCTGTCCGGAAGGAAATTACCGACACCTCATTTGAATATGGAGTATCCATTGCAGACACAGACGCCTCGATAGGCGGTGCGGATACATAACCTGGAAGAACGGCCCCCTCGGCTACATAGGTACCTGAACCCGGGCGCGCAATGGCTAAGCCTTCGGCTAGCAGCATTTCATAAGCTTCGAGAATAACATTCCGGGAAACGTTCAACTGTAAGGCCAGCACCCGGGTCGAAGGAAGTTTATATCCTGCTTGCAGTTCTCCGGCTAAAATACGGTCCCGTATCGCTTGATACACCTGACGCAGCATCGGAACTGTCACATTCTTATCGATAGATACCCACATAGGCTGCCCCCTCAAGCGGTACTGTCAAAAACCTCTTCAACTGGATCTACAAGTGCCCAGTTTCTATTGGTACAGTATATATCAATATCTGTACAAGAGGTGAGATGAAATGAACAAACCAACCTTTTCGACTTACATGGAATTAGTGATCGCAACCTCCATTGTCGGCAGTTCTGTGGTAGTCGGTAAACTGGTCGTGATGCGGCTGCCTGTTTTTTTATCGCAATCTGCCAGTCTGGCCGTTGCCCTTCTGTTCTTGATACCCATTGTATTCATCAAGAAATATTCACTAAGGATCAGCAAACGGGATGCATTAATCCTGTTCATTCAGGCTCTGATCGGCATGTTTCTCTTCCGCGTCCTAATGCTGTACGGGCTGGCCTACGCCTCTGCTTCCGAAAGTGGAATTTTAACAAGCTTGACCCCAGCTATCGTTGCACTTCTTTCGTATGTACTGCTGAGAGAAAAGATTACGCTACGCCCCGGTCTCGGGATCGCCTGTTCACTGCTCGGTGTTTTGGCACTGCAAGTACCTCACATATCGGCGCTCTGGTTCAATGCTCCCAACGCAACCTCGTTCATTGGCCTGCTGCTTGTTCTGTCTGCTGTGTTTGGAGAAGCGGCACTGACAGTGTTACGCAAGATGCTATCCAGCCATGTCTCTTCCCTGCTTGGAACCATGTATATAACACTCTTTTCATTCTTCATGTTTCTGGCTTGTTCCTTTGGGGAGGCCCAACAGTTCAACTTTAACCACGTTGGTGCAGGGGAGATTGGGCTAGTCTTATATTATGGTATCTTTGTCACAGCATTAGCCTACGTATTATGGTTTCGGGGCGTGTCAAGAGTACCGGCTAGTACAGCAGCTGTATACACGGGTTGTATTCCCGTCAGCACACTGCTGCTGTCCTATATCATCCTCCGTGAATCCTTCTCATTTGCTCATCTAGCTGGTGCAGGCTTTGTATTTCTGGGCATCATGCTCATGTCACGCGGTGAACGCCGCTGACTCACGCAATGACCTTCTCAAAAAAGAGGCTCCCGACTGAAACTTCGGGAGTCTCTCTTCTTTGATTCAAGTTCTTAGCGCATTGAATTAATGCACCTGATCCAGCAATTGATATACTTCTTCCTTCGTTGTAGCTGCCAGAAGCGACTCCTTACTTGAAAAACATAATCAGAAGATTCAACAAGAAATTTCCAGACTTATGGAAACCCAAAAAATTATTGAATATAAGCTCAACCATTATCGTGACATCTCTGCAAATCCCGATCTTGGCGACACGAATTGCACCCCTACAACACCCAGCACCAATCCCCTTTTTTAAGGGGTTATTTTCATTTTCAGTGGGAGATTGATGGAGCCCCCTTAATTCCCTATAATCCAAATATAGCATGAATTTCTAGGGGGGAATAACGGTGATCACCTATATGAGATGCAATGACGTCAGCATGGAACACATTTTTCAAGCATTTTCGCTTGGGTTCTCGGATTATTCCATTCGCCTGACCACGGATCAGGACGATTTCGCAGCACGTTTTTTTGGTCCAGAGGGTAATACACGGAATCACTCTTTCCTTGCCATGGATGAGGATCAACCGATCGGCTTAATTCTCGGCGGTGTCCGGCAGTTCGACGGGTACAAGACCATGCGTTGCGGCACGCTATGCATCGCTCCGGCTTATCGTGGTCAGGGGATTAGCAACAAGTTGCTGGAATTACATAAACAAACAGGCATCTCCGCGGACTGCCAGCAGCTATGGCTCGAAGTCATCAAGGATAATCATCGGGCAGTCAAATTATATGAAAAGCAAGGCTACCAGGCACGCTATACGCTGAAATACTACAACGGCACTCTGCCCTCCACCCCAGCCGCTGCCCCCTCATCTTCGTATATTCTTAAGGAAGTTACATTTGATGACGTCGCAGCTTTTCGTAAGACCCTCACCGACTGTCACATCCATTGGCAAAGTGACACACCTTATTACGCCACCAGTACACAGGAAGCTTTTCTTGGCATCTACGAAGTGAATCAAACGTGCCTCCTATTTAGCCCCTATTTGAACTTGGACAGTACACCCCTTACTCCGATACAATAATATTGAGGCGGAGGGGAACGAAATGAAGAAGAAACAGTATGATCTAAATTTCAAGAAGATGGTGGTTGCCAAGGGGAAGGAAATCGGCAACATGACCGTTATATCAAGACAACATGAGCTTGATCCAAAGATGGTATTGCGATGGGCCAGAGAATTAAATCGTAAGGATCTAGATACACTGGATGATTCTAGTATTAAGCAAGCGAAATTTGTACCGACTTCAGAAGATTATGCAGAGCTTGTGAAAGAGAATGAGAAACTTAAGAAGCTCTTTGCAGAGCAAGCCTTAGAGAGGGATATTCTCAAAGACCTACTAAAAAAACGAACCCGTACTTGCGGATAAAATAGAAATCGCCCAGAAGTATATTACACGAGGGCATAGCATCAGCTTTGTACTGCGTGTGCTAGAGGTAGAACGCTCAACGTATTATGCATACGTGAATAGGCCAGAGCAAGCCCAAGAAACAATCCACAGGGCCGGTCGCCCTGCACCTGGTTTATCTTATACACAAGATGGTGAGCCAATCAGTGATGAGCAGATTTGTGAATGGATCATGGAGTTCTTAGCAGGCGAAGGCGCGAACTACGGCTATCGTAAACTGACCGTGCTTTTAAGCCGCCGCCATCAACTGAAAATTAACAAGAAGAAAGTTTACCGTCTATGCAAGCGGATGGATGTGCTTCGTCCACAGCGGAAACTCAAGATTAAGCATCCCAAGCGACTTGCCAACAATCGCGTCATAACGGCCTCTAATCAACTGTGGGAGACTGACATTAAGTATGGATGGGTCCAAGGCGAGCAACGGTTCTTCTTCCTAATGAGCATCTTAGATGTGTTTGATCGCGCCGTAGTTACTTATCACATTGGATTGACGTGCGAAGCGAAGCATCTCGTTCAGATCATGCAGGAAGCACTGATGAAACGTCAGCTCTTTGACAAGGCAGAAAAGCCCGTCATTCGTTCGGACAATGGTCCGCAATTTATTAGCAACCTGTTTGAGGAAGCTTGTAACGAGTTTGTCATGATTCACGAGCGCATCCCGCCAAAAACGCCGAATAAAAACGCGCATATCGAATCGTATCATTCGATCATAGAGGCGGAGTGCTATCAGCGGCATGAGTTTGAAACATATCCACAGGCCTATGAAGTCGTAAGTCAGTTTATACAAGATTATAATCGTATCCGCATCCACGGCAGCATTTACGATTTGTCCCCGTATGAATATATGGAAGCGGTGAAACAAGGCACTGTGAAGCCAAAGCAGATTAAGGTTTAATCTTAAGCCGCTATAAGTAAAGAAAGGAGCAACACGCATGAACGAGTACAGCCAACAACTACAAGACGGAATCGACGAGATGGAAGCAACCATCGAACGTCTGCGTGAAGAGATTCAACACCTTAAAGAGCAACGCGATGCCCTAGAGAAGGGCAATTTAGAACTTTATCGAAATCTAACCGAGCCTGACTTTTGATTGCGGGTCTCCCCCGAAGTGTGGAGAAGAACGTCAATTCGGGCGAAAAACAAAGCAAATTAACGAAATTCTACATCTGATATCGAATAAGAGGTGTATTGTCCTGTCCAGCCTGTCCATAGCGATGGCGAAACCAGGAGGGGCCACAATTGTCGCGAAGTCCGATTTCTGAGTTTCTCTGCCGCGCGGTGATTCGGCTGTGACCGTCTTCCGTCTTTCCCCATCTCTCCTTAGGCATGTCCGAGTCATCCTGAGCGAGAGCCTTTATAAACGGCCAGCTCGCTGAGATGATAGCGATTCCCATCACCAGGCCACGCATCATTTTCTCCTGAAGTCGGCAGGGCACAAATGCTGGCGCGAGCTATCTATGCAGAATCGGAGCGCTCTCGCTTGCTGTACGTTAGGTGAGGCTCCGTCACAACGCAATCCCGCGCCTTGTGTCGCGCGCGCCAATGTCCCGTCCGGGTCCGACAGCGGCTATGGGCGGGCTTCGCAAGTTTCCGACAGAAATGTAATCCAGTGTAACTGTTACGCAACAGTTTAGCCTAGGCGACATGCTGAGCCGACTTTCGCCCCCGATGTGAAGGCGAGCTTCCGGTGTCGGCCAGGAGCGGCCAATCGATCGAGTGCGGTAATGACCTTCGAGTGTCGGCTCCAGTCAGCTTTCCGCCGTCTGGTTCGAATCCCCGGGGCTTCCCTGGTAGGAAAGTATGCGTCGGCAAATCTGATTCAACACGTTGCCTTCTTGACACCGTTGCTAGGCCGATTTATCAGGATGGCGCTCGTAATAACGTGAAAGAGATGATCCCCCCGTGGCGCGAATCCGGGCTGGCCGACGAGCCAGCCGAGCGCCGACATCAGGGCGAACAGGTCGACCCCATCCATATCGGCGCGCGCAGTTCCCTCGGCCTGAGCGCGGAGCAGTAGTCGCGCGCCCGCTGACCGCACCGCTGAGCTTGAAGCGTGAAGCGCGGAGTCCGGGTCCGCGTGGGCGCTCGCCAACAAGGCGCAAACGCCGCTATAGCTATGAACGAATGCCACCCCTTCGCGAAACCAGGACACCAGCGCTTCGTCAGGTGGATTCGACGTTTCGAGTTCGGCTGCCTGCTGCATCAGTGCGTCCACATTCATACGCAGCAACGCTTCGAACAAGGCTTCTCGCGTCGGGAAATGGCGAAGCAGTGTGGCCAACCCGACGTCGGCCCGGCGGGCGATATCTCGCATGGACGCGTCGGCACCATGCTCGGTGACGACGTCACGCGCGACTGCAAGTAGATGGCTGTAATTTTTTCTGGCGTCGGCTCGCATAAATCGCCTTGACAATGGCTGCTCGGTAATCTCGCCCAGTGGGCCGGCTTCGCCCGTGACAGCGCTCGCTCGGAAATATTTTCTAGAATCTGAGTACTGGCCGCTGTATTCTTCGTTAATGCGACCTAATAAAAAGTCTATAGAAACCCCAAAAAGAGTGGCAATCTTATCGATCGTTTCCTTCCTTGGTGTTCTGCCTTTTTTGTCAGACTCGTATCCAGCTATGGTAGATCTAGATATTTTCAATCGTTCTGCAGCTTGCTCCTGCGTCCATCCTCGCTCTTCACGAAGCATTTTAAATCTCTCGGCGAATGTAGCCACCTAAATCACCCCTATTAATATATTACATTATAAATGTTCCTTTTGGAAACATTCTATCAAATATTATTGCTAATGTTCCGAAAGGGAACTATAATCAAATTGGATGTAATTTTTTATGGCGTAGTCTCGCATAAATCGCCTTGACAATGGATCACTGATCCATATATGATGAACCTGTATCTGAATCAGTGATCCACAAGATACAGCACATTTGTGCAAATGGGAACCGAGACACTGTCGGACATCACGAAAGGGGAAAGAAGTCATGGGAAAACTTGAAGGTAAGGTTGCAGTCATCACGGGTGGATCGAGCGGCATGGCGCTGGCGAGCGCCATGCGGTTCGTTGAAGAAGGCGCCTATGTTTTCATCACGGGCCGGAGGCAGGAGGCGCTCGACGAGGCCGTCAAGCTGATTGGCCGGAACGTGACCGGCGTGCGCGGCGACTCGGCCAATCTCGACGACCTCGACCGCCTGTTCGATACAGTAAAGCGGGAAAAGGGCAAGATCGATGTCCTATTCGCGAGCGCTGGCACGGGCGAAGCCGGCCCACTGGGCGAGATTAGCGAGCAGCACTTCGATGCGACCTTCGGCCTGAATACGCGCGGAACGCTGTTTGCGGTCCAGAAGGCGTTGCCGCTGTTCAACGATGGCGGATCGATCATCATGACCGGGTCAGTTACTTCGGTGAAAGGTTTTCCTGGTTTCGGCGTGTATGCGGCGAGCAAGGCGGCGTTGCGCTCATTCGCACGCACTTGGCTCAACGAACTGAAGGGCAGGAATATCCGGGTGAACGTGCTGAGCCCGGGGCCGATCGCCACACCGATGCAGGACCAAGCTATCGACGAGGAGACGAAGCGGATGTTCGAATCCCTGATCCCGCGGGGAAAGATGGGCCGTCCTGAGGAAATTGCGACGGCCGCGCTGTTTCTTGCTTCAGACGATTCGAGCTTCGTGAATGGGGTGGATTTGTCTGTCGACGGCGGCTTATCAGCCATCTGAGATCACGCCGAAAAGCGTGTGGGGGGTCTGTCAACTTGACGAAGATGATCCGAGTTGTGTCGATAAGTATGGAATCCTGATTAATAAGCGGGATTTATTTCGGTGATTGTCCAGCGGGTATTGTCTCGCGTGGCGCATCGCGGGCAACGGTCCCTCACGCCCGGTTACCAATTAACATGGGTCCGTGGTTGATCAAAACGTCCCCTGAATGGAGAGTTAACATGAGCTATTCGATTATTGGCTTTGGCGCGGTAGGCCAAGCACTCGCCCGAGCATTTGCAAGAAAGAACATCGATGTGACCGTCGCCAGCCGGCGCCCTCCCGTGACGTTGATACAGCAGGCACGAGCGATCGGCCCCACCGTTGTCCCTAGGACGCTGCAGGATGCAATCGCGTCCGACACGATCTTCCTGGCGATTCCGTTTTGGGAACATCGCGAAGTCGCGAAGCAGATCACAACCTGGCAGGGCAAGACGATCATCGACGCGACAAATACAAATGCTCCCGTTGAAGACCTGGATGGTCAGCCGTCGTCCGCAGTTGTCGCCAAAGCGTTTACCGGCGCCAGGTTCGTAAAGGGCTTTAACCATCTGCCCGCTGCCGTTCTGGCCGCTGATCCGAGCGTGAATGGCGGCAGCCGCGTCGTGTTTTTGTCAAGCGACGACGAAAATGCGGTGGCGCCGGTCGCGGTTCTGGCCGAACAACTCGGTTTCGCGCCGATTGCGCTAGGACCGCTCAAGGATGGCGGCTCGCTCGTCCAGGCCAGGGGCAATACCTGGGCTGAACTGATCTTCCAGGATCTCGTCAAGTT
The DNA here is from genome assembly GCF_044907935.1 of Paenibacillus sp. RC21. Lineage (NCBI taxonomy): Bacteria > Bacillati > Bacillota > Bacilli > Caryophanales > Paenibacillaceae > Paenibacillus > Paenibacillus sp. RC21. The sequence continues at coordinate 631,753 of NZ_JBIYCS010000004.1, forward strand.
CAAATAGCGGCGCGTAACAACAAAGTCACAGCCGCCACGCGCATAGCCAAACGCGTGCTGGTGATCTGACCGAGATTCAGTTAGTGCTTCTGCGCGGGTGCATCATGGCCGCTAGACTCGCCGGATACCACTCGAAATATGTATCATGTAATAATGCTTAACGATTGTTCGTTCAACATGAAGGACTATTCAATGACAATAGGTGCATAAAAAGGCGTGCCATTAAGCCAATGTCATTAAGTATGGCGCAAGGCTAAAAATCAAGAAAAAGAGCAGGTTATCGAAAAGATAGCCCGCTCTTTTTTTGGTGTCTATTTAGCCCCTATTTGAACTTGGACAGTACACCCCTTACTCCGATACAATAATATTGAGGCGGAGGGGAACGAAATGAAGAAGAAACAGTATGATCTAAATTTCAAGAAGATGATGGTTGCCAAGGGGAAGGAAATCGGCAACATGACCGCTATAGCAAGACAACATGAGCTTGATCCAAAGATGGTATTGCGATGGGCCAGAGAATTTAATCTTGAGTTTCCGCTGTGGACGAAGCACATCCATCCGCTTGCATAGACGGTAAACTTTCTTCTTGTTAATTTTCAGTTGATGGCGGCGGCTTAAAAGCACGGTCAGTTTACGATAGCCGTAGTTCGCGCCTTCGCCTGCTAAGAACTCCATGATCCATTCACAAATCTGCTCATCACTGATTGGCTCACCATCTTGTGTATAAGATAAACCAGGTGCAGGGCGGCGAGAAACAAAGCAAATTAACGAAATTCTACATCTGATATCGAATAAGAGGTGTATTGTCCTGAATTAGGGTGTTTAACCGCCTCGGCATGGTGAGCATGAGTGCTCAGGGTAAAATCAACTTTATTTGGGTCCGATCCTAAGCATCGCAACCAAGGATTAGGATGCACCCTCCTTCATAGAGCAGCAGAGATCCAAAAGATTGAGAAGGTGTACATTTGTCTGTCCGACAATGACTCTCTTGAAGGCTTTATCCAAAAAATAGGTCTCTCGAAAGACCCCATTGAGCAATATGAAATGTGTATGCCGCTTCAACGATAATGGTTCACCACATTTAAATCAAAAAGAAGGTCGATCATGTTGTACAATGACCAACCTTCTTCCTATCCATGCTCCCCCGCTTGATCCACCTACATCTATCATTTCTGAGAACGATTGATATACTCTGATTTGACCAATGCGCACATGTAAAGATCATCATATTTCCCGGACGTAAATTCATATTGGGAGAGGAGCCCTTCTTGCCGAAAGCCCGTCTTTTCAAGCAAACGCAAGGATTGTGCATTCTCTGGCTCTACTAGCGCCTGAATGCGGTTCAATGAGAGGGTATTAAACCCATAGTCGATTACAGCTGCAAGTACCTCCGACATTAACCCTTGGCCCCAATAGGCTCTGGACAATTCATAGCCCATTTCTGCCCGGTGATGACGTTGATCCCAGTTATGAAATCCGCAAGAACCGATGATTTTACCTTCATTTGTTTGAATAGCCCAGCGGATTCCCTGATCTGTCTCAAAAATCCGATCATACCAACTGATCTCATCCAGTGCATCCTGTTCAGACTCAAACGGGCTCAGTCCATAAAACTTCATAACCTGCTCATCTGAAAAGTATTCCAACATGTCCTTGCTGTCCGTCACTACCATTTTTCGTCATAAGAGACGTTCGGTCGTTATAACCGGAAACTCACCTTTCACATTCTCACCTCTTGCCGCCTTGTTCACTTTTGCCAGTTTTTCTTGCATACCTATGCTTCCTGAGTCTATCGTTACTTTCTTCTTCCAATTATAGAGTAAATGAGAGGAAGGGATATTTATAGTGATTTCTTTGTTTATAGAATGTTTTCCTAAACATGGATTGTAAAATGACCGTTAATATAAGGAGTATGTTTTTAATTATTAAGAAGAGGTGTATTTTTTGGACGAACAGCACGTATCACACAATCCGCAGGAAACTGCAAGACAGATGTACATTCGGCATGGTCAAAATTATGGGGCAGACACCAACAGGATGGCCGAAATATCAAAAACGTACGGGAATTCTACTCTGTATAGACGGTGGGGAGCAACGGTTTTTGATTTCATATTTTTTTTATTCGGGTATATTTGTTTTTTTATTTCTGTCATTCAAATAACGGATAGATGGTTTTTGCCTTTAGCGATTGCATCCCGTTGTATTCTCCTTATTGCTTTCTTCAGCTATTATTTGCTTTTGGAAGGTTACACAGGCTATACGCTTGGTAAGTTCGTTTTTCGTATTAAGGTGGTTAACGGGGAAGGAAAGCCTCCTGGTTTTCTTAAATCACTCATTCGTACGCTGCTCAGGCTAATAGACACCAATCCGTTGCTAATGGGTGGGATACCTGCTGGTATCAGCGTGTTAGTGACTGCATCAAGACAACGAATTGGTGATTTAGCTGCAGGTACATATGTTGTAAAGGTACGGGATTTAGAGTCGATTAGCAAAAAGACAATGAAACGTTCGCTATTTATATTTTTTACCGCAATGGTGATCTTGGGAGCCTCGTTTGTAAATGCTATTTTTATACTGGCAAATAGCTATGTGCCTCCTGAAGCCCTGGTGAGCAAGAAAGAGCAAAGCTATGTAAGTAAAGATGGACGGTTTCAAATCACGGCCCCACTGGACTGGTCAACAGACCCGGACCGTGAAGGAAAAGCAGGGATTGCGATATTCAATCCGTACATTCAAAAGTCCGTTGTGGTACTATCCCACTCAAAAAAGCAATTGGGCAATATAACTCTTCAACAGTATGGTAAGAAAGCTGAAAATAACTTAACCAAAGAGTGGAACCTGTCCAGTGTAGGACCTGTCTCTAACACAACCATTCATGGATATCCTGCCCTTGAGTTCACGATTAAAGGCAAGAAAGATGTGGACAAATATGTCACCCATGTAGTGATTATTAAGACCGAAAAGAATTACTACCAGGTGCTTGGATATGCACCAGCGTCTAAAGACGGCCGTTTAAAGAAAGAACTGCACGACATTACCTATAGCTTCCGCGAGGTTCATCATTAGACTGCGTGGCTGGCAATAAAAAGGGTAAGACAGAAAAAGCAGGTTACTCCTTAAGAGCAGCCTGCTTTTTGGTGCTTGTTACCTGATATATAAACTAAACTTTAAAAATCACATGGGAAACTGAGCAGGTGCGATAAGTACTGAATGAGGTTGACGTTTCACTTAAAATTAAAATTAAATATTGGTAATCCGTGCGCATAATCAACTTCTATAAATACACTTTCAAAATCGACTTTATATTTCAAATCTTTTTTTAAGGTTTCTTTTGTTGGGCGTTCTAATTCTAATGCATAGGAGAAAAGCTCTAAAAAATCTGCATCTAAACCATGACCATTCGATTTATATTTTATATGATCTACATCTTCCTTTTTAACAAGTATAAAATCTGAATTATTGATAGTCTCTACAATACGTTTTTTTTCTACATGGTTAACTAAATTATCCTCATCTCCTTGAAAAGATAAAACCTGCGTATTTCCATTAAAATCTTTATAAAGCGTCTCTAAGTTTAAGTCTTGCTTATTTCGCACTATTTTCTTCGCAAAATAGTCAAATTCATAAACAAACGTTGAATTTCCCATAGTCTTATATAAAACTCTAATATCGGATAAATATGCCGGCTCTATCCAAGCCGAGTTGTCTATCAAATATGAAAACAAAGTAGGTGCTAACCTATTGCTTAAGTGTAATAGGTATGCCCCATGAGAGTGTCCGTATCCAATAATTCTATTGGACTTAAATGTTAAACCATTTCCATTTAGTATGATTTTAACCGACTCTACAGCGCTGATAATATCTACTGCCTGCATATAACTCATATCATTAAATTCCTCTATGCTTTCATCTATATCAGCAATCACAGAAACTAGAATATTTTTTTCAGACAATATATTTAGTAAAATAGAAGAGTCTTTATTTATTCTCTCCATTTCATCTATCGTAAGTACACTTCGTAAAATCTGAGGATTTTTAAACTTGTAGTTTACTGATGATTGCATATATGAACTACCAAAATAATTACACTGAATCGTTACCATATTGTATTTGTCAGCAAATAGTTCCCTCATTTTCATGTAAACTTTAGAATCAATATTACCGCCGAACCCAGGGACGAAAATAATCAATCCCGTGTTTTCATTAACTCCATTTTGTGGGATAGAAAAGTCAATTCGTAGTTCTCGATTAGACTTACCTGTGTATATATTATGATGTGCTGGAATATTAATACTATGTTGTTCTGACATACTTATTTATTCCCCCATTTAAATATTAAAGGCTCATTTCATCAAATAATTTCGACCAATAGGTACATCAGCATATCAAGACAAAGATTTTCTGATTAAATCCCCATATCGTATTCTTCTAATATTCTGATTAAAACACAAAAGGCCCACAAGCGGGTCATCTTTTTTTCAAAATGTCCTTTTTGTGGGCACGGTTATACTTTTGCCTACAACTATACTCTCCTCCGTAGATTACAACTCAATACTAAAATATATAACATCGTCTAATGGATTATCATAATACGCTGCAATTTCACATCTATGATAAAATTGACTGACATGTTCAGCGACCTGCCTTATCATATTGTTCAGATGCACAATAAATTGGAAACCCTTTCATAAAGGTAGTGTATTAAAATATACTATATCACTATAGATAAAGGAGGAATCGCAGACTGTTCCAGCTCTCCGAAAAACAAGCCCAAGACATCGTAGACAAAATGATGAAGGATATTCCATACAATATCAATATTATGAATGAACGAGGCATCATCATTGGCAGCGGCGAAAGCGAACGGGTTGGAACTGTTCACCAAGGAGCTGTTCATGCGCTCGAAACCGGGAAAATGATTGAAGTATGGCAGGACGGCCACTATGAGAAAAAGGGGACCAATGAGCCCATCGTCATTCATCATGAACGAGTCGGTGTTATTGGCATTACGGGCAATCCCGATGAAGTGCGGCCTTTTTGCAATATCGTCAAAACCACGGTATCGCTCCTGATCGAGCAGCGAATCTCTCTGGAGCATCTGGCCCACGAAGCTAACCGTAAAAAATCCGTGCTGGAAATGCTGTTGAATCATCAGGGAGCCTATACCCTAAAAATAAAAAAAGAAGCGACTCAATATCACATTGATTTGCTTCTAAAAACTTCGGCGGTATATGTAAAGTATCTTCCTGACGACCCGGCTAATTTAGCCGAACTGTCCAATATATTCATGCAGCATCCGTCCTTTCGTATGGAGGAGAACAGCTATCTCATCCTGATGCAAAATCAGGAGGTGACAGACAAGCTGCTGGAGCCGCTTGTGCGTAGCCACCCCCATGTGCTGATTGCCGTCAGCAGACAAGAGCATAACATTGCGGATTGTTATTTGCAGGCCAAGTCAGCCATGAATGTTTTACTGGCTCTGCGCCCGCCCGTGCAGATAATCTCTTTTGCAGAAGTCGAATTTTGGGTCAAACTGAGCCAATCTAACCTGACGAACACGATCCATCTGGTCACTAAACTGGAAGACACCGTGGATTTGCTGGATACGCTGCGAAGCTTTATTAACCATAACGGCAGTGTGTCCCTCACCGCAGACGAATTAAATATTCACCGGAACACGCTGCAATACCGCCTGAAGCGCATCCATACCTTAACGGGTAAAGATCCCCGAAATCTCCTTCAACTTTTTGAGCTTACGCACGGCTTATTGGCACTGTATCAATGAACTGCTGTATTATGCCAGATCATTTTTCGGTAAAAATAACATATTTCCGCTCGCCGTCACTCCCGAATTTCTCAGCCAATCTCCTTTGGCTAAGATCGGGATTGCAGGCGAGCACTCGTATTATATCGTATTTGTATTATGCCGTTTTATGTTACCTCGCTTATCGATTGTTCATTTCTCGCCGAATTGAAGCACCCTTGCGATATTCTCACACGTACGCTCTACGTTTTGCGGCCCTTCTACCAACAGCTTATCCAGCTCCGAGGCTCCCGGCACGATGCCGAACACCGCATCTATTCCTTCCTTGTACAACGTATCGATCCCTTCCCCGATATAGCCAGCGACTGCAATGACCTTTTTGCCGGATTGTTTGGCAGCCTGAGCTACCCCATATGGAGTTTTCCCGAATTTGGTCTGAAAATCAATGCCGCCTTCCCCCGTAAAAACGATATCCGCCTTCGCCAGCTTTTGCTTTAACCCGGTGTATTCGATCACAATTTCAATGCCTTTTTGCAGCGCTGCCTGAGTAAAAATCAACAGTCCCGCACCCAATCCACCTGCTGCTCCCGCGCCAGGAAGATCGCGCACATCCTTGCCCAGCTGTCGCTTCACCACCTCCGCGTAATGAGCAAGATTGGCATCCAATTGCTGCGCCATCTCCGGTGTTGCCCCTTTTTGCGGACCGAATACATGAGATGCTCCATGCGCTCCGCACAACGGATTCGTCACATCGCAGGCTACAATCAATTGTACCTGCTGCAAGCGGTCATCCAGAGATGAAATATTAATACTGGCCAGTTCTCCCAGACTGCCCCCGCCGCGTGGAAGAGTGTTCCCTTTTGCATCAAGAAATCTGGCACCCAGCGCTTCCGCCATTCCTGTACCGCCGTCATTCGTCGCGCTTCCACCAATACCAATAATAATCTTTCGAATCCCCTGATTCAGACACTCACGGATTAGCTCACCCGTACCGTAAGTTGTTGTCTTTAGCGGATTTTTGTTATCCTTATTGACCAGATGAATTCCGCTGGCGGATGCCATCTCAATTGCTGCAGTGGTGCCGTCTCCCAGCAAGCCGTATGCAGCAGTTACAGGTTCTCCAAGCGGTCCGGTCACCTCGATATAACGAATCTGCCCGCCTGTCGCATCCACCAATGACTGTACCGTTCCTTCACCGCCGTCCGCCATAGGGACGTGGACATAATTTGCGGCCGGATAGACCTTGCGCAGTCCTTTTTCCATCGCGATACACACTTCTTTGGCTGTCATACTTTCTTTAAAGGAATCCGGTGCCAGCACAAATGTCTTCTCTCTCATCTTCTCACCTCATCATCAATGTTAAAGTAAAAATCCATATATCAATGTCGCCACAATCGTCATCGTTCCACCCACAATAGCTTCATAAGGGATGAGTCCCATCCGTTGTTTAATACTCATTTTCATGCTGTCTGCCGTGACGTGAAAATAGTTGCCTTGTGGCAAGGAGTCGATGACCGTAGCCCCTGTATGCACCATCACAGCTGCGGCCAACGGGGCCGTCCCCATGTTCAGAATAGCTTCCCCAAACGAGCCTGTCGCCAAAATAACTCCCGTTGAGGTCGACGCTGTGGCAGCCGCCATCAGAATACCTGCAAGCGGTGCCAAAAATGTGCCAGAAACTCCCGAGGCTTCAATCAAGCCAACCACCTGAGTAGACAAGTTGGAAGCAGAGATCAGACCCGCAATCCCGCCTGCACCGATCAAAATCAGCACGGTCGCCGTCATTTTATTCAAACCGGAGGCCGAATATTTTAAAATATTGCGTCCTTGCCCCATTGCCAGCATACCCACAATCCCGGCAATCGGCAAAATGTACATCGCGTCCACCTTGAAACTCGACAGCGCTTCAATACCGGAAATGGAACCAATCGGATTAATCATCAGCAAAATAACAGCTACCAACGGAGCTACAATTGCCCGTCCCAGCGCCGGGTACTTCGAAGTATCGACATCACTGTCCATCGTATCCTGGTCGGATACCTTCACACCTTTGGTTTTCAACATAGACGCAACCAGAACGGTCACGATTAAACCACATATCGCAGGAACCACACCTGCCAGCATAACATGGCTTAAATCCAGATTGAATCCACGTGCCGCCGCAATCGTATTGGGATTCGGTGAGATGATGTTACCCGCCTTTCCGCCTCCCGATAAGGCCAGCAGGAGCGCCAGCTTGGAAATCCCCATTTTGTTCCCGACCGACAACGCAATAGGTGCCACGATCAGCACTGCGACCGGAATAAATACGCCTACCGCCGTAATAATCATCGTTGCCAAGGCTAGTGCAAGAATTGCTTTGCTACCGCCGAACTTTTTTACAATAGCCTGCGCAATCGTCTCCGCCGCCCCGGACTCCATCATCACACCTGCCAATACCCCTGCGGCGAGCACACGAATGACCGTCCCCATCACACTTTGCGTACCGCTAATCAACACACTAATGGTCTGCTCTAAATTGGCTCCGCCCAATAAAGCGCCTACAATGGCTCCCAAAAACAAAGCGTAAACCGGATTCAGCTTTCTTAATATCAGAATAATCGCAATAGCCAGCCCTGCCAGAGCTCCTATCCAACTAATCGTCAACCCTTCCATCTGCCTAACCCCCCGGGCAATTTTTGATTACGCTTTCATTATATCGATTACGGAGGGTGAAAAATATTGAAGAACGGACGAAATTGATTGTGCATTTGCACATACAAAAAGCCCATATCCCCTTTCAGGAATCTGGACTTTGAATACCCTTCAAAAAAAGACTGGTTTGCATATGTTCTACTTGGACCACTATATATTTTATCTCACTTTTGAACGATTGAGCTAACTGTTTCTGTTGTACCTTTTGCCTCACCATGTCCTGCACCAAACAGGTTCAGCACCACCACGCCAATAACAATTAAAGAAATGCCTACGATACTTCCTGTATTGATTTTTTCTTTCCAAATCAATACTGAAATAAGCGTTGTAGCAACAGCTCCTACACCTGACCAGATTGCATAAGTCATATTTAAAGGGAGCGTTTTGAGAACCAAAGAGAGAAAAAAGAAGGAAATAAAAAACGCGACAAATGTAAATAAAGTCGGGTACAGTCTGGTAAAGCCTTCTGAAGCTTTAAGCATTGAAGTTCCAATAAGCTCACCAATAATAGAGATTACCAAGAAAAGATAGGCCATTATTCATTCTCCTTTCAGCATTTTGCATCATTCGATTCCCAACGCTTATGGGATTTATGCAAAATGCTCCTTTATATATGTCTTTAATTCTTCCGTAATTTTCTTCCGTAGTTCTTCATTCGGAGGAGCTAACCCGAACATTTCCGCAAACCACAAACCGTCTATAACTAATCGGACCATTGTAGAACGAATCGGATCCAATTCATCGTTTTCGATTTTATTTTGGATATTAGCATACTCGTCCTGAAGTAGTTTTAGCATTTGAGGGTTAGTAAAATGAGCGGCAGAGAGAGCTGTATACAGGTCACTTACGTCCCGATCTCCAGAAAATGATGAATTCATATAAGCGCGAGTCCATCTTCCTTTAGAATGCATATCACTTTCTGCTCTCTCATTAAATTCGGTTACAAAGCTGCTCGACAGTTGCTCGACCATGCCCAGAATCAATTCATCTTTATTCGGAAAATGATAAAGTAATCCTCCCTTACTTATTCCCGCCTTCTTGGCAACCGCTTCTAAAGTTAATTTCTCTACTCCTTCTTCGTGTACAATTATGGAAGCCGCTTTAAGAATTAATTCTTTTTTTAATGCTGTTTTAGTTGTATTCATTTTTATCACCACCCATTTTATTATACCGTCCAGACGGTTTTATTTCAAGTAGATTAAAGTTTTGCATTTAGTAATAGCCAAGTTTGCTCTATGTATTCGTACATATAGGTTAAAAAGAAAAAAGCCTTGGGAGCACATCATTTCACCCAAGGCTTAAGCTTTAAAGTCGCTCAAAGCATTCTACAAAAGACTTAGTCAAGTAAACGTCACCCCCATCCCAGACGCTCAGCAAAAGTCCCACATCTGTTTTTTTTGCATCGCCATTGGACTAGCTGCCCAGATATTGTCTCAGCCATTGGAGCGCAGGACGTTCCGAACCGTTCGAGTTCAGCAGATGTGTATTCGATATCCAGGTTTGCCCCTGGATGTATCCCCAGAGCGTAACTCCCTTCACCGCGGAATGCTGCCATAATACCGGGAATTTCTCCTTGTATCTGGCAAGCTGGGTGTTGTCGTCGCCAGTCATATCCAGCTCCGACACATAGATTGGCAATCCTGTTGCCGATAGCTTGTTCAGTACAGTGTTCATCGTGTTAACTGAGACGGTGTCCATACTGAACTGGTGGCATTGAATTCCAATTCCGTCAATTAAGCCTCTACTCTTGAGCTGATTAATAATATTGACGTATTGGTCGGTTAATGAAGGATCGTTGATAATTCCATATTCATTTATAAGTAGCTTGGCATTCGGAAAAGCTTGTCTGGCCTGTTGGAACGACCATATTACCCAATCCCATCCGGTCGACCCGTCACCACCAATGGCATTGCGGAAGGACGGCTTTTGATGCAGTGGCTCATTCACCACATCTACAAACGCCGCATTCGGATAGCGCTGACCGGCAGCTTGAATCCACTGGGTCACTTCCACCTTCTGATCAGCAGCCGACAATCCGCCAATCCATCCTGGCTCCTGGGCGCCCCATACCAAGGTGTGAAACTTGAATGGGAAGCCATTATTACGGGCATAATTGTAGGCGGTATCCGCCTGCGACCAGTTCATATTGTTACGGCTGCCTTCAACCGAGCCCCACTTGGTTGAATTCTCCGGCGTCACCTGATTCCAGTACGTTCCGTAACTAGGAGGGACACTGCCAGCAATGACATTCCCGAGGAATTTGCTTCCCTTCGCCAGACCAGCATCAGCCTGATTCACCAGAACAGACGATAACAACACACCTGCCAACGCCAAACTGCTCACCAACTTGCCTGCTTTAAACCTCAACATCAAATCTCCTCCTTACACGTATTAGGTTTAATATCTTCAAATAAATAAAACGCTTACATTCCCAATTATAATAATGAGTGGTTATTTTCTGCTACGTGTGAAAATAAAGACTTAACCCGAAAAACTTTACATCATTGCGGGACAGCCAAACATCTGCGATCCTTTGCTATACATCGTTTCAATTAAATCTAAGCGAAAAATTGCTTTTGTAGTCTGTAACGGCAAGATTGGGGAATATTCGATATGTATTAGAGTGAGTCTGGATATAGAGTATACTATATAAGTATAAGTTAGATGCACGATGACATTCTATATGTATAGGTATTCCAAATACAGCGCAGAAGAGGTTGAAAATGAGTCAGAAGCATTTTTCAGATTATCCATTAAGTGAAGAAATCGTGAGAGCGCTGGATAGTCTAGGCTATGAGACGCCAACAGAAGTTCAGACGAAAGTCATTCCAGTTGCGCTTGAGAAGAAGGATCTTGTTGCCAAATCACAAACAGGTAGCGGCAAAACAGCATCGTATGGTATTCCACTCTGTGAGCTAGTAGATTGGAATGAAAATAAGCCCCAAGCTTTAATCCTGACGCCAACCCGTGAACTCGCGCTACAGGTCACCGAAGACATCACGAATATTGGACGCTTTAAGCGGATAAAAGCAACGCCCCTTTATGGGAAACATCCTTTTCATATACAAAAGGCCGAGTTAAAACAAAGAACACATATGGCTGTAGGTACGCCAGGACGTGTACTGGACCATATTGAACGAGGCACGCTATCGTTAGATCGGATGGCCTATCTCGTTATTGATGAGGCTGATGAAATGCTGAATATGGGCTTTATCGAGCAAGTTCAGTCGATCATTCAGGCCCTGCCTAGTGACCGGGTTACGATGTTATTCTCCGCTACTTTTCCTGAGGATGTAGCCAGACTGTCACACAAGTATATGAACGATCCTGTTGAAATTGAAATAAAAGCAGCCGGTATAACTACAGCTACAATTGATCACTCTTTGATTCAGGTGGCGGAGGCGGACAAGCTGGTATTACTTCAAAATCTGCTCATTGTTGAGAATCCTGAGAGCTGCATTATTTTCTGCCGTACGCAGGAAAATGTAGATAAACTATTCAGAGCCTTGGCTGATCTGGAGTATCCGTGTGATCGTATTCATGGGGGGATGGAGCAGGAGGAGCGTTTCGAGGTGATGAATGCGTTCAGAAGGGGACAATTTCGTTACTTGATTGCGACTGATGTAGCTGCTAGAGGTATTGATATCACGAATATCACCCATGTCATTAACTATGATATTCCCCTTGAGAAGGAAAGCTATGTTCATCGTACAGGACGTACGGGACGTGCAGGCAAGACGGGGAAAGCCATTACCTTAGTTACGCCTAAGGATGACAGACGATTAGCCGATATTGAAGCATACATTGGATTCGCGATTCCGAAAGTAAAGGCTCCCTCAGAAGAGGCTGTTGATCGCCGTAGAGAAGATTTTGAACAGAAGCTACATGTCAGAACTGTACTTAAAAAAGACAAGCGCGAGCAATTAAACCAACAGATTATGAAGTTGAATTTTAATGGTGGCAAAAAAAAGAAACTTAGAGCCGTAGACTTTGTTGGAACCATTGCTAAGCTTGACGGGGTAACCGCAGACGATATCGGGATCATTACGATTCTTGATCATGTAACCGATGTTGAGATTTTGAATGGTAAGGGTCCACTTGTAATGGAGATTATGAAGAATACGACCGTAAAAGGTAAACTGTTAAAGGTACGCAAGGGAAATAAGTAGAGACTACACGGTATAAAAGAGGGCTAGGAGAAAGGCGCTATAGACGCACCTTTCCTCTAGCCATTTTAATTAACGAGGTCAGTTGTTCCTGCTCACAGATACCAAATATTCCCTAATTTCCTGTTCTATCCGGGATCTTATCTGATCTACAAGGTGGACATCCATCGTCGCCGCATAGATTTCCTTTAACTCATCCCGTAAGGACTTAGCTTGTGTCAGATGCTGTATGGATTGCTTCATGGCTTTAGAGTATCGCTCTTTAATGTCGGCAATAGCATCCGAATGCGCTTCATCTGTGCCGGTCTGTATACATCGCGAATACATATCAACGATTTCATCGGTGGCGTGGACGGGCTCGTACTCATGCGGTGCCGTGCTGTCGAAAATAGCAAACCCAAGCTCTCGCACGATAATCATATCGAGACTGTTCGGATCGAAGCCACAATGGTAGATTTCGATATCAAAGCCACGTTGTATTCCTTCAGCCGCTAATTTCTTTAACAGAGTAGATTTACCGGATCCGGCGCGGCCTTTAACCAGATACCTCTTTAAGCCCGCGGTCAAATTAGGGACGTAATCAACAGCCCCCTTCGGCGTAGTCGCACCTAGAAAACGACGGTCTACCCGACTTACTCTCTCCAGTTTCCGATCACCATAGAGGAGTTCAATATACTCCTGGGTCAGTTCATCAGCTAATTGGAAATTCATGCTGGCTATATATATGGTTTCCCATTCGTCGTGAATACGAAGTGCTTCGGCAAAGCCGGAATAGGCTTGGTTATGTGCTTGCGTGATCTGTTCGGTCAAGCTGTCGATTTCTTGCTTCTGCAGATTCAACTGAAGCCTATCGGCTGCCTGCTCTACATCCACGTGTACGATGACTGTCTCAGGCAGTTCGGGCTCAATGACATGTGGTGCCGTTCCATCCACGATTCCTGCTTTTAACTTGGGTATAATTACTCCGTCCAACGAATCGTTATCCGCTGCGCAATGGAGAATCCATATCTCATAGCCTTGCTGTGCCATATGCTCTCCAATTTCTCGAATAAGCCTTGATTTCCCCGTTCCAGGGCCTCCTTTTAAGACAAACAAACGTGTTAATCCTTGAAGTGACGAATTATACAGGTTAGCAAATCCTTCAGCCGTATTGCCGCTGGCATAGAAATTAAGGATCGTTCCGTCCATAATCACTCACCTTTCTGGGCTAATGTCATGCTTCATGCTCCATTGTATTAATTTTCTACGGAAAAGGTGCCTTTCATTCCCTACCATCTTTGATAACTGAGGAATTTGCAAAAATCCTGAACTGTGTATTACAAAGGAGCTATCTCCCAAGTCGTTTCAGACCTTTGGAGACAGCCCCTGGATTATTTAAGGATTAAGCGCTCTTGCAATGGCGTCCACATAACTTTGGCTGGCGCGCTGGCTTACTTCCGCTTTCGGAACCATCCCTTCAAAGCTGTGGAATGTGCCGGGATACAGATGAAATTCGACGTCTACACCCGCTTGAGCAAGACGTGCCACATATTCGATCGTCTCATCTCGGAACAGATCGAGCTGGCCTACGCACGTATAGGTCGGCGGTAGCCCCGCCAAGCTTTCCGCTCTCGACGGGACCGCATGTGGGGACACCTCGTTATCTTCGGTACGATCGCCCAAGTACATGCTCCAGGCCGCCAAATTGTTCGTCCGGTTCCATGTTGCATTATCGGCCGTATTTTCATGGCTTGACGCCGTAATATTGCGGTCGTCGATCATCAGATACAGCGGCATTTGGAAGACGAGGGCTGGCCCGCCTTTGTCGCGAACCATTAAAGCAAGCGCTGCGGTCAAACCGCCGCCCCCGCTTGCACCGGCAATCGCGATCCGATCCAAGTCGATGCCCAGCAGCTCAGCTTCGCCCGTCATCCACGTCAAGCCGGCATAACAGTCATCGATGGCAGCTGGGTAGGGGTGCTCGGGAGCAAGTCGATAATCGACCGATACGACGACGCATTTAGCCGCCTACACGAAGCGTTCGCACAAAGCGTCGTCCATATCAGGATGCCCCATCACATAGCCTCCCCCGTGAACCCACAGCATGGCCGGAAGCTTAGCGTTAGTGCGCTGGGCAGGTTCGTAGATTTTGACCAATATTTCGCCTGCTACGCTTGGAATCATCCGGCTTGTCGTATGTACGTGCTCCGACTTCTCAATGGGAGGACTCGACAAATAGCTTCTGCTCAGTTCTAAATTTTCCTCCAGTTGAAAACCAGGAAATTGTGCTAATATCGGCCTTAATTCTGGCAATACCCGACTTTCAAAATTCATTTGAATCACTCCTATAATTGAATTATGATCTTTTTTCTGTCTCGGCTTCCCACTTGGCTATTTCTTCCCGAACTCGGGGTGCTACCTCTGTTCCTAGCAGCTCAATGGCTCTCATCACCTCGGCATGCGGCATCGTGCTTAACGGAACATACAGCATAAAGCGTGTAACGCCTACATTTTTGCGAAGGTGGATGATCTTCTGGGCAACAGTCTCCGGATCGCCGACATACAGTGCACCTTCAAAGCTGCGCGCGGCATCGTAGCTAGAACGATCGTAATGCGCCCAGCCCCGCTCCTTGCCTAATCTATTCATACCTGCCATCGTAGAAGGGAAATATGTATCTGCAGCTCGTTCAGTATTCTCTCCGACAAATCCTATCGAGTGCGACCCAACCTTAAGCTGCGATTCATCATGACCAGCGTGTGCTGCTGCTTTCTTATAAAGCTGCACGAGCGGTGCAAAATTGGTCGGGTTTCCACCAATGATCGCCAGCATCAATGGCAGTCCTAACAGACCTGCTCGGATAGCAGAATCCTGTCTGCCCCCACTGCCAACCCATATCGGTAAAGGATTCTGAACCGGCCTTGGATACACGCCCAAATTGTTAATCGCTGGCCGATGCCCGCCCTTCCAGGTTACTTTTTCGGACTCCCGTATCTTAAGGAGCAATGCCAAATGTTGTTCAAACAGCTCATCGTAGTCGTCCAAGTCATAGCCAAACAGTGGAAAAGATTCTATAAAGGAGCCCCGGCCAGCCATAATCTCCGCACGTCCATTCGAAATACCATCCAGCGTAGCAAAATCCTGAAAAACGCGCACCGGATCAGCTGAAGAAAGCACCGTCACTGCACTGGTCAGCCGAATCCGTTTCGTCTGCGATGCAGCCGCAGACAGCACAACTGCTGGTGAAGATGCCGAATAATCCTTCCGATGATGCTCACCTACGCCAAACACATCAAGTCCTACTTGATCAGCAAGGACAATTTCCTCGACAACTTCACGCAATCGCTGTGCGTGACTCATCACTTCACCTGTCTGAACGTCCGGTTTCGTTTCTACAAACGAAGTAATACCTATTTCCATGATCAATCTCTCCTATACTAATAGCTTTCTCTGTCAGCAGCTTCAAACTATTATTCCGGTTCTTTTCAAGCAGGTTGATGTGTAGCTCAGATTGATGCTGCCCCCCTATCTCCATTGATTTTAAATACGGCAAAAAATATCATACTGATCGGTATGATAATTTTCCCAGTAAATATAACTCATAGAAACGAATAATGTCAATAAATCAACTTCCCTTGTTAGGATAAACTAACCTTCATTTGACAATATAAACGGCTAATTATAAGATAATAACATACTATTTGGTACGCAAAAAAAGACTGCTGACAATTACACATGATCAGAGTCATTGAGCAATTAAAATAAAATCAAGAGTAACGAGAGGTATTGATTATGGGACGAACCCGCGAATTTGACGAAGAACAAGTATTAGATGCAGCTATGCAACTATTTTGGGAGAAGGGATATGAGGCTACCTCATTAAGTGATTTAACTTCCAGAATGGCAATTCAACGCCCCAGTATATACTCAGCTTTTGGGGGCAAAAAAGAATTGTTCGAAGTCGCGCTACGCAAATACATGATGTCCCGTGCTTCTCTGGTCCGAACCAGACTTCAAAGCAACCCATCTGTAAAAGAAGCATTTCGCACTTTTTTTGAAGGTGTGGTCGATGAGGAATATACAGGAGATCCTAGAAAAGGATGCTTTTGCATCAATACAATGGTCGAACTTGCGCCTCATGATGAGAAATTTGAAATTCTTACAAGGGAACATCAAATGTACCTATCGGTCATATTTCAAGAAACCATTGAACGAGGTATACAATCAGGTGAGCTTGAGATTGGGCTAGATGCGAAGGCTGTATCACAGGCGCTAATCGTATCGTTAATTGGACTAACCGTAATGATGAAGTCTCGTCCAGAGCGATCATTTATTGATAATACGATAGAGGTGACACTTACATTGCTTAAGTAATTCGGAATAAGTTCAATTTTAACGAATGGGAATCACGATTGGGTCATTCATTTATGATACGGTTCAGCTTAACTGGTTTATCGGCTAAAAACGACCTATAATTGATAGGGATTAAGCCATCTAGGCCTGTATAAACCTATTGGAGTAAAAACAACCATCAACGACATGGAACGTCGGCAATGGTTGTTAGGACGCGCTGTCCACATTCTCACAGTACACGCCCATTTGAATATTTATACTTAATATAGTATAATAATTCAAATTTAATGAAAAAGGAGTATATCTAATGTCATTTGTAGTAAGAAACGCTGCGCCTGATGATTTAAACAGTTTGACCGAGTTAATGTATGAGTACATCGTTGGTTTTTATCAAAACCCTAGGCCACCTGTCGAAAAAATTCATAATTTGATTCAAACCCTTTTTGATCAGCAAAACGGTATACAATTTGTGGCAGAACAAGGTGGAAAGCTAGTCGGCTTTGCTACATTATTCTTTACATTTAGCACGATGAAAGCAGACAAAATCACAGTTATGAACGACCTCTTTATAATGGAACCATTTAGAGATACGGAAGTGGAATCACAGCTTTTTTTAGAATGTCAAAAATATTCACAAAATCATGGATATGCTAGTATGACCTGGATAACTTCTACTGAGAATAAACGGGCTCAAATTTTCTTTAAAAAGATGGGAGCTGCCCAAGGGAAAGATTGGGTTCACTTTTCATCATAACAAAGCCAGGCTTTGACGTACTTGTCTCTCGAGACTGGCTCGAATCGAGCGCATGATCATTCCCGATCTTCTCGAAGACAAGACGTCTCCTTTGACTGCCGGATCGATCCCGTCGATATGATATTCAGCACACACAAATACGTTTTCTGCCAAATCTCTGATTGAAAGTTATTATAGAGTTGTAAATTTTTCGGAGAATGCGGTTCAGCGGAACGATAGCAAGGCAAAAAAAAGAGCCTGAACGAATCAGACTCCTCATTTATTCTTTTTCCAGCCCGCGAATAAAGGCCTCGAAATTGGGCGCAAGCTGCGTAATCTTGTAGTTATTCTCTTTATCCACATAGACAACCTCCGGTTCGCCGTCATTGCCGGATTCACGGTAATCCAGCATGACCACCTCAGACTCGGCAGGGCAATCACAAATGACCACGCCAATTTCAGGATATCCCCCATTCTCAATTCTGAAACGGCTGCCTGATTCACCGCACAGCGAATGTCTCTTTTCCCGTCCAATTCCCAGAATGCCTAAAATTCTGATATGCTCTTGCGACCCGGAGACCGATCCACCTATAGAGAAGCATCTGTTCTGAGGAACTCCCCCGTTATGCAGCTTCATCATATGAATATAGAAGGCCGGCAACCTGAATACCAATTCCTCTTCTAAGGAGGCGATTAGCTCATCAGTGGGCGGATCATCCATAACATATTGTTCTAACGCATGTTCACTGTCATCCCAAAAGTCCGTGAAATCGAAATCCACAACGGTATCAACCTCGGCATTGGACACCTCCACTACCTTCTGAAGGACTTTGCTCCGAGCCAAATCCAGGAACTCCAAGGTATCCTCATCCCCAGGGTCTAACTGATCTGCGGTTTCAAATGCGCGCAAGGCCTCCTCATATTGATCCAGGTAGTAATAGGCAAAACCTATGCGGTAATGCCACAGCGGATCGCCTTTCCCCTCCTCTTCAATGGATAGGAACTGTTCAACCGCCTCTTCGTAACGCTCGAGATTGTTCAGCGCTCTGCCCAAATGACTGACCAACACATAATCCCTGTCCTCCACAGGAAACTCCATAATGGCATTTACGATTTCTTCGAATTCATCTTCCTCGTGCCACGCTTCCAGTTGTGGCAACAGATTGTCCCGCATCAGCTCTGCCTCCTACTTTTCGCCCTTTTTTTTAATTCTAACATTCCCGGCACCGCTATCTCCAGCAACCGGATGATTTAAAACTCGATCTATCCTACTTTCTGCGCTTTACTATTACTTGTGATACGGCTCGCTGCGCTATCTGTAACGGCAAGTTTTGACCAAAAAGCCATCCCGCAAAGGACAGCTTTGATATACCCAAATGGTCTATTGAAACAGCAGGAAGAGTCGCCACTGTTGATGCAATTTCAGTTAAAGAAGTAGAATCAATATATAATTCTGAGTACCAACCTACTAACTCTAGACTCTTCTTGCGAAGTAATCTAAACGAGATATATCATGAGGTAATTGATCATGCACATGATTTAGATAGTCTTGGCAGGTAAAAGCCAAGGCCTTTTGGGGAATCACCGACCGAATGTGATCCAGACATGCAGGCAGGAAATGCAGATAAGTTTGGCTTACCAGTATATCCTAGCGAATCCGGGTTGTTGCTGCGGCAATGTCCCCGAAAGCCCAATGTCCGACCGGGACATCTGACCACCTAGACGAGTTAGTGAAGGATACTGGCTCTCTCTTCCATACCCGATTGAACAAAGTGACCGCCTCTGCCCGGCTCAGAGTCTGGTCCGGCTGGAAGCTGCCGTCCGGCATGCCATGCATATAGTCGGCTTGCTGTACCCGTGCAATATCATCTTTCGCCCAGTGTCCGGTCGTATCCGGGAAGGTTGCCGAAGCTGCTCCGCTCAGATTCTTCCAGCGTGCCAGCACTGTCGCCATCTCTGCTCTAGTGATCGGACGCTCCGGTGCGAAAGTGCTGCTGCTGTATCCCTTCATCCATCCGGCCGTTGTCACGGTATCAATCGCTTCGGCAGCCCAGTTCTGCCCAGCAACATCCGTATAGTTAGGGCGATTCTGCGATGCTGACGATTCCACCAACGGCTGCTCCGATCGGTCAACAGCCAGACGAAACAGAATCTCTGCCAGCTCCGCCCGTGTCATCCTACGCGCCGGCTGGAATGTCCCATTCGGATAGCCTTGCATATACGGTTGCGAACGCTCACTCTCCTGCTCTCCGCCTATGCTCGCGATCTGCTTGTTCAGATGCAGTACCGTAAAGGTGCTGAACTTGTTTACACTAAAACTGAGTCCTGCCGGGTGGTTACCGTCCCACAGCAGCGTCGGCTGCACCAGCTCTCTGGTGCCGTCGCCATGCTCCACATACACAGCCAGATTGCTCAGGAAAGCCTGGCGTTCTTCGGCAGAGTTCGGCAGCGATTGCTGCGGCAGTGGCAGCACCAGTTCTACCGACTGCCCCTGCAGATTCGTCTCGATCATCACCGGTCGGCCAATAACGCGAACTTCACCCTGTCCGGCGGCTTCTTGCACGAGGCTATTCTGTTTTGCCCGTTCCGCTACCGCCTGGATTGCCGCTTCACTCTTTACCGGACTGAGCGTAAACTGACGGTTCCCGTCCATCGAAGCGAGCGTTGATGGGGACAGGATCAGACGGGCATGGTTAGTGTATACTTCCAGACCGACCCCCGCATCCGCCAGCGTCTTCGCCGTATCCTTTGGCAGAGCGAATTCAAGCTCGGAGACTTCATCCTTTGAATCAGGCATCACCAGCCGGACGCTGGAACGTCCTTCGGCCTTCACGCTGCTCAATGCCTCCCGTGCCTGAGCAGCTCCATAGCTGACCCGGTCTTTTTTCGACCCGTCGGACAGCGTTGTCCGCTGAATGACGACATTGGAGAGCATAGTACTGCTGTTCTTGCCGCCGTCCACACTGACTGTCACATTCTCGCTCTGTACGGCAGATATACTGCCGCCACCAGTAGACGAATTTTTGGAGGAATCTTTGCCCGGTGCTGCCTCTACATCCCGGACGAACGTCAGATAGAAATCATCCAGCGATCCCCACGCCCCGCCGTCTGCCTGAATGGAAGCACCCACCGTCAGCTTGCCGTCGGTTACCCGTATATCGCGAATGACCGGCTGATTCCACTGTACCCAGCCATTTACATCGGCATCTACCTTATCTTCCTTGCCGCCAGTCGCGGCAAACAATTTCATTTGCGCGTTCTTCGCATCGCCACCCTGAATCGACATCGAGAGGTCGTAGTAGCCGGACTTCAAACCGTAGACCGCCTGTTCCACCCGGAAATTAACCGCAGCCGCCGAATAGAAATGCAGCGAATACTGGCCCGACTTCGCATCGGAGGCTTTGTTCTGGTAGTCGGTGTGGGGCGCGCTTCCGTCACCGTAAGTAATCTCCCACATGCTCCGGTCGCTCTGTTCAAAGCCGCCGTTCACCAGCAGATTCGGCCTGCGAATCTCCAGCGCCGCCTGCGCCGGATAACCGCCTTTGGCTGTCCCTTTAATCACGTAACTGCCCGCTCCCTGGCTCACCGCTTGCTCTAAGGCCGCCTGGTCCCACTCCACAGCAAGTGTTCCGGTGCTGCCGTCGTTATACATCACGGTGACCGAATCTGGCAGCGAAATGTTATCGCCCACATTGGCCGTTAACGTGACCGCTTGGACTGCATCCACCTGGAGCGTAGCAACCGCTCCCGTGTTGACGTAGTTAAACACCTTCAGCGAAGGAAGTGGATGGCCCGTAAAATCAAACAGCGCCTGGTTGTCTACCGCGCTACCGCCATACCATTTGCCCGCATCGTCAGGGTCATATTCCGCAGCATAGCTCGCCGCCCAGCCGGAACCATATTGTTCCCACAGCTGCTTGTTCTGCTCGACATCGGCTCTTGGTCCTACCGGCAGCCAGGCTGGCTCCCAATAAAATACACCAATGCCTGCATCGCCTACATTGGACACCGCTTCAATGACATTACGGACCGACGTGGCCTGCCCCTGAGCACTGATCGGATAGTCCAGCGTCTGTCCCGAGCTTCTCGGGGCGGTATTCTCATGCCCATCGCCATCTTCAGATGTATACGCATAGGACGTTTCCGCCACCATCACTTTTTTACCATACGTATCTGCTACCTGCTTCAGTACTGCTGTGAGATTGCTCAGTGAACCGTGCCAGAACGGATAATACGAGCTGGCAAAGACATCATAGTCCACGCGGTTGTCCGACAGCGCCTTCGCATAGGAAGCATAGCGGCCCGGCGTCTCCGGATTGGTAAAATGCAGTGCCACGAGAATATTCGGATCCACGGCACGCACCGCCTGGCTTCCCTTATTAAATAAAGCACTAATCTTCGTCCAATCTTTCTCCCCGATAAACGACTGGTTCGTCTCATTGCCGACCTGCACCATCCCCACATCTATACCCTGATTGAGCAGCTGCTGCAGGCTGTCCCGGGTATAGTCGTACACCGCCTGTTCCTTGTCAGCAAAGCTCAGATTCTGCCAGGCCTTCGGCACATGCTGCTTGCCCGGATCGGCCCAGAAATCGGAATAGTGGAAATCCACCAGCAGCTTCAGCCCGTTGTTGGTCGCCCGCTTGCCGATTTCGATCGCTTTGGCCAGATCGTTGTTCCCGCCGCCATAGCCGTTACCTTTCACATCATACGGGTTATTCCACACACGCACCCGGACATAGTTTACGCCGGATTCCTTCAGCGTCTGGAATATATCCTGCTCTGTGCCTTGCTCGTTATAGAAGCGTACTCCACTCTGCTCCAGAGAAAGAATGCTGGATATATCGACACCTTTGATAAAATCAGACTTCAATCCTTCGACCTTCTTCACGAAAATATCCGCTGCTACCGGGTGGGTCGTATCCGTGCTGGCCTGCTTTAAGGTAAAGCGGTCCAGATAGCCCCACGCAGCCGCAGCGCCGCTGATCCTCGCCCCAATGACCAGATCGGAAGTCTGCTCGGTCAGCACGAATTTCAAGGTCACGCTTCCCCATTGGTTATAGCCTGACGTTGCCACCTCACCGCTCTGATCGGTACCTGCGAATACCCGTAAATGTCCCGCTTCGGCATCGGCGCCGCCCATCGATTGCACCGACAGCTCATAACTGCCTGGCTGCAGCGTCGGAAGCTTCTGGCTGACCGTGACCTGCTGGTCCGTCGGCGCCGCGTCGTTGATCCAATACTTGAGTGCATACGTATCTTCAGACGGCGTAATAAAAGGATCACTGGCATAGGCATAATGCTGAATATCCATCTGATTCCAATCTGATGCTTCCACCTGCCACGATTGATCACTCCAGAAGTCCGTCTCGAATCCCCCGTTTACGACTGCCGAAACACCAGCCGATGCGGCTGCCGCCGCTGGTGTCAGCCGCATCGGCCACGAACTGAACATAATCGCCACCACCAGCAACAACCATGCCTGTCTCTTTCTTCTCATCTCTCTGTCCCCTTTCTTCAACCCCGAATACCCATAAACGATTCCGTTTTATGTGAAGCGCTTACATAATTACTGTGATCACTATATCAGACACCTATGATCGGAAACATGGGAGGATTGCAACATTTTGTATTCTTATGCAAGCATTTTAGCGGTGGGAATATTTCCCACCGCTTGACGTTGTTGTTTATGCGATTTTAATACATATCGTAAGATTAATGTGCATTTTATCAAAAAAGGTAATTCTCACAAGTGAGTTGAGCCTGGGGCTAGGTTCTACATCCAAAAATTAACCATGGATCGGTTCCTTTTCGCCCAGACCAAGCGTCTGCGTTGTGGAATCATGAATTTCTTGGAAAAGCTCCGGGTTTTCTGCTAGTGACACACCATAAGAAGGAATCATTTCTTTTATCTTCGGTTCCCACTCTTTCATATGTTGTGGGAAACATCTTTCTAATACTTCCAGCATAACGTTAACAGCAGTAGAAGCACCCGGAGAAGCACCGAGCAATGCAGCTACCGAGCCATCAGCGGCACTAACCACTTCCGTACCAAATTGAAGGGTTCCTTTACCAGCCTCCGTATCTTTGATCACCTGCACACGTTGGCCCGCTATCACGATCTCCCAGTCCTCAATTTTGGCGTTCGGAATAAACTCACGTAATTCTTCCAGACGCTTTTCATTCGATAACATCACTTGCTGGATCAGGTATTTGGTCAATGCCATCTCTTTTGCGCCTGCCGCTAACATCGTGAAGAGGTTATTGGGTTTGACAGAACAGATCAAATCCAAATTTGAACCCGTTTTCAAAAACTTTGGTGAGAAGCCGGCAAACGGTCCAAACAATAGTGCTTTTTTGTTGCCGATGTATCTTGTATCCAGATGTGGAACAGACATGGGAGGAGCACCAAGCTTAGCTTTACCGTATACTTTTGCATGATGCTGCTCGACAACTTTAGGATTGTTACATACCATAAACAGTCCACTTACCGGAAATCCTCCGATATGTTTGGACTCAGGAATACCAGTTCTTTGTAGTAAAGGTAGACTTCCGCCACCACCACCGATAAAGATAAATTTGGCAGTATGGTATTCGATTTTACCGCTTTCAAGATTATGCACTTTGACTTCCCATGAGCCGTCGCTCGTACGTTTAATATTCTTAATACTATGCTTGTATTTGATCTCGACGTTTTTACTTTGTAAATGGTCAAACAACATGCGTGTTAAAGCACCAAAGTTGACATCTGTTCCGGAGTCGATTTTGGTTGCCGCGATCGGTTCATTCGATGTACGGCCTTCCATGATCAGCGGAATCCATTCCTTCAGCTTTTCAGGGTCATCAGAAAATTCCATTCCTTGGAACAGAGGGACGTTTGATAGCGCTTTAAATCGCTTATTCAAAAAAGTTACGTCTTGTTCCCCTATTACCAAACTCATATGAGGTATTGGCTTGATAAAGTCCTGCGGATTACGAATCAAATTGCTGTTTACAAGAAAAGACCAAAACTGTCTTGAGAGCTGAAATTGCTCGTTAATATTTACAGCTTTACTAATATCTACAGATCCGTCGGTTTTTTCGGATGTATAGTTCAGCTCACATAGTGCGGCATGGCCCGTACCGGCATTATTCCATTCGTTAGAGCTTTCTTCTCCTGCGCTTGCGAGTTTCTCAAACACTGTGATTTCCCATTCCGGTGCTAACTCTTTAAGCAATGATCCCAGAGTCGCACTCATGACTCCGGCACCAATTAAGATAACGTCTGTTTTTTTCTGTATGCTACTCATAAAAACCTTCCTTATCTCTTATATTTGCAAAAAAGAGTAGGCCCTCCTGCTTAGGTGATACAAGAAGCAAGGCTCCACTCAGGAACATACCTTTTCTGTCTCTATTATAACTAAAATATAATCTATTAAAAATTATATCGACTATTATCTGATAATTATAAACCATTTGAGTATGGAAAAAAAAGTGATAAGTTGTCCACAGGGCTCCAAGAATATAAAACCCAGGCCTTAACTCAGCTTTTTGTAAGGGTTATAGCTTGGATTGGCCGTTACTTGTGGTATCGTTCTCCACTTCATTTTCTCGAAATTATTCAACAAGAAAGCATAAAATAGGCTAAAGATGGGGCTTCTTCTTGTTATCTACATGCAATAATAAATTTTATATATTGACATAGCATATATCTGATTGATATATTGTAATCGTGATATACAAATATTCCTAAATTGCAAGGAGGTCCTATTTTGAACACTCAGGATGTTATTTTAGGCATGCTTATGAAAGAATCGTTGACTGGATACGAAATAAAACAGTTATTGGAGGATGTATTCTCTAATTTCTATAGTTCAAGTTATGGAACGATTTATCCCACACTTACTCGAATGGAGAAGGAGGAATTGATAACTAAGGAATTTGTGCTCCAGGAAGGTAAGCCTAACAAGAATGTTTTAAATATAACGGCTAAAGGACGAGAATGTTTTAACGCCTATTTACAAGCGCCACTAGAGGGAGACAGTATTAAGAAATCTGATTTTATGATGAGGCTTTATTTCGGTGAATTTGTTGGGTATGACAAGGTGATTATTTGGTTGAGGCAAGTACAAGAGGAATCACAAAAAAAGTTAGATCAATTATTTGAGCAATATTCGCTTTATAAAGATGAAATGCATCCAGCACAGATCATCTGCATCCAAATTGGGATAGAAGAATATAAAGCCAAACTTACAACCATTGCCCAGGGATTGTTAAGCATGGAGCAGTTAGTGCAAGAGAAGAGCAGAATTTAGTGAATTCAAATGCTTACGAAGTAAGTTTTGTACCAACCATGTTCAAGATGTAACGCTCACAAAACTTTTAGGAGGAATTGTTAATGAAAACAATTTTCATCACGGGTGCTTCATCGGGCATTGGGAGAGCTACGGTAAAACATTTTGCTGAAAGAGGATGGAACGTAGTAGCCACGATGCGTTCACCTGAACAAGAAACTGAATTCATTACACTAGATAATGTGTTGGTGCTAAGGCTTGATGTTGAGAAAGAAGATACTATTCAATCTGCGTTAGCGGAAGCGATTCAACGGTTTGGTAAAATTGACGTTCTTCTCAATAATGCTGGATATGGAACAATGGGTCTTATAGAAGTAGCTACGGATGAGCAGATTAGAAGACAGTTTGAAGTGAACGTTTTTGGTCTTATCCGTATGACTAAAGCCATGTTGCCACATTTTAGATCTAATCAAGAAGGTTTGCTGATCAATATCTCTTCTATGGGAGGGAAAGTGACCTTTCCTACGATGTCTCTGTATCATTCATCTAAATTCGCGGTAGAAGGTTTTTCTGAATCCGTATCTTATGAATTAGCATCACAAAACATCAAAGTAAAGTTGATTGAACCAGGTGCTATTAATACGGACTTTGGTGGAAGATCGATGGAGTTCTTTTTTAATGATGCATTAACGGACTATAAGCCGTTTACTACTGCATTTCTGGGTAAATTGGGTGAAATGGAAAAACACCCAGCATACGCTTCGCCTCCAGATATTGTTGCCGAAACAATATATCAAGCGGCCACAGACGGTACAAATCAATTCCGATATGTAGTTGGAGAAGATGCAAAGATGCTCATTCATATGAAAGAAAATACGGATGAAGAAGAGTATCTAGCAAATATAGCTCAGCATTTTTCTTGAAAAGAGAAAATTTGAAATCATCGTTCATATAGTATAAAAAAATAGAACCAGCTCAGCATGGGGCACCCTGTGCTTTTTTTCTCATCGCTCCGCATTATTTTTCGGATGCTCCGGTACATTAACAACTGGCCAGCAGATACGCGAGTTCACATTTTACATGTCTGCATGGTGTGTCTAAGAACCTGTAAGCGTGATATACTAATGATGAATTATCCATTCTTGCCCAACGGCCAATACTACAAAAAATAGAATCCAAAGAAAGCATAAGGACCCTAGAATCTGTAGCGGAAATCCTTATGCTTATTCTTTACTTAGCAATGTGCGGCAATAAGCTGACATTACCTCCAAATTATGAACCGCCGGTTTGCC
This sequence comes from Paenibacillus sp. RC21, assembly GCF_044907935.1. NCBI lineage: Bacteria > Bacillati > Bacillota > Bacilli > Caryophanales > Paenibacillaceae > Paenibacillus > Paenibacillus sp. RC21. Next base: position 659,005 of record NZ_JBIYCS010000004.1, read on the forward strand.
TATTAACCTTAGGGTACGCTGGCTTGAATTTATGGCGGGAACGTAAGTTATAATAAATTTCATACAATTGGAGGTAAACATGAATCTAAAAAGGATGAAATATTTTATAGATCTCGTTGAATGTAGAAATTTTACAGAAACAGCAAAGAAAAATTTTGTATCGCAGACTACGATTAGCCAACAAATTGCCGCGCTTGAGAATGAGTTCAACATTCAGTTGATTGACAGAAAACAAATTCCGATTGAGCCCACAAAAGCGGGATGGCTGTTTTATGCAGAGGCCGTCGTGCTTTGGAAGCAATATAATCATATGCAAACAAGCATGGAAAATTTCCGGAAAAATAATACCCAACTATTGAGCATCGAATATGCTGCGATCACAGATATCCAAAGCTTGTTGAAATTCATTCCTTCATTTAAAGAAAATTATCCAAAGATTAAACTTGAATTAAATAAAGTATTGCTAAAGGATGTCGCTGAGTATCTGCAAAAAGGAATATATGACGTGGCCGTGGCCTTTGACTCAGAGTTTACAGGGAAAGAGGAAATCCTAACCCATACATTATATAGCGGGCGATACTGCGCGGCTGTAAGTAAACAACATCCCCTCTTCTGTTGTGAATCCATCTCAAAGGATGAATTATATAAGTATCCGCTTGTCATGCTGAATCCAATGATTATTGGAGACTCCTATTATTTGATGATTCAACATGCCATGGAAGATGGTTACCAGCCCAATATCCTTCGAACCGCAGATGATGTCGAAACCAAGCTGTTTTATATCATTACAGAGAATTTAATTGGCTTTTTTCCAGATAACTATGATCTTGCTGACCTGAAGGAAGAGGTCCGATTCATTCCCATACATGATTCACACCATACTTTTAAAATCGAAATAGGCTACTTAAAAAATAATTCAAATCCGGCATTGTACTCATTCCTGCATCAAATACAAAATTCGATTTAGCAATAGTCCATAAGTTTTTTGTGTTATACATTGTTCTTTTTTTCACATAATATATAAGTGTAGATCATTTCAGCAAGGAGTGACGACAAGCATGGGTAAATTATTATTAACAGGTGTAGATGGCAATCTGGGCAGACAAGCGGCTGAATATTTATTGAAATTAGTGGAAAAAGACCAAATTATTTTTTGTGCATATGATCCGGCATCTTTACAAGAGTATGCAGATCAAGGCATTGAAACACATGTGACCAATTTCAATAAAATAGACGGTCTTGCAAAAGCTTTTGCTAATGCAGATCAGCTTGCTTTAATCTCCATGCCTTTTGTAGGGGTAAAGCGCCAAAATGCACACAAAAACGTGGTCGATGCGGCGAAAGAAGCTGGAGTAAAACAAATCATCTATACTTCATTGGTTAACGCGGCTGATGAATCCAATCCAAGTGTTGAAAAACTGGACCATGTGTATACGGAGGATTATATCAAAAGTGTCGGGTTAGATTATATTTTCCTGCGTAATTCGCAATATGCGGAAGCTATGGTTACCAATTACTTCACCTTTGTGAAGTCTGACGGCGTGTTGAAAAATAACCAGGGTGACGGCAAGATGGCCTATATCTCACGGAAAGATTGTGCAAAGGCTGTCGCTTATGCATTAGCAGCAGACAACTATCATGAGGCAATATTAAATATAAATGGTCCTGAATTAATAACAATGTCCGACTTTATCGAGATTGCAAATGAAGTAACGGGTCATCATGTTACCTACAAGCAGATCACAGATGAAGAAAATTACGGCGTATTTGATGCAATGGGAGTTCCCAGAACAACAGATGGCAAATTTGCAGAAGATTCCGAAGCCCCCTTCTCTTCTGAAGGTATGGTTACCTTTGGACAAGCAATTCGCTTAGGGAAAATGGATATATTTACGGACGACTTCAAGAAGCTGACGGGCCAAGATCCCGTAACGGTGAAATATATGTTTGAACATGAGAATGAGTACCAAGTGGGGGAACGACACTCCAAAGATAATTAATCCAAGTCATGACCATGCTTGCGGAGAGATCGGAAGCCGATTTATGACCGAAAAATGGGGCCGCACGGCTCCCTGCATACCATCAACAAAGCGAAACTCTGGGTACCTGCACCAAGGAACCCAGAGTTTTTTGTGTGCCGAATTTTCATAGTCACTTACGTTAATATGAGTTTCTATAATTCCTTGTATGATATGAGTATCCTTCCTTTTTACTCTGGAATTCTGCAAATTCGATCCGATTGCGTCCATTTTGCTTGGCTTGGTAAAGTGCCTTATCTACTGCAGCAAAAAGTTGGATTAAATACTCTTCTGGATTGTCCAGTACATGTTCATGATCAAAATCCTCAATGGATAAAATCCCTATACTTATCGTAATGGAAACCTGTTCGATCTCATGCTCCACTACAATGTGGTTCGACTCTACCGATAATCTCACTCGTTCCGCTAATTGTTTGGCTAACTGGCGTTCTGTATGCGGAAGGTAGATCATGAATTCCTCCCCGCCATATCGAGTTAGAATATCGGTACTACGAATGGATTGTTTGACTGCTTGAGCAGTACGATAAAGAACTTCATCCCCTTTTACATGTCCATAGCGGTCATTGATAGCTTTAAAGAAATCAATATCGAAGAGTATGAGTGAAAACGGGGTTTTATAATGAATATTGGTAATCACCTCATGAGTCAGGTGCTGGGTCAAATAACGGCGATTGTAGCAGTTTGTTAAACTGTCAGTAAGGACTAATTCTTCAAGTTGTCGATTGGCTTGGGATAACTCATGACGAATGCGATCAAGTGAATGATTTCGTTCCTGAAGGATCTCATTCTGCCGATTCATTTCTTTAACAAGATAGCGCTCTTGTGAGACATCCTGAAACGTAAGGATATGACCGATTTGCATACGGTAAGAATCAACAATCGGAGAAGCTTGTAGTATAAAATGACGCGCGCTGTCGCGCTCAACGATGATTTCCATTGGAGACAAGGTATTTTCTTTTTGCTTATAATGATCCAGAAACCTCTTGCTACTGCCCTCTACACGAACAGACCCCAGAAACGCCTCCATATCAAAATGATCGCCCACATGTAGATCTATAAAGGATTGTAAAGCTTTGTTGACTTCAACAATGGATTCATTTTCATCTAGCACAAGTATTCCATATGGAATCGTATTGATCACATCCTCATGAGCGATGTAAACAAGATCAAACACATTGTATTTTTTTATGACATATACGAAAAATAGATCTGAAAGAAAAATCCCCAGAGAAGTCAATCCTGGAATGATCGGCAACCACTCGCTTAGGACCACATTAAGAAGGGCATCGCTACCTGCAAAAGCGAACAGCACGAATATTCCCCACAGCGTTATTTTTACTTGTTTTTTAATCGTTGGTGACGTTTGGGAGGAATGCAATGTCCGAAACAAAACAGAGAGGGAAGCAAAAAAGTAGCTGACCAGAATAACGATCACAATCCAGAACCATGGGCCATATGCTCTATCGATGTAACCGCCCTCCAGCGGAGCTACAAACAGACTAAACGGGTTCATGACCACACCAACTACTGCAATAACCGCTGGCGCAAACAACAGGAATAATCTTTTTTTTCCTAATTTATCAGCATTTCCGGTAAGAAAAACGGTAAGAAGAAGCCAACCGCTCCCCAACATGGAGAGTGAGACAAAGGACATGGTCACATAAAACAACTGCAACCGCCGATCATGAGCCATATCTGTAGCAAATTGACACAATGGCCAAAGCATCATTAAAAAATGAAATAAGAAGTAAACCTTATGTAAGTTTGTAATCCTAACGGTAGCAAAAACATAAACATATAAAGCAAACAATAGGAGGAATAAAACGAGATCATACCATACTGATGGGCTCACAAATCTTCTCCTTTTTTGATTCGACAACTACGATTCATTGAAATACAGGATTCTGCAAAATCCTCAAATAGTATATTCCTTTACTATTGCGTTCAGTTAAATTAACTACATCTTATCATATAGCAAAAAGAGTGATCTAGCTTACATAATCGCAGTCTAATCTCTGACGGTTCACCGAGTTGTCTGTAACGGCAAATTTTTAGGGCCATCCGTTACCGGACGGCCCTTTCATAATCCATATTAATGATCCAAGGGAAGATTATCCGAGAACAAATCCGGATTGTCCTTGAGCATTTCCGTGATGACGTCCGCCACCATCGCCGCATCACAAACCCTTACAATCGCATCGCCAAGCTGTCCCTTATACATTGCACCTTTACGTTCAAGGACCTCATCTACTTTCCAAAAATGCTCCGACCACGACAACCCACAATGTCTGCGGGAAGGTACAGGGATTTCCGTTCCATCAGGTAGAACCGTGTAAAGCATCTCATGCTCATCCGTTAACCTGCCCTGGATGTCTACCCATTCTTCAACTCCATGGATAAATGTGTTGCGTTTTAAATCGACCCCAACCAACAAGATGGTCGCCTTTCGATCGAGCAGCTTCCCCCAGGCGGAGCCTCTCGCGCATGGCGTATCGTAACGATGATCGTCGTTGGTGAAAGCTATGGAATCCCGACCTAATGCTGCCACCGAATGGGTGGGGTGTAACGAACGTATCACGCCAGGCCGTTTGCGAAAAAGTTCAGGTAGGATACCGACGCAGCAAGATGACTGATCCACGTAAAATCTGGGATTATCCGCATTGATGTAGGACCACGTATGGGTCGGTAACACCAGCAGCCCATCCTTCATATACTCTGTAAACGCATCCAAGACTGTGTCCGCACCACCCTCGACCGACCCCATACTTTTCATAGAAGAATGGACCAACAATGTCCCTTTGCTGTCAATACTCAATTGCTCTAATTGCTTCATTAAGCTCTCTATCGTGTGCATGTTCTTCTCCCTCCCGGGTTATTATACCAAAGCTTTCTATTATTTATAATACAGTTCACCGTGCTGTCTGAAACAGCAACGAAAAGACTGGTTGTCAAAGACGACCAGTCCTTCGAGGTCACGTTAGCTTCCTTTTTAGAAAAGGATAGGGTATAGGCCGTGCCGCCATTATCCCTTGATCCGCGCAGAATATGCGTCCGCACCTATCGCGAATAGCCCCCTTTGACAGATATACGATTATTCGTTATCCGACGCGACCGGGGTCATCAAGCCTTGAACTGCGCCGAAGAACGGGCGAATGGACTTGATCATGCCGTAGCCCATCTTCACGACCGGAACAAATTTCTGGATCATGCCGAACAGCCGCAGGCCGCCACCGAGCGCACCGCCGAGCGCTCCTGCGCCCGCAGTGGCGCCGCCCAGGCCACCGAGCAGCGAGCCCATCATCGGCAGGAATGCCGACACCTTGGCGTCCGGCTTGCGGGAGCGCGAACGGACGGACGGTTTGCGCGCGCCGCTTCTCCGATTGCCGAGACGGACGCCCGGGGCATGCGAACTGGCTCTGCGTTTGGGAGATCGGGAGCCTTGCTTCCCGGAAGAAGCGCGTGGGGGGGCTCCAGCGCTGGCAAGTACCAACCCGCCGCAATTAACGTCGGTGATGTAGCCGACGTAAGTCTCTCCGCTATGCAGGGTGACGCAGACCGGACGGCCCTGAAACTTCTTAGCCCGTGCGCGCATCTCTTTCGATTGTGCCATGGAAGTTCACCTCGCTCACTGATTATAATTCAGTTTACGCCAGGGGCGGGCGGGCTGCTTGTGCGAATGGGGCATGCGCACGCCCAAAATCGCTTGATGGGCTCGCCGTCACCGGGGCATTAGTCTGCTCCAAACGTTGGAAGCAAAACTAAAGGAATCATTTTTCCATGAAAAAACAGGTTATAAATGTAGGCTTCAAGCCAGTAAAACTATAACCTACCCTGGATCAGCTCGGTCAACTATCTGAAAAACTCACTTCGCCTCTGTAAAGATGAACTCTCGATTCCAGATTTCTACGCCCCCAGAAAGTGAAAGGAATGCATCGTACATTTACTCACTGTGTTGAAAAAACTTGCAGGAGCCTATTTACGCATCATTCCGATCAGAGTCTGACCCAACCTGCTCCTATGGTCGGCATGATGTAATACAAGCTGCTGCGAGTTTTTCTCCAAAAAGCTTGCCGTTACTTATGGTAAGGCTCACCGCGATGGCTGTAACGGCAAAATTTAGGGCCATCCTTTTGTGGGATAGCCCTTTCTTTGATCTCGCATCTTTTTTACAAATAGAAAAAGTGGATGGATTTCTCCAATTGCGCTTTTGCTTACTTTAATATTCTCCTTTAATTACAAAAAACGAACCCCGAATTGTTCCAGCTAGTTTTGACTTCTGCCTAGCAAACTTAAACTTCCCTTCTAACTCCTTTGGTACCTCCATCCCCTCAGAAAGCTTAAAGCCAACGGCCCGCTTCTTAGTATCATCAACCGTATACATGACGTTGACCTCAAGACCATCCTCATAAAAGACGTAAGCAAATTTAATATTTTCCACTTGAAAACGTGACGTTTCTAAAGGTTTGGCCTCAAACTCAATATCACGCTCTTTCAAAACTCGGTTCACATAATCAAGGGTCTCCTGACTTTCACTAGCTGGCACAACCGTAAATTCATGCTTGTATTTGTTCATAAAGTAACGGGCTTCATTAGCACGCAAACCAGCAAGCGCTTCTACTACAGGTGAAGACTCTAAACCAACCGTAGACACATTATTAAAATCAACGATATAGGGCATTTCCATCTCTCCTTTTAACTCATTATTTCCAAAAAAATTGCCGCTACTCAATAGTCTCAAATCTACTAACGGGATCATTTCTGCCTAAAAGTTTATTTTTTAGAATCAAGAATAAACATAGATGCATCATGTCCCATGAATATTTTATTTCCGTTAAAAAAAGTTTTGGACTGAATATCTCTGTATCCTATTTTAGTCATAATGTCAGTCAGCTCTTCTTGACTAAATCCGTTATGAACTATATCTGAAACTACTTTTTCATTTTTATTAAAATCTACGATTAATAAATGTCCTCCTTCATTTAGAACATCAAATAATCTGGATAAAACGAATTCAACATCATGAATATGGAGCAGAACCTGAGCCATAAAAATATAGTCAGCATGAAGATCCGATAGACCTTCCTTTTCAAAATCAAAGCATATTGTATCTGCATTATGAATATTAAAATCAGTAATTTTTTGCTTTATTTGATTAATCATGTTTTGTGAAGTATCCAGAAAAAGCATAGAATTAAAATCGTTTAACAAGTTCATTCCGACGAGACCCGTTCCACACCCGAAATCAATAGCATTCTTACTATTAGCGTCAACTACATATTCACGAATGGCATCAGATGATGCCTTTGCAATCTGAATTCTTTCAGAAGTGTCATATACATTAGCTATCATTTCAAACTTATCCGTATTTCCCATGATTACCTCTCCAATCTGTATTATAAAATCCTGAATACAACAATATAGAATGATATTCTATCGAAGCATTTGCATTAGTCCACATTCTTATTCGGTTCGTCCTTATGGAAAACAAAACCTCTGTATGAATGGAGGAGACAACCTTGGGGTGATTCAGGTACACCTTTCTCACGATTCGTCTTTGTCGAAATAATCATCTGGCAGATGTAGTTCTCGCAAACAACCGATAAATTTTTCTCTGAATTTCGGATCTTTTTGATATTTCGGCCATACCGCCTTATAGTAAGGCAGCAACTTCTCATGTGGAATAATGCCCCAGTACAAAATTAAGTTATTCATAACCTGCGGGCCGCCCCCCATCAACATCTGTTCAATGATCTGCCAGCCTCCCAGCTTGTTTTCGCAACTGCGCGCGGCATAGATGGCCGTGGTTTGCATTTTCGGGTCGGCGTGACACAAGAAAGGCGCAAAGTTCTGGAGAGTAATCCCACCGTAATCTTCCAAAATATACCCTGCATAACGCAACGTTTCCGGGTCGTGAATCCTGTCAAGCCTTTGCAAGATCACTGAAATACATTCCGTTAAATCCGCAGTTTTACTGGAAGCATGTAGAATCTGTAAAGCTTGCAGAAAATCCTCATGCCCATCCGATTGCAACAGCTCCAGAAGATATTTTCTACCCGCGTCAAAAGAAGTTTTGCAGATTAGCCAAATGGCTGTGGTCCGATTTTTTGGGCTTTGCTCCGCAATATTTTTCAAAAAACCAAGGGTTGGCTGAGATATTTTCTTAAACTTGGACATTCCATCAAGCGCTTTTGCTTGGATTTCTTCGTTTGGAGCGCTCTGATAAATCTGGATCAGCGCATTCTCATCACCCGGTATTCGACTGCCAAACCACCCGATATCATAATCCAGAATAATTTCATCCAGCCAGCGCTCGTACCAGTCCAGAAAGCTGTCTTCATAGACAAAGAAAAAAGGATGATCGGGATGAAAATCGGAGGTGTACACAATTCTCCCCCTGTATTTCCCTTCAAGTACGAGATACATTTCGTATTCGCAGCCTTGGGTACCTATGCACAACATGCCGCCCAGCACCTTATTACAGGTGTCGTCGTATTCCTCATCGGGGATGTCCTCATCCTTGGTCAGGGGCTCAATTAGATGGTTCCATTCCTCTTTGGTCATCCCGGGATGCAGAACGGATTTTGCAAGGAGTGCCTGGCGCTCGGTATAGGAAGCTGCCTTTTCAATCGGATAAATTCCATAATAGGGTCCGGCGCCTCCGTTGCCGACTTTCGTTAAAAACTGCGCGTAAGGCTCAGGAAGAGTGACCTGATTGTGGGCTTGCCAGTCCGCCAGCTCTTTTGCAGTAAGCTTCTCATTAACCTTGTATTGATGTGAGGATGCTCCAAACACCGAGAAAGCCGCGTCTTTGCGCATGGCTTGACTCAGTTTGTTTTTTATTCGATCCAGTTGCGTTTCTTTCTTCCCAAACCACATATTGAACCCTCCTGTTGACTATAGCCAGGTTTCCTCTATTTGCTTACCCAGCAATTTTATTATTTTTTCTAAGGGTCTTACCTCTTTAGAACTATATGTATCTTTAAGTAGGTTTTCAGCAGTATACAACCGGTGCAGCAAACAGCTTTCTTTGTTCATCCGTAACGTTTAGTTTGAGCGCATTGAAACCAATTTTTCATTGTATCTTCTCTTAAGGTCACCACTGAACCACCTTAGAGTACCACACAAAAAATGCATATTAATGGAATCTATATGTGGATTAGACTATAATCACCTTTTTCTGGATCATGCCGAACAGCGCTCCCACCATCGGCAGAAATGCAGACACCTTGCGTCCGGCTTGTGGAAGCGCGAACGGCCAGACGGTTTACTCGCGCCGCTTCTTCGGTTGCCGAGACGGACGCCCGGGGTATACACACCAGCTCTGCGTTTGAGAGATCGGGAGTCTTGCTTCCCGGAAGAAGCGCGTGGGGGAGCTCCAGAACTGGCAAGTACCAACTCGCCGTAATTAACGTCGGTGATGTAGCCGACGTAAGTCTCTCCGCTGTGCAGGGTGACGTAGACCGGACGATCCTGAAACTTCTTAGCCCGTGCGCGCATTTCATTCGATTGTGCCATGGAAGTTCACCTCGCTCACTGATTATAATTCAGTTTACGCCAAGGGCATGCGCACGCCAAAAATCGCTTGATAGGCTCTTCTCCATCGGAGCTTTAGCCTGCTTAAAACGTTGGAAGCAAAACTAGTTGTTGCCGGTAGTTCGATAGGTTATTGCTGCGTTCTTTTTCCTATTCATGCAACACTTCAAATATCGAACTCAGTGTCATTCCATATTCCGTGATCTTATAACAGACTTTAGCCGGTATTTCTGGATATACCGTCCGTTCAACGAGACTGTCAGTAACCAATTCTTTCAACGCTTCTGACAGCACCTTATCCAGACGTGCAATGCAATATTCTCCCTATCTTCATGCTTTTTAGACATAAAATGCAAAACCTCCATGAGTCTTTGCACCGAACTAGGTAGAACATATTTAAGTGCTTTTTATTGTGGGTAACGAATTTTCTTTACCATCACTTGTGGTACGGTTCAGCTTAACAGGTCTATCGGCGAAAAATCCAGTGCGACGAAACACTCTGTCGACATCCTAGCCGCATACAAAATAGCAGATAAAGTATGACCAGTACCTGCCGAATTCAACTCTATTCTTATATTCTAAATCTAGCGAATAATCAAGACTGGCATTCATCATGCGTAGGATCATGAGTTAATTGCACACCTGTGCGCGAATCCGAATCTCTTTAGGTGTTATTTTTCAAAAATGTTTCTCTGGTCAAGCTCAAAAAGGCTTCGATTGCAGGCGAAATCCACTTCTCTTCATGCCACATCATTTGGGTTGCAAACGATGTGGCGGTCAGATCCCAAGGCAACGGAACCAGTTCTCCCCGATTCACTTCTCCGATCACGGCCATTTCAGGCAGTATGGCAATGCCCATTCCTATTTTCGCACATTGTTTAATAGCCTCAGCACTGTAAAACTCCAATTCGGTAATTCCCCCCATGCCCTTCTGTGACAGACTTCGATCAAAAAAAGTGCGATAGGAGCATCCCTTCTCCGTCAACAAAAAGGTCTCGCCATGAAAATCTTCAATGGCCAATGCAGGATGTGCTGCCAAAGGATGATCCGGTGATACCAATAGATAAAAGGGCTCATCCAGCATTTTTTCACCGCAAAATCCGGTCTCGCCCTTGTCCTCATCCAGCGTAAAAATAATGTCAGCGTCCCCTTCACGCAAGCTCTGTTTGAGGTTCGAATTAGGCAGCGGTCGGAACATTAACCGAACCCCTGGATAGCTCAACCGAAACTGGCGCAATACAGCCGGCAGCCGGTACGTACACAACGTTTCATCGGCACTTATGATTACCGTACCCGTCAATTCGCCGGATTGCTTGACGGCATGCTGTGCTTCTTCAACCACACTCAATATGTTATCTGCATAGCGCAGGAACGTTCTCCCTGCATCGGTCAAAGTCACATTTTTACCCAATCTGTCCACCAGCTTGACACCCAATTCTTCCTCTAAGGCCTTCATTTGCATCGTAACCGTGGAAGGGACATAGTTCTGCACTTCGGCAGCTCGGGTAAAGTTGAGTGTGGAAGCAAGCGTATAAAAGGTTTTTAATTGGCGCAATTCCATGGAGTTCCGCTCCTTAATTCAAAAAAAATGAACGTTCTCTTTATAAACGTTTCTTTGACTTAACAATAGCAGCATCGTAGAGTGATGACAAGGAAGGTAGTTCATACTTTTAGCTATGAAAAGGAGTTTTTTATATGAGGGATTATGAAATTTATGAATTAGGAGATGTTCTGCTGCAATCCGGTGACACTCTGCCAAATGCCATTCTCGCCTACAAAACATACGGCATGCTAAATGCAGCCAAAAATAATGTGATTGTCTATCCCACCTGGTTTGCCGGCTTGCATACTGATAACGAATGGTTAATCGGACCTGGCAAGGCACTGGATCCAGAAAAATATTTTATCATCGTCCCCAATATGTTGGGCAATGGACTCTCCTCCTCGCCAAGCAATACGCCACCACCTTATCATCAAGCAAATTTCCCGCTGATTTCGATTTATGATAATGTGCGACTGCAGCATCAACTGGTGAATCAAAAGTTTGGTATTGCAGAAATCGCCCTCGTTGTAGGTTGGTCACTAGGCGCTGTGCAGACCTTTCAGTGGGGGGCAAGTTATCCTGATATGGTAAAACGAATCGCTCCATTCGGCGGGACTGCCATGACTCGGCCACATGCAAAGGTTGTATTTGAAGGAATGATCGCTGCTCTTCAGGCTGATTCTGCTTGGAACAATGGCTTTTACACGCAGAAACCCAAAACGGGATTGGCAGCCATGGGTCGAGTCTACGCAGCTTGGGGGTTCTCTCAGGCTTATTATCTAGAGCAGCTCTATCAGCAAGAGGGCTACCACACACTGGAGGAATATCTCGTCGATTACTGGGATCACGTATTTTTGACCTTTGATGCGAATGACCTGATCACCATGTTACGTACCGGAATTACAGGTGACATTAGCGCTAATCCGACGTATAACGGCGATTTTGACCTTGCATTAAGCAGGATAACAGCACGGGCCCTGGTTATGCCGGGAAGTACAGACCTTTTCTTCCCTCCCCAGGATAACAAAGTTGAAGCACGCCATATACCAAATGCATTCTTCCTCCCGATTGAATCCAAGTGGGGGCATTGCGCAGGCATTGGACAGCATGAACCAGATTCCGTATTTATAGATAAAAGTCTAAAAAGTTTCTTGCTTGAATGAAACTGAGGAGGAGCGGATTAAATTGAAAAATAAATTGATTATATATGTCCTAGCACTTGCTGTTTTTCTAATTGGAACCATTGAATATATTATTACAGGAGTCATTGAAATGATCGCCATGGACTTGAGAGTATCTACTTCCGAAGCTGGTTTACTGGTGACTGTATTTGCTCTCGCAGCGGCCATTGTTGCTCCGATTCTGATTGCATTAACAATTAATATGGATCGCAAGAAGCTACTGATGGCTGCCCTCAGTGTGTTTATTGCCAGCAACGGACTTATGCTTGTAAACCTTTCTTACGAAACATTACTATGGGTACGAATTATTCAAGGGGCTAGCGGAGGAATCGCTACCGTAGTAGCCATGGCAGTAGCGACACGACTCGTCGAAAAAGAAAGAAGGGGCAATGCCATCGGTATTATTTTGATGGGGCTCAGTAGTTCGTTAGTTCTGGGTGTTCCAGCTGGTACATTTTTTAGCGAGATGTTTGGATGGAGAGTTTTGTTTATTTTGATCGGTATAATAAGCGTTCTTCCATTGTTTATCATCTATAAAAAGGTTCCTGCAATCAGAGAAGAAGAAGCTGTTACCCTCAGGATGCAGTTCTCTATTTTAAAAGATTCAAAAATTGTAACTGCCTTGGCTATTACTTTATTTTATATTGGTGGTTACTCTACGCTCTTTACTTATATTACACCTTTCTTGCAAGCCGCATCCTCTCTTTCCATAACCGAAATTAGCGGTGTTTTATTCCTAGCGGGAATTTGCAGCTTCATCGGATCCAAAGTGGGTGGACAATTGGCAGATACAAAGGGATCGAGATTCACAATTTGTATTGGACTCCTGTTACAGGGAGCAATGCTCCTTTTATTCACTCTAGCTGGTGTCAATATCATTGTATTAATCTTGGTTTTAATGATCTTTATGTTAGCAACCTGGAGCATTTCCCCTGCTCAGCAGCTATTTTTGGTCACTCTGGTACCTCGAAATCCAGACATTGCCCTGAGCGTAAATACTTCCTTCATCCAATTTGGTTTTGCGCTAGGATCTGGATTAGGCGGCCTTGTCATCAGTCGTACCTCTGTTCTGAATTTAAATTGGGTAGGTTTGGCTGCTGTAAGCGTTGCATTACTTCTTGCCATCTTGCTATTCAAAAAAATGAGCAGTGGGATTGGAACGTCTACTGTTACTAAAGAAAAACATTAAATAGCTCCCTCTTTCTACAATCCCAGCATTCAAATCCAAGGCATTTTTTAACACACCGGGCACGCCATTCCCATATTCAGATGTACATAAAAGTACATCATTTGCCTCCCTCAGCTGTGTCCGTATTTCTCTTACCGAAGCAGGTCCTTCATCGAAATCGAGATCAGGGTTGAAAGACGGAAGAACGCTCAACCCTTTCCTTGGAAAAAATTTCAATCTACTTGTGATACGGTTCTCCGTACTGTCTGTAACGGCAAGATTTAGGACCATCCTTTTGCGGGATGGTCCATTCTTTGATATCGCATCTTTTTTTGCAAATAGAATAAGTGGATCGATTCCTCCAAATTGCACTTTTGCTTACTTTAATATTCTCTTTTAATTACAAAAAACGAACCTCGGATTGTTCCAGCTAGTTTTGACTTCTGCCTAGCGAACTTAAACTTCCCTTCTAGCTCCTTTGGTACCTCCATCCCCTCAGAAAGCTTAAAACCAACGGCCCGCTTCTTAGGGTCACCAACCGTATACATGACGTTGACCTCAAGACCATCCTCATAAAAGACGTAAGCAAATTTAATATTTTCAACTTGAAAACGTGACGTTTCTAAAGGTTTGGCCACAAACTCAATATCACGCTCTTTCAGAACTCGGTTCACATAATCAAGGGTCTCCTGACTTTCACTAGCTGACACAACCGTAAATTCATGCTTGTATTTGTTCATAAAGTAACGGGCTTCATTAGCACGCAAGCCAGCAAGCGCTTCTACTACAGGTGAAGACTCTAAACCAACCGTAGACACATTAGTAAAATCAACGATATAGGACATTTCCATCTCTCCTTTTATCTCATTATTTCCAAAAAAACTTGCCGCTACTCAATAGGCTCAAATCTACTAACGGGATCATCTAGACCTTCCTCACGATTCGTCTTTGTCGAAATAATCATCTGGCAAATGTAGTTCTCGCAAACAACCCATAAATTTTTCTCTGAATTTCGGATCTCTTTGATATTTCGGCCATACCGCCTTATAGTAAGGCAGCAACTTCTCATGTGGAATAATGCCCCAGTACAAAATTAAGTTATTCATAACCTGCGGGCCGCCCCCCATCAACATCTGTTCAATGATCTGCCAGCCTCCCAGCTTGTTTTCGCAACTGCGCGCGGCATAGATGGCCGTGGTTTGCATTTTCGGGTCGGCGTGACACAAGAAAGGCGCAAAGTTCTGGAGAGTAATCCCACCGTAATCTTCCAAGATATACCCTGCATAACGCAACGTTTCCGGGTCGTGAATCCTGTCAAGCCTTTGCAAGATCACTGAAATACATTCCGTTAAATCCGCAGTTTTACTGGAAGCATGTAGAATCTGTAAAGCTTGCAGAAAATCCTCATGCCCATCCGATTGCAACAGCTCCAGAAGATATTTTCTACCCGCGTCAAAAGAAGTTTTGCAGATTAGCCAAATGGCTGCGGTCCGATTTTTTGGGCTTTGCTCCGCAATATTTTTCAAAAAACCAAGGGTTGGCTGAGATATTTTCTTAAACTTGGACATTCCATCAAGCGCTTTTGCTTGGATTTCTTCGTTTGGAGCGCTCTGATAAATCTGGATCAGCACATTCTCATCACCCGGTATTCGACTGCCAAACCACCCGATATCATAATCCAGAATAATTTCATCCAGCCAGCGCTCGTACCAGTCCAGAAAGCTGTCTTCATAGACAAAGAAAAAGGGATGATCGGGATGAAAATCGGAGGTGTACACAATTCTCCCCCTATGTTTCCCTTCAAGTACGAGATACATTTCGTATTCGCAGCCTTGGGTACCTATGCACAACATGCCGCCCAGCACCTTATTACAGGTGTCGTCGTATTCCTCATCGGGGATGTCCTCATCCTTGGTCAGGGGCTCAATTAGATGGTTCCATTCCTCTTTGGTCATCCCGGGATGCAGAACGGATTTTGCAAGGAGTGCCTGGCGCTCGGTATAGGAAGCTGCCTTTTCAATCGGATAAATTCCATAATAGGGTCCGGCGCCTCCGTTGCCGACTTTCGTTAAAAACTGCGCGTAAGGCTCAGGAAGAGTGACCTGATTATGGGCCTGCCAGTCCGCCAGCTCTTTTGCTGTAAGCTTCTCATTAACCTTGTATTGATGTGAGGATGCTCCGAACACCGAGAAAGCCGTGTCTTTGCGCATGGCTTGATTCAGTTTATTTTTTATTCGATCCAGTTGCGTTTCTTTCTTCCCAAACCACATATTGAACCCTCCTGTTGACTATAGCCAGGTTTCCTTTGTTTGCTTATCCAGCAATTTTATTATTTTTTCTAAGGGCCTTACCTCTTTAGAATTATATGTATCTTAAGTAGGTCTTTACCAGTATACAACTGGTGCAGCAAACAGCTTGGACTACTGTCAATAGAGTGGACACCCCAAGTGGAGAATTTCAAGCGAGCCGATTCGCTTCTGATAAGGTTCTCCGCGCTGTCTGTAACAGCAAGTTTTAGGACCATCCTTTGTCGGATGGCCCTACTTTGTAATCACATACGTTTAAACCATCAAGCACCATCGAACGCCAAGCTTATCAACAAACGACCAGTTAAACCCAGTCTTCGCTTTCATTAGCGAATCTTTGTAAATCATTCATAAAAACAGATGCATGGTAGCCATCGCAAACAGAATGATGAATTTGTAAAGAGACAGGCAGGAATAATTCATTATTCACTTGGGAGTATTTTCCGCCAGTTATTATTGGTAAGAGAAAGTTTCCACCATTATTAATATTTAAGTTAAACGCTTTAAAAGAACTCCAAGGAATCATAGATATCGGAATATTATTATCTGGTATAGGTTCTTTTGGAAATAAACTACCTGTACCATTGTATTTTCGGACATCCTTTTCATACTGAAAATGAAACTCTGAAAAATTATTCATATTTGGCGACCAAATGGCTGAAAATGTATGCGTCCTATTGTCAAAAATAGTATAACAAGGACAAATCTCTGCCCAATAACCTAAATTACCCTCTGAGTTAAAACACGTTCTAAATTCTCTGTGAGAATTAACTATTCTTGTAACCATAAAAATAAACGCAGGATATAGCTTATATCCCTTTTTCTTTAAGTTCTTCATTAGAACAGTAATATTAATTTCATTCGTCATACTGAATGTTGTCTGTTGTTGTAAATAATGTTCAAAGTATTCTTTTCGATACCAATTGTCACGATTAATAATACTGAATTCCAACTTCAACGCCCCCTAATATAATTTATTTAATATTAGGAGGCTACTTTCACTGCTTTTTTCATATCAGTCATCCTTTTTAATATTTTATGCCATTATATCATCAAGTATATCTAACACCCTCTGAGCCATCTTTCACAGGCAGCTCTCTCACTGGAGTAGCGCCTAGCCTTTATTGCATAACTTACAACAAGTCCATTTTTATATCAGCCTTTCCATGAATTAAATGTAGTCGCTAGCATTGTCTGTATAGTTTTCAGGGTTTGGCGATTGATAAGTTACCAGGCACAAGCTCAGTGTCTACAAATTCCTTCAATAACCGTGCTTGCTCGTATTCCCCCATGTAACTTTTGAACCAATCAACCTAAGAATATGATTGGCATTGACGATGCTCATCAATACCAAAAGCTACATCATCCCACTTAAACGACCACCTGCTCAAAGCAGGTTGATTTTGACATGAATGTCAACGACTAAAGTCGTTACCTAAGACTAAAGTTCTTCTGAAAGTCCATACGCTGAAGCGCATTGGTATTGAAATTCGTAGCTCTTATTATTTTTCGCCCTACTTATGATACGGTTCAGCTTACGTCTCTATCAGCGAAATTGCTAAAGGAGCTGCATCTGTCAGCTCTTTTAGCAATTTCGATCTGGTGTGCATATTGTCATTTTCCGACCTGTTTATCCACTGGAATACTCTGAGCAAAACGAAACACATTATGAGGATCGTACTTTCGTTTCACCTGCTTCAATCTGCCAAAGTTCACGCCATAATACGCCTTGGGCCAGTTCTTAATCTGCAGATCGGGAAAATTCACATAATCCCCTTTAACAAAGGGACGTAACGCTCTGCGAAACCTTTCCACCCACTGAATATTCCGCTCCTGCTCCCCATTGTTTCTCCAGCGGGCTGACAGTTCGTAGATTGTCTCAGCCTTCCGATGAGGATAGGCCGTTGCAGTAGGCGATACTCGACTCACCGCGCTTCCTGCACCACCTAAGCTTTGACTCCACACGCTAGAATGTCTGTTGGGTGCTTTGGATAAAAAGTCACGTATAATTCGTACTCCTACAGGCGGCAAAGCTTGGAACCCGTAGGCCCCGGTTATTTTAAACTTCGGTTCCAAATTCAGGTCCGATTCGGCAAAAAATTTGGTTGCTTCAATAAAAGGTACTGTCTTCACCATCACCTTCACCGGAGTGCCTGCTCGCAAGAGCGGTCTAATCAATCGACGCAGCTCCTCTGCACCGCCAAGCAATTGCCCGGTAGATACAATGGTTCCCACCTGCTTGGCAGCCACCTCAATTGTTGAGGTTAAGCGGTTCGTGACAGACGGGGCCCAGCGCTGCCAAGTTGGTAACACCTTCTCAAGGTCACTCCATTTCCATGTAATACTGTAAATAGATACCGATGAAATCGGCCTAACCCGAAATGTATATTCTGTAGCAACACCAAAGTTCCCTCCCCCTCCGCCTCGTGATGCCCACAACAGATCGGAATGTTTCTTCCGGTTTGCCACAATCGTCCTTGCCCCATACCTTCCCGAAGCTACGACCATCTTCACTTGTTTCAAGTTATCGCACGTAAGTCCATATTTGCGGGAAAGAAGTCCAATGCCTCCTCCCAAGGTAAGCCCAGCTACGCCTACGTCGGGCGCAGTCCCCGCCGGAATGGCCACACGCTTATCCCACAGCTTTTTGTACACACGGGCAAGTGGATTTCCCGTTTGTACAATGGCCACTCTATTTTTTCGATCAACCTTAACCTTATTCATCTCGCTCACATCAATAATAATGCCGCCATTTACAGCCGAGAAGCCTTCATAGCTATGCCGCCCGCTGCGCACTCGCAGACGTATGCCCCGCTCACGAGCCCATTTGACTGCGTTGATCACATCCTGAGTCCGTTGGCAAAAAACAATGACCCTTGGAAATTTGGAAAAGCGCCTATTGAACTCCATTCTGGCCGTATTGTATGACGGATTACCCGGAATTACGATCCTTCCGGTTAATCGTGTACTTTTCTTTTGCAACTTTTGTGCCATCTACTTTACACCATCCCTGCTCATGACATAAGCCTTTCTCATCAACTTATTTCTATGTAGGGACACCTGTCCTAGTAACGGCAAACGCCCAGTTTATATCGTAAAAGTAGAACAAAGACGTGGTAGGTGTATAAGTTCTTCATTCATCAGGTAGCCCACCTTTTGCTCAATCAATCCTGTAATAAACCTCCTTTAAGTAAAACTATTTAAGAGCTGCACATCTTACAGAGCATTTAAATGTAGTATACTGTAGTATTCTTCACTAATTTCCTAGATTCTACAGGTGGCTAACATGACTAATAAGGGATGATCCATTTCCTTGTCTGTATGAAGAGGATATGCTGGAGGTGCATTTGCTTAAGGAACGAAACGGTGGCGTCAGATGGAGAGATTGGTCACAAAAAAATAGAAGAGAGGCACTAATGCCCTGCCTCTCTTCTATAACGCATATGAAGCAGCTTGACACCGTGTTTCAATATCGTCATTTACGCTTTCGGGCGATCACCGCTAACCGGCCGTCCTCGGTTGAGTATTCACACGTAGACAGTACAATAAGCTTGTCGCCATATCGGGCTGTCACGCCCGTATCGTAAAGAGCGAGTTTTTTGATGTTCTGAATATATGAGTCAAACTCGGCGGGCGTACTTACCTTCTCAATCTGGTAGTATTTAAAAACGTCGTCCGATTTGCGATAAACTTTTGACAGAATAACGGCAACAATTTCATACTCTTCCTTTTCGTAAAGCGTGCTGAACTGGAACGTAGCATGCTCTTTATAAAAGCTTTCGTTCTTGTACTTCATTAAATCTTTAAACATCCAGCCGCTTTTCATGTGGTGTCCGTGAATCAGCAAAATGTCCGAACCGTTGGTCCGGCTATGCGCGTCCAAAAAGGGGAGGCCCCCTTTGTTTTCCTTTTTATCGAAATCATGATTGAGATAGTACTCCGCATCCTGTGGATTCTGCATGACTGGGTACTCAATTCGGGTGCCGTCAATCTTCAGCCAGCCGACGATGTCCGAGTTCCTCTCGTAAAGCTCTCGAAATTCGGGAAGCATAACCGGCTCATTCGCCTTATTGAACAAAAGGGAGGGGAATGCATCCCCTCCGCCTTTGTCCGACCCTTCCTCCCAAACTTTTGTCAGCTCTTCGATTTTCTGCTGCTCGGCATAATCCCCCAGAAAGGTTCTCGCAATATTAACGAGGGAAAATACCAACAGAAGGGAGGAAACGGCGATAAGAAACTTTTTAGTTTTGCTCATTTTCTTACCGCCTTCCCGGTCACTGGATGTGCTTTTTCTTCTTGTTACCGAGTAGACAGAACCCAATCGTCATCAAGGACATCAGCGCCAAAACCATATAGAAGATTGGCGATACGCTGTTGTCTCCGGTTTTCGGAGCATCGTCCAGCTCGTTGCCGACGTTGTCGGTTCCGTTGCCGACGTTGTCGGTTTCGTTGTTACCGTTATCGGTTCCGCTGTTACCGTTATCGGTTCCGCTGTTACCGTTGTCGGTTCCGTTGTTGCCGTTGTCGGTTCCACTGTTGCCGTTGTCGGTTCCGTTGTTACCATTGTCGGTTCCGTTGTTACCGTTGTCGGTTCCGTTGTTACCGTTGTCGGTTCCGTTGTTACCGTTGTCGGTTCCGTTGTTACCGTTGTCGGTTCCGTTGTTGCCGTTGTCGGTTCCACTGTTGCCGTTGTCGGTTCCGTTGTTACCGTTGTCGGTTCCGTTGTTGCCGTTGTCGGTTCCACTGTTGCCGTTGTCGGTTCCGTTGTTACCGTTGTCGGTTCCGTTGTTACCGTTGTCGGTTCCACTGTTGCCGTTGCCGGTTCCACTGTTGCCGTTGCCGGTTCCGCTGTTACCATTGCCGGAGCCGCCACCGGAACTGATCGGCTTCATTGGCACGTCGTATTTTATAATGTCAAAATCGACAGAAATCGTATCACTCCGGTGCGTCTCGTATCCGTCCTTCGTTACGATCAGATAGTAATCCGCTTCAGGAAACACCATGTACGCATAGGAGCCATTTGCATCGCTATCCTGCTCCGGGCTCTCGTTGTTGTGCGGTGGAAAATTCGGAACCGGAGGAAGCGTTACTTTCGTACCCGGAATGCGGCCGTTATCTCTATTCCGCTTCGTATCCGCATAATACAGTGTAACTTTGGCTCCGTCAATTTTCTTGCCAGTGATGGCATCTCCTGTCGTTTCATCATAAACCGTACCATAAGGGTCGACCAATTCCTCGGAAATATTCAGCTCTCCGTTAGCTTTCACGTCCAGTTGCGTCACTTTGAGGAGCAGTTCCTCGCCGGTCTCAGCTTTATAGCGAACTTCCATTGTGTACTTCTGCTCGCTTAGCCCTTCCACAGAGAAAGTTCCGTTCGAAGCCATCGGAAACGCCTTAGGACGACCGTTCTCCTTAATATAATTGCCGTCCTTGTCCTTCAAATAGATATGCATCTGGTTGGTAAACGAATCGTTGAATAGCTCTTTTGCTCCATTCAGCTGCTTGAACAGAACGATCCCTACCGCCGTAATGTCCGCCGGAACGGTCTCGTCCGTCACGCTGCCGTCCACATTTGCTTTTTGCGTGAACTCGACAGGCACACCCTTCCCACCTACCTGATACCACTTCGTATATGTGATCGTATAGTCGGTATCCGCTGCGGCTGGGACCGAATATTCACCCTTCTCATTTGTCTTCGTCTGAAGCTCCTTGCCTGTGTTCAGATCGGTCACCGTGATGGGGGCATTCGGAATGACTTCTCCTGTGTTGTTATCACGCAGCACGCCTTCCAGATACGGGCGGGTATTGACAAAGTGTGCTTCGGCCGCTTTTTTCTGTGGAATGGTGCCTGTGCGAACGAGACTTTCAGGATCTGTCACATAGCCGTCTTTCGTATAATCATCCTGGGTCACCTTATACTGGAGATATGTCGGAAGTCCTTGCACAATGAGCGTCTGGCCATCTGTAAGCTCGAAGGTCTCTCCGCTCTTGATCGTGCCCTTACTGCCATCCGACTTCACATAAGAGTAGGATTCGTTCGCTCTCTCGCCTGTGAAGGTGACTGTGTACTTGAACGGCTTCTTTTTGTCGTCGTCTTTGCCTTTAATCGTGTTGCTGATTAGCAAGTCGCCCTCCAAGACTCGCACGTTCGTAAACGGGGCATCTTCATCTTTGCCCTCCATGACTCCGGTATAATACCGTTCCTCAGGAATGGTCACGTATTCGTCGGCTGTGTATTCCTTCTGGGTAATTGTGTATTTCAGACCCTTAGGCAGACCCGAAATATCCAGTGTCTCTCCATCCTTGAGCTTGAAGGTATCGCGGGACTTGATCGTACCTGTGCCTCCGCCCGACTTCAAGTAAGAGTAGCTTCCATCCTTGCCTGCATCCTCAAAGACGACGGTGTACTCGAACACCTTCGTCTTGTCGCCGCCGTTGCCCATGACCGTATTGCTGACGGTCAGTTTGTTGACGGTCCGTTCATTGATGAAATCCGCCTTGTGGTCGCCTTTATTCACGATTGTGCCGGACAGCTCTCTCGTCTCCGGCGTGGTGATATAACCGTCAACGGTCGTATAATCGGCCTCTGTTACGGTATAGACCAGATCCGCAGGCAATATCGGGAGCGTCACAGATTCCCCGTGCTTGAGGATAATCTTATCTCCGCTCTTGATCGTGCCAAACGTATTATCCGGCTTCTTATAGGTGTACTTTCCGTCCTTGCCTTCGCCGGTAAAGGTCACGGTGTATTCAAATTCCTTGGAAGAATCGCTGCCGTTTCCTCCAACCTTATTGCTGATAGTCAGCTTTCCTTGCGCCGGCGTAGGTACGACCAGCGGATTATCAGAGGTTACTTTTACGCCATCTACCCAGATGGGCTTCCCGGGCGTATTCCCTACGTACACCTGATAAATTCTTGTAGTCGGCAACCATGTCGTTGTGTCAATATAAGTTTCCTTCAGCTCATAATACCCTGGATCTGGGAATAGCAGATTAAGTTTCCCTCCGCTATCGGTTGTTCCTTTGGCGATTTGAGTTCCATCGTCCTTCTTATAGAGCGTAAACTCTACGCCTTTTAGCGGATTGCCATTAGGATCCACCTTTTTCAGGGGCAGCAGGGCATTGGAGCTTGAACTGCCGGCTACGTCCGAACTGTCCAGCGTGCTTTCGCTTCTGGCACTGACAGATTTCAGATTGTCATCACCCTCCAGCTTTACCTCGTTGCCCATTTTGTCTCCGGCTTTCGCTTTAGATGAATCAACCTCTGTTTGGTACACAAACTGGTAAAACTTATTAGGGTCGTTCATTTTGAATTTTAAAACTGTGGTGCCTCCCGCGCCTGGTGCAGCTTCTACCTGAACTTCAGCATTCGGGTCGCTTAGATCCAGTGCTGCGCCCTCTCGTTCCAGAGCACCGCTGGCAGTCAGTTTAGCACGATAGACTGCCATACTAGGCGCTGTCAGCACAAGCTTTCCGTTTTCTTCATAGCGCAGATTCATGCCTGCACCTAGGGTATCCTGCAGATAAACGCCCTGCTTCATGTTAAATGGCGGGGTATAGTTCACTGTCCATTCCAGCACCCCTGGAACTGGCTTAGTTACCGACTTGCCCAAGGTCTGAATAGGTACGATAATCTTACGTTGTTCAGTGAGAACCTTTTCCTCTCCGCCCCATGTCATATGAAGGTCAGCTTTATTATACAACACCTGCTTGGTTGTGCCGTTTGTAGTGTATTCCTCTAAATATTTGCCTAATGCCACATTGGATGGTCTTGCCTTTACCAAAATGACATAAGGACTTTCCAATTTAGAGAAGGTGAAAGTTCCTACGTTTTCATTATGGGAGAAGTTTACCACATGAGCATTAGTGCCTGGTTCAATAATTGTTCTGGCGTCGTTTCTGACACCATACTCGGTGCCTCCACCATTGTCCGAGTAGCCTTTCCAAAGCTCAACATCTTTGCTCTCAGAAAACGGCACGAATTCCCAGCCTTCAGGCAGTGTATCCACTAGCTTGATGTTGCTGATTACTCGGCTACCACCGTCCTTAGCCATTTCTTCTGTGTTGTATCCTGGCATATTCACCCCTAAGCGGAATGTAACAGTCTTGGTTGTCCTGTCATAGCCAGAAATCGTCCACGCTTCATTGCTGTCGTTTCTAATGTAGTTATTTACGTTATTTGGATTAACATTTTCAAGTGTACCATCTGCTTTCAATGGCTTCGACGCAAAGAGCATATCCTTGTTCAGCATACGCAGATGAAGATTAACAGCGTTTTCCGCAGCAGTTTTTACGGTTTCGCCGTCAAAGAGCAAGGCCCGATTCCAGCTTGTTTTCCCTGCGTTAATATCCTGTCTGAAGAGGATATCCGGCTTGGTCTCAAGTGAACGGAAGCTGAAGGATGCAGCTTTGTCGGTGTATCCGGTCACCTTGATCAAATCCGCCACGACTTCACCGTTCACTGTCAAAGGGATAACCTTCAAGGTTAAGCCGTTTGCGCTCTTGAGAGTACCTTCGCGATATTGCTTCCAAAGCTGAGCAGTATTAACATTCGCCTTGATTTTCGCAATCGTTTCCGCACTCACCTCGCCTGTTGCATCCACTGCGTTGTCCAAGACGTTCAAATCGCCGCCATGCACTAGCACATCGTATACCGCCGCATTTGGCAGGGCATACTGTGGTGTTAAATTAACGGTCCACGTGATGCCGCCCAGGTTATAATCCTCCATCGAAACAGAGCCTGTTTTTGTAAAAGTATGCGCACCGATAGTAACGATTGCCTCGTCAGTTACTGCGACAGGTCTTAAACCAGTTGTCACATCATTGTTCTGAATACCGCCTGTTGTGTCCAAATTCCAGTTAGCGCGTGGGTCGATTCTGAAGTTGGAACCGCTTGTTACCTTACTCTTAATCACTAGTTCCACTTTACCGTTAATATCCCCAAAGGAATAAACGCTGTTCGCATCCGGTACAATTGATTGTACCTCAGATGCAGTGCCATCCACCCACGTCTGCCATGTGGCTGAAGTAAACTCCAGCCCTTGAGGTAGTACATTTGTGATGGTAAAGTCCTTTAAACCTTTTTTGTTATACTGGTTAACAGTGACTTTCCATGTGATTGTTTCATTAGGATTGTCATACGAGGCGCTGGCTTGAATCCAGTCGGGTGCGAAAGAAATTTCCTGACCTGCCTGCACCAACATATTATTGTCCTGTCTCAGTTCCACTTTGCCATTCATATCCCGATAGCTGCGACCAAGATTGCCTGGCGGATTCCGGTGCTCGTAATAATAGGCTTCCTTTGGAATCCATGTTTTATATTCAACCTTTGGATCTACACCTGTTCCCTGTGGGAAAGTGTAAGTCAGCGATCCGTCTGCCCCAATGTCTGGAGTTACATTTTGGTCATTTACTTTGAATGAATCCTCCATATAGATACCGCGGACATTTCCAAAGCCGGTATTATAAGTTGAAGGATTCGTATAAAATGTCTTCCCGTCTAGCGGTAATTTGATTGTTTTATCAAACTGATCGAATGCAGATACGCTTGACTGCCAAGTAATCGCTCCCTCAACAAATTGTGCCGGTTGAATTCCGCGATAACCATACTGATCCCACCTGATCATTCCAGGCGAGCTTAAAGTAATGCTATACGCTGCTGTAACATCTGGGTTCTCTAGCTGATAAGCACCGCCAAAGATGTTGATAGGCTTTGTATCGCCATACTCCATTCCCGTTACATCTGCATCGGCAGTAGTTACAAAGCTGAAGACAATACCTCGTCCAACACCATTGAAAAAGTTATCATCACCGTTAAATACAATCCTGATGCTATTTGGAGTGAAATAGGCGGTACCAAGCTGTTTCATACCTGATTCAGTCTGTGCATTCAGGGTTTTATTAGTTGTCGGCAACACCACTTCCTTGAAGTAGTCTTCTCTTTTCAGCTCGATCCAGTCACCCTTCTGAATGTATAGGTCGAGATTCGCATTTGTCGGATTAGAGTCATCACCATTCACTGGCACCTTCAGACCTTCCGATTTGAGAGTAAATGGCTGTCTACCCTGAATAATACCGTTTGGATCAATAACAGCATTTCCCTGCGTCACTTCCAGCGGAAAGGTTGAATTAGCTTCCATGAACACCGCCGTTTTGTCCGTCGGGACTGCCGCCATCGCTACGAGATTGGCCGGCATAGCGAACACCGCCTCTGGTACTGGCAACGGTTCGGTCGGCGCAGCGTACACTGCCTCAGATACCGACGACGGTTCGTCCGCCGTCCCGAAACCGTCTGACGTTCTCTCCGCAAACGCGACAGCAGAGAACGTCACCGTCTGCAAGAAAAGCAAAACTGCTAGGCAGAGAGATAGCACAGCTTTGCTCAAACTACGTTTTCTTTTCAAACAAATTACCCCTTTATTGCCAGATTTTTTTCTATATCGAGCTCATTTCCTCGATTTAACCGCTCAAGCGAATAAACATATGCTATTGGCTTGATCCCAGCAGCCTTTTTTATATCATCGAAACTCTTGCGGAGTTCCAGATGAACGTGTAAGTGCCGTGGGGTGCTGGCTGTTGATCATGTTTAGTAGCTATCTTCCCCTCTCCTTCGATGGTCTTTGCTACTTACATACTGCAAACGGCAGAATACGCACAGTTTACACAATGTATTTCAACATTATATTACGAGGGACCTATACAAAATCTAAACAACCGCTCGACAATATGAAGCGTGAAACTCAATTTCCACCATCACATGCGGTCCAACCATCCGTTCAGTTGATTATTCTTGGAACTAGGTATGCTTAAACCGTCTGCCGAGATGTAACTTGCTAAGTTCCCTCTTTTTCACCTCCTCTTAGAAACTGATTGGCCTGCTGGTAGATGTAGTAGTTCCTTCTTCCTAGTATCTTAGTTTCGCTGTAGACTATCATCACAAAAAAACTCTCAGATGTAGGACACCGATTATAGGACATCTACATATAGCTAGCCTATCTTAGTTCTTTTTTCATATTTTTAAATTTGAGACAATTTACCTACTCAGTGTAAGCCAATAAACTTTTTTCGACAAGACTTGGAAAACATACTTCTAGTATCTTGTCTGACAATGTTGAAGAATATCTGCTTTTTCAAAACACAATTTTATTGTGATCCTTAGGAAATCAGCTCATGATAACTACATTTTCACCAAACTTTTTTCATAGTTTAAATCCTAGCCTCTACAAAATCTCTATAAAATACAGACCGTACCCTCTCCCTGCAAATCTCAATAAAAAAACAACCTCTGACAGACTTCAAAGCATCAGTGGTTGTTGGGGTAATTATTAGAATAGTTGTTGAGATTAAGAATGCCTTCCTGCCAAGGTCGATTAGCTGACTTTGGATTGTCAACAGTAAATCAGACAACTTTTTTAAGGGCTGCATGACGATACTGAACAGGCGTCATATATCCTAGTGTTCCATGGATACGAAGCTTTTTTCAAACGTCTCCAGCAGTTCGTCCATCTTTTGATTTTTAAACTCGCTGCCACGGTCCGTATGAAACCACTAAATCTGACACAAATCGCCCTTGACGCTCGCAAAAGCGCGGGAAATCAGAGCAGCATCCTTGTTTGGACCTCGACCAGCACACAAATGTAATGCCATCGGTTCTGGACCTTCACATAAGTCAGATCGCTAACAACGAAGCGTTTGGCTTCCGTTTGCTCAAACTCACGCCGTTGTGTCTGTATTACAAGCAGTTTTATGGAGCTTATATTGTGCCACGGTGTAGCTGGAAACCAGTCCTTGCTCTTTCATAATCCGACCAATTCGGCGTCTGGAGACGATCAACCCACGCTCATGTAGCTTCACTTTGATCTTGCGTGTGCCGTAGGCTTTGCGATTCTTGTGAAAGATATCCACAATAGCTTCGGTGACATCGTCTTCAGTGGCTCGTTCTTGGGCGTCGTAATAAAATGTACTTCTTGCGATTTGCAGGACGTCACACATTGCTGATACCGAGTATTTATCACGGTTATTCTGGATGATAGCTACTTTCGTCCCATGGCTTTAAAATATCGTTTTCCATCCTCAGACGCTGGAGTTCTTTTCGCAAAGCGATTAATTCGTTTTCCTCGGGCGAACGATTGTCCTTCTCTTTGAAGGAACCCGATGTCTGAGCTTGTTTGATCCAGCGGTCTAAAGCAGAGGCTGTGAGGCCATATTCCTCCACAAGGGCTGCTCTGGATTTCCCGTTTTCATAGAGTTGCACCATTTGCTTTTTAAATTCTGAGGTAAAGGTACGTCGTTGTTGTTTTGGCATTGTAGAGATCCGCTCCTTAACATGATAGGTTTATTCTACAATCCCTTATTTTTTCTGTAAAATTAAGTGTATCCGATCCATTTTCTCCACTATTTATGAAAAGAAATCAACTTTTTCTCCTAAATGAACATCGGAAAATATACTTTATAATGAAGATAAAATGTATGCAAAAAGGGGGATTCGCTTTACTATTACTTATGATACGGTTCCCCTCGATTGATCTTCACCGCTCGGTAAATCTGCTCCACCAACACCAACCTCATCAGTTGATGAGGCAAAGTCATCCTTCCGAAGCTTAGCTTCTGCTGGGCGCGGCGGAGGACTTCGTCAGAGAGACCGTGGCTGCCGCCAATGACGAAGACAACATGGCTTGTGCCGTAGGTGCCTAGCTTGTCCAATTCCTCTGCGAGCTCTTCCGAGCTCCACAGTTTGCCGTCGATTGCAAGCACAATCACGTGTGCTTCACTCTTCACATGAGCAAGGATGCGCTCTCCCTCTCGCTCCTTGACCTGTCGGACTTCCGCTTCGCTCAGTGTGTCAGGAGCCTTTTCATCGGCTACTTCGATCATTTGAAACTTGATGTATGGTCCCAGCCGTTTAGCGTATTCTTGAATGCCCATGACCAAATACTTCTCTTTTAACTTGCCAACACCTATAAGTTGAATAAACAAATTCCATACCCCTATCTATGTCGAATGATAATGTAAAATCGTATTTAAAATCCCTAACTTAAAAAGATGGCTTTAACATAGTTATTTTAGCATCTGAAACGTCTCTTACCTATCTATTTCCTCTCCGTTACGAGCCTATTCGCTGTTCAGATCATAGCGGATCATTCATTTACTATCTTCACAATGTATGCCTATCCGTTTCGTATTCATCAAGACACTGCATTAGCATCTGACGATATTCGCTGATTTGTTCAGCTGTCGCCCACTCGCGCAGTGATTCGAACAATGCTGTACATTTCTTGAAATTACGATCGTTACCTGACTGATCGGCTATATGTATCGCCTGCACAGTAAGCCCCACCGCTTCCTGTAATCTGCCACACTTCCGATAGTACAAAGCCAAGTGATAGCAGTAGCTATAATAGTAAGATATGTTCTCTGCGTCTTCATAACTCCCGAATTCATCAATCTGCTCTGCAAACGTATGTAAAATATCCCCTACATCCAAATGATACATAAGCGCTGCCTGTAATATGGTATTCAGCCCAGGTAATATTTCCTCTAGATTATCCTGCAAAAAGGCAACGTATTCCTCGACAAGCCCTATATTTCCAGACAAAATATCTACTGCATATAAATTAGTTTTGGCTAAAAACCTGAACTCCTCGACAACCTGAATGTCTTCTTCCTTTAAATCCTCCATCCACCCCAGCTCAGCATACTTATAGATGCACTCCCTTGCCTGCTCATATGCGCCCTGGTTCTGGTGAACCATTCCACACATCAGGTGACTGAGCCCAAAATAATATACCAACGGACGTTCTAAATTGACATGCGGAATGGGTAATTCCATTGCTTTATGATACTGTCGTTCTTCATAGATACGCTGTACACATTGGTACAAAATATCTGCCGTCTCCATCACCTTCTTCCAATTTTCAAAAGCCACAGCCATCTCTAACATTTCAACAATGATGTCCGGTTTGAGTGATTTTAGAATGTCCTCTTGCAAAAATATTACCTCCTCTAGTATATCCTCATTATCGATTTAGAATTGCTAACCACTCGTAAGGAGTGACTAAACAAATTAATTATACTACTTAAAATGCGTAATATAAACCATTTTTACTATATATTTTGACCTGACTTTTATACTGCATCTTCCATAAGCTTGTTATGAGGTGGTTATATGACAGAATTACGCAAGCAAATGGGTATAAGAATCCGTGCTATTCGAAATGCAAAGGGACTTACACAGCAAAAACTGGCTGACATCGCAAGCTTGGACTATCGATATATTGGTGCATTAGAAAGAGGCGAAAGAAACTTTTCGATTGATACCTTGGAAAAGGTGTTAACTGCCTTAAACGTGTCTATCAGTGAATTGATGTTTTCCAAAGAACATATGACTAAAGACGAAACTATTCGGCAAGAGGCAATAGATGAGTTTGTTGCGTTGACCAGCAGATTGAATGAAAAGCAAATCGGGATTCTCAGACGAGTTAGTAAAGAAGTTTCACGCGCGTTTGAGTAGAGCCATACCATCTCAGAAATGCTTAATTACAATCAAAAAAGAGAGCACCGCGCAGGTGCCCTCCATAAATCTTTAAAAAATACTCAAGCATACAACATAAAAAAGCTCACTTCATGCCCCAACTGCTTCAAATAATTATATATTTGCGAACGGTGATGGAACACGTGTGTCATGGTCTCAATCTGCCATTGGACCTGCAAATGTCCATGCTCCATATAAAAGGCTTTGGTCGAACGATTCAGATAATCCTCTTCGCTAAGCGAAAGAATGTAAGCTTTATACGCCTCAAAATTCTCCCTGAAACTTGCAGCCAAGCGTTCGGGATCGTCTACCTCGGACAGGCTGTTTTCAATATTCCCCACTTCTTCCTCGGACTTCTCCTGATGCATAATGGCAAGATCCGAAGCAGGAATGAGTACAAAATGATGCACTAGCTCCAAAAGTGAGCGGAAATTGTCCTGCGGGCGAAAGCCCCAATCCTCTGGACGTATTTTACGGATCAAGGCTTCCCCCGTCCGTACTCCGGTCTCCAGCTCATTCAGCAAATGATCTCGAACTTGCAGCGTTCCACTCATATTCACATCTCTCCTTTGCCATTCTTATTCATATTTTGAGTATAGCCGAAGCCTCTGGGCGTGTATTGTAAAAATCGGACAACTTCCGTAAATCCTTAGCCGCGGTAAGCGGAGAATCTCCATAAAACCTGCGAAAATCACGAATCAGGTGGGCCTGATCAAAAAAGCTGTGCTCCAACGCAAGCTCCGTCCAATCCAGAGGGTTACCGCTTTGAATACTTTGCAGAACGCTTTGGAAGCGGACGACTTCACTGAACTTTTTGGGACTGATCCCGATCCATTGCCCGAACTTGCGGTTGATCTGTCTTTCACTGATCGCTTCGCGCTCTGCAAGCTCTTTAACACTCATACTCCCACTACTTACAAAAATACGATGCAGCAGATTTTTCATCAGATCACAATCGTTCGTCCCTTGGCGCAGTATAAGCTGGTTCAGATACTCGTCCATCATCCGCACCCGTTCATTGAAATCCCGAGCTTCCAAAATGCGCTCACCTATGATCTCGATATTCTCGGGCCATATATCATCCAAGCGATAATTACCGCCTGTAAACAAGTGAGTCGGCATGCCGTGAAAATAATGTGCTCCGCCCGGAAAAAATCGCACAGCAAAAATGCGTGTCTCGGTACCTGCTTGTCTGGCAGACACGAACGGATGTGTAAACGTCCCGCAGTACGAGATATCCTGACGCTTACTCACCGGGTTGTATTTTAATAGAATATCCGTACAGCCATCAGGTAATACCCGATCCACCGCTTCTTCACCTGACAAGCTTAATGTAGCTTCGTTACCACACAAAACACCCAGATTCCCCTCCAAAACCTCTCCAGTAACCGGACCGGACTCCCAATAGCAAGCGACATAAGCTCTCAGCGCAGCAGACGGCCTTTTTTCGATATAGGTTGTGGAAGAATCACTTCCATTGACCTGAATCGGACGAAACAGTGAATGCAGCAAAGGGTCCATCCATCGTTCACTCCTGTCTCAGCACCTGTTGGGAATAAGTATAGCTATATGTATGAGGATTTTGCAAAATCCTAGTATACAAAAAGGACGTTTCTGCCCGAAACGCCCGTGCTTGTTTTTTAGACGACTAAAAATTCCGCTTTCTGCTCACATTCCTTGCACTTCACTGGAGGGTCCCAATCCGAAAATTTCGTTTCCTTGAGATCGACGACATCCGGTGCATCCTCGTATTCATCGACGAACATATCAATTGCCAGTTCCACATGCTCTTTACATACCACGTACATCCCAGTTGCATCCCTTTCCGTATGAAGCTCTTCCAGTTGTTTGGTGTCTGTTACAAACACCTTCTTTTGTTCTACCACACTTAACGCGGAAAGAAAAGGGCTTGATTCCTATCCCTGACGCTTGGTTTTAAAAATGAGAAAATAGCTGACGTTCAGGCCCTCGTGGAAATCGGGATATCGCTCCAGCATCTCTGCGGACGGCTTCGGTTCGATCATTGCTTCCAGCAGCAGACCTGCTCCAGTAATAGCCTGTACGTAGCTGCCCAGCGTGCGGTGGAAGTACAGAAGCTTTTCCTCCTGATCATAAGGCATATCTTGCTCCAATACGCCTTCACTGAAATAACGGTTTACTTTCCAGTACAGCTTTTTCCCTGCCTCATCCTTTACCCATCCACTCTCTGGTGTCTGAAAGCACGGATGCAATATAGAGAAAATAAAGCTGCCCCCTGGCACCAGCAGCCGCCGCATTTCCGCAATCGCCTGCTCATAATCCTCCAGGTCCTGTATGACCATGTTTGAAACGATTAGATCAAAGCTCTGATCCCCGAACATCTCCAGCTTCTCCAGATTACCGTGATGATACGTAATCCCCAAATCTGACGGTGTCCGCTTTCTTGCAAGCTCCAGCATTTCCGGCGAATAATCGACACCTTCCACCAGCGCACCCGCCCTGACCATTTTACGGCTCAGATAACCTTCACCACACCCGGCATCCAGCACTTTTTTACCCGCGAGGGTGCCCATGCATTCTTGTAATGCAGGATTCAACAGCACTTCGCGAGAGCGATCCCCTTCTTCAGTGTATCTGGCGGTAAAATTCTCAGCATGCATATTCCAGCGCCGAATGGCCTCTTCCGTGTCCCACTTGTTCATATTCATCTCCTTCTTCCTCCTGTATTTACTATTCAATGCTGCTCTGATTTCTGCGTAGGGCCATAGATTTTACAATCATTCTTACATTTTGGCAACAATAACGTTTACAATCATAAAATAACTAATTATCACATGATTTTCCCACTAATTATATAGGTATTCTATAATGGAATAGTATGGTAGTATCTCAATGGAAAGCGCTTTCAAAAATAACTTTGTAAAGGGGCCTGCCTGTATGTTCAAACGAAGACCCGTTTCATTGCTGTCGTTGACGCTTGCCATTACCCTCTTATTATCCACGTTCGCGTCCGTTGCCGCCGCTGCCGAATCTGACGGACAAGCATCGCAAACTGCCGCCACAAGCAGTATGCAATCATATGTCGAAGCCATGCAGCCCGGATGGAATTTAGGAAATTCTCTGGATGCTGTCGGGGCAGATGAGACTGCCTGGGGCAATCCACGCATTACTCAGGCACTGATCAAGCAAATTGCTGCCCAAGGATACAAAAGCATTCGTATTCCCGTCACCTGGGATAAACACATAGGAGCAGCACCGAATTATACCGTTGACGCTGCCTACATGAACCGTGTAGAAGAAGTCGTCCGCTGGGCACTGGATGCCAATCTGTACGTCATGCTCAATGTCCATCATGATTCGTGGTTATGGGTAAGCAGTATGGAGCCCAAGCATGATGAAGTGCTGGCTCGTTATAATTCACTTTGGACACAAATTGCCAATCGCTTTAAAGATCAGCCGAACAAGCTGATGTTCGAGAGTATTAACGAACCCCGTTTCTCCGAAGGAGGAACGACGGATGAAGCGAAAATGAACCAGATGCTCCAAGAACTGAATGTTTCCTTCCACAAAATCGTCCGCGCCTCTGGCGGTAATAATGCAACCCGCCCACTTGTTCTGCCCGGCTTGGATACTTCACCTGCCCAGAACAAAATCAACGAGCTGTACAACACGATAACCAAGCTGAACGATCCCAACCTGATTGCGACCATTCACTATTACGGCTATTGGCCTTTTAGTGTGAATATTGCCGGATATACTACATTTGAGAAGGATACCAAAAACGATATTATTCAAACCTTTGATAACGCCTATAACACATTTGTGTCTAAAGGTATTCCGGTCATTGTCGGCGAATACGGTCTGCTCGGCTTCGATAAAAATACAGGCGTTATTGAACAAGGCGAAAAGCTGAAATTCTTTGAGTTTTTGACCTATTATATGAAAGAGAAAAAATTAACAGGCATCCTCTGGGACAATGGCCAGCATTTTAACCGCACAACATACAAGTGGTCCGATCCTGAACTCTTTAATGTCATGAAATCCAGCTTAAAAGGACGTTCCTCCAATGCAGTCAGTGACCTCATTCACTTGAAGAAAGGCACTTCCGTTCAGGATGCCACGGTCACTTTAAACCTGAACGGCAATCAGCTGAGCACACTAAGCGCCAACAACAAGCAACTGAAACAGGGCACCGACTACACACTGAGCGGAGATACATTAACCTTGAAGGCCAGCTTGCTTACCAGCCTAACCACCTCCGGTAAATATGGTGAGAATGCAGTCATTAACGCCAAGTTTAATAAGGGGGCAGAGTGGAATTTCAAAGTAATCGTATATGATACACCAAAATTAAGCGCAACCGAGGGTACTACGCAAACCTTTACCATTCCAACGGACTTCCGTGGCAGCCAGCTTGCCACAATGGAAGCTGTTTATACCAATGGCGGCAATGCCGGTCCGCAGGATTGGACACCGTATAAGGAATTTGGCAACACCTTTGCCCCTGCCTATGATGCGAATGGCATCAAGCTGCTGCCTGAATTTTTTAACAGTGTGAAGGATGGTGAAGTCACGCTGAAGTTCCATTTCTGGAGCGGCGATGTGGTGACCTACAAGATTACCAAGAGCGGAACCCGTGTGACAGGAACGGCATCCTAGCCTAAAATACAACCGACAAACTGAAAAGGCGTTCCCGGAAAATGATCCGGAGAACGCCTTTTTTTATAGTTATGCCTAACCATTAAACCTTAGCCTTCCGGCTTATCCGTTAATTTCAACGTCACGGATTCTTCCTTGCCTGCCCGATAAAAGGTAACCTTCAGCTCGTCGCCAATTTTCTTGTTATCGTACAAGTAGCGTCGCAAATCAAGCGTCGAGTTGATCGGTTCACTATCGAACGCGGTAATGACATCGTTCAGCTTCAAGCCTGCCTCCTCGGCAGGGCCGTGCGCCTCCAGAACAACTGCCCCGTCCTTTACGGTGTCAGGCAGCTTGAGTTCCTTGCGCTGTGTTTCATCCAGCGGAGCATACTCATTATTAAGGTCGACCGTGTATACTCCCAGATAAGGGCGGGTAATCTTGCCATCCTCAACCAGTTCATTCACCGTCTTCATGACCTCATTGGCCGGAATCGCGAAGCCGAGTCCTTCAACACCGGTATCGGCAATTTTCATCGTATTGATGCCTATCACACGTCCGTCCAGATCGACCAGCGCACCGCCGCTGTTTCCTTCATTAATTGCTGCATCGGTCTGGATGACATGCTGTTCCCAGTCATATACGCCATCCTGATTAATGGAAATGGGAATGATCCGATTCGTATAGCTCACAATACCAGATGTGAGCGTATCGCCCAAACCAAGCGGATTGCCAATGGCAATCACAGTCTCGCCCAGACGAAGCTTACTGGAATCACCGATATCCGCTATTGTGCTAATGCCCTTATCGTCTACCGCCAGCACTGCGATATCGCTAATGCGATCCTTGCCGATCAGCTTCGCCTCTTTTTTGATACCATCCACAGTTACAATCTCCAGATCATCCGAGCCTTCGATCACATGGTTGTTAGTCATAATGAAGGCTTTGCCGGAAGCTATCCGGAAAATAACACCTGATCCAAGCGCCGACGGCTCCGTGCTATGACCGTCTTCCCCTTTCAGGTTCACGATGCTGACGACGGCCGGACGTACCTTGGCTGCCGCCTGCACAATTCGGTCATACGGATCACCCGCCGCTTGGCGCATGGGATAATGACTTGCTCCGGTTACCGCTGTCGTGGAGGGCAGACCTGTAATAAAGCTGAACAGCAGCACCGCAACCACCGCACTAACTGCACCGCTAATGACAGCGGCCTGCACCGGACTCACGCTCCGGTTCCTGTGCGACCAACGTTCCTGTCCTCCACGACGTGCCTTGAATGCCTTTTTTTTGGCCGCACGCGTGGATACCCTCGTTGAATAAAAATCGTCATCAAACAAGCCCATGTTCATCCTCTCCCCTTCGTTGTCATGCACCGACACTCACTAAAAAATTAGGGCTATTCGGGCTTGCGCCAACCTATGCTACAGAGACTCGCTCCGTTTGAACGCCAAAATGGATTGAATATCCCCCATGACCGAAACAACAGCTCATTTCAGCCTACTTATTAATCACCACAAATGGGGCCTCCCTAAGCATCCTGATCTCATTAACCAGCATACACGCCGCAATCCACTCCGAATAGAGGAAAAAGGAGGAATGATTTCCAAATCAA
Organism: Paenibacillus sp. RC21; assembly: GCF_044907935.1. Taxonomy (NCBI): domain Bacteria; kingdom Bacillati; phylum Bacillota; class Bacilli; order Caryophanales; family Paenibacillaceae; genus Paenibacillus; species Paenibacillus sp. RC21. Next base: position 695,537 of record NZ_JBIYCS010000004.1, read on the forward strand.
TTGACTACAATAGTAACAAGTCTTCTATTCTATTACAAAATGATCGTCTCATAGAGACGTTCTGGCCTGTTCCCGTTCGCTTGTAACAGCTTATGCTTCTGATACGAGCTTTCTTTCAGAAAGCTTTCAGTTGTTAGCTTTATTGTATCACAGCACCCGGCAAAACCAAGCCGATCACACGCCATTTTTCAAATATTTTAACAGGAGGAATGTATGATGAATCAACATCGCTCAGCTATGGATGAAGTTCGTATGGCTGCCAAGCTTGCGGATCTGAAAGACGAGCATTACCGCAACACTCTGGCGTTAAGTACACTCATTGAGTTACTGGTGGACAAAGGCATTGTAACCCGCGAAGAGGTAGAACGCAAAGCCGCCGAGCTAGACAGCTTTATGACTCACTTACCTTATCCCACGGTGTAGGACGGTCATAATACGTATCGCACAATCGGAACTCACTGTCCTTGTAAAAGCAGCCACGGTCCTCCATCGCCCCGCGCACGGTCAGCTTTGCCAGCTCCATCATATTGTGGTCGCGGCTCAAATGTGCCAAATACGTTCGCTTCGTCCGTCCCGTCAGCAGCTCGCTAAGAATCGCGCCCGCCATCTCATTGGATAAGTGACCGATATCACTGAGAATACGGCGTTTGATGTTCCAAGGATAACGCCCCATACGCAGCATTTCCACATCATGATTAGACTCCAGTACCAATACATCTGCGTCGGAAATCGCCAGCTTCACCTTGTCGCTGACATAGCCCAGATCGGTGGCTACACTGAGCTTCTCTGCCCCATCGTAAAAGCTATAGCCTACCGGCTCAGCCGCATCATGAGATATACCAAAAGACTCTACACGCAACGATTCAAATTCGCGTGTTGCGCCTGTCTCCAATATCCTGCGGTTATCGTCCGCAATCTGCCCAACAGCATTGCTGATGGCAAACCACGTCTTCTCATTCGCATACACAGGTAAATTATATTTACGCGCCATGGCGCCTAGTCCTTTAACATGATCGGAATGCTCATGTGTGACCAAAATACCATCCAACTCTTCTCCGCTCAGATCGCGTTCCTTCAGCAATTCATCAATACGCTTCGCGCTGAGACCTGCGTCGATGAGTAATGTCGTGTCTTCGTTCCGGACAACGGTGGCGTTGCCGGTCGAACCGCTCGACAGCACGGTAAATGAAATCCCCATATCTGTTCAAGACCCTTCTGTTTGTTCTGTCTTTGGACTTATGACATCTCCGTTCATCTGCACGTAATACACGCCTTGCCCGTTATCCAGCATAAACCGCCATACAGGTGCAGCCACCTGGCTATCCGAGTTAAAGGTTTGTCCGTAATAACCCAGCCGGATATCCTTCACAATCGCATCACGCGGCAAATAACTGTCAATCAACCTTGCCAGCGCCTTGGATGCGGGCAGCATTTTCTTCGCTTCATCCGAGGGCTGGAGATCAACCTGAATTTTGCGATATCCGATAATTTTCTGGTTACTGTAAAACAGGGCCATCTTCACATTAAATAAAGGCCACTTTCCCTGTACCAATGGGTGTAGCACAAAAGCATCTGCCTGTCCGGATGTAAGCTCCTCCTGAACATCCAGCGGATCATACTGGTAGTTGTCGATGTCCCTGATTTGCGGCTGCAATGCCTCAACCAGCGCATCGTGGGTGAATACCAGCTTGCTGTCTACCGGCTCCGGTAACTTCACACGCTCATCCTTTTCCCCGCCATGTACATACGTGTAAGACAGCTTCGGCAACTGGGGGGTATCCCCGGGAATCGGAGCCAACACCTGAATGCTCTTCTCTTCCATTAAACGCTGCGTATTTTCATCCAGCGAAGTAAAATCCAGATTCGGCCCTGCCGTTTCCTGCGCATCACTCCACAACTGGCGCCCCAGTACTACATTGAGCAGCAAAAACGTGCAGATCAGTACGTTTTTGGCGCGGCTCCAATCCATTCCCGTTCCCCCTTTCTGTCATAACCCTGGCCATGCTTTATCCCTTTGCTGGTGCTATGCTGTGTGAGCAGCACCAAATCTGAATCAGTCACTTCTTTACCGCCTGAGATTGCTGCGTTTGCGGTGTACTCGACGTTGTCGCCGTCACTGCAACAGCGTGAATCTCTGCCACAGAACCGTCGCCCAACGTAACACTCCACTCGGGAACGAGCTTTAACCCATCATTGATCAGCTCCGGCTGATATACAGGGGTCAGATCTCTAATCGTTTTCCCTTTAGCTACAGCTTCGAGCTGCTTCTTCAAAGTTTCGCCACCCGGAAGCATAACCTTCTTCGAGGATGGCTCGCCGCCCTTGAGATACAACAGCGAACGATCATAGACGGATGCCGTTTCCTGCTGGATTTCCAACAAAATCGTGCCAAACCGGAAGGATGGCGTATCCAGCACCGGATAAGATCCGTAATACTGCTGGAACAGCACATTGGTACGGTTCTCGTCGCTGCTTCTCATTTTCAACTGATACGAAGCATCCCAACCGCCATGCTGATTCACAAAATCAACTGCCGACAGCACATCCCTCACCGAACTGCTTCCGCCCGCCCCCGGTGCACTCGGATCGGTATAGCTCATCCAACGCTGCTCCTGCTTAATTTGCAGACTGCGCTTGCTGTCCGTATAAATTTGGGAACCGTCCTTCTCCTGAATATTTCGCGTAATCCCTGGATCGAAAAACAAATTCCGCTGCATCTGCTCTGTCGTGAATAGCCCGGCATATACCACGGGCTGCACCGTCTCCAGGTCATCTGCAGGAATATAGTACTGATTATCCACCAGCTCGTACAACGGGGCATTTTTACCGAAATTCACATGCTGCCGGATATCCTCCATCGTCATATCAAACTGATTCGCCTCATACACCACATCGCCTCTGGCACTGAAAAAGAGGGCGTGCGGCTTGGCATTTTTCTCATCTATATAGATCCAGATACGATTAATCGTCTCTCCCTGAAACACGGAATCCGGCGTCAGACGCATAACTCGCTCCAGTAATGAAACCGGGACACCGCCTGAAAAGGATAATTCCATGCCCTCATTCTCGCTGCGAATCCGCGCCCAATCTGCCGACTGGATACTCCGACGTTTAAAGCTGTTGAAGCTCCGGCTCTCCAGCCGTGTAAAAATCAAATCATAGAAAGCAACGCCCGGATAAAAAACGGTATGCTTGTTTTGCCCTTGATGAATCAGCATTTTATCGGGAAACACGAGCTTTTCAATTTTTTTCTCCTGTCCCATGCTCTCGGTTTTGACATAGTTCGTCTCCGAAGTAAGTACAGAATCACTGCCCGGAAGACGATAAATCAGAAAATAACTCTGTACAAGGCTGGAAGCAACCAGCAAAATAAGCGCCCATGATTTCAAACGTTCCTTCACTGTGCTTCCCTCCCTTCACCCAACATGGGGAGCGTAAAGGTTGTGCAGGTCCCTTGACCATATTCTGACTCCAGAAAAATCTGGCCTCCATGCGCCTTTACAATTTCCCGGGCAATCGACAGCCCTAGTCCCGTACCGCCCATATTGCGCGATCTGGCCTTGTCCACACGGTAAAACCGTTCAAAAATCCGGTCCAAATCCTTTTTGGGAATCCCTATCCCGGTATCCTGTACCGAAATAGACAGCATCCCCTCACTATTGCGGCGAGCTTCAATCCGAATATTTCCGCCCTCAGGTGTATATTTCAAAGCATTGGACATCAGATTGTCCAGCACCTGCTCAATTTGATCCCGGTCAATCACGACCTTGCCGATCCCCTGCTCCACGAACATTCCAGACCGGATATGCTTTTGCTTCATTTGAAAAGAAAATCGATCCGCGACTTCGTCCAGCATTTCCATCACATCCGCAGGCTGCATCCGCAAGGGCGCTTCATTGGAATCCAGCCGCGACAGATGCAGCAAATCCGTGACTAACCGGATCATACGCTCCGTCTCGTTGCGGATCACGCCTACGAAACGCTCCGCGAGCTGCGGTTCACCCATTGCGCCGTCATCCAGCGCTTCGGCATAGCTGCGGATCGTCGTCAACGGGGTGCGCAGCTCATGCGATACATTCGCTACGAACTCCCGACGTGTCGTCTCCATTTCCTCCTGCTCCGTCACGTCCTGGAGCACCGCAATCGTTCCCGTGATGCCAAATTCCCGCCGATGAATCGGCGTGAACGTCACGCGGATAACGATCGGCTCGTCCTGACCCGCTGGCTCCAGCTGCAAGAGCGTGGAAGCCGAAGAACCGCTGTACAGGGCCTCGGTTTCCTCCGGGTCGATACCGAGCAGCACCGCGATATGTCTGCCGGTCATTTCGTTCTCGTTCACGCCCAGCATCGCACTGGCTCGGCGGTTGACCAGAATAACCCGGCCATTGTCATCTGTAGCGACCACTCCGTCGCTCATGTTGGTCAAGATGGAGGAGAGCTTTTCCTTCTCCTCTTCATTTTGTGACAACGCCTCGCGCAAGCGGCCTGTCATATAGTTAAAGGCCACACTGAGCCTGCCGATCTCATCGTCGCCAAACACAGGCATCTGCTGGTCGAATTTGCCCTCGGCAACCTCTGTCGCATGACGCGTCATCACCTTGATCGGGTGCGTAATCGTATGCGCCAGCACCACGCCCAGCACAGCCGTCAACGCCAGCGCAATCAGCATACCCGAGAGAAACACATTGTTAATGCGCTTCATCGTATCGTACAGCTCCGTCATCGAGGCGGCGATATACACCGCACCGACAATCTTGCCTTGGCTGATGACGGGCTTGGCGACGACCTTCTTGCGGACATTATCCTCGTCCACCATGTACTCCTCATTGTCACGGATACCCTGGAGTGCACGGCTGACCACCGTCTGCGTATTTTTGCGTCCGACATAATCGGCGTGTGAGCCTTGAGAAGTAATCAGCACCTTGCCGCTGGCATCCAATACCTGAATTTCTGCACCGCTAAAATCAAACAGATTATTCACGCGTGCGCGCAGACTTTCCACGCTGTCTTCCTCCATTTTACCGTCACTGCCGTTCAGATCCTGCTCTGCCAGCACGGACAGCATTTCCGCCCGCGCCTGCAAGTCCTGTGTAAAGTTGCTCGTCAAAGAGTTCTTCATGGAGCTGACAAAATAGACCCCGATCAGCTGCATCGCCACTAAAATCAACAGCACATAAATAATGATCAGCTTCGCATGAATCGTGCGAAAGAAAGACAGCCATCTCATGCCCGCAGGCCACCTTTGCCCCCGCTAATAATGTATCCGAGTCCACGGCGCGTCAGGATCGTCTCCGGCTTGCTCGGGTTTTCCTCAATCTTCTCGCGCAGCCGCCGGATCGTCACATCCACCGTCCGCACATCCCCGTAGTATTCGAAGCCCCACACCGCCTGGAGCAAATGCTCCCTTGTCATGACCTTCCCGGCATTTTTAGCCATATAATACAGAAGCTCATACTCCCGGTGCGTCAGATCGAGCGGTGTACCGTTTTTGTATGCTGTATACATATCCGTATCAAAAAAGAGGTCCGCCACGCGCAGCCCCTGCTTCTCTTCCTGCGAACGGCTTTCCGACGTGCCTGCCCCGCCGCGCTGCTGTCTGCGCATCTGTGCCTTCACCCGCGCCAGCAATTCCCGTGTGCTGAACGGCTTCGTCACATAATCATCTGCGCCCAGCTCCAACCCCAGCACCTTGTCGATTTCCCCATCTTTGGCGGTCAGCATAATAATCGGCGTCTGGAGCTGATGCCCGCGCACCTCGCGGCACACATCCATGCCGTCCATCCCCGGCAGCATCAGGTCCAGCAAGATCAGGTCAGGCTGCTGCTTGACTGCGATATCCACCGCGCTGATTCCATCGAAGGCGCAAATCACCTGATAGCCCTCTTTTTCCAAATTAAATTTCAAAATATCAGCGATAGGCTGTTCATCATCCACCACCAGAATCGTTCCCTGCATACAGCGCTCACCTCTTCCTACGGATCATGTTATATATTAACTTTCGTTTGTCAGTGTCCATAAGTTGCTTATTCTATTCTACCATACCCGCACGCCATTCTATTACTTGTCCAGCCCCTTTTTCTTACACAAAAAAAGCCATGCCTGCACCCACTGTTAAGCATGCAGAAAAACATGGCCTTCCCCGTATCCTCATGAATTATCATCCAGCGTTATAAACGATCCTTCTATCTTAAATACGTCATTGGATTGCGTGGCGTATTGTCTTTACGAATTTCAAAATGCAGATGTGTTCCTGTCGAGCGTCCCGTGTTCCCCATAACACCGATCGACTCGCCTTGCTGAACCACCTGTCCCACATGAACGCCAATGCTGCTCAAATGCCCGTATACCGTCTGGTAGCCATTACCATGGTCGATCATAATGACATTGCCGTAGCCATTCTGCTGACCTGCAAATGTAACTACACCTTCATCCGATGCGTGGATGTCAGGACTGCCGACCAAATCGACACCCTCATGCATACGTCCCCAGCGTGCGCCAAAGCTGCTCGACATCGCTGCGCCGGACACCGGCCAAGCGAACTCTCCCGATCCTTCGCCTACGACCTTTGTTCCTTTCAAAACCACCTCGGAAACAGACGGCTGCAACACCTTTTGACCGAGCCATTCCTCTTGCACGACCTCGCCATTCTCCTTGGTCAGACGGTAATCCATTTCCTTCAAGCCTGCCTGTCCAGGTCTGACAACCTTGGTAACTCCTGCTTTCAGCTCGTCACTTTGGCGAACCTCAATCTCAGGCTCAATGGCAATCTGCTCAACGACCTTCTCTACCGTCCGGACCGTAACCGGAGCCTTTGGAGCGGTAAGCTTCAATTCATCCCCGATTTGCAGATACAGCTCACGCGAGCCGGGGTTGTTCTGCTTAATCTCCCAAGCGGTCATATTAAATTTATTCGCAATCGACGACAAGGAATCGCCTTCCTGTACCGTATACGTTACAGGTTCCTCACGCGCCTCAGTCAGTGCTTTAACCGCTTCTGCCTCTGTCAGCACCTTATTCGGGTCCGCTTTTACAGGCTCATATGCAATTTTCTCACGAATACTGGCAGACTCCAGCCATGCTTTAGGGGCTTTGCTACTGGTACTTGCATGACTGCTGCCCACGGATGTTTTGCGAACCAGTCCCTTGATGCCTGTAGCCGTGGCCTCACCCGCAGGTGTGTATTTCTTCTGCACTTGCTTCAAAGCAGCCTGTGCAGTCGCTTTATCCTTTACAATACCGACCGTCTGGCCGTTGACCTTCACTTCTACTCCTTTGGCATACGCGGTGAGCATGCCGTCCAGCTTCTTCAGTGTTGCTCCGCTGTCGATATCCACTTTATACGCCTTTTCAATGCCTGTCGTTACCGCGCTTGTATTGAGCACCATGTCCACACCGGGATACTTGTCCTTATATTGCTTGCTCTTCGTTGCATACAGTTGATTTAGCTGTTGCTCATTGAGGATGCTTCCGACCTCCACACCCTTTACATACACTTTATAATAAGGAACCGTATTGGCTCCGACATATTGATTGCCAGCAAAAATAAGACTGCCTGCAATCACCACACCGCCTGCGGTCCAGCTCAACCATTTTCTCCGTCCGTTCCACCACATTGCTATTTTTCCTGCTGCTCCAGCAGGCTTGTTTTCAACGCTTGATTCTTCTTTCCTGCTGTCTGGTGAATGCTTCCCCTTAAAAACCTCCATGATTCTCTCCTTTTCAGCATATCTTATCTCTATATAAATGCGTTCGTTATTGGTTTTTCTCGCTATGATTCCAGCCTGTATTTACAAGTATCTATGATATTAGTCGCTATCTAGCATTGCATAGTTGCGTAAAAGGTTTCAAAATTTTAACCTTTTCGCGACACTGTTTACTTTAACATAGCCTTTACAAAGAATTCAACTCCACTCCAATTTCTGCCTGACACGCAAAAAAATCCGCGCCCGGCGCGGATTCCACAGTCCTATTGTGAGCATGAGCATTCCCCATAGTCGAATCGTTACTATTTAAGCATACCCATCAGCTTGTTATACTCTTCTTTCGTTAGATACTTCGCAAGCACCTGCTGAATATCCTGCAGCTCCTGCTCGGTCAGGCCGCCTTCCATCGCGGCAGATATTTTCTGCATTTCCTCAGGCGGCAATTTATTCATCAGAATCGCAAAAATTTCCTGCTTCTGCTCGGCGGGTAAACTGTTCTTCTTTTCCGTCAAATTATCGGGCGTGATGACCAGGTCATGACCTTCAATACTCGTTTCAGGTGTAGCGTTCCGTGACGCACCAGTCGACGAAGAACCGCCCTCCTGCGGGGTTTTCCCATTCGTTGCCCCACTGGTACCCGTGCCTCCTGCGCCGCTCCCACTCTCATCTAAGCCCTGTCCCATGACGGATAAAGCATCATCAGGCGGTGTTACACTTTCCGAACCGCCACCCGTAGCTTTGTTTTTTCCCGTACCTGTACTTTTATCGGTGCCAGAGCTTCCATTCAGCCAACCCAATCCCCATACTGGCTGATGATCCAGTTGAATGTTAAACTGCCGCAGCAGCGATTGAACATAGGCATTCACGACCACACCTGTTACTGCCAGCGTTAAAGCACTGACCAGCACCACTGTTATTCCTTTTTTAAGCAGCCATCCAAGCCACCTCATATCCCGTTACCTCCTTATACGCATCTTGCCATGTGTATCATCATGAAGTGCATATAGATCAGTATTGACGAGATATGACGATTTTTAACCCTTGGAATATGTAAAACTAGCACGGTTGGATAGTAGATGTAATTCTTACATGAATCAGCGCGTACGGCGCACCCAAAAATGGAAAATGTCGCTGCGGACATAATCCAGTGAATACAACACCTGTCTGTTCAGCTCATCGTAATGAAGCTGCTTGAGCAGTAACACCGTGGCCTGCGGATGCTTCAACAGACGCGTCATATGGGCATCGTCATGACTCGGGACGGTAAGCTCCGAATACGCGCCAACGATTCGTACCCCGGCTTTAAGTTCCAGACTTTGAAAAAGCGAACCCGAAAAAGACCCGCCGTCCAAAATCGAACCTGCTAATGTCTCCGGCATCCAATTGATAGAATGTGCTACCGCTTCCCCATCGGCTGTGCGAGTACGCTCCAGAACGATCATGGGCTCATTCTCGGAAAACCTCATTCGTTCGGCAATTTCAGGAGGACAAACCTTCATCCTCTTGATAGATTCCAGCTGCTCGTCTTCCCGCAACCCTGCCGAACGGATCATGTCCCCGATGCTGTACAGGCGGTCCAGCGAGCTTGGAATGCTCGGCAGCGGGCAAGTAGCGAACGTACCACTCCCGTGCTTCACCAACAGCTTGCCTTCCGTTTCCAACTGGCGGACGGCTCCCCGTAGCGTCGCACGCGAGACGCAGAACAATCGGGAAAGTTCAGCTTCCGAAGGCAGCCTCTCGCCCGGCTCAATTTGGTTGACCTCTATATATTCCTCTATAAGCTGCTTAATGTTCTCTTGTTTTGTTGACACCGTCCAAAGCCCAGCCTTTCTATTATAGTGACCTGAGTTCAAGTGATATACATCGGATTTGTAAAGGCAATCATCGTGACGCAATCTTCCATATATCCATATAATTCGGCTCGCACCCAGCCTTTTCCTGTTGGATCTTGTAATGATAGCGTATATTCACCTGATTGAGCAGGGATATAAGTTTCGAAGCATACCCCCTGGCCGCTTGTCAGCAGAAGGCGAAGGTTCTGAGGCTCAAGGTTGTAATGGCCTGCTCTCGTTTCCACATCCAATTGAACCGTCACAGACAGTGAATCCTCCACAGCCAGCTCTACACATTCGCCGATGTGATATCGCTTTTCACTGCCCTTAACCTGTGCCGACATCGTCAGTAACGGTCCCATCGTAACCGACACCGAACCGAGGCGGATCGCCTCGACTGCCCGGTTAACTAAGCTCTCCTGCTCTTCTGCTTCACCATGAACACCCAGATACGTGACAGCCGGAAGCGCATCATCCGGTTTGGATACATGCCAGTCCCGACCACTTACAGCCGTGATGCGATACCCCTGATTCAATAAATCCGTCCACATGGCAAACGCCCGCTGGCTATCCCGCTTAATAGACGGCATAAGCGTTGACCAGACCTCAATATAATCGACCTCATGCCAGTCCTGAATGGTGTATTCCCAAAAGCACCCCGTACAGATCGGACTTCCGATCCTGAATGGATGGGCAAGCCCTGCAATGCCTCCCTGCTCATGCACTTGCCGGATTCCCTCATGAATGTCATCCGGCCCCAGCACTCGCCAGTCAATAAAGCGGTCTACCCCCAGCGTCAGCAAATGTCCGTAAAAGGTCGTCCACTCCATCCCTGAAATGATCGGGACACCGAACTGCTGCTGGACCCGTTCCTGATCCACAAGTGCCGACTGGGTATTGTGATCCGTCATAGCGATGCATTCAAGCCCGAGGTCCGCTGCGCTTTGGGCAAGCTCCTCCAGCGTTTGCTTTCCGTCACTGTGAAGCGTATGGGTGTGAAGCTCAGACGGAATCCATTTAAGCATATATGGCTCCCTCCCCCAATACGTGAATTTGGTAAACAAGCGTCTCGGTCACAACGGCATGCAGACTGACGGTAATCCGCCACATTCCCGCCGGATTATCTCCTGCGAGGAATCCCGGCGAAGCCGCAGACGAACCGAGCCAATGCTCCTGCTGCATCTCGGGACGGTGTGCATTTCCCCGATGGCGGAGAGGGTCATCGACAGACAGCGTCAATAAATTTTGCAGTGGCATATACTTCTTCCACAGATCTGATGAATGTCCCGGTTCGTCGTATCCGTATTTGCTCATGCTTTCCTCAATAATTTCTCGCGCTTGCTCCTGATCCTCCAATAACTTGGGGGTGTAAGAGAAGTGAATGCGGATCGTGTCAGTCGGCTGTGGGATGTGAAAAGAGTACGTAATATGGCTCTGGGTGCAGGTTCTATCGACCGTTCCTTCCACATACAGTAGCCTGCTCATGACTCCCCATCCTGACTTGTCGGGTCATCCACAGTACGGTTCACCATATGATTCACAGTATGATTGCCATCACCCGCTCCGTTTTTGTCTGCTGCCCATAAAATACCCGCTGGATGATGCCGCGTTAGCTCAATCACCCGATCTGTACGAATACCAGGAAACTGCGGCAGGTTTTCCTCGTTTAGCGTAAAAGCATACAGTCCAGCCACTTCCATGCTGTCCGCACCGCCCTCCAGCAATACGGCTCTGATTTCAGCTATATCCTCAAGCACAGCCTCTCCAGATAACTTGACCGTTGTAGAAAAATGCGACTCTGCACCCTCATAAGCAGCCCTGAATTCACCCAGTCGCAGATCATGATAGCACGATGAATACCACTGCTCCGACCCGTGAAGGCGAAGCTCTATATCCACACAGGCATCTTCCTCGCGTCGGTTAAAGCCCGGCTTGGACGCTGGAGACAATTCACTGCTGGAATTCCTTAAGGGGCGTTTTGAAGTCTGGATAAATACATAGCTGCGTTGGTGGGCAAGCATAATGGAAGACGCATTTGACGGCATTTCCAGCTCCTGCTGACGCTCCATCTCCCACCCGGTGACCTGATAGGCAAAAGGAAAACGACTCATGACCGCCTCACGCGGCTCTTCCTCTGGCTTCCACTGGAAAGCAGGCGGCAGCATAAAACGATAGTCCGATGAAATGTCATCCTTAAAGTTTCCATTGGTTGTTGCGGATTGGAGAACAGGATGCCCGCCCAGATCATAGTTGCCATTAAACGCAGTCGTAATATGATATGCCCCCTGGAAAACAGCATCCAGAACATTGCCCCCGGCATCCAGCTCGACGCGGTACATCCATTCGATATCGGTGGTTCTCCCCCATTTGCTCATGAGCAGCGGTGCGGGCGTTCCTTCATCCTCATGGCTGTACATCATCTGGTATTCAATGACCGTTTTCCCCTCATTCTCTTCCACGGAGTAGAACAGAACAAGCGGTGTATCCGTAAAGCGGTTCTCATAGGGATGTGCCAGATTGCGACCGTATAAAAGTGGGGTGTGGCGATAAATCAGCGATCTTGGAGACGAATCGGCCACGCAGCGCATTTCAACCCCGTCAATCCATGCTCTGGATACAAGCGGAGCCGACTCCAGTTCTCGAAATTCGGCATAGACCTCATAATCGCCTTCTTTTAGATACCCCAACAAACGGGTGTACACACCCTGACTGCTGCCATAATACAAAATAACATCCTGATTATAGGCTTCGTTCAGGTAGAGGCGCACGAAGGCGGATTCCCGATCTGTCGCAGCCCAGTCACTGTCCGATCTGGCGAGCAGGTCAAGCTCCGCGAACCCGTCTTCGGGCATGGAAAACGTGAACCGGAATCCGTTCCCCGGACTGAGTTCAACCTCCGCTTTGTGTAAGGCAATCCGATACCCGCAATCCAGCAGGTCCTTTTCCCACACTCGCCCACTAAACCCGGTAATCTGCACCTCTGCTTGGCTGTTCATCCCTGTAACCTCCTTAGTTTATAGCGGCTGTCTAGCTCGCATCCGCATCATTCACCATGGTTCGAATGTAAAAGTATCCCATAAAAGAACACAGTAAAAACATAAACACTGCCATAGCGCTGGCTGTATGCGTCTCCTGATAGCTGGAAAATACCTGCTGCATTGCGACACCCAGCACCTGCGGCGAGTTGGCGCCAATCAGGAACGGAGCTGTGAAGCTGCCCATAATCCCCATAAAGATGAAGGTCACCGCAACCCACATCGTTTTGTAGGAAAGGGGTAAAATAAAGCGCCCAAACAGTTGCAGCGTGCTGGCTCCCGCGTCTCTGGCACTCTCCACAACAGCGTTTGGAATGCTGGCAAGGGCCGAGCTTAGCAGCATGGTGGCGAATGGAATGTTAAACCACAGATTAGCCAGCACCAGACCTTTGTAGTCGTAAATAATCCTCGGAATGGTTTCAATACCCAGCGGCAACAAAAGGCGTGCAGCCCAGCCATGATTGCCGTACATCGTAATGATCGCATAGGTTGCAATTACGCCGGGAACGAACATCGGGACAAAATACAATCGGCCGATCCATTTGACAACAAAACCTTTTCCAAATCGCAGATAAATCGCCAAAGCGTAGCTGATGACCAATGTGAGGGCTGTCGAGACCAGTGTGACATTGATCGTATATATAATGTTTTTTCGCATCGCAGGCTCCGTAAAGAGGCGGATATAGTTCGCCAGCCCGTAGCCCGTTCCATGCTGATCTATCAGGCTTTCCTTTACGGCATAGAGAATCGGAATAATGACGACGACCAGCAAAATGAGAAAAGACGGGATGACCAGGGCAAGCCCCAGCATCCCCCTTTTGGACGATGAACTCATGATTAACCGCCCGCTACTTCACTCTGCCAGCGTTTGTAGATTTCCTGCTGGAGCTCGCCGCTGTTAAAGCTACGGTATCCAGAAGATACACTGTTGAATTTTTCTTGCAATTCACTTGGCATCAGACTCCACTTAATCCCCGGATAGCCATACATTTTGTTGATGACCACCGTTTGCGCTTCTGGCGTCAGCACAAAATTCAGGAATTCTTGTGTTGCTTCTTTTTTGGAGGAAAGCGAAGGAACCATCAGATAAGACGGACCGCCTGTAAAAGCAGGGTCGATCTGTGTCAGCTTCACCGTGTCTGGAAGCAGACCTTTAGCCAGTTGTTCGAGCGCCATATCGGACCAGGCCGGAACCATGTCCACCTCTTCACTTGCCAAAATATCAAGCGTGCCTTGGTTCTTTTTCGGATAGACTCCCTTTTGGTACATCGAAGGACCCAGTTCCTTGAGCAACGAGAAGCCTTGATCCCATTTCTTCATATTTGCCGGATCATCACTGTTCATCGCCTCTGGAGGAAGGAAATTATAGATAACCGTGTTCACAAACGAGCTACCCGATCCACCCGTGGACGGGTCGTTATAAGCAAATTTTCCCGGGTGCTGACGAATCCACGTATACAGCTCATCCGCTGTTTTCGGAGGTGTCGCTACTTTTGCACTGTTGTAGGCGAGAACAACCGAAGAGGCACGGTATGGAATGGCCTGATTGTTTACTTGCTTGAGATACGTTTCATCTACATTCGCCAGGTTCGGAACTTTGGCGGTGTCTACCGTTTCCCACAGTTTTTCGCCTACCCCTTTGGTGATGTCATCCAGACTGCCTTCGTACAGGTCGATATCTGTATCGGTTTGCCCGCTCTTCTTGGCTGCGATCAGACGATCCAGTGTAGATGCGCCCCCGGTTCCCGCTGGCAAATACACCAGTTTGACCTTAACGTGATCATTTTTAGCTTCAAAGTCCTTGATTAACGTTTCCCACAGCTCTTTGACGTTCAAAGAACCGCCAGTGTACAAGGAGATTTCTGTCGTTCCCGTAGCTGCTCCCGCTTTCGTATCCTTGGCTTCCCCTGTAGCTGTAGCGGCATTACCACCGTTTCCACATCCAGCCAACAACGATAAGCTAAGCACCCCAGACAAAATCAGACCCATCTTCTTTTTCCCAAACACGTTGTTGCCTCCTTTAGATAGTTGCACAAGTTCGCAGCATCACCAGATGATGCGTTCATGATGGACATTGATGCGATGTAGAGGTTGATCGTGAATCTTCACTGTGCTGCTGGAAAAGTAACAATTTTACTGAAGCTGAATCTGATTTGCTCTCCACTGCGCAGATCGGCCGCCCGTTCACGTGGCACAAACATTTTCAGATGATCGGTACCGCTATCCAGCGAAACCTCCGCATAATGCCCGAGAATCATCACTTGCCTGATCGTTCCGGCTAGAGAGCCATTTTCTTCCGTCGTCAGAACAATATCCTCTGGCCTTACACCGACCATGGATTCACCGCTGTATTCATGCTCCTGCGCGAACGCAATTCCGCTCACGGACACACTGCGACCTGTACTCACCCCCTTTAATAAATTGATGCGACCAATAAAGCCCGCTACAAAAAGCGACTGTGGCTTGTCATAAATCTCCTGCGGTGACGAGAGCTGCTCAATCCGACCCGCATTCATAACGACGATCCGGTCGGAAATGGATAAGGCCTCCTCCTGATCGTGGGTGACGAACACCATCGTCATCCCCGTCTGGGTCTGGATGTCGCGCAGCTCCTCCCTCATCTCCATGCGCAGCTTGGCATCGAGCGCTGAAAAAGGCTCGTCCAGCAGCAATACATCCGGCTTTAGCAGCAGAGCCCGAGCAAGTGCTACCCGCTGCTGCTGACCGCCCGAGAGCTGCCCCGGCGTTTTACGCTCTGCCGTCTCCAGCCGAACCAGCGCCAGCGCCTCCTTCACCTGGCGGTCAATCTCTGCCTTTTTCACCTTACGAATCTTCAACCCGAAAGCAAGGTTGTCATACACCGTCATATGCGGCCACAAATTATAGCTTTGGAACACCATAGCGGTTGGGCGTTTTTCGGGTGGCAACTTGAGCACACTTTTACCCTGAATCTGAATGTCGCCACTGTCCGGGTCCAGAAAGCCGCCAATGGAGCGAAGCACGGTTGTTTTACCACAGCCGGAAGGACCGAGCAGGGTCACAAGTTCCCCTTTCATCACGTCAAGTGAGATGCCCTTGACTCCGTCTCCCGTCTTAAAGCGCTTGGTTAACTCACGAATGGATAATTGAATGGACATTAGCTTTGGCTCCTTTTTACCAATTGCATTATTTCACCTGGAATCCGCCAGCCAGCACGTCCGCACTTACGAAACGCCTTGCGGCCAGCAGCAAGATCACTGTGGGCAGAGTCAAAATGACGGAGAATACAGCACCCGTAGTACTCGGATAATCCGCAATAATGGAATACATAATGACAGGCATCGTTTTATAGTCTGGTGTCCCGACGAGCAGCGTTCCCTGCGCCTCATCTAATGAAGCGAGAAATGTAAAGATGGAAGCGACCACAATGCCGGGCAGCGCCATGGGGAACGTAATTTTCCAGAAAACCCGTAACGGTCCCGCCCCGGCATCCCGGGCAGATTCCTCTTGAGCACGATGGACGCTGCGGAACGCAGAGGAAGGAATCCAGGTCATGTACATCAGCGTGTTCACCATGTGGATCAATACAATGCCCGTAAAGGTGTTCATCAGCCCGAACTTGTAGAACAACACCGCGATAGACACGTACAGCCCCATTTTTGGAAAAGCATGCGTGAGCAAAAATGAAAACAAAAACCACTTACTCAGCGGAAACGAAATCCGCGCGAAGGCGTAGGCAGCGGGAACACATACGATAATCGAGCACACGGTAACCGTAATGGCGATCAGGAAGGATAGAGATATGGAGCTGAGCACATCATCCTGGGTCAATACAAATTTCCACCATTCCAGTGACAAGCTCTGTGGCAGCGGTGCAGGATACTGCCATTTTCCTGAAACCGCCAGCAGCAACAGGTTAGTCAGAGGCCCCAGGAAAAAAATGACGAAAATAACGAGCACGATGAACTCCACAATTTTGCGTGTGCCAAGTGAGCGAAGATACCAGTTCATAATTCATCCCTCTCAAGACGTCTAGACGTCCGAATCTCTTTCTATCTGGATTATAGAGAGGGTTTGTTATCACAAATCGACATGGGCGATAAGATTTTGTAAAGGGGAAGGAAATCAGAGGAACGGTTTTTACATAAAAAAAGGAGAGGGGGGCTTTTAACAGCCTCTCTCTCCTTGGTCGTGCAGGAATAGCTATGCATAACGCCTTAACAGATGAAAACAATTCTGCTAGCTTACAGGTAAATCGGAAGCACCTGGTTCGTTTGGTCACGGTTACGACCAACAGAGAAGATTGCAATTGGAATACCTGTCAGCTCAGATACGCGTTGTACGTAATTACGAGTAGTCTCAGGCAGTTCCTCCAGCGTTTTCACGCCAGTAATGTCTTCGCTCCAGCCTGGCAGTTCCTCGTATACGGCCTCGCACTCCGCCAGCATTTTCAAACTAGCCGGATAATGCGTAATCACCTCACCGCGATACTTGTAGCCTGTGCAAATTTTCACCGTTTTCAGACCTGTCAATACGTCCAGCGAGTTCAAGGACAAACCTGTAAGTCCGCTGACACGACGGGCATGACGTACAACCACACTATCAAACCAGCCAACACGACGAGCACGACCTGTAACGGTACCATACTCATGACCTGTTTCACGGATGTAATCGCCGATTTCATCATTCAGTTCCGTTGGGAACGGACCGTCACCGACACGAGTTGTGTAGGATTTAGCTACACCGATGACTTGTTGAATCTTGGACGGGCCTACACCGGAACCGATACATACGCCGCCAGCCGATGGGTTCGAGGACGTAACGTACGGATACGTACCTTGGTCGATATCGAGCATAACGCCTTGCGCGCCCTCGAACAGTACCTTTTGATTCGCATCAATCGCATCATTCAACACAACAGACGTATCCCCTACATAAGGACGAACAAATTCTGCATACTCCAGGTATTGTTTCAGTATTTCTTCTACATCCAGCGGCTTGCCGCCGTATACTTGTTCAATCATTTGATTCTTCTCTTTTGTTTGATGGCGCAGCTTCTTTTCGAATTCCTCTGCATCCAGCAAATCAGCAATACGAATACCATTACGTGCAGCTTTATCCATATAAGCAGGGCCGATCCCTTTACGCGTCGTACCGATTTGGTTAGGTCCTTTGCGGTCTTCCTCCAGCACATCCAACGTGATGTGGTATGGCATAATAACATGTGCACGGTCGCTAATGACCAGATTTTTCGTAGAAAAGCCATTATCGTGAATGTAAGTAATTTCTTCAATAAGAGCGGCCGGATTAACTACCATGCCGTTGCCAATGACACACTTTTTATCTTCATAAAAAACGCCGGATGGAATCAGGCTCAGCTTGTACTTTTTACCGTCAATGAGAATCGTATGACCGGCATTGTTTCCGCCTTGGTAACGGGCCACCACTTCAGCGCTTTCCGCCAGATAGTCCGTAATTTTACCTTTGCCTTCGTCTCCCCATTGTGTTCCCACAACGACTACAGTTGACATGTTTCATTCCTCCGTGGAGTGCCCACAGACACTCTGATTTTGGGCTGACGCGCTACGTATATCTGACTTCAACCGCCTGAGCGGACAGATATAGAACGTTCTCGGACAGCAGGAAAAAACGTCCGTCGCAGACATTCCGTAGGTACGGAAAGCCCCGGGCGTAATGATCTCCCCACTGCGTTGAAGCAGCACTATAAGTGTAACAGCACCATTTTTTAAAGTCAAATAAAAAGCGAACATTATATCACATGAAAATAGTATTGTTCGTAATTGAGAGTTTCGGTCCTTATATGAAAACATATGAGCATGATATGTAAAAGGCCCTTCGACATCGCGCAAACCGCGTCGAAAGAGCCTTTTTTCAAATATATCATTCCGTTATCCAGCGAACGCATCCGAATGGGCACGCTCATAATTGGCGAATTTATTATAATTTTTGAGAAACACCAGCTCTACCGTACCGACCGGGCCGTTACGTTGCTTGGCAATGATAATCTCAATAATATTTTTCTTTTCCGTTTCCTGATTATAGTAATCATCCCGGTACAGAAACGCGACGATATCAGCATCCTGCTCAATGGAACCGGATTCCCGCAAGTCACTCATCATCGGACGCTTGTCCTGACGCTGCTCTACACCCCGGCTTAACTGGGAAAGGGCGATTACAGGCACTTCCAGCTCACGGGCAATTTGCTTCAAGGTCCGTGAAATTTCGGATACCTCCTGCTGCCGATTCTCGCCCGATTTCCCGCGCCCATGAATGAGCTGCAAGTAGTCGATCACGATCATGCCGAGTCCTTTTTCCGTCTTGAGACGGCGGCACTTGGCACGGATATCCGCAACAGTAATACCCGGCGTATCGTCAATATAGATCTCGGCCTCTGACAAGGCCGCAATGCCCATCGTCAGCTTCGCCCAATCGTCGTCGCCTTTAAAATCACCTGTCCGCATGACGTTCGCGTCCAGATTGGCCTCGGCGCAGATCATCCGCTGAACGAGCTGGGCCGCCGACATTTCCAGACTGAAGATGGCTACCGTCTCCTTCGCCCGAACCGCAACGTTTTGCGCAATATTCAGGGCGAACGCCGTTTTACCCACGGATGGACGAGCTGCCACAATGATTAGATCATTGCGCTGGAAACCCGCCGTCATCTTGTCCAAATCAACAAAGCCGGACGGAATCCCGGTCGTATTGCCCTTGTTCTGATGCAGCAATTCGACCCGGTCGAACACTTCCATCACGACATCGCGGATGGCAATAAAGCCGCTGCCCGAGCGCCCATTGGATATCTCCATAATCTTGCGCTCGGCATCGCTCAGCATACCAGCGACGTCCTCGCCGCCGCTATAGCCTTCGCTCACAATCTGCGTGGCTGCACGAATCAATCGGCGGAGCATCGCCTTTTCTTCAATAATCTGAGCGTAATAATCCACGTTAGCCGCTGTCGGCACCCCGTGAGCCAGCTTCGCCAGATAGCTGACGCCCCCGATATCCTCCAGCTGACCCTTGTCCTGAATTTTCGAGGTCAGTGTAACCAAGTCTATCGGCTGTCCGGATTCACCCAGCTCAATCATCGCTTCGTAAATCATCTGGTGAGCCTTATCGTAAAAATCCTCGGTCTGCACCCGCTCCATCGCTGTAATCAGTGCTTCGGACTGGAGCAAAATGGACCCGATAACCGCCTGTTCTGCCTCCAGATTTTGCGGAGGAATCCGATCGAAAAATTCGCCGCCCATAATTATTCTTCGGTCACCTGTACCTTCAGCGTAGCTTTGACCTCAGGATGAAGCTTAACGGTCATTTGAGTCACGCCCAACGTACGAATCGGTTCTTCCAGCTCGATTTTGCGTTTGTCCAGCTTAATCCCCGTTGCAGCGACCGCTTCCGCGATTTGCTTGCTTGTAATTGCGCCGAACAGTCGACCGCCTTCACCAGCTTTTGCTTTCAGCTGAACGGTTGTGGATTCCAGCTTTTTGCCGAGTGCCTGCGCCTCTTCCTTTTCCTCTTGCTTGCGCTTTTCCTCAGCAGCGTTCTGGTTCTCCAGCGTCTTCATATTCCCTTCCGTCGCCGGGCGGGCAATACCGCGCGGCAGCAGAAAATTCGCTGCGTACCCATCCGATACTTCCTTAATTTGTCCCTTCTTGCCTTGGCCCTTCATATCTTTAATAAAAATCACTCTCATTCAAATAACCCCTCTTCCCCATCAATTTCGGCCAGCACGTCGACCACTCTGCGTTTGGCTTCCTCCAGCGGACAATCCAGCTGAACCGCCGCATTCGTCAGATGTCCTCCGCCGCCTAGCCGTTCCATGACGACCTGTACATTCATGCGTCCGAGTGAACGGGCGCTGATCCCCACCAGGCCGTCAGGACGTTCACTGACCACAAAAGAGGCCAGTACATCCGTCATATTGAGTAATGAATCCGCCACCTGAGCAATCAGGAGCTGCGGTATCTTCTGTCCGGGCTCTGTCACCGCAAGCGCGATGTGCCCATATATCATTTTAGCATGCTTAATAATTTCCGCCTTAGCAATATATTCATCCAGGTCCTCTTTTAACAAACGCTGGATCATCACTGTATCCGCCCCGCTACGCCGCAAAAAACCGGCAGCCTCAAACGTCCGCGAGCCTGTATGCAAGGAAAAATGCTTGGTATCCACCGTAATCCCTGCAAGCAACGATGTCGCCTCCAGCGGCGTCAGTTGAACCTTCTCATGAATATATTGCAGCAGCTCTGTCACCAGCTCACAAGCCGACGACGCATATGGCTCCAGATAAATCAAAACAGAGTCGTTAATAAACTCCTCGCCCCGACGATGATGATCTACAACGACCACCCTGCTCGCCGTCTGCACCAATTTTGGCTCAATCGTCATCGAGGCCTTGTGCGTATCCACCACGACCAGCAGGCTGTGCTCGGTCATCAACTGGAGCGACTGCTCTGGTGTCATGAGCGCTGCCGACAGATTCTCGTCCTTGTTCACCTGCTCCATCATCCGGTCGATGGACGGATTGGATTTATCCAGCACGATGTGCGCCTCTACGTTGTAGAGCGCTGCCGCCTTCCACACCCCAATGGCTGCTCCCAGTGCATCCATGTCCGGTATTTTGTGCCCCATGATCAGCACGCGGTCGCTCTCCTGCATCAGGTCACGCAGCGCGTGCGCAATGACCCGCGCGCGCACCCGTGTACGCTTTTCGACAGCATTGGACTTGCCGCCGTAAAAAGATAGACGCTGTCCGGCCTTCACCGCCGCTTGGTCGCCACCCCGTCCGAGCGCCATATCCAGACTGGACTGAGCCAGCTCACCCAGCTCCTTGATGCTCTCCGCGCCGAAGGACAAACCGATGCTCAGTGTCATCGGCACTTTCAAATCGGCAGTCATTTCCCGCACCGTATCCAGAATGACGAATCGACTTTGCTCCAGCTCCTGAAGCGCCTTGTGATTCAGCATGATGAGATAGCGCTCGGATGACAAACGGCGCAAATAAATATTGTACTGGTTCGCCCATGCTGTAATCTCGCTCGACACCTTCGCAATAAGCGCGGTACGTTGCTGATCGTCCATTCCCTGAGCAGCTTCATCCATATTATCAAGCATAACGATGCCGAGCGCCAGCCGCTCGTTCTCATACTGCTTGCGCAGCACCGCCAACTCCGTTACTTCATACAAATAAATCAGACGCTCATCCAGCACGATGAGGAACTGATAATAGCGCTCATCATGCTGTAGCTCTACCTTTAGCTCACGCACAGGCTCCTTCGTTTCCTTTTTGGCACCCAAAGCTCCTGCCAGCTGGGGAAAAAGGTCCTGGAGCGGCTCGCCTATCAGTGACTGGTCCTCGAACATTTCCCCAGCGAACCGATTGTGCCATTCTACCGTTCGATTTTCACTGTATAAAATGATGCCAAACGGCAGTGAGCTGACCGCTTCCCCTTCCACCCGCTTGATGCGAAAGGAAAGGCCGCTGATATATTGATTCAGTTCCCGACGGAAATCCAATTCCGTCTTCAGCATCAGCCCGCCGAGCAAGAATGACAGCACCAGTCCCATCACACCCAGTTCCCAGTTATACATGGAAATACATATGACAAGCACCAGCAGCAGTAAAAACGCCCAGACAGTCTGATAGCCGTGCCAGCGTTTTTGTAGAAATTTAGGCATGACTGTTCACCCTATTTCTTTGATCTTGTAATAGCTTCACGCAGCGGAAAGGCCAAATCAATAATACCGATAATGCGGAGTGGCTGGAACACCAGAACGACGAGCGATAGCAGCACCGCGATCACAGGGCTCATGTTACGGCTATGCGTCCAGAAGTAAATAAATCCGATCGTCTGGATAATAAAGCACGCATGAATCAGCGGCAACATACTAACAGAAACCGCCTGAACCCAACTGCTGTCAGAGGACATAGCCACCCACTCAAACACAATCGCCAGCAGGTAATACCAGATGAGCGCGCGTGGCAGTCTCCATTCTCGGGCAGGCTTCATTTTGCGTACAGGCACATCAAGGCTACTCAATGCCGGACGCGTCAGAGCGTGCGTGATCACAGCCAGTAAAAACGAGGTCAGGATCAGCACATATGGAACTTTGCCGATCATCATCGTACCGAGTCTCTGTGTATCTTCTGCTGTCCAATTCATGCCAGGAAGCATCGGATTGCCATTTAGGATTTGCTGTACCAGATTTGCCGATATAGCAGCCTGATCACGAAGATACTGCGAAAGATCAAACCCGAAGGTATACGTAGCGATGAGCAATACAACCAACAACTCGGCTAAAATCACACCCGTTCCGGTCATCAACGCCTGAAAAGCAGGTGCTCCCTTTTTATATACCCGTCCCATTAACAAGGCGGGGATCAGAAAATAAATCGCGGGAAGCAGCAAATATACATCTTGTAGCGCTATAATCAACAGCACCGGTATGACATGAATCAGAAATCCCTTGAAAGGCAGCGATGAAAACAATACAACGCCAGGCACAATCAGCAAAAATACGGTAAAGATTCTTAAGGGTGTCAATAGAGACAGCAGCAGAAGCAAATAAATAACGCTCCATGCTACAGTTGCCAAGCGGAATTTCAAAGTTTTCACCTCTTACGCATATGTTCTTCCAGTGCGGATATGTCCTGATACCAATCCTCCAGCTGGTGTCCTTCTTTTCTGTGCTTTCTTAGCTTGTCGATGAGGAGATCATCCAATTCACGGTAAGGCACCCCAAGACGTCTTCCCAAAATATAACTGCTCATCATCAGACTCGCCAGACAATCGCCAATGCGGGCTGTACTGCCCTCCCACATCGCTTTAAACAGACGGGAAACCTGATCAAGTACCTCTGTTTTGAGCCATTCAATCACCTTGGCCCGTTTAACTACATCCATTTCTTTAGGCATATGATGAAGAGTCACACCCCTCTGAAAAAGCTTTATTCTCCATTATAGCATATCCTATTTTGAAAATAACTGTTACCCCATAGGATAAATAGTTATTTTCAAAGCAGCTATGCTGCTTGCTTTAGGATGACGAGTTAAGCGATTCTCTCGACACGAATTTTTCACAATATTCAATAATCTGGCTACGGCGGACAATGCCAATAAACCGTTCCATATCATCCACCACAGGTACAAAGTTCTGCACCTTAGCCAAATTAATTAAATCCTCCATATTGGCATCAATGGACACCGGCTTTATCGAAACCCGAAGCGGGACGTCCTTGAGCATAAACTTCGAAGCGTTTTCAAAGGTTATTTTCCCCTCAGATTCCTTCATATGCCACAGCAGATCACCCTCTGTAACCGTGCCGGTATATCTACCTTCCTTATCCAAAATCGGAACCGCCGTGAAGCGGTGATGCTCCATTCGCTCCAACGTTTGCCGTAAAGTTGCATCCGCCGTGACAAAAGCAACCTCTTGTTTGGGAAGCAAGAAAAAAGCGATATTCATGAGAAAAGAATCCCCCTCAAAATCAATTGTAAAATCAAATGATTACTCACTGAATGTCCTGCTTGTCGGGAAGCTTCAGCGTCTGCGGGGTTGTGCCAGAATCCAGCCAGTTTGCGATCATAAGTCTGGCGTATTCGAGTTCCTGTTCATTGGCCCGGTCATAATACAGGCCCTTTTTCTTGAAACCTTCCCCTGTAATCGTAAAGCTCGAAATTTGTGGTTGCCCCTGCGAAATGGCCTGCTTGCCAAGTCCTGTAATAAAAGTAGGCTCCATGTCCGTCTTGAAATTGGCTCCCATAGTATCGAGCAGCTCCGGAATCTTGGAGATTCCGTTGATATTCAGCAGCTTATCCGCCATTGCATTCAGAAAAATTTGCTGCCGTTTGGTACGGTTAAAGTCGCTGTCTTCCCTATATCTAACATAATACATCGCTTCTTCGCCATTATAAAGCGGCTTGCCCGCCTCGATGCGGAACTTGATATGCAGCGGATTTTTATTCTCAATCGGCTTGTCGATGGGAAGCTCAACCCCGCCCACCGCATTTACAGCATCCTGAATACCCTGGAAATTAATCGTAGCATAATAATCGGCCTTATGCTCCATCAGCTTCTCTACCGTAGCTATGGACATATCCTCGCCTCCGAACGCATAAGCATGCCCCAACTTATCAAAATCATCCTCACCGTCATGATTTGGATCATGTCCGACAATCTGGACATACGTATCCCTTGGAAGGGAAACCAGAAGCACACGCGATTCCGCAGGCCGTACAGCCGCATAAATAACCGTATCCGAGCGGCCACGCGCCTTCTCGTTCGGCCTTTGGTCCGTACCGAGCAGCAGCACCGAAAACGGCTCTTTCCGATAAGCAACCGGCTCCGACTGCTTCTGTCCCTCCGATTGGCGCGGCTGAAAGGACTTCTCCAGCTTGCTCTCCAACGTCGGAGATACGAACCAGTCAAAGGCCACCAGCGTCAGCTGTTTACGGAACAGATATCCTCCCACCGCAATCAGAAACAAAACAATACATGAAATATATAGAGCGGTAAACCTTTTTTTATTCTTAGGCTTGCCGTCTGTCCTTCTCCTATGTCTTCTCTCCATAACAGGTTCCTTCCTTCTTTACTTCGATAAATCCCATCTCTTCATTAAACCGAATTTGGCTCTTATGAAGCGGAAACTTCCCCCCCACAGCATAAAAGGTCTGCTACCTTGTTGTCAAAAAGCGTAACATACTGAAAAGTACACATACAGAAAAACCATCTATCGCTCCTCTAAAGGGGTAGATGGTTTTTCTGTATGTGTATAATTAAATGGAGCCTGCGCCTAATCCGAGTACCTTGTCCAGATAACGCAGTGCTGCTTCTTTATTGCCGGACACTTCTGTCTCCCGCCGCTGGTCCTGAGCATATTTCAGCCTCGCTTCTTCAGCCACCTGCTGCTCCATCCCCTGTGGAACAACCACGACGCCGTCAATATCCCCGACAATCCAGTCTCCGGGTTGGATACTTACTCCGCCAACCGATACGGGTACATTCGTTTTGCCTCCACCATATTTATTGCCCGAGGCAATCGTAGTCCCTCTGGAAAAAATGGGAAAGTTCAGCGTTCGGACCCCCTCAATATCGCGAATCACGCCGTCCACTACAATCCCCTGCAACCCCAGTGTCTGCGCTAATCCTGCCACAAAATCACCCGCCACCGCACGGCTGGTATCTCCCTTGGCGTCAATAACCAACACATCGTCGGGGTTAGCTTCCCGAATGGCCCGAAGCACGGCCAAATTATCTCCCGCAGGTATAGTCACGGTAAATGCTCTGCCTGCAATCTTGCAGTGCCCGTGTATCGGCTTAATATCATAATCCAGATTGGTTAATCCGCCCAGAACATCTGAAATACTGGTTGTCGGAAGCTCCTTAAATGGTTGGTCTATGCTCGACATATCGTTCTCTCCTCTTGGTTGCTTTTGGTTGTTTATGGTGAAGCCACGCGTGTATGGCGGTTTACCGGGACAGGTAAGCCCAGATGCTCCCGCAGCGTGCTGCCCTCGTACTCTGTCCTGAACAACCCGCGATTCTGAAGTTCAGGGATTACACCGCCCACAAATTCATCCAATCCACCCGGTACATAAGGCGGCATAATATTAAACCCATCGGCGGCATATCCCACGAACCATTGCTGGATGTGATCTGCAATTTGCAGAGGCGTGCCCGTCACAATGCGGTGCCCACGCGCTCCGGCAACCTCCTTGTACAGCTGGCGCAACGTGTACCCCTTATCGCGTGCAAGCTTGAGCAGCAGTTGAGGACGACTCTTTCGCCCGTCCGCTTCCGGAATATCCGGAACCGGTTCATCCAAAGAATAAGCCCTCATATCATACTGAAATCTCTCTGACAAGGAGTCGTAAGCGAAGGAGTCATCAATAAAGCTTTGCAAATATTCATATTTTTCATGAGCTTCCTTCTCTGTGGCACCGATAACCGGAAGCAATCCTGGCATGATGTGTAGATGCTCAGCGGTACGACCGTATTTGGGCAGTTGTGCTTTCAGATGACTGTAGAACTGCTGTGCATCCTCCAAGGATTGCTGTGCCGTAAACACCACTTCACCAATCCGGGCAGCGAGATCCTGGCCCGGGCCAGATGATCCTGCCTGAATAATGACTGGATGGCCTTGAGGACTTTGCGTGACATTAAGCGGCCCTTTTACGGAGAAAAATGTGCCTTCATGATTCAGCTCATGCAGCTTGCTCTTGTCGATGTACTCTCCCGTTTCTTTATTCACAATGTAGGGCTGCTGTTCCCAGCTATCCCACAGCCCTTTGACGACCTCGACAAACTCCGCAGCGCGTTCATACCGCAAATGATGATCCGGGTGATCTTCCCGCGAAAAGTTTTTGGCCGCTTCAGGTGATGAGGTTGTGACAACATTCCATGCTGCTCGCCCCTGGCTCAGTTGGTCCACAGATGCTAACAAGCGGGCGATATTAAAAGGATCGTAATATGTCGTTGAGGCTGTGACAGCAAGACCGATCCGGCTGGTGACCGTAGATAAGGCAGCCAGCAATGTAATCGGCTCAAAACGGGCGATGACGGATGCCGCAGCATCGGGAGACGTGATCAGACCATCAGCGAGAAAAACCATATCCAGTTTGGCCCGCTCGGCTGTTTGAGCCAGTTGCTTGATTAATTCAAAATTTTCACTTCCCGATTGGGCATCTTTGTGCCGCCAGCCCGATGTATGGTGACCGGCAGCCTGAATGAACAATCCGAATTTCAGTTTTCTTCCTTCGCTCATGTATGAAGAACTCCTTTCCCCTTCTGTAACTTGGCAGCAAATTGATTCGTCGGCCGAGATAGACCGAGATTCTCACGCAGGGTTCTTCCCTCATACTCCGTATGGAATAATCCTCTGCGTTGGAGCTCAGGCACGACAAGGCGAGCAAAATCCTCCAGCCCGGTCGGCAACTGCTGCGGCCGGATTACAAAGCCGTCACAGGCTCCCTGACTGAACCATTCCTCCATCTCGTCGGCAATCTGGACAGCCGTCCCGGCAAAGGTACGGTGGCCATTGCCCCCGGAAGCCCTTTCGATCAATTGGCGAATCGTCAGCTTTTCGGTTTCGATCATATTTTTCATTAATTCAAACCGACTCCGGTTCTCATTAATGGTGGCAGGGTCAGGCAACTGCGGAACCGGACCATCCAGCGGATAGGCGGACAAATCCACCTTCAGTCGGTTAGACAACCGCTGTAGCCCAAGCTCGGGTATAACCGACTCGCGCAGCTCAGCCTCCTTCTCTCTCGCCTCAGATTCGGTAGCTCCGACGATCAAGCTAAAGCCCGGTACGATTTTGACATCCTCCGGATTACGTCCGTATTTCTCCACTCTCGATTTCACGTCAGCATAGAACGCCTGTGCATCCTTTAACGTCTGCTGGGCCGTGTAGATCATTTCTCCCGTCCGGGCGGCCAGTTCCTTCCCATCCTCCGACGAACCCGCCTGTGCCAGCACCGGATAGCCCTGCGGAGGGCGTGGAAGATTCAGCGGACCTTCGACCGAGAAGCGCTCGCTTTTATGGCGAATCGCATGGATTTTGTCCGTATCGGCATATAGTCCCTCGTCTTTGTTAAACAGCAGCGCATCGTCTTCCCAGCTATCCCACAGCTTGGTCGTCAACTGTACAAATTCCAAGGCCCGTTCATAGCGCTCCGTATGCTCAAAATTCTGCTCTCTGCTGAAATTCAGATGCGTGTTGCCGATGCCTGTCGTCACAATGTTCCAGCCTGCACGCCCCTGACTCAAATGATCCAGCGAAGCAAACAGACGGGCTGTGTGAAAAGGTTCTGTATAAGAAGTAGATACCGTAGCCACCAATCCTATGCGCTCCGTTACCGCAGCTAAAGCCGCCAGCAGCGTATACGGCTCCAGACGGTTTAATGCCTGATGCTTGACTTTCTCGCCCAACTCGTAAGAATCTGCCAAAAATATCGTATGGAATTTGGCTTGTTCTGCAATAAGCGCCATCTTCTTATATAAAGAAAAATCTGTTACCCCCGCCGGCTCTGCCAGAGGATGCCTCCACGCGGTTTCATGAAAGCCTGTACTATTCATAAAAAAATTCAAAATCATTTGACGTTGATAACTCACTTTCCCTCACCTCACACTCTGGTTCATTTGAGTTTCCGCATTTGTTCCTGTATGTGTTGCTTACATCGTCACTCACATTGGAAAATGGCAGGCTACGCCATGCCTGTCTTTATGCTGCTCGAAGACTGGAATCTGACTTTTGCAAATATCCTGAGCCATTGGACAACGAGTATGAAAGCTACAACCGCTTGGCGGGTTGATCGGACTTGGAATGTCGCCCTTCAACAAAATCCTCTCCTTGGTTTTCCGTGGATGAGATACAGGAATGGACGACAGTAATGACTTCGTATACGGGTGCTTGGGGTGAGCAAACAGCTCATCCCTCTGCCCCATTTCAACGATCCTGCCCAAATACATGACAGCTATATGTTCACTGACGAATTTAACGGAGGCAAGACCGTGAGCAATGAAAATATACGTTAGCTGATATTCCTTTTGCAGCCTTTTCAATAGATTTAAAATCTGAGCCTGAATCGAAACATCGAGCGCCGAAACCGCCTCGTCACAAACAATCAGCTTTGGATTTAGCGATAATGCCCGGGCGATTCCGATCCGCTGCCGCTGTCCACCACTGAATTCGTGCGGATACCGATTCAGATGATGCTCTCCCAAGCCGACAATTTCCATCAATTCGCTAATTCGCTTTCTTAACTGCAATCCTTCTGTTTCCCCGCGAATGATCAGCGGCTCTGCGATAATATCCTTAATTTTCATTCGTGGATTCAGAGAAGCGTAAGGGTCCTGAAAAATGAGCTGCAAATCGGCACGAACATGACGCAATGTCTTACCGCTCATCCCTGTCAATTTACGCTGGTCGAACCAGACTTCACCGCCTGTCGGCTCCTGCAATTGTAAAATCATCTGTCCCAGCGTCGTTTTCCCGCTACCTGATTCACCGACAATACCCAGCGTCTCCCCCCGGTTAACCGAAAAGCTAAGACCGTCCACCGCTCGAACATAACCGGTTTTGCGTGATAACCATCCTGTTTTTACTGGGTAATATTTTTTCAAGTCCTTGACCTCAAGCAAAGGCTTCTCTTCCGAAATGGCCAAGCTCATAGCACCTCCCCTTTAGCGCCGGGATAAAAGCAACGCACGACATGACCTGCCTCCACCTGTTCCAGCTCTGGCTTGTCCAACATACATCTGGTTGTCGCCACAGGACAACGTGATTGAAAGGCACACCCTTTCGGAAGCTGCGACAGTTGAGGTACTGTCCCGGGGATCGAATATAATTCCTCCTGATATCCATCCATTTGGGGTAGCGAATGCATCAGACCTATCGTATACGGATGAAGCGGACGGTCAAACAAATCAACTGCATACGCTTCCTCCACAATTTCACCGGCATACATTACCGCAACCCGGTCTGCCATTTCAGCCACCACGCCCAGATCATGAGTAATCCAGATGACGCCCATCTCCAGCGTGTCGCTCAGTTGTCCGATTAGATCCATGATTTGCGCCTGAATGGTTACATCCAGTGCCGTTGTAGGCTCATCCGCAATGAGCAGCTTGGGGTGGCAGGACAAGGCGCTCGCAATCATGACTCGTTGTCTCATACCGCCCGATAATTGATGAGGAAAATAATGAATGACCTTTTCGGGATGGGAAATGTCGACCAGTTTCAGCATCTCGATGCTTTTGAGCCTGGCCTCCTGTTTACTCAATCCCGTATGAGTTCGTAGTGATTCCGAAATTTGGCTGCCGATCGTAAACACGGGATTCAGCGAAGTCATAGGCTCCTGAAAAATCATCGAGATTTCGTTACCGCGAATTTTACGCATTTCTTTGGGCTTCAGCTCCAACAAATTACAGCCTTCCAGTACAATTTCGCCGCCTACGACCTTCCCCGGCCGATCTATCAATCCAATGATGGACAACGAGGTCACGCTTTTGCCGCTGCCTGATTCACCGACAATACACAGCGTTTCTCCCTTGGCTACATGGAACGATACCCGATTGACTGCCGGGACCACACCAGACTTCGTCATGAACGAGGTCTGTAAATCCTTGACCTCCAGCAACATTTCCGGCATTCTATCTCTCCTTTCCTGCCTATGCCGAACCATCAACTGACCTGCTATACATCCAGCTTGGGATCAAGCCAATCCCTTAGCCAATCTCCGACAAATATAATGGCGAGCACGGTAATCGTAATAGCAATACCCGGAAAAGTAGCCACCCACCAGCTTGTAGCCAAATACTGGCGCCCGTCACTCAACATTCCTCCCCACGATACGGCAGGCGACTGAATGCCCAATCCAAGGAAGCTCAAAGCCGCCTCGGAAATAATCACCCGGCCTATGCTAAGCGTAGAAATGATAATAAAAGAAGAAATCACATTAGGCAGCACATGTACTCGTATGATTCGGAAATCATCAGCACCGGCCACTCTTGCCGCGCGTACATAATCACGTTCGCGTACACTCAGAACCTCACTCCGTACCATTCTTGTATAGCTCACCCAGCCCGTTATCCCAATGACAAAAATCAGCGTTCCCACTCCCTGCCCGAGCACCAGCATGAACAACATCATAAACAGGATCGTGGGTATAGCCAGAAAGGCATCTACAATCCGCATAATGAACGCATCCACCCAGCGGCCGTAATATCCCGAGATCAGTCCTAGAGTAATGCCAATAGCACCCGAAATACCTACGGAACAGAAACCCACGATTAGCGAGACACGCGACCCGTACACGATTCGGCTCCAAATATCTCTGCCCAAACTATCTGTCCCCAGTAGAAATTCAGTCGTTCCTCCTGCTATCCATGCCGGTGGCAACAACTTCCGCGCGATGTTGGTCTGAGCCGGATCATGAGGGGCAATCACGGGTGCAGCCACAGAAATAGACACAATAATGACAAGAACAATCAGGCCCAGAATGCCTGTCTTGCTCTGAAACAGATAGCTCAGACCCCTCCTCAGCAATCCTTGTGTACCCACGCTTTGTACGGGCAAAGCAAGAGCAGCCTTGGATTGTACAGATTCAGACATACTCATACCACCCCATTCCCTTTTTATCCGACTATTCTTTCAGCTTAATATCATCTGCATAGAACATCTCGTCCACACGTGGAGTAAGCTCCACCCGGTTACTGACACCATAATTGAACTTGTTCTGGTACAAGAAAATTCGAGGGCGATCCACCGCCAGAATCTCCTGTGCTTTTTGGTACTGCTCTGCTCTCTTCTGATCATCCAGATTGGTAGCAGCGTCTTTCAGAAGCTTGTCGACCTCCGGGTTGCTATAATCGGTCTGGCCTTTGGCATTTTCCGTTGTAAATACTTCCAGCGGAAGTGGTGACTCAAACATGGAGTTGCCTTTACCCTGGAGCGCCAGTTCCTTAAAGGTATTGGAGTTATCCCGTTGTTTATATTGCGTCTGTTCCAGAATTTCAAGCTTCACCTTGAAGTTGACCTCTGTCAAATATGCAGCGATCGTCTCAGCGACCTCCTTCGTACTGGCCGGACTGCTCAACGTCAGCTCCACCCCATTCGGATATCCTGCTTCCACCAATAATTGCTTGGCACGTTCAGGATTATAGACATTCGTATTGAACAGCTTGGGTTCATGTCCCAGGATACCCGGGCCAATCGCCTCCTGTGTGGGAACTCCTGCCCCACCAAGTACATTGTCTACGAGTCCCTTCTTATCAATAGCCAGCTCAATAGCTTCCCGCACTTTGGGATTAGCGGTTACGACTCCGGGTGTCTGACGCACCAGCAAGCTTTGGACCCGCGCGCTATCCTTATCAGTATAGTAAGTTGATCCGCTATCCTGTACACGCTGGATATCCCCCGGCGGGATGATGACAGCAATATCAATAGCGCCTGTCAACAGCTCGGATATACGGGTCGTGGATTCAGGAATCGTACGGAACACCAGACGATCCCATTGGGGCTTGTCTCCGTAATAGTCTGTATTTTTGACCAACTCCACACGGTCGTCCTTAATCCATTTATCCAACTTGTACGGGCCTGTGCCCACCGGATTTCGGATGAATCCTTCTACACCCTGTTTTTGAAAATAAGCTGCTGGCAGGATCCCTGAGCTAATTCTGCTTAAGCGACCCAACAGAATCGGGTCAGGTCCTTTCGTAATGATGTCCACAGTATAATCATCAATAACGTTCACCTGCTGGATACCGGAATAAGATGAATAATCCACGAGCGATTTATCTTTGGCTACGCGCTCCAGTGTAAACTTCACATCTGCGGCGGTGAATGGATCTCCGTTATGAAACTTGACTCCCTTCCGCAGCTCGAATCTCCATGTCTTGTCATCCGTCCGCTTCCAGGATGTAGCGAGCCCCGGTAGTTTTTTTTGTGGATCATTGCCATCCTTCTTCACCAAATATTCAAATATATTGACATGAATTGATTCTGTCTGCGTATTTCCATGATCATGGATATCGAACGTTACGTTATCAATCGTGTTGCCGATCGTCAGCGTCTTTTCCTGTACCGATCCGTTCGTACTGGTGCATCCCGTCACCGCCAAAACTAACATCAGCCATACCCAAGCTATTTTCCGCATCCTCTTCTACCTGCCTCTTCTATTTTTCTTCGAGTTCCCCGAAAACTTATTTTTTCCACTTGTTTAGTTGGTTTAAAATTTAAAAAAATAGAGCCTTCGCTATTATTCATTGTACTTAATACGAGGATCCAGAACTTTATAGGCAATATCCGTAATGACCGTGATCAGAATGACCATAATGGCTACTACGAATACCGAAGCCTGAATGATCGCCATATCATGAGTATTAATCGCCTGCACAATCAGTTGCCCCATGCCGGGCCAGGAAAATATAGTCTCGGTCACCAGTGATCCACCCACCAAATTAGTGAATTGCAGCCCGGTTATCGTCACCACCGGAATTAATGCATTGCGGAGGGCATGCTTGTTAATCACGATCATTTCCCTAATTCCTTTGCTTCGAGCGGTTCGGATATAGTCCTGTCCGATGATTTCCAGCATACTGGAACGGATTAATCGGGTCATTTCCGCTGCTATCCCTGTCCCCAATGTAATCGCCGGTAAGATCAAATGAGACAAGCCCCCTCTTCCAGATACCGGAGTCCAGCCCCAATGAACAGCTACGACCAGAATCAGCATGATGCCTACCCAAAAATTCGGCATGGCTTTACCCAGTACGGATACACCCGAAATGAAGATATCAATGAAGGAATTACGCTTCACCGCAGACCATATCCCCAGAGGAATAGCGAGACAGCAAGCAATAATCATCGATGCAACCGCTAACTCAAAGCTGGCAGGCAACCTCTCCAGAACGATAGGCAACGCAGGTTCACTGTAACGGAAGGAAGTACCAAAATCCCCTTGTACCAAATTAGACAGAAAAATATAATACTGCACATACAGCGGCTGATCCAGACCAAGCGCCTCCGTCAATATCCTCCGATCCTCAGCTGTTGCCGTATCTGGTAGCATCATCGCCACCGGATCACCTGTTATATGCACAAGAATGAATACAATCAGTGTGATAATAAAAAGCACCGGTACCACTTGCAGCAACGTTTTTCCAATATACTTACTCACGGATTCACATCCTCTATCAACTAATTCCGGCCTTCCTTCTCATTCGCCTCCATCGAATATAATAATATTAAATAAACTTTACTCATAGGTTTAATGAGATTTTAGATTAAAAATAACGCCCTATTCCAGCCGACTGTATAGACGGTCAAAATAGTGCTGCCTCCGTTATGCTTACTACTACTGTAATATAGAAACCATATCCGTTAAAATCGAATTTTCTGATGCCCCGCCATATCAAATAGCTATGACAGTTCTTATCCATCACCGTATGTTCTGAAAATCCAGATCTTTGACAAAGCTCACAAAAGCCTTCACCACGTTCAATTGCAACGACTCCCCATGGTAAAACATCCACGTATTGCGGTGGACAGGCTTCCCTTCCTGATTCTTCATTTCCACCTTCGTAATATCCTCTTCATCAAAATACATACTCGGCATAATCGCATAGCCCAGACCATTCATGACCATCTCCCGACAGGCGTCCACCTGATCTACTTCCATACCTACCAAGGGAGGCACCGAATAATTCTCAGCCCACCAGTTGTCTATGGATGCTTTCAATACATAATCCGTACCATAGTCAATTCGGGGTCGATTGGGCAGATCGCTCAGATCAATTTCACTTTTAGAAACAATGCACAGGGTGTCCTGAAATAAAAAATGCTTCTCATCTTTCCATGAATAACCCCCCCGGATAAAGCCAATATGAATATCTTGATTAAAAATCAATTGATGGATTCTTTTACTCTGCCCCGCTATGACTTTGAATTCGACATCAGGATAACGCTCCTTGAACATTTTCAGAACCTTGGGCAGCTTATTTTTAGTGAAAAAGAAGCCCGCTCCCAGCCTTAACGTCCCAGTAACCTTCTCTTCCATATTGAGCAGATCATCTTTTATCTTTTGATATTTTTTCAACATTTCTTCGGCAGTCAGCGCCATATATTCCCCTTGGGGAGTGAAATTAACCCCCCGCCTTCCCCGCTGTACAATCGTAATGCCGAACTCCTTTTCAATATGCTGGAGCCGACTGGTCAAAGCAGGCTGTGACATAAACATGCTCTGGGCTGTTTTCGTAATATTTTTATGTGTATATAAAGCCTGTAATAGATGCCAATCCCGGTCTTCCATACCCATTCCCTCCTTCTCCCATTCTACTTCCAGTGCCCAATCGTATGTATTCTTCCTCCTCTGCGACATACGCTTTTTCCCCACACTATACCAAACCGTCATTCCGAAAAACAACAAAAAGACCCTCCTACACTGAATCTGCAAAAGGGGCTTCTACTCTAGTTTTCATTTTTGGGGTCATTGGGTGTGCAATCCCATCATCAATCCGAGGTTCCCCCTATGAAGCTTTTAAAGTCGTTCCTTACCTTAGCGCGAAGTCAGCTTAGCCAAATTTTGCAGTCGTACCGGGAAAGAGGTAGACAGAGCGAAACCATAGTCGAACAGCTTCCGTGTCTGCTCGAAGCGTTCCTCCTTGCTCGGTGCCCCCAGCACTACAGCAACCAGCCTTCTGCCATGCTGTTCGGCTGTACCAGTGAAGCAATATCCCGCATCGCTGGTGTATCCCGCTTTCAGTCCATCCGTTCCTGCGTAAGAGTAGGGTCCCGCCAAGGAAGGCAGCATCCAGTTCGTATTACTAATATAGATGCCCTTATCCTTCAATTCCATCTGCGTACGGCTGGACGTTCTCAAAATCTCCGGATGCGACGTAATAAGGTAGGAGGCCAGCTTCGCCGTATCGCTTGCCGTCATTTGCGTTTCTCCCCGAATATTCTCGGGATGGTTAGGACCCAACTCACTCTGCCCCGCTCCTGACGCATTGCTGAATTGGCTGTAGGACGTCAATCCAATCTTAGCCGCCTTATCGTTCATACGCTTCACAAAAGCCGGTTCACTGCCTGCTGAGCGCTCCGCCAGTGCCACAGCCGCGTCATTAGCCGAATACACAACCATGCTCTGGAACAGTTCGGACACCGTCAGCCTTTCACCATATCGGAGTGACAGATTTACACCACCTACTGTACTTGCGTAACGGCTGATTTTCACTTCATCATTCCAGCCCAACCGCCCGGCACGAATATCCTCCAGCACCAGCAGCTCGGTCATGAGCTTGGACATATTTGCGGAAGGCATAGGCGTATCGCCATTCACATCCATCAACAATTCTCCCGTCTGCATGTCCATCAGCACCGCAGCTCCTGCATCCACATCCGGCTTACCGACCAGCAGCCTTGGTCCAAGTGTAATAAAAATCAATATAATAAGTACCGGGACAACAATAGCCCAACGTAACCAGTATTTTTTCATCATCGTAATAACCCCCATACTTTATTAGACGATGAAAAATCCATTTTGTCTGCAACTTTTCGAAAAAAAGATACAATTTTTTTGTCTTTTACATTCCACAGCAAAAAACCCGCCAATTCCTGCTTGCAGGCTGACAGATTTTTATAAGTCAAATGATTCAAAAAGGCTTTCTACTATGTTTCTAGGCAAAATGACAGGCCACAAAATGCTGATCGCCCGCATCCCGATACGCTGGAATTTCCGTTTTACAACGGGCCTCCGTCATAGGACAACGTGTATGGAACTTGCAGCCTGACGGCGGATTCGCCGGGGAAGGAATGTCCCCTTTTAGCACAATCCGTTGTCTCTTGATCGTAGGATCGGGAATGGGAACCGCCGACAGCAGCGCCTTCGTATACGGATGAAGCGGATTGCGGAAGAGCTCCTCTTTGGAAGTTAACTCCACCATCGAGCCTAGATACATCACACCGATACGGCTGCATAGATGCTCGACCACACTCAGATCATGCGAGATGAACAGATAAGTCAACTGCCGTTCCTGCTGCAAATCACTTAACAAGTTAATGATCTGAGCCTGAATAGACACATCAAGTGCAGATACTGGCTCGTCAGCCACGATAAAATCAGGATTCAAAATCAAAGCCCGCGCAATCCCGATCCGCTGACGCTGACCGCCAGAGAACTCATGCGGATACCGATCATAGTGATAGGAGGATAGCCCGCAGATATCCAGCGTCTCGTTCACCTTTTTCCGCAGCTTGCTACGGTCAATCAATCCGTGATCCAGCAGTGCTTCCCCGATGGCTTCACCTACCTTAATTCTCGGATTCAATGAGCTAAAAGGGTCCTGAAAGACAATTTGCAGCTTCGGACGAAGCGCACGAATCTGCTCCTTGCTTAACGCATGCAAGTCCTCTCCCTTGTATCGCACTGATCCCTCTGTCTTATCCATCAGTCTGAGAATCGTACGCCCAATCGTGCTTTTGCCACAACCGGATTCTCCTACCAGACCGAAGGACTCTCCCTTATGGATGTTAAAAGACACATCATCGACCGCTTTCACATGTCCCACGGTACGCTGAAAAATCCCGCCTGTGATCGGGAAATATTTTTTCAGACCTTCCACTTGAATTAAAGGCTCGCTCATACCCGTTGCCCTCCTTCTTCCTCATATAGCCAGCAGGCAACCTTATGACCGTTCTTCTTTTCGTGCAGGGGAGGGGCCTGATCCTTACAGATTTGCATACAATGCGCACACCGATCATGAAAATGACAGTTTTCCTCCAGCTCAATCGGGTTGGGAACCTGACCAGGGATCGAATACAGCCGATCAATCTTCTGATTAATGACGGGCTTCGCCTTCAATAACCCTTGCGTATATGGATGCTGCGGATTCTTGAACAGCTCAATGACGGGGGCCTCTTCAATCACGTTCCCGGCATACATGACGACCACATAATCGGCCATTTCAGCCACTACACCTAGATCATGCGTAATCAGCATAATAGACGTTTTGAGTTTATCCTTCAAATCCCGCATCAGATCGAGAATTTGCGCCTGAATCGTAACGTCCAGTGCCGTTGTCGGTTCATCCGCAATGAGCAGCTTCGGATTACAACTCAGTGCGATAGCAATCATGATCCGCTGGCGCATACCACCACTCAGTTCATGCGGATACGAATGAAATATTTCCTTCGGACGCGAAATACCAACCAGATTGATCAGCTCAATCGCCCGGTTATGTGCTTCCTTTTTACTCATTAATGTATGCATCAGCAGCGGCTCGGTAATCTGTTCTCCAATGGTGAGCACTGGATTCAGCGAAGACATCGGCTCCTGAAAAATAATTGAAATGTCATTGCCGCGAATTTGTTGCATCTGACCTTTATTCAGCGTTAACAGGTTTTTGCCCTCAAACCAGATTTCACCGTCCGAGGTGTGTGGGGAATCAATCAGCCGCATCATCGTCATGGCTGTTACACTTTTGCCGCAGCCGGATTCGCCTACCACACAGAGCGTTTCACCCTCACGTATTTTAAAACTGACGTCATTGACCGCTTTGACAGTTCCGCTAGAGGTATGAAAGTGGGTTTTCAGGTTACGAAATTCAATCAAAGCATTTTCCATAAACGTTCGTCTCCTACTTCTTCATTTTAGGATCCAGTGCATCGCGCAAACCGTCGCCAATCAGGTTAATTGCTACAACCGTAATCAAAATACACATTCCTGGTGGAACCCATATCCAGGGCCGTTTGCGGAAGTCGATCAGATTGTTCGCAGCCGAAATCATATTTCCCCACGAAGGTGTGGGCGGCACAACGCCGATCCCCAGATAACTGAGCGCTGACTCCGTGATAATCGCCCCGGCCACCCCGAGCGTAGCTGTAACTATAATAGTAGGAATCGTATTCGGCAGCAGATGACGGAATATTTTGCGGCGGTCTCTCAAGCCGAGCGCTTCCGTCGCTTGCATGAACTCCTGTTCACGCAGCGTAAGAATCTGTCCCCTGACCAGACGGGACAAGCTCGTCCAGCTCAAGACCCCGATAATGAGCATCAGAAAATAAATCCGGTTCGCTGGATCAACCTTTAAATCGGACAGAACGGCACCTAAAATAATCAGCAGCGGCAATGTAGGCAATGCCATAAAAATATCGGCAATCCGCATAATGATCGTATCCACGCCTTTACGATAGAATCCTGCCAGTGCACCCAACGTCGCACCGATCACAACCGAAATAAACGTGGCCACCAACCCCACCGTCAAAGAAATACGGCCAGCCAGCATCGTACGCAGCAAAATATCTCTGCCAAACTTATCCGTACCGAGCCAGTATTGGGCATTCGGGGCTAAATTTTTGTCAGATAGCTTGTAATCATCCAGATGATAAGGTGAAATCATCGGCCCAAATATGCAAATGATCACCATAAGAATCAATATAATGAGTCCAGCTAAAGCCAAATGGTTCTGGTTAAAACGGCGAACGGCGATTCTCCATGGAGACGCTTCAGGACGGATCGCCGCCTTTTGATTGGTTTCAATCGTGACTGTTTCTGCGGGCAATAGTATCCCTCCTACTTCAAGCGAATTCTTGGATCTGCCATGCCATACAATACATCCGAGAGCAAATTACCAATGAGCGTAAGGACCGCCAGAAAAATAGTGAAGCCCAGCATAAACGGATAATCCCGCATACTGATCGACTCCAGATAAACCTGACCCACACCTGGCCACACAAACACCTTCTCCAAAATCATCGCCCCGCCAAATAAGGCGGGAAGCTCAAAGCCAAGCAGCGTGATAGCTGGAATCAGTGCGTTGCGCAGAGCATGCTTGAAAATAACCGTCCGTTCCTTCAAGCCCTTAGCGCGTGCGGTGCGAATATAATCCTGACGAATAACCTCCAGCATACCTGTACGGAAATACCGGGTTAGACTGCCTGTGCTCAGCATCGTAAGAACGAGCGTTGGCAGGAACATGTGCTTGAGAACATCCACGATATAAGCCCATGAGCCTGGCTCCATTCCTGCAGTTGTCATGCCGCCAACCGGGAAAATACCCCATTCCAGTGCAAATATTTTGATCACCAAAAGACCGATAAAGAAAGACGGCAGCGACATGCACAAAAATATGAATAGCGTGACGAATTTATCGAATAACGAGTATTGGAACTTGGCTGAAAATACCCCGGCAACAACTGCAATCAGCCAGCTAAAAATAAGACTGAAAAAAGCGATAATAAAAGAGTTCCATACATAATTGCCAATGACCTTCGTTACCGGCTGCTTATGCTGTAATGAATCCCCCATATTACCCTTCAGCATATTACCCGCCCATATAAAATAGCGTTGGTACTCCGGCTTATCCAACCCGTAGATATGTCGTAGCTGCTGTGCCTTTTCGGCGGTCATATTCGGGTTCTGCTTGGCTGTAATATAATCACCCGGCACCATGGCTGAAATCGCAAATACGATAATGGATATGCCAATGAGTGTGGGGATGAGTTGCAGCAGTCTTCGAATAATATACTGCTTCATAATCATTCCTCCAGACAAATAAAGAATTGATATGCCCAGCCCGTGAGAGCTGAGCATACGATTGGCAACCCTTATTGAGCGAGCTGAGCGTTATACAGACTGAATT
The DNA here is from genome assembly GCF_044907935.1 of Paenibacillus sp. RC21. NCBI lineage: Bacteria > Bacillati > Bacillota > Bacilli > Caryophanales > Paenibacillaceae > Paenibacillus > Paenibacillus sp. RC21. The sequence continues at coordinate 736,249 of NZ_JBIYCS010000004.1, forward strand.
CAAAATCTTTGTATGGTGTAATTTCTAAGCCGGATACACGCCCATTAACTGGCCACATATCTCTGCGCTGATACATAAAAATGGCTGGCAAATCCTTGTTCAGCTCTTGATAAAGCTCCTTGTAAATCACTTTACGTTTCTCTTGATCCAATTCCTTTTTACCCGCAATCGTCAGCTCATCGACCTTTTTATTGGAGTAGCCAACATCATTTTGTGAGCCGTTGGTCAGGTAGACCGTTGTATCTGGATCAGGTGTCAATCCCCAGGCGGCAAAGAACATATCGAACTTGCCCGTATCTTTTTTATCCATAATCGCGTTAAAATCCAGTGTTTCAGAATTCAGCTTAATGCCCAGTTCCTTGTAGTTGTTGGACATAATCGGCAGCAAGGCCTCTACTACTGGATTATCCGCAGTCGCTGAGAAGTTAATGGTAAACTTTTCACCATCCTTCTCACGGATACCGTCCGCTCCAACCTTCCAGCCAGCCTCATCCAGCAGAGCCTTTGCTTTAGCGGTATCAAACTCATATTTGTTAATGCCTTCATTCGTATAAGACCAGGCTTCTGTAGACTGTGGAATGTTAATGACGTTCGCATACGGACCGTACACCCCTTCCACAATCTCCTTCCGGTTCAAACCAATGGTCAGAGCTTGGCGCACCTTAGGGTCCTGAAATTTCTTTTCTTTGTGATTAAATGCAATATATCCGTAGCCGTTGGTCGGCATAATATTCACGTCCAGGAAGCCCAGAGATTTCAATTCCTCTACGTTATCTTCTGTAACCGTAACATTGTCTATATCGGTCTCACCCGTTTGCAGCATAGACAAGTTGGTTTCGTCTGTCGTGGTTTTGAAAATAACCGATTTTACCTTCGGTGCGCCCTTGAAGTAGTTTGGATTGGCTTCAAGTACGACTTGTTGACCCGGGGAGAAGCTTTTCAACACATACTGCCCGGAGCCGATTGGCTTATTATTAAGCGCCTTGATGCTGTCCAGGTTGCCCTTTTTGAAACCTTTTCCATAATAAGCTTCTGGCATGAAGTATTGCTCACCCAGAAAATCCTTTGTATAAGCTGTTGCTTCTGTAACGGTTACCTCTACCGTATTATCATCAATGACCTTGATACCGGAGATATCATTCGCCTTGCCATCATGATATTCCTTGCCGCCTTTAATTTTGAAGGACAGAATATCGGTTTCTCCATCGTAATTCGGATCATGCAGTACCTTCAGGACAAAAGCATAATCCTTCACCGTTACTGGTGTCCCGTCACTATACTTCACACCTGGCTTCAGGTGGAACGTGTATTTCAAGCCATCCTGAGATACATCAATCTTGTCAGCCAAGCTATTTTCGTATGTACCATCCGCTTTCACCTGTAAAAAGGAATCAAATAACGTTCTGACTACATATAGATCGTAAGTTGTTTGCCAGAACAACGGGTTAAATACCCCTTTAGGTGATACCATACCTACCACAATGTTATCCTTCCGGTTCGTAGCACCAGGCGGATTTTGCGTCAGATCACTTGCTTTAATAACACCCTCCGTGACTTGTGGGCTGCTTTCTTTACCCTCTGTTTTATTATCCGTATTGCCCGGCTGTGCTTCATTAGCACCTCCGCTACATCCTGCAAACAGAACACCAACGATCGTAAGCGCCATAAGCAAAGAAACCCATTTCTTCGTTTGCACCATTCTATTCATCCCCCTTAGTCGGTTCTTTTATTTAACAGCCTGTCTCTTTCCTGCGTTGATTCGTTAAAGCTTGAGGTTTGAAAATGATATCTGTGCATCCTCCTTACCGTTACCAATGATAGCGTAAACACGTGTTTTAGACCTTTGGTCAATTTAGGGTTCTGATAACCATTATATTTTTATTAAGGCTTATCTTAAGTGTAAATTAATATCACGTCAATATCTTTTTTTGTGTAATGTAAAAATGCAAACTATCTTTTTTTGTAAAGTTTATGAATTTTATTTCAAAAAATTACCGATAATATTAGTTACCATGTAATATAAAATAACATTTCAGAAATCTAAATGTATACTCTGGCGAGTTGGGGGAACATGCGATCACAAATGCGACTAGAAAAGCCGAGCTAAGCATAATGGTTAAACATGGATTGTATTATTAGTAAGTTACAATACATGGGACTTGTTGTCAATAAGAAAAATCATAAAAGAGGCGCTCCCGAAATCGGGAGCGCCTCTTTTTCTCTTCCATGAAACTACTATTCAGTAGTGTAAGGAAGCAATGCGATTTGACGGGAACGTTTAACCGCGATTGTCAACATACGTTGATATTTCGCGCTTGTTCCAGTCACACGACGAGGAAGAATTTTTCCACGTTCGCTGATGAATTTTTTAAGCAGGTCTGTATCTTTATAGTCAATGTGAGTAATTTTGTTCACAGTGAAGAAACATACTTTACGACGTTTGTTGCGACCACCACGACGAGCTGGTCTTTTGTTATCGTCTCCGCCTTCTCTTTGTCTGAAGCCCATTCTTTGTCAGTCCTTTCCCAATTAAAATGGTAGATCATCATCCGAAATATCGATCGGTTTTCCGTCATCGGAAAAAGGATCCTGATTGTTTCGCGAGTTATTATTCCCGCGTCCACTATTGCTGTTACCGCCTCCGAAAGGAGACTCCTCACGCGCAGCTCCACCGCTATTGCCGCCACCGTTACCGCTATCGCGGTTAGATTCCAGGAAACGCACATTATCAGCTACAATTTCAGTCACGTATACACGCTTTCCTTCATTGTTCTCATAATTACGCACCTGAACACGGCCTTCAACAGCCGTTAAACGACCTTTGCGAAGATAGTTAGCGCATGTTTCAGCAAGCTGACGCCAGGTTACGATCGGCAAGAAATCCGCTTCCCGTTCGCCGCCTTGACTCGTAAACGGACGGTCTACAGCCAGGGTGAACTGGGTTACTGCTACACCAGACGGTGTATAGCGCAGCTCCGGATCTTTGGTCAAACGACCGATCAGAATGACACGGTTCAACAATCCAATCCCCTCCTTTGAGCGTTGTTCATTACATAATCACGTACAATAATTAAGCTACGTCGTTCGTAATGAGATAACGAATTACTTCGTCAGAAATTTTCATGATACGCTCAAGCTCAGCAACTACAGCAGGTTCTGCTGTGAAGTTTACCAGAACGAAAGAACCATCACGGAATTTCTTAATCTCATACGCAAGACGGCGTTTAGTTACATCGTGACTCGTAATTTCGCCACCGCCGTTGGAGATGATACCTTGGAATTTATCGACTGCCGCTTGAACAGCTTCTTGTTCAATGTCAGGACGAATAATGTACATCACTTCATATTTGCGCATTCTTTACACCTCCTTATGGACATAAGGCCCTCAATCTCGGTTGAGAGCAAGGAACGAGCCTAAACTCGCACTAAAACAGTTTACCAAATCGAGCAGCTGATTGCAACCTGCAATTGAGTTCATGTGTTGTACATCAGCTAAATCAGCTTCATACATTCCATTCTTCACGATTTTATATGTACAGTAAGATTTATCTATATATAGGAAAGAACTCGGTTTTTTTCTGACATTCAGTGTGCTTGTTCCCGGATGTTTCTGCTCATATCGGCGCACAATAACCGTTGCAGTTCAATCCAAGTAGTAAAGGAGGAACAACCTTATGGGTGAAAAAACCGAATTTGAGCCAGGTGACAAAGCACCAAATGACGGCGTGTATATGGAAGTGGGCGAGAAAAGCTTTCATACCGAAATTCAAAACCCGCAGCAAGTGACACTGGAAAGAGGCGAATCTTTTCCGGAGACGACCAACCATAATCGCAAATGGAAGAAAAAAACGAAAGCCCGCGTTCATTAATGTATATTTTCTCGACATTCGGGCCATATTATAATCAGGCGATACAACAGAGAGGTGTGGTTCCGTTGGATGACGTAGCCGAACAAACTGTTAGGAGATCCATTCCGGGCATTAGAAGCGTTAGGTTTGTGTAAAAGGACTCTGTCTTTTCAACACTGGTATTGCTTGTCAGTACACCGAGTTTCGTGATGTGATTGGACAGATCGTATCCTGTTAAAAATGTATCGCCTACGATGGAGGACCTTTGAGGTCCTCCTTTGTTGCATTATCGGACTTTTTGCATATACTGGTAAAATGCAGATTAATCCGGCTCCTTCTGCTAGAATATATCCAAGTACAAAGACCTACTTTTACGGAGGTTTTAAGATGAGTTATTCTCGAATATTAAAGTGGATATCAGGTATATTCGAATTGGTGCTTGCCGTACCGATTGTAGGAGGAGCTATTGTCATGGGGACCGGTTACTCGGCTCTGGGATTCATGCTTATCCTGCATGCAGTAACACTCATCCTGTCGTTACGCAATCAGGAAGCGATCTACGGCTCTGTATGGGGGATATTGACCTCTTTGCTGGCCTGGATCCCCGTAGTGGGCTGGATACTACATTTGATCGCAGCCATCCTACTGATGATCTCCGGCTCGAAAAAAACAAAACGCTATAACTACCCGCCAAACCAGCTATAACAACAAAATATGCTCCTGACGGTACTTATTTTCCTGCTGTCAGGGGTATTTTTTTGCTGTAATGACACCTCAGAAGAACATCCTAACCCTTGTCTTTTACAAGATTCAGTTGTATGTCTCCCCTTCCTTGTAGACACAGTAATTCATCGAACAGAAAAGTAAGCCCGCTCTTGTCCCTCCAGCTTCTGATGATGTCAGTTACTACCTCCATCAAATCACGCCGAATCCCCACTGCCAGTTGTAGTCCTGCACTATCTCCATCGATGAACAATTGTGTATGCTCCGGCTGACCTAACTTGCGAACCTGACGCAGGCATAGCACACCATTGTCCAGATAGAAGAAGTAGCATCCTTTATAAAGTACTCCCTCGAATATCTCATACATATGCGGCAAATCATACGGCCCGTATACCATCGAAGCCCATTCCAATCCCAACGATTTACTCATACATCCGTCCTCCTTTTCTTCCTCTAAACGCCTTAGCTCCTAAAATAATAGGGACTATTTTTTTAATTCGTACGCTTATACGTACAACATTTATCTTTATTATATTGTACGCTTATGAGTACAGTCAACGGGTTTTAAAATAAAATAGGAGTGTGTGGAATGAAGGTAAAGATAATGCTCGGCGAGTTAATCAAAGCAAGAGGGATTTCCCTAAACGAATTGTCTCACAAGACTGGTGTCCGTAGAGCAGCTCTATCTGAACTGGCGAATGAAAAGAGAGAAAATATAAACTTCAAACATATCGAGGAAATCGCAGATGCATTAGGCATTACAGACATTCGTGAAATAATCACACTCATAGATGAGGAATGATATAAAAGCCCCGTCAAATTGACGAGGCCTATCCTTTGAAAATTAGTTAAAATCTTCTCCATCCCTTTTAAGACCGCTTGGGCGTGTCGGTTGGGTGTTCCGACCTCAGCAACTAATTTTATTATATATAGAAAAACATTTAAAAAGTTAACGTCGCCCCCAGCTAAAAATTCAAACCTTGAGTGTCCAATTATAATGTGAACTACTCCAACTCCTATATCATCATCGTCTAACCTATGGGATACGTGATTTTAACGTTAAATTAGGTCCTGATCTGCGGTTGAAATTACGGTAAAAGAACACTTAATAAATAGGTATACGCTTTGAATGAAACCCCTCCACCGAGTTATATCCATACAATCTGAGCAACTCAGTTATAAAAGCATCGACAACTTCAGGAGCCCCACTCGCCACTCTTTTCACACTCCCATCCTCGTATACAATGGCAGCATAGGAAGTGTTGTAATGGATGATTTTATTTCTCAGCTCAGTTAATTCTATATATGATTTTTTATTCTTCTTGGTATATTTTTGATTTAGTAGTCGTTCGACCGTTGTAATTTTACTTCTAATTGTCCTGAAGCTCTTTGGCGGGGGTGCATTAAAGTCATTAAGACTCTTCAGCAAATCAATGTCATAGTGCTCCAAAGAATCTTCATTCTGTCTAAGATGATTATGTACTATTTTTGATACCGCTGCTTCAGCCGAGGCACAAAAGTTTATAATTGCAGACCTATAAAATCTATATTGCGCAAACTCATATTCCGCAGCTTCACCTTCTTGAAGATAATAAAGAGCATCATTAAACATTTCGGCCATAAACGATCTAGTACTGAAAAACGCGGCTTGTTCGAGGGCCACTTCGTCAACTCCTTCGCTTTTTAATCTCTCATTACGTATACAATCCGCCCAACAACCCAGAATCCCCCCTTCATCTCAAATTTACCTAAATAATACCATTGTACTAGTCCATTGTCACTAAAAGAAAACGCAGAAAAACGGACCCATCTACGTTCCTCACACGAAGGGGTAAGCGATTATTTTGAATTCCTATCATTCTGTCTCAAACGATGAAGACACGTTGTTAGGCAAACATATAAGTAAATATAATAATAATCCTGTTGTATCATTAAGCAATTAGCTGTAAAATATAATTGACAAAAGAAAGAAGCCGTAGTGACAAGACGCACGGCCTTTCTAAATTAATTTTTGTGGAAATAACCTGGTCCGGTAAGATGCAGGTTATTTCCTTTTTATCTATTCTCTTTTTCTATCCTGCTTTTGGTTCAATCTAACGATAGAAATAATTATAGCAATGAGACTTAAAATAAGCATTCCAAATTGGACAAGCAAAGACAACGATTCAAATTTACTCATTACGCCTCACCAATACCGTGCGTCTTGCTATGGAATGTTATACAACAAACTACGCTCTAATCCTACTTTTTGCAAACATAAATTCCTTTCATTTCCGCAGTCTCGATAACGGAGAATGCTTCCGGTGCTCATCCGCTAGACTTCCCTCGCTAATCTGTACATACTTCCGCATTGTTGCAATATCTGCGTGCCCCATTAACTTCTGTAGATGAAATATCGACATTCCATTCTCAGCCGCCATAGTAGCGAAATTATGCCTCAACACATGCGGCGACATTGACCGTCCTAGCTTCGCCTTCTCCGCGTATTTATCGAACGATTTCTGTATCGTCTTTTCACTTAATTACTGTCCGTAATTGGTTGTGAATAAGTATGGCGTGTCAAAATGCTCTGCTGTCTCTGTGGACAACTGTTTTAGTAGCCGAATTGTAGTTGTGGACAACGGTAAAATACGCGACTTACGGTTCTTATTCTTCACCGCTGGTAGCAAATTTGCTTTTTCACGTAATTAATCTCAGTGTTCTCTAACACGCACGCACATTTCACCTCAACAACAATGTCCAACGCTTCCTCAAGCGTGTTTGATGATAGCCCCACGTCTGCAACGGTTTACGCGCGCTAATTGTCTTGCGGCCCATACGTTTATCCATACTAAAAAACCTCCTACGCGTGTTTAGCGTAAGAGGTTAACGGAATCATTTATTTAGGTATATCGGAATCATCTAGCTCAATTTTCGTGTAAAATCGTATAGCTTTCGACCCACATATCGTACTGAAAACGTTGATACAGTGCGATTTATTATAGTGGCGGAAAGAGTGGGAGTCGAACCCACGCACGCCTTGCGACGCCTAACTGATTTCGAGTCAGCCCCCTTAGACCTCTTGGGTACCTTTCCGCAGCAAGGTTTATTATATCATCATTGTGCCCATGATGCAAGTTCATTGCTGTCCAAAATCACTCAGCTCCCCCGGCTCAGTTCGTTTCCGAATTTTGCCCGTCAGCGTTGGATTTTGAACGCAGCACCTTCTTCATATTCTTTTCGAACTTGGCACGCGGAATCAGCACACTGTGCTGGCAACCGACACATTTGATCCGAATATCCATACCCATACGGATAATTTCCATTTCATTCGTTCCGCAGGGATGGGGCTTCTTCATCTGCACAATGTCCCCCAGTTCAAACGACTTACGCTCCACCCTTCTCTCCCCCTTTTCTTTCTTGCTCGTCTTCCTTCTCGAGGGTTACCGCCGTCTCCAGCGCGCTCTGACGATGTTCCTCATCCTCTAGTGCCTTCTTGATGTTATTCTGAATATCACGTTCTACCGCAGCCCCTGTATTCGGCATACACTCCGCCACAACACGCACAATATACTCTGATGTCGTCATGGACTGAACCCCCAGAACATCCGGTATATTCAGCATCTGCACGTTGGACTCTTCAATGCCATGGATCGCTTGCTTTACCAAACCAACAGCTTCCTCCAGAGTACGCTCGGCCTTCATCGGTACATCCACCACCGCCAACGAATTGGACATGGAAAAGTTCGTAACCGCCGTAATCGAGCCGTTAGGTAAAATATAAACTTCCCCTTTCCAGCTCACCAGCCTGGTTGTACGCAGCCCAATCACTTCTACTGTACCTTTGAAGGTTCCTGTCTGAATGACGTCTCCTACAGCAAACTGATCCTCGAAAATAATAAAGAACCCGGTAATCACATCCTTAACCAAGCTCTGCGCCCCAAAACCAACGGCCAACCCAAGCACTCCGGCTCCGGCAATCAGAGGCCCGAGATTAATGCCCATTTGAGACAATACCAGCATAATCAGAATAAAATTGAATACGATATTTGTTACATTTTTCAGCAGTTCTCGGACGGTTGTTAGCCGCCTGGTATTCAATTGAAACCTGCTGTTCTCTCCCTTTTGCTGCATCGACTTATCTATAATTTTATTAATAACGCGAATAAAGATACGTGTGATGATGAAAATAATGGCAATCTTCAAAACCACAAACAACAAAGTCGACCACATCGCACTATCTGAAAGCCATTCCCATATAACATCCTTCCAGTGCATCGCATCCTTCACAACAGCAGTCGTCCCTGTATTGTTCTCCAACCAACGCATTAAGGTCATTCTGTTGCTCCTCCTTACACAAGGGACACTCTTCTGGTTTCCCAAATTCTATTGTCTACTACATAAGCCCATCTACTGGTTTCATTCATTTTGCTATGAATAATCTACTTCGCCGAGTATAAAACCCCAAACTTATCCATATACTATCTACTATCTTGAGAATAATTGTTACCCGCAGGCTAATTGTCATTCTCTAAGGCAGTTTACTGCTGGTTTTCATCTCTGATCAATGCTATGCCAACAGCTAACGGTCTATAAAGCGAGCGCAATCTGCACACTCCATTACAGAGCGAAAGGAAGATTCCATGACTCATCCATCTGACTTCATTCCGGAGCAAGAACCCCTTAGCTTAAAAATATCACACACCGACCCCGGGATCCAATCAGCCATCAGCCATCGTTTGCTGTTCCATTTGCACCAGGCGCCCAGTCTGCAAAATATCGTTATTATTTGCATCGGCACCGACCGTTCTACTGGAGATTGTCTCGGCCCGCTCGTAGGTACCCAGTTGTCACGTTATAAAAGCCCGCTCTTTCACCTTTACGGAACATTGGAGGAGCCTGTACATGCTATGAATCTGCAAACAACATTGGACGGCATACACACCCGGTACGACCAGCCCTATATCATCGGCATAGACGCATGTCTTGGACAAACCTCCAGCGTCGGATGCATTCAGGTTGCGGACGGGCCTTTGAAGCCTGGAGCGGGGGTAAATAAAGAATTACCGCCGGTCGGCGATATCCATTTGACAGGAATCGTTAACGTCGGCGGCTTTATGGAATACTTTGTGTTGCAAAATACAAGACTAAATCTGGTAATGAAATTATCAGATATCATTGCTGGCAGCTTATACTCCGCGATTAAGGAGTGGCATTACCGTTCCGTCCTGCTTGCTGCGCAAGAGTAACGGCTTCTTTCTCTTCAGGAGATAAGGAATAGGATGACTGCCCCGCTTCCAGGGGCTTGGCATACACATAAGAGCCATCCCGGTTATAAATACCGGTTAATACGATACCATCCTGATTATCATCTACAATGGCCATGGAGAAGCTTAAATCGCTCCCTCGCTTGCCAAAGGCATTATAGCGTTTGATACCTATATGTCCCTTCAGGCCAGTCAGTTTACTGCGTAGAGATTCCATACTTGCACGATGGGCTTCCTGCTCATCCTCAATCGTATCCATTTGCACCTTCAAATCAATCAGCAGCGTTTCCAAATTTTCGACACCGCTGCCTGCCATCATGGTTTCATACTTTCGTCGCATCTTCTTCAACTTTGCACCCTGCACAATGATAACAATCATCAGGATGAGCAAAATAAGCACAATCCCTGCAACGATTCCGGCAAGCTGTTCCATGATTAGTCCGTTCAATTCAGCCATATGCTTGCTTCTACTCCTCCACCTCAAAAATCATGTCACTGCATACCTCTTATTTTATACGTTTGAGGACAGCGAAACAAATAACAAAAGGCTATTAGTTTATCCATCCAGACCATTCTGATTCCTTCACTTCCAGACAAAGCAAAGACATATCTCACTTCCCATTTCGATCAAGGAGACATGTCCTATTTCGTACAGACTACTGCAATAGCTCCAGTAATCTTTCCAAATCCTGCTGGCTGTAATAATTCAATTCGATTTTACCTTTATCCTTGTTATGCTTGATTTTCACAGTTGTTTTAAAACGTTCACGCAAGGACTCTTCCATATGATCAATAAAAGGGTCCTTTTTTCTCACCTTGGACTTGGCCTTCGCTTCACCAGGCTTATGATCCAACTGCTGTACAGCTTCTTCCAGCTCCCGAACACTCCATTGTTGCTCAATACATTGTGTCGCCAATTGCTTCACCATATCGGGATTTTTAAGCCCAACAATCGCTCTGGCATGTCCCATAGATAATGTTCCACGTGAAACATGATCCTTAACTTCCTCCGGCAATGCAAGCAAACGAAGAAAATTCGCAATATGAGAGCGCGACTTACCCACTTTCAAGGACAATTCCTCTTGAGTTAACGAGAACTGATCCATTAATCCCTGATAAGCTACTGCTATTTCCATAGCGTTCAGATTTTCACGCTGCAAATTCTCAATCAGGGCAATCTCCATTACCTGCTGATCGGTAAAATTGCGAACAACCACAGGTATCGTCGAATTCCCACAATATTGAGAAGCCCGAAATCTTCTTTCACCTGCAATAATTTCATAGCCTCTTAATACACTACGCGCAATAATAGGTTGGATAACACCGTGCTGACGAATGGATTCTGCCAGTTCTTTAATCGATTCCTCATCAAACGTTTTTCGAGGCTGGTACGGATTTGCACGCAACTGGCTAAGTGGAATGTCAACAACCTTGTCCTCATCATTGACTGTAAGGGAGGGAATGAGTGCATCCAGCCCTTTTCCCAACCGTTTACTCATAAGATGCCACTTCCTTTGCCAACTCAATATATACCTCTGCCCCACGAGAGCGGGGATCATACGTAATAATGGACTGGCCATGTGATGGTGCTTCACTGAGTCTCACATTGCGTGGAATAATCGTCTGATAAACCTTGCTTTGAAAATACTTTTTCACTTCTTCAATCACCTGAATACCCAAATTAGTGCGGGCGTCAAACATCGTCAACAATACGCCTTCAATTTGCAGCGAGGTATTCAAGTGCTTTTGTACCAATCGCACCGTATTCAGTAGCTGACTTAATCCTTCCAATGCGTAATATTCACATTGAATGGGGATAATGACCGAATCAGAGGCTGTTAAAGAATTAAGTGTCAAAATCCCCAACGACGGAGGGCAATCAATCAATATATAATCGTACTTATGCTTGACGAGCTGGAGCGATCTTTTTAACCTGAGTTCACGAGAAATGGTCGGTACCAGCTCAATTTCCGCTCCTGCCAGCTGAATGGTGGCCGGAATAATATCCAGTCCCTCAATCTGTGTACTGACAATCGCTTCGCTAGGATCAACCTCATTAATGAGTACATCATAAATGCAATTTGCCACATCCGCCTTATTGATACCCACACCGCTGGTTGTATTACCTTGCGGGTCGATATCCACGAGCAATACCCTTTTGCCGAGGGAAGCAAGTCCGGCGCCCAAATTCACGGAAGTAGTTGTTTTGCCCACTCCGCCCTTTTGATTGGCTACGGCTATTATTTTTGACACTTCATTCACCTCATAATTTAATCGGAATCCTGCTATATTTCTTGAACAGCATTTTGCATCATTCGATTCCCAACGCTTAAAAGTACAATAGATAGACAAACTAAACCGTTTGGATCTATATATTGCTGATTTAAAATCGCTCTTGCGATTGATGCAAAATGCTTATATTGCAAAATCCTCTAGTAAGACGATTCTCCATCATTAGCTTACGGATAACGGCAATTTTTAAAATAGAATGCGAGTATGCTGCGGTTTTATTCGGCGTTAGACAGAAAAAGCGGCAATTGCTGCCGCCTGTACGCTTCATCCCTTACTTACGTTTGGGAATTTGAATGACAATCTCATAGTGATCCTCATGATCGGATTCCTTGGTCTTGATATCCAACCCTGAGCCAGACACCATATCAATGGATTGACGAATCGTATTCAGCGCAAGCCGGACATCCTTAGTAAAGGAAATCCGCTTGGATTTCTTCATCGTGGACACTTGTTTATAAAAGGCGACTCTCGCCTCTGTCTGTTTCACATTGAGTTCCTTAGCGATGACTTCATCCAAAACCTTATACTGTAGCTCTTCAGTCTCTAATGACAATAACGCACGGGCATGACGCTCGGACACTTTGCGTTCCATTAGAGCACCTTTCACTCTCTCTGGCAGGTGAAGCAGCCGTATCTTATTAGCAATAGTGGATTGGCTTTTGCCAAGTCGCTGAGCGAGACTTTCCTGGGTGAGCTGATGCAGATCAATCAGCTTCTGGTAAGCTACAGCCTCTTCAATCGCTGTTAGCCCTTCCCTTTGAAGATTCTCAATCAACGCGATGGACGCAGCTTGTGAATCATTAAACTCACGAACAATGGCTGGAATGGTATCCATCCCCAGCTTGGTAACAGCTCTCCATCGACGTTCCCCTGCTATAATTTCGTAATGTCCATTACGGAAACGAACGACAATCGGCTGAATTACACCATGCGTCTTAATGGTCTGGCATAGCTCATCAATCTTCTCGTCGTCAAATATGGTGCGGGGCTGATAAGGACTGCTGACAATATCCCCAACTGGAATTTGTTTTATTTCGTCCCCAGAGGATCGCTCCGTCAAACCAAATAGCTTGGAAAATTGTTCTTTCATTCCGTATAATACCACCTAATTTCATAATAGCACCATACTAACAGCGCTTCGTGAAAAACAGTTCCTTACGCGGATCGTAGCCCCTTTTATATGAGACAGCGCCGTAACCGGGTACACTCCACGTATTCTCCCTGGCATTGTTGTCCCGCTCCCCCTTATGTATATCTGAATTGAACGGTACGGGAAGCAGTCAACTTACATCAAAAACGATTATCTCTATTCTATCACTTTTCCAGCCATAATCCTATCGTCTCTACCAGCTTTTCGGAAGGATCAGAGAATAAATTGTGTACCCGATCAGATGCCTATTTATCCATGTTCCTCTGCGTCGTAAGTAAAGACCTTCTGCATTTTACGTTGTTTATGTAAAGAGCATCGCAAGCCATAAAAAAAGTGAATGTTTCACGTGAAACATTCACTTTCTTTCAATTGGTTACACTAACGGTGTTTTTAAAGGCGTACCCGGCTTACGCGGATATTTCCGTGGTGTAGCTGCTCTTTTTTCAATAATAATCATATGTCTGGCTGCATCCTCTACAGGTAACTGAAAAGCCTGAATATGCTTAATTTTTCCCTTAAGCTCTTTCAAGCTGTAGGAAGCTTCCTTGATTTCCTCTGTTGGGTCACTGCCCTTCATCGCAGCAAAGTGACCTCCTTCACGGACAAAAGGCAAACAAAATTCATTCAGCACCGCAAGACGGGCAACGGCTCTGGCTGTGACCAGATCATAGCTGTCCCGGTATCCCGTTTTACGACCCAATTCTTCTGCCCTGCTATGAATCAGCTCCACGTCTTCCAATCCCAGTTGTTCTACCACATGCGCCAGAAATTGTATGCGTTTGTTCAACGAATCCACAATGGTCAACTGAATCTGCGGAAAGCATATTTTCAAAGGAATACCGGGGAATCCTGCACCCGATCCGATATCTGCCAAGCTTTCCACATCATTTAACGGAACATAAAAAGCCAGCGAAAGAGAATCATAAAAATGCTTGGTGTACACCGCATCACGCTCTGTAATGCCTGTCAGGTTCATCTTTTCATTCCACTCAACCAGCACACGGTAATACGTTTCGAACTGCTCTAGCTGACTGTCATTAATCACAATGCTATGCTCTGCCAGTCGCTGCTTAAATTGCTGTTGTATCGCGTCCATTATGATCCCCTTGCTGCCGTTACGCGGTTATAATGCTCCAGATAAACGAGCAAAATGGAAATATCCGCAGGCGTCACACCCGAAATACGGGATGCCTGACCAATCGACATCGGACGAATTTTGGCAAGCTTCTGCTTGGCTTCAATCGCCAAACCCTGAACCTCATCGTATATGATATCCTCTGGAAGTTTTTTCTTCTCCATTTTTTGCAGACGTTCTACATGCATCAGTTGTTTCTCGATGTAGCCCGCATACTTAATCTGGATTTCGACCTGCTCCTGTTCCTCCTCAGTCAGAGCTACAGGTGAAGGTGAAATTTGTGCCACTTGTGCATAGCTGATCTCTGGTCGACGCAGCACGGTTAACAAATTACTGCCGTCCTGTATCGGTGCAGATCCACCTTGCTCCAGCATCTCATTTACATCAACTGGACGAACCTTCGCCAGACGCAAACGCTCAATCTCTTGCTCTACCTTTTGCTTTTTATCCAAAAAGCGCTCGTACCGTTCATTCGTAATCAGGCCGATATCATGCCCGATCGGAGTCAATCGCAAATCTGCATTATCATGACGCAGCAACAGGCGGTATTCCGCACGGGACGTTAGCAAGCGGTAAGGCTCATTCGTACCCTTGGTCACCAGATCGTCGATCAGAACCCCAATGTAGCCTTGGGAGCGGTCCAGCACGACAGGTTCTTTGCCCTGCACCTTACGAGCCGCGTTAATACCTGCCATAATCCCTTGACCCGCAGCTTCTTCATAACCGGAAGTGCCGTTAATTTGACCCGCCGTGAACAGGCCGGGCACTCTTTTCGTTTCCAACGTAGGCCACAATTGTGTAGGCACCATGGCATCATACTCAATCGCATAGCCGTTACGCATCATTTCTACCTTTTCCATCCCCGGAATCGAGCGCAGCACAGCTAATTGCACATCCTCAGGCAAGCTGGTCGACAAGCCTTGAACATAGTATTCAGATGTGTTTTTACCTTCAGGCTCCAGAAAAATCTGATGCTTCGGCTTATCACTAAAACGCACCACTTTATCTTCAATAGATGGACAATAACGCGGTCCTGTTCCTTCAATCAGACCAGAAAACATCGGCGCACGATGCAAATTATCATTAATAATCTGATGAGTTTCCACTGAAGTATAGGTCAGCCAGCAAGGAAGCTGCTCATTATCCGAAGACTTCGTTTCATACGAGAAAAACTTCGGCTGATCGTCCCCCGGCTGAATTTCGGTTTTGCTAAAATCAATCGTGTCCTTATGCACGCGCGGCGGTGTACCCGTTTTGAAGCGGACCAGATCAAAGCCCAGCTCGCGCAAATGCTCAGACAGTCTCAACGAAGGCTGTTGATTGTTCGGGCCACTCTCATACATCAGCTCACCCATAATGATTTTACCACGTAAATAAGTGCCTGTAGTTAATACAACCGCTTTGCTTCGGTACTCCGTGCCGGTCTTCGTGATGACGCCCACGCAATGACCGTTTTCAATAATCAGCTCTTCCACCATTCCCTGGCGCAAGGTCAGATTTGGTTCCTTTTCCATCGTTTCCTTCATCGTATGCTGATAAGAGAACTTGTCTGCCTGTGCGCGCAATGCGTGGACCGCAGGCCCCTTACCTGTGTTCAACATCCGCATTTGGATAAACGTCTTGTCGATGTTCCGGCCCATTTCGCCGCCCAAAGCATCAATTTCACGCACCACATGTCCCTTAGCAGGACCCCCAATAGACGGGTTGCAGGGCATGAACGCGACCATATCCAGGTTAATCGTAATCATCAACGTACGGCAGCCCATCCGGGCTGCTGCCAAGGCGGATTCCACACCCGCATGGCCCGCGCCTACGACAATTACGTCATAGTCGCCTCCTTGATATCCCATACCTTTCTTACCTCCTTATGCACTTCGGTGTTCGCGTACCGAATATGCTCTTGTATATCTATAAAGATAGCAGGGCTTAACCCAGCCATACTCGAATGTCCTATTTGCCCAGACAGAATTGTGAAAATATTTGATCGATTAAGGCATCATGCGCCGTATCGCCCACAATCTCGCCCAAATGCTCCCACGCCAGCCGTACATCAATCTGAATCATGTCAATCGGAACGAATTGATCAGCGGCTTCATAGGCATCTACCAACGATTGGCGAGCCTTCTTTAACAAAGCAATATGCCGTACATTGCTGACATATGTCATATCGGCTGATTCCAGCTTACCGCTAAAGAACAATTGTGATATGGCCTGCTCCAACCGATCTGCTCCCTCATTTTCCTTTACAGACATCGGTACGATAAGCTCTTCAGGAACATAACGCAGCAGCAAATCCTGGTCTACTTGGGCCGGTAAGTCCATTTTATTCATAATGACAATCGCTTGTCTACCGCGGATTTGTTCCATTAATGCCATTTCATCCTCATGCAGTGGTTCGTTAGCGTTAATCACGATGAGCAGCAGATCCGCTTCACTAACCGCCGTTCTCGAACGCTCTACCCCGATCCGTTCCACTACATCCATCGTTTCCCGAATGCCAGCCGTATCCAGCAGCTTCAGAGGAATGCTGTTAATCGTCACATATTCCTCAATAACGTCACGGGTCGTGCCCGGAATATCGGTCACAATCGCCCGTTCGCCCTGAGCCAGTGTATTCAGCAGCGAGGATTTCCCCACATTCGGTCTTCCGACAATCGCTGTGGTTAAGCCCTCACGTAAAATTTTCCCCTGCTCCGCTGTATGCAGCAGCCGATCAATTTCCGCCATGACCTGACTGCTCTTATCCTTGATTAACTCAGACGTAAAAGATTCCACATCATGCTCAGGATAATCAATGTTCACTTCAATATGAGCCAGTGTCTCTACCAGAACATGACGCAAACGGCGGATATTCTGTGACAGTTGTCCATCTACTTGCTTCAAAGCTACTGAAAAAGCTTTATCCGACTTCGAGCGAATCAGGTCAATGACTCCCTCCGCCTGACTCAGATCAATACGACCATTCAGAAAAGCACGCTTCGTAAATTCGCCCGGCTCGGCCAAACGTATATTTTGCAGCAGTAGTAAATCCATCACCCGTTTGACGGCTACAACCCCACCATGGGTACTGATTTCTACGACATCTTCTGTTGTAAAAGAACGCGGCGCTCGCATGACCGTAACTAGAACTTCCTCCACCTTTTCGTGGCTTTGAGGATCTATAATATGTCCATAGTGTACCGTATGAGATGGAGCCTTGCTTAGAGGCGTTTTGCTTCGGAACAAAGCTTCCACTTCCGTAACGGCTTCCGGGCCGCTGACCCGTACAACCGCAATGCCCCCTTCGCCGACAGCCGTTGCTATGGCAGCTATGGTATCGCTCAGCATATGATTTCTACCTCCTGTCAAGTAGAAACGGCATTGCCGTCCTTGATCAAGGACGGCAACCGTTTCAGCGAGAAATATAAGAACAAATAGAGTGTAACTTATAAAGTCTTATGTTTAAAAAAAAGCAATGGCTTCTGCACCTTGCAGAGAGCCATTGCGTCGGATTATTTTTTAGCAATGACGACGCGCCGATTCGGCTCGTCCCCCTTGCTGTATGTTCTAACCAGCGCATGCTGTTGAAGCTTGGCGTGAATCAGCTTCCGCTCCTGTGACGGCATTGGCTCCAGCACTACTTCCTTGCCGTAACGAATAGCTTGGTTGGCCAGCCGATCCGCCAAATCCTCCAGCGTTTTTTGCCGACGTGCGCGAAATTGCTCGGCATCCAGCACAATCCGGATGAATTTGTCAGAATGACGGTTAGCAACGATATTCGTCAGGTACTGCAATGCATCCAGCGTCTGTCCCCGGCGGCCGATCAGCATGCCGAGCGACGGACCGGATATATCCAGTATGCTTTCATCCTTGCGGTGACGAACATCCACTTCCACATCCAGTCCCATTCCCGCTGCTGTTTCATGAATAAAACGCACAGCTTCTTCATAGGGATCTGCATGGCCCGTGGAGGCTTCCTTGCTCGTACGTACTTCCTGCGTAACAGGTTCAGCTTCCGTAACAACAGCCTGTCCCACGATTGGCGTTTGTGTCGATACATAATGTTCAGCCGCGTGTGTGGTTTCGGGAGACGGATCAGACAGCAGAGTAAGCTCTACCTTCGCCTTCTTGACCCCGAGCCACCCCAGGAATCCTTTTGACGGCTGTTCCAACACGTTTACGGTTACCCGTTCACGGCTTACTCCCAGCTGGGAGAGTCCTTGTTTTACAGCATCTTCAACGGTTTTTCCTGAAGTCACGACTTTGGTCATCTCGACTTTTTAGCCCCCTTCGAGTTTCTGCCACCTTTTTTCTTGTTATTGCTATTGGAGGAACCTGTTTTCGTAAGACTGGCTGTTTTCACATTTGCCAGCGCAACTTCTTTATCCTTATTCCGATAAAGGAAATAGTTTTGAATAATCGTGTAAATATTACTGTAGAACCAGTATAACGGCAAAGCAGATGGGAAGTTATACGACATGAACAGAATCAGCACCGGATAGACGTACAGCAAAAATTGCATCGGTCCCTGCTGCGGAGTCGGATTCATTTTCATCATCATCCAGGTTTGGACGAATGTTGTGATTGCCGCCAGAATTGGCAGGATAAAGAAGTGATCCGGTTTACCTAACTGGAGCCACAAGAAATCATGATCCCGCAATGCCGAGTTATAGTAAATGGCATTATAGAGCGCGATGAAAATCGGCATCTGAACGACCAAAGGAAGACAGCCCGCCATCGGGTTGACCTTGTTTTCCTGGAACAGCCTCATCGTCTCTTGCTGGACTTTCTCAGGCGTATCCTTGTATTTCGCTTGAATTTCTTTTAATTGCGGCTGAATGGCCTGCATTGCTTTAGAACTGCGTACTTGCTTGAGTGTAAGCGGCAAAATAATGGTACGCACGATAATCACCAGTATCAGTACGGCCAGGCCATACTCTCCAGAGAACCATTGGGCAAACGTATCCAGCGCATACGAAAACCAGTAAACGACATATCTTTGCCACCAAGATCCATTGGCCAAATCTGCCGTCGTGTAAGAATTGTGGACTGTCGGAGCACATCCAGACAGCACAGCAACAAGTGCCAATAAGGCAATCAGGAGGAACCATTTCCCCCGTTGAGTCTTCAAACGCGACACTTCATAACCCCTTTCTTAACCAATCCATTCCAACGTAAATCATACCATATCCTGTAGGACAAAGATACTGACTATCGGCGTGAAGACTTGAGCAGCGAGGCTTTGCGCAGAACGTGCAGCACGCTTTTCTCCAGCTCCTGATACGACATTGTAACCGCTCCCTTGCGGACGATAAAAATCAGGTCAATTTGCTCCACCAATTCATGCTCATGATGGCGCATAATTTCCTTAACGATCCTGCGCATCCGGTTGCGGACAACTGCGTTGCCGATCTTCTTGCTGGCCGAAATTCCAACGCGGAACTGCTCTACCTCTCTGCGGCGGAACCAGTACACCACAAACTGATGGTTGGCAAAAGATTTGCCATGGCGGTATACTCGCCCAAAGTCCGCCCGGTTTCGTAGACGCAATTTTTTTTGCACGGCGCTTCTCCTTGCTCATCTCTTTTACACATGCCGGCATGCCAATCCTTACCCCTTATATAGTAAGAAGTATGGACAACATTCCCCCATGGTAATCTCGCTTATTTTACATCCATTTTCAAAAGCTTCATCTAATATAGAGCAGGTTGCGGTGCTCCTCCCTCTTTTTTCACTGCATTTCTGCAGACACAGGGAAAGCGATCCGCCCCATAAATACCTCCATTATGAAAAAAAAAGACCACCGTAGTGGTCTTTATGCACGCATTACGCACTCAATACTTTTCTGCCTTTTTGGCGACGAGCTGCCAAAACTTTACGGCCATTCTTTGTGCTCATTCTTTTACGGAAGCCGTGAACTTTTTTACGCTTGCTGACATTCGGTCTGAAAGTCGGTCTCATTGTACTGCACCTCCTTACAAGGAATACGTTTTATATGGAATATACCTAACATAGCAATCTCCACAAAAAACACCTTTGTACATTTAACCACAAATAGCGGCCAAAGTCAATGTACAGCTTAATCCCCTCCCCCAAAATCACGCAATCCTCTCCCTCTTTTTCACGCCCAGAGATTTTGCTCCTTCATCCAGTTCACTTATCCCACGCTCTTTTGTCCTTTTTTATCGTGGATTTTCTTTGACCTTCCTTCTTCAATATCAGCTTGTCTACATTTTGCGTTCCTTCCACCACTCCTATTCCTTACTGTTTGCTCTTCCTTCCTATTCCTTCACACCGTCTCTATTTTGAGATCGGCATATTTCCAAGCATCATGACCATATCATTAAAAATATTTTCGGAAACGTTACCGGAAATTTTCAACAGGAAAAACGCCTCCTGTGACCAAAAGGCAACGGCTGTTATGCACAGATCCACAAAAAAAGCTGAATTGTGATTTAAATGGTCATAACCTGTGCATAACATTTTGAGACGATAAAGAGTTATTGTCGAAAACTGAACAAATTATAAACAATATCTTGTGTTGTGAATAAAAATTGTACACAACAGATTGAATTTGTGGATAAATAACCATGAGTCATTGAAATACAAGGCTTCTTTTGCTATGATGATATTACTTTTGAATGTGAATATGTTGTTTTACCCTCCATATTATCAACACCCTGTGGATAAAGTTGTGAACAAGTTCAATTTATCCATCTTTTTATTTTTGTGCGGATTCGGGATTCTGGGGATATATTCTACATTTTTCATTTGATTTCGACATATTGCAGTCCCGTTTTGGCCTGCGGGATCAAGAGAACGGATCGTGCCGCACATACCCTCCTGAGAAATATCGCCTTCTTCTGCCGATCAGCAGCGGATTTTTCCATTAGCTTTTTTTCAGGACCATTTTGTGCTGCGTTCTCTCATCACACTGCCGCATGATTTAGGCGGCGGTATGTCTTTTTATGGCCTTCAACAACATTTTTGGGATTTTAGGCGTTTTGCCGAAGCGCCGGGAGCAGCTCTCTGCAGCTTAAACGGCAAAATGTCAGGATTTAAAAGGAGTGACGTCTGTGGACAGCCATACCTCTGAACTATGGCAGCAAATTCTATCCATCATACAAACCAAGCTGAGTAAGCCGAGTTACGACACTTGGTTTAAGGCTACCAAGGCAGCGAAACTGAATGACCACTCCATTGTGATTTCCGCACCGACAACTTTTGCCGTGGAATGGCTTGAAAGCCGCTATACCAAGCTAGTCGGGGCAACGGTTTATGAAATTTTGGGCAAGCAGCTGGAGGTCAAGTTCGTCATTGAGGAGAACAAGCCCGCCGAGTTCGATCTCCAGCAACAACCTCAGCAGCAGCCGGTCGTACATGAAGAAGCCGTGTCCCATATGCTGAATCCCAAATATACATTCGATACGTTTGTCATCGGATCGGGGAACCGTTTTGCCCATGCAGCATCGCTGGCCGTCGCCGAGGCGCCGGCCAAAGCTTACAACCCGCTGTTTCTGTACGGCGGTGTAGGTCTGGGAAAAACGCATCTGATGCACGCCATCGGGCATTATATTTTGGAACACAACCCGGCCAGCAAGGTCGTGTATTTGTCATCGGAGAAGTTTACGAACGAATTTATTAATGCCATCCGGGACAACCGTGGGGAAAGCTTCCGGAACAAATATCGTAATATTGATATTTTGCTCATTGATGATATTCAGTTTATTGCAGGCAAGGAGTCGACGCAGGAGGAATTTTTTCACACGTTCAATGCGCTTCATGAGGAACGCAAACAAATTATTATCTCAAGTGATCGTCCGCCTAAGGAGATCCCAACGCTGGAGGAACGGCTGCGTTCCCGCTTTGAGTGGGGATTGATTACGGATATTCAGCCGCCGGATCTGGAAACGCGAATTGCAATTCTCCGGAAAAAGGCGAGAGCGGAAAACCTGGATATTCCCAATGAGGCTATGATGTATATCGCCAACCAGATTGATACGAACATCCGTGAGCTGGAAGGGGCACTGATTCGCGTTGTTGCCTATTCCTCGCTGACCAATCAGGATGTGACAAGTCATCTCGCGGCCGAGGCGTTAAAGGACATTATTCCTTCCAGTCGTCCCAAAATGATTACCATTCAGGATATACAGCATCAAGTCGGGGAATTTTACAATTTGCGCTTGGAGGATTTCAAAGCACGCAAGCGGACGAAGGCTGTGGCTTTTCCACGGCAGATCGCCATGTACCTGTCGCGCGAGCTAACCGACTATTCGTTGCCGAAAATCGGAGAAGCCTTCGGTGGACGCGACCATACAACCGTCATTCATGCGCACGAAAAAATCTCCAAATCCATTCAAGTGGATCAGGAGCTGTTCAAAGTTATCAACAGCCTAATCGAAAAAATCAAAAATCCAACCTGAACAAGTTCAGAGCCTATACACAACTTATACACATGTGGATAGGCTTGATTTTATTAGGCTTACACCGACTTATCCACATATTCAGTGCGCCTATTACTATTACTAATAGATTTTAAAGATATACATCACCTAAATAAGGCCCGCGTCAACGCGTGCTTGAAGGATTAAAACCCGTAGGAGGAACTTATGAAGATCAGCATTTTGAAAAACGTATTGAACGAGGCTATACAACATGTATCCAAGGCCATATCAAGTCGGACCACGATTCCGATTTTGAGTGGTATTAAGCTGGATGTGAATCATCAGGGAGTAACGTTGACTGCCAGCGATACTGACATCTCCATTCAATCCTTTATTCCGATGGAGGATGGTGACCAAACCGTCGTTCAGGTCGAACAACCGGGAAGTGTTGTACTGCCAGCCAAGTTCTTTGTCGAAATCATCAAGAAGCTGCCGTCTCAGGAGATCCGCATGGAGGTAAAAGACCATTTCCAAACCTTCATCTCATCCGGTGCAACCGAAATTCAGATTGTGGGTCTGGACCCTGAGGAATTCCCGGTGCTTCCGAGCATTGAAGAAAATCAGGTTATCTCTGTACCAGGTGATTTGCTCAAAAACATGATCAAACAGACCGTTTTCTCCATTTCCACTCACGAAACGACACCTATTTTGACAGGGGTATTGTGGAATTTGGCTGAGGGCGAATTAAAATTTGTAGCAACGGACCGCCACCGCCTCGCCACCCGTAGCGCCCGTTTGGAAACGTCCGAAGGCTTGCGCTTCAGCAATGTTGTCATTGCAGGTAAAACGTTGAACGAACTGAGCAAAATTATTCCGGATCAAAATATGCTTGTGGATATCGTCGTAGCAGACAACCAGGTACTATTCAAAATTGACCGGGTTCTGTTTTATTCCCGCATTTTGGACGGAACGTATCCGGATACTTCTAGAATTATTCCAACCTCCTACAAAACAGAACTGATTGTGGATACAAAAAGTTTGAGCGAATCCATCGACCGTGCTTATTTGCTGTCCCGTGAGGAAAAAACGAATATTGTAAAAATGCAGTCGCTGGAAAACGGTGGCTTGGAGATTTCCTCCAGCTCCTCCGAGCTGGGTAAAGTACGTGAGGAAGTCACAGTCTCCAAATTTGAGGGAGAGCCGCTCAAAATCTCGTTCAACTCGAAATATATGCTTGATGTGCTGAAGGTGATTGACAGTGAGCAGCTGACGATTGCTTTTACCGGCATTATGAGCCCGATCATTTTAAAACCGGCAGACTCCAGCAATGCACTGTACATCATCCTGCCATATCGCACCACCAACTAACGTCTAGCGTCACTTATTGAGAGCAAGCGAAAGGATGAACAAGCCTTGAAACGGATATCTATACAGACCGAATACATCAAGCTCGATCAATTTTTAAAATTAGCTGATTGTGTTTCTACAGGGGGAATGGCCAAAGCTCTGTTGCAGGAGGGGCAAGTTCGTGTCAACGGTGAGCCGGAAGAACGACGCGGAAGAAAATTGTACCCAGGCGATACCGTAGAAGTAGAGGACAACGGAAGTTTCGAGATCACGGCAGGAGCATGATCGCCTGGTCGGCAAGGACTCCTTTTAGGTGCGGAATAACAAGGGGGACCCTATGTGTTTGTGAACAATATTGTTTTGCAGCAATACCGGAACTATGAACAGCTGGAGCTGAATGAATTTGGGCCCGTTAATTTGCTGATTGGACAAAATGCGCAGGGCAAAACGAACCTGGTAGAGGCGATTTTTGTCCTGGCTCTGACCAAAAGTCATCGGACGTCGCGCGACAAGGAGTTGATCTCTTTCGGGGCTACCTCCACTCATCTAGCTGCGGATGTGGATAAAAAATACGGAAAAATCAGGCTGGATCTGTCGTTATCCACACAAGGGAAAAAAGCGAAGATCAACGGACTGGAGCAGCGAAAGCTGAGCGATTTTATCGGTTCGCTGAATGTCGTTATGTTTGCACCTGAGGATTTGGAAATCGTCAAGGGAACACCGGGGGTACGTCGCCGGTTTCTTGACATGGAAATTGGACAGGTTGCTCCGGGATATCTGTACCATTTGCAGCAATACCAGAAAGTGCTGGTCCAGCGTAACAACCTGCTCAAACAAGCTTGGGGCAAAGATATGGCTTCCGTACAGCTCATGCTGGAGGTATGGAATGAGCAACTTGTTGAGCACGGTGTTAAAATTGTTAAAAAGCGGAAACAATTTATAACAAAGCTGCAAAAGTGGGCTCAGGCCATTCATGAAGGGATCGCGGGAGGGACTGAGGAGTTAAAATTAACCTATGTTCCCTCCTTCAGCGAGCCGGAGGAAGAAGATGAAGCTGTCTTATTGGAGCGATTTATGATAAAGTTATCCCAAATGAGGGAACAGGAAATCCGCCGTGGTATGACTTTGGCAGGACCCCATCGTGATGATTTGGCCTTTGCCATTAACGGCAGGGAAGTGCATACGTATGGCTCTCAGGGGCAGCAGCGGACGACTGCCCTGTCCTTGAAGCTGGCTGAAATTGAATTAATCCATGAGGAAATTGGTGAATATCCTGTCCTGCTGCTGGATGATGTTCTATCCGAACTGGACCCCTACCGTCAGACCCAACTGATCGAGACCTTCCAGAGCAAGGTACAGACCTTTATTACGGCAACTGGTATTGAGACCTTGAATGCAGAACGGCTCAAGGATGCCAGTATTTATCACGTCCACGACGGGCATGTGGAACACTAAGGAGTGAGTGACCGCTATGTATATTCATCTGGGTGGAGAAAAAATCATCCGCTCGTCAGAGCTTGTGGCTATTTTCGATATCTCGATTGAAAAATCCTCTAAAATCTCCAAGCAGTACGTGAACCACGCCCAACAGCAAAAGCATGTCGAGATGATTGGTGAAGAGGAAGCCAAGTCCATCGTGGTGACTCAAAATACGGTGTATTATTCCCCCATCTCCTCAACAACTCTCAAAAAGCGGGCAAACCAGTTTGTTGCCAATGCTTAACCATAGAATCTATAGAAGTAGGTGAAAGGCATGTCTATGAATCAACCGTCTTATGATGCGGGTGAGATTCAGGTCCTGGAGGGCCTGGAGGCGGTTCGGAAACGTCCCGGGATGTATATCGGTTCCACCAGTGCCAAAGGGCTCCATCATCTGGTCTGGGAAGTTGTGGACAACAGCATTGACGAAGCGCTGGCAGGCTATTGTGACAGCATTCAAGTTGTCGTTCACGAAGATAACAGCGTTACCGTTACAGATAACGGACGCGGTATTCCAGTAAGCGAACACGCCAAAATGAAAAAATCTGCGCTGGAAGTCGTTATGACTGTGCTTCACGCAGGTGGTAAATTCGGAGGCGGAGGGTACAAGGTATCCGGCGGTCTGCACGGTGTTGGTGTATCCGTAGTGAACGCCCTCTCCAGCAAAATGGTCGTTCACGTCAAACGGGATGGGCATATGTACGAGCAGGAATACCATCGCGGTGCTCCGCAGTATGATGTCAGAGTCATTGGCGATACGGACGAAACCGGTACCCAAACGACGTTCTACCCGGACGATCAAATTTTTACAGAAACGACCGTATATGACTATGAGACGCTCCAAACGCGGATTCGTGAGTTGGCTTTCCTGAACAAAGGAATTGCGATTAGCTTGACCGATGAACGGACTGGCGCCAGTGATACGTTCCACTACGAGGGCGGAATCAGTGAATACGTGCAATTTTTGAATCAGAAAAGAGAAGCACTTCATGAGCAACCGATCTATGTCGAAGGCTCACGCGATATGATTCAGGTCGAAGTTGCGCTGCAATATAACGACAGCTATACCGAAAATATTTATTCTTTCGCCAACAACATCAACACCCATGAAGGCGGCACCCATGAATCTGGCTTCAAGAGCGCATTGACCCGGATCATTAACGATTATGCACGCAAAAATGGCTTTATCAAGGACAACACCGCCAACTTGACGGGTGACGATGTGCGTGAAGGACTGACAGCGATTATCTCCGTCAAAATCCCGGAACCTCAGTTTGAAGGTCAGACCAAAACGAAGCTGGGTAACAGTGAGGTGCGCGGGATTGTCGAATCCCTGTTCGCAGAGAAACTTCAGGAATTTCTGGAGGAAAATCCGTCTGTCTCCCGTCGCGTTGTTGATAAATCATTACAAGCAGCCCGTGCTCGTGAGGCTGCACGTAAAGCGCGTGAGCTGACTCGTCGTAAAAGTGCGCTGGAAATCAGCTCCCTCCCAGGTAAGCTGGCAGACTGTTCTTCCAAGGATGCGTCGATTAGCGAACTGTACATCGTCGAAGGCGATTCAGCGGGCGGATCGGCCAAGCAAGGCCGTGATCGTCACTTTCAGGCTATTTTGCCGATTCGCGGTAAAATCCTGAACGTCGAGAAGGCACGTTTGGATCGTATTTTGTCCAGTGATGAAATTCGGTCAATGGTAACGGCTATGGGAACGGGGATTGGCGACGATTTCGATATTGCTAAAGCTCGTTATCACAAGGTCATTATTATGACCGATGCGGACGTCGATGGAGCCCATATTCGGACGCTGTTGCTGACATTTTTTTATCGGTACTTGCGTAAAATTATTGACGCCGGCTATGTCTATATTGCTCAGCCGCCGCTGTTTAAGGTAGAGCGCAATAAGGTCGTACGTTATGCAAACTCTGAAGCCGAACGTGATGCTATCATCAGTGAATTCGGAGAAAATGCGAAGTACAACGTACAGCGTTATAAAGGTTTGGGTGAAATGAACGCAACCCAGTTGTGGGAAACGACAATGGACCCAGAGAGCCGTACAATGCTTCAAGTTACCATCAGTGATGCAATGCTGGCTGATACGATGTTCGATACCCTAATGGGCGATAATGTTGAACCGCGTCGCGACTTTATTCAGGAGCACGCCAAGTACGTGAAAAATCTTGATGTTTAAATTTACACTATTCCATCATGGACGGCTGTATTAACTGCTTTCATTGATGGATTTTGCCAAGGGGCGCTCAGATTGAGCGTCCCTTTTCCTGTCATTAACCCGTCGGGGAGAATTTGAATATTTAATATCAAAGCTTTACGCCTTTTTCTTAGTGCGTGCAGGTTTACCCGTGGATGCTGTATAACGGCCGTAGCCTACAGCATACCTGAATATTTTATGATATAGGCTTTTGTTGGGCAGGGAAGAGAACACTTTAATGGCTGGTCTCGTATTCACTTCCAAAATCCACGGATAGATTTGCTGATCCAGTCCTATATCCAATCCAATTTCCCTCAAACGAGGATATCTTTTTTGTAGCTGCCAAGCTACCCGTTCGCCCATTTTCGATAGTTTTTGCTCCAGTCGTACCGCTTCCTTTACATCCAGATATGGGGCTACTAGTTCATTGAAAAAGCGCACTGTGCCCCCGCTGTGGTGATTGGTGACGACTTTGTCAGGAGCAGCTACACGTCCTATGATGAGCGTTGTCTCCCATTGCTTTCTCAAGTTCATCTGTGTTAATACCCGTAGATCAAAGGGACACGCATCATGATGAAGAAGGGGGATTCCTCGTTGAATTAGATAAGGGCGCTTCCGTATGCGATGAGAAACTGCTTTATGCAGGTCTTCCGGATTTTCGAAGGTGTGGGTCTCTACCTCATAACGAAGGATGTACCACGTTCTTTCCCCGATAATTCCCTCTTCAGTCGGCGGAAGCGGTTCAGTGAGTCTTTCTGCGCGCATAACCCCTTTCCCATAAGTACCGTTATCCGGCTTAATATAGACGGTTCCGTACACTGCCAACATTTCATTCAAGTGTTCCATTGCATACAAACGTGTTTCTGGTACATAAGTGGACAACGACGGATTGGGGAGGATGACATTTGTTTTGGTCCACTTACTGGATACTCGTTGAATAGACAAGTATTCTCATCCCTTTCTTTTGAAAATGTAAGTCACGTTCCATGGAATTCAAAACGCTTGAACAAAACAAGGGAAACTAAAGGACAAGTGCTTAAAACAATGATATAATAGAGAAATACGGCGTTTTTTCGGAATTGTGCTCAGTTAACCCTGACCGTATACGTATTGTATGTGGAAAAGGCCTTCAGGGTGGGGGCTAATCCCCAGTTCGGGGGAATTTGTCATGATCAGGACCTGTGAGCCGTACGATGCATTAGCCATCTGCTGCTCATAGAAGGGCAACTTCTGAGGGTTTTACGCTGTAAAGCGGACAGATGTGTTTAATTGTGCTCTTTTTGTGAAAGTAATATAATTATACAGATGAGGATTTCAGCCAAAATCCTGCGCACAGAGCGGAGTATATAGGCAGTGTCTTGTTAGGCTTTTCACATAGAGAGCAATGTATTGAAGGATGAGAAGGAGGACCAGCATGGCGGATCAAAAAAACTCGCAAATCATCAACAGGGATATCGGAGTGGAAATGCGCGAATCCTTTATGGATTATGCCATGAGTATTATTGTTAGCCGTGCCTTGCCTGATGTGCGGGACGGACTGAAGCCGGTACACCGCCGTATTTTGTTTGCGATGTCCGAGCTAGGCATGTCGCCAGACAAGCCATACAAAAAATCGGCAAGAATCGTCGGTGAAGTTATTGGTAAATATCATCCTCATGGTGATACGGCTGTATACGATACGATGGTTCGGATGGCGCAGGATTTTTCTTTGCGTTATATGCTGGTGGACGGACACGGTAATTTTGGCTCCGTTGATGGAGATATGGCGGCTGCGATGCGTTACACGGAAGCGCGATTGTCGAAGATCGCGATGGAAATGCTGCGTGATCTGAACAAAGAGACCGTTGATTTTATGCCGAACTACGATGGTGAGGAGAACGAGCCAGTCGTGTTGCCTGCACGTTATCCTAACTTGCTAGTGAACGGCGTCGGCGGGATTGCGGTCGGAATGGCTACTAATATTCCTCCGCATAACTTGGGAGAGGTTATTGACGGTGTACAAGCACTGATTGAGAACCCTGACATTACACCGATGGAACTGATGGATTATATTCAAGGGCCGGATTTCCCGACAGCAGGTTATATTTTGGGACGCTCGGGCATTCGTCAGGCATACCAGACTGGCCGCGGATCTGTAACTATGCGTGCGAAGACCACCATAGAAGAGATTGGCAATAAAGCACGGATTATCGTGCATGAGCTGCCTTACCAAGTAAATAAGGCTCGTCTGGTCGAAAAAATTGCTGAATTAGTACGTGATAAACGTATTGAGGGCATCACCGATCTGCGGGATGAATCGGACCGTACAGGCATGCGTGTCGTTATGGAGTTGCGCAGGGATGTGAACCCGAACGTTGTTCTGAACAATTTGTTTAAGCATACGGCAATGCAGTCCACTTTCGGTATCAATATGCTTGCAATTGTAAATAACGAGCCGAAGATTCTGAACCTGAAAGATGTCTTGTATCATTACCTCAAGCATCAGGTTGAAGTCATTCGTCGTCGTACAGAATTTGATCTGAAAAAAGCCGAGGCCAGGGCACACATTCTGGAAGGTTTGCGCACTGCCCTTGACCATCTGGACGAGGTCATTGCATTGATTCGTTCCTCACAGACCGCAGAAGCAGCGCGTGAAGGACTGATTGAACGCTTCTCGCTGTCTCTTGAGCAGGCTCAGGCCATTCTGGATATGCGTCTGCAACGTCTGACTGGCTTGGAACGTGAGAAGATCGAGAACGAATACAATGAGTTGTTGCAAAAGATTGCGGAATACCGCGAAATTTTGGCCAACGAGCATCTGGTGCTTAACATCATCAGCGAAGAGCTTAATGAGCTAAGAGGGCGTTTCGCAGATGAACGTCGTACTGAAATTACAGTGGGTGAAGAGAGTATTCTGGATGAGGATCTTATTCCCCGTGAGGATGTTATCATTACTGTAACCCATACCGGATATATTAAGCGTCTTCCCGTGACTACTTATCGTAGTCAAAAACGCGGCGGTCGTGGTGTAGTGGGGATGGATACCAAGGATGAGGATTTCGTAGAGCATCTGTTCATTACGAATTCACATCATCATTTGTTATTCTTCACCGACAAGGGTAAAGTATATCGGATTAAGGCCTATGAGATTCCTGATCTGAGCCGGACAGCCCGGGGGACACCGATCATTAACCTGATTCAGATTGAGCAGGGCGAGTCGATCAATGCGGTTATTCCAATTGAGGAATTTGTAGAGGACAGCTATCTGTTCTTTGCTACTCAGCAAGGGATTATCAAGAAGACACCGCTCGATAACTACGCTAATATCCGTAAGGGTGGCTTGATTGCCATCAACCTGCGTGAGGATGATGCCCTGATCGAAGTGAAGCTGACCGATGGACAGCAGGAAATGATCATTGGTACGGCGCAGGGCATGTCTATCCGCTTCCCTGAGAGTGATGTACGTTCCATGGGTCGTAGTGCCACTGGGGTTAAAGGTATTACTCTCGATAAGAGTGACGCTGTAATAGGCATGGATATTGTTGATACCAGCCTGGATATCCTGATCGTAACAGCCAAAGGATATGGCAAACGTACTCCTGTACTGGATTACCGTATCCAAGGCCGTGGAGGTAAGGGGATCAAGACGATTAATGTCACGGATAAAAATGGTCCAGTTGTTGGCCTCAAGGTTGTAAAAACCGAAGAGGATCTGATGATCATTACAGCCAGTGGAACCTTGATTCGGACCAGCATGGAGGAAATTTCGACGATGGGTCGGAATACACAAGGGGTAAGGCTGATCAACATCCGCGAAGATGATTCGGTTGCTACCGTTTGTCGTGCGAACAAGAATGAGGAGCAGGATGAATTGCTCGATGAATTGCTCGAGGAGCAGGATACTAACCTAGAAGTTGGTGAGGGTGCATCTCCATCACCAGATGATTCAGCACTTAGTACGGATGTAGAAGGTACACAAGGTAACGATTCGGAGCCTTCTGAGGACGAGTAACAATCCACCGATATAAACAGTGGTATTGGTTTTTAAATGACGGGGAAGACTCCTTGGCCATTGGTCAGGGAGTCTTTTTTTATTGCCGACAGATGAATACAGCAAGTATGCTAAAAATCATATAAAATGAATGTACAGGATCAGGTTCAAGTAATATAATGACATAATAAAAACTGACAGCTAGAGCTGCTGTTATGAGAACAGAGAGGTTGACCATGACAACAGTACCCGTATCCGAATTAAAAGCAGGACTTAGATTGCAAAGCGACGTATTTACTGAAATGGGCAGCTTGCTGCTCCCGAAGGGCCGTATTTTGCTACCGCGTGATTTGGAGATTTTACAAGCATTCCTGATCCAGCAAGTAGAAGTAGGGCCTGATGGTTCGACAAAAGCTGGTGAAGATCATGCTACTGCTCGAGTTGGGGCTCCTGAAGCGCAATCCCCTTCGTTAGAGGAGCGGGATGAGTCCGTTTTATTCCAGGAAGAGTACGACAAAATGGTGATGCTCGTGAAAAATGCATTCCAATCGGTACTCGTATCTAATCTATCTATATATGAGTTGCGGGGGCAGTTGGAAGCCTTACTGGTATACATCCAGCGCTATAATGTAATGACGTTTACTCCGCGTGTCATGATTGAAGTTGATTATATTTTTCATAATGCGGTACTAACCTCTCTGACTTCGTATTCTATTGCTCAATGGATTGGCTTGCCCCAAAAGGACTGGATGCAGGTTGCTTTTGCCGGATTACTCCATGATATTGGTAATGCTAAAATGGACCCGGCCATTCTGTACAAGCCCTCTAAATTAACGTGGGAGGAGCAGGAAGAAATTCGTCAGCATACTTCATTAGGCTACCAATTACTCAAAAATGTGAAGGCCATTAATGAAGGAGTACGTCTGGCAGCTCTTCAGCATCATGAGAAAGTGGATGGTACCGGATATCCATTGCGACTCAAAGGGGAGCAAATTCATATTTACGCTAAAATCGTTGGAGTGGCTGATGTATTCCATGCCATGACACTGGAGAAGACCTACCGACCAGCACAATCCCCGTATCTGGTACTGGAGCAAATCAAATCAGAATCATTTGGTAAGCTGGACCCGGGTGTTGTACAGGTTTTCATCCAAAAGCTCACTCAATTCAATAACGGAACCAAAGTGCGTCTCAATGATAACCGTACAGGGGAAATTATATTTGCTGATCGAGACCATCCGACTCGTCCGTTGGTGCAGGTAAACGGGGAAATCATTAACTTAATGGTTCAAAGAGAGCTATATATCGAGTGTATTGTTACTTAAGTAAGTTTTTTTAAAAAAACAGTTGCGTAATATAATAGAAGTATGATATATTATTTCTTGTCGCTTCAAGTGTTATCAAGTAGAGCGAAAAACACTTTTGAAAAAAAAGTGTTGACACAACTGAGAGATACATGATATACTATAAAAGTTGCTGAGGGGATGAAAGAAACCCTGAGGCGAAAAAGAAATGTTTGATCTTTGAAAACTGAACAACGAGTGAGTACGGATTTTGCTTGCAAAATCCAACGCTGAGATTTTGGTACATGCCGTCAGGCTGTATAAAATGGAAGCGAACAATGAGATATTTTATCTCGTCAGTTTCAAAATGAGCGTATCGCTCTTTCTATAAACCAGCTTCGGTTGGTCTTTAATGGAGAGTTTGATCCTGGCTCAGGACGAACGCTGGCGGCGTGCCTAATACATGCAAGTCGAGCGGGGTTGTTTTAAAA